>CAWESH010000023.1:0-140835 GCA_963811675.1 uncultured Actinomycetes bacterium | reverse complement strand
CGAACTCGGGATCACCAAAGGGGACCTGATCGCCTACTACCTGGATGTGGCTCCGGCCTTGGTCGAGCACCTGCGCGCCAGGCCGTTCACGATGAAACGGTATCCCGACGGCATTCACGGCAAGCATTTCTTCCAGAAGGATGCGCCCTCACACATGCCGGACTGGATCACCCGCTCTGACCAGCAGGGAATCGGATTTCCGATCGTCGATTCGCCCGACGCGCTGGCCTGGATGGTGAACATGGGCTGCATCGACATGAACGCCTGGAGCGCTCGGGCCGACCGCCCCGACCGGCCCGACTGGGTCGTGTTCGACCTCGACCCGGCCGAGGGCACTGAGTTCGACGTAGTGGTCGAGGTGGCCCTGCTGCTTCGCGCCGCGCTGCACGCACTCGACCTGGAGGGCTATCCCAAGACGTCCGGCTCACGCGGGCTCCACGTGCTCGTCCCCATCGCCCGCCGCTACGACCAAGACACCGTTCGCGACTTCGCCCACGCGATCGCTCGGGCACTGGCACACACCGCCCCCGAGCTGGTCACAACCGAGTGGCAGCGCTCACGCCGTCACGGCGTGTTGATCGACGCCAACCAAAACGGCTACGGCCGCACCACCGCGACGGTGTACTCGGTGCGTCCGGTGCCGCAGGCGCTGGTGTCGGCTCCGCTGGAATGGGACGAGGTCGAGCCGCAGCTCGACCTTGCCAGCTTCACAATGGATCGCGTGCGCGACCGGCTCAGGCGCTGCGACGTTTACGCGCCGGTGCTTTTGAACCGCCAGCGGCTGCCCCGGCTTTAGCCTTCTTGGGAGCTGCCTTGGCAGGCTTCGTGCGGGCCTCGCGGGCATCCCGGGCCTGGTCGAGCGACGCGGTCAGCGCCGCCATCAGGTCGGGCGGAGCGGCCGTCTTCTCGGCCGACTTGGCCTTGACCGTGGTTCCACTGCGCTTGGCCTCGATCACGGCCAGCAGGCGCTCACGATAGGTATCGACGTATTGGGTGGGCTCGAACTCGCCGGTGTAGGCCTTGATCAGGTCGTTGGCCATCGCCAGCTGGCGCTTGTCCACTTTGGCGCCCGCCGGGACGATCCCCTCCGGCGCGCGGATCTCATCAGCGAAGAACATCCGCTCCAGCGTGATCACGCCGTCGCGAATGCGAAGGCACACGAGGTGCTCGCGATCGTGGTGCACGTAGGTGGCAACCGCCGACAGGCCGGATTTCTCCATCGCCTCGGCCAGCAGGGCGTAGATCGACTCGCCCGCTCCCTCCTGCGGCCCCAGGTAGTAGGTCTTCTCGAAGTAGATCGGATCGATCTCGGTGGCCGGGACAAAATCGTGAATCGTGATCACCCGGTGGGCGGCCTCGGCAGCCGCAGCAAAATCCTCGTCGGTGACCTCGACGAACTCACCGCCGCCGACGTCGTAGGCGCGCACGATCTCTTCGGCGGGCACGACCTCGTTGTCGATCTTGCACACCTTCTGGTAGCCGATGCGGCCGCCGTCGGGCTGGTGTAGCTGGTTGAACCGAAGCGTCTTTTCGGTGGTGGCCGTGTACATCCGCACTGGGGCGTTGACCAGTCCAAAGGAGATGCTGCCGGTCCAGATCGCTCGTGGTGGTGCCATCGCGTGAGTTCCTCGCCTGTCTTGGGGCTTAAACGATACCCCGAAACCCGAGAAAATCCTCCTATTTACCGGCTTTCCCAGTTATGTCAGATGCCCGGCAGGAGGCTGAACACGCGGCAGTCATAGATCTTCCAGGGGCCCTCGTGGTCGCGCCACAGGAGTTCGACCACATTGGTGTCGCCGTCGTCCAGATGCAGCTGGAACAGCGTGCGGTTGGCCACCGTGCCGATCAGCTCTGCCCGGGTTGTTTGCGCAAGCAGCGGCCCCAGGTCGTTGTCACGCTCGGCGAACTCGGCCGAGAGGCTGTCGCTCTGGCGTGCGGTGTCGTGTTCGTTGACGGCGCTCTCGAAGCCACGGGCGGTGCGCTGGACTTCGACCTTGGTCTCGGACGGTGGCAAACGCTCCGCTACCCGACCGAGTCCACGATCTCGCGCGACAAGCTTGGGAACTGTGCCAAGAACTCGGCCCGCTCTGTCTTCAGCTGCACCACCCGCTGGGCGTACTCGTCGGATCGCCCGGTCGCCTCGTACAACCGCCGCGGCTGCAGGATGTCGATGTCCTGCGCGTCGATGCCGGGAACGTGCGCCGCGACCAGATAGCCGAAGTCGGGGTCGGTCTCCCACTCGATGGTGCCTTCGGCGATGGCCTCGACAATCGCCGAAGAGTGCGGGATCTTGACCTTCTTCGACCCCACCACGCTCTCCTTGCCGCCCACCCGTCCAGTGTTCATGACGTACACGTCGATGGGATTGCGTTCGAGCAGCTCCAGGAAGCGGTTGCCCTGGTTGTCGTGGTGCATCGGGAAGAACGGGTTGGTGCCGGGGACGCGCAGGAACTTGCCCTCCTCGTCGCTGCCGCCGGCGGCGGTGCCGGTGGTCTCGCCCAGCATGAAGAAGGCGGCTGCCTGCGGGCCCTTCATCTTGGCCACGGCGGGGATCACGTTCTCGTTCTTATTCAGCACCAGCAGGAAGTCGGCCGCCTCGATCACGGTCGCGTCGGCGGCGTCGATGGCGTTGAACGAGAACACCGCGCGGCCGTTCTTGGTGTAGCTCTCGTCGAAGAAGTCGACCGCCCCGGCGTCATCCATCGAGACGTTTTCGAGGTAGGCGTCGGCCTTGGTGACCGCCCCGTGGATGGTCGGCTCATCCCGCGGGTTGAGCGCAAACGTCTTGGCGAAGCATCCGGCCTCGGTTGCCGACACGCGCCCGTCCGGCCACCACGCGACGAAGTCGTCCTGCACCGGCAAAGAGCCGTTCTGGCGGGTGAAGGTGGTGGTCGTCTTGCCCGTGCCGGACAGGCCCACGATCAGCCCGGTCTTGGCACCGGAGGCGGTCGGAATCACCTTGCATCCCGCGTGCAGCGCCAGCCCGCCGCGATCGTACACGAGCTTGTTCCACATCCGCAGCCCGCCCTTCTTCGACTCGCCGAAATAGTCGGAGTTGAAGACGCGGGTGACGTTCAGATCCAGGTTGACTGCGATCAGCCGTTCGTCCGGGTAGCCGGGCATGGCCAGATTCGGCGTGTAGATGACCAGCAGCTCTGGCTCGAACTGCTCGGTGTCGGAGTCGTGGAAAAACAACACATCTTGCATGGCGGCGATGTTGATGTTGCGGCGCTCGACATAGAGCCGAGCGGGCACTCGCCGCTCCGGGTCGTCGCCGATGTAGCCATCGACCTGCACCATCTCGTGCTCGCCGATGAAGGCGTCCTGCTCGGCGGAGACGCGTTCCCACTCCTCGCGGGTGATGGCCTGATGCGGCTCGGCCTCAGGCTCATCCGACACGATGTAGGTGGACGCCTTGGAGCGTGCCAGCACCTCGGTGTGGACATTCACCGCTCCGTAGTCGGTCGAGCGGGCGGTCTCCTGTTGAGCGGCCTCAGCGTGCAGCTCCGGCTGCGTGAGGTTGCGCAGCACACGGCGCGCATCGGGCAGTGCAAACACCATCTTCGCCAAGGGATCTCCCCCGTCAAACGACTTCTGCGGACCCACGAACGTCTTGCCAGTCTACCCCAGAACCGTGAGAACCTGCACTCTTCCACCGTGTCACAAAGTCTCAGCTGCGGCGACCCACCACCCCGCTTGGTAGGCTGCTTTCGGGCGCCGATGGCGCGGTACTTCGCGGAGGTGGAATGGTTCGACACGACGTGGTGGTGGTCGGTGCGGGGCTTGCGGGCATGCGCGCTGCGATTGAGGCGGCCAGGTACGGGGCCGACGTCGGTGTCGTGTCCAAGCTGCATCCCACCCGCAGCCATTCCGGGGCGGCGGAGGGCGGCATCAACGCCGCGCTCGGAAACGCCGGCGAGGACAGCCCCGAGAATCACACCTTCTTCACCGTCAAGGGCTCGGACTACCTGGGCGACCAAGACGCCATCGCAGTGATGTGCGCCGAAGGCCCGGGTGACATCTACGAACTCGAGCACATGGGCGCGATCTTCTCGCGCACCGAAGACGGCCGCATCGCCCAGCGCCCGTTCGGGGCCGGCGGCGCGCCGCGCACCTGTTACGCAGCAGATATCACCGGGCACGTGCTGCTGCATGTGCTGTATGAGCAGCTGGTCAAAAGCGGCGTGACGGTATACGAGGAGTGGTTCGCGCTCGATCTGGTGACCGACGGCGAGCGCTGTGTCGGAGTCACCGCGTGGGATCTGCTGCACGGCGGCGTCCAAGGCGTCGAAGCCGGCGCGGTTGTGCTCGCCACCGGCGGGCTCGGGCGCATCTACCGGGGTACGACCAACGCCTATGCCTGCACCGGTGACGGCATGTCGATGGCCTGGCGCGCAGGTGTCCCGCTGAAGGACATGGAATTCATGCAGTTTCACCCCACCACGCTCAAGGCCAACGGGGTGCTGATCACCGAAGGCTGCCGGGGCGAGGGCGGGTATCTGCGCAACGGCGAGGGCGAGCGGTTCATGTTCAACTACGCCCCCAACGCGGTCGAGCTGGCCTCCCGCGACGTTGTCTCCCGGTCGGAGCAGACTGAGATCGATGAGGGCCGGGGAGTCGACGGCTGCGTGCTTTTGGATCTCACTCACCTGGGCGCCAAGCGGATCATGGAGCGGCTGCACGGCTCACGCGAGCTGGCGATGGACTACGCCGGCGTCGATCCGATCGAGGAGCCGATTCCGGTCAGGCCGGGCAGCCACTACCACATGGGCGGGATCGATACCGACGTGGACGGCCGCACCATCATGCCGGGTCTGTACGCCGCCGGGGAGTGTGCCTGCGTGTCGGTGCACGGCGCCAACCGGCTGGGTGGCAACTCGCTTCTGGAGACGATCGTGTTCGGCCGCCGGTCGGGCGCTGCAGCGGCCCAAGAGGTGCGCCAGAACGGGCTCGGCGGGGTGTTCTCACCCTCGGCCGTCAGGGTCACCGAGAAGCGGATTCGCGAGATGCTCTACAACTTCGACGGCGAGCGACCGCGGGCGATTCGCCAGGAGCTGGCCGATGTCATGTACGAGAACGCCGGCATCTTCCGCGATGCCGAGAGGCTCGATGCCTGCAAGGCCACGATCACGGAGCTGCGCGAACGCTACGCCGCCGGAGTGATCGTGCAGGACAAGGGCACCACCTTCAACAGTGACCTGATCCAGGCGATCGAGCTGGGGGCGATGCTCGAGATGGCCGACTGCCTGGTCACGGGAGCGATCGCACGCACCGAGAGCCGGGGTGCACACAGTCGCCTGGACTATCCCGAGCGCGACGACGACAACTGGCTGCGGCACACGCTCACCTGGCACGATCCGGGCGGCCGCGTCAGGCTCGACTACAAGCCCGTCACCATCACCGAGCACCAGCCGGCTGTTCGCAGCTACTAGGAGCGTCATGCAAGTCACCCTCAGAGTGCAGCGCCACAACCCCGACACCGGCGAATCCGGTGTTGACGAGTTCACCATCGACGCGCCCGAGACTGCCACCCTGCTGGATTGCCTCGATCAGATCAAGGACGAGCAGGACGGGTCACTCACCTACCGCAAGAGCTGCCGGATGGCGGTATGCGGGTCGTGCGGGATGCGCATGGACGGCGCCGCGGTGCTGGCCTGCAAAACGCCGATGGCGCCGGTGGTCGAAGCCGGCGAGGTACCGGTGATCTCGCCCATGGGGAACCTGCCGGTGGTCAAGGATCTGGTCGTCGACATGGAGCCGTTCTGGGAGAAGTTCCGCTCGATTCAGCCGTACCTGGTGGAGGACGACGATCCTCCCGTCAAGGAGTGGCGGATCCAGCAGGAGGAGCTCGACCGGATCTTCAAGGAAGCGCTGTGCATCCAGTGCGGATGCTGCGTCTCGGAATGCAACTCGATGGAGATCGACCCCGACTTCATCGGCCCGGCGGCTCTGGCCAAGGCCGCTCGTTTCGTGGGCGACGTGCGCGACCGCGGGCGCAAGGAGCGGCTGCGTACGCTCAACGGCCCCCACGGGGTGTGGGACTGCACCCGCTGCTACTTCTGCAATCAGCGCTGTCCCAAGGGAGTCGACCCGCGCGACGCGATCGCCAAACTCGGCGCCGAGATCTATTCGGAGGGCATGCTCTCCGACGGCGGCGCCCGCCACGCCCAGGTGTTCGATGTCTCCAGCCGTCTGACCGGCTACCTGCTCGAGACGGCGCTGGTGCCCTACACCTCGCCCAAGCAGGCGATGGACATCAAGTTCGCGATGCAGATGGCCAAATCGGGCAAGGTGCCAAATCCACTCAAGCCCCACCGAGCGAAGAAGCTGGACGAGGTCCGCAAGCTGCACAAGCTGTTGCAGCCGATCGAAGAGGCCGAGCGCGACGCCAAGCGACAGGGAGTCACCATCGACAGAGAGCAGGAGTCGTGAACTCGAGTTACGCCTACTACCCCGGTTGCCTTGCGAGCCTGTCGCAGAAGGAGTTGGACACGTCCACTCGCGCGGTCTCGGCCAAGCTCGGGTTCTCGCTGGTCGACATCCCCGGGTTCACCTGCTGCGGCGCCGGCGACATCCACGAAGCTCGGCCGGAGTATTACCTGCACCTCAACGCGCGCATTCTGGGGCAAGCCGAGCAGCTCGAACAGAAGACGCTCCTGACGATCTGCAACGTGTGCACGCTCAACCTCCGCCAGGCCGACATCAAGCTCAAAGCCGATCCCGACCTGCGCGAGCGCATCGACAAGAATCTGCGCGAAGTCGGTGCGGCCACCTACAACGGCACGGTGGAGGTACGCCACCTGCTGTGGGAGATCGCCGAGGGTGAGGGCTACGAGCGGCTCAAGGAGATCGCCCAGCGGCCGCTGGAAGGCGTCAAGATCGCTCCCTTCTACGGCTGCCAGATCCTGCGTCCCTCCAAGCTCCTGGGCTTTGAGGATCCCGATCGGCCGCAGTCACTCGAGCGCATCATCGAGGCCTGCGGTGCGATCCCGGTGGACTACCCCTCCAAGATCAAATGCTGCGGCTTCCCGATCGTGCTGGCCCGCGAGGAGGTCGCGCTGGGCGAGCTGATCCAGCCGCTGGCCGAGGCCAAGGCCGCCGGCGCCGACGCCATGGTGACGCCGTGTCCGCTGTGCCACCTGTCGCTCGATGCGTGGCAGGGCAAGGCGTCCAAGGAGGCCGACATCCAGTTCGATATGCCGATCTTCCATCTGGCGCAGCTGGTGGGGGCGGCGGCGGGCCTGAGCTACGACGAGCTGCAGTTCAAGCGGCACATCACCAAGGCCCATCCGGCGACCGACAAGATCTACGCCGCTCAGTAGATCCCCACGCGTGCGATGACACCGAGCTATGCCGCGCTGTTCAGGTCGCCGTATCGCGCGCTGATGGTGGCCGCCTTGGGGGCGACCTTCCTGGGGTCGCTGGACGCGCTGATGGTGACAACCGCGTTGCCGACGGCGGCCGAGGACATCGGCGGTGTGGGCCTGATCGCCGCCACGGTCGGGGCGACCAGCGTGACCGTGGCGATCATCTTTCCGATCGCAGGCACGATCATCGATCGCTCTGGCGCCGGCGTTGCGTTCACGATCGCGTGTGTGCTGTTTGTCGTCGCCAATGTGGTCGGCGGGCTGGCGCAGTCGATGCCGGTGGTGACGCTCTCGCGCGCGATCTTGGGGCTGGGCGCGGGCTTCATGTTCGCGGTGCCGCTGGGTTTGTTCGCGACGCGTGTGCCCGACGAGCTGCGGCCGCGGGCGTTTGGCATCAACGCGGCGATGTGGGGAGTGTCGGCTCTGGTGGGGCCGCTGTTGGGCGCGGTGCTGACTTCCACGGTCGGATGGCGATGGGTGTTTTGGATCAACCTTCCGCTGATCGCCGTTGTCGCCTGGGCGGCGAAGCTGGCGCTCAGTCGTCAGGTGCCCTTTGAGCGGGTGGGAGCACGCACGCCGCTGAATATCTTGGGGCCGCTGCTTTTGGGAGTGATCGTGGCTGCGCTTTTGGCGGCATCACATCACTCGCTGCCGGTCACGCTTTTGATCCCGGTGGCAGTGGCGGCCGCGGTGGGATTCGTGTGGTGGGAGCGGCGCACGTCCACCCCGGTGTTCACGCACTCCGCCAACGCGATTGCCGCAAACGTGGCCGGGTTCGCCACCGGCGTGGTGTTCCTGGGAGCCGAGACGTATCTGCCGCTGCAGTTGCAGGTGGGCTTCGATCACGGTGTCGCGATCGTCGGCCTGGCACTGGTGTTGTGCACGCTGGGTTGGTCGACCGGTTCGATGGCGTCGGCCCGGCTCAACATGTCGACCAGGTCGCAGGTGCTACTCGGAACGTCGCTGACAGTCGGCGCGACGGGATTGATGGCGCTGCCGATCGGCGGAGCGGCGCTCGTGATCCTCGCCTATTCCATCGCCGGTCTGGGCATGGGCATCGCCAGCCCGGCGCTGTTTGCCGCTGTGCTGGCCGACAAGGTGGAAGGCCGTGAGGGGCAGGCCACCTCCACCATTCCGCTGACCCGCCAGATCGGCTCGGGCGTGGGCGCTGCGGTGGCGGGGATCGTCTTTGCCGCCACGCTGTCGGCGCACCAGATCTCCGCGTCAGAGCATGTCGGCGCGTTCGTGCCGGCAGTGGTGGACACCGTGCGACTGACATATGTGGCGGTCGCGGGTGTCGGCCTGGTGGGAGTGATCGCCACCCGCTGGCTGTACGACGATCGGCCCGGTCGGGCTCCGGTCGGGGTGGAGCCCGACCACGTGCCTGTGTGATCCCACTTCGGACGGGGGTGGTTTTCGATGCATCAGCAGCGCTTTACCGGTCGGGTCGCGGTTGTGACCGGGGCGGCTCAGGGGATCGGCCTTGCGTCGGCAGCGACGCTGGGGCGCCAGGGGGCGCGGGTGGCGCTGATCGATGTCAACCAACCCGAGGTGGAGGCCGCGGCTGAGCGTCTCAGGGGTGAGGGGATCGACGCCCGCGCCTGGGTCGCCGACGCTTCGGAGGAGGAGCAGGTCTCTCAGGCGATCGACGAGGTCACGGAGGTGCTGGGAGCCATCGACGTGCTGCACGCCCACGCTGGTGTGCTGCTACCCGCAGCGGTGTGGGATGAGACCGTCGAGCGCTTCGATCGCACCTTCGCGGTCAATGTCCGCGGTATCTTCGTGACCGTGCGGGCGGTGCTGCCGGGTATGCGCGAGCGTCGCTGCGGGGCGATCGTCTTGACCGGCTCGACGGCAGGCATTGTGGCCGAGCGCGACTTTCTCGGGTACTGCACCTCGAAAGCGGCTGTGAACCACATGGCCCGCCAGTTGGCCCTGGATTGCGCCGGCGAGGGGGTGCGGGTGAACGCGGTCTGCCCCGGCTGGATCGATACGTCGTTCAGCGATCCGATTCTGAAGGGGATGAGTGAGCAGGAGGTGGCTGATGCGGTGCGGTCGGTGGTGCCGCTGGGGCGTCAGGGGACGGCCGATGAGGTGGCCGCGGCGGTTGCCTTCCTGTGCTCCGACGAGGCGTCCTACATCACCGGACACGCGCTGGTTGTCGACGGGGCTATGACGATCGTGTAACTCCCCCTCGGGCATGCGCGGTGTGGTCCTGCGCGTCTGCCACACTGCGAAGCGTGGGCGTGACGACCATCGACATCGACCAGGAGCTGCGCAGCAGGTTTGGCTTCGCCGAGTTTCGCGCGGGTCAGCGCGAGGCGGTGGAGGCGGTGCTTGCGGGTCGAGACGTGCTCGCGATCATGCCCACCGGGTCGGGCAAGTCGCTCTGCTATCAGCTTCCGGCGGTGGTCGGCGCCGGCCTGACGGTGGTCGTGTCGCCGCTGATCGCGTTAATGCAGGATCAGCACGCGGCGCTGGTCGCCCGGGGCTTCGACGGCATCGAGATGCTCGCCTCGAGCATGTCTCGCGAGGACGTGACCGCCACCCTGGAGCGCATCGGCGAGGGTGGGACGCGACTGGTGTACGTCGCGCCCGAGCGGTTCTCGAGTCGAAGATTCCTGGACACGTTGGCGGCCACCAACGTCTCGCGGCTGGCGGTGGACGAGGCCCATTGCCTTTCGGAGTGGGGTCACGACTTCCGGCCGGACTACCGCCGACTGGCCGATGTCCGCGAGCGGTTGGGTTCGCCGCCCACGATCGCACTCACAGCCACCGCGACCCCGCGCGTGGCCAAGGACATCGTGGCCGCACTCGGTCTGCGCGATCCGGCCACGCCGACCACCGGCTTCGATCGCGCCAACCTGTTCTTCGAGGTGATCCGGGTGGCCGGTGATGCCGGCAAGACCAAGGTTCTCGCGGCGCTTCTGCGCGAACCGGATCGGCTGCCGGCGGTCGTCTACTGCGGCCGCCGAAAGACCTGCGTTGAGGTGGCCGATCGGCTGCGGGCTGCGGGCGTCAAGGCCGAGCCCTACCACGCCGGCCTCACCCAGAATGCGCGCTCACAGACGCTCCGCGGGTTCTTGGCCGGCGATCTGGAAGTGGTCGCGGCCACCACCGCGTTCGGCATGGGCATCGACAAGGCCGACGTGCGGTCGGTGGTGCACTGGACGCTGCCGGCATCGCCGGAGGAGTACTACCAGCAGGCCGGCCGCGCGGGACGAGACGGGCTTCCGGCTCGCTGCACACTCCTGTACAGCCCAGCCGACAAGGGCCTGATCGTGTACTTCATCAATCGCGCCAAGCTCTCCGCCGGTGATCTCAACGGGATGCACCGGGCGCTGGCGACCGTGGCCTCGCCGGAGGGCGTGTTCGCGTCGGCCGATCGCGAGCTTCCCGGTGACGAGCCACGGGTGGCGCTGGCGGTGCTGGAGCGTGCCGGCGCGTTGGAGCTGTTTCCGGCTCCCTCAGGGCATGTCTCGGGGCGGCTGGCGGCGCCGCGGCTGTCGCCCAAGCACGTAGCCGCCGGCATGATCGCCGGTCGCCGGGTGGAGCGCCAGCGGTGGGACCGGTTGAAGGCGATCGATGCCTATGCCACCACGGCGGGGTGCCGCCGAAAGGTGCTGCTGGAGTACTTCGGCGACGAGCCGTCACCGCGGCCGGACGAGGTCTGCTGTGACGGGCACGCGTCCACGGTCGCGCCTGCCATCCCGGGGGTGGACGTCTCAGCCGCTGTGCTGCAGGCGGTGGACGAGACCAACGGCGCGGTAGGCCGCTCCCGGCTCACGGCGATCCTGCGCGGTTCGGCTGCGAAGGCGCTCAAGGGCGCGGGACACGACCGGCTGGACAGTCACGGCGCGCTTGTGCACATGACCCAGGACGACGTGATGGCGGCCATCGACGGGATGATCGCCGGCGGCACGCTCCAGAAGACCGACGGGCCGTATCCGCTGGTGCGCCGAGCCTGAGTGAGTGAAGATTCGGTGCCAGGCACCAATTATTCACTCCAGGGCGTCGGGGTGAATAACGGTGCCAGGCACCGTTATTCACCTTCGGTGCATAACTCGAGCAGAGTGGTGGAGTCGGGGGCGAGTTGGGCGGCGTCGCGCTGGGTGGTGAAGACGATGATCTGGCGGTCGCCGGCCAGGTCGGTCAGGACATCCAGTGCCGCGCGCATGCGTTCTCGGTCGAGATGGGCGAACGGCTCGTCCAGCAGCACCGGTAGCGGTTCGCTGCTGGGGGCGATCAGCTGCACCAGTTCGAGTCGCTGCATCAGGTACACCAGCCGCTGGGTGCCGGCGGAGACCTGCGCCAGGTCGATCACCGCGCCGGTCTCGGGGGCCTCCAGCCGCACGGACAGGTCGTCGGCCACGAACGCCTTGCGGTAACGCCCGCCGGTGGCCCGCACCAGGTTTCGCTCGAGCGCGGCATTCAGGCGCGGAGCAAAGTCTCGGTAGGTCTCTGCCACCGTCTCCTGCAGCTCGTTCTCGGCCAGCTTCAGCACGGCTTCCAGCCGCTGCAGTCGGCTCAGCTCGTCCTCGGCCGCATCCAGCTGCTCCTGCAGCGCCCCGGTGTTGGGCACCAGTCGCAGCCGCTCGGCGGCGGTGGCCCGAAGCCCGCTGGCGTCGACTGCGGTCTGCCGGGCAGACGAGCGCAGCCGGTGAAGCTCGGCCTCGATGTCGTCGGGGTCGCGTTCGGCACCGGCCGCGTTGCGATGCCCATTGAGTGACCGCTCCAGCTCGGCGCAGCGCTGCTGCACCTGCTCCAGGCTGCCCCCGTTGAGCAGCGTGTCGAGCTCGGCCTCGGCCTGCCTGCGGCGGCGCTCGGCATCGATCCTGGACGTGTGCGCCCGCACATGCTCGTCGTAGGTGGCCAGCGCCTGGGAGATCCCCTGGGGGCTCGTGTCGTCGCTCTCCAGCATGTCGGCCAGACGCTCGGCGGTGGCCTCGTACTCAGCGTCAACCGTCGCGATCTTGGCCAACTCGATCTCGAGGCCCTTGGCTCGATCGCGGCGATCGGCAGCCTCCCGGTCGCGCTGCTCGCGGGCCGCTTCGCGGCGAGCATCGTAGGCCCGGCGGGTGACGGTTGCCGCCCCAACCCCGGCCACCAGCACGAGCACGCCGGCCACGACCAGCAGCGTCGAGAGCACCAGGCCCGCTATCGCGGCCACCGCCCCCACGGCGGCAACCGCCCAGCCGACGCGGGACGGTCCGGGAGCGTTGGCAGGACCGACCGCGGGGATTCGCAGCTCTTCCAACTTCCCCGCGACCGCCGACTGCCGCGGGTGGTTGCGGTTGCGCTCCGCCAGCAGATGCTCGTACCGTTCCCGCGCTCCGGCAACGCCGGGGATCGGGGCGAACTCCGCCAGCGCCACCGACCCTTGTACCGCAGCGGTGGCCGCCTGCAGTTCGCGATTGAGCCCCTCAGCCCGGTTGACGGTGGCCCGCAGCGATCGCCAGCGCGCCCCTTCGAGCGCGAACTCGAGCTCGCGGATGCGGCGCTCCAGCGCTCCTGCCTGTTCAGCGGCCTGATCGCGTTCAGCCGACAGCTGCTCGGCCTCGGCCCGGGTGCCGACCGCGTCGGACAGCTGCGCGCGAAGATCGTCCACCCGTGCCTCCGCGCGCGGCAGCGGGTTACTCTGGTTGCGGTTGAGGCCGACCAACTGCTTGCGGCGCGAACGCAGGCGATCGACAGCCGTCTGGCTGCTCGAATCGGACTGCGACTGACCGGCCGCGCGCTCGATCGCCTCGCGCACGTCGGTCGCGCCGGTCACGATCTGGGCCAGCTCGTCCTGGCCGATCGAGCCCACCCGCAGGTACACGTCGCGTCCGACACCGTGCAGCGTCTCGGCCAGAACGTCGGTGTTGGTACCCGCTCCGTGCGCGGAGGAGAGGTCGTCGCCGGTCGCCGAATCGACTACGGCAAACTGCTGCCGGTCGTAGTCCCAATCGATCCGCAGACGACGCCCGTTGCTGTGCTCGAGTTCGACCGTGGCGGCGTAGCGGTCGCTCTGCCAGGGACGGTAGCGTTCGATCGCCGCAGTGTGCTTGGCCAGACGGCGACCACTGGGAGCGAGCCCGAAGGTGGATGCCGACAGCGCCGCGTGCAGGGTCGACTTGCCGGCCTCGTTCGGTCCGTGCACGATCGTGAGGCCGGGCCCGAACTCGAACTCCCGCTCGCGGAACCGCCCGAACCCATGCAGACGCAGGTTCGTGACCCTCATGCGACCAGCTCCGTGTGCCCGTCCATCGCCCGCAGCCCGGCGATCGCCGCATCGACTGCCAGCGGGTCGTCGGCCGCCAGCAGCCGGGCTACGAACCGGCCCCGCACCGAACCCTCCTGGGCGATCGCCGTGAGGTCATAGGCGGGTCGGGTGTGGTCGATCACCACCAGCTCGGCCAGGCCGTGGCCGCAGCGTTCGGCCAGCAGCCGGGAGTCGATCTCGCAGGAGGGTTCCACCAGCCCGCTGAGAACCGCCCGCAGGGAGCTGCCGGCGAACTCCGCGGCGGCCGCGGCTAGGGCGGCTTCGATCTGGGTGGACGTTCCCGCGCCGGAGACGTCGAGGGTGGTCTCGGCGTAGCGCCGCCGGGCAATCTCGTGGAATTGCCAGGTGACCGTGCCGTCGCTGTGCGTCTCGAGCACCGCCGCCCCGTGAGTACCGAATCGCTCACCCCAGCCCAGCGGCTCGAGCGAACCGGGGTAGGCCAGGAACGCGTCGCTGCGGCCGTCATGAAAATGGCCGAGCATCACGAAGCGTGCACCGGTGGCGAGCAGCTGGTCGCGCGTCAGCGGACGGTGCCCGGGCTCGTCAGCCCACTGCTCGCCGGTGAGTGCCCCGTGGATCAAGAGCAGGTGGCTGCCGCCGTCCTGCGGCGCGCGCCAGTCGGCGACCGCGTTGGTTGAGCAATGCTTGGCGGTGAACGCGGCTCCCCACACTGTCACCTCGAGGTCGAGTGGAAACGGCTCGATCCGGTCGTGGGTGAACACATGGACATTTTGCGGCCAGCTGGTGCGCTGCCATACCGAGCCTGGCATGTAGGGGTCGTGGTTGCCCGGTGTGATCAGCACGGGTACGCGGGCATCGGACAGCAGGTTGCGCAGGAACTCGACGGTGTCCTCGCGCACGAAGTCGTGCTCGTAGGTGTCTCCGGCGATGCAGATCGCCTCCACGCCCTGCTCGCGACCGACCTGCAGCGCGCGCGCCAACGCATCGCGCAGCTCGGCTCTTCGACGGTCGGCGTCGTGCCGCGTCTCGGCGCCTCGAAACACGCGATCGAGATGGACGTCGGCAATGTGGAGGAGCTTCATGGGGCCAAGAATTGTATGTGGTGGGTCGGTCGTACCTTCGTGCCCGGAAAACGTCGCCGCCGGCGGGGCCTTCGACGCGCGATACCGGCACAGTTCGAGGCACACGCGTGACGGTCCCCGGCGCTACCGTCGTGGGCATGAAACGAGCAGTCCCGGTATTCGCTGTGGTGGCGGTCCTGGCCGTCACCGTGCTGTGGCATCGTGGCCACGGCGAGAGTGCGCCGATCTCGCGCGGCACCGTCTCGCGGGTGGTCGACGGCGACACTATCTACGTGTCTGCCGGCGGGCATTCCCAGGACGTTCGCCTGATCGGTATCGATACGCCTGAGACGGTCGACCCCGATCGACCGGTTGGCTGTTACGGCCCCCAGGCGTCGGCCTTTGTGAAGCATTGGCTGACCGGGCGGTCGGTCAAGCTGGTGTACGACCGCGAGACCCACGACAAGTACGGACGCTTCTTGGCGTATGTCTACGTCGACGGCAAACGACCGGTGTCGGTCGAGCAACAGCTGCTGCGGTTGGGCTACGCACGCACGCTCGCGATTCCGCCGAACACCGCTCACGCATCGGAGTACGCCGCCATCGAGCGGGCGGCCGCACTGGCAGGTCGAGGTCTTTGGAGCGCATGCCCGTGAACTCCTACTAGACTTGGGCGGGATGTCGCGCTTGGTGAAAATTGCAGTGCTGGCCGTCGCGGCGGCGGCGGTCGCCCACTACCTGTACGACCGTGACGAGGCCGTGCCGGCGTCGGGCAACGGGCACTCCAGCGACGCCGACCGCACCGCCGTGCTGAAGGAGCGGATCTCGGCCGCCCGCCAACGGCTGCGAGACGAACTCGACAGCGTGCGTGGCGAGTAGGGCTGCCCGACTCTCGTCGGCCGCCACCGCCGCTGCAGTCGGACTCGGAGCCTGGGGGCTGTTCGAGGCCCAGTGGCTGCGTGAGCGAACGCTGGAGGTGCCGGTTGCCGGGCTCCCGCCTGCGCTGGACGGCCTCAGCATCCTGCATCTGTCCGACTTCCATGCAGGCACGCCCTCGCTGAACATGCGCGCGCTGCGCAAGGCGATCGACTTCGGAGTGCTCGCCCGCCCCGATCTGGTGGCGGTCACCGGTGACGTCGTCAGCCATCCCCGAGCAACTCTGCAGGTGACCGCCGAGCTGGCCCGGCTGAGCCCACCGCTCGGCACGTTCGCCGTCACCGGCAACCACGAGGTGGCTTCGACCAACGACCCGTTCTCCCAGCCGGTGGTGATCGACGACTGGAGCCCGGCGCAGCGTTCGGTTGCTGCGTGACGAGTCGGCGACCGTGCGGCATGGCGGTGTCATCGTCGAGATCGCTGGTTCGGACGCCGAAACATGGTTGGGCGAAGGCGGAAAGCCGGCCGAGACGCTGTTTCATGAGTCCGGCGCGTTTCGGATCCTGCTTGCTCACTTCCCCGACGTCGCCGCCAGAATTCCCATGGGTACCTGCTCGCTGGTGCTGGCGGGCCATCTGCACGGCGGTCAGATCTGCATTCCCACCCTCTCTGGGAAACGCCGGCTGTCGCACAACCGCTGGCTCTTCGAGGAGGGGGTGATCCAGCACGGCACCACCACCGTGGTGGTCTCACGAGGCACCGGCACGACGCTGATGCCGTTCCGCTTTCTGGCCCGTCCCGAGGCCTGCCTCTTGCGCCTCCGCCCGGTGTGATCGATCCGTATACTCGATCGCGATGGCAGACACCTCCGCCGACCCGGTCGAGTCGGTTCACTCGCCGTCAGCGTCGGCACACATCTCGCACGCAGTGATCGCCACCTACGCGGCCGCCGCCGCGCGCGAGGTGGACGGCGTCGCGGGCATTTCCGACGGCCTGCTGGGCGGACTCGACCGTCGTATCAGCGAGGAGCGCCCGCCCCGCGGCGTGAAGGTGTCCTCCGACGACGATCGGATCAAGCTGGAAGCTGCGGTTGGTGGCCGAGTGGGGCACGCTCCTGCCGGACCTGGCAATGCGCGTGCGGCAGGCGGTGCGCGCGTCGTTGATCGCCACCACCGAGCTGGACGTGGGCGAGGTGTCCGTTGTGATCGACGACGTCGAATCCCCCAGCGGCTGAGGGCGATGCCGCGAGTCGATCACCTCACCGGCGCCACCGTGGCCACCGCGCCGCCGCCCTGCCGCACCTGCATGTGGTGGCAGACCCGACCCGGCCGCCAGCCCGCCGAGCGCGACCGGTTCATCGCCGAGACCGAGGACGAGTTTGGTCCGTGGGGCAAGATCTACCGCGAGGACGACCGGGTGATCGGGCTGATCCAGTACGGCCCTGCGGCTGCCTTCCCGCGGGCGGCGACCATGCCCGCCGGGCCGCCGGCGCCGCGATGCGGTGGTGATCACCTGCGCGTATCTGACCGACGTCAACAGCCCCTGGGTGCTGCAGAGCCTGGTGCTCGCTGCGATCGGCGAGTGCAACGATCGGGGGTGGCCGGCCCTGGAGGGATTTGGCTATCGGTACGCCCCGGGAGAACCCTTCCCGACCCGGTTTCTCCGCCATCGAACGATCTTCCCGCACGACTTCCTGGCCGACTTCGGGTTTATGCCGATGCGCGTTTCGGGCAGAGTGCAGCTGATGAGACTCGACCTGCGTACACTCGAATCCTCCCCGGAGGCAAGCCGGCTGGAGCGGATCAAGTCGCGGCTGGCCGTGCTCCAACCGACTCCCGCGCCGGTGCGTTGAACCGGTCAAGGCCCAAGAACGAATGCCAGACAACCAACGTCACGAAGGAGCTCACACCGAACACCCCACGGATCGCGAACTGCTGGAGCGTGTGCGCCAGGGCGACCGGGAGGCGTTCGCACAGGTATACGACAGATACGGCCAGGCGGCCTACTCGCTGGCGGTACGGATAGTGCGCGACCGCGATCTCGCGGCCGATGTGGTGCAGGACGCGTTCCTCGCGGTGTGGAGCAAGGCCGCGGCATTTGATCCGGCACGAGGACAGGCATCGACATGGATTCTGACGATGACACATAACAAGGCAGTGGATCTCGTGCGCAGAGAGCAGCGACGCCGGGCGGACCAGCTCGATGAGGAACGTCTCGAGGTGCCCAGCACGGAGCCCGGGCCCGATCAGCTCGCCTGGATGTCGGCGGCTCGGGGGCAGATCCGCGAGGCCATGGCCGGCCTGCCCGCCACCCATCGAGAGGTGATCGAGCTGGCGTACTTCGGCGGCTACTCGCAGTCGGAGCTGGCAGAGATGCTGTCCGTGCCGGTGGGGACGGTCAAGAGCCGCACGTTCGCGGCGCTGAAGGCGTTGCAAGCAGCGTTGGATGACGCCGGGTTCAGAGGGGGGGATCAGTGGACGACCACGTCGACGAGCTGATTCCTGCCCATGTGCTGGGAGCGCTCACGCCGGAGGAGGCTGCGCAGGTCGAGTCGCACGTTTCCGAGTGCTCCGCCTGCATGGATCGCCTGCGCGAGGCCGAGTCGACCACCGCGCTGCTGGCGCTGGCCACCCCCGAGGTCGCGCCGCCGCCTGAGTTGCGCGACCGGCTGATGGCCGCGATTGAGCCCGAGCCGGTGGCTGAGCCCGAGCCCGAGTCACGCGCCGAGCGTCGTTCCGACCGCTCACCCGGCTGGTGGCCGCGGTTTGCGCGAATTGCCGCTCCGGTGCTGGCGGTGGTCGTGATCGGGTTGGTGGCCTGGAACGTCTCTCTGCGCAACTCGCTCACCAATACCCAGGACATCGTCTACGGCAGCCAGACCAGCGTCGCGCTGCCGCACGTCGGCACCGTGTTCGTCGACGCCGACGGCCAAGCCACCCTGGTCGCGAACGCGTCCGCGGCTCCGAGCGGCAAGACCTATCAGGCGTGGGTGATCCCGCCGGGCGGAAAGCCGATCTCGGCGGGAGTCTTCGGCGGCGGTCGCACCAGCGTCTACCTCGCTACGAAGGCCCACCCGGGCGACACCGTCGCGGTCACCGTCGAGCCGGCCGGCGGCTCCAAGCAGCCGACGACGCAGCCGATCGCCGCCTCGAAGGTCGCCTAGCGGGCGAGGTGAATAACGGTGCCTGGCACCGTTATTCACCCGTACTCACCGGCCAGGAAGAAGAGCGTGGTGACGATCACCACGCCGGCGGCGACGATGCGCGTCATGTGCGTCAGGTCGGGCATCTGGATCGTCGGCAGCGTGACGTCGGGGCGGCGTCTCGCCGGCGCTCGCGTGCCCGCGCCAGGCGTTCGCGCTCGACCGCGCCGTCGCGCTGCGCACTCGGCCCGAGCAGCTCGTCGAGCTGGAACGGCCCGTGCGCGTCGTGGTCGATGCAGCCGTAGTCGCCGGAGCGGCTCTCAGCGACCTCGCCGAGGCAGCGCGGGACAGGCGTGCAGGATCGGGGTGAACGGCGTGCCACGAGTGGCGGATCGCGTTGCGCCGGTCGAGCACGGTCAGGCAGCTGGTGGGGAGACCACAGCCCGTGGTGATCGCACACGCCCAGGCGTACCTCCCCCAGGCACACGGGGCACAGAGTGCCGCGTCGAGGCTGCATACCTACGCGGCGGCCGCTCCCGGAACGCGCACGAGATCGCGCTCGACCAGCAGCTCGGCGATCTGCACGCCGTTGGTGGCGGCGCCCTTGCGCAGGTTGTCGGCCACCACCCACAGCGCGAGGCCGTTGCTGGCGCGACTCGTCGCGACGGATGCGGCCGACGAACACCTGATCCTGGCCCGTCGGCCTCGAGCGGTGTCGGGATAGCTATTGGTCGCCGGGTCGTCGACCACCGTCACTCCCGGCGCCGCGGCCAGCAGCTCGCGCGCCTCGTCGGGCGAGAGCGGCTCTGCTGGTCTCGATCCAGACCGCTTCGGAGTGGCCGCGCCACACCGGCACGCGCACCGCTGGTGGCCGACACGGGCAGGTCGGGCAGGCCCAGGATCTTGCGCGTCTCGCGCACCAGCTTGGTCTCCTCCTGCGGTGTTGCCGTCGTCGTCGAACACGTCGCAGTGCGGCAGCACGTTGAACGCGATCTGGTGCGGGTAGACGTTCACCTCGACGGGCTCGTCGGCCAGCACCGCGCGGCTCTGGGCCGTGAGCTCGTCCATCGCCTTGGTGCCCGTGCCGCTGACCGCCTGGTAGGTCGACACGGTGACGTGCTCGAGGCCGGCCGCGTCGAGCAGCGGCTTCAGCACGGCGACGAACTGGATCGTGGAGCAGTTGGGGTTCGCGACGATGCCGTTGTGGCGAGTCGGTCGCCTCGGGGTTGACCTCGGGCACCACCAGCGGCACGTCGGGATCCATCCGGAAGGCGCTCGACTTGTCGACCACGACGCAGCCGCGGGCGACCGCCTCGGGCGCGAACGTCGCGCGACGTGCCGCCGCCCGCCGAGAACAGCGCGAGGTCGAAGCCCTCGAGCGCGTCGTCGGTGAGCTCGCGCACCTCGAGCTGCTCAGCCCGCGAAGGCGACCCGCTTGCCGGCCGAACGGGCCGACGCGAACGGCACCACCTCGCGTGGCGGGGAAGCTGCGCTCCTCGAGCACCTTCAGCACCTCGGGCCCGACGGCGCCGGTCGCGCCCACGACTGCGAGCTTCGAGATCAGGCACCGGGCGCTCCGATGGCTGAGTTCGATCTCCGCTCGGAACGCGGTCGTGCAGCTGCCGACACGGCTTGCGGTCACCTTGTCGCGGGGGATCACGCAGGACACCTTGATCGGCGAGGTCGCGATCATGCGCACGTTGATGTCGTGCTCGGCCAGCGTCTGGAACATCTTGGCCGCCACGCCCGGGTGGCTCTTCATGCCGGCGCCGATCAGGCTCACCTTGGCCGCCGTGTCGTCCACCCGCCAGTGCAGTCCGAGGTCGCGGCACAGGCCCTCGATGGTGTCGGTCATCAGCGGCAGGTCGTCAGTCGGGATCGAGAAGGTGACGTCGGCGTCGCCGTGGGTGACGGCGTTTTGGATGATCGTGTCGACGTTGATGTGGGCGGCCGCGACTGCATTGAAGATGCTGGCGGCGGTGCCGGGCTTGTCGGGCACGTCGGTGAGCGTGACGTAGGCCTCGTCGGTGGTGTGGGTGATACCGGAGATGATGGCGTCTTCCATCGTTCCGTCCTCTCGAATCCAGGTTCCCTCTGCGTCGGAGAACGTTGACCGTACATGGATGGCGACCCCGTGGTTGCGGGCGAACTCGACCGATCGCAGCTGCAGCACGCGGGCGCCCGATCCGGCCATCTCGAGCATCTCGGTGGCCGACACCTCGGCCAGCTTGACCGCGCTCGGGACGATCCGTGGATCGGCGCTGAACACGCCGTCGACGTCGGTGTAGATCTCGCAGTCGCCTCCCAGCGCAGCGGCCAGCGCGACCGCGGTGGTATCGGAGCCGCCGCGACCCAGCGTGGTCACGTCGTAGGCGGTTGACACGCCCTGGAAGCCGGCCACCAGCACGATCTCGTCGCGGGCCAAGGCCTCTTCGATGCGGCGCGGCCGGATCTCGACGATCTTGGCCTTGGTGTGGACGGTATCGGTCACGATCCCCGCCTGTGAACCGGTCAGCGACACGGCGCGGTGACCGAGATCCTCGATTGCCATCGCACACAGCGCAGCCGAGATGCGCTCGCCGGTGGAGAGCAGCATGTCCATCTCGCGCGGGTGCGGGCGGGGCGAGACGTCTGCGGCCAGCGCCACCAGCTGATCGGTGGTCGTGCCCATCGCCGAGACGACGCCGACGACCCGCCGGCCGCCCTCGTGGGCGGACACCAGCCGCGCCGCCACCCTGCGGATCTTGTCGGCGTCGGCCACCGACGAGCCGCCGAACTTCATCACCAGCACGCGCTGGCTGGATGGCTCAGTGGAAGGGTGGGAGGCCGCCATTCACCGCATCGTATCCAGGATGGCTGTGATGTCGGTGAGGGTGGTGCGTGGGTTGACGATCGCAAACCGGGTGACGATCTCGCCCTTGTGGACAGTGGGCGTGACGAACGCAAACCCCCGCTCGAGCATGTCGGCGCTCCAGCGGTTGTAGTCCTCGGCTGCCCACCCGGTTCGCTTGAAGCACAGCACAGACAGCTCCGGCTCGGTGAGCAGTTCGAGCTCGGGACGGTCGCGGATTTCCTTGGCGGCGGCCTGGGTCAGCGCCAGGGTGGACTCGATCGCGATCGAGTAGGCGGCGGTGCCGTGCACCGCCAGTGAGAACCAAAACGGCAATCCCCGCGCTCGGCGAGACAGGTGCACGGCGTAGTCGGAGGGGTTCCATTCCGTCTCCGACTGGATGGCGTCGAGATAGCCGGCGTGCTGCGTATGCGCGGCACGGGCCAGGTGCGGGCGCCGGTACAGCAGTGCACAGCAGTCAAACGGCGCGAACAGCCACTTGTGTGGGTCGACGATGAAGCTGTCGGCCCGCTCGATTCCCTGGAACTTGGCACGCACAGAGGGCGCTGCCAGCCCGGCGCCGCCGTAGGCGCCGTCGACGTGCATCCACAGGTCGCGGCGGTCGCACACCTCGGCCACTCCGGCGAGATCGTCGACGATGCCGAGGTTGGTGGTACCGGAGGTCGCGACAGCGGCGAACAGGCCCTCGTCGCCGTGCTCTGCGATGGCGGCTTCCAGGTTCTTGCCGGTCAGCCGCCCGTCCGCGTCGGCCTCGACTGGGAGTACGTCGACGTCCATCACCTGTGCGGCCGAGTTGATCGAGGAGTGAGCTTCGTGGGTGGCTGCGATTCGCAGCCGCGCCGGCCGCTCCCCGCCGCGCTCGGCCAGATAGGTGTAGCGGGCGGCGACCAGCGCCGAGAGATTGCCGATCGTTCCTCCGGCGACGAAGCAGCCTCCGGCCTGATCGGGCATACCAGCCAGGTCGGCGATCCAGCGCAGCGCCTGGTTCTCGGCGTACACCGCTCCGGCGCCCTCCAGCCAGCTGCCACCGTAGATCGAGGAGGCGCCCACGACCAGGTCGAACAGCGTGGCCGACTCCGTCGGAGCCGCCGGGATGAACGCCAGGTAGCGCGGGTTGTCGACCGAAACGCACGCATTGGAGAGCACCTCGTCGAAGATTCGCAGCGCCTCGGGGCCGCCCATGCCCTCCTCGGTGATCGTCGCTCCGACCGCAGCGGCCAGCTCGGCGGGCGTGCGGGGACCGTCCAGCGGTACCGGGTTCAGCCGCAGGCGGTCGCGCGTGTAGGCCAGGATCGCCTGGGCCAGTCGCTCGGTGACGTCGGTGTAGCGATGCATGGAGGTGGCGTCGATCACCCACGCAGTTTCCCAGATGCCGGTCACAATCGCGTCGCTTGGGTGCAACGCCGGGCGGGCTGCCGGACATGTGATGGCAGACTGTCCCGAACTGGAGGAAGGCGATTGCCCCCCGACCAACGAGAAGCATGGTTCGAGCAACTGTTCGACACGCACCGCGAGGCCGTCCGCGCCTACCTGTGGCGCCGCGACCCCGAGCTCGCCGACGATGTCACCGCCGAGACGTTCCTGGTGGCATGGCGGCGGCTGGACGACATCCCCGCCGAGCCGCTGCCGTGGCTGATCGGCGTGGCTCGCAAGATCCGGCTGAACCAGCGGCGCGGCGATCGCCGCCGCGACCAGCTCGCCCGTCGCCTTTGGCGCGAACCGGTGACGACGCCCGATCCCACCCATCAGTTTGGTGAGCGCGACGCGCTCTGGACTGCGCTGGGGCGCCTCGGTGAGCGTGATCGCGAGGTGCTGCTGCTGACCGCGTGGGATCGGCTCGACCGTGACGCGATCGCGGTCGTGATCGGCTGCACCCGCGCCAACGTGGCGGTGCGGCTGAGGCGCGCCCGCCGCCGGCTGGCGCACGAACTGGCCCAGGCGGACGCGCCGACGGCTGCCAACACACGAGTGATTGCCCATGGAGGTCTTGGAACCGATGCCTGACGACGTCATCACCCTCATCCGGCGGCACGATCCCGCCGCCCAGCTGCGACCGCTGCCGTCCGCCGACGCCACCGTGATGCGCGATCGGATTCTCCGCTCGGCAGTCTCGCGGACGAGTTCTCGGCGACGCCGCCGGCCGCTGCTGCTGGCCGCGACCGTTGCCGTCGCCGTGCTGGCCGGCGCTGCCACCGTGTACTCCTCGATTCCCGGTGACGATCATGCTCCGACCGTGAACCGGCAGTTCGCCGCGATCACCAAGACGATCGATCTGCCGTCGGGTGCGCACTGGAGGCCACTGCACCTGCCGGCCGGCGCGCTCTACGGACAGCAGTTCGCACTGATCGCGGCCATCGGCCAGGCTCAATGCGCGTGGTACTCGCACTGGAACTCGGCTGCCGCTGAGGGCAACGATGCGGCCGTGCGGCGCTCATATGCCGAGGCGTTGACGCTGCGGCGAATGATGCCGCTGCACCCCGCGGGCGCGTCCGAGGACGCCGGTGGCTACGACAAAGGCTCGCTGCGGGCGACCGATCGCGAGATCGCCGCCGCCCACCGCGGCGACTTCACCCTGCTCCGACAAGACCTGCGCGCCAACTGCGAGTGAATAATTGGTGCCTGGCACCAATTATTCACGAAGTGTGTGTTGTCACAGAATCGTGACTTGTTACCTATTGGACGAGGCGAGGAGTAGGGCTACGGTTTTCGCATGACTACTCATCACTCTCGCCATCGGCTCCTTGTAGCCGCAACCGTTCTCGGTTGTTGGCTCTGTGTGTCTGCCGCCCCCGCGTTGGCTGATAGCCATCAGCCGGGTCGAACTCATACGGTCGCCACGAAGACCGATCGTTCTCAAGTGGCCGCCTCTCCAGTCCGCCGCCAGGTTTCAACCCATTACGTCATCCAGGGGACAGGACTCGGGGGCGTGGTCAACAATGTCTATGCGAAGTGCGTGCACCTCGTGCCCGCCAGGAATGGACTTAAGGAGAAATGGGCTTGCGGGGTTCGACCGGGTGACAACCGAGTGCCCAAGCCAATTATGGCTTGCCTCCGCACAGGTGGGAGGCAAGCCGTGGTCGGAGGAGCGACGGGTGCGATCCTCGGCCTTCTCGGGGGCCCGTTCGTTGAGGTCTCCGTCCCGGCTGGTGCGGCTGGAGGGGCGATCACTGGCGCCATTCACGGCTGTCTGGATCGAATCCTATGAGACGCGTGTGGCGACCCCTGCCCAACACGTTCATCGGCGCTCTGATGCTCGGGGCGCTCAGCGGGACATTCATGTGGGTTGTGTTTGCGATAATCGACATCGTCTCGCCCTGGCCGGTGGGCGGGAGCTGGCTGTTGATTCCCATCGCCATGGTTAGTTACGCAAGCGTGCACTTGGTGAAGAAGCACAGGTGAATAACGGTGCCTGGCACCGTTATTCACCTAGATCGCGCGGCGGCCTTGGAGTGCTCGGCCGAGGGTGACCTCGTCGGCGTACTCGAGGTCGCCGCCGACCGGCAGGCCGCTGGCCAGCCGGGTGACGGTGGTGCGGTCGCGCAGCCTGTCGGCGATGTAGTTAGCCGTCGCTTCGCCGGTCATGGTCGGGTTGGTGGCCAGCAGCACCTCGGTCACGTGGCCGTTCTCGACCCGGGCCATCAGCTCGGCGATGCGCAGGTGGTCTGGGTCGACACCGTCGATTGGTGACAGCGCGCCGCCCAGCACGTGATAGGTGCCGCGGTACTCGTGCGTGCGTTCCAGCGCGATCACATCCGAGGGATCCTCGACCACGCAGATCAGCGACACGTCGCGCCGAGTGTCGGCGCAGATCGTGCACAGCGGCCCTTCGGCGAGGTTGTAGCAGCGTTCGCAGAAGCCGATCCGCTCCTTCACCTCGGTGATCGCCGCGGCCAGCGCACCCGCCTCTTCGGGCGTTGCCTTGAGCAGGTGAAACGCCAGCCTCTGGGCACTCCGCTGGCCGATCCCGGGCAGCCGCGCGAGCTGGGTGATCAGGTTGTCAACTGACGGTGCGTACACAAATTCGAACCCGGGCTACATGCCCGGGATTCCGAGCCCCCCGAGACCACCCATGCCCGACATCATGCGCTGCTGCTGCAGTGCCTGAGCGGCGGTGATGGCGCCGTTGACGGCGCTCACGAGCAGATCCTGGAGCATCTCGGCGTCTTCGGGGTCGATCGCCTCGGGCTTGATCGTGATCTCCACGATCTCCAACGCTCCGGAGGCTTTCACCGTGACCGCCCCGCCACCGGCTGAGTGCTCGACGAACTGGGTCTTGAGCTCCTCCTGAGCGACCTCCATCTGCTTCTGCATCTGCCCGATCTGGGCCATCATCTTCTGGGGATCGATCTTCGTCATCGCTTCGGCTCCTCGATCTCGCGGGCATCGAACGTGTGCTTCACGTGGGTCAAGAACTCGTCTTCGGACAGGGTCTGCTGGTGCTCGGGCTCGGCCTGGTGCTCCGGCTCCGGCTCCGGGTCGTCAGACACCTTCAAACTGAGGTCGACCGTTCCGCCGGCGGCCATCGCCAGCACCTGTGCCAGCACCTTGCGGTTTGCCGGTGTGTCCGTCCCGGCGCGGGCAAACGACTTGGACTGGGGGAAGCTGATCACGACCTGGTCACCCTTGACCTCAACCTCGTTGGCGTGCTGCATCAGCGCCGCCAGCGGCTTGGAGCGACGCGACAGCTCGGGCAGGATGGTGTCGCGCCACTGCTCAGGGACGACGTCCAGGTTGGTGTGCGAAGCCGCAGCCGGCGGGGGAGGTGGAGGCGTTGCGACCGGCGCCTCGTCCGCCGGCGCGCCGGCGGAGGGTGACGGGGCCGGTGCGGCCGGAGCCGGCGCAGCAGCGGGGCTGCCACCCGCCTCCAGACGGGCGATCCGCTGCTCCAGGGCCTGCAGCTCGAGTTCGCCGGCGGGTCGGCAGATACGCACCAGCGCCAGCTCCAGCGGAAGCCGCGGGTCGGCTCCTTCGCGCACCTGATCATTGGCGTCGCGCAGCAGATCGACCAGGCGATGCACCGTGGCCGGCTGCAACCGGTCGGCCTGGGTCAGCAGCCGTGCCCGCTCGTCGTCGGTGGCGGCCACCTCCTCGGGCGGCTCGCCCAGCTGCTGGCACAAGAACAGCGCGCGCAGGTGCCCCAACAGGTCGGTCACCAGCGTTGCCAGGTCGGCTCCGCCGTCGACCTGGGCTGCGATCACCCGCAGGCACCCGCCGGCATCGCCGTCGGCGACCAGGTCGAGCGTCTGGAACAACACTTCGGTGTCGGTGGTGCCGAGCAGCTCGCGCACGTCGGCGACGCCGATCCGCCCATCACACGCGGTGGAGAGCTGGTCGAGCGTCGACACCGCATCGCGGAAGCTGCCGCCGGCGGCCCGCGCCACCAACCCGATCGCGGCGGGGTCGATGTCGATCGACTCGGTCTCGGCGATGCGATGTAGCACCGCGCCGATCTCCGGCAGCCCCGGGCGCTGGAACACGAACCGCTGGCAGCGGCTGCGAATGGTCGGCAGCATCGACTGCATCTCGGTGGTGCAGAGCACGAAGACGACGTGCTCGGGCGGCTCCTCGAGCGTCTTGAAGACGGCGTTGGACGCCTCCTTGGTGAGCATGTGGGCCTCGTCCACGATGTACACCTTGCGGCGACCTGCGGCCGGCCGCTGGGCGACCTTGTCCACGATCTCTCGGATGTCATCGATGCCGCGGTTGCTGGCGGCGTCGAGTTCGATCACGTCGATCGAGGTGGCGTCATGAATCGAGCGGCAGGCCTCGCACACAAGGCAGGGCGAGACGGTCGGCCCGCGCTCGCAGTTGAGCGACTTGGCCAGGATCTTGGCCATCGACGTCTTGCCGGTGCCGCGCGGGCCGGCGAACAGGTACGCGTGCGCCACCCTGTCCATCTCGATCGCGTTTCGCAGGGTGCGGACGACGTGCGCCTGGGCCGGCTCGAACTGGGCGAAGTCCTGCGGCCGATGGGTGCGGTAGAGCGCAGACACTTGAGGTGCAGCTTACTTGGCGACGGGTGGACGGGTTGGTAGTGACCGTGCACCCACCTCTGTGGCGGTGGACTCGGGTGGTGCTCGTGGCGCAGGCTCCTGCCAGGCTAGCCCGCGGCACCCGGATGACGTTGCTTAGCGCTGCTTCCTTCCGGACCTGACGCGGTTCGCAAGCCTCCGTTGCGCGGGACCTGGCGATCAACACCGAACGCACGAACCCGTTCCCGAACCCTTCACCCCTCGGGTGGGAATTCGGCCCGGCTAGAGCGGCTTGCCGGAAACAGGGTACCGCTAGCTCCCCGCTTAGCACGGTCGCGGGCCATGCTAGCAGCAATCTTCAGCTCTCGGCTGCCGCCCGCTCCTGCGTCTCGCGCAGAGTCCGTGCCAGGCTGCGGGCGATCTTGACCGCGAGTCCCGGATATTGATCCAAGAGCGGAGTGAACTGCCAGGCCGTCAGTCCGAACACGCGCAGCGGCGACTCGGCGATCACCGACGCGGTGCGGCGGCCGACGCCGTCGTCGAGTAGCGCCACCTCGCCGAACGAATTCCCAGAGAGCAACGTCGCAACCCGCTGGCCATGAGCTTCGACTCGGGCGGTGCCTTCAGCGATCACGAAGAACCCGATGCCGGCCTCGCCTTCGCTCACGATCGTGTCGCCGGTATCGAAGCGCCGCTCCTTGGTTGCCTTGGCGATGGCGCCGAGCTCCTTGTCGGAAAGACCATCGAACAGGCTCACCTTGCGCAGAATGTCGATTCGCTCGTCGGGCATGCTCACCTCTATTTCGGTGATGGGGCTCATAGTCTCCCCGAACCGGGCACCGCGTGGCAAGTGGGTGGCATACTTGCTGGGCCTGGAGAGGTGTCCGAGTTGGCTTAAGGAGCGCGACTGGAAATCGCGTAACGGGGGTTTCCTCGTTCGCGGGTTCGAATCCCGCCCTCTCCGCTGGAGGTTGAGGCGTGCGCGCCCGCCGTGAGCGTGTTAGTAGGCAGCCCGCAACGCTGCGACGAACACGAGCGTAAATCCGCCGGATCCGACGACCAGAATGGCGAGCGTTGCCACCAGTCGATGAGTGCTCCGATTGCACCTCCACGCGAGGCCTGCGAACAACGCCGTCGCAAGCACGGCTTCGATTGCGGCGCTCATGGGGTACTCGCGGGCAAACACGAGCGATTCCGCGAGCAGAAGCGCGACTGGGAGCAGAGTGGCCGCGTCAGCGATCCATGGTTTGCTGCTGCGGGCGAGCGAACCGACCCACCCGAGAGCGGCGCCACCAGGTGCCGCGAGCACGACCCACGTGAGAACGATGCCCACCGGCGGCCAGAATCCGTTGGAGTACCCCGGACCGAAGCGGAACACGAGGTAGTAGCCGGCCACCGCGGCGAGCAGAAACAGGGCGCCGTTCAGGATCGCGAGCCTCGTACTCCTGCTGGCCGAGCCGGCGATGACTGCGCCCGCGGCGAACACCATCAGTCCGCTGTTGAGGAAGAACAGCGGCCGGGATGCGAGCGAGTCGGCGGCCCGGGACGAGACGCCGAGTGCGAGCCCGAGAGCGGCGAGGGCTGCAAAGCGTCGCGATCCTCCGAGGGCAGATCTGAACTGTGGGCTGTCCCGGCCGGCTCTCATGACCCCCCCGGCTGAGGCGATCCGCCCGAGCCTTCGGACGCCCGCCGCAACGCGCTGGTGATGAGACGCTTCGCGGTAGCCGCGGCAGCTCGATTTCGCCCCTCCAGCCGGTAGATCACGGTTACTACTTGGCGACCGTCCGACCTTGAGACCACGTTCACCAAACCACTGAACCCTCTGATCTCGATGTTGCTGACGCCCGCCGATCCCGATCCGAGCCGCACACGAGCACCGCATCGCTCGGCGGCGATTCGCATCCTTTGCGGCAGTCCCCAGTCTGATCTCGCAACTACTGAAATCACTGACGCCAACTGGCCAATCCTGGCGCCCGTAAACGAGACCTCTTCACCGACGATCGGCACTCGTGAAAGCGGCTTTAGTACCCCGTTGAGGGGGTCCATGCACGTCGCGAGCCGTGTACCTCGGATCGTGGTAAAGAGCCCCGGACTAGTGGCGTGGAGTCGCGGCGCGACACGGTGAACAGAGAGGAGGCCGTAGACCATGGCCGCATCCGGGGGATTCGCCACCGATAGGGGGTGATCACGGTGGGTCGGTTGTGGGTAGGGCAGGGCGCACGACGCGGTGGATACCAGCACCACCAGCAGCGGTAAGACAGCCAGCACGCGTCGTGCGCGCGAACCCGAGTAACTCACCGCTCAGCAGCCGCGGTGATACTGCCACCGAGCGTCAGCAGTACCTCCCGACCATGACCACCGGGAGTCTCCGCTCCGGAACCAAACGTCGGTGCCGTAGCCGTACTGCAGGCGACCGCGGCAAATGAACTGACCGTGCGTCTCTGCAGCGACCTTCCACCGCGTCCCCTCACCGTGCCCTGCACCTTTCGCGACAGCCGCTGTGCAAGGACCGCCGCGGACGGCTAAGAGCGTCCAACCGTCACATCCACTCCTTTCAGTGATCAACGGAGGGTCGAGGCGAGATTGGTCCAGTCGCCAAGTGGAGGCCACCCGCGGGCAGAATACGTTGCTTATTCTCGTAGTGCCAAATGATTGTGCCGTTAATTGACAATTAGCATCCCCCGGTGGGCAAGGCGCCCACCGAAGTTCGCTCGCGTCCCAACCATCATGGCTTGGATCCAAGCTGTGATATACCCCAGTGAATTGCTGGGGCTTAGGGGCCTCCGCGACAACGCCGATCCCCGGAGGATGCGATGTCAGTCACCGATGAGCTGCTTCAGAACGCCAAGAGCTACGAGGCGTCATTCAACAAGGGCGATCTGCCCATGCCTCCCGGCCGCAAGGTTGCGGTCGTCGCCTGCATGGACGCCCGGTTGAATCCGTACGGCCTCTTGGGGCTCCAAGAGGGCGACGCCCACGTGATCCGAAACGCGGGCGGCGTGATCACCGACGACGAGATCCGCTCGCTTGCCATCAGCCAGCGGCTGCTCGGCACCGAGGAGATCGTGCTGATCCACCACACCGATTGCGGCATGCTGACGTTCACCGACTCCGAGTTCAAGGCCACGCTCCAGGCGGACACCGGCGTCACGCCGGACTGGGATTGCGAGACGTTCTCGGATCTCGATGCCGACGTCAAGCAGTCGATCGCCCGCATCCAGGCCAGCCCGTTCATCCCGAAGAAGGACTCGGTGCGCGGCTTCGTGTACGAGGTCGAGACCGGGCACCTGCGCGAGGTCAAGTAGCTAGATCACTAGACCGAGCGCTGATACGACCGAAACGCCCTGGTCGCAAACGCGCTGCAGATCACCAGAAGCACCACCAGCAACCCGGTCCGCTGGGCCACCATCGACCAGTCCGTGTGCGGAAGCACCGCCGCCCGCCCGGCCTGGACGGCCCAGTTGACCGGGTTGAAGGTCGCCACCGACTGCATCCAGCTGGGCATCAGATCCTGCTGCATGAACGCGGCCGACAGGAACGTCAGCGGCAGCAGGATGAAGTTCATCACGGCGATCAGCGTCTCCTCCCGCCGCGCCAGCAGCGCGATGCCGTTCGAGATCGCGGCGAAGGACGCGCCCAGCAGCGATGCCACCACGATCAAGACCACGATCCCGAACACGCCGTTGGGGAAGCGCCCGCCCAGGATCAGCGACAGCACCACGATGATGATCGACTGGATCACGATCGAAAAGACGCTCTGCAGCACCCGCCCGGCGATGATCGATCCGCGGTGCACCGGCGACATCAGGAAGCGGTCGACCACCCCGCGGTCGATGTCGGAGATCATGCTCATGCCGCCCCAGCCGGCCCCGAACAGCGCGGTCATCATCACCACGCCCGGGGCCAGGAACTGGATGTAGGAGGTGGAGTGGAAGCCGGGGATGTCGACCACCCGCTTGAACAGCGCGCCGTACAGCACCAGCCAGACCACCGGCTGCATCAGGCTGACTCCGATCCACCACGGCTGGCGCAGCAGCGACAGCAACCCGCGGTGGGTCATGATCAGGGAGTGGCGCAACCCGGTCACGCGGCCTCCCCCTCGGCGTCGGCGTCGGCGTATGCCCGGCCGGTGTGACGCAGGTAGACGTCGTCGAGCGACGGGCGCGACACCGTCACCGACGCCACCGTCATCCCGCCGGCCTCCAACGCCGCCAGCACCGCGGGCACCGCGGTGGCGCCGTGGGCGACGCGGGCGCGCACGCGGCGGCCGTCGCTCTTGACTTCCTGCACACCCTCCACCGGGACCAGTGCCGCCGCGACCGCCTCCTCGGCGGCCGACTCGGCCAGCTCGGCGTGGATGGCGTCGCCGTGCAGCTCCCCCTTGAGCTGCTCCGGCGTGCCCGAGGCAACCACCGTTGCCGCGGTCGACGATCGCCAGGTTGGCGGCCAGATTGTCGGCCTCCTCGAGGTAGTGCGTGGTCAGCAGCACCGTGATGCCCTCGTCCTTGGCGAGCCGCGCGATCTCGTCCCACATGCCGGCGCGCACCTCGGGATCGAGGCCGGTGGTGGGCTCGTCCAGGAACAGCACCTGCGGTCGGTGCACGAGCGCGGTGGCGATGTCGAGCCGTCGCTGCATGCCGCCCGAGTAGCCGCGGCTGACCCGGTCGGCAGCGTCTGTCAAGCCGAACTGGCCGAGCAGCTCGTCGATCCGCGGCCTCGCGGCGGCCTTGCCCATGCCGAAGATCTGGGCCTGCAGCGTGAGGTTCTCACGCCCCGTCAGCTCACGGTCGACGCCCGAGCGCTGGGCCACCACCCCGATCAGGTGGCGCACCTTGGCGGCGTCGGACAGCACGTCCAGCCCGGCCACGCGAGCGCCGCCGGAATCGGGGCGGGCGAGAGTGGTCAGCACCTTGACCGCGGTCGACTTGCCCGCGCCGTTGGGTCCCAGCAGACCGAACACGGTGCCCGCCTCGACGCTGAAGCTGAGTCCGTTGAGGGCGCGCACATCGGGCTTGTAGGTCTTGACCAGGTTGTCTGCCTGGACGGCCACCTCGGTGCTCATGCGTCGCTCTCGGCCGCCAGATCGCGCGCGGCCACCGCCAGCTCGTCGGCCCGCTCGTTCAGCTCGACGCCGTCGTGGCCTTTCACCAGCGTCCAGCTGACCCGGTGCTTGGCCACCTCGGCGATCAGCTGCTCCCACAGATCCTGGTTCTTGACCGGCTGCTTGCCCGACGTGCGCCAGCCGTTTGCCTGCCACGTGTCGATCCAGCCCTTGGTGAAAGCTGACTCGACGTAGCTCGAGTCGAGGTGGATGACCACGTCCACCGGCGCGGTTCAGCGCGCGCAGCCCCTCGATCACCGACAGCAGCTCCATGCGGTTGTTGGTGGTCTGTGGCTCGCCTCCCGACAGTTCCTTGAGGCGATCGCCCTTGCGCAGGATCGCCGCCCAGCCGCCCGGCCCGGGATTCCCCGAACAGGCGCCGTCAGTCCAAAGTTCAACCGGCTCGTCCATCGCCGTGCACGGTAACAAGTTGCCAGGGGGACGACGGCATGCCAACCTTCGGCCCGTGCTCGAAAATCAGATGCCCCACTACGACATCTTGTCGCCCGAGGCGATGGAGGTGCTCGAACGGGGCTGGCGGCGGCTGATCTCCGAGATCGGAGTGGAGTTCCTGCACGAGGAGGCGCTCGAGCATTTCCGTCGTGCGGGGCAGCGGGTCGAGGACTCGGTGGTCAAGCTCGACCCCGAGTTCGTGCTCGAGCAGGTCGCGGCGGCGCCGAGTGAGTTCGAGCTGGCGGCCCGCAACCCGGCCCGCAATATCCACGTCGGCGGCAGGCACATGTTCTTTGCCCCCACCCAGGGGCCGCCGTTCGTGCGCAAGGGCGACGAGCGGCGCGAGGGCACGTTGGCCGACTTCACCGAGCTGTGTCAACTCAGCCAGAGCTTCGACCAGCTCGACACTCCTGGTGGGCTGTGCTGTGAGCCCAACGACATCCCGCTCGATTCCCGTCACCTGGACATGCTGCTGGCGGTCACGACGCTGACCGACCGCACCTATCAGGGAGCGGTGATCACGTCCGAGGCGGCTCGCGACTCGATGGTGGTGACCGACATGGTGATGCGCTCGCGGGGCGGCCTGGAAGCCGGCCCTGCGGTGTACGGCGTGATCAACGTCAACTCGCCGCTTCGCTACGACACGCGCATGCTCGACGCGATGATGATCTACGCCGCCGCCGGGCAGGTGACCGTGATCACGCCGTTCCTTTTGATGGGCGCGATGGCGCCGGCCTCGGTGCCGGCTGCGCTCGTCCAGCAGACCGCCGAATCGCTGGCGGGACTGGTGCTGACCCAGCTGATCAGGCCGGGCGCGCCGGTGATCCTGGGATCGTTCCTGTCGCACACCGACATGCAGTCCGGGTCGCCCGGCTTCGGTGGCCCCGAGTCGGCCACAGGACTGTTCTGCTCGGGGCAGATCGCGCGCCGGTTCGGGCTGCCGTGGCGGGCCGGTGGCGGCTTTCTGACCTCCAGCCAGACGGTCGACGCCCAGGCCGCCTACGAGGGACTCAACACCATGCTGCCGGCGTTCATGGCAGGTGCCAACTACGTGCCCCACGCGGCCGGCTGGCTCGAGTCGGGGCTGGTGGCGTCGTTCGAGAAGTTCATCGTCGACATCGAGATGCTGCGGGTGCTGCAAGCCGAGTTCCAGCCGCTCGAGGTGGACGAGGCCAGCCTGGCCTACGGTGCGCATCAGGAGGTCGGTCACGGCGGCCACTTCCTGGGCGCGGTGCACACCCTGGAGCGGTTCCGAGAATGCTTCTATCGTCCGCTGCTGTCGTCCACCGACAACTACGAGCGGTGGCAGAAGCGCGGTGGGCTGGACGCCGCGGCGCGGGCGTCGCAGATCTGGCGGGACACGCTCGAGAGCTATGAGAAGCCGCCGATCGACGCGGCGCTCGAGGCGGAGCTGGAGGAGTACGTGACGGTACGCCGCAAGGAGCTGGGCGATTGAGCACGGGAAGCGATCAGAAGGTGGTACTCGACGACAGGCTCACGCTCGAGCAGGTCGCGGCGGTCGCGCTCGAACAGCGGCCGGTGGAGCTCTCGGCCCCAGCCCGCGAACGGATCGCGGCCGGCCGCGCCGCCACCGAGCGGCTGCTGGCAGACGGCTCGCAGGTGTACGGCCTGACCACCGGCGTGGGTGCCATGAAGCGCGTCTCGGTGGCGGCCGATGAGCAGGCCGACTTCAACCGGTTGCTGCTGCTCTCGCATCGCACCGGCACCGGCACCGCCGTGCGCGCAGCGGTCGTGCGGGCCACCCTGCTGGCGCAGCTGGCCGGATTTGCCCGCGGCCGCTCGGGAGTGCGCGAATCGCTTGCCGATCTGCTGGTGGCGGCGCTGAACGCCGGCCTGGCACCGCGGGCACGCACGGTGGGTTCGCTGGGGCAGTCAGACCTGGGACCGCTGGCCGACATCGCAGAGGCGCTCACCGGCACCGGGGAATGGGCTGCCGAGCTCCACCGGCTGGGCCTCGAACCGTGGCGGCCCGACGCCAAGGAGGCGCTTGCGTTCGTCAACTCCAACGCGTTCTCGCTGGGCTCCGCCGCGCTGGCGCTGGCGGCCATCGACCGGCTGCTGGTCAGCTTCGATCAGGCGGCGGCGCTCACGTTCGAGGGAATGCTCGGGAACGTTGAGGCGCTCGATCCGGCGGTGGCCGAGGCACGTCCGGTGCCGGGGCTGGAGCAATCGATCGAGCGGATGCGGGCGCTGCTGGCCAACGGCAAGCTGCTCAAGGGCGGCCTGCATCGCGAACTCCAGGATCCCCTCACCATGCGCGTGGTGCCGCAGACGCACGCCGCCGGGCGGGTGGCGTTCGGCCACGCGCGCGACGCTGATCGAGGCCGAGCTGGTGTCCTCGCACGACAACCCCTGCATCACTCCCGACGGGCGGGCGCTGTCGAACGGGAACTTCGACTCGGTGCCCTACGGAGTCGCGCTGGACTACTTGCGGCTGGCGCTGGCACACGTCGCCACCGCCTCCTGCGAGCGCTCCCAGAAGCTGGTGCACTCGGCTTTCAGCGGACTCCCCACGGGGCTTCGCAGCGACGACAGCTCGAGCGGAGATGGGCTTGCGATCGTCGTCTACGGCGCCGCCGCCGCGACTGCCGAGGTGCGGCTGCTGGCGATGCCGGCGACGCTCGAGTCGCCCACCAGCTCGATCGCCGAGGGCATCGAGGATCGCGTGATCCCGACTCCCGTGGCGGCGCGGCGGCTACACGAGCTGACCGAGCTTGCGCGGTACGTCGCGGCTACCGAGATGTACTGCGCGGCGCAGGCGGTCGATCTGCGTGAACGGGTGGGAGAACTCGGCACCGGGACTCGGGCCGCGTACGATCTCGTGCGCGCGAACCTGCCGCGGCATCGCGACGGGGAGCCGCCGGCCTCTGACCTCACACCGCTGGTGAGCGCGCTGCGCTAGGCGGGCTAGGGCGCCGGCTGGTGACGGTGACGGTCGCTCGGGGCACGTCGATGTCACGGTGTTGGTGATCGTGCTGCAACACCGTGCTGATCACCGGCGGGCTGGTGACGGTGGGAGACGGTCGCGGTCGGTCCCGGTGCACCGGTCACGCGTGAGGTGGTCGTGCGCGTGTTGGTCACGTTTGGCCCGGCGTCGTGACCGTGTTGTACACGGTCACGGATGCCGGGCAGGGTAATCACTGTGCCGTTCTTCGTGACGTCTTGGCCGGGACCTTCTTCTGGGACCATCTTGGTACGGCGTTTGTGCCCGGGGTGGTACGGTCGACTTGATCGTGATCGTCTGCGCAGTCGGCCGATGTCCGACTGGTCTCCGGCGCCCGTTCCCACCAGCGCTGCAATCGCAAATCCGATGCCCGTCAGGGCGATCGCCGCCAGCACCACCGGCAGAATCAGGTGGCTCTGGTTGTTCATCGAGTCGCGAAATGACTCACGGATATGCGTGTTCAAACTACGACCCTCCCTAGGAGCAACTGTTGCGACGACCCTCGCCCACGAGGTACTCCAACCCGTTGCGCGTAACTCTAACCCGAGTTGATTGCCGCTGCCGCAGAAGTTTAGCCCCAGGTTCGGGCGGCGCTTCCACACCCCTGATCCGACGTGCGGCTGGTACGTTGATTCCGGCACCTGACGACAAGGAGCGTGGCATGAGCGACGGAATTGTGGATCGGCAGGAGATCGGTTTGGAGCTGGCATTGCGGGTGCTGGAGGCGGTTCGGCAGGCCGCCGCAGCGCAATCGCTGGCGGTGGCGGCGGCGGTCACCGACCCCGGCGGTCACGTGGTCGCGAGTGCGCGCATGGACGGCGCAGCCCTGGGTGCGATGAAGCTGGCGGTCGACAAGGCCTACACCGCGGTGCTGTGGCAGACCCCGACCGGCGAGTTCATGTCGAGCACGCAGCCGGGCGGTGACGATTGGGGCTTCAACACCACCTCCGACGGTCGGGTGGTCGTGTACGCCGGCGGGTTGCCGGTGTTTGCCAACGGCCAACTGTGCGGAGCGGTGGGGGTCAGCGGGGGAACCGGCGCCCAGGACGAGGCCTGCGCCCGTCAGGCTCTGGCCGCGGTGGACATGGGCTGATCGCTACCGCGCGGCCGCGCGGTAGGCGTCCAGCAGTCGCCGGTAGTTCGCGCCGATGGTGTCCGCAGCGGTGTCATCGTCGCCATCCTCGAGCCACCCGGTGAGCGCGTCCCACCAGATCGTGCGCCCGACCGCAAAGCCTGAGTAGCCGGGGGTGACCGCGCCGGTCTGGAGCCAGTGAATCACCTTCTGCTCGTTGCCGCCTCGCCCGAGCACCACGCAGTGCACGTGATCGCGCGCGCCGCCGGCGCGGGTGGCGCGGGCGACCCGATCGCAGTCGTCGGTCGTGTCCAAGCCCTCGATCTTCCAGATGTCGGGCTCGACCCCGCCGGTCTGGAGCGCGACGATGGCGTCGACCATCAGGCCCGCCCGCAGCTCGCGGTCGTAGCGGTCAGCGTCGCCGTCCACCTGAGCCAGCTGGTGCGGCTCGGCCGGCACGATCAGCTCGAACAGGAACTTGCGGTCGTTCTCGTGCAGCCAGTCGCTGAGGCGTGCCAGCCGCTCGGTCTGGCGCCGGTTCATTTCGCGGTCGCCCTCGACGTTCATCCGCACCAGCACCTTGGCGAAGGTTGGGTCGAGCGCTTCGAGGTGCTCGCCGAACTGCTCGCCGTACTCGAAGTCGAACTCGTCCTGTCCGCTCTTTTCTACCGGCACGGCAACGGCCACACCCAGCTCCCGCCCGGCCCGCGCAACCTCGCTGCCGAACTGCTCATCGACCAGGATGCCGAGGCCCTCGCGGTCGCTCTCGCCCTCGTATGTCCGCAGGAACCCGGCGTAGATCACCTGCTTGGCGCGGAGGATCTGCTCGAGCTGCTCCTCGGTCGGCGACCCGGCGATGCCGAACAGCTTCGACTGGAACGAGCCGCGGTGATCGAAGGCCAGCACGTACAGTGGGCGTGAGTATCCAAGCGCCATCCCTTGCGAGTCTACTAGTGTCTTCCCGATGGCCGACGAAGTACCGACCCCGCTGCGCGATCGACCCGCCTGGAAGACGCTCGAACGCCACCACGAGCAGATCTCGGGGCAGCACCTGCGCGAGCTGTTTGCGGCTGATGCGGATCGCGGTGAGCGGCTGACGGTTGAGGCCGTCGGCCTCTACCTGGATTACTCCAAGAATCGGATCACCGCAGACACGGTGCCGCTGCTGGTTGCACTTGCCGAGCAATCCGGCCTGCGCGAGCACATCGATGCGATGTTCCGGGGCGACCGCATCAACGTGTCCGAGAATCGCTCGGTACTGCACACGGCGCTTCGGCTGCCGCGCTCGGCCAGCCTGACGGTCGACGGTGTGGACGTGGTCGCCGAGGTACACGACGTGCTTGACCGCATGTCGGCGTTCGCCCAGCGGGTGCGATCGGGCGAGTGGCGCGGGCACACCGGCAAGCCGATTCGAAACGTGGTCAACATCGGCATCGGCGGATCTGACCTGGGCCCGGTGATGGCCTACGAGGCGTTGCGGCACTACAGCCGGCGGGAACTCACTTTCCGGTTCGTGTCCAACGTGGACTCCACCGACTTCGCCGAGGCCACGCGTGACCTGAACGCAGACGAGACGCTGTTCATCGTGTCCTCAAAGACGTTCACCACGCTCGAGACGATGACCAACGCCCACTCGGCGCGGGAGTGGTCGCTGGCCGCGCTCGGCGACGAGCAGGCGGTGGCCAAGCACTTCGTCGCCGTCTCCACCAATGCCGCCGGCGTGGCCGAATTCGGGATCGACACCCACAACATGTTCGGCTTCTGGGATTGGGTCGGCGGGCGCTACTCGATGGACTCCGCGATCGGGCTCTCGACCATGATCGCAGTTGGGCCCGACAATTTCCGGGCGCTGCTGGACGGCTTTCATGCGATGGACGAGCACTTCCGCACCGCGCCGTTTGCGCGAAACCTGCCGGTGCTGATGGGCCTTCTGGCGGTGTGGTATCGAGATTTCTTCGGTGCCCAGACGGTCGGGGTGATGCCCTACAACCAGTATCTGAAGCGATTCCCGGCATACCTCCAGCAGCTGACGATGGAGTCCAACGGCAAGCACGTGACACTGGACGGGCGGCAGGTCGACTACGACACCGGCGCGGTCTACTGGGGTGAGCCTGGGACGAACGGCCAGCACAGCTTCTACCAGTTGATCCACCAGGGGACGGCCTTGATCCCGGTTGACCTGATCGGTTTTGGTAAGACCCACAACCCGCTGGGCGAGCATCACGACATCCTGATGTCGAACGTGTTCGCCCAGGCCGAGGCCTTGGCCTTTGGCAAGACCGAGGACGAGGTGCGGGCCGAGGGCACTGCCGAGAACGTCATCCCGCACCGGGTGATGCAGGGCAACCGGCCGACCAACGTGATCCTGGTGGAAGAGCTGACCCCCCACTCGCTGGGGACGCTGATCGCGCTGTACGAGCACAGCGTGTTCACACAGGGGACGGTGTGGGGGATCGACTCGTTCGACCAGTGGGGGGTGGAGCTGGGCAAGGTGCTGGCCAAGCGGATCGTGCCCGAGCTGCTCAGCCAGGCAGAGCCGGAACTTGATCACGACAGCTCCACCAACGCCCTGATCCGGCGTTACCGATCCCTGCGCTGAGGCAGGCCACAGGGCGTTGGTGGGGGGTGAAGTAATTGGTGCCTGGCACCAATTATTCATCTCGGGGCGGGTGTGGTGAATAACGGTGCCTGGCACCGTTATTCAAGGTCTTTGGTGGGGGCCTCGGTGGGGGATTCCTCGTCGCCGTCGTCGCCGATCTTGGTGATCGTCAGCGCTCGCTGGCCGCGTCGGTGGCCGACGAAGCTGAAGAACCACGAACAGGCGGCCACGAACCGGCCACGGAAGCCGGTCATGAAGGTCAGGTGCACGAACATCCACATCAGCCAGCCGAACCAGCCGGAGAAGTGCCTGCCCCTGAAGCTCACGATCGCCCGTCGGCGGGAGACGGCGGCCATGCTGCCCAGGTCGCGGTAGACGAACGGCTGCGGCTCGGCGTTGTTGGCCACCCGCCGCTTGATCGTGCGGGCGGCGTGGATGCCCGACTGCATCGCCACCTCGGCCACCCCCGGCAGGTCCTCGAAGTTCATCATGTCGCCGACTGCAAACACCTCGGGGTACCCGGGCACCGAGCAGTCCGGCTGCACCTTGATCCGGCCGCTGCGGTCGCACTCGGCGTCGGATGCGTCGGCCAGCGCCTTGGCCAGCGGTGACGCGGCGACGCCGGCGGCCCAGATCTTGGTCTTGGCGGCGTACCGCTCGACCGAGCCGTTCGGCCCCTTGACCTCCACGTGATCGCCGTCCACATACGTCACGATCGACTCCGTGTGCACCTCCACGCCCGTTGCCTCCAGCTCCTTGCGGCCGATCTCCGACAGCTTGTCGCCGAAGGTGGCCAGCACCTCCTTGCCGCCGTCGAACAGCAGCACCCGAACGTCGTCCTTGGGGTTGAAGTTGCGGAAGTTGTTTTTCAGCGTGCGCCGCGAGAGCTCTGCGATCTGCCCGGCGATCTCGACTCCGGTCGGCCCGCCGCCGACCACCACGAAGGTCAGCCACTCGCTGCGGCGCTTGGGATCCTGCTCGAGCTCGGCCATCTCGAACGCGCCAAAGATGCGGGCGCGCTGATCGAGCGCGTCGGCCAGGGTCTTCATACCGGGTGCGAACTCGGCGAACTCGTCGTGCCCGAAATACGAGCCGCCGGCGCCGGCGCTCACGATCAGGCTGTCGTACTCGTGCACAACCACACGCCCGTCCGGGCGGGTGGCCGAGACCCGCTTGGCGTCCAGGTCGAAGCTGGTCACCTCGCCCATCTCGACCTCGATGTTCTTGTGGTTTCGCAACACGTCGCGGGTCGCCGGCGCGATCGCCCCGCCCGACAGGATGCCGGTCGCGACCTGGTACAGGAGCGGCTGAAACAGATGGTGGTTGGTGCGGTCGATCAGCGTCACCTCGATCGATGCACCACGCAGGAACCGCGCCGCGAACAGTCCGCCGAAGCCCGATCCCACGATCACCACACGGTGGTCGGTTCCGGGGAGCTTGAGCGTGACCTCTTCGCCGACCCGTGGGGTGATGCCCATCTACATCGTCCTCGCCGGCGTCATTCGGGAAGCCACGGCTCGTGCCAGCCACCGCGGCGAGCCAGCATTTTCTCGGCTGCGGCCGGCCCCCACGAGCCGGGCTTGTAGCCGTCCACCGGCGGCGGATCGTCGATCAGGGGCTGCATAATCCGCCAGGTCTCCTCGACCGCGTCCTCACGGATGAAGTGGCTGCGATCGCCGTGCATGGCTCCGTTCAGGAGCTGCTCGTAGGGTGTCGGCCCTTCGCCGCCCTCCTCGGCGAAGTCCATGTCCAGGTGCACCGAGTGAAGGCTGGGCGACGACGGCCGCTTGCTCTGAAGCCAGATGCTGGCACCCGGCTTGGGGCCGACCCGCAGCACCAGGTTGTTGGGGTCGGGATGGCGCCAGCGGCTGCCGGCGAAGGCCAGCTTGGGCGCGTGCCGGAACACCACCCGCACCTCGGTCACCGTCTCAGCCATGGACTTCCCGGCGCGGATGTAGAAGGGCACGCCGTTCCAGCGCCAATTGTCGACCTCGAGCCGCAGCGCCGCGAACGTCTCGGTGGTCGAGCCGGGAGCCACCCCCTTGACGTCGAGGTAGCCGTCGTACTGCCCGCGCACGTACTTGGCAGGGTCGGCGCTGGGCATGGCCAGGAACACGTCCCGCTTGCGATCTGCGATCACGTCGTGACCGATGCCCGCCGGCGGCTCCATGGCGACCAGAGCCAGCACCTGCATGAGGTGGTTCTGGACGACGTCGCGCAGCGCTCCCACCGGTTCGTAGAAGCTGCCCCGATCGTCCACGCCAAAGCTCTCCGCCATCGTGATCTGCACCGACGAGACGAACTGCCGGTTCCAGATCGGCTCGAGCATCGTGTTGGCGAACCGCAGGTACATGATGTCCTCGACCGACATCTTTCCCAGGAAGTGGTCGATGCGGTACAGCTGGTCCTCGGTGAGCAGCTTGCGCAGATCGTCGTTGAGTGCGCAGGCCGAGGCGAAGTCGTGGCCAAACGGCTTCTCCACCACCACCCGGGCGTTCGTGGTCAGTCCGGCTTCGTGCAGCTGCTCGACCACTCCCGCGAACAGAAACGGGGGGATCTCGAGGTAGAACACCGGATTCGAGAAGCCGCGCAGCTTGGTCTTCAACTTGCGATAGGTCGTCACTCGGGAGAAGTCACCGGCGACGTAGCTGAGCCGCGCCGCGAACCGCGCGAACACCTTCTTGGAGAACGGCACTCCCGAAGCTTTCACGGCTTCCAGCGCGTGCTGGCGCAGGTCGTCGTCCGTCCACCGCTCACGGGCCACGCCGATCACCGGGCAGTCCAGCATCCCGCGCCGCTCCAGCAGGTAGAGCGACTTGAGCGTCATCTTGCGTGCGAGGTCGCCGCTGATCCCGAACACCACCAGGGCGTCGGCGACGGGTGGTGCGCTTGGTGTCTCCCCTGCCGGCACCGCTGCATCCTACTAATGTCTGTGTCTACCTCGAACAGGAGCGCTCAAAATGACGGACAACCCGATGCAGCTGGGGATGGTGGGACTCGGGCGGATGGGATCGAACATCGTGCGCCGGTTGATGGCCGACGGACACCGCTGTGTCGGCTACGACGTGAGCGCCGATGCGGTGGCTGCGCTGGAAGCCGACGGGGCCGGCGGTGCCACCACCGTCGAGGAGTTCGTGGCCAAGCTGGAGCGGCCGCGGGCGGTGTGGGTGATGGTGCCGGCGGGCGATATCACCGACAAGACGATCACGATGCTGGCCGACGCGTTGGAGTCTGGCGACGTCATTATCGACGGCGGCAACACCCACTATCACGACGACATCCGACACGCCAACGCGCTGCGGGAGAAGGGCATCCACCACGTCGACTGCGGCACCAGCGGTGGAGTCTGGGGCCGGGAGCGTGGCTACTGCCTGATGATCGGCGGTGAGGACGAGGTCGTCCAGCGGCTGTCTCCGATCTTCGCCTCGGTTGCCCCCGGCATCGACGCTGCGCCGCGCACGCCGGGACGATCCGGCGAGCCCACCCAGGCCGAGCAGGGCTTCCTGCACTGCGGGCCGAACGGCGCGGGACACTTCGTCAAGATGGTGCACAACGGCATCGAGTACGGCTTGATGGCCGCCTATGCCGAGGGCCTCAACATCATCAAGAACGCCGATGTGGGCAAGCGCACCCGTGAGGCGGATGCCGAGACCTCGCCGTTGGAGCGACCCGAGTACTACCAGTACGAGATCGACACCACCGAGGTGGCCGAGGTGTGGCGTCGGGGCAGCGTGGTGGGGTCGTGGCTCTTGGATCTCACCGCTCAGGCCCTGTTCGAGTCGCCCACGCTGGCGGAGTTCGCCGGCCGGGTGTCCGACTCAGGCGAGGGCCGATGGACGTCGATTGCCGCCATCGAGGAGGGCATTCCGTCACCGGTGCTGACGACCGCCCTCTACTCCCGCTTTGCCTCGCGGGGAGCAGACGACTTTGCCGACAAGGTGCTTTCGGCGATGCGCAAGCAGTTCGGGGGCCACGACGAGAAGCCGGCGTGAGCACCGGGCCTGCGATTGAGGTGCAGGCCGACCCGGCGGCGGTGGCCCGCCGGGCCGCCGACTTCGTGGCCGGGAAGGCCCGGGCGGCGGTGGCCGAGCACGGCCAGTTCAGCTTTGCGGTCAGCGGCGGTCACACTCCTTGGGCGATGTTCGCCGAGTTGGCCGGTGAGGACATGCCGTGGTCGCGGTGCGTCTTCTACCAGGTGGACGAGCGGGTGGCCCCGGCCGGTGATCCCGACCGCAACCTCACACACCTGCTGGACAGCCTGCCGCCGGAGGCAGATGGGGGTGTGAGGCCGATGCCGGTCGAGCGCGAGCAGGACATCGAGCGGGCAGCGTCCGAGTACGCCGCGAGCCTGCCCCCTTGTTTCGACCTGATCCACCTGGGGCTGGGGCCGGACGGGCACACGGCCTCGCTGGTGCCGGGCGATCCGGTGCTGGACGTGACTGACCGCGACGTGGGTGTGACCCAGCCGTACATGGGCCGGCGGCGGATGACGCTCACCTATCCGGTACTGAACCGGGCCGTGCAGGTGATGTGGCTGGTGACCGGCGCCGACAAGGTGGAGGCGCTGGCAAAGCTGCGCGCCGGCGACCGCTCCATCCCCGGTGGGCGGGTGGAAGCCGAGCACGCGCTGATCATCGCCGACGCCGCAGCGGTCAGCGGCTGACGGCGATGCGCTCGGCCTGATCGCCGCGGCCGACGAATACCTCGGACACCATTGACCGCGGGAACAGCCCGTGATCGACCACGCCCACCGCCTGTGACAGCTCGGCGGCGAGCAGGGCCGGGTCGTCGAACGCTGCGATGTAGTCGGCGATCACCCCGCCGTCGGGGCTGAGCGGCACGTCGCGGAGCTTGACCGCGCCCAGCCGCGCCAGGGTCGCGTTCAATCCGAACGCCAGCAATTCCAGTGGCACGGGTGGCCCGAGCCGATCGACCATCTTGTCGGAGGAGGCGATGATGACGAATCGGTCGGCGGCGGCGGCGACGGTCTTCTCGCGAGTGTGGGCAGCCCCGCCGCCCTTGATCGCCCAGCCGTCAGGGTCGACCTGGTCTGCGCCGTCGATGGCGATATCCAGCCGCCGCGGCGCATCCGGCCCGGCGAACGGGAACACCTGCATTCCCAGCCCGGTTGCGATCTGTGCGGTTGCGGGAGAGGTGGCGACGCAGGTGATCTTCAGCCGGCGGCGGGCCAGCGCGGGCAGCAGGTAGGCCACGGTCGAGCCCGTGCCCAGCCCGACCATCATGCCGTCCTCGACGACCTCTGCTGCCGCCTCGGCGGCCACTTGCTTCTCGCGCTCGACTGTCACCGCGGCAACGTTATCTCACGGGGTGAACGAGAGCCTCAGAGGCGGGAACAGGTCGAGCGGTCCGTCGTCGCCGTTGATGCTGCGCAAGGTGATCGTGCGCCCCGGTGACTGCGGTGGATCGATGGTGATCATGCCCAGGCCGCTCTTGCCCTCGACCCGCCGGAGCGGATCGATGGTCGGGTCGGGCTGATGCTCCATCGACCACGAGCGGGCGCGCAGGCCGGCGCAGATGAACTCGACCACCGAGCCGGCGCGCTCGCGCTGAGCCGGGTCGGGGTGATGGTGGATCCGCTGACCGTGGGCATCGCCGCTGAGGATCATCACCCGCCGGCCCTCCAACTGGACGTCGTGGAACAGCATCATCAGCTCGGTGTATTCGGTCTTCCAGCCGTACCACCAGCAGTCGACCTGGGGGCGCCCTTCACCCCGCGAGGCAAAGATGTCGGCCGAGAAGATCACGAACAACCGGGCGTCGCTGCGCTCGAGGATGTCGCGCAGCCACTGCTTTTGGACGGAGCCGAGCTTGGTCTTGGCGGGTGACTCGGGAGTGTTGACCGGGTCGCAGTAGCGGCGGCCGTCGAGCGTCAGACAGTGCACGTCGCCGAAGCGCCAGTCCATGTATCCGGCGGTGCCGGGGTCGGCGTGCAGCGAGTTCCAGAGGTCAATCGTCCAGGGATGCAGGGTGGTGCGATCGGCATTGTTCTGTGGTCCGTACTCGTGGTCGTCCATCGTGAACCCCACCGGCATCGCGGCGCGCAGCGCGATGAAGTCGGGAGACCGCAGGAAACGAGTGATGCGATCGAGGTAGAAGTCCGGCTGCTGGCGCAGGCAGCTGTTGACCGAGTTGGACGGGTATCCGAAGTCGCCCTGATAGACGAGCATCGCCGGCCGGATGGGGGCAGCCTCCTGCGTGAAACGGGTGAGGCCGTGGTAGCCGGCAGCGTTCCACAGCTGGGCGCAGCTGGCCGCTCCCAGCACCAGCGGTCGAGACAGGTCGGCGGGCGTCACGCTCTGGATGGCGGTGGTGTCGCTCACGCCGGACACGGGATCGGTCAGTGCGGCTCGCCACCACACCCCAGCGCCCACCTCGAGCGTCGTTTTGGTCGTGAACGACGGCGCGGCGGTGGTGACCGCGGCGACGTGCTCAACGCCGGTCAGAAATCCTGGATCGCGCGACCATTCCACCTCCACCGAGGTTGCCCGCTCGGTGCCGACCCGGACATCCACGGTTGAGCCGGCCGGTGTCCCGGACAGCAAGTACGTCTCGCGCACGGGTGTGGCCGACCCGCGAGGCCCGGCCAGCTTGTAGCGCAGCAGCGCCAGCTCGCTTGCGCCCATCGGCGGTTCCGCCAGCATCAGCACTCCGGGCATCCCCTGGGAGACCCGGATTCGGATGTCGAGCTGGTAGATGCCCGGCAGCGAGCCGGCGCGGCCCACCCGCGCAAGGATGCGGTCATGCTCCACTCGCACCTCGAGTGCGTGTACGCGCCCCTCTGCCAGCGGCGGCACGTCGGCGCGGTGGAGCACCACCCGGCGGGTGCGCTCAAACCGCGACAGCACCAGCGACGTGTCCTCGACGGTCACGCCCAGGTACGACTCGAGATTGGTGGCGCCGACGATCAGTCCCGGGCGCGCCTGTGGCGTCTCGATCGTGAACTCGATCCGCTGCACCGGAGTGGATCCGTCGTGATCCAGCAGAAACACCGGCACCGTCTGGGAGTCTGCGGCAGACGCCAGCGGGGCGGGCAGCACGATCCGGCCGCGGCCGGCGGCGATGTGCACCCGCTTCTCAAACCGCGTGAACCAGCGCGCCGACGCGCCCGACCAGTGATCGTCGTCACGCCGGCGGGTGAAGTCGACCGTCAGAAACGGCGCCACCTTCGCCGCCGCGACCGCGGCGTTCAGCACCGGCGTCGACGAGGCGTTGGCCGCCACGCCACCCAAGGCGCCGAGCAGCAAGTTCCTGCGTGTCGTCATCCGGCTGAGTCCCACATGCGACCCAACCGATCGACCGCGGCGGCTCAACTGTTAGCGGGCGGCTCGTCCGAGGTGGTGATCGCGATATCCTGTCCGCACCCCAGGGCGCATAGCTCAGCTGGGAGAGCGTCCGCTTCACGCGCGGAAGGTCACAGGTTCGAGCCCTGTTGCGCCCACTTACACGAGTCGGTTCAGTTCGAGCAAGAGCCCGCGCAGCCGATCGAAGCGCTCCCGGCCGAGCTGCTTCGACCAGGTCGCTTCCATCTCGGCCACCGCCTCGCGGATCACGTGGGCGACCTTGGTGCCGCGTTTGGTGAGCACGATCCGCTTGGAGCGCAGGTCGTCGGGGTCGGGTCGGCGCTCGAGGTATCCGCCGCTCTCGAGCTGTCCCAGCAGGTAGTTGAGCGCCTGCTTGCTGATGCGCAGCTGCACAGCCAGGTCAGACGGTCGCATGCCCTGGGGGCCGGGGTACTGCAGGACGGTCAGATGGGCCGGGTCGAGGTCGTCGAACCCGTGCTCGTGCAACCGCTCCAGCATCCGGCGCCGCACGGCATCGAGCGGTATCCGCAGCAGCGCGCCGATCAGCGGCGGGCCAAAGGGCTCGCTCGAGATCCCAGATTCAGTAAAATGACTTGACGAAATGTCTTCGGTCATGTACAGTCAAGTGACTTTACCATCTCGACGAAGGGGACGCCATGAGCACCGGAACACACGAAGAGATCAATCTGGGGCAGCTGTCGATTCGATTCCTGCTCGAGGGCGCGGCCTCCGCAGGGTCGGTGGCGGTATTCGAGTTCGACGTGCCCGCCGGCGCACGGGTGCCGATTGCACACAGCCACGACGGCTACGAGGAGACCATCTACGGGCTCGAGGGCGTACTCACCTGGACGGTCGAGGGAGCCGTCACAGAGGTTGCCCAAGGCGAGGTGCTGTGCATCCCCCGTGGAGCCGTCCACCATTTCGAGAACACCCACGACTCCGACGCCGACCGCGCTGGCGATCGTGACCCCCGGCATTCTCGGCCCGGACTACTTCCGCGAGCTGGCCGACTTGGTGCGGGCAGCCGGCGGCCCGCCGGATCCCGCGGCCATGGCAGCGGTGATGGTGCGCCATGGCCTCACACCCGCCCCCTAAGCAGAGACAAGCATTTCGCCCGTCAGGTCTTGCGGAGCTGCGATTTTGGCGTACGTTCGAAGTACACCAATCCGGTAGGAGTTCTTTCATCATGCAGCAGGTAACGCACACCGGTGCTGGGTCGGGTCGGGAGTCAGGTCAGACGACTGCGGAATACGCAGTGCTGATGACGGTCATCACGCTCGCCGTGCTGGCCACTCTGCTTCTGCTCAGCGGCTCGATTCAAAACACCATCCAGACGGTCATCGGCTTCCTCTCTTAAATCGCTGCCGTTCCCCGTCGAACGCCCCCGTCCGCACCAGCGTCCGGGGGCGTTCGGCATTCGGGGCGCCGTCTTGACCGGTCTGCATACTCCACCTCATGACCGACCAGGCCGGCTCCGCCGACCCTGCACGCGCACCGCGTGGTGTTCTGGTAACCCCCGGAGTATTCCGGCACGGAATCCGCGTCTACTCCTCCTCGCCGGGCCAGCCACGCTCCCGCCGGGCATCCGACGTGCTGCTGCTGGTGCCGTCGCTGATCGCGCTGGCGGCGATCGTGATCGCGTTCCCGGTGGGCGACGCGTCCACCCCGCTGAGCACGTTCCTCAGTAGCGCGCCGTCGTTCCTCGAACCGGTGTGGGCATTCTTCTTCGACCTGCTGAGTTTGTGGGCGGTGATCCTCGTGATCACCGCGCTGGCCCGTCGCAGGCGGATTGTGCTCGGCCAGGCGCTGGCCTCGCTGGTGCTGGCGGTGGCGCTCGCGTTCGTGGTGTCGCGGATCGCATCCGGGAGCTGGCCGGAGCTGAGCGCGGTCATCGGCGGCGAGTTCAGCGGTAAGAACCTGCCGGCGGTGCGGGTGGTGCAAAGCGCCGTGGTGGTGCTCGCGATCTCGCCTCACCTCACCCGCCCGCTGCAGCGGCTGACCCGCTGGCTGCTGTTGCTCGGGGCGTTGTCTGCATTCTTCGCCGACAACGTCAACCCCGGCGGCACTGTGGGGGCATTGCTGATCGCGGTCATCGCTGCCACCGCTATCCGGCTCGCGTTCGGGACGTCGGCCGGCTACCCCGAGCTGGACGAGGTCTCTGACGGGCTCAAGCAGCTGGGCGTTCCGGCCAGCGATCTGGAGCGGGTCGACCGGGGCGACACCGGGGCGTTCGTGGCCCGTGGGCGTGACCCCGACGGCATGCCGCTGGTGGTGAAGGTGTACGGCCGCGACGCCTACGACAACCAGCTGGTCGAGAAGTTGTGGCGCACCCTGTGGTACCGCGATTCCGGGCCCGGGCTGCGGGCCAGCCGTTCCCAGGCGGTGGAGCACGAGGCCTTCGTCACGCTGCTGGCCGAGAACGCCGGCGTGCCCACCCGCCAGGTGGTGACGGCGGGCTCGTCGGGCTACGACGATGCGCTGCTGGTGCTGCGAGGCAACGGCCGCCCGATCGGTGAGCTGTCTGCTGCGGAGCTGGACGACCGACTGCTGCGCGAGTGCTGGCAGACGGTGAGCATGCTCGGCCGGGCCAGCATCGCCCACGTTCGCATCGGCCCGCGCACCGTGGTTGTGCGCGACGGCGTGGTCGGGCTGATCGACTTCGAGGCGGCCAGTGTGGCGCCCTCGGAGGAGCAGATCGCGACCGACCATGCTCGCCTGCTCGCGACCACAGCCGCTCTGACCACCCCCGAGCGGGCGTTGCAGGCAGCCCACCAGTCACTCGGGCCCGACGGTATCACCACCCTGCTGCCCTATCTCCAGGCCGCCGCCATCGGCACGACGCTGCGCCGCCAGCTGAAGACCGCGGAGGTCGATCTCAACAAGCTGCGGGAGGACGCGACCGAATTGGTGGGGGCCGAGCCGCCGCAGCTGGCCAAGCTGCGGCGAGTGACGTGGGGGTCGATGATCCAGCTGGCGCTGTTGGTGCTTGCCACCACCACCGTGATCGGGGCGGTCAGCGGGGTCGACGTGGATCAGCTGCGCGAGAGCCTGCAGGATGCGACCTGGGCGTGGATCGCACTGGGCTTTGTGATCGCCCAGACCCCGCGCCTGACCCAGTCGCTTTCGACCATGGGCTCGGTGGCCGCCGAGCTGCCGTTCGGGCCGGTGTATGCGATGCAGCTGGCGACCAGCTACATGAACCTGGCGCTGCCGTCCAACTTCGCCCGCATGGCCGTGAACATCCGATTCTTCCAGCGGCTGGGCGTGCCACCTGCCTCAGCCGTCACGTCCGGCGCGATCGACTCCTTCGCCGGAAACGTGCTGCAGGCGATTCTGCTGGTGCTGCTGCTGATCTTCTCGCAGTCGGATGTGTCGGTCGACTTCAACATCCCCACCGAGGGCGCCAAAAAACTGTTGTTCATCCTGGTCGCCCTGGCGGTCATCAACATCCTGGTGTTCACTCTGGTGGGCCGTCTGCGGCGTCAGATCACCAGCCGGGTGCGAAAGTGGTGGCCACAGGTGCGAACCACCCTGGCGTCGCTGCGCGGCTCGCACAAGCTGGCGATGCTGATGGGCGGTAACCTCGCCACCGAGGTGCTGTTCGCGATCGCGCTGGGATGCATCGCGCGCGGACTGGGAGCCGACATCTCGCTGGCCGACCTGCTCGTGATCAACCTCAGCGTGTCACTCTTCGCGAGCTTCATCCCGGTGCCCGGCGGTATCGGCGTGACCGAGTTCGGGCTCACCGTGGGGCTGACCGGCGCGGGCATGTCGGAGGAGGCGGCGCTGGCAACGGCGCTGATCTACCGCGTGTGCACGTTCTATCTGCCGCCGATATGGGGATTCTTCGCCATGCGCTGGCTGACCCAGCACAACTACCTCTAGCTTCCCTCGTCCTTGTGGCGGTGGCGGCGAAACCCATGCCAGCGGGGTTTGTTGGCGTCGGGCGGGGGATTGGTCACCGGCACGGCACCGGCATCACCGGCTGCAGCGGGGACATCCTCGCCCTCCTTCTTCTTGTGGACGTGAATCAGCGCTTTGGTGTCCTTCCAGCCGATCGTGCGGGCCAGCATGGTGAGGCCGAAGACGGCGTTCCAGGCGGTGGTGATCAGCGCCTGGCCGACCGTATAGGTGGTGATGGCGCTTGCCGATGCCACCGGCGCCAGCACCACCTGGGCGAGCGCGGTCTGGGCACCCACCGCTCCCGGCGCCACGGCCACCGTTGACGAGATCGAGGCGGCGGCCACGATCAAAAACACGTTGGTCACCGACACGGGGATGTCGTAGGCGTACATGAAGGTCGCGTTCACGCCCATCCGAGCGATGTAGGACAGCGCCTCCACCCCGACCACCTGGGTCATGAACTTCTTGCGGTCGGCGACGATCGCGCCGCCCTCTTTGGCGTTCTCCCAGGTCTTCTGGAACTTGTGCCAGAGGATTTTGCCGACGATGAAGCACAGCAAGCCGCCGGCCACGATGATGATGATCGTGAGGCCCCAGTGGTCGGAGAACCATCCCAGCTTGACCTCGAACGATCCGGCCACGCCCAGGAACAGCCACAGGTACACGATGAAACCCATGATCCCGAAGAAGATGTTTTCGACCACGGTGGCGCCCAGCACGCCGGCCACGGTCGAGCCCTTGATCGACGTCCGAAACAGCCCCAGCATCGCCACCGTGCCCGCCGATGCCGGCAGGATCGCGTTCAGCCCGTTCCCGCCTGCGTAGTAGCCCATGATCGGGCGGTAGGTGACGTTGCTGTCAGGGTAGGCGGCGCGCAGAATATTCCGCCACGCAAGCGCCACCAGAAGCGTCTGGGCGGTCTGAAAAGCGATCCCCAGAATCAGGATCGGCAAGGAGATCGCGGTGAGCGTGTCCCACAGCTGCTGGAGCCAGTCGATCATCTTCGCAGATGATATTCACCACCCAGGCCGTTGACCCTCGTGAATAAAAGGTGCCAGGCACCTTTTATTCACTGAGGCTGGCCCGTTGGGCCTGTGGCGGCGTCCCACGCCGATCCTTGTCACAGACCCAACGGCCTGCGCCTCAGGGCGCCGGCCGTGATTGAACGAGTATGAATAAAAGGTGCCTGGCACCTTTTATTCATACTGGAGGGCGTCGAGTACGTTCAGCTTGGCGGCGCGGCGGGCGGGCAGGATCGCGGCCAGCACACCGAACACCGTAGCGACGATAAAGAACCAGAAGAGCTGGGTGTAGGGCACCACGAACACCAGGCCCTGGTCGGCCAGGCCCTGGGCGACGATCCACCCGAACAGCAGCCCCACGGCGATCCCGAACACTCCGCCGATGATCGCCGTGATGGTTGACTCGTAGCGGATCACACGGCGCAGCTGGCGGCGGGTCATACCGACGGCCCGTAGGGTGCCGATCTCGCGGGTGCGCTCGAACACCGACAGCGCAAGCGTGTTGACGATGCCGATCAGCGAGATGATCAGGCACATGGCAAGCAGGACGTAGAGGAGTTGCAGCAGGCCGTTGACGAAGCTCTCAGCGTCGGCCTTGTATTCGGCATTGGTCTGCACCTTGGCGCCGGGGAACGATTTGAGCGCCTGGGTGATCGCCGCTTTGGCGTGGTCGCCCTGAGGGCCCGGGTCGAACTCGACCAACACGATCCCCGGATCCTTGTTACCGGGTGCGAACTTGTCGAACGTGGTCGACGGGATGATCAGGCCGGTCATCAGATTGGGATCCTTGTACTCTCCGGCGACTTCCAGGTGGAGCTTGTTGCCGTCGATCCCGGTCAGCGTGAACGAGTCGCCCGTCGACAGGTCGTGGGACTTGGCGAACTGCTCCTCGATCAGCGCTTGATCCGCCCCCAGGTTGGTCAGTTGGCTGTTTGAGCCGCCGTTCAGCCAGTCGAACTTGTACACCTGCGCGAAGGACGCCGGATCGACGCCGTTGACGACGTCGGTGCCGCCATTGTTGATCTTTGCCTCGGTGAACTGCAGGCCCGCGGCGGTCTTCACCCCCGGCACCTGATTGGCGGCTGCCACGGCAGCGGCGGGAACTGATCCGAAATTCTGGCCCTGGATGATCAGGTCGCTGGTGATCGATCGGTCGATCGCGCCCAGGAACGAGTCCTTGAAGCCGTTCACGAAGGTCGCCACGAACACGATCAGCGCCACCCCGATCATGAGTGCCGCGGAGGTCACCGCCGTGCGCCCGGGGTTGCGGGCAGTGTTCTCGCGGGCCAGGCGACCCGCCGTCGGTGAAGCGGGATCCCACGGCCAATCCCGCGGCCGCCGAATCCACAGAAACACCGTCAGCGGTGCCCCGATGGCGAGCACCACCAGCGCTCCCACCGCACCACCGGCGCTTGCGCCTGAGCTAATCAGGATGATCGCCATCAGCAGGATGGTGATGATGCCGATCCACACGCACCCCAACGTCAGCACGTATCCGAGCCAGCGGACGAAGCGGCCCAGCAGGGGCACCTTGTCTCGCAGCCGGCCCAGCAGCCGCCAGATCCAGAGCAGACCCTGCAGGCCGATTCCCAGCACCGCAGCCATCGGCGTGATCAGGATTCGCGAGAGCATGGCGACTCCCAGGAACGCGATGATCGCTCCCGCAGCCATCGTCAAAAGCACTCGGCTGCCACCCCCGCCGGCTCTGATCGCGTAGGCGATCAGCCCGACTCCGAGCACCGCCGTGGCCAGCCCGATGTAGGGCACATACGGCGCCAGCCGGCCGGGCGGCAGCACGAATCCTTCGCGCAGGGCCGCGATCGGCGGAACCCTGGTCGCGCGGATCGCAGGCGCTATCGACGCGATCAGCGCGGCACCCACACCGACTGCCAGCGGCAGCAGCACCGCGTTGACCAGCGGGATCGAGATCGGAGCTGTGGGCAGATCGACCCCGATCGCCTTGAACAGTGCGTTGAGGCCGATGGCCAGCAGCACGCCCAGTCCGATTCCGAGCACCGACGCCACCAGCCCCATCAGACCCGCCTCGATCAGCACCGACCGCAGCACCTGCCGGCGGCTGGCCCCCAGGGTGCGCAACATGGCGAACTCCCGGATGCGCTGGGCGACGGTGATCGAGAAGGTGTTGAAGATGATGAAGAGGCCCACGAACACCGCGGCGCCGGCAAACGCCAGCAAGGCATAGGTGATGAAGCTGGTGGAACTCTCGACGTCACTGGTCTGCTGGTCAGCGTTCTGTTCGCCGGTCTGCACCTTGACATCGCTCGGTACCGCCGCCTGCACCCGCTTCTTCAGCTCGGTGGGAGTCACTCCCGGCTCGGCTTGGAGATACACCACCGATGTCTTTCCGATCCGGTCGAACCAGCGCTGAGCGTCCTTGAAGGTCGGCACCACCAGGGTCGCGCCGCCGATCGACGACACGCCAGACAGCTTGAAGATGCCAGACAGCCGGGCAGACTCCACCCCCTTGTCGGTGGCGATCTGGAGTTCTTGCCCGACCTTCAGATGCTCGTCGTTGGCGAGCTTCTGGTTGACGGCCACCGAGCCGTCGGTGGGCGGCCCGCCGCTGATGAACTGAGAGTTCGAGAACGGTTCGGTGACGTACGAGAACACCAGGTTGGGGGCGCCGCCGCTTCCGGTTACGTACTTGCCGTCCACCACGATCGAGCCGGTGGCCTGGATCTGGCCCTCGGATTTCTTCACGCCGTCGACGCCGGCCGCGGTCGCGATCACCGTGTCGGGCAGCGGCCCCGGCACCGCACCGTTGTCCGAGGTGAAGGCGGTCTGCTTGGAAAGCACCACGTCGATGCCCTGGTTGCCTTCATGGAAGATGCTCGAGAAGGCGTTGTTGATCTGATCCCGGAGGATGAAGGTGCCGGTGATCATCGACGTGCCGAGGATGATCGAAAGCGCCGTCAAGACAGTGCGCAGCTTGCGGCCCCACAACCCGCGGAGGGCGACCTGCATCACAGCGCGCTGACCTCCGCCATCGCGGCCAGCACGGCCACCGGGTCTGCCTGGCCCTGATCTCGTACGATCTTGCCGTCGGCCAGGAACAGCAGCCGATCGGCCATCGAAGCCGCGTGGGCGTCATGGGTGACCATCACCGTGGTCTGTCCGTAGGTTGTGACCATCTCGCGCAGCAGCGTCAGGATCTCGGCGCTGGTCTGGGAGTCGAGGTTGCCGGTCGGCTCGTCGGCGAACATCACGGTCGGCCGTGACGCCAGCGCGCGGGCGATCGCGACTCGCTGCTGCTGCCCGCCGGAGAGCTCGGACGGGCGGTGTTTGCGGCGATCGCTGAGCCCGACCTTGTCGATGATCTCGTTCGCCCAGGTGTCGTCGACCTTCTCGCCGGCCAGCCGCAGCGGCAGGAAGATGTTCTCCTCGGCGGTCAGCATCGGCAGCAGGTTGAAGAACTGGAAGATGAAGCCGATGTGGTCGCGCCGCAGCTGGGTCAGGCCCTTGTCGCTGAGATGGGCGATCTCCTGGCCGGCGATCACGACGGTGCCGGTGGTGGGCAGATCGAGTCCCGCCAAGATGTGCATCAGCGTGGACTTGCCCGACCCCGACGGCCCCATCACGGCAGCGAACTGGCCCTGGGGGATCTCGAGGCTGACGCCTCGGAGCGCCTCGACGGTAGCGTCGCCCTTGCCGTATCGACGATGCACGTCGGTGGCGATCACGACGTTACCGTCGGTGGTGTGCTGTGGCTGTGCTTCGGCGTTCATTGGGAACCCCTGGAGTTGTCATTGACACGGCGAGCCTCGGCGGTGCAGAGCGCGATCACGGTCGCGTACAGCTGCTTCAAGCCGTCATTGGAGAGCGGCCCGTCGCTGGTCGCCTCGAGATGTTCGAGCAGCCGCCGCTCCCGGTCGGGGTCGACGGTGGAGTAGCCGTGCTCGCGCTTGTGCGCGTGCAGGCCGGCGACCAGTTCGATGCGGCTGTTGACGAGCGCCACCAGCTGCTCGTCGGCGGCGGTGATCTGCGCCCGAATATCGCTGACTGCTGGGTCATCGCCCTGGTCCATTGCCCAGCAGTCTAAAGCCACGAACCGCTCAGGCGGTCAGCAACGCGACCACCAGCGCGATCGTGTTGGTAATCATGTGCACCGCCAGCCCGGGCCACAGCGAGTCGGTGCGGCGGCGCAGTTCACCGATTACGAGGCCTGCCAAAAACACGGGCAAAAGCAGCGCCGGCAGAGCGTGGGCGATCGCCCAGAAGGCGGCCGTGCCGGGCAGGGCGAAGCGGCCCATGATCTCCCACGCGAGCCCGCGGAACATCAGCTCCTCGGCCACCGGTGCGATCACCGCCAGCGCGACGAATGCCACCCCCAGCGCGATCCACTGGTGGGTGTTGTCCGGGGTGTGGTCGGGGGCGATGCCCTGCTTCTTGCTGGCGTGGGTGATCGGGTCGACCAGCTTGTCCAGCACGATCAACGCAACCAACGCCAATGTGCCCAGCCCGATCGCTCGCCACAGCGGTGTTCGCCGCAGCGCCAGCGTGTCGGCGATCGGTGCCTTTGAGATCCACACCGCGAACACCACGTAGGCGGCGAGCACGACGTCCACGACGGCGGTCACCAGGATCGCGGGCAGGTTGTAGACGAGGTTCTTGTCGGGGGTGGAAGTGGTCAGGACCGCGGCCAGGAAGCTGAACCCGAATAGCAGTCCAGGGCCGAGCAGCCACCACGCCGAGACGCGTGAGCGGTGTGCTGGGATCACGCGCGCAGCGCCGCGTCCAGGTCGGCCACCAGGTCGTCTGGGTGCTCGATTCCGACCGAGAGCCGCAACGTGCCCGGGGTGAGCCCGGCGGCGGCCAGTTCGGCCTCGTCGAGCTGGAGGTGGCTGGTGGTGGCGGGATGGGAGATGGTGGTCTCGACGCCGCCCAGGCTGGTTGCCCGCAGGCACAGCCGGCAGGCATCCATCATCTTGCCGGCCTCGCGCTCGCCACCGTTCACGTCAAACGCAACCAGTGCTCCGTGCGAGTTGAGGACGCGCAGGGAGACCTCGTGGGCACGGTCGTGCTCCAGCCCGGGGTACCGCACCCGGTTCACGTTGGGATGCTGGTCGAGCATGCGCGCGATCGTGAGCGCATTGGCCGAGGCCCGCTCCAGCCGCAGGTCAAGCGTGCGCATCCCTCGCCGCACCAGGTATGCGGTGTCGGGCGAGATCGTGGCGCCGGTATCGAGAGCCCGCGCGGCGACTTGGGCGATCAGCTCGGTATTGCCGGCGACGACACCTGCGAGCGCATCGGAGTGGCCGTTCAGGTACTTGGTGGCCGAGTGGGCGACCAGGTCGGCGCCGTGCTCCAGCGGACGGCACCCGAGCGGTGTCGCCACCGTGTTATCCACCAGCATGGCCGCCCCCGCCTGCTTGGCCAGCGCGGCCAGCGCCGGCAGGTCGGCCACGTCGATCTGGGGATTGGCGATCGTCTCGACGTACAAGAGGCCGGCGCCGTCCAGCGCGCGGGCGATGCCGTCCAGGTCGGTGATGTCGCAGAAGGTCGAGTCGCCGCGGCGGCGCAGCAACGCGTAGGTCTGGCCGTACAGCTGCCGGGGCGCGACCACGCGCGTGCCGGCGGGAGCCAGCAGGTCGAGCGCGGCAACGATCGCCGCCATCCCCGACGCAAAGCAGTGAGCGGCCTCGGCACCCTCCAGCTCGGCCACCGCCGCGGCCAGCTCGTCGCTGTTGGGGCTGCGGATGCGGCTGTACAGGTAGCCGCGGCTGGAGTCGGCCATCACCTCGGTAAAGTCGGCCGCCGTCGCGAACTCGGTCATCGCCTCACGATGCACCGGGGTGATAACGGGCACGCTTTTGATGGCGTCGCCGGATACCTGCTCGCCGCGGCCGGCGTGGACGGCGGAGGTCGCTGGTTTGTGGTGGGTCAGGTGATCAGCTCCAGGATGTCGGTCAGCGAAACGATGGTATCGGCGCGCTCGGAAGCGTAGGTGCCGTCGCGATCGATGATGCGCACGTCGATACCGATCGCCGCTGCACCGACCGCGTCGGTGGCCGGGGTGTCTCCGACATGCAGCGCCCGCTCGGCGGGGACGTCCAGCGCCGCCAGTGCCTGCGCGAAGATGCCGGTGTCGGGTTTGCTCGAGCCGGCGGCGGCCGAGCTGATCACGGTGTTCACCTGCACGCCGGCACGCGCGAGCATGTCGGGCAGGCTGTAGTCAGCGTTGGAGACGACGGCGACCGGCAGCTCGCGTTCTGCCGCTCCGCGCAGCAGCGGGCCGGTGTCGGCATACGCCCGATACTGGATCGAGTGGCCGAGCAGTTCGACCGCCTGGCTCGGGTCGAGGTCGATGCCGAGCTCTTCCAGCACGATCGCCGCACACTCCTGGTGCAGCGCGGCCAGGCTCTCGGCGTCGCGACCGAGATGACAGCGATCGGCGTAGTAGGTGACCTCGGCGGTGAAGGCGCGGTGGGCGTCGTCCAGGCTGATGTCGATGTCGAGCCCATCGGCAACGGCCTGTTTCAGCCGCTCCGCGGGGGTGTCGACCGTGATCAGCGTGCCGAACGCGTCCAGCAGCAGCGCGTCGTAGCGGCGATCCGAGTGGGTCACTGGCCCGAGCCGGGGCTCGGGTGCAGCACCGCCGCCAGGCGCTCGACCGCCTGGGCCATGCGCGGCCCGTCGGTGGTCACCCACCACAGCGGGATGGTTCGTACCCGTCCCCGGGTCGCGGCCGGCAGCGTCTTGGTCTCGGGATCGGTGCGCACCTCTTGGGGGTCGGGTCCGCGGCCCTGCTCGGACAGGTACACCGTGGGCGCGGTGCGCTTGAGCTCCCCGGGTGAGGCGGCGGTGACCGCCAATCCGCCCGCGGCGGCGATCAGCTGGGAGGCGAGCTTGCCCGGCGGCACGAAGGCACCCTGGTCGAGATAGACCTTGGCGGGGAACAGCGGCCCGGTCGCAGCCCGGCTGCGGGCGATCCCCCGGCGCACCTGTTCGGCGACCGTCCGGCCCTGGGGGCCGCGGCCGGCCAGCAGTCCGACCTTGAGCTGATCGCGTTCGGCTCCGGTGATGGTGGTGCCGTCAACCGCGTACACGGGCACCTTCAGGGCTGCTCGCAGCTCCGCTGCGCTGTGCTCGTCGGCGATCACCAGATCGGGCTTGTAGCGTCGCACGGCCGCGGGGCGGGGGCTCACCACCGGCACATCCGCGGCCGCGGCTGGGTATGCGTCGCCGGCGCTTCGGGCGACCACCGAGTCACCCGCGCCGATCTTGAACAGCAGCTCGGTCATGCCGGGATCCAGCGACACGATCCGCTTGGGCACGGCATCCAGCGAGACGGTGGTGCCCTCGGCGTCTGTGACCGTCACCGGCGCCGCACTGAGGGCGCCGGTGGGTTCAGCCTTGAAGCCGCAGCCGCCGGCGACGATAACGAGTGCCACCGTCGCAAATGCGCCGGCGATCAAGGCGGGACGGGGCATATCGCCCGCGATTGTAGTTTGTGGTGTTGCAGGAACGCTGTGCGCTTCCCGGGGTTGGGGCGCAGGGAGCCGCAGCGCGGCGGCGAACACGAAGGAGCGTGACCCACGACGTGAGATGGCACCGGTGAGGCAATCCGAACAGCTGCTGTGGCTGGGCTTTGCCGTGCTCGTGGTGCTGGTGTGGATCGCCAACGCGGTGATCGGACGCTGGGGTGAGCGGATGGTGGCGAAATTGCCGACCGGTGACCAGCCAATGCTGCGCACCCGGCTGCGCCTGTTGCGGCGAGTCGCGGTTGCGGTACTGATCTTTGTCGCCTTCATGATCGTGCTGCTCACCGACGAGCGGACACAGGACGCTGCTAAGGCGGTACTGGCATCCTCCGCGGTGCTCGGATTGGTGATTGGTTTTGCGGCGAAGTCAACTCTGGCAAACTTCGTAGCGGGCGTGATGATCGCGATCAACCAGCCGATCCGGCTCGGCGATCAGGTTTCGGTGGCCGATGCGGACGGGATTGTCGAGGACATCGGGCTCAGTTACACCCGCCTGAGGACGACTGACAACCGAAGAATCCTCATTCCCAACGATGAATTGGCCAATTCTCGTGTCACCAACAACACCATTGTCGACCCCACGAGTCTTGCGACCGTGCGCCTGACCGTGCCGATGACAGCCGACCCTGCGCGCGTGCGCGAGCTGCTTGCCGAGCAGGCCGCAGCTGCTCCCAACCGGATGGAGGCCCGGCCTCAGCCGGTCGTACGGGTGGCCGAGCTGGGAGTCGACGGCGCTGTCTACAGCGTTGGCGTGTGGGTCGATGACCCCACCCTGGAGCGTCGCACCGCCGGCTGGCTGCGAGAGCGCTGCCTGGCCCGCCTCGAACGCCGAGGGTCTGCTGACTGAGGGCGATGGTCCCAGCGGATGACGCCTGACGATCCCCGCAACCGTGACCGCTTCGACCGCAGCTACGACGACGCCATCGGCATCGTCAGCGCCCGCCGCCGCAAGCGCCGTGCAACCAATCGCCGGCGCCACAATCGCTCGCTGATCGCATCGTGTTTGGTCGTGCTCGGGATCGTGTTCGTGGCGCTCACCGTGGGCGGCGCGGCCGGAGCCGGGGTGGCCGCCTACAGCGTCGTCGACGGGCTCGACCTGAACAAGATGACGCCGGACTACCCGGGCGTCAACTCCAAGATCTACGCATCCAACGGCGCGCTGCTGTACAAGATCCCCTCGCCGCAGAATCGCTCCCCGGTCACCTCGGCTGAGATCTCGCCGTGGCTGAAGAAGGCCACCGTGGACATCGAGGACCGACGGTTCTATCAGCACGGCGGGGTGGATTACGAGGGCATCTTCCGCGCCGCGGTCGACGACATCAACGCCGGCCATGTCGTCCAGGGCGCGTCCACGCTCGAGCAGCAGGTCGTGCGCAACCTCTATCTCGACAACGATCCCACCGCCACCCGCAAGATCAAGGAAGCGTGGCTGGCGATGCAGATGGCGGACGAGTGGTCGAAGGACAAGATCCTCACCACCTACCTCAACATCGTGCCCTACGGTGGGGTCACCTACGGCTGCGAGGCCGCGGCCGAGGTGTACTTCTCCGTGCACTGCAAGGATCTCGGCATCTCCCAGGCGGCCATGATCGCCGGCCTGCCGCAGTCGCCCACCACCTACAACCCCAACCTCCACCCGTACGCGGCGCTCTTGCGGCGAAACGACGTGCTGCTGGCGATGTACAACAACAAGGACATCAGCCACCGCCAGTATGAGGGCTCGATCAGCAAGAAGCTGGAGCTGAATCCGCCCAGCGCGACCCGTTCGGCGGGCAAGCAGTCGTACTGGGTGCAATACGTGCAGACGCTGGTCAAGAACCAGTACGGCAAGAAGGCGCTGCACCAGGGCGGTCTCGAGATCCACACCACGCTCGATCCGCGGCTGCAGCGCGCAGCACATTCGGCGATGCACGACATTCTGGGTGGTCACCCCGGTTGGCCGGCGGCGGCGCTGGTCTCGATCGATCCGCGCACCGGAGCGATCAAGGCGTTTGATGCGACCACCGATCCCGAAGTTGCCAAGTTCGACATCCCCGGTTTCGCCCAGCGCCAGGCCGGCTCGAGCTTCAAGCCGTTCGGGCTGATGGCCGCGATGATGGACCAGCACATCGACCCCGAGACGATGCAGTATTCGACGCAGCAGCCGCTCGTGTACAACCTGTGCACCGTGTCGGTGCCGTCGTGCACCTGGACGGTGTACAACGCCGAGTCCGGCGGGGGTGGCAACGTCAACCTGCACTACGCCATGGATGGATCGATCAACGTCGTGTTCGCGCGGCTCAACCTCGACATCGGCCCCGACGAGACCGTCAAGATGGCCCACCGGCTGGGCATCCCCAAGAAGGTCTACCTACCGCCGGTGCCGTCCAACATCCTCGGCACCGGCCTGGTCTCGCCGCTGAACATGGCCGGGGCGTATGCCACGTTCGCCTCCGGCGGAATCCGCCACGATCCGCTCGCGATCACGGGCATCAAGAACTTCGTCGGCAAGCAGGTCGAGTCAACGCCGGCAGACAAGAACCCCGGCGTGCGCGCGATTCCGTCGTGGGCTGCCGCCGAGATGAACTCGATTCTGAAGGACAATGTCACCTGTGCGCTGGGAGTTTGCACCGGCGGTGCCGCCAACCTGGGCGACCGCGAGGCCGCGGGCAAGACCGGCACGGTGGAGAGCCACCAGGACGCATGGTTCTGCGGCTACACCCCGGTGCTGACCACCTGCGTGTGGATGGGATTCCCCGAGGGCGACTCGGATGCCTACTCGATGATCCCTGCGGTCGGCAGTGACGCCTCGTTCGGTGGCGGCTATCCCACCCAGATCTGGCACGACTTCATGTCGAAGGCGTTCGACGGCCACAGCCGCGAGTTCCCGCCGACGCCGTTCAAGACGCCGTACGAGCTTCCTGCACCGTCCGACTGGTGGCAGCCGTTCACGTCGCAGTTCCCGCTGTACACGGCCCCGCCGCCCACCAAGCCCGACAAGAACAAAAACAGCAAGCCCGGCGGCAAGCAGACCGGCGGTGGCGGCGCCGCGGGCGGCGGCGGTGGCACCGGCGGCGGTGGCGGTACCGGCGGCGGCGGCGGCACGAACCCGCCACCCCCAACGACCTAGTGAATAATTGGTGCCAGGCACCAATTATTCACCAACTAGGCTTACCGGATGCTGAGTCCTTCCGAAGCTCTCGAGATCATCCTCGAACGGGCGCCTGCGCTTTCGACTGAGCGGGTCGCGGTCGGCCCCGGTCTGGTCGGCCGGGTGCTGTCCCAGCCGGCCCGTGCGGTGGTGTCGCTGCCGCCCTTTGCGACCTCGTCGATGGACGGGTACGCGGTGCGCGCCGCCGAGCTGGGCGACGGTCCGGTTCCGATCGCAGCGCGGATCGCGGCCGGTGATCCACCGATCCCGCTCGGCCCCGGCACGGTGGCGGGTATCGCCACCGGCGCGCCGGTTCCCGACGGAGCCGATGCGATCGTGCCGATCGAGGTTGCCGAGGAGCGCGACGGCGGCCTGGTGGCAGCCCCACCGGTGGTGGGTGCGTGCATCCGCCGTGCCGGCGAGGATGTGTCGGCCGGCGACGTGATCGCCGAGGCCGGGGCGGTGCTCTCGCCCGCGGCGCTGGCCGCGCTGGCATCGGCAGGGGTGTGGGAGCTCGAGCTGGCGCGCCGGCCGCGGGTTGCGGCGATCGCCACCGGCAGCGAGCTGGTCGCCGCCGGTGAGCCGCTCCAGCCTGGACAGATCTATGAGTCAAACCTGACCGCGGTCACCGCCCAGGCGCTTCGCGCCGGCGCCGAGATGACCATGGCCGAGGTCGTGCGCGACGATCCCCAGGCGATCTCGGACGCGCTGGCGTCAGCGCTCAGCGCGGATGTCGTGATCTCCTCGGGCGGCGTCTCGGTCGGTCCGCACGACTACGTCAAGCCGGCGCTGCTCGGCCTGGGTGTGGAGGAGGTGTTCTGGCGGGTGGCGCACAAGCCGGGCAAGCCGCTGTGGTTCGGGGTGGCAGACTCGGGCGCGCTGGTGTTCGGCGTCCCCGGAAACCCCGTCTCCAGCCTGGTGTGCTTCGAGCTGTTCATCCGGCCGGCGCTACTGCGCATGCAGGGTGCACCGGTGCCCGCGCGGGCGGTGGCCCGCCTGGCGCGGCCGGTCAAGCGCCTGCGCCTGCGTGATCACGCCATGCGCTGCACGCTCGCCCCCGGCCCGGACGGTATGCAGCTCGACCCACAGTCGGCCCAGGAGTCCCACCTGATCGCCCACGCAGCCCACGCCGACGCGATCGCGTTCATCGATCACGGCGACGGCGAGCTGCCCGCCGGCGAACTGGTGCAGTACGTGCTGCTGTGACCAGGCGGGTCAACCGGGCACAGTTTCTGGGCGCGGGGGCGCTCGCGCTGACCGCCGCGGCCTGCTCGGGATCAGGCGGCGGCGAAGCCGCGCCGTCGAGCGTCGCGGTCATACCCGAGGCCCAGATTGAGCCCAACCTGCACGTCTCCAGCTGGCCCAGGTACTCAGATCCGGCCAACGTGCAGGCGTTCTCGAAGGCCAAAGGCGTGCGCGTAATCGAGACCTCCTACACGTCCAACGAAGAGCTGCTCGAGCAGCTCACCACCGGGCGCATGCCGCACGACGTGATCGTGCCCGATGCCGACCACGTCAACATCGAGAAGGGCCTCGGCCTGCTGTCGGAGCTCGACCACAGCCTGATCCCCAACCTGAAGCACCTCGATCCGCACTGGACGACGCTCTCCTACGACCCCGGCAACCGCTACTCGGTGATCAAAGACACGGGCATCACCACCTTCGCCCGCCGCTCCGATCGGGTGCCGGACGACCTCCAGCAGTGGGACCAGTTCTTCGACTTGCTCGCCCGCTCCAGCGGCCTGAACGTGAACTTCATCGACAGCGCCTCGGAGGTGATCGGTGTCGCCCTGATCAGCTTTGGGGCACTCGATCAACTCCGACGACGCGGGGGATCTCGAGGAAGCCCGCCAGCTGTTACTCAACGTGCGTCCGTATGTCTCGACCATCAAGGGTGACTATCTGCGGGAGTTCCAGGACCGGCGAGATCGACCTGGGCATCACCTACTCCGGGGATGCCCTGCGGATCCAGGCCGCGCGCGCCGCCTTCGGCGACATCGAGATCGCCGTACCGGATACCTCCGAGATCTGGATCGACAGCTGGGCGATCGCGGCCTCGGCACCCGATCCCCACGCCGCCCACGCCTGGATCAACTACATGCTGACGCCCGCCGTCAACGCCCGCGAGATGGAGCACAACGCCTATGAGGTGGGGACGCCCGCCTCGTTTCCGCTGGTCACGCCGGCATCGCTCGCCAAGGATCCGCTGGTGGTGTTCGGCGACGACATCCTGTCCAACTACCAGGTGCTGCGCACCACCCCCACCGGTCTCCAGCAGCGCGAGACGATCTGGGCCGAGTTCCGCGCCGCCTGAGAGGTTGATTAGTGCCGTGAATAACGGTGCCTGGCACCGTTATTCACCGGGGCGTAGCGGCCCAGGACCAGCGCCCCGATCTGGCAGGCTGCCGCGCCTGCGATTGCCACGCAGAAGGTGACGGCGGGGGACAGATACCCGCTGGCGGTCATCGCCAGCACCGCCCGCGGCGTCTGCGATCCCAGATCCTGGCCGAACCACAACTCGCCGAGCACCAGCAGCAAGCCGAGGAATCCGAGCACGTACGGCAGCGCCATGCCGCGCCGCCCCGCTCGGGCTGCAACCGCGATCCACAACCAGGCGTGCGCTGCAGGCAGGATCACGATCAGCATGTACGGGTTGATCGCCGCGAGCAGCACTCCCGCCAGCATCAGACCCAAAAGCCCCGTGGTAAGACCAATCGTGCGGTCGCCGCCCGAGGCCTCGCCGCCGCTGAGGCGTGGCCGCGACACGAATCGCCAGTAGGCGGCGGTGACCAGGATCACGATCACGATGCCGGATGTGGTCACACCGGTGCGATACGGCAGCGGCGGTGCCGAGATCGACGGCAGCAGGTCTCCCGGTGCCAGCGTCAGCAGCCAGATGGTGAGAAGTCCCACCAGCCACGTGCTCAGCCGCCAGCCCAGCGCCCACAACCCGGGTGCCAGCGACACCCGGCGGCGGCGGGCCTTGCCCACCACCACGAGCACGCACGCCAGGCTGGGCAGCAGCAGCAGCATCAGCGCAAGCTCCAGCAGCCATCCCCGAACCACGCTGACCCCGGCAAACACCACCGGCGGTCCGCCGCGATCGATCGAGGGCGCGGTATCGAGCGTGACCACCAGCGTTGCGAGTGCCGAAGCCGCCTGGCCGACCTGCTTCGAGTTCACCTGTTTGAACAGCTGCGGTGTCGGCTCGCCGCCGGCGCTGACGCTGATGGCGGGCACCTGGTGGGCCAGCAGCGGGCTCTGCTCGGTGGGTGCATAGGGAATCGCATACCCGGTGAGCTGGTTGATGGTGCTCGGCAGGTTGGGGTCGGCGCCGCCCACCAGAGCGGCTGACTGGCGCAGCGCTGCGACCAGCGTCGGGGAAGTGCCGCGCGGCGTCACCGTGCGGGTGGCCAATCGAAGGGTTGCACCTGCTGGTCCCGCGATCGAGTCGATCGTGATCGCGGACACGATTTGATCGGCCTGCGGCCACGTCCGGGCGAACTGGTCGGCCCCCTGACCGCCGGTGGTGCCGCCGTCTGTCGACACCAGCACCACGCCGCGGCGCAGCTTCAGCGGATTGAGCGCCTTACCCAGCTCCACCAGCAGGCCGGATCCGATCGGCGGTTGCACGCCACCCCCGTCGCGATGGGCGATCACGGCGATGATCCCGGCCTGGGTGCCAGGCTTGTAGGCGATCACGTTGATCATCGGCACCGGTTGTGATCGCCAGGCGAGGTTGGACGCGAACTGCACCAGCTCCGGCTTGGCGGCGAAGCTGGAGAGCTTCTCGGACATGTCCGTGGCGCCGGCCAGCTCGCCGGCGCTGCCGGCCGCGCAGCACCCGCCCGCAGCGGTGTGCTCGGCGGTGCTCTGTTCCTGGGCTGACGTGATCACGGAGGCGCCGCTGACCGTCACCGGCTGGTCGGGTGGTGAGGGGGCGTCGGGGTGCTGCACCGCCAGCGCGGCGAGTACCAGGGCCAGCAAAGCCACGCCGGTGAGCGCCCGGTAAAGCCGCCAGGAGACCAGTTCACGCCGCCCACGGTTGGGGTGCGGGTTGGGTGTCGCCATGGCGGCGGCCGTTATAGCACACGCCGCTTGCCGCAGGCGGTCGGCACCGGGCGGCATTACCATGCGAAACACAGTGCCCGAGTCCGCAACCATCATGCTGGTCGACGACGAAGAGTCGATCCAGAAGCTGCTCACCTACCCACTCGAGCGCGAGGGGTACACGGTGGTGCAGGCGCGTGACGGCGAGGAGGCGCTGATGCGGTTTGCCGAGCGTGCGGTCGATCTGGTCGTGCTGGACGTGATGCTGCCCCGGCTGGACGGCCTGGAGGTGTGCCGGCGGCTGCGCACATCCTCGGCCGTGCCGATCATCATGCTGACTGCTCGCGACGACGAGGTGGACAAGGTGCTCGGCCTGGAGCTGGGCGCCGACGACTACATCACCAAGCCGTTCTCGATCCGCGAGTTCCGCAGCCGCATCCGGGCGGTGCTGCGGCGGGCCAGCCTGCTGGCCGAGCTGGGCTCGGGTACCGAACCCACGGTTGAGGCCGACGGCCTGCTGATCAATCCGGCCAAGCGTAGCCTGACCGTCGCCGGTCGACCGGTGCAGCTGACCTACGTCGAGTTCGAGGTGCTGCGCACGCTGGCCACCCATCCCGGCCGGGTGTACACCCGCCAGGCGCTGCTGGAAACGGTGTGGGGTGATTCGGCCTACCGCGAGCCGCGCACGATCGACGTGCATATCCGCCACCTGCGCGAGAAGATCGAAGCCGATCCCAGCGATCCCACCTACATCTTCACGGTGCGCGGAGTCGGGTACCGCTTCCGGGACGGTTAGATGGTTGGTTCTGAATCGGCGGGTGCCTGGGCGAGCGAGAACCGAGCTGGGGCAGGACGCAGGGAGCATTCGTGCCCTGGGGCACGGGTGCGACTGAGGACGAACTCCAGCGACGGTTCGCAGCCGCGCACCGCCGGACAGCTCCGACGCGACCGGTGTCCGCCGGTTCGGCACCAACCATCAAGATGAACCCGCTGCGCTCGTTGCGGGTGCGGCTGATCGTCGTGTTCGTGACGGTCGTGGCCACCGCCATGGGCGTGCTGTTCCTGTACGTCGTCCCCAGCCTCCGGGCCGACCTGATCTCCGACCGGCTGGATCGGCTGCAGCACACTGCTGGTCACCAGCAGACGAACTCCAAGCGGCTGGCGATGTTCGCCAAGGGCTGTTTCAACGTCACCGGGCCGGGCCTTCGCCAGATGGCTGGGGTAGCGAGCTCCCAGCTCAGCGTGTTCTGCGAGTTCAACGGCCAGCGACAGTTCTTCTACAACCACCTCGACAATCCGGCGCCGATCGGGCCGAAGAGCCCCATCATCCGCGCCGCGCTGGCCTCCGAGACGCCCGTCGCAGACCGCAATTCCGGCGGGCGCATCCGGGTCGCCTATCGCATGCCCTCGGGGCTGGACAGTGCCGGCGATCCCACATTCGCGGTGGTGCTCTTGTCCCAGCGGATCACCGACGTCAACGACGCCGCCGCCCTGGTCGAGCGCCAGTTCCTGATCGCCACCCTGCTGGCGCTCGGAGTTGCCGGCCTGGTCGGGTGGACGGCGGCAGTTGCGATCTCGCGCAGGCTGGCCCGGCTCGAGGCAGCGGCCAGCCGGGTCGCGTCGGGCCAGTTCGACCAGCCGATCGGCGATGAGGCGGCCGACGAGCTGGGTCGGCTGGCGCGATCGTTCGACCTCATGCAGAGCAGGCTGGCGCAGGTCGACCGCGCCCGCAAGGACTTCATCGCCAACGCCTCGCACGAGCTGCGCACGCCGCTGTTCTCGCTGGCGGGCTTCCTGGAGCTGCTGGAGAGTGACGACATCGACGCTGCCACCCGCGATGAGTTCCTCGACACCATGCGCTCCCAGGTGACCCGGCTGACCAAGCTCGCCACCGACCTGCTCGACCTCTCTCGGCTCGACTCCGGCGCCGTCTCGATCGAGCAGGAGCCACTCGACCTGGCCTCCACCGCCCGCACGTTGGTGCGCGAATTCCGAGGCCTTGCCTCGCGCCACGGCAGCCGGGTGGTGCTGGCCCGCGAGAGCGTCGCGGCCGAGGGCATCGGCGACGAGCAACGGGTGCAGCAGATCGGCCGGGTGCTGGTCGATAACGCGATCCGCCACAACCCCCGCGGCACCAACGTGCGGGTGCTGACCGGTGCCGACAACGGATTCGTGACGCTGACCGTCTCTGACGACGGTCCGGGCATTTCCGAGGACGCCCGCCCGCACCTGTTCGACCGCTTCTACCGGGGCGCCGGCACCACCGCCACCGGCACCGGGCTGGGCCTCGCCATCGCCCGCGAGCTGGCGCAGCGCATGGACGGGACGCTCAGCGTCGAGTCGGCCGAAGGACACACCGAGTTCGTCCTGTCACTTCCTAGGTGGCTCAGAGCCGTCGCTGCGGTAACCTCCGCCCGATGCAGAGGATCAATGTCGGTCACAAGTCGCTTGCCGACTACCGCTCGCTCATCGGCGCCAGCCTGGCCGACGAGATCAAGTCTCTGGCCGAGCCGCTGCGGGGCCGGCGGATGCTGCACCTGTCGGCGACTGCCTTCGGCGGTGGTGTGGCCGAGATCCAGTACACGCTGCTGCCGCTCTTGAACGACGTCGGCATCGACGCAGAGTGGCGGGTGATCGAGGGCCGCGACGAGTTCTTCGACGTCACCAAGACGATCCACAACGGGCTCCAGGGCGACCCCCGCGGCCTCACCGACGAGCAGCGCGAGGTGTTCGTGCGGTACAACCAGTTGAACGCCGACGCGCTGGAAGATGCCGACGAGTGGGACATGATCGTGGTGCACGATCCTCAGCCGGCCATGATTCGCGACATGGTGCAGAGTTCGCGTCCCAAGTGGGTGTGGCGCTGTCATATCGACCTGTCCGCGCCCAACCCCGACGTGCTCGGCTTCCTGGCGCCGGCGCTGGGGAACTACGACGCCGCGATCTTTCACATGCACGAGTACATCCCGGCCGAAGCACACCTCACCAGGGCGGTGGTGTGGCCGCCCGCGATCGATCCGCTGGCGCCCAAGAACATGGCCCTGGCCCAGGAAGACGCCGCCTACATCGTCGACCAGTTCGGGATCGATCCGGCCCGGCCGCTGATGCTGCAGGTGTCGCGGTTCGACCCGTGGAAGGACCCCAAGGGCGTGATCGACGCCTACCGCGAGGTCAAGCGCGAACACAAAGGTGCACAGCTCGCGCTGGTCGGATCGATGGCGCACGACGATCCCGAGGGCTGGGAGTTCTGGAATCAGACGCAGGAGTACTGCCAGGACGATCCCGACATCCACATGTTCTCGAACCTGAACAACGTGGGCGCGGTCGAGGTCAACGCCTTCCAGGTGCAGTCGGATGTGTGCATCCAGAAGTCGATTCGCGAAGGGTTCGGCCTGACCGTGTCGGAGGCTCTGTGGAAAGGGCGGCCGACGATCGGCGGCGCAGTCGGCGGGATTGTCACGCAGATCGTCGACGGCGAGACCGGCTATCTCGTGTCCTCGTCCGGGGAGTGCGCAGAGCGCACCCTCGAGGTGCTCGCTGACCCGGCTCATGCGCGCGATATGGGCCGCCGGGGTAAGGAGCATGTGCGCCGTCACTTCCTGACGCCCCGACTCGTGCGCGACTGGCTCGCATTGATGCACCTGCTGGACGGTGAGCAGGTGGATCTGGACGTGGTGGAGGGTCGCGCCTAGAACCCCGACGAAATGAGGCCGATCGCGAAATGCAATCTGACGCACTTCTGATCGTCTCCAATCGCGGGCCGGTTCGATACCTGCGAGATGCCTCCGGGGGGCTGGTGCACAAGCGCGGCGGGGGAGGGCTGGTGACGGCGCTCTCGGCGCTGGCCGGTACGCATCCGCTGACCTGGATCGCCAGCGCGCTCTCGGACGAGGACGCCGAGGCGGCCGCAGCTGGGCCGATTCACCTGGACGACCTCACCCTGCGGCTGGTCGAACACGACCGGGAGGAATACGACCGCTACTACAACGTCTTTGCCAACCCCACGCTCTGGTTCATCCAGCACTACCTGTGGGGGCTCGCGCTGGAGCCGTCGGTCGACCGCAACGTGCGGCTGGCCTGGGAGGCGGGCTACGTGCCGGTGAACGACCGCTTCGCCGACGCTGTGATCGAGGAGCTGGAGCGTTCGCCCGCGCCGGTGATGATCCATGACTACCAGCTGTTCATGGTGCCGCAGCGGGTGCGTGAGGCCGTGCCCGGCGCGGTGCTTCAGCACTTCACCCACATCCCCTGGCCGCAGCCCGACTACTGGCGGGTGCTGCCGCTGGACATCCGCACCGCCATCCACGAGTCGCTGCTGGCCTGCGACATCGTCGGCATGCACACCCCTCGCTACGTGCACTCGTTCCTGGAGTGCGTGGAGGCGTTCACCGACGCCGAGGTGGATCGCCGCGCCGCCACCGTCCACTACCGGGGCCGCACGGTGCAGGTGCGGGCCTATCCGATCTCGGTCGACCCGGCAGAGTTCGAGCGGCTGGCCGCCAGCCCGGCCGTGATCGCGTCCGAGCCGCGGGTGCTGGAGGCGCGACCTGAGAAGCTGCTGTTGCGGGTCGATCGCACCGACCCGTCGAAGAACATCGTGCGGGGATTCCGGGCGTTCGACCTGTTTCTGCTCGACCATCCCGAGTGGCGTGGGCGGGTGACGATGCTGGCCTTGCTCGATCCTTCGCGGCCCGAGATTCCCGAGTATGCGGAGTACGTCGGCGCGATCCAGCGGGTGTCGCGCGAGGTCAATGATCGCCACTACATGACCGGCATGTGGCAGCCCATCGACCTGCGCGTGTCCGACAACTTCCCCGAGGCCGTGGCCGCCTACAAGCACTACGACGTGCTGCTTGTGAATGCGATCTTCGACGGTATGAACCTGATCGCCAAGGAGGCGCCGCTGGTGAACGAGCGCGACGGGGTGTTGATCCTTTCCGAGAACGCCGGCGCCTACGGAGAGCTGAAGGATCACGCGCTGGTGGTCAACCCCTTCGACATCCAGGAGCAGGCCGACGCCATCTATGCCGCCTTGGAGATGCCCGCCGAGGAGCGCCACACGCGCATCGAAGGGATCCGCGCACAGGTGCGCGAGCACGACATCAAGCGCTGGATCGACACCCAGCTGGCCGACCTCAAGAACCTGGCGTGAGGCCGCGGTACACGGGTTTTCGGTAACTTCCCTCGCACGTGAGCGAGATCCGCATGATCGACGTGGGCGACAAGCCGGTCACCCGCCGCACGGCCACCGCGCGCGGACGCGTGCTGGTGCCTGCGGCCGTGCTCGAGCGGATCGCCGCGCGCACGCTGCCCAAAGGCGACGTGCTGGCGGTCGCCCAGGTGGCCGGGATCATGGCGGCCAAGCACACTCCCGACATCGTCCCGCTGTGCCATCCGCTGCCGCTCTCCAAGGTGGACGTGCTGCTCGAGCTGGAAGACGACGGGGTGGTGGTGACTGCCACCGCCGAGACCACCGCCCAGACCGGGGTCGAGATGGAGGCGTTGACCGCCGTGATGGCGGCTGCGCTGACGGTGTACGACATGACCAAGGGCCTCGATCCGTCGATCTCGATCGCCTCGGCCGAGCTGGTCGAAAAGACCGGCGGCAAGAGCGGCCACTGGCGCCGCGACCCGCCATGAGGTCGTCGGTACTGACGGTCTCCGACGGGGTCAGCCACGGCGTGCGTGAGGACAAAAGCGGCGAGGTGCTGGCCGAGCGGCTTTCGGCTGGAGGGTTCGAGGTGGTGGAGCGACGGGTCGTGCCCGACGAGCGCGACCAGATCTCGGCAGCGCTGCGCGAGTTGGCCACCACGGCCGATCTGGTGGTGACCACCGGCGGCACCGGGTTCGCCCCCCGCGACGTGACGCCCGAGGCCACCGCCGATGTGGTTGAGCGCCCGACACCCGGTCTGGACGAGGCCATGCGCGCGTTCTCGATCGGGATCTCCCCGCACGGCATGCTGGCCCGCGGCCGCAGCGGGATCGTCGGCTCAACGCTGATCGTGAACATGCCCGGCAGCCCCCGGGCCTGCGGCGAATGCTTCGACGTGATCGCCCCGGCACTGGCCCACGGGCTGGCGCTGCTGGCCCAGGAACCGACCGACCATTGACCGCCACCGCCGTCTATGCCCGCCGCTTTGCCTCGCTGGTCAAGATCGAGCACTCGGTGTTCGCGCTGCCCTACGCCTACTCGGCGGCGATCCTGGCCGAAGCCGGCATCCCGCCGTTTGCCACGCTCTTTTGGATCACGGTGGCGATGGTCGGCGCCCGCAGCCTGGCGATGGCGCTGAACCGCCTGATCGACGCCGAGATCGATGCCCGCAACCCTCGCACCGCCCGTCGCGAGATCCCCTCGGGACTGCTCAATCGCGGCCAGGTACTGGGCTTCGCGGCAGTCTCGCTGGCCGTCTTTCTGATCGCGGTGTGGCAGCTGCCGTCGCTGACCCACGTGCTGTGGCCGATCCCGGTGATCGGGTTTGTGATCTACCCGTATCTCAAGCGGTTCACGTGGACCTGCCACTTCTTCCTGGGGGCGGTGGACGGGCTGGCGCCGCTGGGCGGGTGGATCGCGGTCACCAACCACCTCGGCCTCGACCCGTTCCTGCTGGGCGGCGCGGTGGCGCTGTGGATCGCGGGCTTCGACATCATCTATGCGACCATGGATCTCGAGATCGATCGGGCTCAGGGACTCAACTCGGTGCCGCTGCGCTTCGGCGTGGGGCGGGCGCTTTTGATCACCCGCGCGGCGCATCTGATCTCGGTGGTGCTCTTGGTGTGGCTCGGCCTGAGCCTGGGACTCGGGCCCCTCTACTACTTGGGAGTGGCGGTGATCGCGGGGCTTCTCACCTACGAGAACGCGATCGTGAGCGAGGACGACCTGAGTCGCGTCGACATGGCCTTTCTGACCATGAACGGCGTGATCGCGGTCGTGTTCCTGGCCGGCGTGCTGCTCGATGCCGTCGTCTGAGCCCCTGATCCGCTGCGCCGGACTGGTGCGGCGCTTCGGGGAGCGCCGCGCGCTGGCGGGAGTCGATCTGGAGGTCGCCGGCGGAGAGACGGTGGTCGTAACCGGCGCCAACGGGGCGGGCAAGACCACGCTTCTGCGGGTGCTGGCAACGGTGCTGCGGCCGTCCGAGGGAGAGGTGTCGGTGGGCGGCCATCCGCTTCCCTCCAAGGCGATGTTGGCCCGCCCCGGCATCGGCTACATCGCACATGACCCGCTCGTCTACCCGGGGCTCTCAGCCCGCGAGAACCTGGAGTTGTACGCCGCCCTCTACAACGTCGGCACCGGCGGCATCGCCGAAGCGCTCGAGCTGGTTGGGTTGGGTGAGCGGGGCGGCGATCAGGCGGGCGAGTTCTCGCGCGGGATGCTGGCGCGGCTGGCGATCGCCCGGGCCACCCTGCACGATCCCGAGCTGCTGTTGCTGGACGAGCCCACCGCCGGTCTCGACGCCGACGGGCACGCCGTGCTGCTGGCGCTACTGGAGCGTCACCGCGGTCGCACCGCGGTGATCGCCACTCACGAGCCGGAGCGGTTCGAGCAGTTCGCGAGCCGCCGGATCGCGGTCGCCGGCGGGAAGGTGGCGGCGTGAACCGGCGGGCGCTGGTGGCGCTGGTGCGCAAGGACCTCGTCCTGGAGCTGCGCGGTCGCGAGGTGGTGCTGGCGATGCTCGTGTTCGTGCTGGCGGCGTTCGTGCTGTTTCGGTTCGGTCTGGGCGGTCAGTCGCTGGCAGGCGGCACTCGTGCGGCGGTCGGCGTGCTGTGGATCGCCACAGTCTTCACCGCCATGCTGGGGCTGACCCGATCGTTCGCCGCCGAGCGCGAGGGTCGCGTCTGGGACGGGCTTTTGGCCTCGCCGGTCGATCGGGCCACCCTGTGGGCGGCGCGGTCGATCTCGTTTCTGGTGTTCATGCTGGCGGTGCAGGTGGTGGCGGTGCCGGCCTTCTGGCTGTTCTTTCTGCAGTCGGGCCGCGGCCCATCCATGCCGGTGCTGATCGCCGCCCTGGTTCTGGCCGACATCGGCATCGCCGCGCTGGGCTCACTGCTGGCCGGCCTGGGGATCGCTGCGCGCAACCGCGAGGTGCTCGTGCCGGTGCTCTTCCTGCCCTTCGCGATCCCGCTTGTGATCGTGGCATCGACCCTCACCGTGCAGACAATTTCCCTGCAAACAGACGATTTTTACATCATCAAACGGCTCGTATTTCTGGGCTTCTATGATACGATCTTCGCGCTCCTGGGCTGGGCACTGTTCGAGTTCATCGTGGAGGATTGAGGTGGGTTTGGAACTCCAGGCGACCACGCCGAACGGCGCCCGATTTGACCGCGCGACAATCGCCGCTGTGGTGGCGATGGTGCTGATGGTGGCGGCGCTTGGGATGATCTTCTTCTACGTCCCCAGCGACGCTGATCAGGGCTTCTCCCAGCGGATCTTCTACTTCCACGTGCCGATCGCGATGACCACCTACGTGCTGTTTCTGTGGGCTGCCGTCAATGCCGCTCGGTACCTGCGCAGCGGCGACATGTCGCTCGACCTGCGGAGCTACGTGCCTATGCATCTGGGCACCGTGTTCGGGTCGCTCACGCTGGTCACCGGCTCCATCTGGGCACGCGCGTCGTGGGGCACCTGGTGGGACTGGAGCAGCACCGAGCTGAACACGTTCATGATCATCTTCCTGTACTACTGCGCGTACTTCATGCTGCGATTCTCGGTCGAGCCGGGAGAGCGGCGGGCGCGGTACTCGGCGGTGTATGCGCTGCTGGGCATCGGGCTGGTGCCGGTCAGCGTGCTGGCCGTGCACCTCGGGCAGGACATCATTCATCCCATCACCTTCACTCACAACGGCGCCAATATGGACAACTCGATGCTGGCCACGTTCCTGGTGAGCTTCGCCGCGATGCTGTCGCTGGCGTTCGCCATGTATCAGGTGGAGCTGCGGGGTAAGCGGCTGGACGAGCGGGTCGCCCGGATCAAGCGGCTGGTCGAGGAGCCGGCGTGACACTTGCCGAGACGGTCGACATCACCACAATCAAATACGTCGCCGCCGTGTACGGTTTGGTGTGGATCGTGACCCTCGCCTATGTTGTCATCCTGAATTCGAAGCTCGGCCGGCTGGAACGGCAGCTGGACGACATCGTCGGCACGCTCGAGCGGCGCAAGGCGGGTGACGATGCCTGAGATCGGCGTCCCCGTACGGCTGGTGATGGTCGGCACCAATCACCGCCACGCCCCCATCGAGGTGCGCGAGCAGCTGGCCTCCGAGGATCACGGCGGCGGGCTGGTCGAGTCGTTGATGCGGCATGAGGCGGTGGCCGAGGCGGTCGGGCTCTCGACCTGTAACCGCTGCGAGCTGTACATGGTCGGCACCGACGAGCATGCGATGCGGGCCGCTGCGATGGAGCGGCTGGGCGCCTATGCAGCCGGCGCGCCCCACCCGATCGACGAGATGCTGTACGTGCACACCGGCGTGGGTGTGGCCGAGCATCTGTTCGCGGTCGCCGGCGGGCTCGACTCGCTGGTACCCGGCGAAGCTCAGATCCTGTCCCAGATTCGTGAGGCCCACGCCGGCGCAGCCGGCAGCGGGTCGACCGGCGCCGTCACCAACCGCTTGTTCGACGAGGCGATCGTTGCCGGTAAGCGGATCCGCAGCGAGACCTCGATCGGTGCCGGCGGCGCGTCGGTGGCGTCGGTCGCGGCCGACGTCGCCCGCCAGCGCCTGGACGGGCTTGGAGATGTCACCGCGCTCGTGATCGGGGCCGGCAAGATCGCGCAGCTAACGGCCGTCAACCTCTCGGCCCGAGGGGTGCAGCGCTTCATCTTTGCCAACCGCACCGGCGAGGGGGCGGCCGGCCTGGCGGCTCGATTCGGCGGCGAGTCGGTGGCGTTCGAAGATCTCGCCTCAGCCGTGGGCCGCGCCGACGTGGTGGTCAGCTCCACCTCGGCGCCCGACCTGGTGCTGGTGGCCGACGACGTTCCGCCCGGGCGGCGGGTGTTCATCGACCTCGCCCTGCCCCGCGACATCGATCCCCGGATCGCCGATGTGGAGGGCGCCAGTGTCATCAACATCGATGAGCTCGAGGAGGCGGTGCGGCGAAACATCGCGCTGCGCGAGGGTGAATACGCGCCTGCCCGAGAGATCGTGCTGGAGCAGTCGGGCGAGTTTCGACGGTGGCTGGCGGCGCTGGAAGTGGTGCCTGCGATCACCTCGCTGCGGGCACTCGCCGAGCAGATCCGGGTGGCCGAGCTGGAGCGCGCCGAGGGCCGCTGGGAAGGGCTGACGCCGGCCGATCGGGCGCGGCTCGATGCGGTCACCCGCTCGATGCTGGCAAAGCTCCTGCACCGACCGACGATTCGCCTGAAGCAGGCCGCCGCCGACAGCGACTCAGAGACGTATGCGCAGGCGGTGACCGAGCTGTTTGGTCTCGACCGAACCTCGGCATGAGGCTGGGCAGCCGCGCCAGCGCGTTGGCGCTGGCGCAGGCCCGACTGGTGGCCGACCTGCTCGGCGGCGCCGAGATCGTGCCGATCTCCACCGCCGGCGATCGCGACAAGGATGCCCGCTTCGACCAGATTGGCGACGGCCGCGGCGTGTTCACCCGCGAGATCGAGCGGGCGCTGCTGGACGGCGAGATCGACGCCGCCGTGCACAGCGCCAAAGACCTGACCGGGGACATGCCCGGCGGGCTGGTGCTGGCGGCGGTGCCCGAGCGGGGCGATCCCCGCGACGCCTGCTGCGGGCCGTACGCCTCGCTGGACGCGGTACCCGCGGGCGCCAGGGTGGGCACGTCCTCGGCGCGTCGCTCCGGCCTGCTGGGGGAGCTACGTCCCGACCTCGAGGTGGTGCCGCTGCGCGGCAACGTCGACACCCGCCTGCGAAAACTCGACGCCGGTGAGGCCGATGTGATCCTGCTGGCGGCTGCCGGCCTGATCCGGTTGGGCCAGGAAGCGCGGATCGGGTTCACGCTCGACCCTCACACGTTCGTGCCCGAGGCCGGGCAGGGAGCGCTGGCGGTGCAGGTGCGCGCGGGGGATGAGCAGCTGGTGGCGGCCATCGACCACGCTCCCAGCCACGCTCAGCTCGACATGGAGCGAGCCCGGGTGTTGATGCTCGGCGGCGGCTGCACCGTGCCGGTGGCGGCCTACGCCTGGTATGACGACGGGGGCGCTCTCCAGCTGCGCTCGTGGGTGGGGTCATGACCGTCTACCTGGTCGGAGCCGGCCCGGGTGATCCCGGCCTGGTCACCGTGCGGGCGCGCGAGCTCTTGCAGCGCTGCGATGCGCTGGTGTACGACGCGCTGGTGGATCCCCGAGTGGTGGCGACCGCCGCGTCTGAGGCGGAGCTTCACTACGCCGGCAAGCGCGCGGGATCACACGCCCTCAGCCAGGAACAGATCAACGCGCTCTTGGTTGAGCTGGGCGGCCGGTATGACTGCGTGGTGCGGTTGAAGGGCGGCGACCCGTTCATCTTCGGCCGCGGCGGCGAGGAGGCGCTGGCGTTGCGCGCCGCCGGAGTCGAGTTCGAGGTGGTGCCGGGGGTGTCGTCGGCCCACGCGGTGCCGGCCTACGCCGGGATTCCGGTGACGCATCGCGGTCTCGCCGCCCAGGTGACGGTGGTGACCGGCCACGAGGATCCCAACCGGCCCGAGTCCAGCATTGACTGGGCGGGACTGGCGGCGACTCCGGGCACGCTGGTGTTTCTGATGGGCGTGCGCTCGCTCGGCCGGATCGCACAGCGGCTGATCGAAGGCGGGCTGCCGGCCGGTACACCTGCGGCGGTGGTCTCGCAGGGGACGCTGCCCAGCCAGCGCACCGTTGTTGCACCGCTCGAGGGGATTGCCGACGCCGCCGCAGAGCTGCCCGCGCCGGCGATCATCGTGGTCGGTGCCGTCGCCGGGCTGCACGACCAGATCGCCTGGTTCGAGCGCCGTCCGCTGTTTGGCCGCCGGATCGCCGTGACCCGTGCCCGCGCCCAGGCCTCGAGCCTGGCGGCCGCGCTGACCGAGCTGGGCGCGGCGGTGGTCGAGGCCCCGGCCATTCGGATCGAGACGATCGAACATCCGCCGGTCGACCCTTCGGGCTTCGACATCGTCTGCCTGACCAGCGCCAACGGGGTAGAGCGGCTGCTGGGCGGAGACGTGCGGGGCCTGGCCGGCGTGAAGGTGGCGGTGGTCGGTCGAGCCACCGCAGAGGCCGCACGGGCGCGGGGGATCGAGCCGGATGTGGTGCCCAAGGCGGCCACCCAGGAGGGGCTGGTGGAGGCGCTCGGGGCCGTGCCCGGCGCCCGGGTACTGGTGGCGACCGCTGAGGGCGCCCGCACCGTATTGGCCGAGGCCTTGCGGGCGGGTGGCGCCGAGGTGACGGAGATCGCGCTCTACCGCAGCGTGGCCGAGCCGGTGGACGCCGCGGCGGTGATGAGCTGTGACTGGGTCACGTTCACGGCGTCGTCCACGGTCACAAACGTCCTCGGCGGGCTGGCGCCGGAAGAGCGGGCACGGCTGCAGGCAATCTCGATCGGCCCGATCACGAGCGACACCCTGCGCCGGGGCGGCGTCGAGCCCCTGATCGAGGCCGACCCCCACGACGTCGACGGCCTGCTCGCCGCCATCCTCCAGGTCTCAAGTGAATAATCGGTGCCAGGCACCAATTATTCACGCCGGTAGAGTGGGGCTGTGAGCAGCGAGCCAGCCGCCGTCCCGTTCGTCACGTTCCTGTCGGATTTCGGCCTGACCGACGACTTCGTCGGCACCTGCCATGGGGTGATCAACATGATCTGCCCGGACGCGCGCGTGATCCACATCACCCACGGCATCCGGCCGCAGGCCGTCGGCCAGGGAGCGCGGCTGCTGGCCGGCGCGATCCGCTACCTGCCGGTGGGAGTGCACCTGGCCGTGGTGGATCCTGGGGTGGGGTCGCACCGGCGTGCGATCGCGCTGCGAAGCGGTGATGGGCGGCTGTTCGTAGGGCCCGATAACGGGCTGCTGGTGCCGGCGGCGGAGGCCTGCGGCGGAGTGGCGGAGGCGGTCGATATCCAAAGCCAGGCGCACATGCTCCACCCGGTGTCGCGCACCTTCCACGGTCGCGACGTGTTCGCGCCGGCGGCGGCTCATCTGGCGGCCGGTGTCGCGCTGAGCGACCTCGGGCCGGCACTTGACCCGGGTGATCTGGTGCGGCGTGACGATCCCGGCCATAAGCTCACCGGCACGCTGCTGGAGGCCGAGGTGCAGTACATCGATCAGTACGGCAATATCCAGCTGGCCGTCTCGCCCGCCGAGCTGGGTGGGCTGTTTACGCCCGGCGCTCTGGCCGAGATCGTGGACGGCGACGACCGCTACTACGCGCGCTGTGCGGAGACCTTCGCCGACGTCGACCACGGTGAGATCGTGATGTTCGAGGACGCTGCCGGACTGCTGTCGGTGGCCATAAACCGCGGAAATGCAGCGGAGTTGACGGCGGTTACCGTCGGTGATCGGCTGGGCGTCGAACTGGAACCGGAAGTCGACGAAGAATCGCTTGATTTGTAGGCTCGGAAGTGCTGTACTTCGAACCACGAAAGCGGTCTTCGCGGAGCGGTATCACCGTCCCGGAGGCCGCTTTTTCTCGTGAATAATTGGTGCCTGGCACCAATTATTCACTGCCGGGTAGACTGTCGCCGCGGGCGAGGTAGCTCAGTTGGTAGAGCACGCGACTGAAAATCGCGGTGTCGCTGGTTCGATTCCTGCCCTCGCCATTTCCGCAAGCCGCTAACCCAAGCGGTTCCCCATGTGTGCCGAGCAAGATGGAATGGCTACGAGGGTTTTGGCTTGGAAGGTCGGAGCCAGAGTGAGGTGTGGCTGGGCTGGAGCGTGTCGGTGACCACCGCCAGCACCTCGGTGTGAAGCGCATCCAGGTCGACCTGCTCCCGTAAGCGGCTGCTGAACCCCTGGAGTGCTTGGGCGGCGTCGTACTTGCGGCGGTAGAACCGACGATCGACCACGCGCTGGATGCGAGTTCGGAGCGGTTGGAAGGCGGCTGCGACGCCAAGGGTGGAGAGCGTCACCGCAAGGGCGCTGGATTGGCCGGTGACGGAGCGAAACGCCCAGGTGATGAGCGAGATGCCACCGAGGTAGACCAGCGCCAGCATCGCAGCCAGCGCCGCGTAGACGAGCGTTTTTCGGACGATCACATCGATCTCGTACAGCCGGTAGCGCGTGACCGCAACGCCCGTGGCAACAGGAATGGAGGTGGCCGCCACCAGAAACAGCACCGTCCAAAGGTTGTTCGACCAGGACGTGTTGATGACCCACAGGGCAGGGCCGCAGGCAAACGCGATGACGAACAGGCCGCAGGCCGACGCGAGCCACTTGAGCTGCTGTCGGGGCACGCCGCTGGCACGTCGGAAACGCCGGAAGAGGCCGATCGCAGACACCACCATCAGCCCCAGCAACGTCAAGAACGACAGTCCCTGGATCGCTGACGCCACCGTTCCCAAGAAGCCACCGACACCGAGCGGGTTTTGAATGGAGGCGGAGGCGCTGGTGTTCAGCGTGCCGGGGGCAAACATGGACCCCAGCACGAACAGCCCGCCCGCGAGCAGTTCGAACTGGGCCACCCGCCGCCACTTGCCCGGCTGCACCCGACCGTCGGGGAAGAGCAGCAGCAGCGCCGCGATCGGCACGAGCACAATCGGCCCCTCAAGCACGCTGGCCGCCAGCCCAACCGCACTGGCTCCGGCGATCTCCGATGCTGCGCTGTGCTGCTGGGATACATACGAGTCGGCTGCACCGCCGACGGTCGCCACCAGCGCGAAGCCCAAAAACAGCCAGCCGATCGGATTCGCCGGCACCCGAGCAGCGAGGATTGCCCCCACCGTGGCGAACACCAAAACCCAGACCGCATAGAGCACAGCGGTGAACAGGTCAGCGTTCTCCGGCGCCCCCCAAGCAAGCTGAATCACGACCATCGACGCCACCACGAAGATCCATCCCGCCCAGGCCAAGCGCAAGCTCGTTCGAGCACTCATACCGCACAGTCTCACCGATCCCCGTTCCGACAACGTTACGGCATCCCCTCTCCGCTGAGACCGATGACGTCCGATCCGCACACGAAGCTTCGGTCTCGTACGAACAGAGGCCTGACCACTCATTTCCGTAGCCGCCGTGTCGGCGGTTCGTGCCGCTGGTTCTAGTGGGCTTGCGCATATCAGTGTTCGGGTGGATAACTGGTGAAGTGTGCTCGACTCCCGGTCGAGCGGGGTTCAGCCAAGGGAGGCTCCCGGTGAGAGGCTTTAGCAGGAGACGGTCGCTGCTCGCAGCGACAGTGATTGCGAGTTTGGCCGTTGCGGCTGTCGCTGATGCGGCGGTGGTGCGGAACACGCCGTTGGTGGGCTATCAGCCCAACGGAACGGTACGGAAGATCATCATCGTCGGCGACACCGCCTACATGGGTGGCCAGTTCACCGCCATGACTCCAGCTGGTGGTGGAGCGTCGGTAACGCGCAACCATGTGGCCGCGGTGAGTATGACTACCGGTGCGCTGCTGCCGTGGAATCCGAACGTGAACGGCAACGTGTACGCGCTGGTCGCAAACGGCGGAAACATCTATATCGGCGGGACCTTTACGACCGTCGGTGGCGCGACCCACAAGAACCTGGCGGAGGTCAACGGCAGTGGCGGCCAGCCGATCAGCGGGTTCGGAAACTCGCTTCGCCCGAACAAAGCGGTGCGAGGACTGACCATCTCCGGCAGCAGTCTGTACGTCGGCGGTGCCTTCACGACGCCGCGACGTTACGCCGCAAAGGTCGACGCGGGTACCGGCGTACTCAACACCGCGTGGGCACCCGTGATTGCCAACTCGCTGGGGACGAGCCCTGAGGTACGCACCATTGCCGTCAACGCCAGTGGCACCCGTGTCATCCTGGGTGGCTTCTTCAACCGTCTCAATAGCGGGGCGCCTGGCGACCCCAACGCCACCAACCTGGGTATCGGCGCTGTCGATTCCGCCACCGGAGCGTCAGTCGCTTGGGCCTGGCACACCAGTGACCTCCAGACGTTCCGGCAGTTCCAACTGCTCACGTTCCTTCAGAACGGCTCGACGCTGTACGGCGCCGGCACGGGCAACGGCGGAGAGGCCGTATCGTGGGACATCGAGACCGGCACGATCAACTACGTCGCGGGCTTCAACGGCAATGTGACCGGCCTCGGACTCACCGATGGTGTCCTTTACATCGGCGGCCACTACCAGAACTACTGTGGCCCCATCCCCGGCAGCAACTTCGTTTGTGCCGGCATCCCAGGCTCGGCTGCACGCGACAAGCTGACCGCTATCGATGCGGCCACCGGTCAGCCCCTCTACCCGTGGGCTCCCTCCGTCAACACCAACCTCGGGATTGAAGCGCTCGACGCCGCTAACAACCGAGTCGCAATCGGTGGTGAGTTCACCAGAGTCGCCGGCGTCAGCGTCGCGCACTTCGCACGATTCGCTGAGTAAGCGACCGCTAGCCGATCATGATGTTGTGTCCGCTCCCCTCGGGGGGCGGACACGACAGCTAGGCTGGCGCAGGTGGACTTCGGAGCCCATCTGCCGCTGATCGATTTCGGCGCACCAGCCTCGCTCCCCGGACTCAAGGCCTATGCCCGAAACGCAGCGGGTCTCGACTTCCGCTATCTGTGTGCGAACGACCACCTGCTCTTCTCGAGGCCATGGCTCGACGGCCCGACCGCGCTTGCCGCGGTGGTCGAGGAGTCGCAGGACATGACGCTTGCCACCACCGTGAGCCTGCCGGTAATCCGTGGTCCGGTGCCGCTCGCAAAGACGCTTGCCACGATCGATATCCTTTCGGATGGTCGTCTGGTGATCGGCGTGGGCCCGGGATCGTCGGCCCGCGACTATGCGGCGGCCGGCATCTCCTTCGACGAGCGATGGCCCCGCTTCGGTGAGTCCATTCCCATGTTGCGCGCCGTGCTCGCAGGCGATCAGGCCTTCGAGGGCGCGTTCTACTCCTCTCAGGGGATCGACCTCGAGCCACAGCCGGCGCAGCGGCCGACACCGCCGATCTGGGTCGCCACCTGGGGCTCGCCGGCCGGTCTCCGGCGGGTTGCGCGGACCGGCGACGGCTGGCTCGCGTCTGCCTACAACACCACCCCCGAGCGGTTCCGCGAAGGCCTCACACGCCTTGCCAAAGCGCTGGTCAAGGAGGGTAGGGAACCTGTCCCAAACGCCATCGCGTCGGCCTGGATGTACATCACCGAAGACACTCGCCGCGCCGAGCAGATGCTCGTCGACGTGCTCGCTCCGCTGCTCAACCGGCCGGTGGAGGAGCTGCGTTCGCTGTCGCTACCGATCGGACCCGCTGAGGTCTGTGCAGAGCGACTCGCAGCGTTCGCAGACGCCGGCGCGCAGCGGTTCTTCGTCTGGCCGTTGCGTGACGAGGTGAGGCAGCTCGAACTCTTCTGCGAACGGGTGATACCGATGCTTCGCTGAACCGGGCGTCGTTTGTTGACGTCCCGGCGCGGTTCGTGGGATCGTGTTTGAGTTCCCGATCTCCCGGTGTGTGCATGGATATCCCAGAAACGCGATATGCGGAAACGGTGGATGGCGTGGCGATTGCCTATCAGGTGCTGGGCAGCGGGACGCCGGCGATCGTGTTGGCCAACTCGGCGTGGGCGTCGGGTGTGGAGATCTCCTGGGAATGGTCGTCGTGGGCGTCGTTGTATCGCGGGCTGGCGGCGCTGGGTACCGTGATCGTGTTCGATCGCCGTGGCACGGGGCTATCCGACCGGGTGAGCGGCGATCGGCTGCCGACGCTCGAGGCGCAGATGGACGACATTCGCGCAGTCATGGATGCTGTTGGCATCGAGCGAGCAGTGCTGTATGGGCTGGAGGATGGAGCGGCGCATTGCTTCCTGTTTGCCGCCACCTATCCAGAGCGGACGCAGGCGGTGATCACCGGCAGCGCATCGGTTCGAGGCTTGTGGTCGCCCGAGACGCCCTGGTCTGGAACAGCGGAGCAATGGGACGCGGAGATCGAACTCACCCAACAGGCCTGGGGCACTCACCGTTACACCGAAGTGACCGCCGGATTGGTGTTTCCGTCACACGTTCACGATGCGGAGTTCTTGCGCCAATATGGCCGGGTGATGCGACATTCGATGGGCCGGGCGGATGCGGTCGCTGCGCTTCGTATGTGGCGGGATACCGATGTCCGTCACGTGTTGCCGCTGATCCAGGCACCGGCGCTCGTGATGCATTACGCCGAAGACCAGGACGAGTCGATCGAGGAGGGCCGATACATTGCTCACCACATCCCGGGAGCGGTGCTCGCAGAACTCCCTGGGGCTGACCACAGCTACGGCGATCTCGCGGTGGTTAATCGATTCCTGGCATCGCTTCGCGCGGAGGAGGCAGACTTCGACCGCGTTCTGGCGACGGTGCTCTTTACCGATATCGTCGACTCGACCGCGCTGACCACCAAGCTCGGCGACCGCGCCTGGCGCGAACTGGTCGAGCGTCACCACGCAACCGTGCGGGCGCTGCTCGGCCGCTACCGCGGCGTCGAGATGGACACCGCCGGCGACGGGTTTTTCGCCACCTTCGACGGCCCCGCCCGCGCCATCCGCTGTGCCCGTGCGATCACCGATGCTGTTCGCCCGCTTGGCCTCGAAATCCGCGTTGGAGTTCACACCGGCGAATGTGAGCTGATCGATGGCAAAACCGGCGGCATCGCCGTCGTCATCGGCGCTCGCATCGGCGCGCTCGCGGCACCCTCACAGGTGCTCGTCTCCCAAACCGTGCGTGACCTCGTGGCCGGCTCGGGACTCCAGTTCGACGACCACGGCGTCCACACACTCAAAGGTGTGCCCGATCAGTGGCGGCTCTACTCGGCCACGGCGGACTAGCCTGATCGACGATCCTCGGGTCAGCTTGCGTGCAGCACGTGGTCGATCGAACAATGGGCGATATTGGCAACCGTGACCAGGTCGGTGTAGCTGACCGCCCGGTCCTCATCGATCGGGATGCCCAGGTCGCGCGCTCGTTTTTCGAGCCGCAGGCAGTCGCGCATGAATCCCAGCACCTCGTCGGGCTCGGAGCGGATAACGCCGTGGCCGACATCGGTGTCGAGTACCAACCGGCGCAGACTCGCGCTTTCTCGCAGCATCGCCCGGAGTTCGAACTCGACATCCGCCGTGCCTGTTTGCTGCCATCCCATTCCACGCCCCCAACAGCCCGGCGCGCCTCCTAAACGGCTGGGCGTCCCAGATACTATGCCCGGCTGCAATAAACGGTCAAGTCGCGGAGTCGACTTGGCAGTCGCGCGATAGCCCGCGGCTGCCCGAAAGTTTGTGGTTGCGGGTCGCCTCCCGCTCGGATATACCGTCCTGTGCCGGCCGGTTTCGGCTGGCAGGACTTGGAATGAGGGGGTGTGCTATGCGAGCACGTTTCGTGTTGTTGGCGAGCCTTGCTCTGATCATCAGTGTGGCGCTCGGGGGATCCGCCGGAGCGGCCGTATCGCCGAGCGTGGCGGCGTCAAAGCAGGTCGTCGTATCCGGTCTTGATAATCCTCGCGACCTCGCCTTTGGCAACGGGAAGTTGTATGTGGCGGAGGCCGGCCATGGCGGGACGGCCTGCTTCACGATCCCGCAGCAGGGCAAGCAGTGCGTCGGGTTCACCAGCGGCATAAGCCGGATCAACATTGCCGGCAAGAGCGCGACCCGGGTCGTTTCGGGACTGTTCTCGATCGCAGGCGCGGACGGCACGTTTGCCACCGGCGTGGATGGAATCTCGACCGGCGGTTCCCAGATCTACGGGATCGAGACGGGGTCCAGCCTGTCGGTTCCTCCGGGGATCGTGGCGGCGGGTGTCGAGGCCAGGGCGAAGAAGCAGATCGGCCGGGTGATCGTTGCCAACACCGGCGGCGGTTGGAAGGCGACCGCGAATGTCGGCGATCGCGACTACATCTGGAGCGGCCATCACAAGCGGTTCGTGCCCGGGCAGTTCCCCGACGCGAATCCCTACGGCATTCTCAGGACCGGGAGTTCGACCTTGGTGGTCGATGCGGGCTCGAACACGATCGATCGGGTCACGCCCGCCAACCGGGTGCATGTGCTGCGGTTCATCCCCAATCCGCCCGCTTCCGACGCTGTCCCCACGTGCCTGGACAAGGGGCCGGACGGGGCGATCTACATCGGCGAGCTGACCGGCGGCGGGAACCCGCCGGGATCGTCGGTGGTGTGGCGATTCGCGCCCGGGACCAACACGCTCACCAAATGGGCGACCGGTCTCACCACAGTAACCGGGTGCGGGTTCGGACCGGACGGCAAGTTCTACGCGACCGAGTTCTCGGCGCGTGGTCTCGACAACGCGGCGCCGAATACGGGCCGCGTGGTTCAAGTGCCGGCGCATAGCACCACGCCGATCACGATCATCGGTGGCCTCTCCTTCCCCGGCGGGTTCGCCGCGGGATCGGACGGCTCGCTGTATGTCTCCAACTGGAGCATTGCGACCGCGACCGGGCCTGCCGGAGCACCAACCGGCTCAGTGGTTCGGATCACGCTTCCCTCCTAGGCGGTATCGAGTGCGCGCGGGGCGGGCCGGCCGGCTCGCCCCGCCGGGCTCAGGCGGTTCGGCGTAGTGGGGCCGGCCGCAGCGCGGACAGCGTGCGCGCCAACTCGTCGACCGCCGCCGGGTCGAGCGAGTAACAGATCTGCGTGCCGCGGCGCTCGGTCACGACCAGGCCGGCCTCACGCAACACCCGGAGATGTTCGGAGACGGTGGGCTGGGAGACGCCGAACACCTCGGCGAAGTCGCATGCGCACGTCTCTGGCTGCTCGGCCAGCGAGCTCGCGATGCCCAGGCGCACGGGGTGCCCGAGGGCCTTCATGCGGCGGGCGGTGAGGGCGAGATCAGTGGTCACCCGCACAGTCTAGTTGAATCTATCGTACTTTGCCTATATAGTCGTTAGGCGATGGAACTGGAGCCACGAGAACGGATTCTGCAGCTCGCCTCCCACGCCGCCGGCGATGAGAAGCACGAGCCCTCCAGCCACTCCACGCTGGACGTGCTGACGGTGCTCTACCACCGCATCCTCAACGTCCGGCCCGATCAGCCCGACTGGGACGACCGCGACCGCTTCATCCTCTCCAAGGGCCACGGCTGCGCGGCGTTCTACGCGGTGCTGTGTGACCGGGGCTTCTTTCCTGAGTCCTGGCTCAGCGGGTTCATGGTTCGAGGCGGCCGACTGGGTGGGCATCCCGATCGATTGCTGGTGCCGGGAGCGGAGGCGTCGACCGGATCGCTCGGGCACGGCCTGCCGATGGCGATCGGCGTGGCGCTGGGGCTGCGAGCGAAGGGCAAGTCCGCCCCGCGGGTGGTGGTGCTCACCGGTGACGCCGAGTTGAACGAGGGATCGAACTGGGAAGCGATCCTGCTCGCACCCCATCTCCAGCTCACCAACCTGACGCTGGTGGTCGTCGACAACCACTCCACCACGCCTCCCCTGGTACCGCTCGACGGCAAGCTCGAGAGCTTCGGGTGGGAGACAGTGGTGGTCGGCGGTCGCGATCACGCTGCCCTCGAACAGGCCTTCACCCGTCCTCGGAGCGATCGGCCGCAGGCGGTTGTCGCGAACATCGAGGAGGGAGCGTGACCGCTCCCAACATGCGCGCTCAGGCCGGGGCGACGGTGTCGGAACTGTTCGAGCATGACCCGCGGCTAGCGGTGGTGCTGGCCGAGATCAGCCTCGAGCACTTCCGGCGAGCGTTCGAGCATGACCCTGCCCGCGCGGTCAACGTCGGGATCATGGAGCAGACGATGATCGGGGTGGCGGCCGGCTTCGCACTCGAGGGATTCCTCCCCGTGGCCCACACGATCACACCGTTCATGGCCGAGCGAGCGCTCGAGCAGATCAAAGACGACTTGGGAAATCAGGAGCTGGGTGCCATCCTGATCGGCACCGGCGGTTCGTTCGACTACGGCTCGGAGGGCACGACTCACCACTCGCCGGGAGACGTGCAGGCCTTGACCACGGTTCCCGGGCTGCGGGTGTTCGTGCCCGGCCACCCGGCCGAGGTGGATCAGCACGTGCGCGCCGCCCACGTCGATCGCGGCCTCACCTACATCCGCACCGAGGTGATGCAGAACAGCCGGGGCCGCGATCTGCCCGAGTCGGGGGTGACGGTGGAGCGACGGGGGAGCCGGGCAACGGTGATTGCCGTGGGCCCGATGCTCGATCCCACGCTCGCAGCGGTGGACGGCATGGACGTGACGGTGCTCTACCTGACCACGGCTGCCCCGCTCGATGCCGGGGCTCTTGCCGAGGCGGCCGCCGACGCCGCCGACGTGATCACTGTTGAGCCGTTTCACCAGGGCACGCTGGCGGCGGGCATCACCGGGGCGTTCTCGCACCGGCCCACGCGATTCCACTGGATGGGGTTCCCCCGGCGGGTGGTGCGGGAGTACGGCGAACCGGCCGACCACTACGCCGATGCAGAGCTGGACGCGGCCGGGATCCGGCGCCGTATCGCCACAGTTCTCTCAACCGCGGAGTAATGCCCAAGTCGTAATCGTGACGCCCCTGACGTGGTGCGCGCCGATGTCCGGCTAGCGTCCGGTCAGGGGAACATGAAGCGCATGTTCGTGAAAACCGGCATCATCCTGGCCTGTGTCGTGGCGCTGATTGCGCCTGCATCCACGGCCTTCGCGGTCGCCGGCTCCTCCAACGACGCGCAGGTCGCCGGCCTCGCGCACACCACCACCAAGAAGGTGCACAGGTGGGGCCCCTACTTTGTGGATGCCCCGCCGCCCAAGCTGGAGCATCCGCTTCCGTTTCGGATCAACGCGGGCGCGCTGGGCGCGGTCGGCATGTGCATCCTGGCGCTGTCGCTGTGGGGCGGGTGGCAGACCCGCCACCGCTGCACCAGCTGCGGATACTGCCCGGTCTACTGTCGCTGCGACGAGATCAAATCCCGCTAGGTGAATAACGGTGCCTGGCACCGTTATTCACCGCGTGATCGGGGCGGTTGCAGGCGGGGCGGGGGCCGCCAGCCCTGCCCTGCGCATGGAGAACAGCGGCTGCTCTGGCCGGGGGATCTCCTGGGCGATGTCGGCGACCAGTTCGCCCAGTGCCGGCCCGAACTTGAACGCGTGGCCTGAGCAGCCGCAGGCCACCACCACCGGGCCGTCACGGTCGATCACGAAGTCGCTGTCGGGCGTCATCGTCCACGGGTGGCGCTGGCTTTCCACCACCGTGGCAGCCACCGCCGGGAACCGGCGTTCGACCCAGCTCACCAGCTGCTGCTGCTCGCGGGGGTCGGGTGGCCATTCACCGGTCGTCGGGCTCCAGGGTTGACTGCCGGCGGCGTCGAACGCGAACTTGTATCCCACTCCCGGCACCGGGTGTCCGTACACACCACGGCCGTCTGCATCGACTGACCATTCGGCCAGCCCGGGCCGCGCAACCAGGCTGGGGATGTCGAAATAGGTGACCTGGGCGACCGCCGGTGCCAGCGGAAGGCCCAGCCCGAGTGGGGTCAGGAGCTCGTTCGCCCACGGGCCGGTGGCCATCACCGCCACGCCGGCGTCGATGCGGCGGCCGGTCGTGGTCAGACGCACGCCGTCACCGCAGGGTTCCAGGCTGACCACTCGCTCGGGCGAGATCAGGCTGGCCCCGAGCCGGGTCGCGACCGTGGCCATGGCCTGCATCCCCTCCTGCGCCAGCACCGTGCCGCCCTCCTGATGGTGGAGCGCGTGCTCATCGGGTGCCAGCCGGAGTCCGGGCATGAGCAGCTCCGACCTCGCTCGCGTCGAGCGGCACGGATCGTTACCCCTTCACCGGTCATCGTCTGCTCCAAGGCCTCGAGCAGCGACGCCGGTCCGAGGTCGAGGTGGCCGGTGAGGTGGAGAATCCTGCGGCCGTGATCGCGCTCGAGCAGCGTCCATCCCTCGATTGCCTGACGCGCCAGCCGCAGGTACTCCGGGACGGCGTAGGCGAGCCGGATCGACCGAGACGCCCCGGTCGACGAGGTCAGCGGGTGTCCGGCACCGAGGGCATCGACCGCGGCCACCCGCACACCGCGCCGAGCCAGGGCGAGGGTGGTCGCCAGCCCGACCACGCCCTGTCCCACCACTGCCACGTCGAATGTGTCGACGCGGCTCGTCACCCTGGGGTCAGCAACGTCGAAGGCTCAGCGAAGCCAGGCGAATGAGAAGTACCCGCCGTGGCCGCGGGTGATCTGGCGAGACGGGCCGCTGCCGTCGATGTTGACGATGTACAGGTTGATGTTGTCGTCGGTGGGACCGTGTTCAAAGACCAGGCTCTTGGAGTTGGGTGACCACTGCGCGCAGCACGAGCCGGCGAAGGCGGCGTTGGTGTCAATCGTATGCCCGCCGGTGCCGTCGGGGTGCACGAGGAACAGGTCATGGTGGTGGTTGGGCTGATTCTCGGTGTCGTACACGATCCATCTGCCGTCGGGAGACCAGCGCGAACTCATGCTGTTGAACGTCCGATCGGTGATCCTGTGCCGATGCGATCCGTCCCGGTTGACCACGTAGGTGCCGGAGATTGTCTGCACTGCCCCCGTCGGCACAATCGGGAACGCGGAAAACGTCACCCGGCGACCATCCGGGGACCACGATGCGGGCGAGCCGAAGAAACAGCACGCCACGACGGTACCGGGCGGAGACAGCCGGACGATCCCGCTGCCGTGGGTCTTGATCACATACAGCTCCCCGTTTTCGTCCAGACGATCCCGGCGGAAGAACAGCAGCCGCGAGTCGTCCGGCGAGAACGCGAGTGGCCGGTCTCGTTGCAGGGTCGGCGTGGTGGTGATCTGCCGCAGCTTCCCGCCGCCGGAGGCTTGGATATACATGCCGTTGTAGGACTGATTGAAGTCCCAGCCTTCGAACCCGACCCACCTGGCGTTACTCGACAACGCCGACGGCACCAGCTTGATCCGGTGAGCCCGGGTGGTGAACGTGCTTCGGCTGGTTGCGATGTCATAGGTTTCGGCCCGCCCATCCTGAGTCGCTGAGTACGAAACCCTGCGAGTCGCCGGAGACGGACTGAGGCAACACACCCTGCCCATTGCGATCCTCTCCGGCCGGCCCTCGGGTGGAGTCCGGTGCACGCCGTCAACCGCGTCGGTGAACTGGCCGACGCCGAGGATGCGGCCGTACACGATCGTGCCGGTCGCCTCGACCGGGGCGGCAACGGGGGGTGTCGAAGCCGCGGGCGGACCGCTCACCCCCGGACGAGCATGGTGATGCCGGTGCGCCGACGTCTGGGTGAACAGCCACGCCGCGGCCGTTACCACCCCCGCCGCCACGAGCACAGTCGTCGCTGGTACTCGCCTCGATCCGATGGGTTACCTCCGGCTTCTCGGCCGAAGATACCATCCTGAACGCATGCCAACCACGATCCCGATCACGACGCCGTTCGGATTCGAATCAACCGCCGCCGAGGTGGCGGCGGGGATCGACCTGGGCGGCAAGCGCGCGATCGTCACCGGTGCCTCGTCGGGCATCGGCGTGGAAACGGCCCGGGTGCTGGCAGCTGCCGGCGCCGAGGTCACGCTGGCCGTGCGAGATACCGACGCCGGCGAACGCACAGCTGCGGCCATCACCGCTGAGACCGGCAACGCTGCGGTCTCCGTCAGCCGCCTCGACCTGGCCGACCGCTCGTCCGTGGCGGAGTTCGTCGCCGGCTGGAGCGGTTCGCTCGACTGCCTCGTGAACAACGCTGGGGTGATGGCGCTGCCCGAGCTTCAGCTGACTGCCGACGGATGGGAGCGGCAGTTCGCCACCAACCACCTGGGGCACTTTGCACTCGCGGTCGGCCTGCACGGAGCGCTCGCCAGCGGCCGGCGATGCGCGGATCGTGTCGCTCAGCTCCCGCGGGCACCTGCGCTCGCCCGTGATCTTCGAGGACATCGACTTCGCCTCCCGGCCGTACGATCAGTGGCTCGCCTACGGACAGTCCAAGACCGCCAACGTCCTGTTCGCCGTCGAGGCGACGCGGCGCTGGGCGGGCGACGGCATCACCGCCAACGCCGTCCATCCCGGTGCGATTGCCGACACCAACCTGTCCCGGCACATGGATCCCGACGTCCTGGCTGGGCTGCGCACGTCGGGCGCCTACACCTATAAGACGATCGAGCAGGGCGCCGCCACCAGCGTATTGGTCGCGACATCGCCCCAGCTCGAGGGCATCGGCGGCCGCTACTTCGAGGACTGCAACGAGGCCGTGGTGGTGCACCCCGACGGCATTCAGGAGTTCGCCTCAGGCGTCGCCGACTACGCGGTCGATCTCGCCAATGCCGAGCGTCTCTGGGACGTGTCGCTGGGGCGCGTGGGCTGAGCTCAGGGTGCCTTGGCCATCAGCGCCGCCAGGCTGGCGGCGGAGGCCTTGGGCCCGTTCACCTCGAGCCAGGTGACCCGGTTGCCTGCGCTGGTGACTCCAACCAGCGACGGGGTGGCCATGTGACACGCGCACGCTGCCAGTGTGATCGCCCAGCCATGGCGGCCCTTTGAAACCAGTGCCGCCTGCATGGGTGGCGCGCCGAAAACGTCGGTGGGGTGCTCGTGTACGAACTTCACGTATGCGGTGGCACCCGCGGGCTTACTGAAGAGCAGTGTGCGTGACTCGACCACCTTGAGCACATTGGAGTGCCCCTGGAACAGCCGCTCGGCTCCTACCTGGAATCCCCAGCGGGAGAGGCTGTCCGCCATCCCGGGGCCGGAGGTCTCTTTCAGCAGCTGATCGGCGGTCAGCGTTCGGGTCGAGCTGGGGAGGTACGAAACGGCTTTCGCCGGGAGCACCGGGGGCGGTGACGGGGTCGCGGCCGAGGATGATTGGCCACACGCGGCGGCGGTGAGCATCAGGGCCACCGCGAGTAGAGCCCAACTATGTGCGCTGCTTATCCGTCTCATCACCTGGACTCTAGGTCAGATTCCCGATACATTCATCCCCACGCATGGCCGACGAACGGAGGACGCATGACACGATCGCTGGATCGGAAAGACTTCTTGATGGGTGCCGCGGGTGTTGGTGGTGCAGCGCTTCTGGCAGCTTGCGGAAGCTCATCGAGCTCAGGTGGATCAACTGCCACGTCCACCAGTCGACCGCCGATCAGCAAGGAGTCGGGCAAGCTCAGCATCCTCGAGTGGGACGGATACCAGGCGGCCGGCACGCCGACCAACGCCAAGGGCGATCTGTGGTCTGGCACCGACTACACCAAGAAGTACGGCGCCGACGGCATCACCTACAAGCTGATTACGAATGACAGCTCGGCGTTGAATGAGGTTCGGCTGGGACAGAAGTTCGACATCATCCACCCCTGCATCGAGAATCTGCAGGACTACGTCAACGACGGACTCGTTCAGCCCTGGGACACCAAGCTGATCCCCAGCTTCAAGAATCTCAACCCGGCGCTGGTCAAGGGCGGCCAGGTCAACGGGCAGCAGTACTTCATCCCCTGGGACTGGGGCTACGGCAGCGTCATCTATCGCACCGACAAGGTCGACCCGGCGGACGCCAAGGGCTGGGAGTTGCTCTGGAATCCCAAGTACAGCGGCCGCATCTCGATGTGGAACGGCAACACCACCAACTTCGAGATCGCCGCGCTCAAGCTCGGCTACGGCGGCGCCGCCATGGACAACCTCAGCCCCGACCAGCTGACCAACGCCAAGAACGCGTTGATCGAGCAGTACCCGCTGAACAAGAAGCTGTGGAGCAGCGAGTACACCGACCTCCAGCCGTCGCTCGAGAACGGCGACGTGTGGATCGGCTACAGCTGGCAGGACCAGTGGGTGAACATGCGCGCCAAGGGCATTCCGTTCGACTACATGGAGCCCAGCCAGGGACGGCTCGGCTGGTACTGCGGGTTCATGCTCGGCAAGGACAGCGGGAACTACTACCACGCCCACGACTACGTGGAATCGTTCGTCAACCACAAGTCCTGTGTGAGCCTGACCAACTACTTCTACTACGGCAGCGCCGATGCCACGGTCAAGCCCAGTGAGGTCCAGGACAAGACGGTCGCCAAGTCGCTCGACATCGGCAATCCCGCCGTGCTCCAGTCCTCCAACGTCCATCTGCAGAGCTGGGAGCCGAACGAGGCACAGGTACAGCAGGCCTGGGAAGAAGTGATCGCGTCTCAGGGCTGACGATCCGACCGCTGATCGTCGATAGCCGTGGCTGAATCCACGATAGGCAAGCCGGCGCCGCGACGACGATCGCAGGCGCCGGCTCAAGCCTGGGCGCGGGCTTTTGATCATCCCGCCGGTGGGCTTCGTGCTGGCGGTGATGGTGGCGCCGATCGTGCTGATCGCGCTCTACAGCGTCAACCTCCAGACCAACCTGCCGTTCGTCCCGACCAGCTTCACCTGGTCGATGTGGAAGGACTTCCTGCCGCCGCCGTTCTCGGGCAAGTACCAGAACCCGTTCTTCCACCGGTTCGAGATCTCGATGGTGATCACGTTGGTGGTGTCGGTGGTGGCGGTGGCCGCCGCCTACCCGCTCGCCTACTTCCTGGCGTTCATTCCCCGCGAAGTCGCGGTACACGTTGCTGATCCTGGTGCTGGCTCCGTTCTTCACCAGCTATCTGCTGCGCGTGATCGCCTGGAAAGTGATGTTGGCCAACAGCGGCGTCATCAACTACGCCATCTGGGAGCTTCACCTGCGGCCGCACGGTGACGGCATCCCCTGGCTGATCTACTCGAAGTTCTCGGTGGGGCTGGTGCTGTTCTACTCGTGGGTGCCGTTCGTGGCGGTGCCGATCTTCGTGCTCTTGGACAACCTCGATAAGCATCTGCTGGAGGCCGCACAGGATCTCGGCGCCGGCAGGATCGCGGCGTTTTGGAAGGTCACCTTCCCGCTGAGTGTTCCGGGTGTGATCGCGGGATTCGTGTTCGTGTTGATCCCCACCACCGGCGAGTTCATCACTCCGCTGTTCGTGGGCGGGCCGGGCAGCCAGATGTTCGGCAACTCGGTGCAGTCATTCTTCCAGGACACCCCGAACTGGAACTACGGGGCGGTGCTGGCGCTCTGGCTGGTGATGGTGGTGTTCGTGATGCTGCTCGTGTGCGGGCGGTACCTGGCCGCCGATCTCCAGGAGACCACCGAATGAACCCCGCCGCAGGTCGCGTGGGCAAGGTGCTGCTCAGCGGCTACTTCGTGTTCATGGTGATCTTCCTGTACATCCCGCTTGGTGGTGCTGGTGGTGTTCGCGTTCAACGACGCGTAATCCCCAGCCTGCCGTTCTCCGGGTTCACGACGCAGTGGTTCAGCGCCGCCTTCGACAACATCGACCTCACCGGCGCGCTCAAGCGCAGCGCCTGGCTGGCGCTCGTGAACGGATTGGCCGCCACCTTCCTGGGAGTGTTTGCGGCGCTGGCGCTGACCGGCAGGAAGCTCTACCTGCGGTCGGTGTGGACAACGCTGCTGCTGCTGCCGTTGGTGGTTCCCTACATCGTGCTGGCAATCGGCATGGTGATCGTGCTGCATCAGCTCGGCTACCAGGCCTCGCTGACCGCGGTGCTGGTCGGACACATCGTGATCTCGCTGCCGTATGCGATCCTGGTGATCGTCCCCCGCCTGCGGACGTTGGACGACTCGATCGTCGAGGCGGCGCGCGACCTGGGAGCCGATCAGGCGCGAGCGTTCACCTACGTCACCCTGCCGCTGCTCACTCCGGCGCTGGTCGCGAGCGTCTTGATCTGCTTCACGATCTCGTTCGACGAGTTCGCGATCGCGTCGTTCCTGGCGCCGCCGGCCTCGCCCACCTATCCCGTGTTCCTCTACTCCGGCACCCGCACCCCCACGCTGCAAGCCGCAGGTGATCGCGCTGGGGGCGATCGTGATCGTGTTCTCGCTGCTGCTTGGTCGGGGTGGCCGAGCTGCTGCGGCGCGTGCTGGAGCGGCGACTGGCGACCTGAATAACGGTGCCAGGCACCGTTATTCACCCTCTGCGTCGTGCCGCCGGGAATCCCATCGGCTTGGGGCTGGCGGCGGTTGGACGCCCCGCCTACATCACCCTCGGGCGTGACCTCGATCTCGGTGACCGGCGCAGCCGTGCCGATCTCGAGGCCCGTGCTCATGCGGTGCTGGACGCTGCTTGGGAGGGCGGCGTCAGCTATGTGGATGCCGCGCGATCCTACGGCGCTGCCGAGGACTTCCTGGCGTCGTGGCTGGCTCGGCGCGATCCCGCCGACGACCTCCCGGTGATCGGATCGAAGTGGGGCTACACCTACACCGGCCAATGGGACATGACCGCGCCGGTGCACGAGCGCAAAGACCTCAGCGCATCCACGTTTCGCCGCCAGCTGGCAGAGACCCGGGAGCGGCTGGGACACCATCTTGCGCTCTACCAGATCCACTCGGCCACGATCGAGAGCGGCGTGCTGGACGACTCGGCGCTGCTCGCCGATCTGGCCGCTCTGCGGGCAACGGGCGTCGCCATCGGTGTCACGGTGACCGGTCCTCGCCAGGCCGAAACGATCGATCGCGCCCTCGCGGTGGGGATCTTCGACTCGGTCCAGGCCACCTGGAATCTGATCGAACGATCGGCCGAGCAGGCGCTCATGCGAGCGCACAAAGCCGGGCTGTTCGTGATCGTGAAGGAGGCCATGGCCAACGGCCGGCTGGCGGCTCCCGCGGCCGACCCTGCTCTGCTCGCCTATGCCCGTGACCGGGGCGTCTCGCCGGACGCCGTCGCCATCGCGGCCGCCGTGATCCAGCCGTGGTCGGATGTGGTGCTGAGCGGCGCGGTCAGCCCCGACATGTTCGCCGCCAACCGGCGGGCGCTTGGAGCTGGTGGGCAGCGGCGTCGATCCTGCCGTAGAGCTGGCGCAGCTGCGCACCCAGCCCGACGTCTACTGGCATCAACGCAGCCTGCTTCCATGGCAGTAGGCTGGCGGGTATGACCGACCCCGACGCGCTTGCCGAGGCGCTCCTGGAACTGACCACCGCGCTCACCGTGGAGCTGCACCCGGCGATCGCGGAGCTGGCCATGCCCGGCCACTTCGAGCCGGCCGGGCCGGCCGCCGCGGCGGTCTTCCAACAGCCCCGGGAGGGCGAACCCACCCATCGCAGCGGCGCCGCCTCCGAGCCGGTGGCGGCTCTGGTCGAGCAGGCGGCCGCGGAGTCTGCAGAGCGGCTGGCGTACGGCCGTCGTGACGGCAACCCGTTCCTGCCGTCGCTCGCGCTTGCGGCCTTCTACCTGGTGGAAGCTCGCCGCACCGGTGCGTTCGGGTTGGCGGAGCTGGCACGCGGCCGCGTGCGTGCATTCGCGCTGACGCCCGATGACGCCAAGCACGATCCGCTGCTGCTGCCCGGCACGGCAGCCATCAGGGCCTGGTATCCGGTGCTGGGAGCGGCGGATGCCTGTGTCGAGCTGCGGCTGAGCCCGTCCACGTGACCGTCGTCCTGGATGGGCAGAGTCTCACGCGTGGCCGATCTCGTGGCCGTCGCCCGCGACGGACGAGCCGGTCGAGCTGACCGCCGCGGCGCGCGCGCACATGCTCGCCTGCCGCGCGATCGTGGACGAGGTGCTGGAGCCGCCGGCCGGCATCGATCTACGGCTTCACGACGGGCGTGGGCGTTCGCCGGCGTGTCACGGTCGCCCCGTCCGAGCAGAGCTGACTACGCCCGCCGGATGATCGCCGACCATCGCGTCGCCACCGGTGATACTGCACCGGCAGACGTTGTCCGCGCCACCCTGCTGCGGCTCGCCAACGGACTGGCCAACGGTACCCCCGGGGTGCGCCCGGAGCTCGCCGATCTCGTCGTCGCGACGCTCAACCGCGGTCAGCTCCCGGTCGTGCGGATGCTCGGATCGGCCGGGCAGAGCGACCTGGCGCCGATGGCCGACCTGGCCGCAGGTCTGATCGGCGAGTTCGCGCCGGAGGCCGGCGAGGTGCACGCGCTGATCAGTAACAGCGCGTTTTCGACCGCGCTGGCGGGGCTGGCGATCTTCGACGCCGAGCGGCTGCTCGACGCCGCCACCGTGTCCACTGCGCTCGACTTCGAGGCGTTCGCGGCCAACCCGGCGCCGCTCGCCCCGGCCATCGGCAGGGAACGGCCGTACTCCGGCCTGGTGCGCGCCCAGCACGACCTGCGCGCTGCACTGGCCGGCAGCTTCCTGTGGGAGGCGCCGCCGCGAAATCACCACGACCCGTTGTCGTTTCGCAATGCGCCGGCGATCCTGGGGGCGGCTCGCGACGCTGCTCGAGTTCGCTCGGGCGCGGGTCGCGATCGAGCTCGAACGCATCCCAGGAGAACCCGATGGTCGACCCCGAGTCTCGCCGGATCATCCCGACCGCCAACTACGAGATGATCGCGCTCTCCCAGGCGCTCGACCTTGTCCGGATCGCTCTGGCGCCGGTGCTGACCAGCGCCAACGAGCGGCTGGTGAAGCTCCTGCAGGCGTCGTTGAGCGGGCTTTCGCACGGTCTCGAGGCGCCCGGATCGAGCTACGGAACGGCGCTCTCGGAGCTCGCCTGGACAGCGCAGGCGCTCACGCCCGAGGCGCGGCTCCTGGCACAGCCGGTGTCCACCGAGATCGCGAGTACGTCGCAGACCGAGGGCACCGAGGATCGCATCTCGCTCGCCCCGCTGTCGGCGCGGCGCACGGCCGAGATGGTGGCGCTGGGAGAGCAGCTGATCGCCATCGGGTTGGTCGTTGCCGCTCAGGCGGTCGACCTTCGCGCCGCCGCCCCGCTGGGCGCGGCGACCGGCCGGTGCTTGGCGTCGGTGCGCGAGCGGGTGCCGTTCATCGGCCCCGATGACTCGATCCCGAGCGATCTCTCGCCGGTACGAGACTGGTGCGGTCAGCCGTTGTCGGGGCGGGGCTGCCCGGTCGGCGCGGGGCCTCGGTGGTCGACGCCTCGTCCTCGGGCTGTCGTCGCCCTCGAACTCGTGCGGGTCGACCCGACCGGTGATCACGTTGCTGCCCCACCGAAGCCACCCTTTGCGCCCTTCAGGCATCGGACCCCAGGCTGAGATGCCGTTATGCATGAGACGAACGATACCCGCTCCTGCCGCTGCTACGTTGCCGGGATGCGATCCGCGCTTCCCAGGGTGTTCGGTGCGATCACCGCCGCCTACGGTGTCAGCGCCCTGTGGACGGCCGCGCCGCTGACGCGTCACGCCGAGCTCGGAGACCCCGCGAATCCTCCGGCGGCCGCCAGGCTACTCTCGGTGACCTTCGGCGTGCGCGACCTGATCAGCGGTATGACCATCGTGGCGGCCCCGTCCGGGCGGCCGATGCGGGCGGCGCTGGCGGCGCGAGTGGTGATCGATGCCGGCGATGCGCTCGGCTTTGCGGTGCTTGCGCCCACCCGCACGGCGCGCGTCAAGATCGGCGCGATCGCCGGCGCCTGGGCGGTCGTCGGGGCGCTGGCGCTGGTGGCCGAGCAGGGGGTCGAGCGATGACTGACAGCGACCTGTGGGCGGCCGGCCCGCATCGACCGCCCGCGGTGGGCCGGCGCGGCATGGTGTCGACCTCCAGCCCGCTGGCGGCGATGGCGGGGATACGTGCCTTCGAGCGCGGAGGTAACGCCGCCGACGCAGCATTGGCGGCTGCCGCGGTGCTGGCGGTGGTCGAGCCCAACCAGTCCGGGCTGGGGGGCGATCTGTTCGCCCTGGTCGTCAGTGATGACGCCCCGCCAATCGGCCTCAACGCCAGCGGCCGGGCGCCGGCGGATCCCGGTGGTTTGCTGCCGGCAGAGTTCGGGCCGACCAGCGTCACCGTCCCGGGGTGCGTGTCGGGATGGACGGCGCTGGCCGCGCGGTACGCGCGACTGGGGCTGGCCGCGGCGGTCGAGCCCGCCGTCGAGCTGGCGCAGCGCGGCTTCACGATTGCGCCCCGAAACCTGGAGGAGTGGAGCACCGACTGGGCCGACCTGGAGGGCGCCGCCGCCTCCCACTTCGCCGCCCGCGACCCGTTCCACAATCCTGAGATTGCCCAAAGCCTGCAGGCCGCCGCCGCTGGGTCGTTCTACTCCGGCCGCTGCGGTGAGGCGATCGTGGCCGGGTCGTGGCTCTCGCCCTCAGACCTGGAGGCTCACACCAACGACTGGGTGCAGCCGCTCGAGTTCGGGTTCCGCGGGCACACGCTGCTCGAGCTTCCACCCAACGGGCAGGGCTCGATTGCGGGCTGGGCGCTCGAGGCGCTCACCGACGATCTCTCGCCCGCGGCGCAGATCGAGGCGCTGGCGGCCGCCTACGCACGTGGCTACGCCTCCATCGGCGGCACCTCGTACGTGTGCGCCGCCGACGGCGACGGCCTGGGCGTCTCGCTGATCCAGAGCATCTATTACGGCTTCGGCTCGCGTGTGATCGCCGACGGCTGCGGCTTCATGCTGCAAAACCGGGGAGCCGGGTTCGTGCTCGAGGATGGGCATCCCAACCAGTTCCAGCCTGGCAAGCGGCCGTTTCATACGATCATGCCCGCCGCCATCCTCGACTCCGCTCGCCGTTGGCGCACCGTTCTGGGAGTCACCGGCGGCCAGTATCAGCCGCAAGGGCACCTGCAGGTGGCCGTCAACCTGATCGGGCTCGGGCTCGACCCTCAGGCCACGCTCGACCGCCCCCGCTATCGCCTCGAGGAGGACTGGACGGTGTCGCTCGAGCCGCCCCTGGCGGGGCTCGTATCCAGCTTCGGTGAGCGCGCCGCCCGAGTGGTGGACGACATCCACAACTACGGCAACGGTCACGTCATCGACCGCTGCGTCCGATGGACTCCTGCGGGGTGGCACCGAGCCGCGCCGCGACGGTGTCGCGCTCGGGATCTAGCCGGCTCAGGCCGCTTCGGCGTCGAGCTGGCCGGTTCGCTGCACGCGGTCGCGGCCAGATTCCTTGGCGAGGTAGAGCGCCTTGTCGGCGCGGTCCATCAGCTCGGCCCGATCGTCGGCGTCGTCGGGGTAGACGGCCCAGCCGATCGACGCTGAGGTGCGGGTGCCGGGCGTGGGCTCCACGCCAAGCGCCTTGACGGCCTCACGTGCCCGATTGAGGAGATCGTCCACGCCGGCGTCGTCGGTAGTCTCGAGCAGCAGCGCGAACTCCTCGCCGCCCAGCCGGAAGATCCGATCGGAGCCGCGCAGTGACAGCCGGATGGCCTCCCCGGCGCGCCGCAGCACGGCGTCGCCCTCGGGGTGCCCGAACGAGTCGTTGACCGCTTTGAAGTGATCGAGATCCACCATCGCCAACGTGAAGCCGAGCCCGCGGCGCTTGGACAGGCCCACTCGGCGGCGCAGCTCCGATTCGAAGGTGCGCCGGTTGGGCAGCCCGGTGAGCGCGTCGTGCCCGGCGGCCCGCTCCAGATCCTCCTGGCGCAGCACCGTCCGCCACAGCGCAGCCAGGTGGCCGAGCATCAGATCCAGCGTGTGGTGGTCGAGTTCGTCGCCGCGGCCGGGAGCGAAGCACACCGAAACGTGCAGTCCCTCGCCGGCGTCGTCGACCAGCATCGAGATCCGGGCCAGCCCGTGTGAGTTATGCCGCGGCGGGGCGCCCTCGGCCACGCTCAGGCAGCTCACGCCCATCGCCTCACGCGGCGCCATGTGGGCATAGCCGATCAGCTGGCTGCGAGTGGTCGCGGCCTTGGCTCGGCTGCTCCACGCCAGGATCGCCTCGATCTGCTGGTTGAAGCGGGATTCACGTTCGCGCCGGCCGTCGGCCTCCACCGCGAGGCGCCACGCCTTCTGCAGCACCAGGGCTCCGCCGACCAGCAGCACCAGCAGGCCGATCACGGTCGATACGAGCCTGAGGGCATCGCCCACCCACGCTCGATGGGACACTTCGGCCCGGGCAGCGTCCGCATTGGCGTTGAAACCGGTGGTAAGACCATTGAGCCGGCGCTGCAGTGTGAACCCGCCGAGCGCCGTCGGCCGCTTGGCCTGCATCCAGGTCGTCACCTGCCCGGCGACGTTCTGTGCGCGACCGGCGAGGGTGCGGGGCAGGCCGGACTCGCTCGCATTGAACGCCGCCAGTGCCACGGCGGTGGCGTCACGGTCGGCCGTCAGGGCGGCTCGGTACTTGGGATCGTGCGTCTGCCGCCATGCAATCTGATCGTTGGCCTGTTGCTGGACGGCGTCGCTCAATTCTTGCTGCGCGCGGGCTCCGGCGATTGCGGTGGTGGACGCCGCACGGGCCTGGTCGCGGTAGTGGTTGGTCGCCCACCGGGTGCCCACGATGCCCGCCAATACGATCATGGCGGCGATCGCCCAGGCCATGCCGAAGCGACGGATCTGGGACGAAATGCGGAGTTGGGAGGGCACGCCGGGACGGCTTGCACGCACAGGGGGAAGCGAGTGCATGGTCACACTAAAGCGATTCCCGGCCCGTACGGGTATCACCCCGTCGGGTGGGAAGCACACAAAAACTTTACGATTGCTCGAAGCGTGAATAACGGTGCCTGGCACCGTTATTCACCACCCACGCCCCATCATGAATAATTGGTGCCTGGCACCAATTATTCAGGGGGCTCGGCGCTCGTTGGCGACGAAAGCTTCGTAGGTGACCGGCATCTCGAGTGCGAAGAGTTGCTCCAGGGCTGCGGCATAGACGCGGATCTCGCGCTGGGCGGTCTCGGAGTTTCGCAGCGACAGGAAGTTCATCAGGCTGCGCGCGTTGAGCGTCCAGTAGAACTGGGTGTAGATCGCGACCGGCAGCACGTTGCGGGCCAGCTCCTTGGCCACGCCCTGCTCGAGCTGCTCCAGATACGTCGCGTAGGCGTGCTCGTAGACCCGCTGCTGGGCGGCGCGGGTGGCCTCGGCCAGCTCCGGCGTCACCTGCTCGAACGAGTACGAGCCGGGCTTGCCGACCTGGGTGCGCACGTCCTCGGCGGCGGGGATGTAGAACTCCGGCTCCAGCTGGGAGTACCGCCCCGACCACTCGTTGAACGACCCCACCCGATGGCGCATCCACTCGCGGCACACGAAGATCGGCGTCTTGATGTGGAACCGGAAGGCGTTGTGCTCAAACGGCGTTCCGTGCCGCTCGCGCATCAAGAACCGGATCAAACCCTCTTCTCGCGACGTCATCTCGTCCACCTGCTGGGCGAACGACACCCGCGCGGCGTTGACCACCGACAGGTCGTCGGCCATGGCGTTGTCGAGACGCACGAACCCGTGATCGAGCACGGGGATCTGCCGGGTGGACTCCACGGTCGCCATCATGCCACCTCGTGATGTGACCGGCAACGTTTGCTGGGTTCCGGCGGCTGCAAGGCGGCGCGCTGCGGTGTCCTCGGTCGCATCAATACTTCGAGTATTGATGCTCCCTGCGTCCTGGCATCGCTTGCCTTTCGCTCGCCGGCGACACCACCAACGTTGCCGGTCACATCACTAGCAGCTTCGCCGGATCGAAGGTCACCCGCTGGGGATGCTGATCGTGCCGTCCTCATGCAGCTCCCAGAAGGGGTTGTAGGCGACCTCCCAGGGATGCCCGTCGAGGTCGTGAAAGTACGCCGAATATCCACCCCACTCGGTCGCCGCCGGCGGGTGGGGGATGGTCGCTCCGGCCGCGCGAGCCACCTCGATCGCAGCGTCGACCGCCTCCCGCGACTCCGCGTTGTAGGCCAATGCCACACCGCCTGACCCGCCGCTGTCGGGGGTGTCGCTATCGGCGGCGAGCTGGTCGCGGCCCCACAGCGCCAGGCCCATGCCGCCCATCTGGAAGAAGGCGACGTCGCCCACGATCACTCGGGCCGGCTGCCAGCCGAGGCGGCGGTAGAAGTCGACCGCCCGCTCGAGATCCGAGACGCCCAGGGTCACGAGCGTGATGCGCTGCTCGATGCTCACGGACGCAACAGCCTCCCTCCGTCGACGATCACGTTCTGGCCGGTGGCAAATTCAGATTCGAGGCAGAACCGCACGGCATGGCACACGTCGGCGGGGGTGCCGTGGCGGCCGAGCACGGTCTCCTCGGCGTCACCGGCGACACCTTCGGGCATCAACACCGGCCCGGGGGCGACTCCGCACACGCGGATGCCGTCACCGCCCCAGGCCAAGGCCAGCGTCTTCACCAGGTGAATCAGTGCGGCCTTGGCAGCCCCGTGGGGCGCGAACATCGGCCACGGCTGGAGCCCGGCCACGTCGGTGATGGCGACGATCACGCCGCCGCCGGGCAGCATCCGCTCGCGGGCGGCCTGGGCTGCGAAGAAGAATCCCTTGGCCGTGGAGCTGAGCGCCAAGTCCCACAGCGCCTCGTCAGCGTCCTCGGGTCGCACCGGCACGAACCCGCCTGAGGGGCAGTGGATGTAGGCGTCCAGCCCCTGTAGCTCTGCCGCCGCCCAGTCCACCAGCGCCGCCATCTCTCCGCTCTTGGTGGCATCCGCGGCACGTGCGCCGGAGCGCCGCCCCAGCGCCTCGATCATCGCCACCGTCTCGCGGGCGGCCGCGTCGGACGAGTGGTAGCTGATGACCACGTCGGCTCCGCGTTCTGCGAGGTCGAGCGCGATCGCCCGGCCGACGCGATCCGCGCCGCCGGCGACCAGCACCTGCATGCCGTCGATCTCTGTCACCGGTAGATATGCTAGTGCGAGTCGATTCAGACGAACATCGAAGCCTCCCGGAAGGAGCAGATATGGCGTACTCAGTACCCGACCTGCCGTACGACTACAACGCGCTCGAGCCGCACATTGACGAGCAGACGATGCGGATTCATCACGACAAGCATCATCAGGCGTATGTGGACAAGGCAAATGCTGCGCTTGAGGGCACCGAATGGGCCGATAAGCCGGTCGAGGATGTGCTCAAAAACCTTGGGTCACTGCCCTCTGACAAGCAGGGGCCGGTGCGAAACAACGCGGGTGGCCATGCCAACCACTCATTGTTTTGGACGGTGCTTGGCCCCGCCGGTGGCGGCGCCCCCAGTGGTGAGCTGGGCGAGGCCATCGACAGCGCCTTTGGCAGCTTCGATGAGCTCAAAAAGCAGCTCAGTGATGCCGGCGTGAACCGGTTTGGTTCGGGCTGGTCGTGGCTGGTGGTAGACGGTGGCGCACTCAAGGTCATCTCGACCGCCAATCAGGACTCGCCGCTCTCCGACGGGCAGACGCCGATTCTGGGCATCGACGTGTGGGAGCACGCCTACTACCTCAACTACCAAAACCGGCGACCCGACTACCTCGCCGCGATCTTCAACGTGATCGACTGGTCGAAGGTCGCACAGCGCTACGCCGAAGCGCATTCGGCCGCAGCGGTCTGACCAATTGACACGCCGAATTCCGGGGCGGGCGGCCCATGCTGCCCGCCCCGTGGCATCCCAGGAGGGCATCGTTGAGCGGTAAAACAGTCGTGTTCTTCCCGGAGGGGGCGTACGGCCCGACCAACAACTGTGTCGGTATCGGTGACGTCTTGCGCGCCCACGGCCATCGCGTGGTCTTCATCATCGAGGAGTCGTTTGCTGGCACGCTCGAGGCTCGCGGCTTTGAGGAGCGGCTGATGCGACTGGGGCCGCCGCCGGAGGAACCCGAGGTGCCCGGCCAGTTTTGGAAGGACTTCATCCGCGACACCGCGCCGGTCTTTCGCACGCCCACCATCGACCAGCTGGAGAGCTTCATCCAGCCCACCTACGAAGCCCTGGTCGACGGGTCGCAGTTCGTCAATCCCCGGCTGGAGGAGATCATCGCCGAGCTGCAGCCCGACGTGATCGTCGAAGACAACGTGGTCGCCTTCGCCGCGCTTCCGGCCAGCGAACTGCCGTGGGTGCGGATCGTCTCCTGCAACCCGCTGGAGGTACGCGATCCCGAGATCGCACCGGTGTTCTCGGGGCTGCCGCAGGACGACCGCTCGCAGTGGGGCGCGTTTCGCGACGAGTTTCGGCGAACGCATCTGGAGACGTGGCAGGGGTTCAACGAGTTCATGCAGGAAGCCGGCGCGCCTCCGCTGCCAGAGCTCGAGTTCATGCTCGCATCGCCCCACCTGAACCTGTACGTCTACCCCCGCGAGGTCGACTACACCCGCGGCCAGGCGCTGGGAGAGACCTGGCATCGGCTCGACTCGTGCGTGCGCGACTCGGATGCAGCGTTCGAGCTGCCCGACTCGCTGCACGACGGCGATGGGGCACTGGTGTACCTGTCGCTTGGCTCGCTGGGATCGGCCGATGTGTCGCTGATGAAGCGGCTGGTTGAGGTGCTGGGAGAGACGCCGCACCGTTACGTCGTCTCGAAGGGGCCGTGCCACGACGAGTTCGAGCTGGCAGACAACATGTGGGGCGAGGAGTTTCTGCCCCAGCCGTCGATCCTGCCGCTGGTCGATGTGGTGATCACCCACGGAGGCAACAACACCACCACCGAGTGCTTCCATCACGGCAAGCCGATGGTCGTACTGCCGCTCTTCTGGGATCAGCACGACAACGCCCAGCGAGTGGACGAGACCGGCTTTGGGGTGCGGCTTCCGACCTACGCGTTCGAGCCCGATCAGCTGGCCGGCGCGATCGACCGGTTGGTCGCCGACCAGCCGTTGCGCGCCGGCATGTCTGCGATCTCGGGGCGATTGCAGGCGGCGCCCGGCACGGTTAAGGCGGCTGATCTGATTGAACGCGTCGCCGCCCAGCGCTGAGCTGATCGCGTCTGCCCGCTGGTACGGCGGCAAAGGCGGGGAGATCACCGCGGTAGCCGAACTCGACCGGCTCGAGCTTGACGCCGGAGCGTGCCTGCGGGTGCTGGAGGTTGAGACGCGAGACGGCGCACTCGAGCGCTACCTGTGGCTGGAAGGCGACGTTGGGGCCGCCCTGGTGGCGTTGGTCGCCTCGGGCGCCGAGCGCGGGAGGTTTCGCTTCGAGCCGGCGGCCGGGATCGAGCCGCTTTTGGGAGAGCGGCCGATCGGCGACGACCAGTCGAACACCTCGATCGTGGTCGGGGAGCAACTCGTCGCCAAGGTGTACCGGCGGATCGAGCGCGGCTCCCACCCCGAGATCGAGCTGGGCTCGCAGCTGACCGCGGTGGGCCTCGACTGCATCCCTGCGTTCCGCGGCGCCGGATACTGGGACGACCATCCCGTGGTGCTGGTGCAGGACTACGTGGGTGGGTCGGTGGACGGCTGGACATGGGCCGCCGCTGCACTCCGCCGGGGCGACGCCGGTGTCGCGGCCGGACTGGGCGCCGTCGTTCGCCGCTTGGAGGACGCCCTTGTCGGTCTGGGTGCGACCGAAGCCGATGATGCGCAGCTGGACGCCTGGGCCGATGCCGCCCAGGCCCAACTGGCCCGTGCCACCGAGCTGCACGTCCGGCTCTGCACGCCGGCTGTTGGAGACCGAGGCCGAGCCGATCCGCGCCGAGTTGGAGCGGCTGCGGCGGCCGCTGCGGCCGCCGCTGGTGACGAGGGTGCACGGCGACCTGCACGTCGGCCAGGTGCTGCAGGCCGCAGGCGGTCGGCTGGTGGTGCTCGACTTCGAGGGCGAGCCGGCCAAGTCGCTGGCCGAGCGGGCCGCACCCGGGCCGCCGCTGCGCGACGTGGCCGCGATGCTGCGCTCGTTCGATCACCTCGCCCGCTACGTGGTGCAGGACTCGTGGCCCGGTCACGCCGCCGACGCCGAAGCCTGGATGGTGGAAGCACGAGCCACCTTCCTCAGCCACTACGGCCCGGTGGACTCCGCACTATTGCACGCCTTCGAAGTCGAGAAAGAGTGCTACGAGTTCACCTACGCCGCCACCTACCTGCCCGAGTGGATGCCGGTTGCCGAGGGCGGCATGCGCTGGCTCTTGGACCACGCCCATGAGTGACATGCACCCCGACCGGTTTCTGGATGACGTGCTGGGGGCACCGGCATCGCTACGGGCGCTGGCAGCCGCCTACCCTCGGGGGCCGGGCGTGGACATCGAGGGCCGCGGGTGGTGTTCCTGGGCATGGGCTCGTCGCGGTTCGCGGCGCTGACGGTTGCCGCCGGGCTGCGCGCGCGGGGTGTCGATGCCCACGCCGAGATGGCATCCACCGGTGCTCCCCAGCCGCCTTCGAGCGAGACGGTCGCGATCGCAATCTCTGCCACGGGCGGCTCCGCAGAAACGCTCGAGGCGGTGCGGGCTCACGCCGGTATCAGTACGACAATCGGTATTACCAATAGGCCGGAAAGTGCTCTGGGATTGGCGGTCGATCGGTGTCTGGAGCTGCATGCCGGCGCGGAAGTCTCCGGCATCGCCTGCCGCTCTTATCAGTCCACGCTGGCGCTGCTGCACATGCTCGCTGGGGTGCCGGCCGAGCGGATCGCCGCGGCCGCGGACGCCTCTGAGGCGCTGATGGAGGGCCGCGAGCAGTGGCTCGACGGTATCGTCGGCCTGCTGGAAGAGAAGGCGGTGCACGTGCTCGCTCCGGCCGAGCGGTTCGGGTCGGCCGAGCAGGGCGCGTTGATGCTGCGCGAAGTGCCGCGGGTGGCCGCGGATGCCTGCGAGACCGGCGACTGGTCACACGTGGACGTGTATCTCAGCAAGCGACCGGGACTGGGCGTGATCATGCTGCGCGGCTCGGCGTGGGAGTCGGAGGTGCTCGAGTGGGCCGGTCAGCGCCGGTTCCCGGTGATTACCGTGGGCGGACCGCTCCCCGGCGCGGCTTTCGATGTGCCGCTCGGTGACGGCGGCGACCCGGTGGTGCGCTCCCTGGTGGAGAACCACGTGGCCGAGCTGATCGCCGCCGAGTTGTGGAGGCGGCATCCGATGTAGTTTGGCCGAAAGGCCGTATGCTCTGCCGGGTGAGTCTTCCCAACTGGATCTCGATCGGCCGGATCATGCTGATCCCCGTGTTCATGGTCGTTCTGCTCGGTCGGCTGCCCGGCGGTGACTACCTGGCCGTGGCGGTGTTCGCGTTGGCGGCGCTGACCGACTCGCTGGACGGCTACCTGGCGCGATCGCGAAATGCGACCACCACCATGGGCATCTTCCTCGACCCGCTGGCCGACAAGCTGCTGGTGTCCGCGGCGCTGATCTCGCTGGTCGAACTCGGCCGCGTGGCCGCCTGGGTGACGATGGTGATCATCGCGCGCGAGTTCATGGTCAGTGGCCTGCGGATGGTGGCCGCCAGCCAGAACGTGGTGATCGCGGCCTCCAACTGGGGCAAGCTCAAGACCGTGACTCAGGTGGTGGCGATTGCGGCGCTGATCCTCGACTCGCCGCCCCACACCGCAACCTCGGTGCTGGTGGCGGTGGCGGTGGCCGCAACCGTGTGGTCGGGCGTGGAGTACTTCATCGACGCCAGGGATGTCCTGAGGGCGCCTGCGTGAACTGGTCGCTCCTGGCCGTGCCGGCGGCCTATCTGATGGGATCGATCCCGTTTGGGTATCTGGCAGGACGCATGCGCGGAGTCGACCTGCGGCAGCACGGCTCCAAGAACACCGGTGGCACCAACGCGGTGCGGGTGCTGGGGCCGAAGTACGGCATTCCGGTGATGGTGCTAGACGTGTTCAAGGGCGTGGCCGCGGTGTGGCTGGCCTCGCAGGTGGGTGGAGTCGGGCTCGAGGTGATCGCGGCCACAGCCGTGCTGCTGGGCCACACATTCCCGGTGTTCCTGGGCTTCGGCGGCGGTAAGGGCGTCGCCACCGGCGCCGGCACGACGCTCGCGCTCGCGCCGCCGGTCGGCTTTCTGATCGTGCCGATCTGGATCGTCGTGGTGTTCGCGACCGGGTACGTCTCGGTGGCGTCACTGGTCGCGGCGGTGGCCATCCCGACCATGTCGATCGCCTTCGGCGAGCCATGGCAGGTGAGCGCCTTTTTCATCGCCGGCGGCCTACTGGTGATCTACCGGCACCGCGTCAACATCCAGCGCTTACGAGCCGGCACCGAGAATCGCACCGACGTGCGCGGCTGGTGGGCCCGCCGCGCCGCCAAAGCCCGTGGGTGAATAACGGTGCCTGGCACCGTTATTCACCGGCGTCTCGGGCGTTGCCTTCGAGGTCGGCTCGCAGCTCTGAGACGATGCCGTGGCGCTCGGCCAAGACGTCGTGGTTGTGGATCGGGCATGAGTAATTGGTGCCTGGCACCAATTATTCAGGCGCTCTCGAGCCAGGCGCGGGCGGTGGTGTGACCGGCGTCTCGGGCGTTGCCTTCGAGGTCGGCCCGCAGCTCTGAGACGATGCCGTGGCGCTCGGCCAAGACGTCGTGGTTGTGGATCGTCTCGAAGTTGATCTGACGCGACAGCACAAAGCACCCGTCGGAGAGATCGGGGTAGTGCTCCAGGGTGCCCGCCACCATCAGCCGCACCGAGTCCTCCACGAACCGCGGGTGCAGATGGGCCTGCTCGACCACGTACAGCTCGTCGGGGCGCTTCAGCAGCTCGAACACCGGTGCGCTCATCGACCGCTCGGCGATCCCGATCAGATCACGGGCATCCACCTCGCGCTTGGTGCCGATCATGAGCGTGGCCTCGGCCCGCTGGTTGTGCGTGGCCGCGGGCAGCAGCTCGAAGATCTCGTCGATCTGGCCCTGGTCGTAGCCCGCATCGGTCAGCTTGCCCTGGGCGCGCTCGCGCACCAGTCCCTGCGCGCAGGGGCATGCGTTCAGCCCTCGCACCTCGACGCCCACCATCCGCCGTGAGCTGGAGCCGTTGACCAGCGCGTGGCCGAGCAGGTGGTAGATCTCCTGGGTCGGCAGGTCGGTCACCGGCGTGCGCCGGGTGACCGGGAACTTCGCGCGGATCATGACCTCTGAGCGCACCGCCTTCTGACGCTCGACCACTCCGGCGGCGATGTGCTCGGCCAGATCCTCAACGTGCAGGGCCTCGCCGATCACCACCGAGTCGATGGCCTCGGCCACCATCTCGGGGAAGCGTGACATGTGCACGCCCTTCTGGCTGGGGTCGAGGTCGACGTAGCAGTCGACGTCGGCGTAATACAGCAGCTCGGTGCCGGCGTGTGCGATGCGGATCACCTTCTGGACGCCGGTGACGCCCGCTCGGGTGAGTCCCAGCTGCACCTCGGGAGCGGCCGACTGCAGATCTTCTTTGAATGTGGTGGTGGGATTCATCGTCACGGGATGGTAGGTCAGTCGCGCAGAAGACGCGACATGCGCCGGTCTGCCAGCACCCGCCCACCGGTCTGGCAGGTGGCGCAGTAGTACACCGTGTATTCGTCGAACGAGACGGTTCGGATTCGATCGCCGCAGCGCGGGCACAACGATCCCTCGCGATCGTGCACCACGTAGCCGCGGGCGGCCTTGGTTGTGAGTCCCTTCGTCGAGAGTGGCACCAGCCGCTCCACGGCTGCGCCCAGCACGCCGACGATGGCGGTGTGCAGCCGCTCCAGCTCGGCCCGGTCGAGCTTGGCCGAGCGGGTGTTGGGCGAGAGCATGGCTGCGTGCAGGATCTCGTTGGCAAAGGCCCGGCCGATCCCTGCGATCGCGCGCTGGTCGCGCAGGAACCCGTGCAGCAGGTGGGGGTGCTCCTGGGCGGCTTGGGCGAGCACGTCCACCGTGAAGGACGGGTCGAGCGGCTCGGGGCCGATGTGGGCGAGTTCCTGTTCCAGCGCCTGCGGTGACAAGAGCCATGCACCGGCGCGGCGCTTTGACCCGCCTTCGGTCATCACCAGCTCGGTGCCAGAATCGAACCCGACCACCAGCACGGCCGAGCGCGTGTGCTTGTGGGCGATCGCGAGTTTCCCGGCCGACATCAGGTGCACCATCAGCGTGTTCTCATCCTCGGCTCGAAACAGCAGCCGCTTGGCCCGCCGGCCGATCACGTCGAAGCGCTGACCGACCAGCGACCGAAGCGGCGGATCGATCGTCTTTACGGTCGCAAAATGCGCGACCGGAATGGCGGCGATCGGCTCGCGGGTGAGGGTCTCTCGCTGGGCCCTCACGAACGCCTCCAACTCGGGCAGCTCAGGCATTGAGGAAGGCTAGCTGGTACAGCAGTTTGGCCACTGGCGCGAGAGCAGACGTTTGCCTTCCGCCCACCCAATTTGTCCGATTCTGGAAGGCTTTTTCCAAACGGAAACTTTCGAATCCCCCAAACCGGGGCTATACTCACCGCGTCTGCGTTCTTCTCTCACCTACCGCCACAAAGCGGGTGCCGCTGCGTACTCGTGGACGGGTGAGAAACCTCGTCAACCCCCCGATGCAAGAGGGCGCCCAATGCTGACTGTCGAGATCTCGCTCCCGGATATCGAAGAGCTTAAAGCGCTCGTTCAGGAGGGCCACGATAAGGGCTACCTGACCTACGACGAAGTTGCCGCGGCGCTCGAGGAGATCGAGCTGACGAAAGAGCAACTCGAAGACTTCTACACCTACCTGCTGGAGCACAACATTGAGCTTCTGGATGCGGAATCGCGGCAGACGGCACAGGCCGATGCGGCGTTTCACGGTGAGAAGGCGCCCGAGCTCGACCTGACCGTCGAGCCCAGCCTGGATTCGCTGCGGCTGTACCTGCGCGAGATCGGCAAGGTCAATCTCTTGACCGCCGATCAGGAGGTCAGCCTGGCCAAGCGGATCGAGCGCGGCGACATGACCGCCAAGCAGCAGATGATCGAGGCCAACCTGCGCCTGGTGGTGTCGATTGCGAAGGGATATCTCGGCCGCGGCCTGAGTTTTCTCGACTTAATTCAAGAGGGAAGCCTCGGTTTGATCCGCGCGGTGGAGAAATTTGACTACCGCAAGGGCTACAAGTTCTCGACGTATGCGACGTGGTGGATTCGGCAGGCCGTGACCCGCGCGATCGCCGACAAGGCCCGCACGATCCGGATCCCGGTGCATATGGTCGAGAAGCTCAACCGAGTGGTGCACATCGAGCGCCAGCTGGTGCAGCGGCTGGGCCGCGAGCCGCGTCCCGAGGAGATCGCCTTCGAGCTCGAGATGACCGCCGATGAGGTGCGCGACATCCTGCGGATGGCGCAGCTCCCGGTGAGCCTCGAAAAGCCGATCGGCGAGGAGGAGGAGTCCGAGCTGGGCGACTTCGTCCAGGACGAGCAGGCTGTCAGCCCGTTCGACTCGGCCACGATGACGCTGCGGCGCGAGGACATCGAGCGGGCGCTCGACTCGCTGCCCGAGCGCGAGCGCAAGGTGATCGAGCTGCGGTTCGGCCTCAAGGGCGAGCAGCCCTACACGCTGGAGGAGGTCGGTCGCACGTTTGGGGTCACCCGCGAGCGCATCCGCCAGATCGAGAACAACACGCTGAAGAAGCTCGAGGGCCTCCCCGAGGCACAGGCGCTGCGAAACGCCGAGTAGCGGCGGGGTTCAGCACGACGTGGATTAGACTGGTCTGCGCCCGGGAGGGTGTCCGAGTGGTTAAAGGAGACGGGCTGTAAACCCGTTGGCTCTGCCTACACAGGTTCGAATCCTGTCCCTCCCACTAGAGTCCGGCTTCGCATCGCCCCTCGGTCGACCAGCGCAGAACTTTGCGCGGGCAGTCCGCTCCCCCGTCTGGGGGACGCCTCTCGATCCGGCGCGTCTGAGGATGAGCGGGCGTATTCGCTCGTCCGAAGGACCCCTCCCGTTCCCACTGTGCTCCGATCCTGTGTACTGGCCGTGCTGCTTGCGGCGCTCGCCTGCGTGGGCTTGACCACACCGCCCGCGCACGCGACCACCATGACGGTGGGCGGCCCGACCGGAGCGCGGCTCTCGAGCGTCTCGGTGAACCCGTCGCACCCCGCCGACCTGTACGTGTCGGGCCCGGATGGCGCCTGGAGTTCTGCGGACGCCGACCAGAGCTGGCAGCCCGCGTCGCTCCCGCTGTGGGCGCGTGTTTGCGTACGACCCCGCCAATCCCGACCGCGTGTTCGCGGGTGGCCTGGGCGGCACCGTTATGATCTCCAACGACATTGGTCAGACCTGGGATCACTCCACTCAGTATGGGGGATCGGTCGTAGGCATCGGTCTGACCGGATACGGACAGGTGCTGGCCGCGGTGTCACGCGCCGGCGTGGCCTCGTCCGACGACGGCGGCGCCACGTGGGATGCGCCGGCTGACAGCGGTCTGCCCGACCTCTCGTCCACGCCGATCTTCTCGTTCGCGGTCGCCGGTTCGGGCGCCAACGTGGCCTATGTCGGCCTCCAGGGCGGCGGGCTCTACGCCACCACCGACGCCGACGGCCCGCGGACTTGGACGCAGCTGCCGACTCCCCAGTTCGGCTCGTGCACGCCCTTCACCATCGCCGTCAACCAGCAGCACCCCAGCACGCTGCTCGTCTCGACGGGTTGTGGGCTCTTCATGTCGCAGGACAGCGGTGCATCCTTCGCCAAGCTGCCGGTCGCCATCGGCGGCGGCTATCTCGGCTACCCGGTCGAGTTCGCACCCAGCGACTCATCGATCGTCTACGCCGCCAGCGGCAACCACGTCGTGCGCAGCACCAACGGAGGCGTCGCCTGGACGACGACCACCGCGCTGCCGTACGGCTACTCACTCAACGGCCTCACCGTTGACCCTCACGATCCCAACCACGTGTACGGGGTCACCGGTGACGGCGTAATCGAGACGACCGACGGCGGGCAGACGTGGACCGAGCACAACACCGGCATCGTCTCGACCCCCAACGTGGTGGCCAGCGATCCGGCACACCCCGACACGGTGTACACCGGTACCAGCGGCGGCCTCTGGCGAAGCGACGACGCCGGCGCCACCTGGAACCACGTCCAGAACGGCCTGCCCGATCAGCTGGGCAGCATCGACTCGATCCAGTTCCCGGCGAACGACCCCGGCACCATCTACCTCGGATCGTTCACCAGCGGATACTTCGTCTCCCACGACGACGGTGACTCCTGGTCGCTTCTGGCAGCGTTCGCGACCTACCGCGGCACGCCGGTGACGGTTGACCCCAACGATCCCCGCCACCTGATGCTGGGCGGCGAGGCGGAGCTGCTGGAAAGCCGTGACGCGGGAGCCACCTGGACGCGACACCCGATCTGCTGCGCGGCCGATCTCAACGACGGCCGCAACATGCTCTACTTCAACCGGGTTGCGATCGACCCCAACGATCCCAACGTGATCTACGTCGCCGGCGCGCCCGGCGTCTTCCGAAGCCTCGACGGCGGATCCACGTGGGGCCAGATCGTGCCTCGCTCGTGTCCGCAGATGGTGCCGCTTCGGTGCAACATGCCGTCGATCTTCGCGATCGATCCGAACGATCCCCAGACGATCTACCTGGCGCTCGTGGGTGGGCCGCTGCGGGCGAGCTACGACGGCGGCGAGGACTGGACTGAGATCTGGGCCGACACGCCGAAATCGTTCACGCTCGACCCCTCGACCACCCCGGCCACGATCTTCATGGACTACGGCGGCAACTGGCGCTCGACCGACCAGGGCCGCACGTGGGTGCCGGGAGATACAGCCATTCCAGGCGGGGACGGCGGTTCGATGGCGCTGGGCGGCGAGACCGATGTACCCGGAGTGCCCGACCCGGCCCGCACCCTCTATGTGGCCAACTCACGGCTGGTCAAGGGAGCGTTCGTGGCCAAGACGCCGACGCGTGAAGTTTCCGCTCCAGGCCTCAGCGCCGCCGCCCAGGGTCCACGTCGCCGCCGGCGGTATGACGGTCGGGATCACCTGCGCCGACACGTGGGATGCCGACTGCTCTGGCCGCGTGCAGCTGCGCCGCCACCACGTGGTGATCGCGGTAGGGACGTTCGCCGCCCACGCCAACGCATCCGGCACCGTCAGCCTGCACCTGACCGATGCCGCCTGGCGTGACCTGCGCAAGCACAAGAACCGGCGCTACAACCTGTATGCGATCTCGCAGGGCGCCGACCGCAGCCTGACCACCGACCATCGGTTGGTCGTGCTCACACTGCACTAGGCGGGCGTGCGCACTCGGCTTGACTTGTGAAAATCGCTGTGCTTACGACTCGCTCCAGCCGCACCGTCCACCCCCGGTTGCTGCCCAACGCTCCACAGTCGCAGGTACCGTGCCCAGCGTGGAGCCGTATCGCCGCATAACCCTCGCCGTCGGCGTCTCGATGTTCGTGGACGCCGCGCTCTACCTCGCGGTGCTGCCGCTGCTGCCCCACTACGTCGAGCGCTTCGGCTTGACGACCTTTCAGGCGGGTGTGGTGCTGGCTGCCTACCCGATTTCAGTGCCCTTCGTGTCGATGGCCTGCATTGTGCTGGTGCCGCGGGTCGGTGCCCGCCGGATCGCGCTGGTCTCGGCGGTGCTGATGACCGTGGCGACGATCATCTTTGCCTGGGCGCCGACCGCGCTGGTGCTGGTGCTGGCGCGTTTCGTCCAGGGCTTTGCCAGCGGCTCGATCTGGACGTCGTCGATGTCGTGGGTCACCGATAACGCGCCCCCGGGCCGGCGCGGGCGGGAGTCGGGAATCGTGATGGGAATGCTCTCGGCGGGATCGATCGCCGGCCCCGGGATCGGCGGGTTGGCGGCGGTGGTCGGATCAGGCATCGCGTTTGGCCTGGTGGCCGTGGTCTGCGCCGTCGGCCTTGTGTGTACGGTGCTCGCGCCCGCCGGTCGAACCGTGATGGGGGAAAGCCACGTGTGGGCGTCGATCCTGCGGGGCGCGCGTCAACCCGCGACCAAGGCCGCGCTGGCGATGGCATTGATCGACCTGGCCGCGTTCGGGGCGGTCGATCTGCTGGTGCCGCTGCACCTGGGAAGCCACGGCGAGTCGGTGACCGTGATCGCGGCCGCACTCGCGCTGGGAGCCTTGCTGGGCGCCGGCGCCGGCGTCATCGGGGGGCGGCTGGTCGATCGCGTGGGACCAGCCAAGGTCGCCTTGGTGGTCTCGTTCGTGGTGCTGGTGATACCCGTGATCCTGGCGTTCACACCGCCGAACGGTGTGCAGCTGCTGGTGCTGGTGGTGGGTGGGGCGATCTTCGCGGTGGTCGGCGCAGCCATGTTCCCGCTGTCCTCGCTGGGCGCCGACGCGGCGGGCGTCTCGCACGTGACCGTCACCGGGGTGCTGGGCGCAACCTGGGCGCTGGGATTTACGATCGTCCCGCTGTTGCTGGGATACGTCGCGCAGGTGACGTCACCGGCGGTTGCCTATGCGGTGGTGATCGTCGCGCTCATGCCGATGCTGTGGGTGCTCACCCGCAGTGTCCGCGGGACTGTCGCGGTGGCCGCGGCAGAGGCTGCGTAGAATTCGCGATACGCAACGATCTGTGGGACGTCAGATCGCTGCGTATCACACTCGTCTGAAGTTCCGGGGAGGGGGCGGCTCCTGGGCCGGTGGTCTCTCCGGTGTCCATCGAGTGTCCGCCCGTGGAGGCCCCGGCGCACTCACTCAAACGGGGGATTTGAAGAGCGCCTCACCCACGTACCCGCCTGGGCGAGCACCGGGCGGGACGCCGAACACCGCGCTGGACGTGTGATGGATGTACTCGTTGAGCGCATCCACGGTACCCAGCCGGCGCTGCAGCGCCGCGAACTGGGCGTGCGGATCCTTCTGGTAACAGATGAAGAAGAGGCCTGCGTCTAGCTCACCTGTGAGCGGGTCGATGCCGTCGGTGTAGTTGTAGCCGCGCCGCAGGATCTTGATGCCGCCGTTGGTCACGTGCGAGGCTCGGCGGATGTGCGCGTCGGCGGGAATCATCAGCTCGCCGTCGGGGCGCTTGGCGTCGAGATTGACCGGGTCGTGTTCCTTGGCCGACCCCAGCGGCGCACCCTCGGTCTTGTCACGGCCGATGGTGTCCTGCTGGTCGCCGAGCGATGAGCGGTCCCAGGTCTCGATCAGCATCCTGATACGTCGCGTGACGACATAGCTGCCTCCGCGAAACCACTGCTGGGGCTCGTCGTCGCCGACCCACACGTGCTGGTTCATGGCGGCGTCGTCGTCGGTATCCAGGTTGTTGGTGCCGTCCTTGAAGCCCTGCAGATTGCGCGGTGTCACCTGTGACTTGGACGTGGACGATGCCCGCCCGAAGCCGAGCTGCGTCCACTTGATCACCGCCGCGCCCCGGGCCTGCCGCGCCAGGTCGCGCACGGCGTGGAACGCCACCTGCGGATCCTCCGCGCAGGCCTGAACACAGATGTCGCCGTCGCTGCGGTAGGGCAGCAGCTGGTCACCGGGGAGGTGTCCGAGTGGTGCCAATGCCTGCGGTCGCTGGGAAGCGAGCCCGAATCGGTCGTTGCCGTCCTGCAGAAACACGCTCGGCCCCAGTCCGAAGGTGACCGTCAGCCGCGACGGGGGCAGCCCCACCGCCTCGCCGGTGTCCTGCGGCGGCGCGTCCAGGCGGCCCGCCGGCGATCCGGTGGGGAGTCCCTGGGTCAAAAGCGCCGCGTTCGCCGACCACGATCGCAGCAGGTCGCGCAGCTCGTCGGCGGACGTGATCGTGAGGTCGAAGGCGGCGAACATCAGCCGATCCTGCGGCGGGGTGACGATGCCGGCCTGGTGCGCGCCGTAGAACGGCAGCGCCTCGTCGACGGTGGCCGCCTCGCTCGACTCGGTCGATCCCGCGGCGTAGCCCACGCCGGCGCCTGCCAGCCCAATTGCGCCGCCGCCGGCGACTGCAAGCAGACGCCGGCGGGTGACTCCCGACTGGGTTGGCGGGTCACTCATCTCATGAGAGCCTAGCCAGTGACTTTTGCCGCAACATTCGAGAGCGGCTCGGCCAGCGCGTCGACTTGTTGCGCCAGCTTGAGCCGGTCGGCGGAGGTCAGCTCACCGTACGCCGCGTACCCCGACGGGGTGGAGCGCTTGTACGCGTCGAGCGATTTCTGCACCGCCGCGAACCGCTCGGAGATGGTCTTGGCCAGCTCGCCGTTGCCGGACTCCTGGAGCGCCGGGCGCAGCAGCTTGAAGGCCACGAACGCGCCGTTCAGGTTGCCCTGGAAGTCCGACAGATCGGTGTGCGAGTAGCGATCCTCCTCGCCGGTGATCTTGGATCCCGCCACCTCATTGAGCAGCTCCACCGAGCCGTTGGCGAGCTGGGCCGGCTGGTAGGTGAGCGTGCTCGCCTTCTGCGCCAGCGTGTTTACGTCCTTCATCAGCTCGTCCGCGTAGGGGCCGGTGCCTTTGGTGCTGTTACCCACCCACAGCATCTTCTCGATGCGGTGAAACCCGGTCCACTTGCTGGGATCGGCGACGTCGTTGATGCGCGCATCGATCTCGGGGTCGAGGTCGCCGAAGGCTTCTGCCACCGGCTCGATCGCCTCGTAGTGGATGCGCGTTTTGGCGAACAGATCCTTGGCCTTCTGCGTGTCGCCGGCCTTGAGCGCGGCCACGAACGCGGCGGTTGCCGTCTGCAGCTTGGCGGTCTCGGAGTCGACGTACTGCTTGTAGCCGGCGGTGGCCTGCGTGAGCCGCGCGGCTGACGCGCCGTCGGTTGCGGCAAACCGGTCGCCGGTGACCTTGAGCGTGCCCTCGGGGGTGGTGTCACCGTTGGGGCAGCTGAGCTTGTAGTTGCCGGGCTGGAGCTTGAGTGAGAACGAGGCGGGCACGCCTTCGATCACGTTTTCGCGCTCGCCGATGATCACGCCGTCCTCGTTTAGCAGCTCCAGCTCGGTGACCTTGGCGCTGCCCGAGTTACTGACGGTGAAGTTGACGGCGCCGGCCGGCACGGTGGCGTTGGCCGGTGAGCAGCCCTCGTCCGACAGCGTGACCGCCACCGTCTTGGCATCGGGGTTGGACGACCCAGAACTGGAGCTGGAACCGCAGGCTGCGGCGACGATCGCAAGGCATGCGACCGCCGAACTGGTGAGAGCACGGGGGTTCATCGTTTCCTTTGTGAGGTCAGGCGCGGGCGGGCTGTGTGCTGGGCACGCGCACTTTCGGTCGCCGGGGGCGGAGGACGTAGATCAGCATCGGGATTGCGTACAGAAGCCACCCGAGCACCTCACCGACGGTGGGCTGCGGTTGGATTCCGAGCACGCCGGTGGCCAGCGAACTCAGGATCGAGCCGGGGCGCACCAACCACTCAAGATTGACTGCCTGGGCCTGGAAGCTGTTTAGCCAGGCGGCCTCGTGCGCGGTGTGGATCGCGCTGGAGACGAGCCCGGCGGCGACCAGCACGAGCACGGCCGCGGTGAGCCGGAAGAAGCGGGAAAGATTGAGGTGCACGCCGCCGTAGTAGATGCCGATGCCGATGCCGATCGCGCACACGATCCCCAGCAGCGCTCCCAGTCCGGCGGAGAGCGCATCCCCGGAGGCCTGGAACGCGGCCAGCATGAAGACCGCTGTCTCGACGCCTTCGCGGACAACCGCGAAGAACGCCATCGCGACCAGAGCCCAGGCGCCGCTGGCGGCGGCGTCGGCTGCGCTGGCGCGCAGGTCGGAGGCCAGCGTGGCCGCGTGTCGGCGCATCCACACGATCATGAAGGTGACCATGCCCACGGCCACGAGGGCAACGATCGTCTCGAGCTGCTCCTGCTGGCGCTGGGGCAGCGACTGGTCGAGCACCTGCAGGCCCACGGCCAGCGCAACGCACAGCGCGATGGCGGCGGAGACGCCCACCCACATCGCCCGCAGCGCGGCTCGGTTTCCCTGCTGGCGCAGGAAGGCACCGATGATCCCGACGATCAGCGACGCCTCGACTCCCTCTCGCAACCCGATCACAAACGTTGGCAGCAACGCAGTCCCTTGTTCGACCCCACTGAGGGTACCCTAACTTAGGGCGACCTAACTATGACATGGCGAATCGGGATCTGTCAAGCGAGACCCGCCCGGCGGTGATTGGGATTACCGCCGCTCAGGCGGCGTTTGGGTCGCGCTGCCACAGATGGAAGGCGGTGCCTTCGACATCCCGGCAGGAGGCAAACCAGCCGTGACCCGGCACAGGTGCTCGGTCATCGGCCTCACCGCCGAGCTCGCGTACCCGGTCGATCGACTCGTCAATGTTCTCGGTGTCGAGGTAGATGGTGGGGTGGCCGGTGCGGTTCTCGGACGCGAACACCGCCACTCCGGCGTTCTCGCTGACCTGGGCCATGCGGTAGTCCATCTCCGGCATCCCCGGGTTGACGAACTCCCAGCCGAACAGTCCGCCCCAGAACGCCTGGGCCCGGTCGGCATCGCCCGACGGAAACTCCACGTGTACGACTTCCCCTGCCATGAACGCTCCTTGATCGCGGTTGTGGTTCGACCCTAGGGTAGTCTCTGGGCTGATGTCGGACACAGCCCAGAAGACCGATCTCGGGGTACTCGAAGCCACCCCTCCGGCATTCACGCCCGAGCAGGTGGCGGGGATCGCGCGCGAGCTGTTCGGCGTGGACGGCACTGCCCGCGATCTGGGCAGTGAGCGCGACCAGACGTTCATGATCGACGCCGACGACGGCGGCGGCGTGTTGAAGGTCTCGAATCTGGGCGAGCTCCCCGAATCGCTCGATCTCGAGGTCGCCGCCCTGCTGCACGTGGCCGTGACTGACCCGGAGCTGTCGGTGGCACGCCAGCTGCCGCGGCTGGGTGCTGGGCCGGCGCCTGATCTGGAGGACTACCGTCCGCGGTTCGAGGGAGCCGATGGCCCGCATTTCGTTCGTTTCTTCGAGCGGCTACACGGCCGCGCGATGTTGCTCGGCCCCGACCTCGACGATGCCGCCGTGGTCGCCTTCGGTGCCACCTCGGCCCGGCTCGCGCGTGCGCTCCGGGGGTTCTTTCACCCTGCCGCGGGACGCAGGCTGCTGTGGGATACCAAGCACGCCTCGGATCTGCGCGGGCTGACGGAATCCATCCCTGAGCCCGCCCGCAAGGCGATGGTCGAGCGCATCCTCGATCGCTTCGACTCCCGCGTGGCGCCCCGCTATCCGCAGCTGCGGTCGCAGGTGGTGCACAACGACTTCACGCTGGACAACGTGCTCGTGGACGATCGCGGCCTGGTTGCGGGGATCACCGATTTCGGCGACATCGTGCACACCTCGCTGGTCACCGACCTGACGACCACGCTGGCCTCGGTGGTGCGGGGCCGTCCGCCTGATGACGTTTTTCGCACCGCGCGGCTGATGCTTGACGGCTATCAGTCGGTGACACCGCTGGAGCCGCTGGAACTCGAGCTGGCGGGTGACGTCCTCGCCGCCCGCCTGGCTGCGCTTGTGACCGTCAGCGCGTGGAGGGTGCTGCGCTATCCCGAGAACGCCGAGTACATCCAAGGTTGGGATGTCGACACCTGGGCGATGATCGAGCAGTTCGATGAGATCGGGCCGGACGCGGTGTGCCAGGGCGTGGGAGCGCCGGCGCCCCCGGTGGCCGACGCCGAGCTGGCGGTGCGCCGCCGCGCGGTGCTGGGCGCTGCGATCACGCCACCCACCTACGCGCGGCCCGTGCACCTCACTCGCGGCCAGGGCGTGTGGCTGTTCGAGGCCGACGGCCGGCGGGTGCTCGACGCGTACAACAACGTGCCGGTGGTGGGTCACTGTCACCCGCGCGTGACCGAGGCCGTGGTGCGCCAGACGCGGGCACTCAACACTCACGCCCGCTACCTGTCCGAGCCGTTGGTCGATCTCGGCGAGCGGATCATCCAAAGCATGCCGGCGGGACTGGGGCTGGACACGATCATGCTGGTGAACTCGGGCAGCGAGGCCAACGACATCGCCTGGCGGATGGCGACGGCGGCCACCGGCAACGGCGGCGGATTGGTGACTGACTTCGGCTACCACGGAGTCACCAAGGTGACCACCGACATGTCTCCCGAGGAGTGGGTGGACGACCACCGGCCCGACTACGTCGAGACGCTCAGCGAGCTCACCGGTGCAGCGGCCGAGGCTGCGATCGCGAGGATCGCGCAGCGTGGGGTGGCGCCGGCAGCCGTGTACCTCGACACCGGGTTTACCAGCGACGGGTTCTTGGAGCCCGAGCCGTCCCAGGTACAGGCGATCACGGCTGCCGTCCGAGCGGCCGGCGGGCTGGTGGTGGCCGACGAGGTGCAGGCCGGGCACGGCCGCAACGGAGAGCACCTGTGGTCGTTCCAAAGCTATGGCCTCGAGCCGGACTTCGTCTCCATGGGGAAGCCGATGGGTAACGGCTATCCGGTGGCCGCTCTGGTCACACGCAGCGATCTGGCCGAGCGGTTTGCCGAGACCACTGAGTTCTTCAGCACCTTCGGCGGCAACCCCGTGGCGGCCTCGGCCGCGCTCGCGGTGCTGGACGTGATCGACGACTACCGGCTGATCGACCAGGTCGCGCGCGTGGGCGCCCGGCTCAAGTCCGAGATCGAGGCGGTGGCGGCCGGCCACCCCGAGGTCGTGGACGTGCGCGGGCGGGGGCTTTTGATCGGCGTGGAGATGGCCGACCCCCGCCGAGCCGGCCAGGTGGTCGACTCGATGCGCGAGCACGGAGTGCTGATCGGCCGCACCGGTCCCCGCCACGACACGCTCAAGATCCGCCCGCCGCTGGTCTTCAGCGACGAGCACATCCCGGTTCTGATCGACGCCTTGGTCGCCTCACTCGCTGAGGGGTGAATAAAAGGTGCCTGGCACCTTTTATGCATAATGCCGGTTCTCTGTTGAATAGTTTTTGAGTCTCGTCTAAACTCATTTTATGGTAAGCGAGGCGGCTCAGGACTATCTCAAGGCGATCTGGAAGCTCCAATCTCGGGGAGAGGTGACCACCAACGCGTTGGCCGCGGAGTTGGGCGTGTCGCCGGCCTCGGCCACCGCGATGCTGAAGAAGCTCGACAAGCTTGGCCTGGTGCGCCACGAGCGCTATCACGGAGCCACGCTCACACCGTCGGGCGAGCGGATCGCACTGGAGGTTGTGCGCCACCACCGGCTGCTGGAGCTGTACCTGATGGAGGCGCTGGGACTGAGCTGGGACGAGGTGCACAACGAGGCCGAGCGGCTCGAGCATCACCTGTCGGAGGAACTGGAGGCGCGCATCGACGCGGCACTCGGATTTCCCACTCACGATCCTCACGGAGATCCCATTCCCACCGCCGACCTGGTACTTGAACCACACGAGCGAGTGCTCTTGTGCGACGTGGCCGAGGGCGACCAGGCGGTGGTACGTCGCGTGCCCGACAGCGACGCCGAGCTGCTGCGCTATCTCGCCAGCCTCGGGCTGATGCCCGAGCGCGAGCTGATCGTGGTCGAGCAGGCACCGTTCGACGGGCCGGTGACGGTCGAGGTGGACGGTGCGCGTCACGCCATCGGCCGCAGTGTCGCTGCCCGCATCGAGGTGGCGGCACTCTGACGCCGGTGCCGCCTCCCGAGCTGGTCGTGACCGACCCGGGTGCCGCTGCCCTGCCCGGCGAGGCGCGCGTGGCCACGGCCGCCGAGCAGTCGCTCTCCGGTGAGCGGCGGGGACTGCGAGGGCTGTGGCCGTTTCTCGGGCCGGCCTTCATCGCCGCGGTCGCCTACGTCGATCCCGGCAACTTCGCCACCAACATCGCCGCCGGCGCCAAGTACGGCTATCTGCTGCTGTGGGTGATCCTCGTCTCCAACCTGATGGCGATGCTGATCCAGACGATGAGCGCGAAGCTGGGCATCGCCACCGGCATGAACCTGCCGGAGGTGTGCCGTCAGGAGTTTCCCCGGCCGGTGACGATCGGCCTGTGGATTCAGGCCGAGGTGATCGCGATGGCCACCGATCTGGCCGAGTTCATCGGCGCGGCGCTTGGCCTCAACCTGCTCTTCGGGATGCCCCTGCTGTGGGCGGGTGCACTCACCGGAGTGTTCGCGTTCGGGCTACTGGCGTTGCAAACACGCGGAGGTTTTCGGCACTTCGAAGCGGCCGTGGTGTGCCTGGTGGGGATCATCGTGGCCGGGTTCGCGTTCCAGATGGTGCATGCGCATCCCGATCCGGCCTCGCTCGGCCACGGGATGTTCGTACCCGGATTCTCGGGAACCGAGAGCGTGCTGCTGGCAGCCGGCATCCTGGGCGCGACCGTGATGCCACACGTGATCTATCTGCACTCGGCGCTGACACAGCGCCGAGTGGTCGGCAAGAACGACGCCGAGCGGCTCAAGATCTTTCGGTTCGAGCGGATCGACGTCATCATCGCGATGGTGATCGCTGGGCTGGTCAACATGTCGATGCTGATCGCCGCCGCGGGCATCTTCCACTCCTCGGGACTGGTCGGAGTCGACTCGATCGAGGGCGCCTACGCCGGATTCAAGAGCCAGGTCGGCGATCACGCCGAGTTGTGGTTCGGGTTCGCGCTGCTGGCATCGGGGCTGTCTTCGTCGTCGGTGGGCACGCTGGCGGGCCAGGTGGTGATGCAGGGGTTTGTGGAGCGGTCGATCCCGCTGTTCGTGCGGCGCCTGGCCACCATGGCCCCGGCGATGGTGGTGCTGGCGATCGGAGTCGATCCGTCCCGGGCGCTGGTGCTGAGCCAGGTCGCGCTCTCGTTCGGGATCCCGTTTGCCCTGATTCCGCTGGTGATCTTCTGTTGCAACCGTCGCCTGATGGGGAATCTCACCAATCGCCGGCTGACCACGGTGGCCGCGGTGATCGTCGCAACCGTGATCGTGGCCCTCAACATCTTCCTGCTCGAGCAGACGATCTTGGGCTAGCGGTTACGGCTAGGCTTTCACTATGCCGGAGCCGATCGCCGAACCCGCCGCTGGGTATGTGACCTCGATCGTCGAGGCGATCGGCTCGACGCCGCTGCTGCACATCGAAGGCGTGTACGCGAAGTTGGAGTACCTGAATCCTTCCGGTTCGGTGAAGGCCCGGATCGCGCGGTACATGATCGAGCGGGCCGAGGTGGAGGGCCTGCTGCAGCCGGGGTTCACGATCGTGGAGGCCTCCAGCGGCAACACCGGCAACGCGATGAGCATGGTGGCCGCGGCCAAGGGCTACCGGATGCTGGTTGTGATGCCGGCGGGCATGAGTCCGGAGCGCGCTGCGATCTCACGCGCGCACGGCGCCGACGTGATGCTGATCGGGGACTTTCACGTGAACGCGGCGCTCGAGCACGCGCTCGTGTTGGGCCAGCGGCCGGGCTACTTCAACCCGGCCCAGTTCGATTCGCAGTGGAATGTCGACGAAAACCAGGAGTGGCTGGGCGCCGAGATCCTCGCCAACTGCCGCAGCCGCCGGATGCGCTGGTGGTGGGGATTGGCACCGGCGGCACGTTGATCGGCGTGGGCCGGGCGTTTCGCGAGGCCAATCCCGACGTGCAGCTGGTGGGGCTGGAGCCCGACGAATCGTGCACGATCGTGTGCGGCGAGATCGCCCACCATTCGATCGAGGGGATCGCCGATGGGTTCGTGCCAGGGATCATCCAGCGGCACGGTTCGGAGGTCGACTCCTACGTGTCGGTGTCGAGTCCCGAGAGCCTCGCCGAGATGCGACGGCTGGCCCGCGAGCACGGCCTGTTCGTCGGCCCCAGCTCGGGGGCGCACATGGTGGCGGCCAAGCGCCTGCGCGAGCAGCATCCCGAGTTCGAGACGGTGGTGACGCTGCTCTGCGACGAGGGTGAGAAGTACATCACCGACCACTACGCGTAAGCACCTGTTTGATTTCACATAGCGTACGTGGTATATAGCAGGTATGAGATATGATCTGCGGGAGTGGTTGGTACGCGCGGGCGTGCTGCTGCCGATTCCAATGGTGCCGCTCGTGCTGGCCCTCACTGGTCACACCAGCTCGGTGTGGCTTCTGGCGGGCATTTGGGTCGGACTCGCGGCGGTCGCTGTGGGCGTGGCTCCGCTGGGAGGGTTGCAGCGCAGCGAGGCGGCGGCGCTGGCCGTGACCGCGGTGGGCGCCACCCTCGTCGCCGGGATGGGTTGGCTCTACCTCGTGTTCCTCTCGCTCTGTCCGGAGAAGAACACCAGCGCGGTGATCGGGGTCGCCGCCGGGGTGGTGCTGTACGCGGTTTGCTCGAGTGTGGTGCTGCGATCGCCGCAGCGTGGGGGTCGTGAGGTCGGCCTGGCTGCGGCCATCGTCGCGGGGTTCGTGCTGTCACTCGTCGCGCTCACCGTGCTCGGCGCCGGGGCGCAGTACTGCTCTACCTGAGCGGTCAGTCCGTTTCGGTCGATCTTCCGTCTGAGACCATCGCCCAGCGCGACCGGGACGAGAGCACCGACCAGCGCGACTGGGACGAGAGCAGCGATCCGACCGACGCGAATGAGCCCACCGAGAGGATCGAGCAGGCGCTGCCGACCGAGCCGATCGAGAGCACCGACCCGGCGCTTCCGATCGACAGCACCGAGTCGGTGGACGCGATCGAGAGCAGCGAACGCTGCGAGCGGATCGACCAGCGTGAGGTTGCCATGACGGTGTTCTAGCGCGTCGGGCGTGGCCGCGCGCGATAATCACAGCGATGAATGCCACGGATCTCCAGAATCTTGCCGTCTTCGCTGGTCTCAGCGAGGATGACATCGCCCGGGTCGCCGAGGCGGCGACCGATCGCTCCTACCCCGCCGGCCGCGACGTGGTGGTGATGGGCGAGATCACCGACGGCTTCTTCGTGATCCTGGACGGCACCGCCCGAGTGGTGGGTCGGGGCGACACGCCACTGGCCACGCTGGGCGAAGGTGACTTCTTCGGCGAGGTCGGTGCGCTGGATGCAGGTCCCGGGTACGCGTCTGCTCGCACCGCGACGGTCACCGCCGAGACCGATCTGACCGTGGCGCTGCTCCCGGGCGAGCAGTTCACCGAGCTGGTGGCCGGCCTGCCTGGATTCCGCGAGCACATCCTGACCGTAATGCGCGACCGCGATGCCGAACGTTCAGCCAAGCGATAGCTCGCCTGGTGATGGCAGCGGCGCGGGCGACGGCAGGCTGTTTCGGCTGCTCGACGCCGGCGATGCCTTCTGGCGGCCGTCGAACCAGATGCGTGTGCAGAACACCGACCTCGGAAAGCAGCTGGGCCTCTCAACCCTCGGAGCGCGGCTGTGGCGCCTGACCCCCGGCCAGGCATCCACCAAGCATCGGCACATCCAGGAGACCGAGATGTACGTGCTGCTGGAGGGCACCGGCCGGATGCGGGTCGGGGACGAGTTGCTCACTCTGGAGCCGCTCTCGGCCGTCGCGGTCGATCCGCCCGCGGTGCGTCAGGTGTTCAACGACACCGACCGAGACGCGCTGTGGCTGGTGGTCGGCGCGCCGCCGGAGCTGGCCAACACGCTCGAGATGACACCCGAGCGGATGGCGACGATCTATCCCGACGGGCCCCAGGCGCTGCCGCCGGAGCTTTCGTAGCCGTCGTCCACGGCGTACGATGGGAGGGTGGAGGCGCCCTTCAACAGAGAGATGGTTGGTCCACGGTGGGTTCCACCTCGCCGGTGTGGTTGCCGGCTCTTTGCGTCGCCGCGCTGATCGCGCTCGCCTACTTCGGGTACCGCACCACCGTGCCCTACGATCCGCTGGCCTCGGCACCTCAGGGGGTCAGCGCCGCGATGGCGGGCATCGAGCCGGGCAAGACCTACACCGCGATCGTCCCGATAACCAGCTCCCGAGTGGCGAGCGAGCGACGCTGATCAGCGCCACCCCCGCGAGCAACACCGGGGCGCGATTCGTGAGCGTCACCGGGCTGACCTCCAACCCGGGCGGATACATCGTCCGGCCCGGCGGGCCCCGGAGTCGCCGCGTCCCAGTCGTCCACCGTCGCGCGCCCTGCACCCGATCTCCGGCCTCCAGTTCAGCCCCCAAAACGCGGACGGCATCCGGACACACGCCTGGATTGCCGTCACCTTCCGCATGGAGCGTGGAGGCTGCGTCGACCTACCCAAGCTGCGGCTGCGGTACGCGGTGGGTTCCACCGAGTTCACCCGGGTAACGGCGCTCTCGCTGCGAGTGTCGTCGGCTCGCGGTCCTCAGGCCGCGGGCTCCTGCATCTAGCCCGGGCCGTGCCGGCACCTGGAACTCGGACGCGGTTGCGGGCGTCCAACTGACGATGAAGATGCTCGCGGCGGTACTCATACTGGTCGCCCTGGTCGGGTCTGCCTGCTTCGGAGGCGGCTCCGCCGCGCGCACATCCGACTCCTCGACCGGCGCGACGGCTGCTCACTCGCCTGTTCGATGGCAGCGGTTCGCCGACTCCACCGTGGCTTTCCGCTACCCCTCGACGTGGAAGAGCTACCGGTGGCAGTTCGTGACCAGCTTTTCCAACGCGCTGGTGTATCTGAGCACAGCAAGAGAGCACAACCCGTGCGTGACGACGACCACGAACTCGAGCGAGACGATCCGGTGCCATTCGGCGCTGGCCCAGCTGGAGCCGTCGGGCGTGTTCGTGACCTGGACGCAGTGGGGCATGCCCGCAATGAGTTTCAAGCGCTTTCCCGGCAAACCGTCGCGGATCGGCGGTCGACCGGCCCGCATCCACGTGGGCCACGCGGATCGTGACTGCACGCGCCTCGGCGGTCAGGAGACGATCACTGCGTACATCGCAAGCCGTTTCGCCGGCGACAACTGGATCGCGATGATCGCGTGTCTGCGTGGGCCGAACCTGGCCACCTCGAAAGCACAGGTCGAGCACATGCTCGCCACCACCACCTGGGTGTCGTAGACACCCCGCGTCGGGCTCAACGCTCGGGCACGCGCTGCCGATGAGGATGGGATCGCGGCGGCTCGGCTAGAGTTGCAGCGACCTGCCCTCTTAGCTCAGTTGGTAGAGCACTTCCATGGTAAGGAAGGGGTCAACGGTTCGAGTCCGTTAGAGGGCTTCTCGGAAACGGCGTGGTTGAGCGCAAACACGTCTCTGGTCGTCGGATGCGAGATCTACGCTGGGGGCACATTGGGGGCACGGTGGTGTTTTTTCTCAGCCCCAGATTGCAGCGGGCGTGTACAACTTCGCATCCGGCCAACACGAAATGCCGAAACGCTGCGCCATTGGTCTCGAGGGCGTTCCGGCACCAATGTCACGCGACGCGCCATCGCGCCGTGTAACGGCAACGTCGATCGCGGGCCGCCTCAGGTTTCCGGGTCGGCGGTGAACCCAAGCTCGGTCGCTTCCCTAGCGGTCTGCTTGCACTGACTGCTTGATCGAGAGCAGGCGACCCCGGTTGGTGTACGTGCCGATGCTGTACGCCATCCGGCGTTGCCAGGGCTGCAGGTTAGAGGTCTGCTTGGCCCAGTTCGCAATGGCGAACCAATGGTCCGCTGGAACAGCCGACATCTCTGCTATCAGTGGGTGATCAGCCGATCTGCCGATGACGTCCTCCAAGTCAGGAGCTCCAGAGTCGAGTACGACAAGCTCCTGCCTCAGGTCGGTCGACAGCTCGAATCTCACAGCCTTCATCTGTGTCCAACACGCTTCACGCTTGGCCCACTCGGTCACGTTGCGGCCACGCGATCGGATCGCGTGAGGAGCCCGTAAACCGAATGTAAAAGCTCATCGATGGCTAGATCCACCGCATCGTCGGTCGCTTGGCGGTTCCAAATCCTGGCGAGGTCTAGGCGCTGCCCTGTGGCGTGCGAAAGCTTGGCGAGCGTGTAGGTGACGATGTTCGCACGGTAGCCTCCGAAATTCTGGGCCGATACGATCCGCTCTGGCCTCCTGAACAGAATGGCTTTCGCAACCAGCCGCTGGAAGTAGGGGGCGTCGCCTACGTACCTGGCCGCTCCCCGAGCCCTAGCATGAACGTGTAAAGTTTTTCTCGGCGCCGCTGCTGACGACGTGGGGTAGCTGCGCCCCAGGTATGCTCGAACTTGGCTGCATGCCTTCGTGAACCGCTGTCGCATCGGATGGATGTCCGTAAACGTCCGTCGCCGAGCGGGCGACCCTCGGCCGGGCTGAATGCGTCCGCATACTGGCCGCGTGCCCGCTCGTAGAACCATCGGGTCTGTCGCTCGTGCCCGCCGTGGCTGGAGCCCAAACGGTTCTGGACGCGTCTCGACCTCCATGTGGAAGGGATCGTTGGAGCGAAGATCGGCTTCACTCACCTTGTTCTGGCTATTCGCGTACCGCGAAATCAATGGAACGATCTCCTGCAGCCGATCCGAATCGATCTCTGTGATCTTCGCTTGGACAGCGACTCGGCTGATGTCAACACCGTTCCTGAGCGCTCGGTGAATTGAGGCCGTCGTCTGGCCGCCGTTTACAATCTGAAGGTCTCTTAGTTTGGCTATGGCAAAACCACCGTCGGAAGGGATAAGTTCGACAGAGGAAGCGGTTGCCGAGATGCCATTGTTGTACGCCAAGAATCGATCGGGCTGGTCCACGAGCGTGTCTCGAATCCCGCGGTTCACCTTCCCCGTGGCTTGGAGGAACGAGCGGACGTTTAACTCGAGCAGACGAGCACCGAACTCGTTGTATATCTCGCCGAGGACCTCGCCGGGAAACACCGCGAGGTATGCAGAGAAATCCTTCGCCGACTGCGGGACCGGCAAGCACGGAAGCGGTGCTCCAAATTCCTCCGCGAAGTCGATGACAATCGGTTCGGCGCGCTGGCCCGACGCTTCGAAGCGATGGAGACGCGCGAGATCCCACACCGAACGTCGAATCTCGACACCGTCAACTTCGAGTGGATCTAGGAACTCCATGTCGGAGACACCGTCTGTGACGACGAACAGGCGCACACGGTCGACTTTCGGTGCGACATCGTGTATCGCGAGCGCCATGTCCCAAGCGTCCCGACGACTCCTCCAGCTGCTCGTGGTACCTTCGCTCGCGGCAGCGTTCCCAGAGCCGCGTCAGGCGCTCGAATGCGGTGGTGATGTCGCGTTTGGCGATCCGTGGCGGAGGGGCCTCACCTCGGTGAAGCGTGCCGATCAGGTTGAGCGTGTCACCGTCCTCGATACCGTACCCGCTCACCTCGATGCCGCGTGTTGGATCGCGGTGGTAGCACTCAAGCGCTTCCTCTAGTTCCCCGGCTTCTATCAGCACGTCAATCACGTGGCGCGTAAACACCTGAGGCAGCATTGCCTCCGCGCCCTCCGCGTCGGCGTTACGAAGCGCACCTGTTGCCTGATGTCCTCAGCGTAGGCGGCCAGTGTTTGGTCATGGCTCAATTTTTACCTCTCAGAATCCCGTACGCCGAGGCGTCATCCACGCGGTGAGCCGCGCATGCGGCGATCACGAGGTGGTATTGCACGCCGCCCACCCCATCGATCAGGTCAGTTTCAACCAGCCGCGGGAATCCTTGGACGACTCGGTAAAATGCATGCTCCCTTACCGTGTAGCCGGTGGTCGCATACAACGACTGGTGCGTATCGAGGTAGCCATACGCAATCAGTTTCTCCTCGAGGTCGGCTTCGGCTGCGCCGCCGGCAGCGAGAGTCCGCACGGACAAGACCATTGCAACGATGGTTTCGCCGGAGTGCTGATGGACGTCGAGAGAAACGTGGAGGAGATGCAAGGAGGATGTGCCCGTCTCGTCGAGTTGGCGCTCACTGCTTACGCGAACCACCTGCGGTTGGTTCGACGCCGTCGACTTGACTTCGACCGAACCGTTTGGCATTTGGAAGTCGTGGGCTGCTCCCGCAGGCCCCGTCCACGCGTCTATTGCTTGGTCTCTGGCCGATTGCTTGAGACAACCCTTCGCGAGTAGGCCAGAGTTCCGCAAACAGTCCTCGCTGGCGCTCCGGTGTTAGTCCCTGCTGCGCTCGCTGAAGCAGCCTCTGCCATCGGGCGAGTCTTCCGATCCACATACCCACTGCGGTTCGATCGTCTTCGCTACGAGCAACGGCCGAGGTCAGGTCAGCAACGAGCGTGAGGAAGACGTCGGCGGCGGCGGGGTCGTTGCAACCGAAGCTCAAGCCGTGACAGGCCGCTCGCCTCAAGCGGATAAACGACGTGCTCAATCCCTCTGGTCTGCGGGAGTGTTCCAAGGTCGGCGGTCGCGGACACCTCCCCACCGTAAGGTTGACCGCACGAATCTGGCCAGGGTTGATCATCGCTAGGTTCAGGTCGACGTTTGAGTCGGCGTGAATGCGTCTCCTTAGGTATCCAGCGTCGCTTGGAAGCTGCGACTGGAGTTCGAGCCAGATCTTGTCGAGGTTCATTCGGCGCCGAGTTCCGTCTGCCAGAATAAGGGATTGACTTGGTACTTGATCGAGAGTGCGGTGGGACTCCGAGGGAAACTCGCCGCGAAGCCAATCACGGGTACGTCGAGGTTCATTCCAGTCTTCGAGGGGTCGAGGGGATAGAGGAGCAGCAGCCCGTTGTTGGGTGATCGAACCTCACGAACCGCCAAACCGTCAGGTTCTGTCGGCTCCTTTTCAGCACGCGAGTTGCCGAGCCGGAACCGTTTGACCGCAAGATCTCGTGCCTGATCGATTTCCGACCTCTCCAGATCCAACCATTCGTCAGACGGGCTCAGCAAGCGGCGAATCGAGTAGTAGTCAGGGGTGGCGAGGAGGCCGTCGGGGCCCTTACGCTGCTCTCGGACGACCGGCCCGACTTGCACGCCTCCTGCATTTTTGAATCGCCGTCCTCCCTGCTACCAATACTTATGAGCGCCACCGTCCAATCCTGCAGTTCACCCTGCTCCAAGCATGTACGAATGTACCGGGCCAACAGTCGCCCGTTGGCCCGACGTGCGCGGCCCGAGACGCTGAAACCGTCGAGCAGGGCGGCCACCTCGTCTCCTTTGACCCGTTGCCAGATGTAGGGAGCGCCAAGAGTTCTCTCCGGCCGCCGGCGTCCATCGGCACTCCATCTCTCTAGCGCGCCGCTGACTAGGTGTTCGTTGCGGCGATGCTCGTCAGGGTCTCGGTTGAACGCGACGGTCTCGATGAGGGTCTTCGAGAATGACAGGTCAAACTCCTTGCCACTCCGCATCTTGGCCCGCGCGGTAATCATCAGTCCATCCGGATGTTTCAGCACGCGCAGGCCATACTCGGCGGGAGTGCCACCAATCGCGGCCATTTGGTCAAACTCAGCGAGCAGCTCCTCATTCGCGGCGGTGATATCGCTGTACCAATCGGCGAGCTCTGAAGTCGTATACAGACGGCATAGATCCAGGTACCCGGGTCGGAAACCAAACCAGCGCCCCATCTGCATGAGGGTGTCGTACATTCGTGTGGCCCGGAGGTAGTAACTCACCGAGAGTCCTTCCAGTGTTAGCCCCCGGGACAGCTTGTCGCCACCGACCGCGATAACGCTGACTCCGTCTGGTTCGTCTGTGTATGTGAGAGCGTCTCGAGCGCTCCCATTCAGCTCCACCACTGAGATGCGGGCCGACGCCTGCCACAGCCTGGCGTTGACCTCCTCCCATGAGGTCACGGGGTCACCGGTCACTGCAATCCTGCGGGAAGTGGGTACGAAATCCCTGTCCCACAACTCTCGCAGTTCATCCCTTACCGATCTTCGTCGGTCGCCGTCGCCGTTCTTCAGACGTGTCCGATACGCTCAAGCTCGTCCCGAACAGCCTCAGCCACCTGCTGCTGGACGTCGACGAAGCGGGTGACGTGCACCAGCATGGAATTGTGGGACGTAGGATACTGGCCCCTCGCGGCTCGCGCTGCACACGCAATGACAAACGACCGCACTGCCTCACGAAGCGACGGGGGGAGGGGGCCGATCACTTGCTGCTTCTTATGTTTGTCAGGGACAAAGGCGCCGTAGTCATCCACGTGGCGAATGATTGGCAGGCCCGCGGATTCGCCAGAGTCGCTCGGCGACGGCGTGGCCGTCCTAATCCGGACGCGGGTGGGGCCGATGTAGTTAGACGGTTGGGGCATCCGCACTATGAACGACCTCGGGAAGAGGTCTTCGCCGTACTCGCCGTGTGGCTGGTCCTCCCAGATGAAGATGTTCGCGAAGGGTGTAGCGGTGTAGCCTACGTAGGCGGTTTGTTGGTAAGTGTGGAGCAGCTTGCGGATGAGCCGGTTGATGGTGGCCGGGTCAGTCTCGCTGATGAGCTGGCCATCCTCGTCGACTTCTCGCTCGATCTCCTTCGTGTTAACCGACGCGTTGTCAGCTTCATCGTCGATCACGAGTAGTGGCTGGTCGAGCACGATCCGGCGTCCGGTGCTCGGATCCTCCACTGCCGCCGTCGAAGCCCACGCCGATCAGGTTCTCCAGAATCGTCTTGTTCTTCTTCACAACCAGCACGACGGGGTCGGAGCCGACATGTCCGGCAATCCGTGAGGCGACGCCGCGATTGAAGTCTCCCTTCGGCAGACTGCTTGTGGCGTCTGAACGTCGGCAGGCGTTGCGTTCTGGCGCGCCCCGACCCCGATTCGACGGTTCCGTTCGCTGTCGTTGAATAGCAGCGTGCTGCGAGAGTCAAAGCCGAGAAACCCTTCGTCGATCCTCCGTTGAGTCTGGCTTCGAAGGCTGTCGTGGAGCCCAGCGAGCACAACGATCAACCGATACCCGGCGTCGGCAGCTTACACGTGACCCCGATGTAGTTAGAGGTCTTTCCGGCCTGCACTTGGCCAACCACCATGCCGCGCCTATCCCAAGCACCTGAGCGCCGTGGCGACTCGAGACGCCCGAGAACATCGTCCGTGACGTCGCCGAGCTTACCCACGGCCGCCGGTGCCCAGCCAAGCGATTGGAAGGATCTCTCCTATCGTTCCCAGAACCTCCACTGGATAGTTCCTCGCTCCGACGCGAGCCACGGCTGATGATCGCGATCGTCCGACAATGACACGTGGTCCACGACCCAGACGGTTACGAGCTCCTCGATTCTCCGCCGGAGTAGCGGTGCGTCGATGGAGGCGTCGGGCCGCATTACCCTCGCGGCCGTGATGGCCCCTTGGATTGCCTTCTCGACCGCCATGTCGGTGATCTGGGGCTCCCCACCGAGAATCGTGAGCGCGATTTGAAGCGCAACCTCTTGGCTCGACCGATCATCCGATGTCGTCGCGTTGTTCACCGGGAACCTCCTCTGCAAAGGTGGCCACCAATTCGGGATACGCGTCGAAGGGTTCGAGACGCGCGATAAGGTTGAGGGCTTGTTGCGGCTCGGCGCCCGCCTCGACCATCGTGCGGTGGACGGAGCGCATCATCACTTCAACCTCGGCTGTCCGCCCTTCGAAGGGCGGACGAACGCTGTCGGGCTCTTCCCGGCAATCCATCAGGATGGACATGATCGGAAGCGTCTCTTCCACAACCCGAAGGACGGCATCGACCGCCGGCTTGGGCGACGAGGATTCGTTGATGATCGACACAATTAGTGGGTGCGCTCTATCGACTTGGTAGCTTACCGAGCCAGATTTCACATGTGGCACCCAGACGAACGACCTGTCCTTAGACGACGTTCGGGCGAGTCGTTTACCTCGGTATCGATACGCTTCAGCGGCCTGCCGGCGTGCGGTAATCGCGATACGGCGAAAGTCGGTTCGAAGTGGGCTTGGTATCAGGGCTGTCGCCTTGCGAACGTCGATCTGCCAGCCTAGATCCATCGAGTTCTCGAGATCCACTTGAATCCGCGCCAACTTGTAGTGCTCCTCCTTCTGCATCTTCGGAAGGCCGAGCCAGTCGCCCGCTACAATGAGCCGCTTAGCACGGTACACGTAGAAGCCTTGGTGGTCGTTCCAGCCCCTGGGGCCCGCACCTTGGCGATGGGTTGCAGGGTCAAGGCGTGAGAAATGCGGCAGCACGTGAGGCCTAACCACTACCGTCCCACCTTCGAAAGGAAAACGCTCCTCAGGCAGGAGCTGACTTGTCCCCTTGCCGACGAGAAAGGGATCCCAGGCCTCCACCGTTCGTTCATTCACCGATATCCGAATGGCACCGGGCCCTGACAGGGACCCGGTGAAACGCCGTTCGAGGTGATCTCTCACCCGCTCGATCTGATGCAGAAACTGGTCATGCGCGTTCGTATCCTCGACATCGCTATCGCCGGCCAACCTGTCCAAACGCTCGATTAGCACGGCGGTTCCATGGTTAATGTCCTCGAGCGGTCGAAGCAGCTGGGTGCTCTCTGGCCGAGGCTCCTTTAGCAATGACCATGACGCAGTGCTGGTGACGTGATCGAGGTCCCAACGCCGGACTGGAGCATGGCCAAGTGCACGCCTCGACGCCACAGTCAGAGACCTCCCTTGTGAGAAGGCTGCGGTTTTCAACCCGAGACCAAACCGGCCTAAATCTCCCGGCACACGGTGCTCGCGCGCGCTGCGGCTGCCGAGTCGCATCGCTCCTCGAAGCCCGAGTCCTCATCCATACCGAGACCATCGTCGAGAACGATGATCCACGAGTTGACTCCCGCCCCATCGCAGGGTTACCCAGACGTTCTCAGCGTTAGCGGACACACTGTTATCCACCAAGTCTGCGATTAGGAGACAGCAACCGTAGCCAAACGCCCGCATCGACTCGATCATGGCGGCGGGATCGGGGGGCACATCCTCGGCTTCGCATCCGGCTTCAGCTCGGACGGCCTCTCCCATCGATTCCGCACCCGACAAGCTATCCTCCAATTGGGCTTCTCTCGGCTTGAGCGATCGCTAGCGCTCTTATTCGGAAACCCCGCCGCAGTTCTTGAACACTTTGCCGCCGGCGCTTTCTGTTAGCCCTCCTGTCTTGCGTTACCCACTCGCCGCAACCCTAGCGGTGGCCGAGCCTGGATCCGAGCCTCGGTCGACCGCCGCCTCCTCGCGGAGGCGGCGCAGAATCCTCGAGAGCAGACGAGGGTCGCCGCCGCTCAGCTCCTCGACCAGTACGCGCTCGATCGCCTCCCAATGCACGCCCAGACGCACATCAAAGATGGTCATGGAAGGGGGATGTGCCTGGACGGACGGTTCCCACTGCATTGAGGAAGTGGAGGACGTCTGCCACTGAGACGATGTCGCTCGGTGCACCCTGAGGCGTCGCCACCGTTCGGCGGTAGGCGCCTTGGGCGTCTGCCGCCACTCCGGCGACGATGGCCTTCAGACCCGCTCGCAGGTCCGCCGGTAAAGCGACCCGCATCTTGGACACATTGATCTGGAACAGCTCGTCGCACCTGGGGGGGATATCGATGGCGATACGTGCGAGCTTCGTATGCTCGTCCTCCGCTCGGAGGCGGTTCCAGCCACCACTCTGAATCAACCTGTCCGACCGGTAGATGTACAGACCTTGTTGCCGGTTCCACCGCCGAGGGCCGGCCGCTTGGGAGTGGGCTATGCGATTGGAAAAACAATCCTCCCCGGGGGAGGATGTGGGGGGCGATTCGCACCTCTCGAGGCCCCGTTGGAGTGGCGATCGCAACCGACTGTGGTGGCAGCACTCGGGTAGCCTCTTCGTCCCTGGCAAACGGATCCCAGGTCCTAACCGGGTCACCGTTGACTGAGATGAACAACTTCGGTCTTCCTCGTGCTTCGCCGGCCAAGAATCGATGGAACACCATTCCGAGGTGTTCAGAAATGGCCAGCGAGAGTCCCGCGAAGCCATTCTCTGCGGCTCCACCTTCGGGGGTTTCGATAGGTCAGTACTCGATCCATCTGCTCCCAGAACACAACGGTCCCGGGCCGAGAGTCCAATGGCTTGATCAGCTCCGTCGGGCAGTCCTTAGGCGTTGGACGCAACAGATACCATTGGTCGCTCTGTGAGATGTGGTCGAGACTCCATTGTCGGATCTCAATTCTGCGTCGTTGTACGCTGCGGCGGCTCGCGACGGTGAGGGTTCGACACTGACTGAGTGACGCGGTCTTCAGCCCAAGCCCGAACTTCCCGAGTTCGCGCCCAGCGTAATCCCGACGGCTTCCGTACCTCATGGCTTCGTCCAGCTGCGAAGCTGTCATTCCAATTCCGTCGTCGGACACCCGGAGCCAGGATCGTTCACCCTCAAAACATAGAGTGATCTCAACGTGTCGCGCCCCGGCGTCGATGCTGTTATCGACAAGGTCGGCGACCGCGGCCGCAAAGGTGTAGCCGATGTCTCTCAGCGACTCCACGAGACGCTGCGCCGCTGGTACGACGCTAAGTGGGTGTCTCATCAAAACAGCCTTGTCGCGCGCGTTGTCTTCACTTTGGCACGACCGTGAGAGCAATACTCGACTACTGGGCATCTCTCGCATTCTGGCTTGGTGGCCTTACAAGAGCGCCGAGGTCTAGCAACGCATAATTGAAGGCGGCGTCGGGGCCTTTGGGGCCGGCCATTTTTTTTGCATATCCAGTCGTATCTGCCAGAGTCTGTCGTCGCCGTGGGCGCTAATCCTGCTGACTATTCGTGTCGTGTTCGCATCCACTAAGACCGCTGCACGTCCGAAGCCGAATGTCAGGACGGCCAGCGCCACGTACGAGCCCACACCGGGAAGTGTCCTGAGCTCGCCCTCGGTATCCGGCACTTCACCGCCGAACTCGAAAATGGTGCGCCGCGCAATATCGATGAGATTGTCGGTTCGCCAGTGCAGTCCGAGCGACCCCATCAGTCCTCGCCTCCTCGGTGTGGGAGACCATGGCCGTCGGATTCGGTGCGATCCGGAGGAGCGTCTGGAATACCGGAGCAACCTGATCGGCTCGCGTTCGGCGTAGGCAGATCTCAGCCATCAACACCGCCCACGGGTCTACTCCCTGCCTCCAAGGATAGCTGCGGACGTGCTCGGAATGCCAAGCCAAAAGGTCATCGCGAAACCGTGCAAAATTGTTTCGCGGGCCCCCTCGTCGACGTTTGCGTAGTGATACGGCTACCGATTTGCCCACCGCCATCGCTAGGAGCGGCGGGACTGCGTTTCCGATCTGCCGGTACGGTGGGTTGGTTGCCCGGCAAATCGAAACCAGTCTGGGAAGGTCTGCACGCGCGCCGCCTCCCGGATGGACAGCGTTCGGTGTTGCTCCGGATGGATGTACCAGTAGCCGTCCTTTGCGATATGTGCGGTGATCGTTCTGCTGAGCTCATCCCATGCGAGCCGCTTGTACTTGTCGGTGAAGATGTCGCTGCGGTAGCGCTTCAGCTGCTCGGGAAGATCGGCGTAGGTCTGCCCCGGCTTCAGGAGCTGAATGCCTCAGGTCGTCCGGCCGCACGTCGCGCGTGATGTGATCGTAGACGGAGTTGGCGTCGCTGCGGACACATTCCGACGCAGCCATCGCTGCTGGGGTAAGCGGCATGTGATAGCCGACGCGTCATCCCGCTGCCCAGGTGGCGCCGGCGGCAGATCACCGATTGCCTCCACAGAGAGTTCCGGTCCGGCGACGGGTGCGGCCAGTTGAAAGCTGCTGTGCGTTCACACCCGACGATGAAGAGGCGCGTGCGGTGCTGGGGGACGCCGTGGGAAATGCGTCCAGGATACGCGCGTCCACCGAGTAGCCGAGCTCCCGCAGGTCTCGTAGAACCCGATGAGAACTGCCCCGTCGTCCCAAACTGGGAGATCGGGGACATTCTCCACCAGCACCGCCCGCGGCCGCGAGACTTCCGCCACGGACATGAAGCTCTGCCAGAGCTCTGCGCGTGGGTCATCTCGCATCGAACGCCCGTTCGACGAGTTCGGATCTTCGATCGCCCGCCCGCGAGAACGGCTGACACGGAGGGCCGCCCGCGACAAGGTCGACCGACTTGATCCCCCACCGGCGAGGTGCTCCAGAAAATCCCGAGGATCGGTCAGGTCGCCGGTCTAGCCGAGCGATCCCAGGTTCGCGGTGTGGGACTCCACGGCGAACTCGTCTGCGTCGGCGCCCACGAGCACCGTGAAGCCGGCGTCCTCGAGACAGCGAATGGTGG
>CAWESH010000022.1:0-114798 GCA_963811675.1 uncultured Actinomycetes bacterium | reverse complement strand
GTTCTTGCCGCTTTGGGGCCGCCGTCACAGCGCCGGGGATCCGGCCCACCCGCTGGCTATAATCGCTGGTGGAGGTGCCCGTGTGCACAAGATGACGATTTACGGCGTTTCGTTCGATATGGTCGGCAAACAGCCAATCGTCTTGCTGCGCACGCTTGACGGCAACAAGTTCCTCCCGATCTGGATCGGCCATCCCGAGGCGGCAGCGATCCTGATGAAGCTTCAGGGCACGCCCACCGCGCGACCGATGACCCACGATCTGGTCACCAGCATGCTGGACGAGTTGAATGCCACCGTCTCCAAGGTGGCGGTCACCGAGCTGCGCGAGAACACGTTCCACGCTCTGATCACCTTGCAGGTCGACGGCAGCGAGATCGAGATCGACTCGCGGCCGTCCGACGCACTCGCCTTGGCAGTGCGTACCGAAGCCCCCATCTTCGTGTCCGAGGCCGTGCTGGACGACTCGGCGATTGAGTTCGGACAGGAGCCGGATGATGCCGGCGAGGTGATCGACGAGTTCAAGAAGTTTTTGGAGAGCGTCAATCCGGACGACTTCGCCGGCTGAATCTTGGCTAAGCTAGCAGGCCTCTTTCCGCAACTCCGGAGGCTTGACATGCAACGGAACGGTGGCGTCAGCTGGTTTGCCGAGAGAACGATCAACGGCATCGGTGACGACGGTGGGTCGGAGGTCATCACCCTGTGGATTGAGCGCAAGCCGGGGGCGTTGTGGGCGGTCGGTCGCGCGGTGAATCTGGAGGAGCGCGCCGATGGTGCAGTTCACCCGGATGACTATGTGTTCGAGGGCTATGAGATGGACGACGCGGTGGATGCCGCCAACGAGGCGCTCGAGTCAGATCTGGAGGTCTGCCGAGGCGAGGGCCGCGACCAGGATGTGGGCGTCTTCACCACCACCGAGCTGCTGCCCCAGCTGGAGCGGTGGTTCTTCGGCCGCCCGCCCCATCCGGTCTGAGACTACTCGCCGACGATCTGTAGCAGGGGCCGCTCAGCCGGTATCACCCCGGCATCGATGCCGGCTCGCTCGAGCGTTCGCAGTGATCGCTCACCCTCGGCGCCGAGGTCGAACGTGTGGTCGTTCACGTACAGCTCGACGTAGGGCCAGATCACGTCCTCGCCCATCTCCTGCGCGTGCTTTCGAATCGTCGGTAGCGTGTCCGCGCGGTTTGCCCAGGCGTACTCGATCGAGTCCTGGAGTACAGCGTTGAAGGTGGCGATCGACTCGGCCGGTAGCGCCAGATCGGCGAGGATTCCGCCCAGGGGCACCGGCGAATCGGAAAGCTGCTCGAACGATGTTCCGAGGTCTTCCAGCAGGATCAGCCCGTCGCGCTCGTACGTCAGCCGGCCCTCGTGGATGAGCACACCGATATCAGCGTCGCCGGCCCGCAGCTCCGCCCCGATGTCCGAGAACACCGAGTGGCGGATCACGCCCTGGTGCGGGTGCAGGCAGTGGTAGAGCAGCGTGGCGGTGGTCGTTGCTCCGGGGCACAGCACCCGAGCGTGAGCACTCGGGCCCAAGCCGGCATCGGCGCTCACGAGCAGCGGCCCGACTCCGAACCCCAGGGCCGAGCCGGCCCGCAGGACGCCGAACCGGTCGCTCAGCAGCAGCGCCTGGTGAAAACTCGCCTTGGAGAGGTCGTAGCGTCCCCCCACGAGGCCGTCGTTGAGGGCTTGGACGTCGGCGAAGCCGATCTCGATGTCGAGGCCGCGCAGGTCGACTCGGCGTTCGAGAATTCCGTGGAACGCGAACGTGTCGTTGGGACACGGCGAGATTCCGACGCGCAGCTTCACCTGACCAACTCCGGGATGCGTGCGCAGGCCGCCGCGATCGCCTCGGGCAGCGCCCACCCGGCAACGTCGCGATCACCGGCGACGTTCGAGATTCCCCGCACGATCCAGAGGTCGACGCCGAACTCGTGTGCGGCCAGCGCAACCGCGTACCCCTCCATCTCCTCGGCCACTGCCTGCGGGTGGTTGGCGACGATCACGCCGGCGGTCTCTGTGTCCGAGGCCTGGGCCACCGATACGATCTCGGGGCCGTTTCCGCTCAACTCCAGCACTTCGGCCCGGCCGAAGCCGAGTGCCTCGGGCGACCGGCCGTCCGCGCCGATGCCGTGGCAGCGGACGCTCCCGGCGACCACGGCGGTGCCCACTGGATAGGCCACCGGGTCGTACGTGCCTGCCGCGCCGATCAGGATCACACCGTCGGCAGCCTCTGGCCGCGTGGCGATTGCGTGCGCGCTGCGAGCGCCTGACTCAGCCAGCCCGAACCCGCAGATCGCGGAAGCCATCGTGATCTCGGCGGGGATCATCCCGGCTTCCAGCTCGGTGGGCACCAGCAGCAGCACGGTGGAAGTCTGTCAGTCGCCGCTTTCCGATGCTGCCGGTTGCTGCGGGGAGATGCGGGCGAAACGCGCAGCCCAGTCTGGCAGGTACCAGTTCCACGAGCCCATGATCGCCATCAGCGCCGGCACCAGCAACGCGCGGATGACAGTGGCGTCGATCGCGATCGCCACCGCCAGGCCCCACCCGAACTCCTGCAGCCCGAGCAGGCTGCCGAGCACGAACCCCGAGAACGCCGCAACCATAATCGCGGCCGCCGCGGTCACGATCCGGCCGGTCTTCTGCAGCCCCTGGGTGACGGCGAGCGTCGTGTCGCCGGTCTCGTCGTAGATCTCGCGCATCCGCGACAGCAGGAACACCTCGTAGTCCATCGACAGACCGAACAGCATCGCGAACAGGAAGATCGGGATCCACGCCTCGATCTGATTGGACTGGGTGAGGCCGATCGCCTGCCCAGCGCCCCACTTGAACGTGATCACGAGGATCCCGTAGGTGGCCGTGATCGAGAGAACGTTCAACAGCACCGCCTTGAGCGGTAAGACCACGGAGCGGAAGGCGCGCAGCAAAACGATGTAGGTCAGCACCAGCACTGTGAGCACCAGCCAGGGGAAGAGCGAGTAGGCGCGATCGATGAAGTCGACTCCGGTCGGCGGGCCGCCGCCGGCCAGCACCTCAGCTCCGCCAAACCCAGCCTGGGGGATGTAGGTGTCGCGTAGCCTGGCGGTGAACTTCTTGGCCTGGTCGGTGCCGTAATCGGTCTTGGGCGCGATGATTACCCGCAGGTAGCGGCCGCTGGGATCGACATAGTATGTGGTCTTACCAATAGTCGGCGCCTCAACCGAGGCCACCTCTGGGTCTGCGGCCACCGATTTCACCAGCCGCCCGACGGCGGGCATGACGTCAGCGGCTCCGCCGGCCCGGCCGCTGTCGATGACGACGATCGCAGGTGACAGGGTGCCCGGTCCCAGCCGCGACTCGAGCACCTTCAGGCCCTGCACCGATTCCGACTGGGGTGGGAGCCCCGTGCTCGAGCCGGGGGTGAGGGAGAGATACACCGCCGGAATCGCCGAGGCGATCAAGACGCCCGAGACGATCGCGGCGATCACCAGCGGACGTCTCATGATGAATGCAGCCAGCCGCGCCCACAGCCCCTCGTCGGAGTTCCGGCGGCGCTCGATCACCGAGCGGGGGACGACCCGCAGCCGGTTGACGTTCGTGCCCATGATCGCCAGCACGGCCGGCAGCAGCGTCATCGCCGCGGCCATCGACACCACCGGGATCAGCACGCCGCCAATGCCCATCGAGCGGATGAACGGCAGCGGCAGCAACACCAGCAGCGCCAACCCGATGGCCACGCTCACGCCCGAGAACAGCACCGCCCGTCCGGCCGTGTTCATGGTCGCCTTGAGCGCCGCCGCCGAGTTTCCCGAATGGCGGTCGAGTTCCTCCCGGTAGCGGTACACGATTAGCAGCGAGTAGTCGATGCTGATGGCGATGCCGATCAGCGACACCAGTTGCTGGACGTAGATGGCCATGTTCAGGTAGTGGGCGATCACCCACACCAGGCCCAGCGTGGTGGGCACGGTGGCCAGAGCCATGATCAGCGGCACGGCCGAAGCTGCGGCGGTTCCGAAGATGAACAACAACACCAGCGCGGCGACCGGCAGCGCGATCATCTCGCCCTGCCGGATGTCATGGTCGAACACCGGCTGGAGGTCCTTGTTGACCGCGACCGTTCCGGTCAGATACGTCTGTACCCCCGGGATGTCGGGCCTCGCCCCGCGGATGGTGGGGACCAGCTCCTGCGCCTTGTCGGGCGGCAGCGCCGTTCCGATGGTCGCGTACAGCACCCCGTCGGGGGTCGCCCGCAGGGGGCCGACCACGCCGTGTCCCAGCGCGGCTGCCTGGGTCTGGAGCGATCGCTTGGCGGCTACCCGGTCAACCGGCGCCGAGCCGGTCGGCCGAAACACAACCGTGAAGCTGGAATCATCGCGCTCGTGGAAATTCTTCTGCAGGATCGCCAGCGCCTGAGCCGACTCGGTGCCGGGGAGGTCGAAGCGATTGGAGAGCAGGTCGCCCAGTTTCGGGCCGAATCCACCGTACTGCGCGGCGACCGCGACGAACACGATCGCGATCCACGCCAGCACCACCACCCGCCGGCGCCGGTGGACGGCAGTTGTCCAGCGATCCATCCCGGTACCGCCGGTCAAACGATCTCGACCATCCGGCGAATCGCACCGCGCGCGCGCTCTGCGGTCGCCGGATCAACTGTCACCACGAACTTCGAGTCGCGCAGCGAATCGCGCAGCTTCTCGAGGGTGATCATCTTCATGTACCGGCACACCGCGCGCTCCGACATGGCGACGAAGCGCTTGTCCGGCGCCTCTTTGGCGAGCCGGTGCAGGATTCCGGTCTCGGTTGCCACCACGAACTCGGGGGCGGAGGAGCTGCGGGCATGCCGCACCATCCCCTCGGTGGAGAGCACCTTGGTGCGGCGCCCGACGCTTTCGTCCTCCGAGGCCAGATACATGCACTGACTGGCACAGCCGCACTCGGGGTGGATCAGAAGGTCGGCGCCGGGCCGCTCGTCCAGCACTCGCCGGACATCGTCGGTGCGGATGCCGGCGTGCACATGGCACTCGCCCGGCCACACCTTCATGCTCCGGCCGGTGACGCGCTCGAGGTAGGTGCCAAGGAACATGTCGGGCAGAAAGAGGATCTCGCGATCCAGCGGTACGGCATTGATCACGGCCTCGGCATTGCCTGAGGTGCAGCAGTAGTCGGACAGCGCCTTGACTTCGGCGGTGGTGTTGACGTAGCTGACCACCACGGCACCGGGGTTCTCGGCCTTCCACGCGCGCAGCGCGTTGGCGTCGATGCTGGCCGCCAGCGAGCAGCCGGCATCGGTGTCGGGGATCAGCACCGTCTTTTGGGGCGAGAGGATCGCGGCCGTCTCGGCCATGAAGTGCACGCCGCAGAACACGATCATGTCGGCCTCGGTGCTCGCGGCGACCTGGGACAGGCCGAGCGAATCACCGACGTAGTCGGCCACGTCCTGCACGTCGGGTACCTGGTAGTTGTGGGCGAGGATGACGGCGTTTCGCTCGGCTGCGAGCGCACGTACCTGCTCGTGAAGACCGGTGGAGTCGCGGGTCAAGGTTGGCATGTGTGGACCTCCAGGGCGATGTCCAGCGCGGACACCGAATGAGTCAGGGCGCCGATCGAGATCGCATCCACTCCGGTGGCGGCGACTTCGGCGATGGTGTCGAGGGTGATCCCACCCGAGGCTTCGAGTCGTGCCCGTCCCGCGGTTTCCCGCACTGCCTCGCGCAACGTGGCAGGTGGCATGTTGTCGAGCAGCACGACGTCGGCACCGGTGAGGAGTGCATCACTCAGCTGATCCAGTGTGTCCACCTCGATTTCGATCGACACGCCGGGATTGTTTTTGAGCACGGCCGCAACGGCCGCTTCGACTCCGCCGGCAATCGCGATGTGGTTGTCCTTGATCAGCACCGCGTCGGAGAGACCGAAGCGGTGGTTGGTACCGCCGCCGCAGCGCACGGCGTGGCGGTCGAGCAGCCGCAGGCCGGGTGCGGTCTTGCGGGTGTCCAGCAGCTCGACACCGGTGCCGGCGATCGCGTCGGCGTAGGCGCGCGTCGCGGTGGCGATCCCCGACGCACGCTGCAACAGGTTGAGCGCCAGGCGCTCGCCGGTGAGGATCGCCCGGGCGTTACCCTCGAGCGTGGCCACCACCGAGGGCGGCTCGGAGATCCGGTCGCCGTCCTCCGCCCGATGCTCCACCTGGATTGCGGGATCGAGCGCCTTGAACACGTCGCCGGCAAGCTCGAGGCCGCACACCACCCCCGGCTCCCGCACCACGATGTCGGCAGTCGCCTGCAGGTCGGCCGAGACGATGGCATCGGTGGTGATATCGCCGGTACCCACATCCTCGGCCAGTCCCGCGGCGATCAGTGCGTGGTCTGCAGCGTTGCGCACGCAGTCTCCTGGTCGCCGCGGATGTGTGATCCCACGCTGGCGGGCCGGGCGAGGGCCGCGCGGGCGATCTCCGACGACACCGTCACCGGATTCGAGGCCGGCTGCAGCTCGAGCCAGCCGAGCAGCCGTTCGAGACCGTCCGCCGTCCGTGCCGGCCCGGCATCCTGCCACATTCTCTTGCGCAGCTCGGCGAGCGGTGCGCGGGCGTTCGGTCGTAGCGGCGGCGGCGCGTCGATATCGGGCCGGTCGGCGCCGAGTCCGGCCGATACCGCCCGGTGTGAGAACACAAAGCATTCGAGCAGCGAGTTCGAGGCCAGTCGGTTGGCGCCGTGGGCGCCGGTGCGTGCGCACTCGCCGGAGGCGAACAGACCCGCCAGCGAGGTCGCCCCGTCGAGGTCGGTGGCGATCCCGCCCATCAGGTAGTGGGCCGCCGGGGCGACCGGGATGGGATCGCTGGTGAGGTCGAGCCCCTCAGCCGCGCAGCCCTCAACCAGATTGGGGAAATGCGAGCGAATCCGGCGGGGATCGAGGTGCGCCAGCGTCAGATAGCTCTTCAGCCCGATCTGCATGCGGGCATGAATCGCGGATGCCACCACATCCCGCGGGGCCAACTCTGCGTCGGGGTGAATGTCGAGCATGAATCGCCGGCCGTCCTCGTCGACCAGCAGCGCCCCGTCTCCTCGCACCGCCTCGGAGATCAAGAACGCTCGCCCGCCGATGGCCAGGGCGGTGGGGTGAAACTGGACGAACTCCATATCGGCCACGGTCGCCCCTGCGTCGATCGCGATCGCGATTCCATCGCCGGTTGCTCCCGGCGGGTTGGTCGTGCGCCGGTACAGCGCCCCTGCCCCGCCGGTCGCGAGCAGTGTCATGGGCGCCCGCACGTCCAGCAAATCGTCGCGGTGCAGCACCCATGCGCCGCCGCAACCGGCTCCGTCGGAGATCAGGCCGATGGCGGCCGCGTGCTCCAGCACGAGGATCCGCGGCTGTGCCCGGACGCGGGCGATCAGGTGCTCGGCGATGGCCGCACCGGTGGCGCTGCCGCCGGCGTGCAGGATCCGACTGTGGCTGTGACCGCCCTCGCGTCCCAGCTCGTACCGGCCATCCGGAGCACGATCGAACTCCACTCCGAGCTGTTCCAGGTCGCCGATCCGGTCGATTCCTTCGGTCACCAGCAGGCTGACAGCCGCGGGATCGCACAGGCCACGTCCGGCCGTGACGGTGTCGGCGAAGTGCCGGTCGGGTGAGTCGCCAGGGCCGATCGCTGATGCGATCCCGCCCTGTGCCATGAACGAGTTGGAGGCGCGCAGGGAGCCCTTGGTGATGAGGGTGACGGTGGCTCCCCGATCGGCGGCATTCAATGCTGCGTAGAGGCCCGCCAGACCTGCGCCGATGATTGCGACTTGCGGGCGGGTGGGGGTCGTGCGAAGCATTCCGGGGGATAATAGCCGAGGTGACTAGAACATGTCGGGGAATGTGTGCCCCACCCGGCGCGTTCACATACATGGAATGTTGCTGACAACTGATACGCTCGTTTTTGTGGCCGAGGATCTCGATCAGACCCAGGGCGCTCCAGGTCTCGTCCAGGCGCGGGAAGCGCGTGACCGTGCTCGCTTTGAGGAGGAGGCGCTCACGCATGCCGATCAGCTGTACCGGATCGCGCTGCGTTTGACCGGCTCGCCCACCGCTGCCGAAGACCTCGTGCAGGAGGCCTATCTGCGCGCGTTTCGGTCGTGGCGCAGCTTCACCCCCGGCACCAACCTGGCCGCGTGGCTGGCGACGATCCTGCGCAACGTCAATCTGGACGCCGTGCGCAAGCAGAATCGCCGGCCCAAGCAGGAGTCGATCGACGAGCAGGGCGATTACTACCTGTACAACCGCCTCTCCGAGGCGCCGGAGCAGCCTCAGGACGAGGTGCTCGACCGGCTTGGCGGCGCCGGCGCGATTGTCGATTCGATGGCGGATCTGCCTCCCGCATTTCGGGAAGTGGTGGTGCTGGTCGACATCGGTGAGTTTTCCTACGCCGACGCCGCTGGGATTCTGGGCGTGCCGATCGGCACGGTGATGTCTCGCCTGTATCGCGGGCGGCGCCTGCTCAAACAGGCACTGGCCGACCGGGCACCGGCGCAGGAGTCGACCACGTGAGCGCCGACCCCAGAAGCGCGGAGGCCTGTCGCGGGGCTGAGCACATGCTCCAGCCGTATCTCGATCGTGCGCTCACCGACAAGGAAGTGTCCACGGTCGACATCCACCTGCGTGAGTGCAGCTACTGCAACGACCGCTACGTGTTCGAACGAAATTTGCGCGCGACGGTCAAGACCTGTTGCTGCCAGGACGCGGCACCGGACGGCCTGGTCGACCGGCTGCGGCTGCGTTGCTGCGGTCAGGACGAGTAGTCGATATCTCCCGGCGGGTCGAGGTCGGAGCAGTCGACCGCCTCCCACTCCAGCGTCCTGCCCGGAGTCTCGCCGTCTGCGGGAAGTAGCGGCCAGACGGCGCGGGGCAGCACCACCGGGTGCGACCGACCCTCGCCGTAGTCGGCTGCGAGCACGGCCTGCGGCCGCTGCACGTGTGCCTCCCGCAGCCGCTCGATCGCCGTCGGCATCAGGCCTGGGCCGTCGCCCAGTACGACCATGGCGGCGTCGATCTCGGGCCCCACTGCGTCCAATCCGCATAGCAGCGAAGCTGCCTGGCCATCGTTCCAGCGCGGGCACACCACCACCCGGCTCTGGCCCAGCTCGACCGCGCCGCGCACCTGCTCGGCGCGGGCGCCGAGCACCACCACGAGATCGTCAAGGTCTGCGGCTGCGACCGTGGCGACGACTCGCTCGAGCATCGCCCGGCCGTCGACCGGGTGTAGCTGCTTGACTCCGTCGTAGCGGCTTCCTCGGCCGGCGGCGAGCACGATCGCTGCGATCACGGCGTGTCGAGAATCGCGAGCGCGACCTGCAGCAGTCGCATGGCGGCGCGCAGGTAGGGCCGCTGCTCGGCAGCTTGCTCGTGCGTCATCGCCTCGTCCCACAGCTCCTGGGCGGCTGCGATCAGCTCGGCGACGTCGGCCAGCTCGGGGCTGCCGTCCACGTCGCAGGCGCGCAGCGCGAGCCCCAGGGCACCCGGGATGTCGGGCTGGGCGAGCCACAGCAGCGCGGTCGTGGTCACGATGTAGTCGGAGATGCGGCGGTGCTGGTACGACTCGGCCTTCTCCGTCGAGGCCAGCGGGGGAGAAAGAGTGGCCGCCGATTCTCCCCGGGCGACGCGTTCGGCGTTTCCCCAGAACATGGCGCGAATGTGGTCGTCGGTTGCCCCGACCGCGCGGCAGGCGTGGGTCAGCTGGATGATGCAGCTGGCCTGCTGTCCGTATGGGACGTCGCTGGCCCACAGCACCTGCTCGGGGGCGGCGGTCGCCAGCAGCGCCCGCAGGTCGGTGGTCGACCACACAGACGTGTCGTACACGACGTTGGGGTGGTTTCGCAGCGTGCGGCCGATGTGCTGAAGGTCGGCGATGGCCGCGTGGGCAAGGATCAGCTGGGCGCCGGGGTGGCGCTCGACCAGGTGGCGCAGATCCTCGGCGATCGCCGGCAGGCCCCGGCCCGCGTGGATCAGGATCGGCACCGAGCGTTCGGCTGCCAGGCTGAATACCGGGTCGAGGCCCCGCTCGCCGAAGTCGAACTTCTGTGCGCGTGGGTGCAGCTTGATTCCCCGGGCGCCGCGGTCGAGGCAGCGCACAGCCTCGGTGATGGGATCGTCACTGAGGTCGAGCCGGCAGAACGGGATCAGCCGCTCCGGCGCCGCTGCTCCCCAGTCCAGCACCCGATCGTTCGGCACCCGGTAGTTGGGGACACGCTCGGGGTCGTTGAGCGGGAAGGTGAAGACCCGGTCGATGTGGTCGGCGTCCATCACCTCGAGCAGTTGCTCGGGAGTCTGGCGGGCGTATCCGTCCTCGTCTACGCCCAGGTGGGTGTGTGCGTCCCACATCCGCAGGTCACCGGGCAGGCTTGCCCGGGCCGCGTCCAGGTGGCGGCGGAACAGCTGGTCGTAGTGGTCGGACTTCAGATCCGCCGCCTCACGCCGCCAAGAGCTCCAGGAACCGGTTCTCGTCGTCGAATGGGCCGACCAGGCCGAAGTTGAGACTGTCGTTGACCATGATCTGCTGGGCCACTCGCTGGACGTCGGCGGTGGTCACCGACTCGATTCCGTCCAGGATCTCGCTCGGCTCAGCCAGTTGGTTCTCGAGCACCTCGCGGCGCAGCCCAAAGGTGATCAGGCCACGCGAGTCTTCGAGCTGCAGCACCATGCGGCCCTTGAGGTAGTTCTTGACGCGCCGCAGCTCCTCATCGGTGACCGGCTCGGCCGCGATCCCGCGGAACTCCTTGAGGATGGTGGTCACGGCCAGGTCGATCCGCTCGGTATCCACCCCCGCCTGGGAGAACAGCGTGCCGGTGTCGTTGTAGGAGGCGTGGTGGGCGAACACGTAATAGGCCAGACCATTTCGCTCGCGGACCTCGGTGAAGAGCCGCGATGACATGCCCCCGCCGAGCACCGCTCCCAGTACCTGCATGGCGTACCGGTCGGGGTGGGTGGTCTGGATGCCGCGCACTCCCAGCCGCAGGTGGGCCTGGTCGGAGTCGCGGGTGTCGAGGCTGACCCGGGGCGTGGTCTGGACTGCCTGATCGGGCTCGGGCTCGCCCGAGGGGCGATCCACCAGGTGGCCGAATTGGGCGGCGACTTCGTCCACGAAGCTCTCGTCGACGGCCCCGGCGGCGCCTACCACCAGGCGCCGCGGCGTGTACCAGGCGTCCAGGTAGTCGAGGAACGTCTGGCGTCCTGCCGCCCGGATCGTCTCCTTGGTGCCGATGATGTCCCAGCCCAGCGGCTGGTCGCCGAACAGCAGGTGGTCGTACACGCTGTCCACATGGTCGCGGGGAGTGTCCACGTACATGTTCAGCTCTTCGATGATGACACCCTTCTCGCGCTCGACCTCATCGGGGTCGAACTTGGAGCTCAGCAGCTGGTCGGCCAGCACATCCAGCGCCAGCCGGCGATGCTCGGCGGCGCACTTGATGTAGTAGCCGGTGTACTCCTTGCCGGTGAAGGCGTTGAACTCGCCGCCGATGCCGTCGACCTCTGCCGAGATGTCCTTGGCCGTGGGGCGTTTCTCGGTGCCCTTGAAGAACATGTGCTCGGCGAAGTGGGCGATGCCGCTGGTCGGCCTGGTCTCGTAACGACTGCCCGCGGCGACCATCACCATCACGGCGACGGACTGTGACTGCGGCTGGGGCGCGGTGACGACACGCAGCCCATTGGGAAGGGTGGTCTTTGTGAACATCGGCGTATCGTACTCTCGCCCCGCCACCCGCCCCGCCGCAGTGAATAAAAGGTGCCAGGCACCTTTTATTCATGGGACTGCGGAGGTCACGCGATACCGGATACCCTCACGCACGTGAGAATCCTGGTTGCTCGCTGCGAGATCGCCTATCACGGCCGCGCCACCACCCGGCTGGGGTCGGGCGACAGGGTGATCATGTTCAAGGACGACGGCTCGCTGTGCGTGCACACCGACCGGGGCTACAAGCCGCTCAACTACATGGCCGGCCCGACCACGGTGCGAGAGCAGGGGGACGTGATCCGCGTGTACCGGGCGGCCTCGGACGAGACGCTCGTGATCGTGGTGCTGGAGGTGCACTCCGACTCCCAGCTCGGCCTGGCCGACGAGGCCGTGCTGGAACGCGAGGACGCCGAGCTTCAGATTCACCGGCTGCTCGAGCGCGCGCCCGAGACGATCGAGCCCGGGCTGGTGGTGCTCGACCGGGAGCGGTTCACCGATACCGGCCCGATCGACCTCTTCTGCCGCGACGCCGAGGGTCGCACGGTGGTCGTGGAGGTAAAGCGCACCCGAGCGGTCGCCGCCCACGTCGAGCAGCTCACCCGGTACTGCGAGCGGGTCGACCTCGACCCGGCCCATCGCCCGTGCCGGGGCATTCTGGTGGCGCCAGAGATCGCGCCGCAGGCCCAGGTGATGTGCGAGGCGCGCGGCTACGCGTTCGTGACGCTGGACTTCGACGTGCTCAAGGGCGAGGTCGCCCCGGAGCTCACCCTGTTCGAGTAGCGGGGTTCACTCGGGGTCGGGGCGTACGATCACGGTGTCGGCCACTTTGATGATCTCGGTCGCGGGCATGCCGACCCGTTCGGCGTGGTCACGCACCGCCTCGGGGCTGGAGGCCTGGTAGATGCAGACGGTGCCGAGGCCGCCGTCGCTCTCCTCGATCACGTAGCTGCGGATCCACCGGATGTCGTCGGACATCTGCTCGTCGCCGATCTGTGCCGACTTGGAGGCTGCGGCCTCCAGATCAGCGCCTGACTTCCATCCGTCCCTGCGCAGGATGACATACGTGTCCATGGTGTTCCCCCTGAGGTTGAGGCTGTGTGGCGTCCCGAGGCTTGAATCGGGTGCGCCATTATGGCAGAGGCCGGCTCGGCGGCGGGAAGAGATCGTGCGCCGCTGCGCGCACATGCCCCGCAACCTGCTCGGGGGTTACGTCGTCGCCGTACATGCCGCCGGCGTCGGCGCCCATCAGCGCCATCATCACCGCGCCGATCGACGCAGCCATCCGCACCCGCTGGTCGAGTGAGATCGCCGGGTTGGCCAGGAAGCGGCGAAACCGCTCCTCCATGTCCTCGTTCTCGGCTTCGTGCCGCTCGTTGCCCTCGAGCGTCCTGAACGCGTTCTGGTTTCGCTGGTGCAGCAGGAACAGGTCGCGGTTGGCCAGCACCTCGTCGATGAACCGGTCGAGGATCACCGGCCAGGCCGTCACCACCGCGCCGTCACTGCCCACTGCGTCGAGCTGGTCGAGAGCGTCTCGACCGAGCGCGTGCAGCCGCAGATGCAGCTCCAGGAGGATGTCCTCCTTGCTGCGGAAGTGGTAGTAGAGCGCCGCCTTGGTCACGCCCAGCCGCTCGGCGATCTCGCGCAGCGACGTCTTGTCGTAGCCCTGCTCGTTGAACAGCTCGAGGGCCACATCGAGGATCCGCTCACGGGTCTCCCCGCGGGGTGCGCGCTGGGTGGGTGGGGACTCGGTCACGGCCTGGGGAGAGTTTCGCATACTTCGAAGTTTACTTGACGACCGGTAAGTTTCCAGCTACGGTTCGAGACATGCTAACTAGCCGACCGGTAAGGAACTCTCCATGACGAACTCCCCGATGATCGAAGCCGAGGGGCTGGTCAAGCGATTTGGCTCGACCCTGGCACTCAACGGACTTGACCTGACCGTCCCTCAGGGCGCGATTCTGGGCGTGCTCGGCCCCAACGGCGCTGGTAAGACCACCGCTGTGCGGGTGCTGACCACGCTTGCCGTGCCCGATGAGGGCTGTGCCCGCGTGAACGGCCTCGACGTCGTCCGCGACGCGCTGGCGGTGCGCCGCTTGATTGGCGTGACCGGCCAGGATGCGACGCTCGACGTGGTACTGAGCGGCCGCCAGAATCTGGTGATGGTGGGCCGCCTGGGCGGTCTGCGCAGGGGCGCCGCCCGCGTCCGGGCGCAGGACCTGCTCGAGCGGTTCGAGCTTGTCGACGCCGCCGACCGCGAGCTGCGCGGCTACTCAGGCGGCATGCGCCGCCGCATCGACCTGGCCGCCAGCCTCATGACCCGTCCGCAGGTGCTGTTTCTGGACGAGCCCACCACCGGGCTCGATCCCACCAGCCGCATGCGCATGTGGGGCATCATCCGCGAGCTGGTGAGCGACGGCGTCACCCTGCTTCTGACCACCCAGTACCTGGACGAGGCCGACGAGCTGGCCGACTCGATCGTGGTCGTCGACCACGGCCGCGCGATCGCCACCGGCACCGCCGCCGACCTCAAGGCCCAGGTGGGCGGAGCCCGCCTCGACATCATGCTGACCGAGCCGCACGCCGAGGCGGCGTCGGCGGCGCTGCGCCCGCTGGTTGCCGGCGAGGTGCACGTGAGCCGCGACGGCCGCCGGTTGCGGGCTCCGGTTGAGAACGTTCCCGGCCTGGCCACCGAGGTGGTGCGGGCGCTCGACCGCGCCGACGTCACCATCGACCAGGTCGACGTTCACCAGCCGTCGCTGGACGACGTGTTCTTCGCGCTCACCGGCCACGCCGGCGAGCCGTCTTCTGAGTCCACCCCCGAGATGCAGGCGGTGTCTGCATGAGCGCCGTTCCACACTCCGCAAACTCGCCGCGCTCTGTCGGGCTCGGCGACCGGTTCCGCAACCTGATCGTGCTCACCGGCCGAAATCTGGTGCACATCGCCCGCGAGCCGCTGCAGCTCTCAGACGTCACCATCCAGCCGGTACTTTTCACCATCCTGTTCGTGTATGTATTCGGATCGGGAGTCGCCCTCCCCGGCGGCGCGAGCTACGCCGATTTTGCCGTTGCCGGCCTGCTCGCCCTCAACCTGACCACCTCGTCCATGGGCACCGCGGTGGGACTCAGCACCGATCTCACCACCGGCGTCATCGACCGCTTCCGCACGCTTCCGATCTGGCGCCCAGCGGTGCTGGTGGGTCGCACGCTGACCGATCTGGTCACCGCCACGATCTGCACAACCATCGTCGCCCTCACCGGCCTGGTCGTCGGCTGGCGCCCCGATGCCTCACTGCCGTCGGTGCTCGCCGGGTTCGGCTTGTTCCTGCTGTTCAGCTTCGCCCTCTCCTGGGCCACCGCCTGCCTGGGGATCGTCAGCAAGAGCGCCGAATCGGCTCAGGGCATCGGCCTGATCGTGCTGTTCCCGCTGGCGTTTGTCTCCAACGCGCTGGTGCCGACGGCGCATATGCCGACGGTGCTGCAGACGATTGCCAACTGGAATCCGGTGAGCGCGGTGACCGCGGCCGCCCGCGACCTGTTCGGCAACCCCAACCCGTCGGCGACCATCGACGCCTGGCCGATGCAGCACCCGATACTCGCCTCGCTGCTGTGGAGCGCGGTGCTGCTGGCGGTGTTTGCCCCCCTGGCAAGCTCGCTCTACCGGCGGCGGACGACCGACTGACCGCCGCCGCGGTACTGTGAGCTGCGCGCTGACACCGTTTCGAACGATTGAAGGAGAACCATGACCTCGATTGACCTTGCCACGCTCCCGGTTACCCCGACCAGCTTCGGCCGGTGGCAACCGCTGAATGCGCCGCTGGGCGTGACCGCCTTCGGCATCTCGGCGATCCTGTGCGATCCTGACGAGCCGCTGGGGATCGACCACGACGAGACTGAGACCGGCCAGGAGGAGGCCTACATCGTGGTTGCCGGCCGGGCGCGGTTTACCATTGGCGAGGACCAGGTCGATGCCGTGCCGGGTGATGTCGTATCGGTTTCCGATCCGTCGGTCACGCGGGGCTTCATCGCCCTCGAGCCGGGCACCCGGATCGTGTGCGTCGGCGCCACTCCCACCGGAGCCGCCACCACCTACGGCGAGTGGATCACCGACTCCGCCATCGGCGACGACATCCCCGGCCACTGAGCCCGCGAGGCTAGATCAATCATCTACAGGCTCGCGACCGCTTCCAGGAAGAGATCGATCTCGGCCGGCGTGTTGTAGTGGACGGCGCCCACCCGGACGGCTCCGCCGGAGTCTTCCAGGCCGAGTCGCTGCATCAGCTCGAGCGCGTAGTAGTTGCCGTCCCACACGAAGATGCCACGCTCACCGAGCAGCTGGGCGACCTCGGCCGGTGACCGCCCGGCGACGTTGAAGATCGCCGTGGGCACCCGGTGTTCGAGGTCGCGGGTGCCGTACAGGGTCACTTTGGGCAGCGCATCAAGCCCTTCCAGCAGCTGCACCGTCAGCGTGCGTTCGTAGGCTGCGATGGCGTCCAGGCCGATGCCCTCGAGGTAGCGGATCGCGGCGGCGGTGCCGGCGATTCCCTCCAGATTGACGGTACCCGTCTCCCACGAGGACGGCGGCCGATCTGTTGCCGGCCGCACCTTGTACGGCCGGTGGCGCTCGAGCAGCTCGGCGCGCCCGTACAGGATGCCGACGTGGGGGCCAAAGAACTTGTAGGCCGAGCACACCAGGAAGTCGACGCCCAGCTGAGAGACGTCGATCGGCCCGTGCGGCCCGTAGTGCACGGCGTCCACGTAGGTGATCGCCCCGGCGTCACGCGCCAGCGCGGTCAGCCGCTCCACGTTGTTGACGGTGCCGGCGCCGTTGGACGCCCATCCGAACGCTGCCACGCGGGTCCGGTCGGAGAGCTTGGCGGCGAAATCGTCCTCATCGACCAGGCAGGTGTCCAGGTCGATCTCCGCCTGCCGGATGGTGACGCCGCGATCGGCAGCGGCCAGCATCCACGGCGCCACATTGGCGTCGTGGTCGAGCCCGGTGAGCAGCACCTCGTCGCCCTCGCCCAGGTCTCGCAGCAGGATCCGGGAGGCGTGCATCGTGAGCGTGGTCATGTTGGCGCCGAAGATGATCTCGTCCGACGATCCGGCGCCGAGGAACCATGCCCCGGCCGCGCGGGCGTCGGACAGCACGTCTCCCGCCAGGATGGACGTCTCAAACGGCCCGTCGAGGTTTGCGTTGGCCCGCTCGTAGAACCCGGTGACGGCCTCGTACACCGAACGGTGCACCTGGGTGCCGCCGGGATTGTCGAGGTAGACGCGACCCGGAATCAGGGAAGGAAACCCTTGGCGGATCGAAGCCGAGTCGAGGGATGTCGCGGGTTGGCCGATGGATCAGTTTACGATGTCGGGCATGAGACTTGCCATATTAGGCGGCGGGCCCGCGGGCTACGCCGCCGCTGTGACCGCCGCGCACCTCGGTGTGGACGTCACGCTGATCGAAGAGAATCAGCTCGGCGGCAACTGCACGATGACGGACGCGATCCCGTCCAAGACGCTTTTGACCACTGCCGATGCGATGCTGAACGTGGCCCGCGCGGTCGACGATGGGCTCGACTTCGTGCACGGCCTGCCCGGTGTCAATCTGCGCCGCACGCTGGCCCGGGCGCGGGCGGTTGCGCTGCACCAGAGCCGGGGCGTGCGCGAGCGGATGGAAGGCGCGAACGTCCGGGTACTGCCGGGGCAGGGATGGGTGACCGGGCCCAACACGCTCACCGTGAAGGTCGACGATCGCGACCACGAGGTGGAGTTCGATGCGCTTTTGGTGTGCACCGGCGCGTCCCCGTTCGTACCCGAGTTCGCCCATCCCGACGGCCGCCGGGTGCTGACCACGCGTCAGGTGTTCGAGCTGCGCGACCTGCCCGAGCACCTGGTTGTGCTGGGCGCCGGGCCGACCGGGTGCGAATTCGCCGACTTCTTCTCCCGCTGTGGTTCGCGGGTGACGCTGATCTCGGCTCGCGACCAGCTTCTGCCGAACGACGATCCCGATCTGGCCGAGGTGCTGGAGGAGGTGTTCCTGCGCCGAGGTATGGACGTGGTCAAGAACGGCCGGGCGGCTGCGATCGAGCGCGAGGAGGGCGACGAGGTGCGGCTGATCCTGGAGGACGGCCGTGAGATCGAGTGCTCCCATGTGCTCCTGTGCATCGGCATGCGCCCCAACACGCAGGGCCTCGGGCTCGAGTCCGCCGGTGTCGAGTTCGGCGAGCGGGGCACGCTGCCGGTGGACGACCACTGCCGCACCAACGTCTCCCACGTGTACGCGTGTGGCGACGTGACCGGCCAGATCATGCTGGCCAACACGGCCGCCATGCACGGCCGCACAGCCGCCATGGATGCTGCCGGCCTTGGTCCTGACGCGGTCAGCTATACCGGCGTCGCGTGGTGTGTGTTCACGCGACCCGAGATCGCCAAGGCAGGGCTGTCCGAACGTCAGGCACGGATGGACGGGACGCCGGTGTCGGTCACCAAGCACCTGATCCGGGCCAATCCGCGGGCGGTGATGGAGTCTGAGACCGACGGCCTGATCAAGCTCTTGACCGATCCCGAGACCGGCACGATTCTGGGCGGCGCGATGGTCGGGTTTCGCGCCAGCGAGGTGATCACGGCGGTCGCGCTGGCGGTCCACGCCGAGCTTTCGGTGCTGGCGCTGGCAGAGACCGCGGCGGTCAACCCGTCGATGTCCGAGAGCCTGCAGCGCTGCGCCGAGAAAGCCGCCGAAGGCATGCTCGGCTTCTCCCGCGTCACGCTAACCAGTTAGTGAATAAAAGGTGCCTGGCACCTTTTATTCACAAGTCGTAGCGGAGGCCGGGGCGGGCGACTTGGATGGGGCCGTTGTAGATGGTGGCGGCGACCTCGGCCATGGCCTCGTGGTCGTTCTCTTCGGGGACGTGCGTCAACAGCAGCTGACCGACGCCGGCCCGGGCCGCTGCAGTCGCCGCCTCGCGAGCGTCCATGTGGCCGCGTTCCTTGGAATCGGTCGAGGCGTCCAGCAACGCGGCCTCGCACAGGAACAGGTCGGCGCCGTGTGCGAAGCGGGCCAGCCGCTCGGTCGGTGCTGTGTCGGCCGAGTACACGATCGTCTTCTGCGGCCCCGCGATCTTGATCGAGTAGCAGGTGGTGTAGTGCAGGCAGGGAGCGAACGTGAAGTGCAGCTCACCCAGGTGCAGGTCGCCGATGGGGTCGTATTCGCTCACGTCGAAGGCGGCATCGAAGGTCTCCGCCGAGCCGTCCCACACCGACGCCACGGTATCCAACACCCCTCGGCCGCCGGGAGGCAGATGCAGACTGGCCCGCGGTCGTCCCCGCCAGCTGCCGTACCGGATGGCGTAGTGCAGCGGCACCAGGTCGAACCAGTGATCGGCGTGCCAGTGGCTGATGACCACAGCCGTCAGCGGACCCGGGTCGTGTGCCCGCAGCTCCGAGGCGATGCCCGATCCACAGTCGACCAGGATCGTCTGGGTGTCACTCTCCACCAGGTATCCGGATGCGCCCTGGCCGGCGTTCGGCCAGGCGGGGCTGCCTCCCAGGACAGTCAGCGAGAGCGTCACTACATGCCCATCGCGTGGTAGCCGGAGTCCACGTACACAACCGTGCCGGTGACCATCTTGGAGAGTGGACTGGTGAGGAAGAGGGCGGTGGAACCGACGTCGGCGGCCTCGATGTTCTGGCCCAGCGGGGAGCGCTGCTCGATGATCGACTCCATCTGGTCGAAGTCAGCGATGCCCTTGGCGGCCAGGGTGCGCACCGGCCCGGCCGAGATCGCGTTGACCCGCACTCCGCGGGGGCCCAGCTCATACGCCAGGTAGCGCACGCTGGTCTCCAGGGCGGCTTTTGCCACGGCCATGATGTTGTAGCCGGGAAACACGCGCTCGCTGGCCATGTAGGTGAGCGTGACCATCGCGCCGCCGTCGTTCATGAGCGGCTCGGCCGCCCGCGCCATCGCAATCATCGAGTACGCGGAAATGTCCAGTGCGGTCGCAAACGTCGCCCGGGACGTCTCGATGAAGCGATTCTGGAATGCCTCCGGCGGTGCGTAGGCGATCGAGTGCACCAGGATGTCGAGTCCGCCCAGCCCCTCGCCGACTCTGCCCATGGCCTGCTCGATGCTGGCGTCGTCGGACACGTCACAGTCGACCAGGATGTTGCTGCCGATGCTGTCGGCAAGCTTTCGCACGGAGCCCTCGAGCCGCTCACCCTGGTAGGTGAACGCGAGCGTCGCGCCCTGCTCGTGAAGCTTCTGGGCAATCGCCCAAGCGATCGAGCGCTTGTTGGCGACTCCCGCGACCAGCGCGGTCTTACCCTGAAGAAGGCCTTCGCTCATGACCGGGCCACGGTACCACCTTCGCCGATCAGTTTGAGCGACTCGGGGTTTTCGAGTGCCGACAGGTCGCCCTGTTCGAGGTTGAGCGCGGCGGCGCGCACCGCCCGCCGGACGATCTTGGCCGAGCGTGTCTTGGGCAGGGCCGGCACGAACTCGACGCGGCTTGGCGCGAACGCTTTGCCCAGCACGGATGCCACGTGGGCGCGCACCTCCGCTGCCAGCTCGGGGCTGGGCTCGAATCCGGCTGCGGGCACGCAATACACCCAGGCCACCTCACCCTTGACCGGGTCGGGTACACCGATCGCACAGGCCTCGGTCACGCACGGGTGGTCGACCGCAGCGGACTCGAACTCGGCCGGGCCGATGCGCTTGCCGGCGATGTTGAGCGTGTCGTCGGAGCGGCCGTGCAGATACCAGTAGCCGTCATCGTCGACCGACGCCCAGTCGCCGTGCACCCAGATCCCCGGCAGTCGCGACCAGTACGCCGCCAGGTAGCGCTCGGGATCGCCCCACACCCCGCGAGTCATGCTTGGCCAGGGGCGGCGGCAGACCAGCTCACCCACCTCACCCGCCGGCAGGTGGTTGCCGTCGGCATCCACCACGTCCATTGCCATCCCCAGGGACGGCGCCCCCAGCGTGCACTCCTTCAGCGGCATCACCGGCATCGGTGACAGAAAGCACGCGCCCACCTCGGTGCCGCCGGAGAGGTTGATGATCGGCCGGCGGCCTTCACCCACCACGTTATGCAGCCACCGGTACGGCTCCGGATTCCACGCCTCCCCGGTGGAGGCCAGGATTCGCAGCGACGATCGGTCGTGAGCCAGCACCGGCCCGTCGCCGTGAGTCTTGAGCGCGCGGATCAGCGTGGGGGAGACGCCCAGCACCGTGATCCGGTGCCGCTCCACCTGTTGCCACAGCCGCTCCGGGCCGGGATGGTCGGGCGCCCCCTCGCTGAGCACCAGGGTGGCGCCCGCGGCGCCGGTGCCGACGACCACCTTGGGACCCATGATCCAGCCCATATCGGAGACCCACATGAACCGGTCGTCGGCGTGAACGTCGGTCTGGAAGGCGCATTCCTCGGCGATCTTGACCAGGAAGCCGGCGTGCACGTGCACCGCGCCCTTCGGTTTTCCGGTGGTGCCGGAGGTGTAGATCACCATCAGCGGGGTCTCCGGGTCGAGCGCTGGGGCCGCCAGTTGATCGCTGCGGCCATGCACGAAGTCGTGCCACCAATGGTCGCGGCCGGGTGTCATCGCCGGAGCCGTTTGCAGCCGGTCCCACACCACCACCGTGCGCACTGACGGTGCGGCCTCCAACGCGGTGTCGACCACCGACTTCATCGCTACCGGCCGGCCCTTGCGCGGAACCGCGTCGGCGGTGATCACCGCAACCGCACCGGCGTCGGCCAGCCGCGCGCCCACGGCGTTGGCGGCGAAGCCGGAGAAGATCGGCACCGCGACGGCGCCGATCTTGGCCACCGCGTAGAAGGCGATCACGACCTGGGGGGACATCGGCAGGTACAGGCCGACGGCGTCGCCGCGGCCGATGCCGGCGTCGAGCAGTGCGTGGGCCAGCCGGTTGACCTCCGCGCTCAACTCCGCGTAGGAGAGTTCGCGGACGTCTCCGTCCTCGCTCTCCCAGATCACCGCGGTGGTGTCGGCCCGGTCGCCGGCCGCGTGGCGGTCGACGCAGTTGTGGGTGAGGTTGATGGTGCCGCCGCCAAACCAGGTACTCCACTCCGGCCCGGCCGACTCGTCCACCACCTGTGAGTAGGGCTGGAAGAACTCGATTCCCAGATGCTTGACCACCGCGTCCCAGAACCAGCCGATGTCCTCAATCGACCGCCGATGCAGCTCACGCCAGTCACCGATCTCGTGCTCCCGCATGAACGCCGTTACCCGAGCGTGGTCAACGTCGGCGGGAGTCGGTTCCCAGATGAACTTCGAGGCGGACAAGGGCGGGCGGATGGTACCGCCCCACTGCTATCGGTGCATGTCCAGGATGCGGCCGATGCGGCGCATCCGATCCACGTCGCCTTCGATGTCGGCGATCAAGTAGCGCATCCACAGCCGTTCGGTGGCCTGCAGTCTGCGCGGCGGTGTGATGATGGCGGCCATGAGAACCGCATTCGCTGTCGACCACCCGAATTCCTGCAACATGAAAGAGTTTGGGAATGCACCTTCTGATTGCGCCGGACAAGCTGCGCGGCACCTACACAGCGTCGCAGGCGGCGGAGGCCATCGACAGCGGCTGGCGAGCCGTTCGCAACGGGGATAGCTCTGTGCTGATGCCGCTTGCCGACGGGGGTGAGGGCACCGCCGAAGCGTTGTGTGCCGCGGCCACCGGCACGTGGCGTACCGCCGAGGTGCATGACGCCGCAGGGAGGCCGTGCTCGGCCAGGTTTGCGCTGATCGGTGCTGCAGCGGCCGCCATGGACGTGGCAGAGGCCTGCGGCTCGCAGCGGGTGTCGGATCTTCCGCCTGATCCTCTGGGCGCGTCCTCCGCCGGCGCCGGTGAGCTGATCCGGGCTGCGATCGCCGCCGGGGCGACCACGGTGACCATCGGAGTGGGTGGTACCGCCACCAGTGACGGCGGCGTGGGTCTCCGGGCCGCCCTGGGGGAGCTGCCCGGGCACGTCAAGCTGGTGGCTGCACTTGACGTCACCAATCCCCTGCTCGGACCCGATGGCGCGGCTGCCGTGTTCGGTCCGCAGAAGGGCGCCTCGCCTGAGCAGGTGCTGGAGCTGGAACGGCGGCTTGCGGCGCTCGAGCTGCCCACCGCCGATCAACCCGGTGCCGGTGCCGGCGGTGGGATCGGCGCGATGCTGATGGCGCTGGGTGCCGAGGCCCTGTCGGGAGGTGATCTGGTGATGGACCGTGCCGGATTCGATCAGGCGCTCGCACAGGCCGATCTGTGCATCACCGCGGAGGGTCGGATCGACCTGCAGACGCTGGGCGGCAAGGTGGTGGCACGGGTGGCCGAGCGCTGCCGGGCGGCCGGTGTCGAGTGCATTGCGGTGGGTGGCGGAGTGGACGTCGCGGCCGCCGAAGCTCTGCGCAGGATCGGCTGCAGCACCGTGGAGCAGGGTGACCTTTCACGGGCTGGACACGAACTGGCAGCCGGGCGGGCGTAAGATCGTCCATCGAGGTGTAACGTCCGTCTGAGCCAACCGTCCTCCAGGAGCGCCTGTGCCCCGAGCCTTTGACGAAACCGACCAGTTGTGTATCAACACGGTGCGAACGCTCTCGCTCGATGCCGTGGAAAAGGCCAAGTCGGGCCACCCCGGATTGCCACTCGGGTGCGCTCCGCTGGCGCATGTTCTGTGGTCTCGCCACCTTCGCTTCAACCCCGCTGATTCGCAGTGGCCAGGGCGTGATCGCTTCGTGCTGTCGGCCGGTCACGGCTGCATGCTGCTGTACTCGCTGCTGCACCTGACCGGCTATGACCTGCCGCTCTCGGAGCTGGAGCAGTTTCGCCAGTGGGGAAGCCGTACGCCGGGACACCCCGAGTATCGCCACACCGACGGGGTCGAGACCACCACCGGCCCGCTGGGGCAGGGTGCCGCCACCAGCGTCGGCATGGCCATCGCCGGGCAGCACCTGGCCGCCCGCTACGGCGCCGCCGCCGGATTCAGAGTGTTCGTGATCGTGTCCGACGGCGACCTGATGGAAGGCGTGTCGGGCGAGGCCTCGTCACTGGCCGGGCACCTCGGCCTCGACAACCTGGTGTTCCTCTACGACGACAATCATGTGTCGATCGACGGCGACACCGAGATCGCGTTCACCGAGGATCGGGTCGAGCGCTACGACGCGTTTGGATGGGAGACGTCGACCGTCTCGGACGGAAACGACCTGGACGAGCTGGACGCCGCCATCACCGCCGCCATCGCGGTTGAGGGCCGGCCCGCGTTCGTGGCCGTCAAGACGATCATCGGCTACGGCTCGCGCGACGCCGGCACCCATCGTGCTCACTCCGACGCCCGCGGCGCCGACCAGCAGGCCGAGACCAAGCGCACGCTGGGATTCCCCGACGACAAGTTCTTCTACGTCCCCGAGGCGGCCGCCGAGCGTTACGGCGAGATCGCCGCGCGGGGAGCCGGGCTACAGACCGAGTGGGAAGCTGCCGTCGACAAGCTGCCCGACGCGGCCGAACTTCGCCGCATCTACGCCGACGAGATCCCCGCGCTGGAGCTGGCCGACTTCCTGCCCGACGAGGGCCCCATCGCCACCCGCGCGGCCTCCGGCAAGGTGCTGGCCCAGCTGGCCGGCCAGGTGCCCCAGCTGATCGGTGGGTCGGCCGACCTGACGCCCTCGAACAACACCCATCCGCCCGACTGGAGCGACTTTCAGCCGGCGACGCCAGAGGGCCGGTACCTGCGGTTTGGAGTGCGCGAGCACGGCATGACCGCGGCGCTCAACGGGCTGGCGCTGTCACACATGCGGCCCTACGGCGGCACCTTCTTCAACTTCATGGACTACGCCAAGCCGGCGGTGCGGCTGGCCGGGCTGATGGAGATCCCGTCGGTATTCGTGTACACCCACGACTCGATCGGGCTCGGGGAGGACGGCCCCACCCACCAGCCGATCGAGCAGCTGGCGACCTTGCGCGCAACTCCTCACATCACCGTGTTTCGCCCCGCCGACGCCAACGAGACCGCGGTCGGCTGGCGGATCGCAATGGAGCGCACCACACCCACCGCCTTGGTGTTGACCCGGCAGGGACTTCCGATTCTGGACGCCGGCGCGCTGCCGCTGGCCGACGCCGCCAAGGGCGGCTACGTGCTCGAGGGCGACGACGACCCCGAGGTGATCCTGATCGCCACCGGCTCGGAGGTGCATCTGATCCAGGAGGCACGCGCGCTGCTGTCGCAGCAGGGCATCCGCAGCCGAGTCGTGTCGCTGCCCTCGTGGGAACTCTTCGACGAGCAGACCCAGGAGTATCGCGACAGCGTGATTCCGCCCGAGATCACCGCCCGGGTGACGGTCGAGGCGGCATCCACGGTCGGGTGGGGACGCTTCGCCGGCCTCGACGGCGTGGTCATCGGGCTCGACCGGTTCGGGGCTTCGGCACCGGGCGCGACGGTCTTGGAGCAGCTTGGATTCACGGCTGATCGCGTAGCCGGTGCAGCAAAACAGTTGGTGGACGATCACCGGGAAGCGGCTGTGTAACCAAGGGGGAGCGAACGATGAGTGACAACCTCAAGAAGCTGGCGGCGGCGGGCACCAGCCCGTGGCTGGACAACATTCGCCGTGGCTGGCTCGAGTCTGGCGAGTTTCGCAAGATGGTCGACGACGGCATCGTGGGGGTGACGTCCAACCCCACCATCTTCCAGAAGGCGATCGCCGATTCGAGCGACTACGACGAGGCCATCCACGCCCTGCACGGGTCGGGGAAGTCGGCTGCCGACGTGTTCTTCCAGCTCGCCATCGAGGACGTGCGCGAGGCCGCCGACCAGATCCGCGGCGTGTATGACGCCACCGGTCACCTGGACGGCTTCGTCTCGTTCGAGCTGCCGCCCGGGCTTGCCAACGACGCCGCCAAGTCGATCGCCGCGGCGCCCGAGTTCTGGGGCCGGATCGATCGCCCCAACATCTTCATCAAGATCCCCGGCACGGCCGAGGGCGTCCCCGCCATCGAGGAGTCGATCTTCGCCGGCATCAACGTCAACGTCACGCTGCTGTTCTCGCTGGCCGCCTACGACGCCATCCACGAGGCCTTCATCCGCGGGCTGGAGCGGCGGGTCGAGGCGGGCCTGCCGGTGGATGACGTGCACTCGGTGGCGAGCTTCTTCGTCAGCCGGGTCGACACCGCCGTCGATGACCAGCTGCCCGAGGGCTCACCGCTGCGTGGCCGGGCCGCGGTCGCCAACGCCAAGCTGGCCTACCAGCACTTCGTGGCCACCATCGCCGGCGATCGCTGGCAGGCGCTGGCCGCCCACGGGCGCTCGCGTCCAGCGGCCGCTGTGGGCATCGACCGGCACCAAGAACGCGGCCTACTCAGATGTCCTCTACGTCGACAGCCTGATCGGCCCCGACACCGTCAACACCATGCCCGAGGCCACCATCGCCGCGTTCGCAGACCACGGCACCGTGGCCCGCACGGTGGATGCCGACGTGGACGGCGCCAAGGCCGAGATCGCCGCGATTGCGGCGGCCGGCGTCGACCTCGACGCGGTCACCAAGCAACTCGAGCTGGACGGGGTGAAGTCGTTCTCGGCGTCGTTCGACTCCCTGCTCGGAACGATTCAAGGGCGGCTCGACAAGATTGGTTCCCGAGGGGCTGCGTGAGCCTCGCCGAGCGAGCGCTCGAGAATCCGCTGCGGGCCGGCCTGCGGGTCGGCGGCGCGACGGTGCCGGCCGCGTTTGTGATCTTCGGCGCCACCGGCGACCTGGCCCAGCGCAAGCTGCTGCCGGCGATCTACAACCTCGGCCGCCGGGGACTCTTGCCGGCGCGGTTTCGCTCTGGTCGGCTACGCCCGCACCGAGATGACGCGACGACCAGTACCGCAACTTCTGCCGGGCCGCGATCGAGAGTCACTCGCGTACTCCCATCGACGAGCATTACTGGCCGGCGTTCGCGGCCATGTTGCGCTACCACACGGGGGGCTTTGACGACGACGCCGAGTTCCACGCGCTGGGCGAGACGCTGGAGCGGGTGGACGCCGAGCACGGCACCGAGGGCAACCGCGTCTACTACCTCTCGACCCCGGACAAGTTCTTCCCGGTGATCGTGCAGCGCATGGGGGCGGCCAAGCTCAACCGCCCGCCGGGGTTTGCCCGAGTGGTGATCGAGAAGCCGTTCGGCCACGACGTGGCCAGCGCCCGCGAGCTCGCCAACATCGTGCACAAGCCGTTCCGCGAGCACCAGATCTACCGGATCGACCACTACCTGGGCAAGGAGACCGTCCAGAACATCTTCGCGTTCCGGTTTGCCAACGCGATCTTCGAGCCGGTGTGGAACAACACCTACGTCGATCACGTTCAGATCACGGTGGCCGAGGCCATCGGCGTCGAGCACCGGGCGGCGTTCTACGAGGACACCGGGGTCGTGCGCGACATCGTCCAAAACCACCTGCTGCAGGTGCTTGCGCTGGTGGCGATGGAGCCGCCCTCGACGTTCGAGGCCGATCCGGTCCGCGACGAGAAGATCAAGCTGCTGCGGGCAGTCGCGCCGATGAGCTTCGAGAACGCGGTTCGCGGTCAGTACACGGCCGGCTTCGTCGCCGGCGGCGCAGTCGACGCCTACACCTCGGAGCCGAACGTGCCGGCCGACTCCACCACCGCCACCTACGTCGCCGCCAAGCTCCAGATCCAGAACTGGCGGTGGGCGGGCACTCCCTTCTACATCCGGGCGGGCAAGCGCATGGCCAAGCGCGTGACCGAGATCGCCGTCCAGTTCCGGCGCCCGCCGCACCTGCCGTTCACGCCGTACGCGGTGGAGCATCTGGAGGCCAACTCGCTGGTGCTGCGGATCCAGCCCGACGAGGGCATCTCGCTGAGATTCGGCGCCAAAGCCCCCGCCTCGACCCTCTCGATCCGCACCGTGAACATGGACTTCCTGTACGGCTCGGCGTTCATGTCGGAGGTCCCGGAGGCCTACGAGACGCTGATTCTCGACGCCGTCCGCGGCGACGGCACGCTGTTCACCCGCCAGGACGGGGTGGAGCGCTCGTGGGAGATCTGCGACCCACTGCTGGAGCAGTGGCAGGCCGGTCAGCCGCAGCTGTATCCGGCCGGCTCCTGGGGCCCGCCGGGTGCGGACGACCTGCTCGCCCGAGACGGTCGCCGCTGGCGCCGCCCATGAGCACCGCCCAGGGCGTGCGGGTCGACGACCTCACGCATGTTGAGCGGGAACTGCTGCGCATGCGCGTGCACGAGGGCGGATCCACGGTGCGCGCCACCACCCTCAACCTGGTGGTCTTCGCCGGCTCCCGCGAGCATCTCAACCGCACGCTCGACGCGCTCCAGCTGATCGGCGGCAGCCGGCCGCTGCGGGCGATCGTGACGGTGCCGGACGACGTTCCCACCGAGGCCGAGGTGTCCAGCACCTGCTGGCGCAATCCCGCCGGTCAGGAGGTGCGCTCCGAGCAGGTGGTGATCACCGCCCGCCCGGTGGCGCTGCCCAGCGCGGTGGTGTCGCTCCTGATTCCCGACCTGCCGTCGTTCCTGCTGTGGAACGGCGAGCTGGGCGAGAGCCGGGATCTGCTGGCGGGCTTGTCCGGCGAGGTCACCCGGCTGATTCTCGACTCGGACGAGTGCGGGCTCGACGTGGTCAAAGAGGCCACCGCTCTGGGGCCGGCGGTCACCGATCTGGCATGGGCCCGGCTGACGCCGTGGCGGGAGGCGCTGGCGACGCTCGCCGACAACCGCGAGGGGTTGCGGCTGCTCAACCGAGCGCTGGGAGTGGAGGTGCGCGGCCCCGGCAACGAGGCGGCGCTGGTGGCCGGCTGGCTGAGGTCGCGGATCGGGCGACAGCTGGGGCTGCAGCACGACAAGCAGCGGCGCGAGCTGGAATCCGTTCGGCTGGACTGCGGCAAGCACGACCTGTTGGTGCAGCGCACCGGCCACGGCGACCTCGGCCGGGCCGTCTCCGGCGACTCCGAGCACGCCGTGATGCTGCCCCGGCACGACTGGGCGGCGCTGCTCGGCGCTCAGCTCGACCGGCTCGGCTCCGACCGGATCTTCGAACAAGCCCTCGCCGCCTCTGGTGAATAACGGTGCCAGGCACCGTTATTCACCATGGCGAAACGAGTGCTACGGCAGCAGCTGGTAGATGAAGTCGTACTTGGCGCCGTTATCGCGCGACTTCAACAGCATCTGACCGCGGGCATTGCGGTACTTGCCGGTGCCTCCGGTGACTGCCAGCACCGTGTTGTGGAAGTCGGAGAACGGACCGTCCACGTTGATCTGGCCACCCTTAAGGAATGCGGTCCAGTTGCATTCCCACGTGCCGGCGGACGGATCGATGCGCGTGCACACGCCCTGGTCACGCCCCACCACGTGCGAATCGTGGCGGTTGTACAGCTTGTTGTGGAACGTGAGCAGATCGCCGGTGGTGTCCCCCGGCGCTCCGGTGTCGACCACCGTGTCGGTGACAGCGTGCTCGATCACGTGCACGGTGGTTGGGTGAGACAGCGCCGGATGCGACGACGAGGCATATGCCAAGCCCGCGATCGCCAGCGTTGCCGCGGCCGCGACCAGCGCGGTCCAGAGCATCTTGCCCTTCATGGTTACCCCCCTGATTGGTCAGGGCGAACGTATCAGACAATTTGCAAAACGTCTAGATGGGATGTGAGGCGTCGGTGAACTCGCGGAACTCCGTGGTCACCAGATATGCGGTGCGCTCGCCGATGTCGACGGCGTTGTCGCCGATCCGCTCCAGACAGCGTGAGATCAAAATCGCCCGCAGCCCAGCCTCCTGGGAGGCCTCGCCGTTGAGACTCATAATTCGCCCCACCAGGTCGCGGTTGGCGCGGTTGATCACCTGATCCATCTCGACCAGCGCCTCGGCCTGGGCGAGATCGCGGGTCGCGAACGAGCCCATCGCGGCTGCGATCATGCGCTCGGCCTGCGCGCCCATGTCGCTGAAGGTGACCATCAGATCGACCGGCAGGGGGGCGTCCTCAAACGTCAGCTTGGCGAGCTTTGCGATGTTGACGCACTGGTCACCCATCCGCTCCAGGTGGAGGTTGATGTGCAGCACCGCCAAGATCAGCCGCAGGTCGGATGCCACCGGCGCCTCGCGGGCGAGCAGCGTCTCGACCGCCTGCTCGATCTGGATGTGCAGCTGGTCGACGCGGTCGTCGCCGGCGATCGTCTCGTCCGCCCTGGCGGCGTCGCGTCGGTTGATCGCCGCCAGCACCGTCTTGCAGCAGGCCGGTGACCTCGTCAGCCTCGCGCTGGACCAGGCCGGTGAGGGCCTCGAGCTCTTGGTGAAACGCCTCGCGCGTCAACGGCATGGCCTCACTTTATGCCCGATCGCCCGGGCGCGCCGTGGTTATCCGAGATTTCACGTAGGGATAACCGTTCGGAATACGCACGTGATCGACCGGGCACGAGCACAGTTGACACCCCCACGCTGGTAGCATCACCGCTTGTGAGCGGCCCTTCCCAGGCCAGCGCGATCACCGAGCCCGACAGCAACGGCTCGCTGCTTGCCGACCGCCTGCTGGACGAGCTCGACACGCCTCGCACGGGCCCGCTGGCCGAGTTCGTGCGCATGTACGTGCGGCGCCCCCCGGCGGTGCTGACCGAGAGTCTCGCTCCGGCCGAGCTGGCAGCCCAGGTGCGAGGGCTGTTCGAGTTCGTCAACGCCCGCGCCCCCGGCGAGCTGGCGGTTCGCTGCTACCGGCCGCGGATGGCGACCGACGGGTACGAGACGCCGGGATCGGTGGTCGACGTGAACGTCGAGGACGCGCCCTTCCTGGTGGATACCGTCACCGCCGAGCTCCACACCCACGGCCTCCAGGTGCGGGTGGTCGTGCACCCCGTGATCGGGATCGAGCGTGACGAGGACGGCCGGGTGGCGGGCGTGACGCCGGCCCGGGGCGCGGATCGCCGCGAGTCGGTGATGCACTTCGAGGTCGATCGCTCGCTGAACGAGGAGGCCGCCGAGGATCTGGTGGCCCACATCGAGCGGGTGCTGCGCGATCTGCGGCTGGCGGTGCGCGACTTCCTGCCGATGGTCGACCGGGTCGAGCGCATGATCGAGGTCGCCGGACAGTCCGGCGCCCGGTTCCCCGACAAGGAGATCCACGAGTCGGTGGAGTTTCTGCAGTGGCTGACCGACGACAACTTCATCTATCTCGGGCTACCGCGAGTACGAGATCGTCGGTGAAGGCGACGACGCGGTGCTCAGGGTGGTGCCCGACTCGGGGCTGGGAATCATGTCCGAGCCCGGTCGCTCCAGCTACTCCGACCGGCGTCCACCTGTCCGAGATGACCGAGGCGCTGCGGGGGCGGATGCTCGGCGGCCCGCTGGTGGTGATCTCCAAGACCAACCGTGAGACCACCATCCATCGCGCCGCGCGGATGGACTACATCGGCGTGCGCCGAGTGTCGCCGGAGGGCAAGATGATCGGCGAGCTGCGGATGATCGGACTGTTCACGTCCAAGATCGCGAGCGAGTCGGCCCGTCTGATCCCGATCGTTCGCCGCAAGCTCGACGCGATCACGCGCTGGGAGGATCTGTTCGCCGGCTCGCACGATCACAAGGCGGTGGTGGCGCTGTTCGACAGCTTCCCCAAGGACGAGCTGTTCACCGCCCCGCCGCAGGAGCTGCGGCACGTGATCATGACACTGCTGGGCGATGGCCGACGGCCGTGAGGTGCGGCTGTTCGTGCTGCACGACGAGGCCCGTCGCAGCGTGTTTGCGATCGTCGCGCTGCCGCCCGATCACGTCTCGGCGGGCCTGCGCGCTCGCCTCGAACATCTCTTCGAGGTGCGGTTCGGCGGCACCTCGGTCGGACACCACATCGAGACCGAGTTCGACCCGGCCCGATTCCACTTCACCATCCACGTGCCCGAGGGCGAGCTTCCCGACGTCGATCTGGCCGCGGTGGAGCAGGAGGTGGCCGAGGCCTCGCGCAGCTGGGACGATCGCCTGTCCGACGCGCTGGTGGGCATCCACGGTTCGCCGGCCGGGCATCAGCTGGCGGCCCGCTACTCGGCGCTCTTCCCCGAGTACTACAAGAGCGCGTCCAAGATCTATCAGGCGGTGTTCGACGTCACCCAGTTCGAGCTGTTGGGAGACGATCGGCCGTACATCGTGGCGCTCCAGAACGAGCGGCACATGGCCGAGCCCGCTGACGCGGCTGAAGCTGTACAAGACCGGCGGCAAGGCGCCGCTGACCGACCTTCTGCCGCTGCTCGAGCAGCTCGGCCTGACGGTGGTCGAGGAGGTGCCGACGCGGCTCCAAGGCGACGTCGGCGAGACGCGCTACCTCCACGATTTCGGTGTGCTCGGCCCCGACGGCCAGCCGCTCGACCTCGACCAGCTGGGCGAGCTGGTGGCCGAGACGTTCGGCGCGGTGTGGGACGGCCGCGCCGGGTCGGACTGGCTCAACCGGCTGGTGGTGGCCGGCGAGCCTCTCGTGGCGTCAGGTCACGATCCTGCGTGCCTACCGGGAGTATCGCCAGCTGCTGGGCGCGCAGTTCACCAGCCGCTATCAGAACGACTGCCTGGTGCGAAACTCGGACATCGCCGGGCAGCTGGTGGCGCTGTTCGAGACGCTGTTCGATCCCCGCCGCGAGCTCGACGTCAACGCGATCGACGCGATCCGCGAGGGCATCCTGGCCGCCCTCGAGGATGTCGCCAGCCTTGACGACGACCGCATCCTGCGCGGCTACCTGGGTCTGGTCGACGCCACCGTTCGCACCAACGCCTACGTCCGCGAGGGCGAGTCCGAGCACATCTCGTTCAAGCTGCGCTGCGCCGATGTGCCCGGGATTCCCAAGCCGGTGCCGCTGTGGGAGATCTTCGTGTTCTCGCCGGCGATGGCGGGAGTGCACCTGCGCGGTGGGTACGTGGCCCGCGGTGGCATCAGGTGGTCAGACCGATTGGAGGACTACCGCACCGAGATCCTGGGGCTGATGAAGGCTCAGATGGTCAAAAACGCGGTGATCGTGCCGGTCGGCGCCAAGGGCGGCTTCATCCTCAAACGTCCACCGACCGAGCGCGCCGAGCTGATGGAAGAGGAGCGGCGCCAGTACATCACGCTGATGCGCGGCCTGCTCGACGTGACCGACAACATGGTCGCCGGTGAGGTGGTGCATCCGGCCGACGTGCGGGTGCTGGACGACCGCGACGACGCCTACCTGGTGGTTGCCGCCGACAAGGGCACCGCGCACCTGTCCGACACCGCCAACGAGATCAGCGCGGAGTACGGGTTCTGGCTCGGCGACGCGTTCGCCTCGGGCGGATCGGCCGGATACGACCACAAGGCGCTCGGCATCACCGCCAAGGGCGCATGGGAGAGCGTCAAGCGCCACTTCCGCGAGCTGGGCCGCGACGTCATGACCCAGCCCTTCACGGTGGCCGGCGTCGGAGACATGTCCGGTGACGTGTTCGGAAACGGGATGCAGCTGTCGCCGGTGATCCGCCTGGTGGCGGCGTTCGACCATCGGCACGTCTTCATCGATCCCGACCCCGACCCGGAACCGGCACTGACGGAGCGGCGCCGGCTGTTCGCGCTGGCGTCCAGCTCGTGGGACGACTACGACCGTTCGCTGATCTCGGAGGGCGGTGGCGTGTGGCCGCGGTCGGCCAAGTCGATCCCGCTGAGTCCGCAAGCGCGTGAGGCGCTCGGCGTTGAGGCCGAGACGCTGGCACCCACCGACCTGATCCAGGCGATCCTGAAGGCCCCGGTGGATCTGCTCTGGAACGGTGGCATCGGAACCTACGTGAAGGCCTCCACCGAGAGTCACGCCGACGTCGGCGATCGGGCCAACGACGCTGTTCGGGTGGACGGCGCCGACCTCCGCTCAGCGGTGGTCGGCGAGGGCGGAAATCTCGGATTCACCCAGCTCGGGCGGATCGAGTACGCGCTGGCGGGTGGTCACATCAACACCGATGCGATCGACAACTCGGGCGGCGTCGACTGCTCCGACCACGAGGTCAACCTCAAGATCCTGCTGGCGCTGGCCGTCGACGCCGACGAGCTGACCGTGGCCGAGCGCGACCAGCTGCTGCAGCAGCTCGCCGACGACGTTGTGCACCACGTGCTGTACGACAACTACCTGCAGGTGCAGATCCTGTCGCAGGAGACGATGGTGTCGCTGCGGCGGATGGAAGCGTACGAGGATCTGATGCTGGAGTTGGAGCGCAACCATCTGCTCGACCGCCGGCTCGAGTTTCTGCCGTCCAGCGATCGCATGCTGGATCGGGCTGCCTCCGGCCAGGGGATGGCCCGCCCCGAGCTGTGCGTGCTGCTGGCCTATGCCAAGCGGTTGCTGCGCGATCAGATCCTGGCGTCGGAACTGCCCGATGACCCCTACCTCCAGGCCACCCTGGCGGAGTACTTCCCGCGCACGATCGTCGAACGGTTCGGGGAGTACGTTCAGCGCCACCCGCTGCGCCGCGAGCTGTTGGTCACCATGATCACCAACGACGTCGTCAACTCGATGGGTATGACCTTCGTGCAGCGCATGGTGGCCGAGACCGGCGCCACCGCACCCGACGCCGCCCGGGCCTTCCTGGTGGCCCGCGACGTCAGCGACGCGCGCTTCCACTGGGATGACATCGAGACGCTCGACGGCGTCATCGACGGCGGTGTCCAGACCGCTCTGATGGACGGCGTCGACAGCATGGTCGAGCAGCTCACCCGCTGGTATCTGCGAAATCCGTCGGGGCTCGATATGGCGTCGGAGATCGAGCGTGACCGGGCCGGCTTTGCCCAGGTCGTGGAGGGCTTGCGCACTTCCGGCCCCGAGGGCTGGCGGGGGTTGCACGACGAGCGTCTGTCCGAGCTGGAGGAGGCACGCGTTCCCGAGCGGGCGGCCCGCTTCGGCGCAGGTGCTCCGGCGCTGGTGTTCGCGCTCGATATTCTCGTCGTCGCCCGCAGTTCCGGACGTTCCCTTCCCGAGGTCACCTACGCCTTCTTCACCGCGGGTGAACGATTGTTCCTGGACCAGGCCGAGCGGCGGGCCGGCGATCTGCCGGGAGCCACCCGGTGGCAGCGACTGGCCAACCAGGCCCTGATCGACGATCTGCGGTTACTGCGCCGCCACATCGTCGCCACCATGCTGGCAGAGGGCGTCGGGCTCGATATCGACGCCGCCTTCGACCGCTACCTCGAGGTGCGGGCGGAGTCGTACGAGCGCCTGACCGCGCTGATCGACTCGGTGGGGCCGGGCACCGGCGACGATGGATCGCTGGTGATGGTGATGGTGCATCAGATCCGGCAGGTCGTCTCGTGAGCGGCTACACGCTCAAGAATCTGAAGGAGGTGGACGATTCGGCCGTGCCGTTTGGGCTTTCGCCGGCGATGGAGACGCGATTTGCCCGCGATGATCTCGAGTCCGAGCAGCTGGGGCTGAGCTACCAGCGGCTTGCCCCGGGTGCCCGGCAGCCGTTCTCCCACCGGCACGGCCATGACGAGGAGCTGTACATCGTGCTGTCTGGAACCGGGTGGGTGCAGCTGGAAGGCGAAGCGGTGGCGCTACTGCCGCTGGATGCGCTGCGGGTGGCGCCCGCGACCGTGCGGTCGTTTGCCGCGGGGCCCCAGGGAATGGAGCTGCTCGCCGTTGGGCCGTCGGGCAGCGGCGACGCGGAGGCGCTTCCGGTTGAGTGGGACGATGAACTCGCTGGCAGCTGAGACCAGCCCCTACCTGCTCCAGCACAAGGACAACCCGGTGCATTGGCAGCCGTGGGGCCCCGAGGCGTTTGCGGCTGCACGGGAGCGAGACGTGCCGGTGCTGCTCTCGATCGGCTACTCGGCCTGCCACTGGTGCCACGTGATGGCGCACGAGTCGTTCGAGGATCCCGATACGGCTGCGCTCATGAACGAGCTGTTCGTCAGCATCAAGGTCGACCGTGAGGAGCGGCCCGACGTGGACGCGCTGTACATGGACGCGGTCGTCAGCCTGACCGGCGCCGGCGGCTGGCCGATGACCGTGTTCCTCACTCACGACGGCGAGCCGTTCTACGGCGGCACCTACTATCCACCGCTGCCGCGACCCGGTATGGCCTCGTTCCGGCAGGTGCTCGAGGCGGTCTCGGCGGCCTGGCACGAACGCCGCGGCGAGGTCACCCAGATGGCGGGTCGGCTCACCGACGCGTTGCGCGAGTCGGCTCGGCAGAGCGCCCTCGCAGGACGTGGTCAGCGATGCGATTCCGGCCCGCGCGGTCGAGCATCTGGCTCAGATTCACGATCCCACCTGGGGCGGATTCGGGCCGGCGCCCAAGTTTCCCCAGGCGCCTGTGATCGGGTTCTTGCTGCGCACCCACGCTCGCACCGGAGACCCCGAGGCGCTTCAGATCGCCACCGCAGCGCTCGACGGGATGGCCCTGGGGGGAATGTATGACGTGATCGGCGGCGGGTTTCACCGCTACTCCGTCGACGGCGTGTGGCTGGTGCCGCACTTCGAGAAGATGCTGTACGACAACGCACTGCTCGCGCCCGCCTATCTGGACGCCTGGGCGGTCACCGGCGAGGATCGCTATCGCCGGGTGGCGGAGTCCACGCTCGACTACATGGTGCGCGAGCTGCTCTTGAGCGACGGTGGTCTGGCCTCTGCTCAGGATGCCGACACTGACGGGGTCGAGGGCGCCACCTTCGTGTGGACGCCCGAGCAGATCCGGGCCGCGCTGGATCCGGCTGATGCGGAGGCCGCGATCGAGTTCTACGGGGTTACCGAGGCCGGGAACTTCGAGGGTGCGACGATCCTGCGCCCATCGGGGGAAGCGCCGCCGGATCGGGCTCGGATCGACGCCGGCCTGCTGGCTGCCCGAGCGTTGCGACCCCAGCCTGGTCTGGACGACAAGGTGATCGCGAGCTGGAACGGGCTGGCGCTGGCGGCGCTCGCGCAGGGCGGATGGCGATTGGCGCGGCCGGATCTGATCGCCGCCGGGGAGCGTTTGGCGGAGTTCCTCGCCACCGCCATGATCGATGCCGACGGCAATCCGCTGCGCACCTGGCGGCATGGCGTCGCCAAGATCCCAGCCCAGCTTGAGGACTACGCCGCGGTGGCGTTCGGGCTGTTGGAGCTGGCGGTGGCGACCGCCGACGACCGCTATCGGCGCAGGGCCGCCGAGCTGGCCGAACGTGCCGTCGAGCTGTTCGGCGATCCGGATAACGGCGGATTCTTCTCCACGGCGGGCGACGGTGAGCAGCTGGTGGCCCGGCGCAAGGAGCTCGACGATAACCCGGTGCCGTCCGGGCAGCTCGCTGATGGCGCACGTGCTGCTGCGGCTGTCGCGGATCGACGGCGACAGCGAGCGTGAGCGGCTGGCGCTCGGTGCTGTGGGGCAGGCGCTGGAGTACGTGCAGCGTGCACCGCACGGTTTCGGGCAGCTGCTCCAGGTGATCGACATGCATCTGGCCCCGCCCAGGGAGATCGCCGTGATCGGCGATCCCGCCGACCCGGCGACGCAGCGAGCTGATCGCTGCGGCTCGGGCCGGCTTTCATCCGACGACGGTGTACGGCTTCGGTTCGGGCGAGGACAACGACGAGCCGCTGCTGGCCGGCAAGACGCTGGTCAACGGCCACCCCGCCGTCTACATCTGCGAGCGCTTCGCCTGCCAAGCCCCCATCACCAGATGCGACGGCTCTGGGTGAATAACGGTGCCAGGCACCGTTATTCACCAATTATTCAGCGGTGGGGAGGCGGCGGCGCATGATCTCGACCGCTTCGGGGTTGGAGTCGATCAGGACGTAGTTTCGGTCGAGCTTTTCGGCCACCACTCCGAGCGTCCCCGACCCCGCAAAGAAGTCCAGAATCGTGTCGCCGGGTGCGCTGGAGGCCTGGACAAGTCGTCTGACCAATCCTTCGGGCTTTTGTGTGGGGTATCCAGTCTTCTCGCGGCCTGTGGGCGACACAATCGTGTGCCAGATCACGTCTGTGGGGCGCTTTCCGCGGGCCACTTTCTCGGCTGTCACCAGTCCGGGGGCCATGTACGGCTCGCGATCCACGGCATCGGCGTAGAACGCGTGCTTGCCCGGTTCCCGTACATACACCAGGATCGTGTCGTGCTTGGCCGGCCATCGCCGGCGGGGCTTCGCTCCGTAGTCGTACGCCCAGATCAACTCGTTCAGGAATGCCCCGCGGCCGAAGATCTCGTCCATCAGGATCTTGATGTAGTGAGCCTCGCGGTAGTCCAGGTGCACGTACACCGTGCCGGTCGGATGCAGCAGCCTGCGGGCCTCGCGCAGGCGCGGTTCCAGGAACACCGGGAAGTCGTCGTAGGTGTCGTCGTACGCCGAGGCGCCCACCACCCGGCTGCGGTAGCGGCGCCCGCCGAAGCCTTTGCGGTCGCCCTCGCTGTCGGCGGTCGTCTCCAGCGTCACCCGCCGCTGGCGCCGCCCGGTGTTGAACGGCGGGTCGATGTAGATCATCTGGAAGCTCTCGTCCGCGAACTGCGGCAACAGTTCGAGGTTGTCCCCCAGCAGGATGCGGCCGCTCACGCCGCGCGCGTCAGCTGTTGGTTGCGGGGGGCGGCGGAGGCGCGAGCTTGCGGCCGATCTGCTCGGCCGTCGGCCGGCGCACGTTGCGCACCAACCCCATCTTCTCCCACAGCCCGATCAAGAGGCCCGACAGGTCGAACTGCTTCCAGGGCGACAGCCCATGCACCGCCGAGGTGGGGAACACATGGTGATTGTGATGCCACGACTCGCCCAGCGACGGCACCGCCAGCACCCAGTTGTTGGTGGATTGATCGGAGGTGGTGAACGGTCGCCGGCCGAAGAAGTGGCAGATCGAGTTCACGCTCCAGGTGATGTGGTGGTTGAAGAACAGGCGCACCAGCCCGCCCCAGATCAGCCCGGTCACGGCACCCTCCCAGCTGTGCGTGATCAGCCCACCCAGCGCGAACGGCAGCGCGAACGACACGATCACCCAGAGCCAGAAGCTGCGGTCGACGAACATCACCATCTTGTCGGCCAGCAGATCCTTCGCGTACCGCTGGCGGTCGGTGCGGTTGTGCTCGAACAGCCAGCCGACGTGGGCATGACCGAGGCCCTTCAGCTGGCCCCAGATGGAGTCGTCGAAGCCGTGGTGGGGGCTGTGGGGATCGCCCTCCTTGTCGGAGAAGGCGTGGTGGGTGCGGTGGTCGACCGCCCAGTCCACCGCCGAGCCCTGGATCGCAATCGACCCGAAAACGAGCAGCGCCGCCTTCAGCGGCGGCACCGCTTCGAACGCGCGATGGGTCAGCATCCGGTGATAGCCGATGGTGATACCAAACCCGCACAGCACGTACAGCCCCAGGAACAGCGCCAGGTCGGTCCAGCCGACCGCGCGGTTCCAGAGCATGGCAACGGCGAGCACCAACCCGATGAACGGCAGCACGGTGATCACGATCATCGCGGTCTTGCGGCTGCGGCTGGGAGGGGTCAAAAGCTCGGGTGTGGGTGTGGCATCAGCGCGGGGTGCGGTCTCGATTGCCATCAACGCTCCTTTAGATCACAACGCGGCTTCCGGGGACAAGGTCGTCCTCCCCGGAATCGTCCCAGCGGACCCAGGCCTTATGTCCGCCGTCGTAGTCGGGTCCGAACAGCACCAGTGTGGCCGGCCGGTCGAGAGCGGTGCAGTGGCCCTCGCCGGGAGCGTCGATTCCCCGCCAGATGCGGATGAACGGATTCGACTCCCGTTCAGCGCCGATCGTGGTCGGGTCCATGTGTCCCGGATGAACGACGGTGTCGTCGGGGAGTGCCAGCAGCACGTCCATCACCGACGAGTGGAGCTTGGAGTACGAGTCGTGCAGCGTCCCGCCGACGGTGCCCTTGAACAGCACGTCGGCGGTGAAGCAGTCGCTCGAGTTGACCAGAAACGACAGGTGTCCGGGGCTGTGCCCGGGCGTGAACAGCGCCGCGATCTCCAGATCGCCCGGTGCGGACGTGGTCGCCGTCGTCCAGCAGGATGTCGGCGCCGCCCATGCGATCGGCCTCGATCTGGTGTGCCGCCACCGGAATCCCGAAGCGCTGCACGTATACGTCGTTGTTCGCGATGTGGTCGGCGTCGGCGTGGGTGATCAGAAGGTGTGTGATCGTCAGGTCGTGGGCTTCGGCCGCGGCGATCAGCGGCTCGGTCGGCCCACCCGAGTCGATCAGCACGCCCGTGCCTCCGGCGGCGTCGCCGACCAGATAGGAATTGGACAGCCAGCCTGGGTGCATCGAGCGTTCGACGATCAAGATTTGGCCGCCCGCCTGGCAGCCTTGGCGGCGCGCTTGCCGGCCTGGTACTCGGCCAGGGCCTCGGCCGAGTCGACGTCCCCCAGCGTGGGGTGCGTGGGCACCACCTCGGCGTAGCCCTCGGGGTGCACACCGAACTGCTTCACCAGAGTTGCGGTCAGCGATCGCACCTTCATGTCGCCGATGCCCGGCAGCTCGCCGAGGCGCTGCTGCAGGTCGCGGCCGGTGGCTGCCTCTGTCCACACTCGCGCGCCGTCTCCGTCGTAGTGCTCTGTCACGTACGCGCACAACGTCTGCACCCGCGTGGCCATCGATCCGGGGAATCGGTGGATTGCCGGCTTGTCGCGAAAGACGCGCTCCAGCTCGGCCGGGTCGGTGGCGGCGATCCTGGCCGGATCGAGGTGCCCGAGGCGTCGCTTCAGCTCGAGCGGCCCGGAGAATGCCTTCTGCACCGTGACCTGCTGATCCAGCACGAATCCGATCAGAAGCGCGTTGGGGTCGGAGGCGATCAGGTGGTCAGCCTCGGCGTTGCCCGTCCATGGGAGTGAGGCTGGTGCGGAGATGGTGGTCATCGCAAAAGAGTAGCCGGGTTGGGGGTGGCGCTCAGTGGTCGCCGTCGTGGTGGGGTTCGTCGCCGTCGAGTTCTCCCCTGCGCTTGGCCGCCTCGGTGCGGGTCGCGATCACCACCATGTAGGTGCCGGGGATCGCCCAGAACACCGCGTACAGCGCCCCGCGCACGGCCGGCTGGCGAAGCAGGGTGATATGCACGAAGAAGAGCACCACCACCAGCACCGGAAACGCGATCGCGATCTGAGTCTGGCCGGGCAATGACTCCCACTTCAGAAGCCACGCGTGGGGCTGCTTCTTATCGTCGGTCACCAAGCTCCAAGCCCTTTCGATATGCGGCTCGCACCTCTTCGGCAGTCCACGGCGCCGGTGCGACCGAGATGAAGTAGTCGGCCAGAGCCTTGTCGGCGAGTTCGTCCAGCTGTGACTCCTGGACTCCCACTGCCGCGAGCGTCTCGAACTCCAGCTGCGCCAGCATCGCCTGTACCGCCCGGTACTGCCCGCGACCCGTCACCGGATCCGTCGTCGGGCTCGCCCAGAGCGTCGGCGATGCGTTCGAACTGCTCGGGCACGTGCACGCGGTCGCGATCCATCGTCTCGGCCAGCACCAGGCCGATGGTGAGGCCGTGGGGGAGGCCGAGCAGGCCGCCGATGGCCTGTCCCAGCGAGTGCTCCGAGCCGCAGTCGGAGATGTTCATGCACAGGCCCGCCATCAGGCTCGAGCAGGCCATCGCAGAGCGAGCCGCGGTGTCGGAGCCGTCGGCGACCACCTCGGGGCAGCGCGTCGCCGGCCAGCCGGATCGACTCCAGCGCGATGCCGTCACCGATCGGCGTGCGTACCGTGACCACCATTGCCGCGATCGCCTGGGCGAGGGCGTCGATGCCGGTGTAGGCGGTCAGCTTCGGGGGCAGGCCGTGGGTCAGCACGGGGTCGACCAGCGCGTGCTGGGCGCGCAGCAGCGGACTGGCGATGCCCGCCTTGGTGTGGGTGGCTTCGTCGGTGATCACCGCGCCGCCGGACACTTCGCTGCCGGTGCCCGCGGTGGTGGGCACGCACACCAGCGGAAGCTGGGGGGCCTCGTAGGCTGCCTCTCCGCGGGCGAAGCGCATGTATGGGCCGCCCTGCCCGGCCACCAGCCGCGCGCCCTTGGCGGTGTCCATCGCCGAGCCGCCGCCGATCGCTGCCACCGAGTCGCAGCCGCTCTCCAGCAGCGTGGCGGCGACCGTCTCGACCAGCGCGACGGTGGGTTCGCCGGGCGCCTTCTCGTAGTGGACGGCGTTGGTCAGCGGTGCAAGCGCGGCGGCGACACCCGGCACCATGTCGGCCAGGCCCGCGTCGATCACGATCAGCGGTCGCTCGGCGCCCTCGTCGGCCAGCACCTGGGCGAGGTCTGCGGAGCAGCCGTCGCCAAATCGGATCTTCACCGGCAGGTGGTTTCGAAATGCGGGTATCGCGGTGGTCATCCAGTGCCCTCCCGGAGAGGCTCGACGGTGTCGCCGACGCGGACGCTACCCGGCTCGGCGACGTCGGCGTACACCCCGAAGCAGACCTCTCCCTCGACTCTCCCGCGGGTCTGGTCGATCCACCGCAGCGTGTCTGCGTCGCGCTCGCCGGTCTCGGGGTGCCGTGTCGTGAGCGCGCAGCGAGGGTCGAAGCGCACCACGGTGATCACCGCCTCGCCGACTTGCACGGTGCGTCCCACCCACTCGTCCTCGACGTGTGCTGCGCAGTCATTGATCAGCAGCGTGGGCCGAAACCGGCGGGCGTCCAGATCGCCGTTTCGCCCGGCGTGGGAGCCCAATTGGTCTACCGCGGCCTGCGACAGCATCGACACGGGATGGGAATCGAGACCGCGCTCAGCCGCGTCTGGGTGCATCAGCCGAAGCCGCTTTTGGGCGAGCTCCGACAGTGCCTCTGCCCACGGGCCCTCCACCAGCGGGCCTGTGACCGCACGGCCCCACAGGTCGGTGTGTGCGAGCTCGCCGTGGCGAGGCTCGCCGCTGATCACTTCACCCCCCGGCATGTGCAGCTCCAGCACGGTGCCGTCGTAGTGGCTGGAGACCTGGGCGAGCACTCCCAGCTCCCGCTGGGTGGTGGCCCGGTTGCGATCGTCGAGCAGCAGGAACTCGCGATCGCCGGCGATGCCGTCGCGGTCGATCCGTGCTTCGGTTACAGACTGCAGTCGCAGCGACTTGACCGCAGAGAGATGGATCGCCTGCACGCGTGCCATGGTGGGGTTAGGTTACCCCGTGTCCATCCGTTGGAGGTTCGATGTCACAGTCCGGTTTCGCCAAAGCACTGAACGAGCAGATCGCCTACGAGTTCGGCGCTGCTCAGCAATACATCGCGGTCGCCGTCTACTACGACTCCGAGACGCTGCCGCGGCTGTCCGCGCACTTCCATCGCCAGGCGCTGGAAGAGCGAAATCACGCCATGATGATGGTGCAGTACCTGCTCGACGCCGGGGTCGACGTGACGATTCCGGGCGTGGCGGCGCCGCGCACGAGCTTTGGCGACACGGTCGAGCCGGTCGCGCTTGGCGCTTCAGCAGGAGCGAAATGTCACCGCGCAGATCAACGCCCTGGCGGGGCTTGCCCGGGATGAGGGCGACTATGCCGGCGAGCAGTTCATGCAGTGGTTCATCAAGGAGCAGGTCGAAGAGGTGTCCAGCATGTCCGACCTGCTGAAGGTCGTGGAGCGGGCGTCCGCCAATCCGCTGATGGCCGAGGAGTATCTGGCTCGCGAGGACTCACCCGAGGCCGCCGATCCGACCGCTCCCCACGCCGCCGGCGGCGCACTCTGACGCTGGCGGTGAATAACGGTGCCAGGCACCGTTATTCACCACCTAGAGTTCGATTCCCTCGAGCGCGTCTGCGCGGCTGGGAACGTCGCGACCGAAGCTGTCGGGATTCGTTCCCAGCCGTTCGGCCAGCTCCAGCGCGATTCGCTGCACCGCGGCGGTCAGCGGAAACACCGACAGCAGCTCTGACGGGTAGGTGGCGGTGATCGTCTGCACCGTCACCCCGGCTCGACTCGGCCGAGCGGGCCACCTCCAGCAGCCTGCTCTCCCCGGGGCCGCCGCCGTTCAGGCAGACGAGCGTGTCGTCGGCGCTCCAGGGCGACGATGGGGCCGTGCAGCAGCTGCTCGGCCGAGTGGCCTTCGGTCGCGACGTAGCAGGTCTCTCGCACCTTCAGCGCTCCCTCGGCGGCGGTCCACTGGTTGATGCCCGGCGCCCGCGAACTCCAGTAGGCGGCGTCGGTGGCTCCAATCCCGTCTCGCCCGAGCCGATCACCGCCTCGACGGTGTCGGGAATCGCTTCCAGTCGGCCCAGATCGGCGCCCAGCGCTGTCGCAATCTGTGCCAGCCGCAGCAGCGCGCCCAGGTGGCTGGCGGTATACGCCGACGATCGCTCCTGCTCGACCGTCTCGATCTCGGCTCCCGGCGATCCCCTGCCGGAGATCACCACCACCTCGGCACCAGCAGCGCGAGCGTCGGCCAGCGCCGCGGTGGTGTAGCGCTTGGTGCCGCGGTGGCTGAGCAGGATCAGGCCGTCGCCGGCCCCGGGGCGGGGTGCATGCAGCGCTGCGTCGGCGCCTTGCACCGCCCAGGCTTCGACGCCGGCCGCGCGGAGAAACCATGCCCCGATGTTGGCGGCGTGCCAGCTGGTGCCGGTGCCGATCAGCAGGATCCTGCGGCCTCGCAGCCGCTCGGCGGCGGCTTCGGTGACGGCTGTGTCGGCCAGCAGCCGGCGCAGATCCTCCGGCTGGCGATGCATCGTCTCGCGCATGATGCTCATGCAGCGGGTCATAGCAGAACGATGTGGTCTGACCGGCGAGGTACAATCGCGGCCGTGTCTGTTGCAGCCGACGTTCCACGGCGTATTCGCGAGCTCATCGCCGACAACAACATGGGTGTCGGCGATCGGTTGCCGCCAGAACGCGAGCTGGCGATCACGCTGGGTGTGTCGCGTCCGGCGCTGCGTGAAGGGCTGCGGCGGCTGATCGACCTGGGCGCGCTGGAGCCGCGGCAGGGCTCGGGTACCTACGTCGCCGGCGTCGACCGGATGGAGCTTCTGGAGGTGCGCGACCGGCTGGAGCCGCACGCCGCGAGGCAGGCGGCCAAGAACCACACGGCCATCGACGCGGCCGCATTCACTCGGATCCTGGAGGATCTCCGCGAGGGGGTGCGCGGGTCGTACAACGAGCTTCGGCTGGCGATTGCGAGCGCCTCGGGGAACGGCGTGCTGGCAGCGACCGTCGGGCATGCTGGTGGAGCTGTCACCGCGTGAGATCAAGATCACCAACCGGGTGGTCAAGGACATGACGCGAGTGGTTGACCGCATCCACGACCGCGACGGCGCCGGCGCCCGTCAGGCGATGCGCCGACATCTCGCGCGCCTCGCGAAGTAGGCCTTAGCCGACCGGCAGCAGCGGTCGGCGAACGTCCGGCCGGACCGGCACGCCGGCGGCCGACCAGCTGGGCCTTCACCATGGGGATGAAGCCGGCTCGAGCGTCGCGCGCAACGTGCCCGCAGAGCTCGGCTCCGGCTGGGCTGACGGATCTCGCACCACCGCGGCCACCTCGGCCGGATAGGCCGACGCCAGGCCCGACACCGCCCCGGCCGCACCCGCTGCGAACGCCTCGGGGATCAGCGGCTCGGAGCCGACCAGCACCGGCAGACCCGGTGCCGATGAACGCCTCGATCTCGGCCGGCGAGCGCTCCGACACCTTCAGCCCCGCGAGATTCGTCCGCCCGCTCGCGGACGCGCTCGATCACCGAGATCGGCACGGGATACCCGCTGCGGGCGGTGAACGCGTACACGTAGAAGTCGAGCGGCGCACACGCCGCCGCGGCCGCGCACAGGTGCTCGACCAGGGCGTCGTCGTCCAGGGGGAAGTACGGAGGCGGAATCACACCGACCCCGTCGGCCCCCAGCTCCCGGGCGTGGCGGCCAGCTGCACCGTGTCGCGGGTGGTCTGCGCCCCCGCGTGGACGATCAGGATGCCGTCGCAGGCCTCCCGGAACAGCTCGGCCGCGCGCCGGCGCTCTTCGAGCGTGAGCAGCACCCCCTCGCCGGTGGTTCCACAGCAGAACACGCCATCGACCCCGCCGTCGCGCAGGTAGCGGGTGAGTGGAGCGAACGCGGCTTCGTCCAGACGCTCGCCGTCATCGGTCAGCGGCGTCACCGCGGCGGCCAGCAGGAGTCTCGTCATCGGTGTGCGAGCATACCGGGCATGCCCGCACTGCTGGTCATCGGTGGCGGCGTCGTCGGCTCGGCCACCGCGTTCTTCGCCGCCCGGCGAGGGTTCCAGTGCACCGTGCTCGAAGCCCGGTCGGCGCCGGCGTCATTCACCACGGCCGTGGCTGCAGGTGGCTACCGGCTGCAGCTCGAGCACGCCGACGAGCTGCCCGCTGGTGCGCCGGTCGGTGCAACTGTTCCGGCGGTTCGAAGCAGAGACGGGACAGAGCGAGCACGCGGCCGGTCTGCAACCCCGGGGGTATCTGTGGTTGACCACCGATCGCGAAATCGCCGCCCGGCAGCGTGGGCTGGTCGACCGCCAGCGGTCGTGGGGCGTCGACGGGGTCGAGCTGCTCTCCGGCGACGCTGTCCGCGAGCGGTTTCCGTGGGTTTCGCCGCACGTCATCCAGGCTCGCTTCCGAGCGAGGACGGCCTGATCGACCCGGTGGCGATCTCTCGGGGCCTGCTCGAGTCGTCCGGCGCCGAGGTGATCACCGACTGCCGTGCCACCGGCTTTGAGGTGCGCGCAGGCCGGCTGCGGTCGGTCGAGACGTCGCGGGGCACCATCGCGTGTGCTCAGGCGGTGATCGCCGGCGGCCCGCTCTCCGGCGTGCTGGCCGCGAGCGCCGGTGTGACGTTGCCGATCGAGTTGGTGAGGCGCCAGCGGGTCTCGATCCGCAACGTGCCGGAGGTGCCGGCCGGCGCGCCCATGACCATCGACGAGGACACCGCCGCACATTGGCGCCCGGCGCCGGGCGGTGCTCTGGCGCTGTGGCCTGACCCCGGCGAGACCGCCGGTGCGCCGCTGGAACATGTGCCTGCCGACCCGGCGTTTGCGGCCCGGCTGCTGGATCCTTCCGGGCCCACCTCGCTGGCCCGCGTGGCGCCGTTTTGGGAGGCGATCTGGCGCGGCCGGCGGGCGACCTGGACGGTCGAGGCGGGGCAGTACACAATCACGCCCGACCAGCGTCCCCTGATTGGCCAGACCGCGGTGCAGGGGCTGTGGGTGAACACCGGCTACAGCGGCCACGGGGTGATGGCCGGGCCCGGTGGCTCCGAGTTGCTCGCGCAGCTGCTCACAGGTGAGCGGGAACCAGATTCGAATCCGTTCAGACTCGAGCGCGTCTTCCAGCAATCGTCACAAGCTTGGTGACGGTGTTGGTTCAATACCTCGACTTGCGATATGAGTTGAAAACGATACTCTGATGCCTCTTTGTCGCTTCCTCTGTGTTTTTTGCACAGTGGTACCACAGTAAGGGGATCACATGAAACGAGTACTTTTGGCCCTGGGCGCGGTGCTGATCGCGTCGGGCGTCGCGGCGGCCGGGGCAGGCGCGGCCACGGTGACGGCCAAGCGGGTGTGCACCACGGGCGAGGTGCGCTGCACCGCGATGGTGGCGGTGACGCCGTCAGGGAAGGTGCTTTCCGCCGTTCGGCCTGCGGCGCTTCCCTCCGGTCTCACGCCGGCGCAGCTGCACAAGGCCTACAACCTTCCCACCAAGGCCGCCGTCGCCGGCGACGGTGGCGGTGGTTGATGCGTTCGACTCTTCGTCGGCGTACTCCGACCTGACGCGGTACAGCACCACCTTTGGCCTGCCGGTGCTGCCGCAGTGCTCAAAGACGGTGACGGCATCGTGTTTTCAGAAGGTCAATCTCGGCGCGGCCGCCAATTCGGCCGTGAAGCAGCAGTGGGACGTCGAGACCGCGCTCGATCTCGAGTCGATCCACGCGGTGTGCCAGAACTGCAAGATCGTGCTGGTCGAAGCCAAGAATCTCGGGCTGGCCTCGTTCGTGGCCGCAGAACGGCGCGCCAACCAGCTCGCCGGCATCGTCTCGAACAGCTGGGGCTTGGACGCCGACGGTGGGTTGGGAAGCCCAGCCGACTCGGCGTTCAACTACCCGGGACACGCGATCGTGGTTTCGTCCGGCGATGACGGGTACGCGCCCAGCTACCCCGCGCTGCTGAACACGGTGATCTCGGTGGGAGGCACCTCTCTCCACCTCAAGTCCGACGGGACATACCAGAGCGAGCGAACCTGGTCCGGGACAGGGTCGGGCTGCGCGACCGCCAAGCTCAAGGGTGTTCGCACGGTCGCGGCACTGTCGTACCAGCGGCTCGCACCGGGATTCTCGACCGCAGGCTGTCCCGCCGGCATCCGCGGCGACAATGACATCGCGGCCGTGGCCGACCCCAGCACCGGCATGGCGGTGTATGCCAGCCGGGTGGAGTGGATCCGTGTCGGTGGCACCAGCCTGTCGGCTCCGTTGATCGCAGCGATGTATGCGCTGGGAGGCGACGTCGGCAGTGTCAAGCGTCCGTCCCAGCTCCTGTACTCCCACCTCGGCACATCCGCCTTCCGAGACGTGACGGCGGGATCGAACCAACCGTGGACCGGGTGCGACGGCGTTCCCGCCCGATGCACCGCTCGGCCGGGCTATGACCTGCCGACAGGGGTCGGAACGCCCAACGGATTGGGTGGATTCCGAGGGTAGACTCAAAGGCTATGGACTGGAGCCCGGTGCCCGAAGCCGAGATGACCGTGACCGCTGTCGGTACGCGTCATCCGGCGGGCCCGGGCTGGTTCATCGTCAACGTCGCGGATGCAGCGGCCATCGAGTCGGGGGATTTCGGCTCCGCGGCGATCTTCGACGGCGGGTTCCTGGGCGGCCACCGGTTCGCGGACATGGGCGTCAACATCAGGATGCTCGAGCCGGGTCAGAAGACTGCGATGTACCACCGCGAGCCGAACCAGGAGGCGTTTCTGGTACTCGCTGGTGAGTGCCTCTTGATCGTGGAGGACAAGGAACGTTCGCTGCGTCAGTGGGACTTCGTCCACAGCCCGGCCGGTACTGCGCACGTGATCATCGGCGCCGGCACCGGGCCGTGTTGGGTGTTGATGGTGGGAGGCCGCACGGCGGATGCGCCGATGCTCTACCCGGCGAGTGATGTCGCTCAGAGCCACGGCGCCGGGGTCGCGGCGGACACGGCCGACGCGTCCGTGGCGTACGCGAGCGCCTCGCCGCCACACCCGATCCGCTTGCCGTGGCCGCCGGCCGCGGGGCAATGAACGACGAGGCCCGCCTGGACGAGGCCCGCGAGCGGCGTGCGTATGTACGCATGCAGCTCAAGGTGACTGAGCGACTGCGCGAACGACGCCGCGAAGCGGGGGTGCCGCTGACAGATCTCGATCACCGCATCGGGGAGCTGGAGCACTCGATGTCCGAGCTGGACGTCGTGGTCGAGGGGCTACGTGCGAAGCTGGGACGAGCCCACCGGCAGCTCGATCACCGGTAGGCCTGGGTCGGGCACGACCTCGGGGTGCAGCAGGTGTCCGAGCTGGCGCACGCCGTCGGCCAGGCGGGGCGCCGGCCGCGAGTAGTAGCTGTCGCCGTCGACCGCGTAGGTGGGGCAGCTGAGACGCAGATCGCGGCTGCGGGTGGCGGCCTCCTCGACTCCGAAGCCGCAGGGCGCGATCACGACCAGCTCCGGGTCGCGGTCGGCGACTTCGTCCCAGGTGGTGGTGTGAGACGGCGCGCCGGCCTGGCCGATCACATCCTGCCCTCCGGCCCGCTCGATCATCTCGGGCAGCCAGTGCCCGGCGCAGAACGGCGGGTCGATCCATTCGGCCAGGAAGATCCGCCGCCGGGGCCGGCCGGCCACCGCCCGCTCCACCTCGGCGATCGTCTCCCACATGCGCTCGACCAGCGGTCGCTCAGCGCCTGCGATTCCGAGCACGGCTGCGAGCACCCCGACCGTGTCGGCCACCTCGGAGAGGGTGCGCGGGTCGAGCGACACCATGCGCGCGTCGACCGGGCAGATCGAGCGCAGGTCGCCGCTCGACACGGCGCACACCGCACACAGATCCTGGGTCACGATGATGTCGGGATCGAGCTTGGTGATCAGCTCTGCGTCAACGGTGTACAGCGAGCGGCCGTCGCTGACCGCGTCGCGCACCCGCCGGTCGATCTCGAGGCTGGTCAGCCGGGCCGGGTCGAGTCGCGCGCTGGTGACGATCGGAAGACCCACCACCTCAGGCGGCCAGCGGCACTCGTTCGAGACGCCGACCAATGAATCGATCATGCCCAGATCGGCCACGATCTCGGTCGCGCTGGGCAGCAGTGAGCAGACGCGAGTCATGCCAGCAACCTCTCAGGCAGGTAGGCGCGATGGGCGGCGGCCATCTCGTCGTACAGCCGTTCGGCCAGATCGATCTGGCCGACCAGTGGGTTGGCGGTCAGCGCCCGTACCCCGTCAGCGCGGGTGCCGTGCCAGGCCGCGGCTGCGGCCAGCCGCTGATACTCGGCGAGCATCTCGACCAGCCCTCGCACGCGGGTTGGCAAGCGGCGGCGTCGCGATCGGTTCGATCCCGGCAGCGTTGCAGAGGGCGGGCACCTCGACCACCAGCCGACGGTCAAAGCCGGCCAGAGCGCCGTTTCGGTTGACCACGTTCACCGGGTGCACCTCGTGCTTGTCGTTGAACACCGCGTCCATCACGTCGATTGCCAGCTCCAGCTCGTGGATTCCGCCGCGGGAGAGGCTGGGGTCGAGGGTGGGGTTCTGGCTCTGTGCCTGTTCGCGGTAGTGGCTCCAGTAGTCGGGCTCCCACGAGAGGATGTCTTCGGCTCGGGTGGTCGGCTTGGCCTGAAGCTCGGCCAGCACCTCGTCGCGGAAGTAGTAGTAGCCAAAGTAGTCGGCCGGAATCGCCTCCATGGTGGCCGCCAGGCGCAGGGTGCGGCGCTGCTCGGAGGTCAGGCTGGAGTCGTCCCGCCGCCGCTCCCAAGCCTGCTGGATCAGCTCGATCAGGTCACCGTCGGCGTAGCTGTGCTCGACGCTCCAGCAGCCGTGGTTGAGCCCGACCATGGTGGCTTCGAGCCGGCCGGGATCGAGTTCAGCCAGCTCGGCGATGTCGTCCACGAAATAGATCGGCCCTTCGCACAGCGACACCACCGCGATCGGTGAATGCTCGGCGATGGCCTGAGCGACGATGTTGACGGGGTTGGTGTAGTTGTAGATCCGGGCGGTGGGGCAGGCCTCTTCCATCTCGGCGCACACCTGCTGCAGCACCGCGATCGCCCGCAGCGCCATGAAGAAGCCGCCGGGACCCTGCGTCTCCTGCCCGATCACGCCGTGGTTGAGGGGAATCCGCTCGTCGTGCACGCGGGCCGCGAACCCACCCGGCCGAAACGACGACAGCACCGCATCGCAATCCTGGAGCGCCGCCCGCCGATCGGTGGTGGCCCGCACGGTGAGATCGAGCCCCCGCACCTGGGCCATCCGCTCGGCCAGCGTCCGCACCAATTCCAGCCGGTCGGGATCGAGATCGACCAATACCACCTCGGAGCCGGCGAAGTCTGCGCCGTTCTCGATCAGCGATGCCATCGTGCCCGCCGCCCGGGTCGAGCCTCCACCGAGGTATGCCAGCTTGATCCGCGCCATAACCTGTTCGACTGTAGCCTTCGCACTCGTGGTCTGCTTCCCCCTGCCGATATAGGCCCCCGATGGGCCCCCGCGCAACAGTCATGGTGGTGCTCGCCTGCGCGCTCGCTGCGCTTGCCGGGTTCGGACACGGGATCGCGATTGCGGCCGTGAAGCTGCCGCCGGTGACGATCAGCCAGTACGAGCACTCCACCACTCCGGCCACGCTGGACGCACAGGGCTGCAACGCCGGCAAGGGCCGTAAGACCGGCGTTGTGATGCTCGATTTCGGCCGGCCTGCGTTCAAGGCAGGTGCGTACGGAACATTGGATTTTGCAGGGAACTTCCAGTGGAACGTGCCCATCAACAAGGCTGTTGAGGCGTACATGATCGGGTACATGCGCTGCCGCCCGGCGGGGCTCAAAGGCATGCTCTCGGTCGCGCGCGCCACCAACAACTCCTGTTCCAACGAGGATCTGCGCTGCTGCCCCAACAAATGCGGGCTGCAACCGCCTTCGTTCACCAAGGCGGGGTACTGGTGGGCGTGGCGCACCAATCAGGTCGAGAAGTGGGTCATCTCCAGGGGCTGGAAGTTCAAGGTCAGGGCCACCGCCGCGATCGACGCCGAGCCGGCCTGGGATCCGCCGTTTCGCGCGACCAACAGGTTTGTGGCCGCGTTTGACCGCACAGCTCGCCACTCGGGCTGGAAGCTGCCCCCGCTGCTGTGGGACTTCGGATCGCTCGAGCCTGGGTACTGGTCGCCCAACCAGGAGTGGATCATCGCTGCCGGCGGCGACGGCGTGAACCACGCCATGCCCGAGATCTATTACCCGGGGATGGCCCGCGAGTGGTCGGATCTCTCAGCCTACGCCCTCCAGCAGCACGGCCGCCGGATTCGATTTGGCGGTGTCACATCGCAGTGGGCGCCGGGCACCAGTGCGTGCGGCTACTCGCCGGCCCGCGGGGTGGGGCAGCTGCTGGCAGCGCTCAAGGTGCATGCGGGGATCCAGCAGAAATCGGTCGCGTTTGTGACCGACTTTCCGTGCGCGTCCTCAGCGGCGGCCTCCTCGGTGGCCGGTGCGGTCACAGGCACGATGCCCGACGTGTACGGCCACGACGGCATCCCCTGCCGATCGATCAAGTTCTGCTAACTGCGCACGAGAATGCCGCGAGCGAAGCCCGAGCAAAGAAGTCATGGTAAAGATCAGTGAAAAGATCATGGTAAAGAGCAGTTCTGACGCGACCCTGGGCCGGCTTGGCCGACCAGGTGCCGGCCGAGCTGATCGCCCGATGTGAGATCTCACCGATCCTGGACGCGCTTCAGTCAACTGCTGCTGACGAAGGGACGGTCATGCCCAACCAGCGCTCCACCACCGTCGCCACGGAACTTACCGCCACCATCCGGGCCCGGCCGATCGTGCTCGATCCCCGGCTGGCAGGCTTCGCGGGCCATCCGCCGGCGACACCGGATCGATTCAACCTGACCGGGCGCGCCGAGGCCGGCATCCGCCAGCCGCAGGGCACCGTCACCGGCGTCGTTCACGACCAGCCGCTGAGCTGGTAGCCGCGAATGAGCCGAGCCGGCGACGCATCCGTGGCTGCGCGCATTCGCGCGCAAGGATGGGACCAGGGCTGCTTGCTCGATCGGCGCGCCGACCTGTTCCTGGCTGACCTCCGAACATCGCTGACCGCCGCTTCCTCCGAGCTTGCCGTGCAGCAGGGCACGGCGCCCCGGGCTGTGGTCGAGGTCAATTACGACTCTGAACAGAGTCCCGGCATGATCATCGTCAGCCAACTCTGCGACCTGGTCGCATCCGACCGGGACGAGCCAATGTGCGAAGCGATTCCCTTGCTGGTCGTACCGGACAGCCTCTTGCTACCCGGCCCGAACAGCAGCCGCTACTTCACACTCGACGCCCCGCGGCGGCTCGTGGGCGACCAGACCCGCAGGCTGGTGTTCGAGAAGGCGCTGTTACCCGACCGCGCCGCCACCAGTCTGCTCGACACCGACGTGAAACGACAGGCGTTCCGCGCCTGGATTGCCAGACGCCCCGCTCGCATCGCATTCGACGACGACCTGATTGACACGATCGGCGCGGCGATCAACCGCACGCTAGGAAGTGGCCTGGGCAACCGCCCCCAGCTCGGGACGATGTTGTCGTGGCGTGTGCTCAGCCGCGTCGAGGAGGGCCGAGTCGAAGTCGGATTCCTGATCCCCTACGATGAGCAACACGACGCGGCTACCGGTATCGACGAGTACGTGGGCGAGCTTGAAGAGCGGATCCGCTCCCACCTTCCACAAGCGCATGCACGAGCCAATCAGCGCCGAGGTGAGCTGGGCCTGCCACCAGTCGCTCCGCACCGGTTATCCACGATCGCCGCCGTTCCCGCTGACAGCGTCAGCCTGCGCCAGCTGCTGACCTACCCAGCGTTCAACCTCGAGCACCTCACCTACGCTGGCGACGCGATCGACGGCGTCAGCCCTATCGATACAGATCTTGGGTGACTCGCGCTGCGCATCCGTCCAAAGAGCGGGAGCGACGGGACTCGAACCCGCGACCTCCGGCGTGACAGGCCGGCGTTCTAACCAGCTGAACTACGCCCCCGTTCTGCCACCCGGGCCGGCAACGGCCACCCCGTCTGGCGACGGCAGAGTATAGCCCGGCTCCCTGGCCGGGCAGCCGGTGACATGGAATACTGCGATGCGCGTGGCCGGCTACCTCCCAATCGCAGAGCACGGCGTGATCGGCAACCTCCACACGGTGGCGCTGGTCGGCACCGACGGCACGATCGGCTGGTGCTGCTGGCCGCGGTTCGATTCGCCGAGCGTGTTCGCCTCGATGCTGGACGCCGAGAAGGGCGGGTTCTGGCGGATCGAGCCGACCCAGGAGTGCCACTCGATCAAGCAGCTCTACTTCCCCGACACCAACGTCCTGATCACGCGCTTCCTCACCCCCGACGGGGTGGGAGAGGTGCAGGACTTCATGCCCATCCACCGAGACGCCGATGCCCGCCGCCACCTGGTGCGGAGAGTGATGGTGGTGCGCGGTGAGATGGAGTTTTCGGATGGAGTGCCAGCCGCGCCTGAACTACGGCCGCAGCTCACACGTGACCGAGGCCGGTGAGCGGGGGGCGATCTTCCGATCGTCCGAGCTGACCCTGGTGGTCGAGTCGAGCCAGCCGCTGACAGCAGCACGGCGACGGTGTGGTCACCGAGTTTCACTCTGAAGGCCGGTCGCAGCGCGAGCTTCTCGATGGTCGACAGCGACGACGACCACGTCTGCCGCGGCGTCCGCGAGGCCGACTCCTCCCAGCAGTTCCAGCGCACCGTGCGCTACTGGCGGGGGTGGCTGCACAAGTCGCAGTACCGCGGCCGCTGGCGGGAGATGGTCAATCGCTCGGCGCTGACCTTGAAGCTCTTGACCTACCGGCCGACCGGCGCGATCGTGGCCGCGCCGACCACCAGCCTGCCCGAGCAGATCGGCGGCGGCCGAAACTGGGACTACCGGTACACGTGGATCCGAGACGCGGCCTTCTCGGTGTACGCCCTGCTGCGGCTGGGCTTCACCGAGGAGGCGGCCGACTTCATGGGCTGGTTGACCGCGCGCTTTCGCGAGTCGGAGATGACCGCCTCGGGGCCGCTGCAGATCATGTATGGCATCGACGGCCGCCACGAGCTTCCCGAATCGACGCTGGATCACTTCGAAGGCTACGAACAGTCGTCCCCGGTGAGGATCGGAAACGGCGCGGCCACCCAGCTGCAGCTCGACATCTACGGCGAGCTGGTCGACTCGCTGTACCTCTACAACAAGTATGGCGAGCCGATCTCCTTCGCCGCCTGGGCTGACCTCTGCAGCATCGTCGACTGGGTGTGCGAGAACTGGGATCAGCCCGACGAGGGAGTGTGGGAGGTGCGCGGCGGCCGCCAGGACTTCACCTATTCGCGGCTGATGTCGTGGGTCGCGATCGAGCGCGCCATCCGCATCGCCAGAGCGCGCGGGCTTCCTGCCGACGTGGTGCGGTGGATGGGTGTGCGCGACCAGATCACCCATCAGATCCTGGACAAGGGGTGGAACGAGAAGCGCAAGGCATTCGTGCAGAGCTACGGATCGGATGTCTTGGACGCGTCGCTGCTTTTGATGCCGATGGTCAAGTTCATCGCGCCCAAGGACCCCCGCTGGCTCTCGACGCTGGACGCGATCGGCCGGGAGCTGGTGTCCGACAGCCTCGTGTACCGCTACAACGTGTCCGCGGCGCCCGACGGCCTGGACGGCGACGAGGGCACATTCTCGATCTGCAGTTTCTGGTACGTCGAGGCGCTGGCACGCGCCGACCGTTTGGACGAGGCCCGGCTGGCCTTCGAGAAGATGCTGACCTACGCCAACCACCTCGGCCTCTACTCCGAGGAGATCGGCTCGAGCGGTGAGCTGCTCGGGAACTTTCCGCAGGCGTTCACCCATCTCGCGCTGATCTCAGCCGCCGTGAACCTGGATCAGCGCCTCGGCTGAGGCTGGGGACGCTGATACAGTGGCTGTTTGGGTGGACTGACCAGTGGGGAACCAACCAGTCATGTCAGACACACCGGACACACCGGAGCCAGCACCACGAGAGGACGGCGCACCTGCAGTGGGAGGCGCTGACGTCGACCTGTCGCCACCGCCGGAGCAGCTGAGCGACCCGGAGCCCTTGGACGCACCGGCCGTGCCGTTCCTGGAGCGAAGGTCGGCTCCCCGCCGGCGGTTCGAGTCGCTGTTCGTGCGGCTGATCGCTACCAGCGGCATCGTCGGGGTGTCGGTCGCGATTGCTGCGATCATGGGCACGTTCACCGTGGAAGCGTGGATCATCGGCCTCGTGGCATCCGCCCTCAGCGTCGTGCTGGCGGCGATCCTGTGGTCGACCAGAACTCTCTAGGAGGGGTCCCATGACCGAGCATGCAACCGCCCACCGCGCCGGCGAGCGCTACCAGTTATGTATTGACGCCTGCACCGACACCCACCAGGTGTGTGTCGAGACGCTGGCCGCCAGCGCCCAGCTGGGCGGCCGGCACGGCAAACTGCTGCATCTGCGATTGCTGCAGGACTGCGCTGAGGTGTGCGATCTCACTCGCGACATGCTGCTTCGCAGCTCGGATCTTGCCCACCAGGCGTGTCGTCTGGCGGCCGACGTGAACGATCGCTGCGCCACCTCCTGTGAGCAGCTCGGCGGCGAGCAGATGGTGCGATGTGCCGAGAGCTGCCGGCGCTGCCACGACGCCTGCACGAGCATCACGGGCTGATGATGGCTCGCACCGTGCTGTGTTTTGGCGACTCGAACACCTGGGGGTACGCACCGGAAGACGGCGAGCGGTTCGCCCCGGACGTGCGCTGGCCGGGGGTGCTGGCCGCACGCTTGGGATCCGACTGGCGGGTGGTCGAGGAGGGCCTGAACGGGCGCACGTCCGCCTTCGATGACCCGCTCGATCCGCTGCTCAACGGCAAGACCTTCCTGCCGGTGTGCCTGGCCACCCACGCCCCGATCGACGTGGTCGCGATCATGCTCGGCACCAACGATGTGTTTCTGCCGCAGGGCATCTCCGCCCACTACGCCGCCGCGGGAGTCGGCGTGCTCGCCGACATGGTTCAGTCAAGCGTCGCCGGCCCGGGAGATACCGCCCCCGCGGTGCTGGTGGTCGTCCCACCGCCCTTGGCGCCGATGATCGAGTTCGACCCGTTGGGTCCGACCGCACTGGCCCAGTCGCGGCTCTTCTCCGAGGCGTTTCGGCTGATGTGCGCGGAACGCGGCCTGACGCTGGTCGACCTGGCCGGGGTGGTCGAGTCCAGCCCTGTGGACGGCGTCCATTTCGACCCGGCCGGTCACCGGGCGATCGGCGCCGCGGTCGCCGCCGGAATGGTCTAGAGCGCGATCCCGCTCTCGAGATCGAAGTAGTGGAAGCTCTCGCTGTGCACCGCGAGTTCGCGGAGTTCTGACGCAGCCACGGGTGTGCGGGTCGCGATCCGGGCGGTGAACAGCGCCCGATCGTGGTCGGCGAAGAGCTGGCCCTCGTCTCCCTCGGAGGCTGAGCGGACGGCGTCGGAGTCGATTCGAGGCGCGTCCACGGGGAAGATCACGTTGCTCTCGGCGCCGAGGCTCTCGACCAGATCGGTTGTGACTGCGATCCGCGGGAGCGTGCTCTCGGGCGTCGGCAGTTCGAAATCGGTGGGACGGACGCCCAGGATCACCGACCGCGTCTGGCCGGCCACGGGTGAGTCTGGCGGCAGCGCCACCGAATAGCCGGCGAATCGAGCGGTGTCGTCTGCGATCTCGGCCTGAACCAGGTTCATCGCCGGCGACCCGATGAACGCCGCCACAAACAGGTTGACCGGCCGGTCGAACAGCGCCTGGGGGGTATCGCACTGCTGCAGCACCCCGTCGCGCAGCACCGCCACCCGCTGGCCCAACGTCATCGCCTCGGTCTGATCATGGGTCACGTACACGGTGGTCACCCCCAACCGCTCGTGCAGACGTGCCAGCTCGGCGCGCATCGTCACCCGCAGCTTGGCGTCGAGGTTCGAGAGCGGCTCGTCCATCAGAAACGCTTTGGGCTCGCGCACCATCGCCCGCCCGATGGCGACTCGCTGGCGCTGGCCGCCCGACAGTGCCCCGGGCCGGCGGGACATGTAGTCGGTCAGACCCAGGGTGGCGGCCACGGCGTCCACCCGCGACTTGATCTGCGCCCGTGGCAGCCGCCGCAGCTTCAGGCCGAAGGCGAGGTTGTCGCGCACGCTCATATGGGGATAGAGCGCGTAGTCCTGAAACACCATGGCGATATCGCGGGCCCGCGGGGCCAGCGTGGTGACGTCGTTTCCGCCGATCGAGACCTGGCCCTCGGTGACGTCCTCCAAGCCCGCGATCATCCTCAGCAAGGTGGATTTTCCACAGCCGGACGGGCCCACCAGCACCATGAACTCTCCATCCCCGATTTCCAGGTCGACGGAGTCCACGGCCCGCACGCCGTTGGCGTAGATCTTTGTCACCTGGCTGAGTTCGATTCCGTCCGTCGTGTGTCCATTCACCCGTTTTGCGTCGCACGGATGCTATAGCCTGTTCACACAACGGTCCCATTTGAGGGGCCGTTTCGTTGGCACGGCGACCGGGAGGACAACTCATGATCTCTGGCAAGCGCACGAGGTGGGTTGCGGCGGCGGCAGTGGGGATCATGCTCATGGCCGCCGGGTGTGGATCGAGTAGCTCGAGCGACAACAGCAGCGCTCCACCTGCGAGCAGCAATGGGCCGATCACCCTCACCATGTGGTACTGGGGTGAGCAGGAGGCCTCGGGACTCACAAAGTTTCTGAATCAGTCAATCGCAAGCTACGAGGCTGCGAACCCCAACGTCACGATCAAGCCCGTGCTGCAGTCGACTGACAACCTGATGCCCAACTTCGCCGCGGCCGCCAAGGCCAAGAAGGGGCCGGACATCGAGTACCGCTGGGGTGGGATCTGGGCACTGCAGGACGCGTGGGACGGAAACCTCGCGCCGGTGTCGGACTACATCCCCAAGAGCGAATGGTCGCATTACCTGAACGCTTCTGAGGACACCTATCAGAACAAGCTGTGGACGGCCCCGTGGTATGTGCAGCCATCCTTCCCGGTGCTCTACCGCAAGGACATCCTGGCCAAGTACAACATCGCTCCTCCGACCACGTGGGCACAGTTCATGAACGCCTGCACCACGCTTCGCTCGCACAACATCACCCCGATTGCGGGCGGTGTGAAGGACGGATGGTTCGGCGGATGGCTGTTCTCGATCCTCGAGTCGCAGTCGCTGGCTTCGATCAACGATCTCAAGGACGCGGTTGTCGGCACCCAGAAGTTCACCGACCCCAACCAGGCTGCATGGTGGACGGCGCTTCAGCAGATGATCACCAACAAGTGCTGGAACGACGACATCGGCTCGCTCGAGCTGTACCAGGCACAGCAGACCTGGGTTGACGGCAAGAGCGCGATGACGGTCACAGCCGGCACCGACGTTCGCAAGTTCGTGAAGCAGGTCGGCGAGGACAACGTCGGTGTGATGACGATGCCCAAGTACGGTGACGGGGTCGGCGCGGGCAAGCTCGGCGCAACCTCGCAGACGATCGGGATCACGTCGTGGTCGCCGTACAAGCAGCAGGCCGCGGACTTCATCCAGTACATGCACACCGCGCCGGAGCTGTCGCTGTTCTACAAGGACACCGGCGCGCTGCCGGCCGATGACCGCTTCAACGCCAACGAGATCACCGTTCCTCAGGTCAAGCAGCTGTACCAGTACATGCTGGACGGCGCTCCCTACCTGGAGAACTTCATCCCGACCGATCTCGACGCCAAGGCCAACTTCGGCGGAGTGCAGCTGATGTTTGCAGGCAAGACGACGCCGCAGAAGGCGGCCCAGACGACTGAAGATGACATGGCGCGGATCCGCACGATCGATCCTGACCTCATCAACAACTTCAAGATTTGGGCCAACCAGCAGTAGCGCAACATCCGGGCACGCCGGCGGGAACGGGCAAGCGACGTTCCCGCCGGCGGGTCAATCTCCAGCCGCTTTTGTGGGCAGCCCCGGCTGCCGCCGCGATGCTGTTCGTGTACGGCTACAGCATCTACCGGGTGCTGGAGGAGGCGACCCATCGCGACGGCGCATCGGTCGGCCTCGACAACCTCAAGATCGCACTGAACGACCCGTTTTTCCGGATCGCGGTCGGCAACAATCTGCGGTTACTGCTGACGCTTCCGATCATCATCGGGATCGCGCTTCTGATCGCGATTCTGCTGTATGAAGGCATGCGCGGCTGGCGCTTTCATCGGGTCGCGATCTTCATCCCCTACATGCTCCCGGTGGCCGTGGTCGGGGTGCTGTTCGGGCAGCTTCTGACCTTGCACGGGGCTCTCAACTCGTCGCTGCAGGCGGTGGGTTTGGGCCGGCTCGCGCAGGATTGGATCGGCAGCCCTGACTGGGCACTGCGGTCGCTGGCGGGCGTGATCATCTGGCGCGAGCTGGGCTTCGGCGTGATCCTCTTTCTGGCCCGGCTGCTGTCGCTTCCCCAAAACGTGTTCGACGCCGCCCGGGTGGACGGTGCCGGCTGGTTTCGGATGCACCGCAGCGTGACCGTGCCGATGATGAGTTCGATCATCGGCTTCTACTTCGTGATCGAAGCCATCACCCTGATGTCGTGGGTGTTCAGCTATGTGTTTGTGATGACCGGCGGCGGCCCAGGACAGTCGACCCAGGTCACCGAGACCTACATCTACCAGGAGGGGTTCGCCTCCGACCTTCCCTGGCTGGCCGCGTCGGCGGCGACGATCCTGCTGATCGGGATCACCGCGATTGCCGGCGCGCTGCTGCTCGTTCGATACGGCTACAACCGCTGGAGGGCTGTCTGATGGATCGCGCGGGACGAATCACCAGGCACGCAATTCTGATCCTGTTCACCCTGATGGCGCTGCTGCCGGTGTACGTGATGATCTCCAGTTCGCTGCGCTCGCAGAACGACTTTCTCAACCATCCGCTGTGGTTCCCGACCCATCCCAGCCTGGCCGCCTACCGGGTGGCGCTCAACAACCACATCCCTCGGTGGCTCTTCAACAGTCTGCTGCTGACGACGGTATCGGTGGGGATCACGCTGGTGTTCTCGGCGATGGCGGCCTGGGGGCTTTCGCGCTGGCGGTTCGTCGGCCGCGATCTGCTGCTGGCGCTGATCATCTCGCTGATGGTGATCCCGCCGATCGTGCTGGTGGTGCCGCTGTTTCTGCTGGGCGCCGAGCTCAACCTGATCGACACCCGCCGGATCGTGATCGCAATCTACGTCGGCCTGATGATGCCGTTCTCGGTCTACATGCTGGCCGCGTACTTCCGCACCATCCCACGATCCCTGATCGAGGCCGCCGAGATCGATGGGGCCAACTCGTTCCAGGTGTTCCGGCGAGTGGTGATCCCGCTGTCGGGGGCTCCGCTGATCACGCTGGGAGTCGTGAACGTGCTGTGGGTCTGGAACGAGCTTCTGATCGCCCTGGTGTTTCTCCAGAGCCAGAACTCGCTGACCTTGATGGCCGGGTTGACAGGGTTCCAGAATCGCTACAACCTCAACATCCCGGTGGTGATGGCCGGGCTGTCGCTTGCCACCCTGCCGATCTTCCTGCTGTACGTCTTCGGCCAGCGGTTCTTCAGCAAGGGCTTGGTGGCCGGCGCGATCAAGGGCGGCTGACGGCTCCGTGGCGGGTCTGCTCACCAGGATCGAGGTCGCCGGAGTCCAGGGGCTCGAGCTGGACGGCGATCTGGTTCGGATGACGCTCTTTCCCGATGTCGGCGCAAAGATCCTCGACCTCGTCCACAAGCCCACCGGAGCTGATCTGCTGTGGAAGAACCCGCGCGTGCCGCTGCAGCGCACCTACCCCGGCCCCAACTTCGACGACGTCTGGTGCGGCGGCTGGGATGAGCTGTTCCCCACCGACCCGGCCTGCACGGTCGGCGACACCTCGTTTCACGATCACGGCGATCTCTGGTTTGGCCCGTGGGAGTGGGAAGTGGTGCGAGATGACGGCGATGAGGTGGAGCTTCACCTGAGCCGATACACCGTTGCGCTGCCGTGCTTGATGGAGAAATGGGTGACGTTTCGGCGCGACTCGCCGCGGATCGACTTTCGCCACCGGCTGACGAATCTGGGCACCCAGCCGCTCCCCTACACCTGGAGCATCCACATCGCCCACGCCATCGCACCCGGCTCACGCATTCACCTGCCCGCCAAGACGATGACCGCGGTGCCCGAGCAGGCCGGCCGCTTTGGCGACGCGCCGGATGGGCTGACCTGGCCGGAGAGCGACGGTGTCGACATGAGCGTGGTCGAGACCGCCGAGAGCGGCCTGACCGAGTGGCTGTACACGCGCGATCTGGACGCGGGGTGGTGTGCGGTATCGCACGCTCATGGAGCCGGGCTGGTGTACGAGTTCGACCCCGAGGTGTTCTCGATGGTGTGGCTCTGGGGTGTGTACGGCGGCTGGAGAGGCCACTACGTGCTGCTCACCGAGCCGTCCACGAGCCCGCCCGGCGGGCTTGCCGAGAGCGTCGCCAACGGCACCGCTCGGACGCTCGACGGCGGGGGCGTGCTCGAGATGGACGCCGCCGTCACTGTGGTCGCGGTCCCTCCGGAGGGTGGGTCGGCCACCCACATGCCCGGAGCATGAGCGAGGGCGTTCGAGCCGGCGCGATTCACCCCGGCGCGGGTGTCTCGACGACCAGGGCTTCGAGGCCGCGGAAGACGATGTTCTGCCGGAAGCGCACCGGCTCGTCCGCGAGCCGTAGCGCGGGGTAGCGCGCGAGCAAGCCAGAGAGCACGATTGGCGCTTCGAGACGCGAGAGCGCAGCACCCAGGCAGAAGTGGATGCCGTGGCCGAACGCCATCTGCGGGACGGTCGCGCGGGTGAGGTCGAACCGGTTGGGGTCGGCGACCTGCGTCGGGTCGCGGTTGGCTGAGCCGAGAAACGCGAGCACCGAGTCGCCGCGGCGGATCCGCCGGCCGCCGAGCTCCAGATCGACGCGGGCGATCCGCCTGTTGCGTTGCACAGGTGACTCGTAGCGCAACGTCTCTTCGACCGCGACCGGCGTGAGGGTGGGGTCGGCCTGCAGCCGGGCGAGTTCTGCAGGGTGCCGCAGCAACGTGACGACGGCGTTTCCGATCAAGTTGGCCGTCGTCTCGTGTCCGGCGAAGAGCACGGTGATGCAGGTCGCGACCAGCTCCCGGTCATTCAGGCGGTCGCCGGACTCGGCGGTGACGAGCAGGCTGAGCAGGTCGTCACCCGGCGCGGCCCGGGTGTGCGTGATCCGATCGGCGAGGTAGGCCTGGAACTCGGCCATGGCTGCCTCCGCGCGGCGCGCGCGTTCGGCGTCGGGCGCGCCGCCGCCGGTGAAGCCGATGATGGCTTCCGACCATGCGCAGAAGCGGTCGCGGTCGTGCTCCGGGACGCCGAGCAGCTGGGCGATCACGATGGCTGGGATCGGGTAGGCCAGATCCGCGATCACGTCGAAGCGCGCCGTCCCGCGCAGGTCATCCAGCCGTGCCTGCACGAGCTCGTTTACCAGCGGCTCGACCGAGCGCACGACGCGGGGCGTGAAGCTTCCGGCCAACGCCCGCCGCAGTCGGGTGTGCGCCGGTGGGTCGGTGAGGGACAGAACCTCGGTGGAGAAGTGGTGGCGAAGCGCCGGCAACTGAAGCCCGAGGCGTGTCTCGAGGTCCTCGACGAAGCCCGCCTCGTAGCCGGCGCTCGAGAACCGATCAGACGCGAGCAGGACGTCCCGGACGTCGTCCCAGCGGGTTACCACCCATTGTCCCCAGGGCTCGCACCAGTGCACCGGCGAGCGCTCGCGCAACGCGGCATAGACCGGGTAGGGGTCCTGGAAGAAGTCGTCGCTCGTGAGCGCCGAGTCGAGGTCGCTGCGAGCGGCTGGCTTCGTTCCGCGAATGCAAACGATTGTAGGATGCAGGTTGAGCCATGTCAAGACCGGGCTCCCGCAATCAGCCCCACGTTCGGGCGATGCGCCCGGTACGATCCGAACCCGCGGTTAGGAACCAGAAGATGGGCGGTTAGCTCAGCTGGGAGAGCACCTGCTTTACACGCAGGGGGTCGGCGGTTCGAACCCGTCACCGCCCATGGCTTAGTGGAGCCGTTTCGTGCGATGCGACCCTCATGATCCCCGTCCGGGGTGACCCAGTTGTGACACACCCGCTGGCGTCAAGAAGGCGTTGACGGCTCCGATGTTGCGCTCGTCCACTTCCCGGAGGAAACGCGCGTAGTACTTGAGCGTGATCGAGATGTTGGTGTGCCGAGCTGGCGACTCACCCAATAGAGATCCGCGCGAGCGGCGAGTGCGAGGGTGGCGAATGTGTGCCGGCACTGGTAGGCGGACGCTGATCGAGTTCAGCGGCGGCGAGAGCTTGATACCAGACACGGCTACGGAAGTTCCGAAGGCTCACCGGCCCGCCCGCGGGAGCGGTGAAGACGTAGGCACGCGGATCTAGAGGCCGAGGAAGAGCACTTAGAACTGCCAACGCGACGTCGGGGAGAGCGACGGTGCGCAGCGATCCATCCGTCTTTCCGCTCGGCTTCAGACGGCCCTCGACGATCACACGGGAAATGTGACACGTCTTCGTCTTGAAGTCGATGTCGTGCCACGTCAGCGAGCTTCTTGGGCGCACTTGCCATGTAGACGAAGAGCCAGTTGTCGAGCGCCCATCTGAGCCCAAGATTCGCCGCGAGGACGGCGAGGACGTTGCGGGCTCGCCGCGTTCGCGCCTGGCTGGCATACTCGACCGTCTGCGGATTGAATCGACCATGCCTTCCTCCTGCTCCTCGACGCTGACAGAGCATCCCGTGTCGCGGGGTCGTCGGCCGATTGGCATCGGGATCGCGTAAGGTGGGTGAATGCGCTTCTGGGATCGGAATCGAGGCGGAAAGAGCGCTCCCGAGTACGGTGTGGGTAGCTCCCACATCTACACGGTTCATCCATCCGACGACGCTCCGGGGTGGGGTGGCGGCCCGTGGTACGTCTGGTCATACCTCCCTCCCGAGATCGCACAAAGACACGGTCGGTCTCGCGCCTGAGGTGATCATTGGCCGGTGGAATGCAGAGTGGAACCAGGATCTGGACTCTCCGGTCGGTTTCCAGCAGAACCGCCCCTTCATAGATTTGATGCATCGCGTCCTCTGCGCGGCGTTCGTGAGCGATCCCGACATCCAGGACCAGGCGAGGCGATTGCAAAGCGGCACCATCGCCATCATCGATGCCCGCACCCCTGACGGCGTCACACGGCCGTGTCCCGCTTGAGGACATCATCGGCATGTTCGAGGTGATCGACGGCCAGATCAGCCCCGAGACCTACCGCCCGACGACCAGAGCACCGTCTGATCACCGAGAACGGCCGCTTCAAGCTCCTGCCCGCCCACGAGGCACTCGTTCGCGCCGAGGTCATCCGAGTCGCCACGCAACGCTGATCGCCTCCGTGCAAAGCGGCCTGGGTGCTTGATGTTTCCCAGTCAGTTGTCCAAGACGGGGCTGCGCGCTGGCTCACTCTGTCGTGATCAGGGTCTTCTCGTTGCGATTGCTCGCAAACGAATCGAGCACGCAAAGTGCTTCCACCACGACCCCCAGGATGAAGAATGGCCAGATGTTCCACATCCAACTGAGCAGGATCGCGCCGGTGACGAGTGCGCCGAGGTGGAGGGCTTGCCGTGGCCGCGATTGGCGGGCACGTTCGGCTGCCTCAGAGGTGGATGTCTCGATTGGTATCGGAATCGTGCCCTCGTAGGACTCCGCCCACACCCCGAAATCGAGCAGCCATTGATGGTGCCGCGCCCGCACCTTGGAGGCGCGCAACGACCAGTAGTGCGGGTTGAGGTAAGAGATGCGGACAACTGTTCTGCTTGTCACAGTGACCGAGTTGTCCGAGACGGGGGTAAGGGTGTAGTCGTAGTCACACGTGTACCCCATGGGAATCACGCCGAGGGGTCGCCAAACAACTCCGAGTCTGCGGGGTGGCTCCTGGGTGACCACTCGGTTCCTGTACCACACGCCGCCGGTCAAACCGCTGACCTTGTATCTCCACAACGAATAGGGAGCATCCGGCGGCGACTCGTCCACGAAACCAATGATGCCACTTGACCAAGCGGGAGCCGATAGCAGCAGGTTGAACATCTCCTCGATCGGCCGCCTCACGACCACTGACTGCTCGGATGAGATCAACCGCGACCACGCCATGTCCGTGTGTTCGGCGCTCCTCTTGTCGACTCCTGCGGCTTGAGGATGGTTCGGCTGGCCGCGCATCATGTTGGGGGAGGGGCGATCTCGCCGCTGTTGATCATCTGGCGTTGAATCCGCGCGCTCAGAGCTGCCAACGCTTTCGGGTGAGTTCTAAGGTCGAAGGAGCTGATGATGCCTCGCCGAAGCGCCACTGGACAAACGCGCTTTACGAGTTTCTTGACGTCGCTGCGAGGGTAGGGGTTCGCGCGTGGATGGCGATCGAAGGTCAACATCTCAACCGCTACGCATGATTCTGCGACCACGCCCAGACGTGCGGCGCGCAGATGCCCGAAGTCGATGGCGTTGCCGTTGAGGAACAAGCCGGCGTTTGCGCAGAGGCGTCTGGCAAAGCCTTCAAACCCACCGGTGAAGTACCTCCCAAACCGTCTCGGGGTCGTGCTGTTTGCCACGGCGATCGACTCAAGCGTCTGCACCTGAACTGCCTCGCACACCGGTTCCTCCAGCTCGGGATGCTTGGGAAGCACCTGTTTGAGGCGCACAGTGTGGCTTCCATCGTCAGCGAGCAGGCCCAACCGGTCAAAGCGTGCACACTCCTCCCGGACTGCGCGTCGCATCCGCTGATCGAACACGAAGCCGCTCGCCACCAGCCCCGGCTTGGACTGGGCGGTTCGGGTGACGGTGCACTCCTGGATCCGATCGCCGCTCGTAGCGCTCGAACCGCAACCTGCCAAAGCAATCCCGATCGCCACGACGCAAACAGCCGCGAACGGCGCGCGCATCATCACACGAGCGTACTCAGCGCCCTGGACGAACCGACTTGCGCACGACACCACCGCTGGCCATCTACGACGGTGCGTCGGACAATCCCGATCAAAAGACGTCTGTGCGGCGGCATCGTCATCGTGTCCTCCACGATACGACCCCACCGGCGGTGCGGCATCGGGATGTTTCCCAGTCACTCCCCTACCAGAGAATGCGGAAATCGGGAGGCGGCTCAGGCCGTCGCACTGCAAGTGGGAACCGACGTCCTGCCGCTATTGGTAAACGCCTGCTCCAAGACCTGCATCCAACGACTCCCGCCACCCGCGCCGGGCTACGTCCAAAAACCACACCAAGGCGGCAAAGCCTTCGTCCAACAACTACCACCACGCCTCCCATATAGACCCGGCTCGTAGCCACACCGACTTAGAGCTATCAACTCCCCTACGTCATCGCGATCACGTTCCTACCGTGGACGACGACGCACCATCGAGGTCATGACATTCCTCGGGGATTTCCGAGGGTGTACTGCAGACGACACAGGTTGTCATCAGAAAGCATGCTCACGCAAAACCCCCAGGCGAGTACGAACATCACCACGAGCCCTAAGAACCTCCACCGATACCCGCGGCCCCAAATCAGGCCAAGGATCGCGGAGGGGGAAGCGGCCACCAGCAGCACCCCACTCACATAAGCCAAGACCCGCGCGGTCGGCCCCCGCGCGCCACAGTTGGATGCCACTCCTGGAAGCGCGTATGACGCTAGCGCCGCCGCACATGCCAACACCACAGCCACTCCCGTCACAAACACCCACGTCTCGGTTCGCGTCATGTGCCGATCTGCGGGCTGCTCCCTCGCCCGGTCATTGCTTCGTTCGGGGTTGGTGACATTTTCCACATTCCCATCATCGGCACCACACCCAACGATCACGAGGCCCGTTACGCGGTAGAGGGAGCACACGACCTCGGGTGTGACTGGGAGACATCCAGATGCCACACCACCGGTGGGGTCGTACCGTGGACGGCATGATGATTCTGCTGTACAGACTGCTGCTTCGACTTTCTGTCTCCTCCACCAGGATGGCTGGCGGTGACACACAGCTGCCGGGAGAGGGCCGGTCGCCGATGACGTCCCCCGACGTGCATGCCGTGTCTGGTCACGATGTCCATACTGGGACGACCATGCGCTTCCACCTTCAGCAAGCGTCGCTGTGGAGCATGATCTGGCACGCCGACAGCCTTGACCGGGAGCCGTGGTCTGAGCGCCTCGGGCATCTGGGTGATGTCTTGAGCGAGCTGGGACGGCGGATGAGAGTTCGCAGTCGAAGGATCGCCGGTTGGGCAGGCCGTGGGTTGCTGTTGCGCTGGCCGATCGCGATAGCCGCGCTCGGTAGCCTGTGGGTGCTGTTCTTGCTGACTGTCCCGCTGTTCCTGCTGATCGTCTCGATTGGCGTGGCTGACGACTAAGGGAGATCACGGGGTGGCGGACGGAGGAGAGTTTCGGTGCCTTCGGCCTGCTTTACCCGCGGGGAGTCGCAGGGTGTTCGGCTCTGACGACTCGCGTCGCCAGCGAGGAGAGGGGGCGAATACGCTGTCGTCCTTTTGATCGTTCCGACGGTCTCCTGACAGCCGTAAGTCGAGTGGGAGCCGAGGCCGGTTGTACGATCGCCAGCGTGAGGATCACCTTCAACCTGCGCATCACAGCGACCCCCGACCTCGTGTTCGCCTATCTTGTCGAGCCGGACAAGATGGTTGTCGCCTGGCCCGGATTCACTTCGGTCGATCGCAGTCGAGGGCGGCGGAGCCTTCACGCTTGGCTGCCACTACACCGCTCACTGCCTTTCGGGTACCCGTTCGTATGAGACCCGCGGCGAGGTCACCGGACTACAGACAACCAGACTCAACGATCTGTCGGAACTGCTCGTAGTCTCGCCGGAGCCTTCGTTGTGCGAGCGGTCGACGCAAGAAGCCAACCGGCCCGCCGGGTGTCGTCTCAACATCAACCGCCGTTGTCCGCCCTCATGGCTGAGAGGTAGCCGCCTAGTGACACGGATATGACACGGGAGCATCGCGAGCGACAGCGAAGCAGGAAGAAGGCAAGACGCCGACTTTGGCTTAGGGAGCCGTGCAACGACGACTCGTGATCGTCGACGAAGCCAGGAGAAACCGCTCGATCTGCTTTACACGCAGGGGGTCGGCGGTTCGAACCCGTCACCGCCCATGGTTGACACCTCACCGTTGAGGGCGGTGCACCCGGTCGGCACCGGTCCAGTCTCGAGTGATGACTGTCACGGTGCAGACCGAGTTCAACCACCGGCCAGCGTGCGCTACGAGAAGACGACGTAGGTCACGGTAGAGCTACCACCGTAGAACCTCTCGTTCACGCGATCGCGGCCACCTGCGCGCCAGTACCGAAGATTCTTTGGTCGGATGGCGGCGTGTCCGTACACGGTCACGTGCGACTTTTCGATGAACCAGCGGGAACCGCTCGTCATCAACGATGAGCGTCAAACGGTTAATGACGGGTAGTCGCCACCAGACTGATGGCTCCCCGACCTGCATCGCGCGCAGCTGAGGCCGATGATTGGGATGGATCCGTAGGAGCGGACGTTCGCGTTCGCACCGAGTCTGGTTTGTGACTGTTTGGTGGTTGACACGTAGGAAGGGTCACAATAGGTTTCTCTTGAGTTACCGACCAGCCACGGTCAAAACGGACAACATGAGGTTGATGACATGGCTGGAATTTCGGGGGCTTGCCCCAGTGCTTCTGTTCCTCGCGCTCGTAGGAGTCGCCGACGCTGGGTTCAGTGCTTCGGCCGACGCCAGCGGCAACGTCCTACTATCGGGGACACTCGCCGGTGGCGAGGCAGGCAGTGGACGCTCAGACGCTCAGGCGCACTACGCACCCGGTTGGGGAGCCAACATCCACTACCTCGATGGCCACTGCAGCGGCTCCGGTCACTCGGCCGCCTGGCTCGCCGGCACGATCTTCACTAAGGACAAGCGTAAAGGTGTGAAGTGGGCCGTTGGGGCCACGGTGTTCGGGACAGGACTCACCACACAACAAGCGTGGAGTTCGAACAACACTTCACAGTGGCATTTCGGACGCCACTACCGTCGTTACTACCTCTGCGGCAGCAACGACTACCCCATCACCGCGCAACGCGTCTTTGCTGGGCTATGAGGCTACGCCTTTTGGTCGCATTTCTGGTTGTCGTGGCGCTGGGATTCGCTGGCTGGTCTTGGCGCGATTCGAGTGCGCCGCAACCGCCGTTGACCGCGCCCGGGCCGGAGATGATCGGTTTCCCGATCACGCATCTCAAGACGTTCGGCTACGGGCTACCCGTGATAACCAACCAGAGCGATAGCGTGACGGCTGTGATTGATCGGGTCGTGCTGGTTCGTCTGACCCCGGGGCTGGAGGTCGAGGCTGTCTACGTCCACCGTCTGGGCTCTGGAGGAATGTCTTCCGCGTGGGAGCACTGGCCGCCGCCGGCGCGGGTGACGCTCGCGTCGGTCAAAGGCTTCGAAGTCCCGCCCCACTCGCGGTCGCGCTGGGATCCCAACTTCATCTTTAAGCTCAGGGCCGACCACCTCGGCAGGTATCACTCAACCGGGCTGCGCATCGACTACCACGTCGGCGGTCGCCACTACACCCTGTTTGACCCTTTGGTGCTGAGAGTGTGCGTTGTCCCAGATACACCGCGCGCCAACTGCTACTGAATCACTCAGACCGTCACGGTGACCCGCAGGAACGTCGCTGGGATCGAGGTGGCCTGCCGCCCGAGCTCGCGTTCTGCTCGTTGAAGAGCGCGTCCAGCTCGGCGTGCAGCTCGGCTTCGCGGCCGTCGGCCGCCGCGGCGGCGATAGGCGTTCATGGTCGGCCCGTAGAACGCTCCTGAACAGGTCGAGCAGCTCCGACGGCGTGCCCGCGAAGTTGAAGGTGTAGGTGTCCCGCTCGAACGAGATCCGATCGTCGGGGGACCCCGGCAGTCCCGAACCGCTCGGTCACGGTGTCCTCGACGCCCCACGTCATCGGGCTCACGAAGCCCGGCCGGCGGCGGCGGTGAGTACGAGGAGCTGATCCTGAGGATCTGGGCGACGAGCGTCGGGTCGTTGGGGATCCAGTTGCCCATCACGATCCGGCCGCCCGGCCGGGTCACCCGGACCATCTCCCTGGCCACGTCGACGGGCCTCGGCGCGAACATCGCGCCGAAGATGCTGACGACGAGGTCGAAGCTGTCGTCGTCGATCTCGCCTCAGGTGCGGAGGCGTCGCCCTGCTGGAACCTGATGTTGGTGAGGCCGAGCTGCTGGACCCGAGCGTTGCCGGCGGCAACCAGGTTCTCGGCGATGTCGACGCCGAGCACGTTGGCCCCGAGCTTGGCCGCCGGCATCGCGGTGGTGCCGTCGCCACAGCCGAGGTCGAGCACGTCGAGCCCGGCGGTGATCCCGAGCGTGGCCACGAGCGCCTCGCCGCTCTCGCGCATGGTCGCGGCGATCTGGGTGAAGTCGCCCTTCTCCCACAGCGCCTTGTTCGGGTTGCTGGGCTGATCGGTCATCGACATGGTGGACCTCCGGTCTGCTACTGCTGCGATGCGGTCGCGGTCGCGGGCTCGGGGTCGGGCCGGACGATGACCGTGTCGACCACGGCGATGATCTCGTCGACCGGCAGGTCGGCGGCGTCGGCGTGGCGGCGAACGGCCTCGGGATCGGTGGCCTGGTAGATGCAGACGGTGCCGAGCGTGCCGTTCTCCTCGGCGAGCACGTAGCTGCGGATCCAGCGGACGTCGTCGGGCATCTGCTCGTCGCCGACCTGCCTCGAGCGCATCGCTGCGGCTTCGAGATCCTCGGGCGTGCGCCAGCCGTTGCGGCGAAGGATTGCGTAGGTGTTCATCGGGCGATCCTCCTCGGTGGTGGTGTCGGGCAGAACGCTAGGGGCGCGACCTTCCCGAAACCTTCCCGGGCCGCTCAGGCCAGCGCGGCGAGCCGCGCGTGGACGCGGTCGGCGTCGAGTCGCCGGCCGTCGCGGCGCGAACGCCGTCGCGCGCCGCCTGCAGCCGGGCACGCGCCTCGGCCTGATCCCCCGCGCCCAGGCGATCTCGCCGCGGGCCTCGTCGATCGCGGCCGGCCAGGGGCCGCGCCGCGCCAGAGGCCGATGGTTGCTTCGGCCGCGCGCCAGGTAGCTCGCCGCCCGATCGAGCTGCCCGGCCGCGCGCCGCCGCGACGGCTGCGGCGACCCGGAACGCCATGCCGCAGTAGGCGCAGACGAGCTCCTGCGTCGCGGAGGTACGCCGCCGCGTCCTCGAGACGCTCGAGGCCGAGCTCGGCGGTCATCAGTCGCGCGCAGCAGCGCGGCGTATCCGAGCGGCAGCAGATGGCCGCTCATCGGTGACCAGCGCGAGATGACGAGCGCGTCGGCCAGCAGCGTGTCGCCCGTCGGCGAGCTCACCGCGCGCCCGGGCAGCCTCTCCGAGCCGCACGCTGGCGAACGCCTCGGCCGAGACGGCGCCGATCTCGCGGCTCAGCCGCACCGCCTCGCGCAAGCCGCGCGTCGGCCTCGTCGAGCAGCCCCCGTGATCAGCGCGACTCTCGCCGAGCAGCGTGGCCAGCGAACACCTGTGCGCGACGTGCCCCCGACCGGACCGCGCTCGCATGCAGCTCCTCGGCGACTGGCGCGGACGCGGTCGAGCGGCTCGCCGCACGTCAGCGCGTACTCGCCGACGCACAAGTGGCCGTCGAACAGGGTGTCGGCGAGGTCGGGAGCGAGCAGCGAGGTGTCGAGGCTGTTGCCGCACGGCGTCAGACCAGTTGCCGGTGCTGTGGGCGACCATCGCCTGGATCTGGACCGCCATGCGCGTCTCGCGCTCGAGGCCGGACGCTACCGCCAGCGTCTGCGGCCTCGCCGGCGCTGCCGCCCGCCTCGTCGGCGTCGCCGCTGAACCAGGCGGCCGCCGCCTGTGCGAGCAGGTGGGCGACGCGCTCGCGCTCCGAGCCGGGAGCGAGCGGCGCGAGCGTGGCCCGCGCCGCGGTCGCATCGCCGCCGGCCAGCTGCGCCCACGCCTGGCGGATCCGGAGCGCCATCCCCTCGGGGCCTGCGGCGGCCGCGGCCTCGGCGTAGGCCGCCGGGGCACCGCGGTCGCCGTGGCCATCAGCAGGTCGGCGCGCGTGGCGAGCAGGTCGGCGCGCTCGGCGACCGGCGCAGCTCTTGAGCTCCACCTCGACGGCCGCCAGCGCCCTGTCGAACGCCGCGCCGCCCGAGATGCGGGCGTGGAGCGCCACCGTCTCGACGCTCGGCTGCAGCCCGAGCTCGCCGAGCGCGGCGCTCAGCCGCTCGAAGGCCCGCAGCGCACCGCGGCCGGTCGCCGGCCGCGAACCGCGCCCGCATCACGCGCCAGCCCGGCCGGCTCGTCGGCCGGATCCTCCGCGGCCAGCTCCTCCCAGCGGCCGGCTGCTCGCAGCGCCTCGAGGTAGCGCGCGTGGAGCGCCCGCCGCCGCTCCTCGGCCCACGCCGCGTAGCGGGTCGTCGGGAAGCAGCTCGCCCCCGTAGAGCTCGGGGTCGGCGGACGCCTCGAACCGCTCGACATCGGTCTCGTCCTGGCCTCGGGCGCGAGCATCACAGCCCGCCGCGCAGCACGACCCCACCCGGGTCGCCGAGCGCGCGGCGGCCGTGGTGGGCCGCCTTGTGGAGGTTCGCCCGCGCCGCGTCGGCGCCGAGCTGCGGCCAGAGCTCCTCCAGCACCCGGTCTCGGGGCAGGCGATGGCCCGGCGCGAGCGCGAGCAGCTTCACCAGATCCCGGGCCCGCCCGTGAGTCCACTCGGCCTCCCGCACCAGCCGGCCGTCGACCCAGGCCTCGAACCCGCCCAACAGCCTCACATCCACCCTCTCCATACCGCTGGATCATCACACAGTTTGTCGGTACTGGGAGTGAGGTGCGGTGAGCGACGGCTGAGGATTCAGGTCGGACGGTTCCGGGTCACCCTCCCGATCGTGGGCAGCGTCCTCTGTGCCCTCCGCTGGGGCAATGCCGATGACACGACCAACACCAAACCAGTCGCTCGTACTGAGCAGTTTGACCGACCTCCGATAGCTCCGCTGGGACATTCCGGACATTCTTGAAGAATCCCTACCGAGGTGGCGCACGATCGGTTTTCCCAGGAGCTTCTGTATCAGGGTGGCAGCGGTCCGCGGATGAACACGTCGGTGCGGCGGTTGGTGTCGTTGGGGACGACTGTGCGGGAGCGTGTCTGGAACACCGCGAAGGCACCGTTTGCCGAGAGGAATCCCTCGGCTCCGGCGGCGATCTGAGCGCCCCCGCTGGTGAGGTCGACACGTGTCACCATGCCTGTGGACAGGTCTCGCCGGAACAGATCTTGAGCATTATTGGTGTCGCCCGCCACGATCGTCGGGTCGCCGGAGAGGAAGCCGATGTACCTGCCGTTGTTCGAGATCCCAGCGGCACTCGAGTCGCCGGAATCATCCACCAGGTCTGTGGTGGTCGTGCCGCGTTTCCACCGGTAGGTGTTGAACCCGCTGGCGGCTGCGTTGAGGTCGCTGAACGCGACGAATCCGGCGTCGGGGGTCATCCACGGCCGCTCGCTGCAGGTGCAGCCGTCGGCGTAGGGGTCAATCTCGGTTTCGCGAGAGGTCGCTCGATTGCGGAGCACGAGTGAGAGCAGGACATAGTGCTCGTCATATTCGCTGAGCAGCACCAGGCGACCGTCATTGGAGATCGCGTTTCCGTTCCCGTACTTGACGCGCGGATCGACGGCGTGGGTGACCCCCCGCGCACGATCGCGTACGAACATGTTCTGCCGGCACGCGCCCACGCCCGCGTCGCCGCACGCCCCGGGCGGTGGGCCTTCGGTGAACAGCACAAACCGTCCGTTCGCCGAGATGTGTGCGGACACGCTTCCGCGGGTTTGGAACTGGCCGCCGCCCGGTGGAATGCTGACGCGATGAACCTGCCCAGTGCGGCGGTCGCGCACGAACACGTCGGGGCGACCGTTGGTGTCTCCGGTGATCAAGTTGGTGGCGCGGGAGAGAAACACCACAAACCGGGCATTTGTGCTCAGGGCCTGGCCAAAGCTGGCGTGGTTTGCCTGGCGGTTGCCGCCGCCGAGGCTCACCCGAAACGTCTTGGCCAAGACGCGGTCGCGAAGGAACACATCGCGGGTACCGTTACTGTCCCCGGCGACCAGGTTCGAGGCCTGCGAGTCGAACAGCACGTATCGACCGTTGGCCGAGACCGTGTCTGCGGTGCTCCCGCCGTTCGCCTGGCCGCCGGTCGACGAAACGCTGACCCGCGTTGTCGTGACCGCCGCCGAGGCCATCACCGGTGCAGCGATGCACCCCACTGCCGCCAGGAACATGCAGATACGAAGAGCGATACCGACCCCTCCTCCACACGATGATCTTCCAGTGTCGGGAGTATCTGCCTCGGAGGGCAGTCGTGTCAAACCACACAACTGCCGTCATCGGCCTTCCTAGGAAGGCTCGCCGTCCAGTCCCACCATCGCGCGGAAATCGGCCGTCGTGTTGGTGTGGGGGAAGGGCTCTGACGGCACGGGTCGTTGCAAAGCGGCGCAGATCGGCTCCCAGCCGTCCCCCGGCTGCCATTCCAGCAATCGCTCCGGTGATACCTCGGCTCGCACAGCCGCGTTGTGTCGCTCGTACGCCGCCATTGCCGAGGCGGGATCGGTCATGTCGGGTGTGAACGTCGTCTCGATCAACTCTCTGACCATCTTTCGCTGACGTGCCAGCCCGGGCCGGTCGGCGGGTACCGTCTGGAGCATCGTCGGCAGCAGCGTGCGCTCGACGCTGCGCCACCACGCCTCGGCGCTCGCGCGCACCGACAGCAGCACCAGCGCGTCGGGGTGCGCGGCTGCCAACTCGCGCCAGAATGCGCTCGACGGCCAGTCGACCAGTGCCACATAGCCTTCTGGGAAGGTGCCCCAGTCGGGCATTTCCCCTCTGACGGCGTCCCACCACACATCCACGTCCTGGGGGCGGTCAGACACCACCATCATGTGGTAGCAGGGACCACCCAGCAGCTGCTCCAGCGCCGCTTTCAGCGAGTTGGTACCTGTGCGTCCCAGGCCGGCTCCGACCACTTCGACTGTCACGTTGCTCCGCTGTCGGGGACACGATGCTACCTCCTGCGCGGGTGCTATCGTCTTAGCGGCTCTTCGTTGTGATCGTCACGAGAGGTGGTTCACACTGCGTCCGAGGCGCCGGATGGCGTACGCGTGCATGACAGCGGTCGCCGCTGCGGGCGTGTTGCCTGCAGGCGCGCACGCCCGGGGCGCCCAGACGTCGGCGACCCGGGCACGCACCCAGTACGTCTCATCCGAGGCGGGGTTCGAGGGGGCTGTGGCAGCGGATGCCATCGACCGGCGGCACGATCGTGCTGTTGCCGCATCGGTACACCAGCACGCTGGCGGTCGGTCCGCGTGGCACGGCAGTGCTGCGCATCGTGGGGTCGAGCCGCACCCCGGTGCAATCGCTGATGCTGGATCACACGCAGTCGGTGACCGTGCGTGGCCTGACCGTGCGCCCGATGGGTCATAACGGCGGGGTGCTCGCGCTCCAGTCGCGGCGGCTGGTGTTCCGAGACTTGAACTTCACCGCCCGGGGGACGCCCTACAAGGTCTCCCTCGACCTTAACCATTCCGACCACGTGCTGGTGCGAGACAACGAGTTTTCGCACTGCGGCGACAACACTCCCGAGTGGTCGATGTGCCTGTACCCGCGGTACGCGTCGTCGCTGATCGTTCAGCACAACCTGTTTCACGATTGCTGGGGATGCGATTTCATCCACGGTCGCGCCGGCTCGTTCTTCACCGTGCGCGGCAACCGCTTCATGCGGGCGCTGAAGTGCAAGCAGCAGTGGGTCAAGTGTGGGCACTCCGACCTGATCGAGCTGTTCGGCGCCAACCACATGACGGTCACCCGGAATGTGTTCGGGGTAAACCAGGTGGGCGGTGCGCAGCTGTACATGACCAATGCCGTCGACCACGTGCGCGTGATCGACAATCTGTTCTGGCGTACAGATCCCAAGGCCCCCGGAGTGGTGCCGCGGGTGGGGGTGCTGGTGGGCGGGCGGATCACGCCGCGGATTCCGCATGACGTCGTCATCGAAGACAACACCATCCTCTCCGGCAAGCCTCTGCCCGACCAGGACTGCTATCCCAAATGCCCCAATCACGCCGCCTCCTCGATCGTGCTCAGCATCCGCTACAGCACACTGCCGATGGCTGAGCGCCCGGTGATCGCAAACAACGTGATCGGCCGGTTGCTCGCGCCCGGGCTGGTGTGCCCACTGGCCCGCATCTCGGTCGGCAAACGTCGTCGCCGTGGGCACGGCCTGCGGGGCCGGTGACGTGTCCGCCGCCCCGCTGCTCGACGCTCGCTTCCGGCCAACGGCGGCGTCGGTGGCACTGATCGATCGGGCCGTTCCGCGCTTCGCCGCGCCGCTGGACATGCGGCTGCACCGGCGTGTCGGCCCGCCTGATATCGGCGCCTACGAGTATGTCCCGGCCTGCTCGGCGCCGATGCAATGCACGAGTCTCTCCCTGCTTCCCGATCCCTTGGCGGCCTGCGGGGGTGTGGCCGGTGGCAGCACTGTGGCGGCCCTGAATAACTGGGAGCAGCCAGACTGCTTGGCGATCCAAGTCTGATCCAGGGGTCTATGATCGATTGGTGGCGCTCTACGACCGTGAGGCAGAGTGCGCGCTGATCGATCGGCTGATCGAGGATGCCGGGGCCGGTCGCAGTGTGGTGCTGGTGGTGCGCGGCGACCCTGGTCTCGGCAAGTCGAGTCTGATCGAGTACGCCGCCGGTCGAGCCGACGGTGCGGTGGTGCTTGCATGTCGAGGATTCGAAGCCGAGTCCCAGCTCGCGTTTGCAGGTCTCGGTGACCTGCTGCGCCCGCTTGCCCCATACCTGGACGGGTTGCCCGACGCGCAGCGGGCGGCACTCGAAGGCGTGCTTTCGGTGGGGCCGCCGGCGGTGGCCGATCGCCTCACCCTGAACGTCGGGGTGCTCAGCCTGCTGGCCGCCGCAGCAGAACACGCGCCGCTGCTGCTCACGGTGGACGATGCCCACTGGCTGGACGCGGCCTCGCTGGAGGCGCTGGCGTTTGCCGCGCGCAGGCTCGAGGCCGACCGCATCGCGATGCTGGTGGCGGTACGCGCCGACGTCCAGGTGGCCTTCACCACCGACCGGTTCGAGATGCTCGAGCTCCAGCCGATCGGCCGCGCGGCCGCGCGGCGACTGCTGACCGAGAGCGCCGACTCGACTCCGGCCTTCATGGATCGGGTGATCGAGATGGCGGGCGGGAACCCCTTGGCGGTAATCGAGCTGGCGCGGCATCTGGAGGCCGAGCCCGACCTGCTGGATCACGTCCAGCTGCCTGCCGGTCGGGTGCAGCAGGCGTTCATGAGCCGGGTGCTGGCGCTTCCCGCCTCCACTCAGCGGGCGTTGGTGGTGGCGGCGGCTGCCGCCGACACCGACGCGTTGCTGCTGGGCCGGGCGCTGGCCGTTCATCATCTGGAGCTGGTCTCGCTGGAGCCGGCCGAGGCGGCCGGGCTGATCGGATTCGCGGCCGGTGCCGTCGAGTTCACCCACCCGCTGGTGCGAGCCGCAATCTACGCCGCCGCCGATCCCCCCCAGCGCCGGGCCGCGCATGCCGCGGTCGCCGCGGCGATGGCCGAGCCGGAATATGAGGACGCCCGCGCCTGGCACCTGGCCGAGGCCGCGGTCGAGCCGGATGACGAGGTGGCCGACGCGTTGGAGCGTTCTGCCGATCGTGCCCGGCTGATCGGCGGGTATGCCACCGCGGTGGGCGTGCTGCAGCGCTCGGCGGCGCTCTCCCCGAAGCCGCCCGATCGCGCGCGGCGGCTATTGGCAGCCGCCGAGATGGCGTACTCCGGCGGCGACAGCGCGGCGGCGCGGGCGCTGATCACCACCGCCTCTCGGGGTGTCACAGACACCGCCGGGTTGGCCGCCATCGAGCATCTGCTGGGGCGGGTCGAAGCCCGCGGCGGATCGCCCAGCCTCGCCTACGACCTGTTTCGCTCAGCCGCTGACCGGATGGAGCCAACCAGTCGGGTTCCGGCGGCGCTCTCGCTGGTGGAGGCGGTCGAGCAATGTATTCGCGCCGGGCTGCCGGCCCGCGGCCTGGAGACGGCGGAGCGCGCGATCGACCTGATCGACGACCCCGACAGCCCCGCGGGAGTGTTCGCAACGCTCGGCCGGGCGGCGTCATGCATCTTCCTGGGAGACTCGGCCACGGCCTCCGCACTGATCGCCGATGCCGCGGCGGCAGCCGACGCCGCCGCCCTGGACGAGCAGCTGCGGGCTTACCTGGGGATGGTGCTGGCATTCGACGAGCAGTTCGATCCCGCCCGTGAGGTGCTCGCCCCCCTGGTCGATCAGGCTCGCGGGCTAAGCGCCACCGGCCGGCTGGTGTTCCCGCTGATCTCACTCGGCTGGATCGACCGCGAGCTGGGACGCTGGCCCCAGGCCACGGCGGGGCTGACCGAGGCCGCCCAGATCGCTGCCGAGAGCGGCCGGGCCAACGACGAATGCTGGGCGCTCAGTGTGCTCGCCTGGATCGAAGCCGTACGCGGCCAACGCCAGGCATGCACGGCGCACTGCCGCCGGCAGCTCGACCTGCACGAGCTGCTCGGGTTGCCCTACCAGCTGGCGGCAGCCGAGGCTGCGCTGGGCGTTTCGGAGCTGGGTCACGGCGACGCCGCCGCGGCCGTGGAGCACCTCGAGCGTGCGCTCGCAGCCAAGCGTGAGCACGGCTACTGCGACGCCACCACGCACCCCCGGGTGACGCCCGACCTGGTCGAGGCCTACGTGCGGGTGGGCCGCGTCGCCGACGCCGAAGCGGTGTTCGAGCCGTTCGAGGCCGATGCCCGATCGGCAGGCAGACCGTCGGCGCTGGCCCTGGCCGCGCGCTGCCGGGGTCTGATTGCAACCGACGGTGACTTCGACTCGGCCATGATCGAAGCGCTTGAGTATCACGCCGACGTGCCCGACCCATTCGCCCGCGCCCGCACCGAGCTGTGCTTCGGCGAGCTATTGCGGCGCGGGCGTCAGCGCGAGCGTTCACGGCCGATGCTGCGCTCCGCGCTTGACACCTTCGAGGCTCTCGGCGCCGAGCCGTGGGCCGAGCGCGCGCGATCAGAGCTGCAAGCCAGCGGGGCGACGCTGCGCCGTCGTGACGACGAGGCGTCCAACGATCTCACCCCGCAGGAGTGGCAGATCGCCGCCCTGGTCGCCCAGGGCCTGACCAACAAGGAGGTGGGCACCCGCGCCTTCATCAGCCCCAAGACCGTCGAGGCCCACCTCACCCACATCTACTCCAAGCTGGGCGTGCGCTCGCGGGCGGCACTGGCGCACACCCTGCCGGGGCTGCAGTCCGGCGCTCAGGGGACGGTCGGCGGCTGAGCCTTGCAACCAGCGAGGTATCCATACCTCGTCTGTCGGTGTACTATCGAGTTCCAGCCCAACTTTGGAAAGGGCGTGACGTGAGATTTCGAGTGGAGTACGGGTGGGGCGATCGGGGCCAGGCACTGTACGCGCACTTCGAGGCCGACTCAGAGGAGCACGCCAAGCAGACGGCGATGGCGCTGCTTCACCGCATCCGCATCAACGGTGCCTGGATCGTGCACGAAAACGGCGACGAGGCTGGGACGCAGACGCACGTGTCGGCGGCGGTCGTGAAGACCGTTGACCATACGCGTTGGCTCAATCCGTGACGTGAATAGGTTCGCTGTTGGAGTACGTCCACGACCCATCGGGCCACTGCACGGCGACGTACCACCAATACGTTCCCGGCGTCACCGGTTCGCCGGTGATGTTCCGCCCGTTGCGCCACAGGATCTCGTTGTCCGCCGTCGCCTCGTTCTGGTCGTATTTCTGTACCACCGATGGCATTCCTCGTTCCACGATCCTGAGACTGACGACGTGAGGGCGTCCGCCGAGGACGAATGGTAGTAACAGGCCGTACCTGGTGAGCGTGGTCGCAGGTATGGTCGATGGCGATAGCCGCAGTGCCCGCGCAGTATGGCCACTGGCCGGGTGGCCCACAAACCATTTAGGTAACGTGGACGCGCCGCTGTCTCCGATGTAGTCGTCTGGCCCGACCAGGGCCCACCCGTCTTTGGTCGTGGCGTTGTCGGCGGCCGGGGATGATGGACATACCTCGCGCGATGTCGCTCCATGCTTAAGCCGTACACCTGGGTTCCGACCATCAGTTTCGAATCCATGTCGCCGGCGGACCGATACGCGACCACGCACCCGTTCGACATCGTCACTGCGGCCGGGTGATCATCTGGGCGGCGGTGGTGCATGAACCCCACAGCCCCAACGACCAGCACGGCCGAGCCCGTCAGCGCCACAACCGCCGTCCGGGTGGGCCGTCGCGATGCCGGCTGCGACAACTCGTACGCGGCCACGATCGAGTCGACGCTGCCCATCCGCTCGATCGCCGCGCGCTCGCTCTGCCATCGCGAGAGGTCATGCTCGTCGGCCTGCTCGCGGGACGACTCGCGCAGGTGCTGGCCCACCTCGGCCACGATCCTGCGGCGCCGCAGCGGCCCCACGTCGAGGTCACGCCCGAGTTCCTTGAGATAGCGATCGATGGGTGAGGCGGGCGCGAGTGGCGCCGTCTCGGATTCGAGTGACGACAGGCAGCCGGGACACACGAGTTCGTCGCCGACGGCTCGCCATTGTGGTCGCGACTCGTCAGCCGGTCTGCGACAGCGAGAGCAGGCGTCAGGTCGATCGGGCACGGGGAGCCTGATCGTCGGTGACGGCAGTGACAGCCTTGACCAACACCTCCCACTCGCCGCGGCGACGTTCGAGTTCCTTCTGCCCCGTGGCGGTGAGGCTGTAGACGCGGCGGCGGGGGCCGTTGCCCTGCCCCCAGCGGCTGCGCAGGCATTTGGCCCGCTCCAGCCGGTGGAGCGCGGGGTAGATGGTGCCCTCAGGCAGGTCGAGCGCCCCGCCCGACTCCTCACGCAGCCGTGCGATCACGCCGTATCCATGCCCCGGCTCGCTCTGAAGGGCCGCCAGGATCAACAGATCGAGATGGCCCCGCACGGCCTCACCCTGCACTCGCGCCATACCGCGACTATACCTAGCCTCGCGAGGTTCGTCGATACCGAAATTCTCTCCCGAAGCTTGATTACCTAGCGCGACGATGTATTATGGCCGCGTGTTCGTCGCTCCCACCGTGATCACCCAAAACGCCCAGTTCATGAAGGGCGGGAACGTGGTGGTGCTGGCAGGAGTCAACGTTCCGGCCGACACGATGCCGACGATCGTGGACAAGCTCGGACACGTAACGTTGGTACGCATCCGGGTCAACTGGGCGGCCATCGAGCCCAGCCAAGGCACCTTCGACACCTCGCCGGACGGGCCGATCGACCGGCTCGACCAGCGGGTAGAGGCCTACCAAGCCGAAGGAGTCCAGGTACTGATCGACTTCCACATCACCTCGACCAACCCGATGCCGGACTGGGCCGCGGCCGGCACCGGGCCCGACTGGTGGACCGACCCGAACTCCATCAAGCTGTACTGGCCGTTCGTGCGGATGATGGTCTTGCGCTATCAGGCCTACGCCAACGTGATGGGCTTCGAGCCGTGGAACGAGCCCCAGGGCGCGCCCGCAACCGCCGCCGGAACCGACCAGGTGATCCGGTGGCAGGCCAAGCTGATCAAGCTCATCCGCACGATCGACAAGCAGCGCGCGATCGTGGTCATGCTGCGCGGCGGGTGGGATCAGGGCCTGCGCCACGCACAGCTCCAGCACTTCGGCGACACCCACCACCTGGTGCTCGACTTCCACGATCAGTTCTGCGGGTGTGTGACCGACGCCAATGGGAATCCGGTCGATGGATACACCGCCGACGGCGAGAAGCTCATCGGCCCCTCGGCGCCCATGACCAACAGCGCGGTCAATCCGTATGTGGGTACGAAGGCGGCCCAGGCGTTGCACCTGGCCTACGTCGATCGCTGGGTCAAGGTGCTGCACCGGCCGGTGCTGGTGGGTGAGTTCGAGGTGCAGGAGGACGATCCGAACGGCGTCGCCTTCCAGGATCAGCTGACCGATCTGATGCGGGCCAAGGGTTACAGCTGGGCACGCTGGCAGGGGCCGGGCACATGGCAGCTCGCTGGGGGGAGCGGGTACGGCGACTTGAATGACGAGGGCGCCGACCTCGCTGCCATCTTGGCCGGCCCCGGCTTGCCCTAGACCCTGGTCGCCGGTCGGCTACCGTACGGGTATGCGGCGGCTGATCACACGTCATGCAGCGACGCTGGCAGTGCTCCTGTGCCTGCAGGTGGCTGCCTCGATGATGGCGCTGCGGCGCGACCCGGTCGATCGTTTCAGCGCCGCCTGCGTCAGTGGGCTGGTGTGGCGGTCGCTGCGGAAGATGGGCGCCCCCGGAACGGGATCGGGAGGTCCGCGCCCGATTCGGTAGGGTGCGGATCGTGCCCCACGCCGATACTCGCCGATCTCAGGTGCGCCCCACCCAGGAGCAGTACTTCATGCTGCTGGCGGTCGCCACTCGAGAGCGCGCCGCCTGCCTCGGCCGCCACGTCGGCGCCATCCTGGTGGCCGACCAGCGGATCATCGCCACCGGCTACAACGGCACTCCCACAGGCTTTCCCAACTGTGATGAGGGTGGTTGCCATCGCTGTGCCCACCCCGCCGACTACGAGCAGGGCCGCGGCTACGACGTCTGCATCTGCGTCCACGCCGAGCAAAACGCGGTACTGCAGGCGGCCAAGCTGGGATACACCGTCAGCGACTCCACCTGCTACTCGACCCTACGGCCGTGCTTCGGCTGCCTCAAGGAGCTGTATCAGGCCGGCGTCACGGGGGTGCGGTACCTGAACGAGTGGACGCCGTCTGATCCGATCGAAGCCGATGCCTACGCGGCGCTGCTCGAAGAGATGCGATCGCACGGTGTCGCGGTCGACCCACTCGAGCTGCCCGAAGGTCTGCTCGATCTGCGCCCCGCCTGACCAGACCAACTAGGCGCTGCGGCGGAGGCGGCGGTGGTCGCCGTCGTCTTCCCAGTCGAACGAGCGCGGGCCGGACTCGGGGAACAGCGGCTCCAGCGTCAGCGTCGCACCCTCAGCCAGCAGTTCGAACGGGTCACTGTGATCGGCATCGATCACAAACTGAACAGGTGAGGCGGTCGCCGCGGCGCCGGCCTGCGGCGCGACCTCGGGCTGTGAAGTGATCCGCGCCATGTGATGCGCATGCAGCGCGAGCCGCCACGCGCTCACGTCGGCTTCCGCATCGGGCGGCCAGCCGCAGGCGTCGCAGAGCGACAGCGGACGCTTGGGCTCCGAACAACGGTGACAGGGGATGATGATCCGCACGGCCCTCTTGTCGGCGAATCGCGCCCCAAGCTTGAGGGGAATCTCTCAAGGTTTCGCCAGTTTGTGCCGACGATTGTCACAATGCGCCGGTACTCGTGCCACCGGTTGCTGGGGGTGGGCGTTGCCATGGCTGCGGTTTTGGCGGTGACACTCTCGGTTGCCGCACACCCCGCCTCAGCCGACACTCTGCTCGAACAGAAGCAGAAGCGGCTTGCGCATGTACGGCTGGAAGTACGTCGCCTCGACTCCCGTTCTGAACGGGTCACCGAGCAGTACAACAAGGCCGTGTGGCGGCTCGGGGTGCTGCACCACCAGATCATCAAAAACACGATCGCGCTGCACGCCGCCCAGATCAAGCTGGCGCACGATCGGGCCGTGCTGGCCTCGCTTTTGATCGAGCAGTACAAGAACGGTAACGGCGAGGTGTTCGCGATCGTGCTGGGAGCGCGCACGCTGTCGCAGGTGACCAATGCCGTCGATCTCAAGTCGCGTGCCGACCAGGCCGTCTCCGACACCGTCTTTGCGATTCATGCGCTGCGCGACTCGATCGCCGAGCGCCGGCAGGAGCTGTTTCACGAGCGTCGGCAGGTGCGACACGAGAAGAGCGTGCTCGAGGCCAAAAAGCTTCAGATCGAGCGGATGCTGAAGAAGCGCCAGACGCTGGTCAAGGAACTCGACCTCGAAGTGCGGGTGATCAAGGGCGCCGACACCATCGGGCAGGCGACGCTGGCCCTGGCAGTGCGCAAGTGGGTCACCGCCGACCAGAAGGCCCACAAGGACGACCCCGGCCGGGTCGTGCGCGATCAGGTTGTGCTCGACGGCCTGCAGCAGATCGGCGTCCCCTACGTGTGGGGCGGCGCCTCGACCAGCGGATTCGACTGCTCGGGCCTGGTGATGTGGCTGTGGGCAAAGCACGGCCTGGCCCTGCCGCACTTCGCCGCCGCCCAGTACCACCTCGGGCCTGTGGTCGAGGACGGCCCTGCGCTGGACGAGACGCAACTGCAGATCGGCGACCTGCTGTTCTTCCACAAGCTCGGCCACGTGGGCATCTACGTCGGCAACGGGCTGCTGCTGCACGCGCCGCACACCGGCGACGTGGTCAGGCTCGAGACGCTCTCGCGGTCGTGGTTCACCGAGACGTTCGTCGGTGCCACTCGCCCCGGCCCTGCCTGATCCACCCCGAGGACTAGGATCCGGGCAGGCCCATGATCCTGCGCCAGATCCTCAACTCCGACCTTGGCTGCGCGTCGTATCTGATCGCTGATGCCGACGCCGGGGTGGCCGCAGTGGTCGACCCCCGGGCCGACATCAGCGCCTACCTGGAAGCCGAGCGGGAACTGGGCGTGCGGATCACCGACGTGGTGGAGACCCACAACCACGCCGACCACGTGTCCGGCCGCCCAGAGCTGATCGCCCGCGGAGGGGTGACCGCGCATATCCACCGGCTGGCCGCCGCCGAGTACCCCCACCAGGCCTTCGGCGACGGCGACGTGATCGACGTCGGCAGCGTACGGCTGCAGGTGCTGCACACCCCAGGGCACCGCCCGGAGCATTGCGCGCTGATCGTGATCGACGCCGCCCAATCGCCGGAGCCGGTGGCGGTGCTCACCGGCGACAGCCTGTTCGTGGGCGACGTCGCCCGCCCCGACCTGGCCGTCGAGCCGCGCGCCGGAGCGCGCGACCTGCACCGAAGCCTCGAGCGGCTGGCGGCACTCCCCGACTCGGTGGAGGTGCTTCCGGCGCACATCGGCGGCTCGCTCTGCGGGAGCGCTCGCATGAGCAGCGACACGCGCTCCACCATCGGCGCCCAGCGCCGGCACAACCCGCTGTTCGTGAACCCCGACGAGGCGGCGTTCGTGTCGGAGCTGACGTCCGGGCTCTCGCCCCAGCCGCCCAACTTCCAGCGGATCGTCGCTCGCAATCGCGGCCCGCTGAACGCTCACGACGACGCCCCGGAGGCCGTCGACGCCGCCACCACGGCTCGGCTGCAGCAGGCCGGCGCGGTGGTGATCGACGGCCGAGGTATGAAGGAGTTCGACCACGGGCACATTCCCGGGTCGGTGGGAGTGCCCGCCGGTCTCACCGGCTTCGCCACCAAGGTGGCCTGGATCGTGGACCCCGACCGCGAGGTGATCCTGGTCGGCGCGGACCCGGCTCAGGCCGAGGCGATGGCGCTGGCTCTGCATGCCGTGGCCGTCGACCGCACGCTGGTGCTCACCGGAGGGGTGGATGCCTGGGTGGCGGCGGGCTTCGAACTCCGCTCCGTGGAGACGACCGACGCCGCCGGGCTGGAGCCGCGATGGCGGGCGGGCGAGGTGCAGCTGCTGGACGTGCGAGAGCGCGACGAGTGGGAGGAGTTTCGCGTGCCGGGGTCGGTCAACGTGCCGTATCACGAACTCTCCGGAGGTCTTGGCGGCCTGGATCCGACCCGTCCGATCGCATGCATCTGCTCCGGCGGCACCCGCTCCGGCGTCGCCGTGGGACTGCTCCAGCGCGAAGGGCTCGACCCCGTGCACGTGCTCGACGGGGTGGAAGTGTGGCGGCATCTGGGCTTCCCGCTCGAGTTCGGGGCGGCTGCCGCATGAGCTTCGACCAGCCGGTGCTGCAGCTGACTGCCGGTGAGGCTCGCGCCCTGCTCGACTCGGGCGGGGCGACCGCATTGGACGTGCGGGAGCCGTACGAATGGGAGGCCGGCCGGTTGCCCGGCTCGCTGTGGATTCCGATGGGCCAGCTGGCCGGCCGGCTGGACGAGCTGCCCGCCGGACCGCTGGTGGTGGTGTGCCGGGTCGGCTCTCGCAGCGGACACGTGGCCGGTGCGCTGGCCGCCCGCGGCTACGACGCCAGAAACCTGATCGGCGGCTTGGAGATGTGGCATGCCACCGGCTATCCGCTGGAGCCGGAGGGCGGGACGGTGGCGTGACCGCCGTTCGGATCGGCACCTGCTCGTGGGCCGACGAGTCGCTGGTGAAGGTGTGGTACCCGGCGCACGTGAAGTCCGCCGAAGGTCGGCTCAAGTACTACGCCGAGCTGTTCGACACGGTCGAGGTCAACTCCAGCTACTACGCCCTGCCGACCCACGAGGCTGCCGCCAACTGGGCGCGGCGCACGCCCGACGGGTTCGTCTTCCACGTCAAGGCGTTCGGGGTGATGACTCGCCATCCGGTCAAGGTCGAGCAGCTCCCGCCGGACATGCGCGACGGTGTTGAGATCGACGAGCGGGGCCGCGTCAACCATCCCTCGGGCGAGTTCCGGGCGGAGGTGTTCGAGCGCTTCCACTCGGCGCTGGAGCCGCTTCGCTCAGCCGGGAAGCTCGGCGGGATCCTGATGCAGATGCCGCCCTACTTCACCTTCAAGCCCAGCGCGTTTGAGTACCTCGAGTGGGCCCAGGAGCAGCTCGGCGGCGACCAGATGCTGGTCGAGTTCCGGCACCGCAGCTGGCACGCCGAGGGCAACACCGCCGAGGTGCTGTCGTTCCTCGAGCAGCGTGGCGCGACCTACGTGATGGTGGACGAGCCGCGCCTGGACGCCTACAACATCATCCCCACGGTGGTCGCCCACACCACCCCCACCGCCTACCTGCGCCTGCACGGCCGAAACGCCGGCACCTGGCAGGTCAAGGGTCGCAGCGCCGCCGAGCGCTTCGACCACCTCTACTCCGACGGGGAGCTGGCCGAGTGGGTCGAGTCCTCTGCGCGAACTCAGCCGAGCTGCGACCACGTCTATGCGATGTTCAATAACAACGGCCGCAGCGTCGACATCAACGACATGCCGATCGCTCAGGCTCCGGTCAATGCCGAGATGCTACGAGCTCAGCTCGAAGCTGCGGGCGTGGAGACCGCAGGCACAGCTGCGCCGTAGCCACGTTGGTGGCCAGCGGGATGCGGTGCACGTCGCACACCTTCATCAACGCGTGGATGTCGGGGTCGTGCGGATGGGCGGTGAGTGGGTCGCGCAGGAACACGACCATGCCCACCTCGCCGCGGGCGACCATCGCGCCGATCTGCATGTCCCCGCCGAACGGGCCTGACAGCACCAGGTCGACGTCCAGGCCGTAGGTCTCGATGATGGCGCGGCCGGTGGTCTCGGTCGCCACCAGTTGGTGGCTGCGGACGGCCGGCAGGCACGATCCCACCAGCTCGACCATCTCGCGCTTCTTTCCGTCATGTGCCACAAGGGCCAGGTATCTGTTCATGCACCGAGCGTAGCCACGGCCGGCCGGGGTGGGGTATCGCCGCGGTGAAGTTCGCGAGAAGCCGCGGTTACGCGCGGACCATGATCAGCACGAACGTGAGCAGGCCGAGGGTGACGCCGCCCACCGTCAGCAGCAGGCTGGAACGGGTGCCGATGGGAGCAAACTTGCCGTGCACCAGCGCGTCTTCGATCTCGCGCTCGCGGCGATAGCCGTACCACATGCAGGCCACCCCGAGGAGTCGCAAATCCGACGCCGAGCAGCTCGTACGGCCACCGCTCGGTGTGGGCCAGCTCGGGCACCACCTTGCCGGCCGCCAGCGCGACCGCCAGCGCGGTGAATCCGGTGCGCAGCCACGCCAGGTAGGTGCGCTCGTTGGCCAGCCGGGTGCGCCGGGTGGCGTCGGCCGCTTCCTCGATCGGTTCGGTGCCCGCGGTGTGCGGGTCGCTCACCGCTCCGCCCCGGCGGCGACCAGCAGCGCCTGGAGGTCGGTGTCGCCGATCTGATCCGCAGCATCCAACGCGGTGTAGCCGCCGACCTGCTCGGAGTTGGGGTCGGCGCCGGCTTCCAGCAGCATGCTCACGATTCCGATGTGGCCGGAGGCGGCGGCCGAGTGCAGCGCCTGCAGCGCCATACCGTTGGTCGACCGGGCGGCGACGTCGGCGCCCGCGTCCAGCAGCACCCGCACGACCTGGGCGTGACCGAAGAATGCCGCCAGTTGCAGTGGCCGGAACCCGTCCACGTTGATCGCGTTTGACCTGATCGGGGTGGTCGGCGACCAGCTCGGTCACCCGTCCGACCAGGCCGACCGCGGAGGCGTCGAAGATATCGGTATCGGGCACCGCCGGCAAGCAGTGCCGAAACAGCCTCGCTGTGCCCGCCGTAGCGGGCGTGCAGCAGCGCCGAGATGCCCAGATCGTCGCGGGCACCGGCCAGCGTGCGGTCGGTCACCAGCAGCCGCCGGAGAGTTTCGGCGTCGCCGCTCTCGGCGGCGGTGATGACTGCATCTCGGTCGCTCATCCCCGCGCGAAGCGTACAACCCTTGACACACGTCACGCGCGTGGCCGACAGTACGTCGATGGGCCAAACCACGATACGCACCACCTGCCCGCGCGACTGCTACGACGCCTGCGGGATTCTGGTGACGCTCACCGACGGCGCGATCAAGAACGTGCGCGGCGATGTCGACCACCCGATCAGCCGCGGCAAGCTGTGTCGCAAGTGCACGATCGGCTACAACGGCGCATTCCTCGACCCCGATCAGCGGCTGACCAGGCCGCTTCGCCGGGTCGGCGCCAAGGGTGAGCGCCGGTTTGAACCGATCACGTGGGACGCGGCAATTGCAGAGATCGCTGCGCGCCTGGGCGACATCGCCGCCACCCACGGTGCCGACACGATCCTGAACGCGCACTACACCGGCACCTGCTCGCTGCTGGCCGGAAGCGTCCCGATGCGGTTCTTCAACCGGCTGGGCGCGACCGAGGTGGATCCCGACTCGGTCTGCAATAAGGCCGGGCACGTCGCGCTCGACTACGTCTTCGGCAGCTCGGTCACCGGGTTCGACCCGCGCACCGTGGTCGACAGCAACTGCATCCTGGTGTGGGGCGCCAACCCCTCGGCCTCGGGGCCCCACCAGCACGAGCACTGGCTGGGAGAGGCCGCTGCGCCGCTGATCGTGGTCGATCCCGTGCGCACCGACACGGCCGCTGCGGCCGACCTTCACCTGCAGCCGTTTCCGGGCAGCGACGCCGCGCTGGCCTTCGCCATGCTGCATGTGCTGCGGCGCGACGGGATGGTCGACTCAGACTTCGTGGACGCGCACACGGTGGGCTACGAGCAGCTCGATCCGCTGCTGGACGACTGCACGCCGGAGTGGGGGGAGGCGGTCACCGGAGTCCCGGCGGAGGCCATCGTCCGCGCGGCGACGATGTACGGCGCCGGGCCGTCGCTGCTGTGGATCGGTCAGGGACTTCAGCGCCAGCCCACCGGCGGCAACGTGGTGCGGGCGTGTGCGCTGCTGCCGGCGGTGACCGGCAATGTGGGCAAGCCGGGCGCCGGGTTCCTGTATCTCAACGACCGGCTCGAGATCGACTCCGACTACCTGGTGGCGCCGCATCTCGGCGATCCCCCGCCGCCCGTCAGCCACATGGACCTGGCCGGCCGCCTGGAGCAGCCCGAGCGGGCGCAGGCGCTGATCTGCTGGAACATCAACATCGCCGCCTCGAATCCCGAGCAGGCGCGGCTGCAGCGCGCACTTGACCGCGACGACCTGTTCTTGGTCGTGGTCGACCTGTTCGCCACCGACACCACCGATCACGCCGACATCGTGCTGCCGGCGGCCAGCTTCCTGGAGTTCGACGATCTGATGACGTCCTACTTCGACCTCTCCCTGTCGGCCCAGGTGAAGGCCTCCGATCCGCTCGGTGAGGCGCTGCCGAACACCGAGATTTTCCGGCGGCTGGCCGCCGCCATGGGATTCACCGAGCCCGAGCTGCAGGAATCCGACGCCGACATGATCGCGGCTCTGCTGGAGCAGTCGGGCGTGATCGCGAGCTTCGACCAGCTGGCGGCGGTGGGGACGGTGCCGCTGTGCGCCGACCCGGTCGTGCAGTTCGCCGAACTCGACTTTCCCACCCCCAGCGGCCGGATCGAGATCGCGTCGGCCGCCGCCGAAGCCGACGGCCACCCGGTGGTGCCCCAGCCATGGGCCGACAAACGCCCCGGCAAAGATCTGCTGCGGCTGCTCACGCCGGCCTCGCAGTGGATGCTGAACGACACGTTCACCAACGACCCCAAGATCACCAAGCGGCTGGGCCCGGCCGAGATCGCGCTCAACCCGGTCGACGCATCCCGTCGTGGTCTGGCCAATGGCGATCGGGTGGCGGTTGGCAACGACGTCGGCACCCTGCTGCTCGACCTGCGCCTGTCCGACGACGTGCCGCCGGGGGTTGCGCTCTCGCCCAAGGGCCGGTGGCCCAAGCGCGAGGTGGAGCGCGCCAACGTGAACGTGCTCAACCCCGGAACCAAGAGCGACATGGGTCACAGCTCGGCCGTGCACGGGATCGAGGTCACCGTCACCGCCGCCTCCTAATCACCCCCGCGGGGGTTCAGATTCCCGCCGCATCAGCCGGTAGAGATAACGGGTGTCGATCGGGGGGCAGTGTGAGCATAGTTGGCGTTCAGCCATCGTTGGAACAACTCGTCGAGGCATTCGCCCGGGTCGGTCAGGCCGACTTCGAGCGTGACAACGGCGGCGTGTTGCGAGTCAGTTCGGCATGGGTTTCGGGCGTCAGCCTGCACGGCACCGCCGAGCGCATGCGCGTGGTCGGAGGCATGGAGCTGGTCGGTCGGGTCGAGATCGACGGCGCGCGGTTTGCCGTGCGCTTCCTGGTCGAGCGGGCGCAGTACGACACCGACCAGGTGGCCCGGGTGCAGATGCGGGCGATCGACGGCGAACTTCGAGTCGACCGTCGAGCCGGTGCAGGAGACCAGGCCGATCCGCGGACGGGCGCGCATGATCGCGGTGCACTGTCACGACATCAAGGACGGCGAGACGGTGGTGGCCGCGGTGGAGGGGCTGTCCACTGCCCGGGTGGTGCTCTCGACTCACCAGCTGCTGCGTCGCTACGACGTGCTCGAGCTGCGCGCGCGGTTCGGCGGCGAGCTGCTCGACGGCGAGGTGCAGGTGGTGTCGGTCGGCCCTCCCTCGACCTCCGGCCCGACGACCGTGGAGTGCCGCTTCTGCGACGGCAAGCGCGGTCGCGTCGGCCAGGTGCTGCGGATCTTCGAGGAGGACGTGCTGCGCCGCGAAGCGACGGCTCCCGTGGACGTCGCCGCCATGCGCAAAGCGCTGGTGGAAGACACCGACGACGACCAGCGCAAGTCCCTGTTCGGCCGCCTGCGCCGGGCATGAATAAAGGTGCCAGGCACCTTTTATTCACTCGGGCGGCGGGGTGATCCGGTCGATCTCGGCGAGGTCGTCGGCGGTCGGGCGCCAGCGTCCCGCCTGGACGTTGGTGCGCACCTGCTCGGGGGAGGTGGCACCGGCGATCACCGAGCTCACCGTGGGGTGGCTCAGCAGCGTGCCGACCGAGACGTCCAGCAGCGTGATCCCGCGGGCCTCGGCGAACGCGGTCAGGCCCTCGATCTGCTCGAACTGGAGGTCGCTGGCGATCGCCTCGCGGTCCGACAGGCGTGCTCCCTGCGGAGTGGCCTGGCCGCGCCGGTACTTGCCGGTGAGCAGCCCGCTGGCGAGCGGGAAGTACGGCAGGATGCCGATCCCGAGTCGCTCGCAGACCGGCATCGCGTCGGCCTCGAGGTGGCGGTTCAGCAGGTTGTACTCGTTCTGCACGCTCACGATCGGCGCCCAATCCTCCTGGCGCGCGAGCGCGTCGGACTCCTCGATCTCGGCCGGGTTCACGTTCGAGATCCCGATCGAGAGCACCTTGCCCTCCGACACCAGCTCGTTGATGGCGCCGAGCGTCTCCGCCAGCGGTGTCACGCCGTCGGGCTCGTGGTACTGGTAGAGGTCGATGCGGTCGGTCTGGAGACGCTGAAGCGACGCCTCGCAGGCGCGCCGGACGTAGTCGCGCGATCCCCGCCCGGCGGTGTCGTCTCCCAGCTTGCCGTCCATGTCCAGGCCGAACTTGGTTGCGATCACCACGCTGTCGCGGCGGCCGCGCAGCGCCTCTCCCAGAAACTGCTCGCTGACTCCGCCGCCGCCGTAGACGTCGGCGGTGTCGAACAATGTGATCCCCGAGTCGATGGCTGCGCTGACAACCGCTGTGGTGGCGGCCTGGTCGAGCCGCCGGCCGAAGTTGTTACAACCGAGGCCGACCGCCGAGACCAAGGGGCCGGTGCTTCCCAACCCGCGCATCTCGATCCCTGCTAGCTCTGCCATCGTGCCTCCGTTGGGTTTAGTGAACCCGCACGGTAGCGCTCGAGCTTGGTTCGTGGTGGGCGTCGATGTACCGGTCGGGGTCGTGCTGGAAGGCCTGCAGACAGTGTCGGAGCAGAAATAGTAGGTCGTGCCTGCGTGTTCCAGGCGGCGGGCTTTGCTGCGGTCGACCGTCATCCCACATACAGGATCGGTCGCTCCGCGCCGGATCGTCAGCCCAATAAGGGTGACGAACACGATCGTGGCGATCACGTTGAGGACGAACTTGTAGTCGAACCCAACGCTGCCGAACACGTCGGACTGGGTGGGACGAGTGGTGGGGATCAACCCGGCGGTGTCGAACATCGCGTCGATCGCGAGCGCCGCGACCACCATCGTCACGAACATCAACGCCGACATCCGCAGCGTGAAGTTCCAGCCGTAGTACTTGCGGTAGATGGCGATGATCGGCAGCACCAGCAGGTCGGCGAAGATGAAGGCGATCACCCCGCCGAAGCTGATTCCGCCCGACCACAGCACCGCCGCCAACGGCACGTTGCCGACCGAGCAGACGAACGTCGCGACCGCGATCAGCACGCCCAGCACCGCGTTTGCGAGCGCATTCAGCGGCCCGGGCAGGCCGGTGTCGAAGATGTCCTGGAAGATCCGCTCGGGCACCAGGCTGAGCACCCCGGCGAGCAGGAATCCCACCGAGATCTCCTTCCACAGCATCTGCCAGTCGCCGCGGAAGTTGTGGGCGACGTCCGACCAGGCGCTCACCGATGTCAGCCGCTGGCGCCAGCCGCCGGCGGTAGCGGCCGAGTGGTGCTGGTGGCCGGTATCGGCGGCGACCGCGTGGTCGCGGGCCTCGGCCTCGACCCGCGCGGGGATGAACAGCCGCAGCATCGCGGCCATCAGCAGGATCATCACGAACCCGCCCAGGAACTGCGCGAGCGTGAACTGCCATCCGATCAGCACCCAGATCACCAGGCCGAGCTCCCACACCAGGTTGGTCGACGCGAACTGGAACGCGATCGCCGACATCGCCGAGGCGCCCTTCTGAAACAGCGACTTGGCGATCGCGGTGGCGGCGTATGAGCACGACGACGAGGCGGCGCCGAGCCCGGTCGCCCACGCCAATGGCCCGGCACCGCCGCCGGCCAGCCGTGCCTCCACGCGCTCGCGCGGCACCCACGCCTGCACCACCGCCGAGACCGCGAAGCCGAGCACCAGCGCCCACCACACCTCCCAGGCCATCAGCAGCGCGTTGCCGAGCGCCGTTCCGAGCTGGGAGACGGCGTTGCCCATCACGGCGGTGACTCGAGCGCGGTCGAGGCTTCGGCCAGCAGGAATCGCCGCGCGCGGTGAGCGTGTACATCGTCATCTTGCCCTGCTTGCGCGACCGCACCAGGCCGCGGGCCTTGAGCACCTTCATGTGGTGGGACACGAGGTTCTGGGAGCGCTGCACGATCCAGCTGAGGTCGCACACGCACAGCTCCCGATCGCCGCGCAGGGCGAGCGCGAGCGTCAGGCGGGTGGGGTCGCCGAGGGCGTGGTAGGCGCCGGCCAGCAGCTCGGCCGTGTCCTCGGCCGGCCGCTGGGAGCGCAACCGCTCGCCCTCGGCGTGGTCGATGTGGAGAAGCTGTCCGTGTTCCATAGCGACATCCTAACATGTGTTGGTATGACGTCGGTGCCGGTACCGCCAGCTACCCGGTTTTGGGGATGAGAGCCGCCGGATGATCCGCTACGGTGTCCGCATGTACCCATCCAGTCTGGACATCTTCAGAAGAGCTGCACCGCCTGATCGTGGCCCCGCTGACCGATCTGCTCGCCAGAGCAGTGGCGCTGCAGGAGCCCGCGTCGTGCCGTCCCCGTTCCCCGGCGCGCCCCGCGCAACATGGTCGACCCCAAGCAGGCGGGGTCGCTCCATATCTACGACTAACGTTGTAGCCGGTCGCACAACGCCATTTCGGCCTTCACCATCTAGAATGAGGGGGACCGATCTGGAGGCTGTGACGATGCGTGGCGACCTCGAGTTCGAAGCGACCGAAACGACGACCTGCGGCTACTGCGGCGTCGGCTGTCGCCTGGAGACCCACGTTTATCGTGGCCGCGTCATGTCCATCTCGCCTGCGCTCGACGGCCCCGCCAACGAGGGCCACACCTGCGTCAAGGGCCGCTTCGCCCACCAGTTCTCGCGCTCACGCGAGCGTCTCACCGCTCCGCTGATCCGCGAGGGCGACGGCTTCCGGCTGGCTACCTGGGAAGAGGCGACTCGACCGGATCGCGACCGAGTTCGGCCGGATCAAGTCCGAGCATGGCCCCGACGCGATCGCCGGGCTGGCCTCGTCACGCGCCACCAACGAGGACTGCTACCTGATGCAGCGCATGATGCGCGCTGCGATCGGCACCAACAACATCGACAACTGCTCGCGTGTGTGCCACTCGCCGACCTCGTTCGCGCTGCGCAAGGCGTTCGGCCTGTCCGGCGCCACCGGCTCGTTCGCCGACATCGACAAGTCCGACGTCGCCGTCATCATCGGTGCCAACCCGACCCAGGCCCATCCGGTCGTCGGCGCTCGCATCAAGCAGGCCGCGCTGAACGGCGCCAAGCTGATCACCATCGACCCCCGCCGGATCGAGCTGGCCGACTACGGAGTGCTGCACCTGTCGCCGCGGCCGGGCACCAACGCCGCCGTGATGCTGGGCCTGATGCACGTCATCAACCGCGACGGACTGGTCGACCAGAGCTTCATCGACGAGCGCACCGAGGGCTACGAAGAGGCCGAGGAGCTGTGCCGGCTGTACACGCCCGAAGCGGTCGAGGAGATCACCGGCGTTCCGGCTGCAGACCTCGAGGAGGCCGCGCGCCTGTACGCCACCGCCGAGAACGGGTCGTTCATCTGGGGCCTCGGCGTGACCGAGCACAAGTATGGCTCGGAGGTCGTGCAGCTGATCTGCAACGTGGCGATGATGACCGGCAAGCTCGGCCGCCCCGGCTCGGCGCTGCTGCCGCTGCGCGGCCAGAACAACGTCCAGGGATCGTCCGACATGGGCGCGCTGCCCGACACCTACACCGCGTATCGCTCGGTCGGCGACGAGGACGTCGCCCAGTCGTTCGAGGCAGGCCTGGGGCGTCGATCTGTCCCGCGAGAAGGGCTACACCATCCCGCAGATGTTCGATGCCGCGGTCGACGGCCGGCTGAAGGCGATGTACATCTTCGGCGAGGACGTCGCCCAGACCGACCCCGACACCAAGCACGTGGTGGCGGCGCTCGAGTCGCTCGACTTCCTGGTCGTGCCAGGAGATCTTCGAGAACGAGACGACCAAGTTCGCCGACGTGATCCTGCCCGGCGTCGTCGTTCCTCGAGAAGGCCGGCACCTTCACCAACGCCGAGCGCCGGATCCAGCTGGTGTCGCCTGCGATCGAGCCGCCCGGCTCGGCCAAGACCGACTTCGACATCATCAAGCTGGTCTCGAGCGCGCTCGGCCACGAGATCCCGCTCGAGACTCCCGCCGATGCGATGGACGAGGTCGCCGCGCTGACGCCCGACTTCGCCGGCGTCAGCTCACGAGCGGCTCGGCCGTCGTGGCCTGCAGTGGCCGGTCGACCGCCGACGGCGTCGATGCGCCGATCCTGTACGAGCAGACGTTCACTCGCCCCGGCGGCCTGCGGTGCGTTCGCGGCGCTGCCCTACAAGGCGCCGGGCGATGAGGTCAGCGAGGAGTTCCCGCTGATCCTGGTGACCGGCCGCCGGCTCGAGCACTACAACGCCGGCACCATGACCCGCCGTACCGGGAACCTGGAGCTGCTGCCCGAGCGACGTGCTGGAGATGCACCCTGCCGATGCCGACCGAGCTCGGCGTCGAAACCGGCGACAGCTCGTCAAGGTGCGCAGCCGCCACGGCGACATCGAGCTGCCGGTGCAGATCACCGACCGGATCGTCGAGGGGCACGTGTTCACCACGTTCCACTTCCCCGAGATCCGCACCAACCTGCTGGTCGGTCAGTCAGCGGATGTGAACACCAGCTGCCCGGAGTACAAGGTGATCCCGGTCACGGTCACGACGGTCGACGTGCCGCCGCTTCGCCGACGGCGATCTCCGAAGCCGCGCTGACGGACTAGGCGGTGAATAACCGGTGCCTGGCACCGTTATTCACTACCGGTAGCAGGAGGTCGATCACGCCGAACGAGCGGTAGTACTCGATCACGGGCGTGAGTCGTCGCGCGGCCCGTTGGCCTCCATCGCGTCGAATCCGGCCGGGATCCGCTCGTACACCCGGCGGCTCGCCCTCCAGCCTGGCCCGCAGGTAGCGCCCGCCGGGGATCTCGCCGATCTCGGCACTCGAGCGCCTCGGCGTCGTCGGAGTCCTTCAGCTTCACGCACACCCAGTACTCGTCGATGGAGGCATCGAACACGCCGAAGAACTTGCGGCCCTTCAATCCCACCGCGGTCTCAAACGACTGCCACGCTTTGCGGATCGTCTCGTGGTCGTCTGCAACCCGCCGAAACATCATCGGCGTGGGCTCGCGCGTGATCAGCACCGCCGTCGACAGGACGTCGTCACCCAGCTAGGCGATCGCCACCGCCGCCTCCGGTGTGGCGACCCGGAAGCTGAACGACTCCTCGAGGTAGAGGTTCACCGTCTCGGCGTCGTGGGACGCGTAGCCCACCGACAGATCCTGGCCAGACTCGAACAGGAAGTCGCCGCCGCGCAGGCTCACCACCACCGCGCCCTTCACCCCCGGCGCCCACACCAGCGGCCCGTCCAGGATGCGCTTGAGGTGCTCGGCCAGCAGGTAGCCGCCGTGCTCGGTCGTCTGGATCACCTTGCGTGTACTCGTCGCGACCCAGCGCGATCCCGTACGGGCCGTCGACGCCGCTTCGCAGCAGCAGCTCGACCGCCTGGGCGACCTTGATCGGATAGTCGTCGATCGCCTTGCCGGCCTTGATCACGGCGTGGGGCGTGCTCGGTGGTGATGCCGTCGATGCCCGGCCTCGTCCCAACCGTGGAAGACGGCGATGTTCTCGGCGGTCGCGATCACCTCGGCGGCTGCGTCGAGATCGTCGAAGTCGACATCCTGCGGCGCCGCGATCGCCGGCGCGCAGCTCGGACCGGCTGACGTTGAAGTCGGCGTGCAGCTCCGCCAGCGGCAGCACCACGCGTGAGCGCGGCTCGAGCCGGGAGTTGCCGTCGGCGGCCGCGAAACCGACCGGGGTCACCCGGCCGAGGTTGGTGGCAGAGTGCTGCCATCCCTGCGGTCCGACTGAAGTCCACCAGCCGCCGGGCTGCGAGCCCGGGCGCGAGCCGCTCACGGGCCTCGTCGTCGATCTGCTGCCAGTTGAGCTCGCTGACCGGTGCGTGTTCGCGCAGGAGGTGGCTCATGCGGGCGACCTCCTGCAGCGAGCCCAGGCCCAGCGAGCCGTTGCTCACCGGTTGTCGGCGTCGGCGATGCGTCGCCGTCGTCCTCGCCGGCGGCCTCCGCGATCTCGGCGTTCTCGACCAGATCGCCGGGCTGGAACAGCACGCCCTTGGCGATCGTTCGCCACTCGGGCCGCCGCCGGAACAAGAACTCGAGATCCATCGAGAAGTGCTTGTACTCCTCGTGCATCGCGTCGCGGATCACGGCGACGGCCTCGGGATCCTGCTCGAGCGACAGCCGCTGCTCGTACCAGTTGATCGCCTCGGCCTCCTCGGTCAGCGACGCGAAGATGCGCGCGATCGTGCGAGCTCTCCTGCGACAGCTCCTCGGGAGGCTCGTGGTATTGGTCAAACCCCATTGTTGGCTTCCTCTCGAACGTTGTTGTCTGCGGCGCTCCAAGCCTACTCCCGTGCGCGAGATGTCGCTTCCGGCTCGCGCGATTCACCAAATGTTTACCCCGGAGCCTCCAACTGATAACCCCAGCGCCGGTGCCGTGGCGCATTCACAATCGATGCGACCAAACGGAATGCTAATTGGAGGATCTCTATGCCGAAGTTGAAGTGGCTCATCGCGCCCGGTGTGGCGGTAGTGGTGATCGCAGCAGGTTGTGGAGGCTCGTCGAGCAGCGGCGACTCGTCGAGCTCGAGCAGCGGATCATCGAGCCCTCGGACCACGTCGGTGCTCGTGGGCGCAGGCAGCACCCTGGTTGCCCCGCTGATGGCGCAGTGGCAGCCTGACTACGCCAAGAGCGCAGCCGCGGTCACCGTGACCTACGGTGCCATCGGATCGGGCGGCGGAGTCGATGCGATCACCAATCGCACCGTCGACTTCGGCGCCAGTGACGCCCCGCTGACCCCCGACCAGGCGACCGCCTGCAAGAGCTGTCTGCAGGTGCCGTGGGCGCTCGCGCCACGGTCGTGACGTACAACGTCAGCGGGCGTTCCCGACAAGCTCCACCTCAGCGGTGACGTGCTCTCGAAGATCTATCAGCGGCGACATCACCACGCTGGAACGATCCGGCGATCGCAGTCGCTCAACAGCGGCGTCAACCTGCCCGAGCACCCACATCACTCCGATCTACCGCAGCGACAGCTCGGGAGACAGCTGGGTGTTCACGAGCTATCTGTCCGCGGTCAGCCCCGACTGGAAGTCCAAGGTCGGCGCGTCGACCAGCCCCTCGTGGCCGACCGGTACACGCCGCCGAGAAGAACTCGGGCGTTGCGGCGGCAGTGCAGGCCACCGACGGCTCGATCGGGTATGTGGCGGTTTCCTACATCGCCGCCGACGAGCCTGAACGAGGCGCTGCTCCAGAATCAGGCCGGGCAGTTCCCCGAGCCGAGCCTGGACGGCATCCTGGCCGCGGCCAAGGCCGTCACCACGATCCAGCCCGACGGGTCGGTGCCGCTGGTGAACCCGCCGGCATCTGCACCCGACGCGTATCCGATGTCCACCTACACGTACGCGATCGTCCCGCAGCTGCGCCGCACGGGCCCGACGCTGGCAGCGTTCCTGACGTACGCCATCACCAAGGGGCAGGCGTTCGGGCCCGATCTGGGATACCCGGCGCTTCCCGCCAACATCGTCGCGCACGACAAGACGGTAATCGCGAAGATCAAGTAGCAACCATCCGCTCTGGGCGCCGGCCGTCGAGGCCGGCGCCCAGAGCTGTGTTTCTCGTCCTCATACCCCGCGAACGGAACACTCACTCTCATGGCAGCTAGAGTTTCAGAAGACATTCCCACGGGCGGCCGCCACTACGGCGACCGCGGCCTGCGTGTGATCACCACCGCTCGCCGCGATCCTGGTCGGCGTCGTGATGGTGCTGATCGTGATCGAGGTCGTCGACGGTGCCTGGCCGGCGATCGAGGAGTTCGGGCTCTCGTTTCATCACCACCTCGGTGTGGAACCCGGTCACCGACGTGTTCGGTGCCCGCGACCTGATCATCGGGACGCTCTTCACCTCGATCGTCGCCCTGATTCTGGCGGTGCCGATCGGGCATGGCCATCGGCCTCTTCCTGAGCGAGCTCGCCCCCGGGTACCTGCGCACGCCGATCGGGATGCTGGTCGAGCTGCTGGCGGCGATTCCCGAGCGTGATCCTCGGCCTGTGGGGCATCATCGTGATGGGCCCGTTCCTGGCCCAGGACATCGAGCCCTGGCTGTCCGACCATCTCGGCTTCATCCCGTTCTTCTCGCGGCTATCCGTCGCCGGTCGGGCCTGCTGCCGGCATGTCTGATCCTGACCATCATGGTCGTCCCGATCATCGCCAGCATCAGCCGTGAGCTCTTCACCAGCGTTCCCAGTGACCTCAAGCAGGGCTCGATGGCGCTCGGCTCGACCCGCTGGGAGATGATGCGAAGCGTGGCCATCCCGCAGGTCAGCGGCGGCCTGGTCGCCGGCACGATGCTCGGCTTCGGCCGCGCCATGGGCGAGGCGATCGCGGTCACCCAGGTGATCGGCGGCTCGCTCTCGATCCACTTCGAGCCTGTATGCCTCGGGCAACACCCTGGCCAGCATGCTCGCCAGCCAGTACGCAGGGTGCGCCGACGGCGCTGACGAAAGCGTCGCTGGTGTACCTGGCCGTGATCCTGCTGGTGATCAGCCTGATCACGAACGTCGTCCGCCCAGCTGATCGTGCGCCGGATGAACGCCAAGCGGGAGGCCCGGGCATGAGCGCGGTCACCACGCCCAATCCGTTCGGCCAGCTCTCGGCCCGGTCGAAGCGCCGCAAGCGCATGAGCAAGTTCATGGAGGGCGTCGGCGTGGCCGCCTCGGTCCTGGCGATCGCGGTGCTCGTGATCGTGATCGCCAGCGTGTTCAAGCACGGGGCGCCGGCGCTCAGCTGGAGCTTCTTGACCGAGACGCCGTCGGCCAACATCTTACGACATCAACGCCGCTCAGAGTGGCGGCATCGCCAACGCGATCGTCGGCACCCTGATCATGGTGGCGATCGCGACCGTGATCGCGGTGCCGATCGGCATCCTGACGGCGATCTTCACCACCGAGTTCGCCAAGCCGTCGGTCGGCGGCGGCGGTGCGGCTGGTGCTGAACATGCTCGTCGGGGATCCCCACCATCGTGATCGGCGTGTTCATCTTCACGCTGATCGTCACCGGCCGCGGCCAGAGCGGCTTTGCCGGCGGGTATCGCGCTCTCGATCATCATGCTGCCGTTGATCGCGCGATCGACCGAGGAGGTGCTGCTGCTGGTGCCGCCGTCGCTGCGCGAGGGCGGGATGGCGCTCGGGTGCCACCCGGTCGCACACGGTGCTGACGGTGATTCTGCCGACGGCGCTGGGCGGCATCGTGACGGCGACCATCGTGGCCGTCGCCCGCGCCGCCGGTGAGACCGCACCGCTGCTGTTCACCACGTCGATCGTGGCCACCACGGTGTCGTTTGATCCCAGCCAGCCGATGGCGTCGATTCCGCTCAGCATCTTCGAGAACTCCGAGCAGCCCAGCCAGGCCCTGCAGCAGCAGGCCTGGGCGGCCGCGCTGGTGCTGATCACGATCGTGCTCGTTGGGCAGTGTGCTGGGGCGGCTGCTCTCGCTCCGCACCCGCCGCCAGATTGAGCAGATGCGGTGATGGTGGTACGCTTCACGACAAAAGGCGGGTTGCTGACATATGCACGACGAGACTCCATGTAACCACGGCGACTGCCGGAGGCGGGCGACGTGAGCGAGCCTGAAAGCACTCCGGACATCGTGCCCTCGCAATCTCGGATCGCATCGCTGGCCGCCGGCCACGGGGAGAATCCCCAGGAGGGCCGCGAGGTCGTCTTCGACGTCAAGGACGTGACCGTCTCCTACAGCGGCAAGCCGGCGATCACCGACGTCAACATGCAGATCCACAAGAACCTCGTGACCGCGTTCATCGGCCCGTCAGGGCTGCGGCAAGACCACGCTTCTGCGCAGCTTCAACCGCATGAACGACCTGATCAAGGGCGCCACCGTGGCGGGCACGATCAGCTATCACGGTCACGACCTGAACGGCTCCGGCGTGGACGCGGTCGAGGTCAGGCGCCGGATCGGGATGGTGTTCCAGCGTCCCAACCCGTTCCCCAAGTCGATCTACGACAACGTCGCCTTCGGACTGAAGCTGCACGGCATGAAGGACGGGATGAACGACCGGGTGGAGCAGGCGCTGACCGTCGGCGGGCCTGTGGGACGAGGTCAAGAATCGGCTCAAGGCAAGCGCGCTGTCGCTCTCGGGCGGCCAGCAGCAGCGACTGTGCATCGCCCGGGCGATCGCCATCGAGCCCGATGTGATCCTGATGGACGAGCCGGCCTCGGCGCTCGACCCGATCGCCACCCAGGTGGTCGAGGATCTCGTCCAGCGACTCAAGACCGACTACACCATCGTGATCGTGACCCACAACATGCAGCAGGCGGCGCGGGTCGCCGACATGACCGCCTTCTACAGCGTCCAGGTCACCGACGACGACGACCGTCACGGCATCCTGGTTGAGTACGGGCCGACGTCGAACCTGTTCATCCGCCCGTCCGATCAGCGCACGGAGGACTATGTCACCGGCCGATTCGGCTAGACACCGATGAATGAGACTCGTGAGCAGTTCCACAGCGAGCTGAGCGACCTCGAAGAGCTGATCCAAGACGAGGCCCGGACGATCCGGGTCTCGCTGGCGCGGGTGGTCGACATGCTTCAGACCGGCAGCGGTGAGGTCGCCGAGGAGATCATCGCCGGCGACGACGCCATCGACCTGTTGTACGTCCAGGTGGAGCGCGACGTGGCGTCGATCCTCAGCCGGCAGGCACCGGTTGCCGTCGACCTGCGGCTGGTGCTGGCGGTCGTCCACATCAACCACAACCTGGAGCGGATCGGCGACCAGTGCGTGAACATCGCCAAGCTGTTTCAGCTGACGATGCGACACGCCGATTCCCGCGAACCTGATCCACGACTTCACGGCCATGTCCAGCCGCGCGGACGAGATGCTTGCGCTGGCGATGGCCTCGTTCGCGAATCGTGATCTGGAAGGTCGCCAAGTCGCTGGTGTCACTCGACCAGTCGGTCAACCTCACCCATCACCGATTCACCGAGCGCCTGCTCGACATCGAGGCCGAGACCGGCGTCGTTGGTGGAGGCCTCGCTGCGGGCGGTGCTGATCTCCCGCTGCCTCGAGCGAATCGGCGACAACTGCGTGGACATCGGCGAGCAGACCGCGTATCTGATCACCGGCGAGTTCGCCGAGTTCACAGACGCGTCCAGGGCCTCACACCGGTAGCGGCTTGCCCAGCGCCCGGCCGGGTGGATAATTAGGCCATGCTCTGTCCCAAATGTGGCAAGGCCGAGCTAATCGGCCCCTACTGCCCCGGTTGCCTATCTCATCTCGATGACGACCTGGTGGGCGCCCCCGGCACCGCGCCTGCGGCGCCGCTCACGAGCCCCCGGACCAATCCGAACCAGCGGCTGGCGGTGCTTCTGGCTGTGGCCCTGGTGATGGCGCTCGCGGCCGTGGCCGCCGTGGCCTGGTCGCTCACCGTGCTCTGGATCGTGCTGATCCCGACCGCCATGATCACCCTCATCCTGGCTGTCCAGATCGACGACTGACTGAGGCTGGTCCGCGCCGGTTCTGGCGGCGTCCCACGCGGCGGTGCGGTGCTCAACGTGGCTTTGCCACGCCTCCGCTCCGCTCGCCGCTCGATCCTTGCCAGAACCACCGCGTCCTGCGCCTCAGGGCGCCTGTCGTACATGAATAATTGGTGCCTGGCACCAATTATTCACCCAGGGCGTTGGTCGTGAATAACGGTGCCAGGCACCGTTATTCACCTCGACGTTTATAGTCTTGCGGATGCGGATTACCAAGGTTGAACCTCTCGTCCTGCGCCTCGGCCAGGTGGACACGTCCCGGGCCGACGGCACCCAGGATGCCTTCCTGGTGCGCATTCACACCGATGAGGGCCTGGTCGGGGTGGGCGAGGCCGACACCTCTCCCTATCTGGCTCGCACGATCGTCGAGATGCCCTCGTCACATGCGGTTGCGCGCGGCCTGGCGGAGCTCCTCGTGGGCGAGGATCCGCTGGCCATCGACCGGCTCTGGCAGGAGATGTGGATGGGCTCCTACCACTACGGGCGTGCCGGGGCTGCGCTGCACACCATCAGCGCCATCGACATGGCGCTCTGGGACATCGCCGGACAGGCCGCCGGACGGCCGATCTCGGAGCTGCTCGGCGGCCGCCGGGTGGATGCGATGACGGTGTATGCCAGCCAGGTGATGCCCGAGACCGCGGCCGAAGTGCGGGAGATCGCCGAGCGGGCGGTGTTGGACGGCTACACCGCGCTCAAGCTGGGGTGGGGGCCACTGGGACGAAGCCTCGAGTCCGACGTCGAGCTGATCACCGCGGCCCGCGACGTGCTCGGCCCCGACCGCAAATTGATGGTCGACGGCGGTATGGCCTACTCAGTCAAGAGCGCGCTCGCGCTGCTGGCGGCGATTGAGCCGCTCGATATCTACTGGCTGGAGGAGCCGCTGGCCGCAGACGACTACCGCGGGTATCGCCGGCTGGCCGACCGAGCCCCGATCCGGATCGCGACCGGCGAGGCCGATTCCGGCATCGCCGCCTATCGCACGCTGGTGGAGCGCGGTCACGTGGACGTGCTACAGCCGGATCTGGCGCGCTGCGGTGGGTTCACGGTTGGCAGGCAGATCGCCGACCTGGCCCGGGAGACCGGCGTCGAGGTGGTTCCCCACTGCTTCTCGACGGGCGTACTGGTGGCGGCCTCGCTGCACTTCACCGCGGCGCTCGATCGGCCTACGCTGTCGGAGTTTTCGGTCGCGGATTCTCCCCTGGTGGGCGAGCTGCTGACCGTCCCGTTCCAGCTCACCGAGGGCAAGCTCGCGATTCCGACCGGCCCGGGACTCGGCATCGAGTTGAACGACGAGCTGCTGCAGCGGCTTCGCTACGACGGCTAGTCGCGCTACTTGCCGACGCCGGCGGTGATCGCCCGCACCAGGTGGCGCTGGAAGATCAGGTAGACACCGATCACCGGCAGGGTCGCGATGCAGAGGCCGGCCATCAGCGCGGTGGGGTCCTGGTCGAAGCGCCCCTGCAGCTGCTGGACGGCAACCGTCAGCGGCTTGGTGCTGGTCGACGTGAGGATGAACAGCGCGAACATGAACTCGTTCCACGCCCACAGGAAATTGAAGATCGCGAGCGTCGCCAGCGCCGGCCGCGCCAGCGGCACCATCACCATCAGGAATGTCTGGGGAATCGTCGCCCCATCGATCCGGGCAGCTTCCAGCAGCTCGTCGGGAAGCGACCGGAAGTAGGCGGTCATCAGATACACGTTGAACGGCAGGTTGACCGCCGTGTACACCAGCACGATCCCGAACTTCGAGTCGAGCAGGTTGCTGTGCAAAAGCGGAATGTCGGCCAACTCGATGTACACCGGCACCAGCAGCACCAGGGGCGGCACCACGATCCAGAACAGCAGGAACAGGAACACCACCTGGCGGGGTGGCCACGCGATCTTGGCGCAGGCGTAGGCGGCCATCGTGGCCACCGTCAGCGACAACGCCACCGTGCCGAACGAGATCTCGATCGAGTTCACGAACGACGATCCGATGCTGGCACCCTCCCAGGCGCGTCGGAATGCGCCCAGGCTGGTGGTGGTGGGCAGCCCGATCTGGCTGTTGGCCCAGTCCAGGTTCGATCGAAACGCGTTCGAGGCCATCACGTAGAGAGGGAAGAACGCCGACAGGCTCAAAATCACCATCCCGGCGACGATCGGCCAGCGCTGGGCCGGGGGCAGCCGCATCAGCCGGCCGGTGGTGCCGCGGTCGCTCATCCCACCCTCCGCGTCAGCACCCGGATCTGGATCACGCCCAGGATGGTGGTCAGGAGCAGCAGGAAGGTGGCCATCGCGCAGGCATAGCCGGCGTTGCCGTTGGTGAACCACTGGTAGTAGATCTGGAACTCGGACACGTTGGTGTCAAAGCCCGGCCCGCCGTTGGTGATCACGTAGATGTAGGTGAACATGTAGGCAAAGGCGGTCACGGTCGAGGTCACCAAGACCAGCTCCATCACCCGCCGCAGGTTGGGCGAAACCACCGAGATGAGGGTGCGCCAAGGGCCGGCGCCGTCCATCCGGGCGGCCTCCTCCAACGCGGGATCGAGCGCCGACATGCCGGCCAGATAGATCAGCACGTTGTATCCGAAGTTGGCCCACACGACCACGAACAGGATCAGCGGAATGGACGTGTGCGCCCGTGCCAGCCAATCATGCTGAAGCGCGTCCAGGCCCACCGCCCCCAGCAGTGAGTTGAGCGCGCCGGTGACCTGGAAGGTGCTGTAGGCGACGATCCCGACCACCACCGTGGCGATCGTCGCAGGGATGAAGAACGTCGCTCGGAAGAACGACCAGCCGGTGATCCGCACGTGGATCAGGTAGGCGAGCACCAGCGGCAGCGTCATCTGGATCGGTACCGACAGCGCGAACAGGAAGTTGTTGCGAAGCGCCAGCCGGAACACGGGGTCGTCGGCGAGCACGCGGTAGTTGTGAAAGCCCACCCACTCCGGCGGGCTGAGCCCGTTCCAGCGGGTGAAGCCGTAGTACACGACCGTGCCCAGTGGGTAGGCCACGAAGTACAGGATCAGCAGCAGTGCCGGGGCGGCGAACAGCACCCCCCACAGCCACTCCGAGCGGCCGATCCGCCGCCAGAGCGAGCGCCGGGGACCCCCGGCGCTCGCTTCCTGACGTCTACGGATTGAGCTGCTTGCGCTCGTTGTCAACGTTCTGCATTGCTTCCTGCGGCGAGGTGGTACCCGCGAAGGCCGCCTGAAGCTGCTTGTAGTAGTACAGCGCGAGGTTCACCGGAATCACGCTGTCCAGGAGCGGAATCCCGGGGTCGGCGCCGAGCTGGGCGAAGAACTTGACGTTGGGATCCTTGAGCGACGCCAGCGCCTCCTTGTTGGCAGGCGGCGATCCCACCATCGTGGCCAGCTGCGCCCCGGCGGTGCTGTCGGTTGCCACCTTGATGTAGGCGAAGCCGAGGTTGGGGTTGCTCGCGTCCTTGGGGATCACCCAGTTGTGGAACGAGTTGCCGGCCGACTTCCCGGCCAGCGGCCCGTTACCGAACACCGGCAGCGTGGTCACGCCCAGCTTGGAGCCCAGCGCCTTCTCGAAGTCGGCGATGATGAACGGGTACATCTGCACCATGGCCGCCTTGCCCGAGGTGAAGTACTCGTTGGCGCTGGCGTTCTCGCGGGTGCTGGCATCGGAGTTGACGCAGGCGTTCTTCTTCAGCTGGGTGAGTTGCTCGAGCGGCTTGACCAGCTTGGGGTCGGCGTAGGGCAACGTGCCGTCGTTCACCTTGGAGACGTCGCCGGTATCCATGTAGGAGGCGTACTCGTAGGTCGCCCAGTTGTCGGTGGAGTAACCGTCGCGGTCGCCGTAGGCGATCGGGATGATGTTGTGGGCCTTCAGCGCCGTGCAGGCAGCGAGCAGATCATTGAAGGTCTTGGGTGGCCCGGACAGGCCGGCCTGCTTGAGCAGATCCTTGTCGTAGAACAGGCCATAGGAACCGAAGTCGATGGGCACGCCGTAGATCGGCCCCGATCCACCCTGGCAGTTGAGATCGCCGCAGGAGAGATCCCAGTTGGAGATCGAGGCATACATTCCCGGGCTGGCGTCGATGTAGGGGTTGAGCTGAAGCAGCGAGGGGATGTACGGCGTTGTGTAGCCGCCGGAATAGATCAGCATCACGTCAGGCACGTTGCCCGAGGTGAACGCGGCTTGGAGCTTGGCCGAGAACTGATCGTTATTGGTCGGAAGCAGCGTGATGTTGACCTTGGAACCGGGGTAGAGCTTCTCGAACCGGGTGTTCTGCGCGTCGATCCAGTCGCGGTATGGACTCCCCGGTGTGGCGCCGGCGAACAACCCCGCCAGCCACACGTTGATGGTGCCGGGAACCGGCTTGAGCGAGTCGGATGAGGCAGCGGTGGATGAGTCGCCGCTGCTGCTACTTCCGCCGCACGCCGAGAGTGAGGCGACTGCCACGAGGGCTGCCGTCACCGCCAGCATTCGCAGCCATCGGACATTTCTGGAGCCACTCATTGGTCACCTACTGTGTCGGGATCAATCGATTGAGCTTGGACCGGCGGTAGTGTTTCACGAACTTGGCCTGGGCGCAAGGAGCCGAGATACGCGCCGGGGTCGTCGGTCAGGCGGGCGAGATCGGCCGCGCTGTACACCGCCGCCACTTCGGGATCCATCAGCAGCGCGGCATCCAGCGGGAGGTCACCGGCGGCTGCGCGGGCGCTGGCCTGCGCCACCATCTGGTGGGCGCCCTCATGGCCCCACCTGCGGGCAAACTCCATCATCACCGCCTCGGCCATGATCGCACCGCGAGTGACATCCAGGTTCTCCCGCATGCGGTCGGTGTCGACCTCCAGGCCCTGCAGGATCCAGGCCAGCTTGGACGCCACACCGGCGGTCAGGATCAACGCCTCGGGCAGCGCAATCCACTCCACCGCCCATAGGCCCATGTCCCGCTCGCCGGCGTGCGCGCCGGACTGGTTGAGCACGCCCGTGGAGGCGTGCACCAGCCGGGCCGAGGCGATCAGGTACTCGCTGGTCATCGGGTTTCGCTTCTGCGGCATGGTCGAGGAGCCGACATGGCCGGCGGTTGCGGGCTCGCGCAGCTCGGCCACCTCGGTGGCCTGCAGGCGCACCACCTCGGCCGCGATCCGCTCGCCGGCGGCGGCGATCTGGGAGAGCACGTGTGCGATCTCGCGGATCCGATCGCGGGCCGCGTGCCAGGCCACTTCTGGCTCGGGGAGGCCCAGATTGGCCGCGAACCGCATCCGCACGGCGGCCGCGTCGTCACCCAGCGCGGCCAGGCTGCCGGCCGCGCCGCCCAGCTGTGCGCATGCCACCTCGTCGGCCAGCCGATCGAGCCGTGCGACGCACCGCTGCAGCTCGTCCGCCCACGAGGCCGCCTTCTGGCCGAACGCGATCGGCACCGCGTGCTGGCCGTGGGTGCGGCCGGCCATGGGGTCGTCGCGATGACGGGTCGCCAGCCGCTCGGCAGCGGCTGCTGCTGCCGCCACGTCGGCGCGGATCAGCCTGGTGGCGGCGCGCACCTGGAGCATCGCCCCGGTATCGATGATGTCCTGGGTGGTGGCGCCCCAGTGCACGTAGGCGCCCGCCTCGCCACAGCGCTCGACCAGCGCGCGGATCAGCGGCACCAACGGGTGTTGTGAGTCGGCGATGCCGTCGCGGATCCGGTCGAGGTCGAAGTTATTGGCGTCGGCCTCGGCCGCGATCCGCTCGGCGGCGGCGATGGGGATCATGCCCACGTCGGCCTCGGCCTGCGCGAGCGCCACTTCGGCGTCCAGCCAGCCCTGCACCAGCGCTCGCGAGTCGAGCAACGCGCGGATGTCGGCCGTGCCGTAGAGGTCGCGCAGCACCGTGCAGCCAAGCCCGACGGACGAGTCGGTCATGCCACCACGCGGCCGTCGCTGCCGACGCCTGACACGCTGCCGACGCCCGTCACCGGGCGCAGCACGATCCACGGTTCGGCCACCTCTCCCGGCTCGATCTGGCGAGCCTGGCCCTCCCGCTCGGCCACCGCCAGTCCCAGGCTGTGGGGGATGGTCGACGGCTCGACCACCAGGATCTCGGCCGCCTGCCGCCAGATGCCGGCGGTGACACGGTTCTCGTGCCACACCCAGCAGTGCTTGAACCACTCGATGTCCCATGCCATCGCCAGCGCCTGGTCGCGGGTGCCGTTTGCGATCACGCCCCAACCCTCGGGCAGATCCGCCACCACGAACAGGCGGGTGCGCGGCTCTGCGATCGGCCACCGATCACCGCGCTCGGTGGAGCCGTCGAGCAGGCCGATGGTGGGGTAGCGGGGGGCGCCTTCGGGTGGGCGCAGCGGCCCGGTCTGCTCGCTCAGCTCATACGCGTAGCCGGCGGGCAGCTCCAGCCGCACGTCCGGTTCGAGCAGCTCGAGTCCCACCGACAGGTGTTCCAGCGCGACCAGCGGTGCCCCGTTCGGCGAGGTGATGCGATACGACACGCGCACCGCTCCGTCGTCGAGCGCGACCCGCTTCTCCACCTCCAGCCCATGTCCCTGCCAGCTCAGCGTGGCTTCTGAGGCGGAGGCCTCGACCACCTCCCAGGGGTCATTCGATGCGCGTCCGTGGAAGCCGTGATCGCCGGTCTGGTTACGGCCCCGGTTGCCGGCGTTGGGGAGCACCGTCTGCCAGCCGCCGCGGTAGGACTGCGTCCATCGATCCTCGTCCAGGTCTCCGCCCAGGATCGGCTCGCAGCCGAAGGGCGGCCGGCCCAGCAGCTGGCGGCCGGTGCTGAGGTCGACCAGGTCGAGCATCTCGCCGCCGTGGGCGGGGTCGAGCCGCACCAGCAGCTCGGGCGACCGCAGCGTGATCACGCCAGGAACCCGCCGTCCACCGCCACCGTCCATCCGGTGGTGAAGGAGGAGGCGTCCGAGGCCAGCCATACCGCCGCCTCGGCAACCTCCTGCGTGGAGCCCATCCGCGCCATCGGATGCATCCCCACCAGCTGTTCGCGATCGCCGTCGTCGGTGACGGTATCGGTGAGCCCGCCGTCGATTACCCCGGGAGCCAGGCAGTTGGCGCGGATACCGGCGGTCGCGTACTCGACCGCGATCGTCTTGGTCATCTGGGTCACGCCGGCCTTGGACGCGTTGTAGGCCACGTCCTCGGCCCAGGCCTTGTGGCCGGCCACTGAGGTGATGTTCACGATCGCGCCGCCGCCGCCGGCGACCATCAGCGGAAGCGCCGAACGGCACACGTAGTACGTGCCCGAGAGGTTGATGGCGATGGTGGCGTCCCACACCTCGCGCTGCATGTCGGCCGAGGGCGCCCAGCCGGTGTCGATTGCCGCCCCGTTCAGGACGATGTCCAGCCCACCCATGCGCTGGTGCGCGGATTCGACCGCAGCCTGCACCGCGCCGGCGTTCGGCGACGTCCAGTTCCACCGCGTCGGCGGTGCCACCGCCGACCGAGATCCCGTCCGCGACGGCAGCCACTTTGGCCAGTGTGCGGCCGGCGAGCACCTGCTCTGCACCCTCGGCCGCAAACGCCCTTGCGATCGCTGCGACCAAGCCGCCGCCGGCCCCGGTGAGGAACGCTCGCTTGCCTTCAAGCCTGCCAGAACTCATACGATTGACCATCGTAGGGGATAGGAATTCGGCGTGTCAACTCAACTGCGCCTAGACTGCCGAAAATGGCAGGGACTTCGAAGCCGCCGCGCAGGGTGCGGATGAAGGACGTGGCCGCCGAAGCGGGGGTCGACACCTCGCTGGTGTCGCGGCTTTTGAGCGGTGACGAGACGCTCAGCGTGCGGCCCGAGACCGAGCAGCGGGTGATGGCGGCGGTGCGGCGCTTGGACTACCGCCGCAACCCGGCGGCGCGCACGCTCAAGACCGCCCGCACGATGGCGCTGGGGATGGTCATCCCCGACCTGCGCAACGTGATCTACACCGAGATCGCCCAGGGCGCCGAGGAGCGCGCGGTGGCTGCCGGATACGTGCTGCTGATCACCGGTGGAGCCGCCAGGCTGCGCACCGAGGTGCTGGAGGACCGGGTGGACGGGCTGCTGTACGCCATCGCCACCGCCGACTCGGTTCCGACCATGAACGCTCCCGGATCGCCACCGGCGATCATGATCAACCGCCGCGGGCCGGGCGGGAGTCCCAGCGTCGTGGTCGACGACCAGGCGGGGGTTGCCCTGGGGACGCGGTATCTGATCTCGCTGGGCCATCGCCATATCGCCCATATCGCCGGGCCGCAGAACGTCGACACCGCCCGGCGGCGGCGGCGGGGCTTCGTCAACGCGATGGCCGAGGCGGGGCTGGACACGCCTGCCCCCTACATCGTCGAATCGACCTTCAACGAGGTGGGCGGGGCCACTGCGGCGGCGGCCCTCCTGCGGCTGGATCCTCGCCCCACTGCGATCATCGCGGCCAACTCGGTGTCCGCGGTGGGGGCGATGGCGGCGGTTCGAAACGCCGGTCTGGACGTGCCCCGCGACATCTCGATCGTGGGGTTGCACGACATCCCCCAGGCGGCCTACCTGAACCCGCCGCTGACCACCGTGCGGATGCCGCTGGCCGAGCTGGGCAGCCGCTCGGTCGACCTGCTGCTGAGCATGATCGCAGGCACCGCCGGTGACGACATGATGGTCGCCACCCCACCTGAACTCATCGTCAGAGGTTCCTGCCGGACGCTCTGAGGCTGGTCCGCGCCGGTTCTGGCGGCGTCCCACGCCGCGTGCGGTGCTCGACGTGGCTTTACCACGCCTGCGCTCCGCTCGCGGCTCGATCCTTGCCAGAACCACCGCGTCCTGCGCCTCAGAGCGTCCGGTCGGGCGCATGAATAATTGGTGCCTGGCACCAATTATTCACCCAGGCCGTTGGGGTGAATAACGGTGCCTGGCACCGTTATTCAGGCGTGAGGGCCAGGCCGGTTGCGGCGTCGAAGAAGTAGAGCGAGCCGGCGGCCAGGTCGAGTTCGATGGCTTCACCTTCGGCCACGGGCACACGGGGATCGAGACGCGCCACCACCGTCGCCTGCTCGTCGCGCGAAAGCTCCTCCACCTCGGCAGCGTCCTCCACATCGTTGGCCAAGGCCGATTGCGCATCGCTGAGCGTCTGTGAGCCCTCGATGGTGACGTAGGCCAGCGAGTCGGAGCCCAGCGCCTCGCACATCAGCACGCTGCCGCGCAGCCGCCGCTCGGGCGGCGCATCGCTCTTGCCCAGCCGCTCGGGCCGGAATCCCACCACCACGTTGCCGCCGGCGTGTGACTGCAGCTCGGGGTGCGCGGCCCGTTCCTGCTCGTCGATGCTCAGCCGCTGATCGCCGATCACCAGGGAGACGCTGTCGCCGTCCCGTTCGAGCTGGGCTTGCAGCAGGTTCATCGGGGGAGATCCGACAAAGCTCGCCACGAACAGGTTGGCCGGCCGGTCGTAGATCGTCTGAGGATCGCCCACCTGTTGCAGGCGGCTCTTGCGCATCACCGCCACCCGGTCGCCGATCGTCATCGCCTCGACCTGATCGTGGGTGACGTACAGGGTGGTCACCCCGAACTGGCGCTGGATCGTCGAGATCTCGGCGCGCATCTGCACCCGCAGCTTGGCGTCGAGGTTGGACAGCGGCTCGTCCATCAAGAACACGCTGGGCTCGCGCACGATCGCGCGGCCCATCGCGACCCGCTGGCGCTGACCGCCGGAGAGCTGGGGCGGCTTGCGGTCGAGGTGCGCCTCCAAGCCCAGCACCTTGGCCGCGGCGCGCACCTTGGCGTCCCGCTCGGCCTTCGGCACCCGTGCGAGCTTGAGCGGAAACGCGATGTTGCCGTACACGGTCATGTGCGGGTAGAGCGCGTAGTTCTGGAACACCATGGCCACGTCGCGCTCACCCGGATCGAGCTTATTCACCACTCGCTCGCCGATGTGCACCGTGCCGCTGGTGATCTCTTCCAAGCCGGCCACCATCCGCAGCGCCGTCGTCTTGCCACAGCCTGACGGCCCCACGATCACGAGCAGGTGGCCGTCGTCGATACGAAGGTTGAGTTCGGTGACCGCCCTCGTGCCGTCGGCGTACACCTTCTCGATATCAGTCATCACCACCTCAGCCATGCGTGCCCTCCCTCACTGGTCGATCCGGTGGAATTCGATGTAGTCGCGGTCGAGCTGCCATCCGAGACCCGGCGCCGTCGGCAGCGTTACACAGCCGCCGACCGGATCCGGGCGATTCTCGATCATGTTCCACCAAAACGGGTCGCGGTGGGGATGGAAGCACTCGGCATAGGTGCCGTGCGACTGGCTCGCGATCAGGTGCAATGCCACCTGTGGTTCCTCGTGGTGGCCCATCGCCACGTCGTATGCATGTGCCACCGCGGCGCATCGGCGCCAGGCCGTGGGGCCGCCCGACCAGGACGAATCGAAGTTGCAGACATCGATAGCGCCGGCCTCCATCAGATCGCGGCAACCGCTCACGCTCAGCTCGGTCTGCCCGGCGCACACGGGGATCCCGCCGATGGCGCGCACGTCGCGCAGGTCGCGGCGATCATTGTGCCACCGGCAGGGCTCCTCAAACCAGCGGATACCAAGCCCGTCCAGCCGCCGGCACAGGTCGATCGCCTGGGGCACGTCGTAGCCCTGGTTGGCGTCGACCATCAGCACGAAGTCGTCTCCGGCAGCCGCGCGGGCCTCGCGCACACGGGCGGCATCTCGCTCGGGCGTATCCCCGCCGACCTTGAACTTGCAGCCGGCCAGGCCCATC
>CAWESH010000021.1:0-68493 GCA_963811675.1 uncultured Actinomycetes bacterium | reverse complement strand
GTCGCCGACGGACCGCTCGACACCGACGCAACTGCCGGGGCTGCGGGACCCGGCCACGCTGCGCGACCGCACGCCCATGCACGAGCCGGCCACGCTCTCCGACCTGGCCGACGCGATCGACTTTCTGTCGTCGTCTGCGGCCTCCTATGTCACCGGCAGCGAGCTGCCGCTGGACGGGGGCTGGACGGCGTACTCCTGGTTCTATCCGGCACGCGATCTGTGAGACTGACGAAAGGACACGTATGACTCCGCTCACCAACCTCGGCTCGTGGCAAGACTGGGTCAGGCAGCAGCTGATCTTCACCGAGGCGGTGCGCGGCGGGCCGCTGGTGTGGTGCGCCGGCGACGACCACCTGTTCGGCGACCCGCTGGGGCCGGAGCGTCACGCCCACGACGACGCGGCCGAGTACTACTTCGTGCTCAGCGGCGCCTGCATGGTCGAGGTCGGCGGCGAGGAGCGGGTCGCGAACACCGGTGACCTGGTCTACATCCCTGCCGATGCGCCGCACAACCTGCTGACCGAGGTCGGCGGGCAGGACGCGTGGGTGTTCGTGCTGGTCGGCCCCAACTTCGCGCACGACAAGTGGCGCACGTCGGACTACCTGCCGGGGACGGAGGACTACCGGATGACGATCACCCGGCCGCTGGACGGCGATCGCTCGGCGGCGTCCAACCCCTTCCCGGCCGACTGTCTCGAGCTCGTGCGGGGCACGCCGGTGACGGCCGTCTCGCACACCGCCGAGTACGTCTATCTGGTGGTCGAGGGCGAGTGCCACGTGCGCGTCGACCGGCTGGCCGGGACGCTGGGCGAGGGCGGCCAGGTGCACGTTCGCCGCGACGTGGAGCACGACCTCACGAGCCTCACCGAGACCGCTCGGGTGCTGCGGTTCGAGTGCGCCTTCGTGCCGTTTGCGGGTGTGCCGCTGGGGCCGGAGGGCGCCCACACGCGGTACTGACCAATTGGCGGTCGCCGGCATTGCCAATTGGCAACCGGTCGCGGTGCCAACCAGCGGCCACTCGCATCGCCGGTTTGCGGTCGACCGCATCGCCGAGTGGCGGGGGCTGCATTGCCAACCGGTGGCCGTCGCACTGCCGGTTGGTGGCCGTTCAATCGCCAATTGGCGGTCGCCGGCATTGCCGTTGATGGCCGTCCGCACTGCGGGAGTGCGGCTGCTCGCAATGCCAATTGGCAGTCGCCCATACTGCCAATTGGCGGAACCACCGGTCTCAGTGCCTCCAAAAATCAGCCCTTACATAGATACTTGATTTTTGATACATTCACCCCATGAAGGCTCCAGAACTCGGATCCACGGACGTTCCCGGCCGGTTTGCGGGCAAGCGTCTGGTGCTCTCCGGCGGAGGCCGGGGGATCGGCGAGGCGACCGCACGGAGGGCTGCCCGCGAGGGCGCCGACGTGCTTTTGATCTCGCGCACCAAGGATGAGATCGACGCCGTCGCCGCCTCGATCGTGGCCGACGGCGGCAAGGCCTGGACGCAGGTCGCAGACGTGGCGGTGGCCGAGCAGGTCGATGCGGCCGTGGCCGCGGCCGCCGAGCGCTGGGGCGGCATCGACGTGCTGATCAACTGCGCCGGCTTCGGCTACACCTGCTCGTTCCTCGAGTTCCCCGACCATGAATGGTTCAAGGTGATGGGCGTCAACCTGAACGGCGCCTTCATGATGGCCCAGCGCGTGTCGCGGGTGATGGCGGCCAACGGCGGCGGCTCGATCGTGCACATCTCGTCGATTGCCGGCTTTGCCGCCGACGGCGACGAGGGCGCCTACAACGCCTCCAAGGCCGGCATGCGCGGACTCAATAACACGATGGCGCGGGAACTCGCCCAGCATGGCATCCGCTCCAACCTGATCGCCCCGGGATACACCGCCACGCCACTCACGCGCGACTTTCTGGGCTCGAAGACGTTCGACTACGTGATGAACGACTTCGACCGGATTCCCGAGCGGCGGATGGCGACCTCCGAGGAGATCGCCGCGTCGATCCTGTTCCTCGCCTCGGACGACGCGTCGGCGATCAACGGGTGTGAGCTGATCGTCGACGGCGGCACGATGGCCAATCTGTACGTCGTCGAAACCCTGCCAGCCAGTTAGGAACACCGCCTGTTCATGACGCTTGCCGTTGACAGCGCAGGCCCAGCGTGATCGCCGCGGTTGTCACCGGTGCTGCCGTCGGGATCGGCCGGGCCGTGACCGCGCGACTGATCGAGGAGGGCGCGACCGTCGTCGGCGTCGATCGCGACCAGGCAGCGCTGGACGAGGCGGTGTCACAGCTCGGCGACCGGCTGGTGCCGATCGTGGGCGACATCGGCGAGTGGTCGACCCACGAGCGGGCGGCCGACGCCGCCGAGCAGCATGGCGAGCTGGCCTGGTGGGTCAACAACGCCGGCATCGACTGGGTCTCGGCGCCCACGAGGCCACCGAGGAGCACATCGCCAAGGGGCTGCGGGTGCTGCTGATGGGTCCGATGTTCGGGTCGTCCGTGGCGGTGCAGCGGATGCTTCCCCGACGTGCGGGATCGATCGTGAACATCTCGTCGATCCAGGGGGTGGCGGCGTTCCCGCGGTACTACGTGTACGACGCTGCCAAGTCCGGCATCTTGATGGCGACCAAGAGCATCGCGGTGGACTACGGGCCATTCGGGATCCGTGCCAACGCCGTATTGCCGGGATGCATCGAAACCCCCATGACCTACACCACCCTGCCGCCCGACGTCGACCGCGAAGAAGCGCTTCGGCGGGAGGGGGAACTGGCCCCCCTGCTGCGGGTGGGCCAGCCCGAGGAGGTCGCCGACGTGGTCACGTTCCTGCTGACCGATTGGGCCTCGTATGTGAACGGCGCCGAGATCATCGTCGACGGCGGTGCGATGGCCCGCTGCTTCCCCTACCCGCCGATGGACATCACGTAGCACCGCGGTCCGAGCGATGGATTTGGGGCGTCGGGCGGATCTCTTCCCATAAACGGAAGGGGTGCGATGAAACGCGTGATGGTTCGATACCGGGTCAAACCCGACCAGGTGGCTCGCAACGAGGAGCTGGTGCGGTCTGTCTACGCCGCACTTCACGACCTGGGTCCCGAGGGACTGAGATATGCGACCTTCAAGCTCGCAGACGGCGTCACCTTCGTGCACATGGCGACCACTGAGGGCGAGTCGCCGCTGCCCGGGCTGAAACAGTTCCAGGAGTTTCAGCAGGGCATTCGCGACCGTTGCGACGAACCGCCGGTGGTGTCCGAGCTGGAGGAGGTCGGGTCGTTTCGTTTCCATGCCTAGACTGATGCCACGATGAACGCGACGGTCACACCCGAGCGGGCGGGCGAGCAGGATCTGCTCGAGCGTGCGCAGCGAGGTGACGACGATGCCTACAGCCGGCTGGTGGCCCCGTACCGGGCGGCGCTCCAGGCCCACTGCTACCGCATGCTGGGGTCGATCCAGGACGCCGAGGACGCTCTTCAGGACACGCTGCTGCGGGCATGGCGGGGACTTCCCCGGTTCGAGGCCCGAAGCTCGCTGCGGTCGTGGCTCTACACGATCGCGACCAACGCGTGCCTGAAAACGATCGAGCGCCGCGGCCGGCGGCTGCTGCCGGTCGACCACGGGCCGCCTGCCGTGCTCAATCAGCGTCCCGGCGAGCCGCTGGTCGAGTCGGTGTGGATCGATCCCTATCCCGATCGGGACATCGGCGATCACGCGCCGGAAGCTCCGGCAGCCAGGTACGAGCAGCGCGAGAGCATCGAGCTGGCGTTCATCGCGGCGCTGCAGCATCTGCCGGCGAGGCAACGGGCAGTGTTGATCCTGCGAGACGTGCTCGGTTTCTCGGCACGGGAGGTGGCGGAGTCGCTCGACACCACCCCGGCCTCGGTGTACAGCGCCCTGCAGCGTGCCCACAAAACGGTCGATGCGCGGGTGGACGGCCAGAGCCAGCAGGAGACATTGCACTCGCTCGGCGACGCGCGGCTGCGACGGCTGGTGGATCGCTACGTGCGGGCATGGGAGAGCTGCGATGTCGACTCGATCCTGGCCATGCTGACCGAGGACGCGGTGCTGGCGATGCCGCCCAGGGCGACCTGGTATCGCGGCGGCGAAGCGATCGGCGCGTTCCTGGCCGAGTGGCCGCTTGGGGGCGGGCGGTGGCGGCTCGAACCGGTGCAGGCGAGTGGGCAGATCGCCTTTGGCAGCTATCGCTGGAACGCCGGCACCGGGGCCTTCACTCCGCACGCCATCGACGTGCTGACCCTCCGCGGCGAGCGCATCTCGGCAATCACCGCGTTCATGATCCCCGACGCGTTCGGGAGGTTCGAGCTGGCGCCTGAATAAAAGGTGCCAGGCACCTTTTATTCACGGCGGTGGCATACTCGCGCGATGAGTGTGTCCCTTACCGACGCCGGACCGCGTGCGGCGCGGATTGTCGAGCGGCTCGACGCGTTGTTTGAGATCGACCGGGCGGCCGGCACCAACCGACCCGGATTGGGTGGGGGCGAGCAGCGGGCGTTCGATCAGACGCGCGAGTGGATGGAGCAGGCCGGCCTGACGGTGTCGGTTGACCTCGGCGGCAACCTGTACGGCCGGCTGGAGGGGGCCGACCCGTCCGCGGCCGAGGTGTGGACCGGGTCGCATCTCGACACGCCCCCCGACGGCGGCCGGTTCGACGGCGCCCTGGGGGTGATGGCGGGAATCGATGCGTTGGAGGCGATTGCGGCCGGCGGACGGCACCCGGCGCACGCTGACGGTGGTTGCGTTTCGGCTCGAGGAGGGGTGGCGGTTTGGCCGCGGCGTGTTCGGCAGCCGGGCGGTGGCCGGGATGCTCGAGGACGACGAGGCCGACCTACGCGATGCCGACGGGATCTCGCTGGGCGAGGCGTTCGAGGCGCTCGGGCTGGGGCAGCTGCCCACGGCCGGGTGGCTCGAACCGGCGCCCGCCTGCTTCGTCGAGACCCACATCGAGCAGGGCCCCGTACTGGCCGCCGCCGGTGTGCCGCTGGGGGTCGTCACCTCGATTGCGGGGATGGCCGGCATCGACTTCGTCTTCACCGGCCGCCGCGGCCATGCCGGCACCACCCCGATGGCGCTGCGAGCCGACGCGCTGGGGGCGGCGGCGCGGTTCGTGCAGACCGCCCACGACACCGCCCGGGCGATCCCCGGCGCGGTCTGCACCGTCGGTCGGCTGACCGTCTCCCCGGGGGCAACCAACACCATCCCCGGCCGGGTGGAGCTGTTCGCAGATGTGCGCGCGCCCGACGACGAGCGGCTGGAGCAGCTCGTCTCGACGGTGGTGGCCGGCGCCGAGGCCGCCGCCGAGTACGCCGGATGCCGCGCCGAGGTGATGCCGCGGTGGCGCTACCCGTCGGTGCCGATGAGTCCCGAACCGGTGAACGTACTGCGCCGCTCGATCGCCCAGTTGGGACTGGAGCCGTTCGAACTGCCCTCCGGTGCAGGTCACGACGCTGCCATCATGAGCATGGCCGGAGTGCCCTCGGCGATGCTGTTCGTGCGCAGCGACGCCGGCGGCGTCAGCCACGCGCCGGAGGAGCACACCGAGGCCGACGCGGTCGGCTGGTGCGTGGCCGCACTCGCACCCGCGCTCGCGGAGCTGGGGACCTGATGACCGATTGGGAAGCGCTGGCGCGGCCGTGGCTGCGAGGCCTGGAGGCGTACTCGCCGGGCCAGACGCGCGACGAGCTGAAGGCCCAGTACGGCCTCGAGGAAGTCGAGCCGCTGAACTGGAACGAGGATATGTTCGGCGCGCCCGACGGCGTGCTGGAGGCGGCGGCCGAGGCGCTGTCGCAGGTGTCCTTCTACCCGGAGCGCTCCTACGCCGACTTCCGCGACGCGGTCGCCGAGTGGGTCGGTGTCCCCACCGAGTCGGTGATTCCCGCCCACGGCGCGCAGGCGCTGATCGGCGCGCTGGCCTCGGCGTTCATCGACCCCGGCACACAGGTTGTGATTCCCAAACTGACCTACGGTCTGTATGCCCAGGTGTCGGCCGCCGGCGGCGCCGTCGTGACGCGGGTCGAACCGGCGGGGCTGGGGATCGATCTGGACGCGGTCGCCCATGCCGTCCGGTCAGCCCACGCTCGCCTGGTGTGGCTGTGCGATCCCAACAATCCCACCGGCACGCTGATGGACGCCGGCGAGTGGCGCGCGTTTCCTGGATCGGCTGCCCGGCGACTGCGTGGTGGTGGCCGACGAGGCGTACATGGACTTCGCCGATCCGAGCCTGCGTGCGCCCCGGCTGGAGGACGTGATGGACGGCCGGCCGGTGGTGGTGGTGCGGTCGTTCTCGAAGATCTTCGGGCTGGCCGGCCTGCGCCTTGGCTACGCCGTCGCCGATCCGCAGGTGGCCAGGCTGATGCACATCGTGCAGGAGCCGTTCAACGTCAATCGAGTCGCCCTGGCAGCCGGGCGGGCGGCGGTGGCTGCGACCGGATTCGTCGAAGCCCGCCGGGCCGAGGTGGCCGAGGCCCGCGATGTGCTGACCGCCGAGCTGACCGCGTCGGGGTTTCGCTGTCACCCCTCCCAGGCCAACTTCGTGCTGGTCGAGCTGGGCACCGACGATCAGCCGGTGTGCGACCGGCTGGCGAGCCGGGGGATGCTGATCCGCGGCGGCACCGAGTTTGGCCTGCCGGGCTTTGCCCGGATCACCGTGGCGCCTCCAGCCGGTCATGCGACAGGCCGCTGCCGCGGTCACCGAGGCGGTTCACACCGCCACCTAGCTGTATGCGGTGTTATGGTATACCAATTGACTGAGACGCTCGTATCCGACCGGATCGCTGAGCTGCTGCAGCGGGAAGGGGCCGAGTTCATCGTCGGATTCCCCGAGAACCGGCTGCTCAACTCCGCCTCGCTGATCGGCATGCGGCCGATCATCACCCGCACCGAGCGGGTCGCGGTCAACATCGCCGACGGCTACGCCCGGGCGACCAACGGCGAGCGCATCCTGCCGTGCGTGACGCAGTACGGCCCCGGTGCCGAGTCGGCCTTCGGCGCGGTCGCCCAGGCCTACGGCGACCGCAGCCCGATCCTGCTCTGCCCCAGCGAGCACGCCGTCGCCGAGCAGGACTCCGCCCCCAACTTCCGGATCGAAGAGGCCTACCGGCCGATCACCCGCTGGGCGGCGACCCTGAACGACCCTCGCCGCGGCCCGGACGTGTTCCGACAGGCGCTGAACGCGCTTCGCGGCGTGCGCAACGGCCCGGTGCTGGTGGCGCTCGCCAACGACGTGCTCAACGGCCCCGCCGGCGACGCCGACTGGTCGCTTCGCTCCTCCCCGCCGCGCTGTCGCAGGCCGCCCGGACTGACGTCGAAGAGACCGCCCGCATGCTCACCGAGGCGAGCGCCCGGTGATCGTCGCCGGCCAGGGGGTGCTGTACGCGGGTGCCACCGACGAGCTGGTGGCCCTGGCCGAGCTGACCCAGATCCCGGTCGCGACCACGCTCAACGGCAAGAGCGCCTTTCCCGAGAACCACCCGCTGGCGCTCGGCACCGCCTCTCGCGGCGCGGCCCGCGACCGTCGACCACTTCTTCGAGCGCGCCGACGTGGTGCTCGGCATCGGCACCAGCTTCACCCCGTCGCTCTACATCACCCCGCTACCCGGCCAGGCGACGCTCGGGCAGATCGTCAACGACCCCGCGACCTCGCCCGCGGCTACGACGTCGAGTTCGGCTGCGTGGGCGACGCGCGGCTCGTGCTGCCAGCTGCTCGAGCAGCTTCAGGGCTCGAGCTTCGCCCACCGCGGCGGCGTCGCCGGCGAGCTCGCGGCCGTGCGCACGCAGTTCATGGAAGCCTGGCGGCCGCAGCTCGAGTCGGACGCCGCCCCGCTCAGCCCCTACCGGATCGTGTGGGAGCTGATGCAGGTCGCCGATCGCACCCGCACCGTCGTCACCCACGACGCGGGCCACCCGCGCGACCAGATCGTGCCCTTCTACGAGACGATCGTGCCGCGCGGCTACCTCGGCTGGGGCAAGTCGACCCAGCTCGGCACCGGCCTCGGGCTGGCGATGGGCGCGCGGCTCGCGCGCCCCGACTGGCTCTCGGTCAACATCATGGGCGACGCCGCCTTCGGCATGGTCGGGATGGACTTCGAGACCGCCGTGCGGGCGCGGCATCCCGATCCTCACGATCGTGATGAACAACGGCCTGATGGGCGGCTACGGCGAGTGGATGCCCGACGCCGTCACCCGGTATGAGTCCAACCGCCTGAGCGGCGACTACACCGCCCTCGGTAAGGCCCTCGGCGGGCACGCCGAGCGGGTCGAGCGCCCCCAGGAGCTGGCCGCGCGCTGCAGCGGTGCATCGCGGCGACCGAGGCGGGGCGGGCGGCGCTGCTCGAGGTCATGACCCACGAAGAGCACGAGCTTGCCCTCGGCTGACGAGGCTACGCGGCCTCGCCGGCGCGGGTGGTCTCGTCCGTCCACGTCGCCTGCACGTGGCCGAGGTGGTCGCGCATCGCCTGCTGGGCCGCCTCGGCGTCGTGGGCCGCGATGCCGTCGCGGATCGCGGTGCATCTCGACCACCAGCCGGCGCTCGGGCCGCCCGCGGGACAGGTTGCGGCGGCGCACCTCGACCAGCATCTGGCCGATCGAGTCGTGCAGCATCAGGAACAGCTCGTTGTGGGTCGCGGCGCCGATCGCGCGGTGGAACTCGATGTCGATCTCGACGCTGGCGTCGAGGTCGGAGCACTCGTTCTCGAACCGCACGATGGTGTCGTCGATGATCGCGATGTCCTCGGCGGTGGCGCGCTGGGCGGCCAGCCCGGCGGCGGCCACCTCGAGCACCCGGCGCACCTCGTCGACCTTGGTGTAGTCCATCATGCTGCCCTTGACGAAGTGGCGCATCGACTCGCCGACCGTCTCGGCGTCGACGGCCACGATCCGCACGCCGCTGCCGCTCTTGACCTCGAGCAGACCCTTGGCGCTGCAGCGCGCGCACCGCCTCGCGGATCACCGTGCGCGAGACCCCGAACTGGTTGCCCAGCTCGCGCTCCGGCGGAAGCGCGTCGCCGGGCTTCAGCTGGTTCGACGCGATCATCTCGAGGATCGCGTCGGTGACCTTGTCCGACAGCCGCGCCTCGCGGTCGATTGCCTGGAAAACGGCGGGCGATTCGCTGTCGATCTCGTGTTCGATGTTCCTAACCTAGCACGGCTCTCACCAACCAGAGCGCTCGGATAGACTCGAATCATGGACTCTCTCAAAGCATCCGCAACGCTCCGCTGGAAGGGCTATCACGGCCACATCGAAGGCACGTCGGGCGCGCTCGCGGTGGACACCGCGACCCAGGCCGAGCTCGGCGGGCCGGGCGGCGAGTCGAACCCCGAGGAGCTGTTCGCAGCCGCCCTGGCCAACTGTTTCACCTCGACCCTGACCGGCATGGCCCGCGCGCGGGAGATCCCGCTGGGCGAGATCGAGACGTCGGTGTCGAGCAAGCTCGAGTGGGGCGACGGTCCGGGCCACCACCTGTCCGAAGCCACGCTGCACACCCGGGTCGAGTCGTCGGCTCCCGAGGCCGACGTGCGCAAGCTGATCGCCGACGCCGAGGCCCACTGCCCCGTGTGCCAGGCGATCGCCGGCCGTGTCGCCCTGAAGGTCACCGCCGAGGTTGCCTCGGCGTGACCATCGTGCTGTACGACAACCCGGTGTCGGCCAACGCCATGAAGGTGCGGTTCCTGCTGGCCGAGCTGGACTCGAGTACGAGCGCCGGCACGTGCCGATCGGCCGTCCCCGGCCGGACTGGTACCTGGAGCGCTACCCGTTCGGCACCATCCCGTTCATGCAGGACGGCGAGTTCGAGCTGGGAGAGTCGAACGCGATCCTGCGCTACCTGGCCAACCGCGAGGGGCGCGATGACCTGTACCCGGTCGATGCCGCGCGAGCGCGCCCGCGTCGACTGGGCGCTGGACGCCTGGAGCACGCAGTTTCGCGGCAATCTCTTCCCGGCCGAGCGGATCGGCCTGATGCACGGCGACTGGGAGAACGGTGGAGGTCGGGCAGAGGACGCCGATCAGGTGGAGCTGGCGGCGGCGATCGACGCCGCCCGGCCCAAGTTCGAGTTGATGGAGAAGTTCGTGGCCGACAACGGCACCGTGCTGGGGCGCTTCACCATCGCCGACTGCGCATTTGCGCCGGTGCTGTGGCGGTGGCTGCGGCTGCCCCTCTCGTTCGACGCGTGGCCGAAGGTGGCGCTGCTGCGCGATACCGCCACGGCCCGCCCGGCGTTCACGCGGATGGGGCCGGTGGCGTGAGCATCCCCGATCCCGTCAGGGCGCGCGATCTGGTCGGCTACGGCCGTGTCCCGCCGCGGTTCGAGTGGCCGGGCGGCGCCCAGGTGGTGGTCAACCTGGTGCTGGTGTACGAGGAGGGCTCCGAGTACTCGGTGATGTGGGGCGATGACCGCAACGACGGCTGGGGCGAGTACGCCGACCCGGGCGTGCAGCCGCCTCAGCGCGATCCCGGCACGGAGTCGCACTACGAGTACGGCAGCCGCGCCGGCGTGTGGCGGCTGGCCCGGATCTTCGACGCCGCCGACGTCCCTGTGACGATCTCCGCCGCCGCCGTCGCGCTGGAGCTGAACCCGGCGGTGCCGGAGTGGATGCGCGAGCACGATCACGACCTGCTCGGCCACGGCTGGCGCTGGACCGAGGCCTGGACGTACAACCGCGAGGACGAGCGCGACTCGATCGTGCGCGCCGTGGAGACCTACGAGCGGGTCTTGGGCAGCCGCCCGGCGGGGTGGAACTCCCGCGGCTGGCCGAGCGAGAACACCCGCGGCATCCTGCGTGAGCTGGGCGGCTTTCTGTACCACTCCGAGGGCTCGGCCGACGACGTGCCCTACTACGAGCTGATCGAGGATCAGCCGATGCTGGTGGTGCCGTACTCCAAGACCTACAACGACTCTCGGTACCTGATGAACCCGGGGTTTGCCAGCCCGCGTGACTTCCTGGAGACGATGGTGATGGGCCTCGACGAGCTGCTGCGTGAGGGCGCCGATCGGCGCACCATGATGACCGTGGCGGTGCACGCCCGCTGGAGCGGCCAGGCGGCGCGCGCGGCGGCGCTGCGGCTGTTCATCGAGCACGCGCAGGCGCAGCCGGGGGTGGCGTTTCATGCGCCGCAGCGACATCGCCCGCTGGTGGCTCGAGCAGTACCCGCCGGCATGAGGTGCGTGGTGTTCCGCGGCGTGGGCGGCCGCGAGGTGATGGCGATCGAGGATCGACCCGACCCGGTGCCGTCGGCGTTCGAGGTCGTGATCGCGCCCCGCTACTCGGGCGTCAACCCGGCCGACGTGCTGCAACGCGAGGGCCGTCACCCGGTGCCGCCGGGTTCTCCCACCGACGTTCCCGGGCTCGAGGTGGCCGGGCCGGGTGGTTGCCTGCGGCTCGGCGGTAACCGCCTTTGCGGTCGGCGATCGGGCCTTCGGCCTGGTCGGCGGCGGCGGGCACGCGACCCTGGTGGTGGGGCAGGAGCGGGAGCTCCTGAAGGTGCCCGACGCACTGGCCGACGACGCGGCTGCGGCCACGCCCGAAGCCTTCCTGACGGCGTTTGACGCGGCAGTGCTGCAGGCCGGACTCGGCTCCGGCGACACCCTGCTCGTGAACGGCGGCAGCGGCGGCGTGGGTACCGCCGCGGTGCAGATCGGATCGGCGCTGGGCGCCACGGTGGTGGCCAGCGTTCGCACCGAGCGCCATCGGCCCGCGGTTGCGGCCCTGGGCGCCGAGGCGCTGTCGGCCGACGCGGCGTTCGAGCGGGTCGCCGAGCTGGGCGGCGCCGACGTCATCCTCGAGCTGGTCGGCGGGCCGCACATGGACGCCAACGTGGCGTCGCTCGCCCGGGGCGGCCGGCTGATGCTGGTGGCCTCCAAGCCGGGGGAGGAGGCCCAGATCGTCCTGCGCGACCTGATGATGCGGCGGGCACACCTGATCGGCACCACCCTGCGCACCCGCCCGCCTGAGGAGAAAGCGCAGCTGACGCAGACCTTCGGCCGCCGGATGCTGCCGCTGCTCGCGGCCGGCACGATCGCGCCGGTCGTCGATCGCAGCTTCCCGCTGGAAGACGCCGCCGAGGCGTTCGACGCTGTCCGCGAACCCGGCAAGTTCGGCAAGCTGCTCTTGGAGATGCCGGGATGAGCCCGCTGCGGGCCGGCATCATCGGCGGCGGCTGGATCGCCCGGGTGCACGTGCCCGCGATCGATGCGGCCGCGGTGTCGAGCTGGTGGCAGCCTGCGACATCGATGCCGCCCGGGCCGAGGCGATCGCCCAGCCGCGCGGCGCTCACGCCTACACCCGGTGGGAGGAGATGCTCGAGCGCGAGCAGCTTGACCTGCTGTGGGTGTGCACGCCGCCGCTTCACCACCGCGCGCCGGTGGTGGCCGCGCTGGCCGGGGGCGTCAACGTCTACCTGGAAAAGCCGATCGCCCGCACGCTGGAGGACGCCGAGGCGATCGTGGCCGCGGCCGCGGCCGGCCCGGGCCTGCTGCATGGTCGGGTACCAGTGGCACGCCACCGAGCTGCTCGACGACGTGCGCAGCGCCCTCGGGGAGATGCAGGTGGGGATGCTGCTCGGCCGAAACTACGGCCCCGTTGCCGGGCGACCGTGGTTCATGGATCAGCGCCAGGGCGGCGGCCAGATCCTGGAGCGGGGAAGCCACCACATCGACCTCCAGCGCGCCATCGCCGGCGAGATCGCGGCGGTCGAGGCGATCGCCGGCGGGGTGCGCCTGGCCCAGCCCGAGGCGGCGTCGTCGATCGACGACGTGATCTCGCTGGTGTTTCACTTCGAGAGCGGCGCGCTGGGCTCGGTGCACACCGTGTGGTCGCGCGACGGGCAGCCGGAGGTGTACGCCACCGACGTGCTGGCGGAGGAGGCCACGCTCCAGCTCGAGCTGGGCCCCGGCCCCTACCGGATCACCGGAACCGCGCGCGGGCACCGCGTCTCCGCGGAGTACGGGGAGCCGATGATCCGCTCGATCGACCGGTTCCTGGAGGTTGTGCGAAGCGGCGATCAGACGCGCATGTTCTGCCCGCCGGCCGACGCCATCCGCACGCTGGCCGTGGCGCTGGCGTGCGAACGCGCGCTCGAAACCGGCTCGAGGGTCGCGGTGTGAATCTCACGCGCATCGATCACGTGGGCATCGTGGTTGCCGACCTGGCCGCCCACGTCGCTCAGCTGGAGGCGCTGGGGCTGACGCTCGGGCGCACCAGCGACAGCAGCGAGAGCCACGCGCTGTACTTTCCCTGCGGCGATGCCAGCGTCGAGCTGATCGACGTGCGTGATCCCGAGGCCCGCACCCGGCGGCTGCCGCGCCGGCGAGCAGTCGCGGATCGAGCACATCGCATTCGAGACCGACTCCGATCTGGGCGAGCTGCGAGACCAGCTCGAGGCCCGCGGCGTGGAGGTGTCGTGGCCGCCCTTCCGCATCGGGGGCGGGGGAGATGATCTGGACCAACGCAGAAACCAGCGGCGGCGTGCAGTACCAGTTCTGGCGTCGGCTTCCGGGGGGTGAAGAGCAGTGAGAATCGGCTTCGTGGGTGCCGGCGCGATCGCGCTGCGGCACCTGGAGGTACTCGCCTCGCGGGACGTCGAGGTGGTCGCGGTGTGCGACACCGACGAGCGGCGGGCCGGCGCTGCTGCAGCCGGCCCAGGCGCGCGCACCTACACCGATCGAGGGCAGATGTTCGACGCCGAGTCACTGGACGCGGTGTTCGTGTGCACGCCCCCCGCCGCCCATGTCGAGCCTGCCTCGGAGGCGCTGGGACGGGGTAGTCGCCGTCTACCTGGAGAAGCCGCTGGCGCGGGCTGTCAGCGACGGCGAGGCGATCGTGGCGGCGTGGGAGGCGAGCCACGGCGGTGTGCGCCGTCGGCTATCAGTGGCGCAGCCTGGATGTGGTCGCCACGCTTCGCCGAGCGCTGGGCGATGCGCCGCCCGGGATGCTCGTGAGCCGCAGCTTCGGACCCACCGAGGACGGTCGCAACGACCTGGCCCAGGCGGGCACGGGTTCGTGGTTTCTCGACCCCAAGCGCAGCGGCGGGATTCTGTTCGAGCTGGGAAGCCACGACGTCGACCTGCAGCTGGCTGTGGCCGGGCCCGTCGAGTCGGTGTGGGCCACCGCCGCACGCGGCCGGCTGGCGCTCGCCGGGGCACCGGCAAGCGAGTTGGACGACGCCGTGTCGGTATTCCTGCAGTTCGAGTCAGGCTGTCTGGGCGCAGTCCACATCGCCTGGACCGACGCTCAGGATCCGCCGGTGTACAGCCTCGACGTGCAGGCTCCAGATGCCGCGCTTCGGCTCGATCTCGATCCGGACTTCCGGCTGGTCGGACGGGCCGGCGGCAGCGAGATCGACGCGGTCGCGTCGGCCGATCCGCGTGAATCTTCCGTCGACCGGTTCCTCGAGGCGGTGCGCGCCGGCGATCGCAGCCTGGTCCCGTGCACGCCGGCCGACGCGCTGGGCACGCTTCGCACCATCCTTGCCTGCGAACAGGCGATCGCCACCGGCGAGCGGGTTGCGGTGTGAATAAAAGGTGCCAGGCACCTTTTATTCACCTGTTACAGGCGGCCGGGTACCAGCGGCAGACCGACGGCGTCGGTTTCGACCTGCCAGAAGCTGCCGGTGCGCTGATCGGCGTGGATCTCACTGACCTTGGTGGCGGTCACGTACAGCGTCGATCCGTCGAAGATGCAGTTGGTGCAGTGCTCGTCCAGCGAGATCTCCTCCAGCACCTCGCCGCCCGGCGACAGCACCGTGATGCCGCCCGAGATGGTGGTGCAGGTGAAGAGCCGGCCGTCCTGCGCGAAGGCCATGCCGTCGGGCACGTGGCCGTCGCTCAGCTGCGCGAAGGTCTCGGCTTTGCCGTCCTTCAGGCGGCACACGCGATGCGCGGCCGACTCGGTCCAGTACAGCAATCCGTCGGCGTCAAAGGCGATCCCGTTGGGATACACCTCGGGCCGCTCCATCAGCATCTCTCCGCCGCCCGCGGAATCGAGCACGAACAGCTTGCCGGTGGCCGGCACCTCGGCACGCGGATCCTGCTCGGTGCCGGAGTCGGTGAACCACAATCGCCCGTCGGTGCCGAAGGCCAGGTCGTTGGGACCCGCCAGCGTGTGGCCGGCGATCGCCGACGAAAGCAATTCGACCGAGCCGTCGGGATTGACGCGCTGGATCCCCGGGGTGAAGCCGGTGTCGCCGCTGCCGGGCACGTCGCCGCCCTGGGTGACGTACACGGCGCCGTCGGTTCCGAGGATCGCGCCCCAGGGTGATCCGCCGGTGTCGGCGAACGTGCTCAGCTCGCCTCCCTGCCACTTCAGCAGTTCGCCGGTGTTCCCGTCACACAAAACAACCGATCCGTCGGGCATGATAACGGGGCCTTCAGGGAAGCCGAGTCCGGAGGCGAGCAGGGTACCTTCCACGGGGGAGTGTCCTTTTTTTGAATGGCAAAAAACGGGCTTGCAGCCCGAGATTTGGTATGATAGCATACCGCCCTTGTCTCGCCAGGTTCGTACCCGAACGTGGATTCTCCAGCCGGCCGGCAGTTTCGCCGGCTTTTCACGCCCGGTGATCGCGACCAGGGACATTTGTCTGTCTTCTCCGCCACCACCTCTCGCATCCGCATGTGCAAGAGTGGATACGTCTTCTTTGGATACCGACCTAATCTGGAGGAACCGGTGACCGACTCACACGACTCCCGCTCCACATCGGACGCTGACAGCGCCCGCCGCCAACTCGACCGAGCCACGTTCCTGCGTGGCGCCGCCATCGGCGCGGTCGGCCTTTCGCCCCTGCTGGCCGCGGCCTGCGGCAGCGGCAGCAGCTCCTCGAGCTCTGCCCCGGCAACGTCCGCTGCGGGCGCACCCACCAAGGGCGGCATCCTCAACGCTGGGTTCGTCAGCGGAGGCACCCAGGAGACGCTCAACCCGCTGATCGGCGTGACGCCGATCGACCAGGGCCGGATCCAGAACCTGTACGACCCGCTGGTGATCGTCAACCCCGATCTCTCCACCAGCCCCGGCCTGGCGCTCTCGTGGACGCCCAACAGCGACAACACCGTGTGGGAGGTCAAGCTCCGCCCCGACGTCACCTGGCACAACGGCAAGACGTTCGGCGCAGACGACGTCATCTACTCGATCCAGCAGATGGCCAAGACCGACGGATCGAGCTACGCCACCCCGTTTGTGGCCACGGTCAACCTCAAGGATCTCAAGAAGGTCAACAACCTGACCGTGCAGATCCCGCTGACCGCGCCGGACGCTGACCTCTCCGCCAACTTCACCTACTACAACAGCTGGATGATCCAAAACGGCGAGACCGACTTCAAGAAGCCGATCGGGACCGGCCCATTCATGGCCGACACCTTCACGCCGGGCAAGGAGAGCGTGTTCCAGGCCAACCCCAACTACTGGGTGACCGGCAAGCCGTACGTGAAGACGCTCAAGATCATCTCCTTCGACGACACCACCGCGCGGCTGAACGCGCTGCTCTCGGGTGAGATTCAGGCCATGGCCCAGCTGCCCACCGCGGATGCCAAGGCCCACTCCACCACCGGTGACATCACCGTGCTCTCCGGCCCCTCACCGCAGCCCATGATGTTCTACATGGACGTCACCCAGGCGCCGTTCAACGACCCCAAGGTGCGCCAGGCGATGCGCCTGATCGCCGACCGCCAGGCGCTGATCGACGGCGCGCTGAACGGGTATGGAACCGTCGGCAACGACGTCGTCGGCAAGGGCGCGAAGTACTTCGACGCGTCGCTGCCCCAGCGCGTGCAGGACCTCGATCAGGCCAAGTCGCTGCTGCAGTCAGCCGGCCAGGCCAACCTCACGGTGGAGCTCGATACCTCCCCGATCTTCCCGGGATTCGTCGAGTCGGCCACGCTGCTGGCCGAGCAGGCAAAGGGCGCCGGGGTGACGATCAACCTCAAGCAGCAGCCGTCCAACTCCTACTACGACCCGTCCACGCTCTACCTGAAGATGGCGTTCGCAGAGACGCAGTGGGCGATCACGTCGCTCAAGTTCTTCTACGAGCAGGCGCTGACCTCCGGCGCGCCGTATCCCGAGACGCACTGGAAGAATGCCGACACCGACAAGTGGCTGAACGCGGCCATCGCCGAGTCTGACCAGACCAAGGCCCAGGGGTATTGGGATCAGGTGCAAAAACAACAGTACGATGAGGGCGGATACCTGCAATGGGTAAACGCCGACTGGGTGGATGGCCTCGGGAACAATGTCAAGGGCATGAAGCCGAGCGGCGCAGGCGCGCTTGGCAACATGACCTTCATGAACGCATGGCTTCAGAGCTAGCTTCGGGACGCCACACATGACTGCAGTGGCAGAGCGCGGGGTGCGTTCCCGCGAGGTCTCGCCCATGCTCAAATTCGTCGGCCGGCGCCTGCTGGGCGCCATCGTGGCGCTGTTCGTGGCCTCGATTGTGATCTTCGCCGGCACGGTGATCCTGCCCGGTGACGCCGCCAGCGTGGTGCTGGGCCGAAACGCCACGCCTGAGAACGTCAACAAGCTGAACCACCGCATGCACCTCGACCAGGGGCCGGTGCAGGAGTACGTCAACTGGATCAAAGGCCTGGGCAACGGCAGCCTTGGCAACTCTGCGGTGGGCATCGCCCAGGGAGAGAAGAGCGCGCCGATCTGGCCGCTGATCTCCGATCCGATCAAGAACTCGCTGGTGCTGGCGGGGATCGCGGCGCTGTTCATGATCCCCTTATCGCTGGGGCTGGGGATGGTGGCCGCGGTGTATGCCGGGAGACCACTCGATCACGTCATCTCGATCGGCTCGCTGGCGGCCATCGCGCTGCCTGAAATTCGTGATCGGGTCGCTGCTGATCGCGGTGTTCTTTTTGGGCCTGGACTGGCTTCCGCCGGTTGCGATCATCCCACCCGGCGGCAGCCCGCTGGATGACCCCACCAAGCTGGTGCTACCGGTCGCGACCCTACTTCTTGCCTCGCTGGCGGCGGGCATCCGGATGGTGCGGGCCGGCATGGTCGAGGTGCTGCAGACCGAGTACGTCCAGACCGCCCGGCTGAACGGCCTGGCCGAGCAGCGGGTGCTGATGCGCTATGCGCTTGCGCAACTCGCTCGCCCCCAGCGTCCAGGTGCTCGCCCAGAACCTGCAGTGGCTGATCGGCGGGATCATCATCACCGAGAGCATCTTTGCCTACCCTGGCATCGGCTCGCTGCTGGTGACCGCGGTCGGCAACCGGGATATCACCGTGGTACAGACCGTCGCGATGATGATCGCGGTGGTGTACGTGGTGGTCAACCTGGTGGCCGACCTGATCGTGATGCTGCTCGTGCCGAAGCTCCGGGAGCCGGCATGAAGAGCCGGTTTCGGTTTGCGCGCTCGTTCTCGGGCGCGACCGGGCTCTGCATCGTGGCGTTCGTGCTGATCGTGGCGCTGGTCGGCCAGTACTTCGCCCCGCACGATCCCACCGCACCGATCGGCTCGCCGCTGAGCGGTCCGTCGAGCGCGGCCTGGCTGGGCACCGACTTCCTCGGCCGAGACGTGCTCACCCGGCTGCTGTACGGCGGCCGGTCGGTGATCGGCCTGGCGCTTCTGGCGACGCTCTTGGCGTATGCCTTCGGGCTCACCATCGGGCTGATCGCGGGCTACACCAAGTCGCGCGCCGATCCGCTGCTGATGCGCACGGTGGACGTGATGCTGTCGTTCCCGCCGCTGCTGTTCCTGCTGGTGCTGATCACCGGCGCGGGTACCGGGCTCGAGGTGCTGATCATCGGAGTGGCGGCGATCCAGGCGCCCGGGATCAGCCGGATCGTGCGCACGGCCACGCTCGAGATCTCGGTGCGGGGATATGTGGAGGCCGCCGTGGCCCGGGGCGAGCGCGGCATCGCCGTGGTGTTCCGCGAGGTGCTGCCCAACATTCTCGCCCCGGTGCTGGTCGATTCGGGCCTGCGTTTCACCTACTCGATCCTGATCATCGCCTCGGTCAACTTCCTGTCGCTGGGGCTGCAGCCGCCGAACTCGGACTGGGCGCTGATGATCAGTGAGAACCGCCAGTACATCTCGCTCAACCCGTGGGCCGTGCTGGCGCCGGCGGCCATGATTGCCCTGCTCACCATCGGGGTCAACCTGACCGGCGATGCGATCGCCCGCAGCCTGGGTCGATCGTACGTTCCCAAGGCGATGCGGAATGTGCCGACCACGTGAGTGATGTGATCTCGGCGCCGGTGATTCATGTCGAGAACCTCTCGCTGTCCCTCAACGGCGGCGAGCCGGTGGTCGAGGACGTCAGCTTCGACGTCGGCCCCGGCCAGATTCTGGGCCTGGTGGGGGAGTCTGGCAGCGGCAAGACCACCACCGCGTTGTCGCTTTTGGGGTACACAAAGCCGGGCGTGTACATCCGCGGCGGCACCATCGAGGTGGCCGGCCAGAGCATCGTCGGGCGGGATGCGAAATCGATGCGAAGCATGCGCGGGAAGGTGGTCTCGTACGTGCCGCAGGATCCCGGCGGGGCGCTCAACCCGTCGCTTCGGATCGGTGACGCGATCATGGACGTGCTGCGTGCCCATCGCGCCGAGCAGGCCTCGCAGGAGTCTGTGCGCGCAGCGCTGACCCGGGTCGAGCTGGGCGTCGACCCGAACTTCGGCCATCGCTACCCCCACCAGCTCTCCGGCGGCCAGCAGCAGCGGGTGACGATCGCAATGGCGTCCGTGTGCGAGCCCCCTGTGGCGGTGTTGGACGAGCCCACCACCGGCCTCGACGTGCTCACCCAGGATCGAATTCTGACCGAGCTGATCCGGCTGCGCGATGAGGAGGGGATGGCGATGGTGTACGTGTCGCACGACCTCGCCGTGGTCGCCAAGATGGCCGATCGGATCGTGGTCATGTACGCCGGGCGGGTGGTGGAGCAGGGGCCGGCGGCCGACGTGATTGAGCATCCCCGGCACCCGTACACCCGGGCATTGGTGGAGGCGATTCCCGACTTTTTGCATCCCCGGGCGTTGAAGGGAATTCCGGGCGTTTCGGTGGGTGTCGGGGAGTGGCCCAGCGGCTGTTCGTTCGCGCCGCGCTGCGAGCACGCTCAGGATCGCTGCCATGCGGCGGTCCCGGGGCTGTCCGCGGCCGCCGCCCAGCACGAGGTGCGCTGCTGCCGCTGGGACGAGATCGCGATCGCAGAGCGGCGCACGGGTGGCTTGCGGGTGATCGCCGAGCCCGATCCCGGCGCCGAGCGGGTCGCGCCGCTGCTGGAGGTGTCGAACCTGGAGGTCGTGTATCGCAGCGCCCGCGGTGGCCGCCCGGCGGTGCACGACGTCTCGTTCGGGGTGGAGTCGGGTCAGTGCGTGGCGCTGGTGGGTGAGTCCGGCAGTGGCAAGACCACCATCGGACGCTGCGTCGCCGGGCTGCACGAGCCCACTTCCGGCCGGATCGTGTTCGACGGCTCAGAGCTGCACGGCGCCGCTCGCTCGCGCTCGCTCGATCAGCGCCGCCGGATCCAGATCGTGTTCCAAAACCCGTTTGAGTCGCTCAACCCGCGACACCGGGTGGCGTCCTCGATCGAGCGGCCGCTGCGGGTGCTGCGCAAGCTGTCGCGGGCGGACGCCGAGCGCGAGGTGGGAGAGCTTTTGGATCGCGTGCGGCTGCCGAACCGGCTGGGCGACCGCTTCCCGATCGAGCTTTCCGGCGGCGAGCGCCAGCGGGTCGCAATTGCCCGTGCGCTGGCCGCTCGCCCCGACCTGCTGGTCTGCGACGAGGTCACCTCGGCGCTGGACGTGTCGGTGCAGGCCGCGGTGTTGGAGCTGCTGTCTGAGCTGCGCACAGAGCTCAACCTGAGCATGCTCTTCATCACTCACAACCTGGGTGTGGTGGCATGTGTGGCCGACACGGTGCTGGTGATGGACACCGGCGAGCTGTGTGAGACCGGCCCGGTGTCGCGGGTGTTGCTGGAGCCCGCCAACGACTACACCCAGCGCTTGCTGGGCGCCGCGCCACGACTGCCGGATGCCGTTGCCGGGTAACACCGTGATTCGCGGGGGCACGGTGGTCAGTCCGCGCGGCTCTGCCCGCGCCGACGTCGAGATCCGAGACGGCGTGATCGTGAACGTCGGCGAGGTCGACGCCGCCGGCGCGAGCGTGGTGGACGCCGGCGGGTGCCTGGTGCTGCCCGGCGCCATCGACGTGCATACACACGTGTTCGGGTCGATCCGCGATGACACGCGATCGGCGTTGTGCGGGGGCACAACCTCGGCGCTCGCCTTCGTGGACGCGCTGGAGGGCGAGACACCGGCCCAGGCGGCTCGGCGCACGCTGGCCGACGAGATGCCCTCGGCGCTGATCGACCTCGCTTTTCACGCTGTCATCTGGGAGCCGAGCGCCTACCGTCGCGGAGACCTGCATGACGTCGCGGCGCTGGGTGTGGGCAGCGTCAAGCTGTGGCTGGCCTATATCGAGCTGGGCATCCAGGCGGACGACGATGTCGCGTTCTCGGTCATGCAGGAGGCGGCTGAGCTGGGAGTGGTGGTGCTCGCACACTGCGAGAACGGGCGCGTCATCGACGTGCTCACGCGAGAGCTGGTGGAGCGTGGAGAACTTGGGCTCGAGTCGCTTCCCCGCAGCCGCCCGATCGCACTGGAGGCGGAATGCATCCATCGCTTCCTGGTGATGGCGGAGCTGGCCGGGGCGACCCCGTATGTGGTGCACGTGACCGGGCGCGAGCCGCTGCAGGAGATCGAGGCCGCCCGCCGCCGGGGCATGACCGTGCACGGTGAGGTGTGTCCCCATCACCTGATGTTCGACGTCTCAGACCACGGCGGCGCGGACGGGCTGCTGTACGTGATGACGCCGCCGCTTCGCACCGCAGACGACCGGGCGGCGTTGCTCGCAGGGCTGACCGGTGGGGGACTGGACACGCTGGCCTCCGACCAGTGCCACCTACGGTTGGATCGCGACAAGCTCCCTGTGCAGGGCGACTTCACCCGTGTGCCCACAGGGCTTCCCGGGATCGGTGCTCGCCTGCCGCTGGGCTTTGCCCTGATGGGTGGCGATGTGGCTGCGGCCGAGCGGCTGGTGGAGGTGGCATGCGAGGCTCCGGCAAGGATCTTCGGGTTGGAGCGAAAGGGCGTGATCGCCACCGGCAGCGACGCCGACGTGGTGGTGTGGGATCCCGCCCAGCCCGGCACGATCACGCTGGAGTCGATCAATGACGGGCTGGACTGGACGCCGTATGCGGGGGTTGAGACCCCGGGCACGATCCGGCATGTGTTTGCCCGCGGCGACCACGTCGTCTCGGGCGGGCGCTGGCAGGGCGACGATCACGCCGGCAGCTACTTGCCGGTCGGTCCCAGCCAGTCGTGAGGCGCGATTTCGGTCAGGAACGCCCGCAGCTCGTCGGCGCTCGAAGGTTGGATCTGCCGCGGCGCGGGCACGCTGCAGCGCTCGAGCGCCGTCGTCAGCCCGTCACGCGATCCCACCAGCGCCAGCGCGTAGCCGTTGCGCACGAACTCCTCGGCCTGTTCGGCCACCTGTTCCAGCAGCGGGCCGGCCACCTCGTCGGGGTAGTCGGCGGCGGGCAGCTGGATCACGCCCCATCGCTCTCGCTCGAGCACCGCCAGCGCGTCGACGCCGTCGGCGTCGGGGTTGAGCAGTTCAGAGGCGACCAGCGCGACCCGGCACGCGCGTTCGTCGGCGTCCATTCAGCCGTCCATCAGCGCGGCCAGCTCGGCCCGTTCTGCCGCCGGGTCGAAGTCGGGCAGCTGGTGGGAGATGCCCATCCTCCGTGGAGCGGTGATGCCGCGATCGGCCAGCTCGGCGGTCAGCTCCTCCATGAAGATGCCGCTGCCGGGCGAGAGTTCTTCGGCCCCGTCCGGCCACTCCGGCCGCCCGCCCCGGTTGGGATCGGAGCTGGTGATGTGCACGCCCATCGAGGGGCTGCCCTCGATCCCGACCAGGATCACGTCATCTCCGCGCTTGGCGTGCACCTCGATCGCTCCGGCCACGGCCACCGCGATCCGGCGGCAGTGGCGGCGGTAGGCGGAGGTGTCCAGCTGCTCCTTGACCGCCCAGAACCGATGCAGGCCGGTGAATGCCAGCTCGGGGCAGGGCATCTGCTCGATCCGCCAGCCCTTGGCGCGGATCTCCTCCACCAGCGGCGAGTAGACGCCGCAGCAGCGGGCGCCGCCGTGCGTCTTGGAGTTCTGGTTGAGCAGGCAGTGGGCGACGAATGCAACACCGGGCATATCAGCAGTATAGGAACCGACAAGGAGTGCAGATGAGTCATCCGAGCGCCATCGTCACGGGAGCCGCGTCGGGGATCGGACGTGCGATTGCGATCAGGCTGGCGGGGGACGGATTCGACGTCCTTCTGGCCGACATCCGGCGGGACCCGATCACCGGGGGAGAACCGACCGAAGACGTGATCACGGCCTCCGGCGGCAGTGCTGTGCACGTCGATGCCAACGTCTCCAGCGAGGCCGACTGCGATCGGCTGGTGGCGTTGGCGGTGGAGCGAACCGGGTCGCTGGACGTGATCGTCAACAACGCGGTGCTGGCCGGGTCGCACTCCAAAGCCCTGCTGGAGACGACCCCGCAGGACTGGGACGCGATGATGGCCGTCAACCTGCGGGGGCCGTATCTGCTGTGCCGCGCGGCGGTGCGCCAGATGCTCACCCAGCCGCTGGTGGGGGACGCCCGCGGCCGGATCGTCAACATCACCTCTCAGCACGGCATGGTCGGCCCGCCGGGCCACTTCGCCTACAGCGTCGGCAAGGGCGGGCTGGTGCAGATGACGCGCCAGATCGCCGTCGACTACGGCCGCGACGGCATCCTCTGCAACGCGGTCGCCCCGGGCAAGATCGTGACCGGCACGCCCGGCGATCTCAGCGCCGACGAGGCCGGTCTGGCCTACGTGCAGTCACGCACCCCGTTCCCCCGGCTGGGCCGCTCGGAGGATGTCGCATCAGCGGTGGCATTCCTGGCCAGCGACGCCAGCTACGTCAGCGGCATTAACCTCATGGTCGACGGCGGCTGGATGGCATATTGAAGCCGTGGTGAATAGCGGTGGTGAATAACGGTGCCTGGCACCGTTATTCACCACCCGCGGCTGAGGTGAATAATTGGTGCCTGGCACCAATTCTTCAGTAGGCCATCCAGCCGCCGTCTACTAACAGGTTTGTTCCGCTGATGTAGGTGGAGTCGTCGGAGGCCAGGAAGACGGCTGCGGAGGCCACGTCGTCGGGCCGGCCGAGGCGCGAGAAGGGCGTGCGGGAGTGGGAGTAGGCCAGGATCTCGGGCGAGTCGGGCTCGTCTGCCGGGCGGGTCAGGATCTTGCCGGGGGCGATCGCGTTGATGATGATGCCGCGCCGGGCGAAATCCACCGCCAGCTGCCTGGTCAGGTTGACGATCCCGCCCTTGGCGGTGCAGTAGGCGACATGGCCGGGTGTGCCGATCATGCCGTGCTGCGAGGAGATGTTGATGATCCGTCCGCGGGTTTCGGCCACCTCGGCTTGGGTGAGCATCTGCTGCACCGCCCGCTTGCAGCACAGAAACACTCCGCGCAGACCGACCGCCATGATCGCGTCCCAATCCTCCTCCTCGGTCTCGAGCAGCCCCTTGGAGTGGGCACCGGCCACGATCGCGTTGTTCACCATCACATCCAGGCGGCCGGTGGTCTCCACCGCCCGGCTCACCAGCCGGTCGATGTCCGCCCACCGCGACGCGTCGGCCTCGACGAACTCGGCGCTGCCGCCGCGCTCGGCGATCACGTCCACCGTCGGCTCGCCGCCCTCCCGCGGGTCGGTGCGGACGTCGCTGACCACCACGTGGGCGCCCTCGGCCGCGAACGCCAGGCACATCGCCCGGCCCAGGCCGGACGAGCCGCCGGTCACCACGATTGTCTTGGAGTGCAGCCTCAGCTCAGCAGCCCCTTCGCTAGGCCGCCGTCCACCAGCACCGTGATGCCGCTGATGTAGGCCGCCTGGGTCGAGCACAGGAACGCCACCACCGCTCCGATCTCGGCGGGATCGCCGAACCGGCGAGCCGGGATCGCGGCCTCGTCGTGCGCCCGTGCGGCGGCGGGGTCATCGCCCGACGCGTACAGGTTCTTCATGCGCTCGGTGTCGATGAATCCCGGCGCGATCGAGTTGACCGTGAGCCCGGTCGGACCCTCGTCCTGCGACAGCGTCTTGGCCCATCCGATCACGCCGGGCCGGTAGACGTTCGAGAGCAGCAGCCCCTCGTTGGGCTCCTTGACCGCCGAGGACGTGATGTTCACGACCCGCCCACGACCGCTTTTGCGCAGCTCCGGCAGGGCCAGGCGAGTGAGCCGAAGCGTCGACATCAGCGTCAGCTCCCAAGCCGCCCGCCAGGCGTCGTCGTCGAAGTCCTCGAATCCCCCGGCGGGCGGGCCGCCGGTGTTGTTGACGACGATGTCGATCCGGCCAAAGCGCGCTTTGGTGCCGTCCACCGCCGCTTTGAGAGCGGCCGGATCGGTCGAGTCGCCGGTCACCGCCAGGGCCTCGGCGCCCGATCCCAGCGCCGGCGATCTGCCGCCACCGTCTCCTCCAGCAGTTCGGCGCGGCGGGCAAACAGCGTCACGTTGCAGCCCTCCCGCGCCAGCGCCAGTGCGGACGCATGGCCCATTCCTGATGACGATCCCGCAACGATCGCGGCGCAACCTTTGAGACCCAAGTCCATATGACCTTCAATTCCTCGTGGCGATTATGATCTTGCGAGTAAAGCACGGGCCACTGACGCGATGCAAACCTCCACAGACCGAGCGGCACGTACGGCCCGGCGGCTCTCGCTGCTGGCCGAGATCGGCTCCGTTGACGGCCGTCCGGGTGCCAACCGGCCGGGTTTGGGCGCCGCCGAGCAGCGAGCCCTGGAACTGGTGGCCGAGTGGATGCAGCAGGAGGGCCTGGCGGTCTCGTGGGATGCGGTCGGAAACCTGTACGGGCGGCTGGCTGGCACCGACCCCGACGCGGGCGAGGTGTGGGCCGGCTCGCACCTGGACACGGTGCCCAACGGCGGCGCGTTCGACGGCGCGCTCGGCGTGCTCACAGCGCTGGAGGCGGTCGCCCAGCTGCGCTCCGCGTCGCCTCGGTCGACCCTGTGCGTGGTCGTGTTTCGTGACGAGGAGGGCTGTCGATTCGGCCGCGGATTCTTCGGCAGCCGGGCGCTCTGCGGGCACATCCAACCCGACGAGCTGGAGGCTGCGCGACGCCGCCGGCGTGCCGGTGGGCGAGGCCCTGGCCGCCCTCGGCTTGGTCGGGCCGCCGGTCGATGTGGCCCTGCCGGCCGCCTTCGTGGAGGTGCACATCGAGCAGGGTCCGGTGCTGGAGCGCTCCGGGCTCGGACACGCGGTGGTCAGCTCGATCGCCGGCATGGCGGGCTATGCGGTCTCGATCGACGGTGCGTCAGGTCACGCCGGGCACGACGCCGATGGCCGGCCGCCGCGACGCCTTCATGGCCGCTGCCGAGCTGAGCCTGGCGACGCGCGACGCGGCCCGCGAGATCGACGGTGCTGTGATCACCGTCGGCGAGGCCCGGATCGCCCACCCCGCAGCCAACGTGATTCCCGGACACGTCAGCCTGTCGGTCGATGCCCGCGCGCCCACCGCCAGCCACGCTGGCAGACTCTGGTGCAAGCGCTGCACCGGGCGGCCGACGCCACCGCCGGCTCGACCGGCTGCAGCGATCCAGCTGGATCAGCGCTGGCACAGCGATCCGGTGGCGATGTCGGAGAGCATCAGCGACGGCGATCCGCCGCGCCGCGGCCGCTGCCGGTGTGGCGGTGGGGGAGCTGGCCTCGGGCGCGGGGCACGACGCCGGCATCCTGGCCGCGGCCGGCGTCCCCACCGGGATGCTGTTTGTGCGAAGCCGCAACGGCGGAGTCAGTCACTGTCCCGAAGAACTCTCGGACGAGGCCGACATCGAGTCGGCCATCACCGTGCTGACCGGCAGCTTTGGCGGGTCTCAGCGGGGCTTGGTAGGCTCGTGTCTATCGAGATGTCTGGCAAGCGAACGCTGATCACCGGCGGCACGGTCGCGACCGACTACGGCGTGTTCCCGGCCGACGTGGTGGTCGAGGACGGCCGCATCGCCGCGATCACCGACCAGGCGCCTCGCAACGGCGCCGACGAGCTGATCGACGCCACCGGCCTGGTCGTGATGCCCGGCGCGATCGACATGCACGCGCACTTCGAGGATCCCGGCCACACCGAGCGCGAGGACTTCACCACCGGCACGATGTCGGCGGCCGCCGGCGGCATGACGACGATCATGGAGCACCCGCTCACCTACCCGCCCGTGACGACCGCCCAGCTCTACCGCGAGAAGCGCGAGATGGCGCGCCGCCAAGGTCGTGATCGACTTTGGTCTGTGGGGCGCGCTGACCGCGCCCTCGATCCCCGAGATCAACGGCCAGTGGCACGAGGGCGCCGGCGGCTTCAAGGCCTTCATGCCGATCTCCGACCCGTCGTACCCGCACGTCACCGACGCCGAGTTCCTCGACGGCATGCGCGAGGTCAAGGACGTCGGCGGCCTCGTGCTCGTGCACTGCGAGAGCGACTCGCTGCTGCAGGACGGGCTCGCGCGGATGCAGGCCGAGGGCCGCACGACACCCCTCGCCCACCACGAGTCGCGCCGCCGTTCGTCGAGGAGGAGGCCGTCCACCGCGCGCTCTACCTCGCCGCGCACGCCGACGTCCGGATCCAGATCGTGCACGTCTCGAGCCCGGTCAGCGCCGAGCTCGTGCGCACCGAGAAGGCGCGGGGACGGCCGGTGACGATGGAGATCTGCCCGCACCACCTGCTGCTCGACCTCGACGATCAGGTGCGGCTCGGCCCCTACGGTGTGTGTGCCCCGGCGCTGCGCGACCGCGCGCTGGTCGAGCGGCTGTGGGACTACGTGCTCGACGGCACCGCCGACTGCCTGATCTCGGATCACAGCGCCTACACCTACGCCGAGAAGGAGCCGGGCTGGCAGAACATCTTCGACGCCCTGCTCGGCTGCCAGGTGATCCAGGAGACGGTGCCGGTCGCGCTCGACGAGGCCTTCCACCGGCGCGGCATGGGACTCGACGCCTTCGTGCGCTTCTCCTCGACCCGCCCGGCCCAGATCGCGGGTCTCCACCCGCGCAAGGGCACGCTCCTGCCCGGCGCCGACGCCGACATCGTGATCTGGGATCTCGACAGCGAGTGGACGGTCGACGCGAAGAGCCAGCAGTTCTCGAAGAACCCGTGGTCGCCGTTCGACGGCCGCAGGCTGCGCGCGAAGGTCGTGCGTACGCTGGTGCGCGGCGAGACCGTGTACGCGGACGGCGAGATCGTGGCCGCGCCCGGCAGCGGGCAGTTCCTGTCGTGCCACGACGACTACTCGCTGGCGCCCCGGGGGTGACCGTGTTTCGACTGGCGCTGCTCAACCCCAACACCGACGCGCCCCACACCGAGGCCATGCTCGGCGTCGCGCTCGACGCGCTGCCGGACGGCTGCGAGGTGACGGCGGTCAACCCGCCGCGCGGGCCCGGGTCGATCGAGAGCGAGGCCGACGCGGTGATCGCCGCCGCCGAGGTCGCCGGGCTCGTGCGATCGCTGCCGCCGCACGACGCCTACCTGATCGCGTGCTTCGGCGATCCGGGCCTGGACGCCGCGCGCGAGCTGACCGACGCGCCCGTGATCGGCATCGGCGAGGCCGCCTACACCGCCGCCACGCTGGTGGCAAAGCGGTTTCGGGGTCGTCACGACCCTGCCGCGCGGGATCCCGGCGCTCGAGGAGGCCATCGAGGCCCGCGGCCTCGGCTCGCGCTGCGCCGGCATCGTGCCGCTCAACATCCCGGTCGCCGAGCAGGGCAGTCATCACCCCGACACCACTCCGGCCATCGTCGACGCCGGCCAGGGGCTGGTCACCGACCACGGCGCCGACGCGCTGATCCTCGCCTGCGGCGGGATGGCCGACGTCGCCCGCGCCGTGACCGAGGAGGTCGGCGTGCCGGTCTGCGACGGTGTCGCCTTCGGCGCCGAGCTCGCGTTCGCGCTGTGGAGCTCCGGCCTCAAGACCAGCAAGGCCGGCGCCTACGCGGCGCCCGAGCTGATCCCCTACGCCGGCATGCAGGACGGCTAGATGTTCGCGGCGACGTTCCGGGAGTACGGCGGCCCGGAGGTCATGCGCTGGGAGGAGCTCGACGACCCGGAGTGCGGCCCCGACGACGTGCTGATGCGGGTCGCCGCCTGCGGTGTCAACCACAGCGACCTCGATTCGCGCGACGGCAGCTCCCGCTGGCCGTTCGCGATGCCGTGGGTGCTCGGCGCCGAGTTCGCGGGCACGATCGCCGCGGTCGGCAGCGACGTGACCGGGGATCAGCGTCGGTGATCCGGTGACCGCCTACCAGCAGTTCGCGTGCGGCAAGTGCGCGGCGTGCGGCCGCTGGCGGCAGGATCTGTGCGAGCGGTTCACCGTGTACGGCACCGACCGCTGGGGCGGCTACGCCGAGCTGGTGCAGGTACCCGCGCGCGCGATCATCCCGCTGCGCGGCGAGGACGACTTCGTCACCGCGGCCGCGGCCCAGTGCGTCGTCAGCACGGCGTGGTCGATGGTCACCGCGGTCGCGGACGTGCGGCCGGGCGAGACGGTGCTCGTGCCCTCGGCGTCGGGCGGGGTTGCGAGCGCGGCGGTGCAGTCGGCGAGGATCGCCGGCGCGCGCGTGATCGCGTCGGTCGGCGCGCCCGAGAAGGTCGACGCGGTGCGCGCCCTGGGCGCCGACGTCGTCTTCTGTTACGCCGATACGCCGATCGCCGACGCGGTGCGCGAGGCGACCGACGGCCGCGGGGTGGACGCGGTGGTCGACACCACCGGCGGCCCGCGCTTCGGCGAGCACATGGCGGCGATGGCGCCCGACGGACGGCTCGTCACCTGTGGCGCGCACGCCGGCGAGGTGGTGCCGCTCGACATCATCGAGCTGTTCCGCCACGGCCACCGCATCCTGGGCTTCCGGGTGGCGACGCCGGACGAGATCCGCGGCGCCCGCAGATGGCGCTCGACGGCCGCATCGTCGTGCCGATCGACCGCAGCTTCGCGCTGAGCGAGTCCGGCGCCGCGCACGCCTACATGGACGAGCGCCGCCACGTCGGCAAGATCGTGCTGGTGTCGGAGTGAGCCGGACGGTCTGCTATCTGGCGCACTGCCTGCTGAACGCAAACTCCAAGGTCGACGACGGCGCGCGTTGCGCGGGGGTGTACTCGCCGGTCGTCGCGGTGCTGCGCGAGCAGGGTGCGACGATCCGCCAGATGCCGTGTCCCGAGCTCGCCTTCGGCGGCACCCGCCGCTTCTGGGCGGTGCGCGAGCAGTACGACACGCGGGCCTTTCGCGCGCACTGCGAGCGGCTGGCGGCGCCGGTCGCAGACCAGATCGGCGCCGATCTCGCCGCCGGTGCGCGGGTCGTGATCGTCGGCATCGACGGCAGCCCCTCGATGGGCGTCGAAGTGACCGCGTCCAGCGACGAGTGGGGCGGCCGGCCCGACAAGCCGCGAGACGAGGACTACCCGGTGACGCCCGGCGCGGGCATCTTCACCGAGACGTTGCTGGAGCTGCTCGGGGATCGCACGCGCGCGCGGGTGGTCGGGATCGGGCAGGACCTGCTCGACTACGACGAGCAGCGGGAGCTGGCGAAGCTGAGCGACGCGGTGGCCGATGCAGGGTGACGGCCGTTCCCGCCGGATCGCCGTGGTTGCCGACTCGATCGTGAACCCGCCGCCGGGAGCTCCTGACCGGCTGGCGGCGCTCGCAGATCAGGGCTGGGGTGTGATCGCTCTGTGTCCTGACGACCTGGTGCCGGAGGCGCGCGAAGCGTGGCGCTGCGCGATCGTCGACCAGGCGGTCACCTTCCTCGACGACGGCTATCAGTTGGCGCTGGCCGGTCCGGTGACGGGGGAGGTCACTGCCTTTGTGGACGCGTTGGCGGCCACCGGCCACAGCCTGACCGAACGCCTCGACCTGGCCGAGTAGCCCGCCTCAACCGCTGGGATCATGCGGCCACGGCATCAGCGCGCAGCGGTGCGTGGCCTCCTCGATCTCGTCGGGAGATGCGTGAAACGGACGTTCCTTGACGCGGTGATCGGCATCGTCATCCCAGACGACCACGACCCTGAGTTCGTCCAGCGCCACGCCGATGTCCCACAGATCGCGCGACAAGCGCAAGCTGCCGTGGATGCTGGTGTTCGCAGGCAGCGTGCCCAAGCTCACCGCCTGGTCGAGCTTGCTGCCCATGCCGGCCGAGAAGCATGCCTCCAGATTGCGGGCTGCGACGCGGCCGGTATTGACGAACTCGAACCCGACCTCGGCCAGCTCGTCGTTCAGCGAGAGGCCGACCCGGCTGAACGCCATCCTGGCGCTCTTACGCCATCGCCGCAGCTGCCTCCACCCTTCGCCAACAGCGGCAAAGATCACGACCAGGACGACCAACTTGGCAATACTCGTGACCGCGGTAACAAGCATGTCCGCAGTTTAGAGCCCTGAGGCTGGCCCGTTGGGCTGCGCCTCAGATCGTCTGTCGCATCTGATCGTCGGTAGGCGGCTGAATAATTGGTGCCAGGCACCAATTATTCACTCCTGGGGGTGGGGGGTGAATAACGGTGCCTGGCACCGTTATTCACGCCGACGGAGACCAGCCGGTGATGTGTTCCAGGTCGAGCGCAATCACCGGCCCGGCGGGTGGTCGCTCACGGTATTGGGGGTAGCGCCCGGCCAGCAGTCGCAGCGCCTCAGCGGCTTCGGCGCCCGTGACATCCTCGAGCACCCGGGCGCGGCCGTCTGCCCGCACCCACCAAAGCGCTGTCCAGTCGTCGTCGTAGTGGTCGGCCAAAAGCGCAGCCCGAGGCTCCAGCGCGATGTCGGCCAGCCGCGCCAGCCGCCGACTCGCTTTGGGCTTGTGGTCGACAGCGTGATAGATGACATGCTCGGTCGCGGCGAAGCACACCGGCACGATCCGCGGGCGGCCGTCCGGCGTGACGGTCGCAAACCGGGCGACCCGGGCCGCGCTCAGGAGCTGCCGGGCACGGGCCTCGTCCACCGCGTCAGTCGGAGCCGTTGAGTTCTGCCATGACCCGCTCGACCTGGTCGAGTCGATCTTCCACCTGCGCCAGCCGGGTGGAAGGCAGCCAGAACAGCACTCGCTCCACGCCCAGCTGGGCATACCGGTCGAGTGCCGCGACGTCGGTGGGCGCTCCCGTCACGATCACCGGAACCTGCCGGCCGGCCTGCTCGTGCAAGAGCGGGATGCGGTCGGCAAGGGTGTCGCTGTGGTTCGGGATCCAGGCATCGCCGTACTCCAGCACCCGATCGAACACGGTCGGGCCGGCACCGCCCACCAGGATTGGCGGGTATGGCTTCTGGAGTGGCTTGGGGTCGCACCAGATGGCGTCAAAGTTGACGAACTCGCCGTGGAAGGTTGCCTCGTGCTGCGTCCAGATCTCACGCATCGCGAGCATTCGCTCGCGCATCAGACGCATCCGCGTGCGCGGATCGGTGCCGTGGCTTCGCAGCTCCTCCCGGTTCCAGCCGGCGCCGATGCCGAAGTCGAACCGGCCGCCGGAGAGGTGATCGAGACTCGCCACCTGCTTGGCGGTGACGATCGGGTCGCGTTCGGTGACCAGGCACACGGCGGTGCCGACCCGCAGCGAGCGGGTGACCGCCAGTGAGGTGGCGATCGCGACGAACGGGTCGTAGGTGCGCGCGTACTTGCGCGGCAGCGGCGGAGCGCCCTCGCGGCCGCCCCACGGCGTCTCCCGGCTGGAGGGGATGTGGGTGTGCTCGGCGTACATCAGCCAGCGATGGCCGCGCGCTTCCACCAGCCGCGCGAGGTCGTCCGGCCGCACCGCATCGTCAGTCGGGAAGTAGGCGAGTCCAGCGTCCATCTGCCATGCATTCAAGCACGCTGAGGGCGCCCGAGTAGCCGTGATACCTCGGTGGCTGCCTGGGTGAGGGCGGCATCCACCTCTCGCGTGCCGGCGACCACGTCGTGCACGGCCGCACCGATCACCCGCGTTGCCTCCTCGGCGTTGGCGCCACTCATCAATGGCCGGGCTTGGCTATGCATCGCTTGCAGCGTCTCGTAGTACTCCCGGCCGAAGCCTCGCTGCCACACATCGGGATCGGCCATCGTGCTGGTGCGCACCGGCGCGCCGCCGCGGCTGACCCGCTCGTCTGTTGGCGCGCTTGGAGGTAATCCACGAGATGAACCTCCAGGCGGCCGCCGCCTGCTCGCGGTCGGCGGCTCGGGTGATCGTCCAAAACCACACGCCCAGGATGCCGACGCCGCCGGGGATTTCTGCCAGCCCGAACTTCCCGGCCAGCTCACCCGCCGGGCCGGCGGGGTCGTTCAGCACCGGCACCCACCAGTGGCAGTTGATCATCTGCGCGGCCGTGCCCTGGGCCAGCGCCCCGATCGAGTCCTCGAACGTCCACTCCTCGGTGCCGGCCGGCGCACATGCTGCATACACATCGGCGTAGGCGCGCAGCGCCTCGCGGGCCTGGGGCGAGTCGATCGTGATCGCGCCGTCGCTGTCCTGCACCGCCCCTCCGGCGGCGAACAGGTAGTTGCACCACTCCTCGGCGGCGTTGTAGTCGGCCCGCGGCTGCATGGCCATGCCGGCCCGGTCGGGCGAAGTCAGGGCCTTGGCATTGGCCGCCAGCTCGGCCAGTGTGCGGGGCGGCTGGAGGCCGGCCTCGGCGTACAGATCCTTGCGGTAGATCAGCCCGAACGACCAGGTGTAGAAGGGCACGCCCCAGGTCTTGCCGTCCATAACGGCCGCCTCGCGCAGGGCCGGCGCAAAATCGTCCCAATCCAGCTCGGGGGTGGCGGCGAGCAGGTCGTCGATCGGCCGGATCAGTTCCTGCGTGACCCAATCATGTGTCCACGGATTGTCGAAGATGACCACGCCGTTGGGGGCCTCGGGGCGATCGATCGAGCCCATGATCTGCTCCAGCATGTGGTCGTAATGCATGGCATCGACAGTCACCGTCAGGCCCGGGTTCTCGCGCTCGAAATCGGCTGCCAGAGCGGCAACCAGGCGGCTGTCGGGGATGTCTTCCATCACGATCCGCAGGCTTGTCATGAACCCCTCCGTGGGCGATCGGCTGAACAGGTTGACTGTACGTACAACATGACGGTATGTTCTTCCGACATTCGGACCATCCTAGAGCACCGTCTTCCCGAAAGGAAGGAATCTCAATGTCCGACATACCCGCGCCGGATCCCACCCCCGGCGGGCACACGGCGGCGGACACGCAGCTCCAAGGAGCAGCGCTACGTCTCCCCGGCGTGCTGATGCAGAGCATCACGACGGTCGCCCCGGCGATCGGCATGTTCTTCACGATTCAGTTCATCGCAAGCTACGCGGGCATCGTGGCACCGCTGGGGTATCTGCTCGCGTTCCTGGTGGTACTGATGCTGGCTGCATCGGTGTCGCAGCTGGCCAAGCATCTCCCCAACGCCGGCGGCTACTACACCTATATCAGCCACACGCTACATCCCCGCCTCGGCTGGATCTCGGGCTGGGTGATGTTCCTCTACATGCCGGTGGCGCCGTTCACCTCACCGGTGTTTTTGTCGTTTCTGTTCTCCGACGAGCTGAAGGCATCCAGCCTGGGCTGGGATATCCCCTGGTGGATCTTTTTCATCGTGATGGAAGCGGCCGTCGTCTTACTGATGTATCGCGGGATCGCCATCTCGGGACAGGCACTGCTGATCTTCGGTCTGGCAGAGATCGTGATTGTGTTCGCGCTGAGCGTCTGGGGATTCTTCGACACCGGCCCCGGTGGCTTCAACTTCGACTCGTACAACCCCGGAAACACCACGTCGCATGATCTCTTCTTCGCGGTGGTGTTCTCGATATTTGCGCTCACCGGCTGGGAAGCCGCGGCGCCGATCGCAGAGGAGACAGAGGATCCCAAGCGCAACGTACCGCGCGCGCTGATCTACTCGGTGCTGTTCATGGGTGCGTTCTTCGCCATCTGCTCGTGGGGCCTGATCCTGGGTTGGGGCACCAGCGACGTCGACGGCCTGGTCGGCTCCTCGGAGCTGATCCCGTTCACACTGGCCAAGGAGTTCTGGGGCCCGCTGTGGTGGCTGGCGATGCTGGCGCTGATCAACTCGGCCGTGGCGGTCTCGATCGCCACCATGAACGCGTCCACCCGGATGTGGTTCTCGATGGCCCGCTCGGGTTCGTTGCCATCAATGCTGAAGCAGGTGCACCCCAAGCTCAAGACCCCTGTCAACGCCATCACCCTGCAGGCTGCGATCACCTTCGGGTTCGGGCTGGTGCTCGGCGCCCGCTGGGGAGGAGCCACCCTGTTCTTCATCTCGGGCCTGCTGTTCACACTGTGCGCGTCGTGGATCTACATCCTCGGCAACATCGGCGTGTTCCGGTTCTACATGACCGAGAGGCGACAGGATCTGAACGTGTTCCTGCACGTGATCTTCCCGATCGTCTCGACCGTGGTGCTGCTGTACGTGGTCATCCAGACGTTCACGAATCCCACGCCCACCGGGCGGCTGGCCTACGCGCTGCCGTTCTTCCTGTTCTGGTTGGCGCTGGGAGTCGTTATTCTGGTGATCCTCAAGGTACGTGGGAAGGAGGACTGGCTGCTGAAAGCCGGACAGGCCGCCCACGAGCACGTGGAAACGCCTGAGGAGCTCGGACATCACGCGACAGGGGTGTGACCGAAATGCCCAGGATCGAACGGATCACGGTGGAACGGAACGTGCCGGTGGAGCTTGCGCGACGGCACCGTTACCTATGCCAATGTGTGGCGTCCCGCCGACTCTGATCCGGTGCCGGCGATCCTGGTGCGCACCCCGTACGGCAAAGAGGTCGAAGAGATCAACGTCTTCAGCGAACCCCGGGCGGCTTCCGCCCGGGGTTTCGCGATCGTCGCCCAGGACGTGCGGGGACGGGGCGAGTCTGAAGGCGAGTTCGACCCCTACTTCCAGGAAGGGCCCGACGGCTACGACACGATCGAGCAGGTCGCGGCCATGGACTGGTGCTCGGGCGACGTGGTCACCGCCGGCAACTCCTACACCGGGGCGACCCAGTGGCTGGCGGCGGCGACAGCGCCTCCCAGTCTGCGCGGGATCGCTCCGGGGCTCACGCCCGACCGCTACGACGAGGGCTGGACGTTCCACGCGGGAGTGCTCGAGCTGGCGTTCATCCACTCCTGGGTGGCCGGCACCTTCGGGCCACAGGACAAGCTGTGGCTGGACGACGTGGAACGCTCCTACACGGCCCGCGCCGAGCTGATCGAGATGGCTCCGTGGTGTCAGCCGTGGTTTGAGGAGGCGATCGGCTCCGAGTACTGGGAGTCGATCTCGATCGCCGCTCGCCGAGACCAGGTGAAGGTGCCCGCGCTCAACATCGGCGGCTGGCACGACATCTTCCTGGACGGCACGCTGCGCAACTTCGCAGCGGATTCGAATCCCCACTCGCGGCTGATCGTGGGGCCATGGGGGCACGACGACTTCCTCACCCACCTGATCGGCGACCGCAACCTGGGGGTGGCGGGATCGGGCGACGGTTACGGCCTGTTCGAGAAGGCGCTCGACTTCTACCAGGCGTCGGTCGAGGGCCGCGCATCATCGCTGCCGCGGGTGTCGGTGTACATGCTGGGAGCGCGCACCTGGCTGGAGCTGGACACGTGGCCTCCGCCGGATGCCACACCGGCCACGCTGTCGATCCCGCCGACCGCCTTCGGCCACCATCCCGACGAGCTGCCGCCGAGCCTCGGCGGCCGGGCGCTGCGCTGCAACACCATCGGCGGGCCGGGCTGGGGTCAGTGTGATCAGCGCGGCGTGGCCGCACACCCCGGCGTGCGGACGCTGGATCTGGGTGCTCCGCCGCAGACGCGGCTGGCCGGTCCGGTGACGGCGGAGCTGCACACCCGCGCATCCGGGAGCGACCAGGCCGACTGGGTGTGCACGCTGTGCATGCGCGGCCCCGACGGCGCGCTTCTGAACCTGTGCGAGGGCCTCGCCCGAGCTGATTCGCACGCGTTGACGGTGACCGTCGATCTGGGCAACGTGTGCGTCGCCCTCGATCCCGGAACCGAGCTGGTGCTGATGATGTCGGGCGCCAGCTACCCCCGCTGGGAGCCGCTTCCCGAGCCGCGCACGCAGCAGTTGCTGGCAGGCTCGACGCTGACAGTACACACCCTCTAGAGACGGATGAATCGAGATTGATGACTCGTTCCAACGCCGGAATCGATCGCGACTCCCCAGTTCCGTACTACTTTCAGCTGGCCCAGACGCTGGAGACCGAGATCCTCGCCGGCCGCTGGCAAAACGGTGAGCGGCTGCCCTCCGAGCAGGACATGTGCGACGAGTTCGGCATCTCCCGCTCGACCGTCCGCCAGGCCCTGGCGCGGCTGGAGCACCAGGGCCTGATCTCGCGTCGCCGCGGTCGCGGACCTCGGGCCCGCGACCGCGGCGACAAGACGTGGCTGCTGCAGTCGGTCGAGGGCTTCTTCCAGGACGAGGTCGGCCGCATGGGAGTCGAGGTCTCCTCCCAGATCCTGCGGCTGGAGGTGAGCCGGCTGCCCGGCTGGGCGGCCCAGGCCTTGGAGGTGCCCGAGAGCGAGGACGGGGTTACGCTGGAGCGACTGCGCTCGGTGGAGGGACTGGTGGCGTTGTACGTGGTCAACTACCTCCCGGCCCGGCTGGCCGACGCGATCATCCCCTTCCCCGATGCCAACGAATCGCTCTATCGGCGGTTGGCCCAGCGGTCGGGGGTGGAGGTGGCCGGCGCCCGCCGATCGCTCGAGGCGATCAACGCCGACGAGAAGCTCGCGGGCATGCTCGAGGTCGAGCCCGGCACTGCGCTGGCGTGCGTTCAGTCCGTGTCCTGGGGCGCGGACATGAAGCCCTTTGACTGCTACCGTGCGTGGCTTCGCACGGATCGGCTCAAGGTGGATGTGCAGGTCGAGGCGACGTCTCAGAGCGGTCGCGCTCGTAAGACGCGGTGACACCCGAGCCTCCAACGCTCGCCGCGGCGGTTGTGCTGCTGGACGATCAGGGCCGAGCGCTGCTCGTCCGTCAGAACTACGGCGCCGGTCTTTGGGGCATCCCGGGTGGGGCGGTGGAGCCCGGCGAGAGCCCGCAGGAGGCTGCGGTGCGGGAGGCCCGCGAAGAGACCGGCCTCGGCGTGGAACTGGAGTATCTGGTGGGGGTCTACTGCCTGCGGCCGGAACGGCTGGGCCTGCGGTTCGTGTTCAAGGCCCACGTCTCGGACGGCGAACTCCAGCAGTTTCCCACCGCCGAGATCAGCGAGGCGACGTGGTGGCCGATCAACCGTCTGCCGGACAACATGACCGAGACGGCGCCCCACGGCATCCGCGACGCCGCGGATGGGAAGCGCGGTGTCACACGGGACATCTGGCGGCAGTGAGTTCCGCCGGCCGCCGGTCAGTCGGTTCGCTGGGTCAGCGCCAGCCGCACGCCAAGCGCCACCATGGCGATCCCGCCGCCGGCGCGCACCAGCTCCATCCGGCGCGGAGCGGTGGTGAACCATTCCCGCGCCGTGCCTGCGACCAGCGCCCACAGGCTGTCGGAGATCAGCGCGATCCCCACGAAAACGGCGCCCAGGAACAGCAGCTGAAGTGGCACGTGGCCCGCCGATTTGTCGACGAACTGCGGCAGGATGGCGGCGAAGAACACCATCGACTTGGGGTTGGCGACTCCCACCACGAAGGCGTCGCCCACGTGCCGCCGGGTGCTGCGGACAACCGTTGGTGCGTTCACGATCTCGCTCAGTCCACGGCGGTGGCGGATGGCCTGGACTCCGAGGTAGACGAGGTAGGCGGCGCCTGCCAGCTTGACCACCGTGAAGATCGCGATCGAGCTGGAAACGATCGCCCCGATCCCGACCGCGACGGCGACCACCAGCAGGTACTCACCGGCCGCGTTGCCGGCGACGGTGGCCAGGCCAACGGCGCGACCCGATGTCAGCGACCGGCTGACCACGAACAGCACGCTCGGCCCCGGGATCACGATCAGCACCAACGAGGTCAGGCAGAACGCCAGCAGATGATCGACCGGAATCATCCCGCAACCCTAGTGAATAAAAGGTGCCAGGCACCAATTATTCACGCTATCTGGCGGTCGATTCTGCGGAATACGTCGTCATTGGTCCCGGGTATTGAGCATTACTCATCGATAGGGTAAAGTCGCTGCGGATATGGCTCTTGACTCGCTCGACCGTCGCCTGATCGCAAGTCTCAAGCTGGATGGACGCATGAGCTATGCCGAGCTGGCCGGGCGACTCGATGTCAGTGAGGGCACTGTGCGAAATCGGCTGACCAAGCTGCTGGGGTCGGGGACGCTTGCGATCGTGCCGGTGGTCGAGGCCGACAAGATTGGCTATCGCCTGAACGTGTGGATCGGGGTGCGGTGCCGGCCGGGCGCGGCCCGCGTGGTGGCCGACCGGTTGGCGGGGTTCCACGCGGTGCGGTACGCCGCCGCCTGCGCGGGCGTGTACGACGTGGTGTGCGAGGCGGTGTTCCTGTCCCAGGCCGAGATGTTGCGGTTTCTGGAGACCGAGCTGCAGTCGGTCGACGGCATCACCAGCGTGGAGACCTCGATGGTGCTGGACATCGCCAAGACCGGCTGGGAGTGGGAGCTACGCGAGGAGGATGTGCGCCCGGTCAGACGCGCGTCGAAGGAGCGTTCCTGAGTGATCACCCCGGCCGCCGATATCACCGACACAGAGATCGCAGAGCGCATCGCTCGTCTGCAAACGGAGTTGCGCAGGCTCGGGTTGGGAGCCGCGATCTGCTTCGGGGCGCATCGCGACTACTACCCCGCCGACCTTCGCTACCTGGCGCGGTGGTCGTGCACCGATGAGGAGACGTCGTACGTGTTCGTACCGGCCGAAGGCGACACCACTCTGGTCACCGACGCGGAGTGGGATCTGGAACGCGCCCGGGTGGAGGCCTACGCCGGGTCGGTGGTGCTCGATCGCCGCCCCGCCGAAACGCTGGCCGAGCTGGCGCGGGAGCACGGCGGGCGCGTGGGTTTGAGCGGGCTCGACGGACTGCCGGCAAGCGTCTACCTGAAGCTGGCGGAGCTGTGCCCGGACGTCCGTTTCGAGGATGTAACCGACGTCGTCACCGGGCTTCGGCTGGTCAAGTCGCCCGCCGAGATCGAGCTGATGCGGGAGGCGGCGCGAATCTCGGATCTGGGGATGCGCGCGGGCATCGACCAGATTCGTGAGGGCGCGACCGAGGCCACGGCGGCTGCTGCGGCTGAGCACGCGATCCGGGCCACCGGCGCAGACCTGTCGTTCGTGACCGTGATGGGTGCAGGCACGCGCACCGCGCACTCGACCTTCTTTCCCACCGCGCGGGCGATGGAGCGGGGCGAGCTGGCGGTGCTCGACTGCGGTGCCCGGGTGGCCGGGTACCACGGGGACATGTGCCGCACGGTGACGGTGGGGCCTCCGAGCGGGAGGCAGCGAACGATGCTGGAGGCGGTGCGGGCGGCGGTCGACGCCGCGATCGCGGCGGTGCAGCCGGGAACACCCGTCGGGGATGTCACCGGGGCGGCTGAGGCCGCCGTTATCGAGGCCGGACTGGGCGAGTACTGGTGGGGCTACTACATGCCGCATGGAGCGGGCGTGGGACAGCACGAGCCGCCCCACGGCCGGTCGGACGCCGAGATGACTCTGGTGCCGGGGATGGTGCTGTGCATCGAGCCGGGGGTGGCTGTCCCCGGAATCGGGGCCGCGATCCTGGAGCAGATGGTGCATGTCACATCCGACGGCGCGGAGGTGCTGAACGACCTTCCGCTGGACCTGTGGGACTACTCGTGACGCGGATCAAGGAGGACTTCCGATGACGACTGAACCGGTTGATCACACGACCAAAATGGCAGTTGAGGAGCGGGGGAAGCTGATTCGCAGCTTCGGCCGGCTGGACATGCTGCTGTTCCTGGTGTGTGCCATCGTCGGGCTTGACACGCTCGGCCAGGTCGCCGGCTTCGGCGCTCAGACGTTCACCTGGGTGGTCGTTCTCGGCATCCTGTTTCTGCTTCCGTACGGGTTGGTGATGGCGGAGCTGGGCACCGCCTTCCCCCAGGAGGGTGGCCAGTACGAGTGGATGAAGCTGTCCTGGGGCAGGTTCACGGCCGGCATGGGCGCGGTGCTCTATTGGATCTCGAATCCGCTGTGGGTCGGCGGGTCGCTGGCGTTCATCTCGACCGAGGCGTGGTCGGCGTACATCCACCCGGTCGGCTCCCAGACGATTGGGGACTACCTGTTCAAGATGGCCTTCATCTGGGTAACCGTGTTCGTTGCGATCATCGCGCTGCAGCGGGGCAAGTGGATCCCGAACCTGGGCGCGATCGTCCGCATCGGGGTGCTGGGATTGTTCTCTGTCACGGTGGTGATCTACGCGATTGAGCACGGCGTCCACGGCTACGGCGTGAACGACTTCCGGCCGAGCACCGCCGTATTCATCGGGCTGGTGCCGCTGCTGCTCTTCAACTACGTGGGATTCGAGCTGCAAAGTGGCGCCGCCGAGGAGATGGTCGACCCGCAGCGTGACGTGCCGGTGGCGGTCGCCCGCGGTGGAGTGATCGCGATCCTCTGCTACCTGATACCGATCTTCGGGATCGTGGCCGTGCTTCCGACCAACCAGGTGACGGGCATCGCCGGGTTCCTCGATGCCGTGGATACCACGTTCACGGTGTACGGATCGGCTCACCACATCCTGATTCAGCTGATGACGCTGATGTTCATCTTCGCCCTGGCCACCGGCGGCGCGGCCTGGATCATCGGCTCCGACCGGGTGCTCGCGGTCGCGGGATACGACGGTGCTTTTGCTGGGTACTTCGGCGTCTTTCACGACCGCTTGGGGACGCCGGTGCGGGTGAACGTGCTCTCGGGCATCGTTGCCACCGTGTTCATGATTGCGGCTCAGCTGCTCAACAGCGGGTCGAACGCAAACACCTTCGTGGTGGTCTTGTACATGGCGACGTCAACAGGCCTGCTTTCCTACATCCTGATCTTCCCGGCGCTGATCAAGCTGCGGTACTCCCACGGTGACGTGGACAGGCCGTACCGGATCCCGTTCGGCATGGCCGGCGTGTGGATCTGCGGCGGGCTCACGCTGGGCTGGATCATCCTCGGCTCGTGGATCGCGGTGTTCCCGGACACGCTCGAGAATCTCGTCGGTGCCGGCTACAACTTCCAGGACTACTGGGGCATCAGCCGGATGCGGTTCGAGGTCTTCACCCTGGGCACGCTGGTCGTAATCGCGGTGATCGGTATCGTCGGCTACATCGCCGGGGCCGACGTGCGCCGTGCGCGGGTCGACGTGCCGCTCGATCAGGCTGCGGGAACCCCATCGGCGGGCGCATTGACGTGAGACGTGAATAACGGTGCCAGGCACCGTTATTCACGCTTCCTCATCGGGTCACCACTCGATGCTCGCGGGCGGCGGTGTCGGCGTCGATGGCCAGTCGGAACAGATCGGCGGTGTGCTCCAGGGAGGCGTGCGAGTCGTTGCCGGTGGAGACGTTTTCGAGGAAGTCCGCCGCCACCCGGTCGAACGGCAGAGAGGTAACGTCCACCCGCTGGGTGCAGTGCCGTGCGTACTCGACGCCGTGCTCGGCGGGGATGCACACCATGTCGTTCACCACCGTTCCGCGCGTACCGAACACACGGATGCCGAATTGGTACGGCGCTGCCGCTTCCAGCGTGACCGTCGCCCGGCCGATACCGCCACGCGCGAATCGCACCGCGGCGCTCGCGGTGACGTCGTACTCCCACCTGTCGGAATGCCTAGTCGACACCGCGGACACCTCACACACGCGATCACCCATCAGCCACTCCAGCTGGTCGTAGGCGTGGCAGCCGGCGTACAGGTGAAGACTTCCGCCGTGGGCGACGGTCCGCGCCCAGTCGGGCTCAGTCCCCTCGAGTTCGCCGAAGATGAAGTCGGCCTCGACCGTGTGGATCTCGCCCAGAACCCCCTCGTCACGCAAGCCCACGATGCTTTCGATCATCGGGTGCCAGCGCAGGATCATGTTCACCTGGCAGATCACCCCGGTGGTGCGCACCACGTCCACCATCGCGTCGATGGCCTGAGGGTCGAGTCCTGCTGGTTTCTCCAGCAGGATGTGTTTGCCGGCCAGCGCGGCCTCCGCGGTCATCGCTGGATGAAGCCCGTTGGGCGTTGCGATCACCACCGCGTCGAGGTCGTCGTCGCCGAGTGCCTGCTCGAGGTTCTCGTGGATCGCACATTCCAGCCCGAGAGCGGCCCGAGCCGCCTCGGCCCGCTCCCTGTCGGGGTCGATGATCGACACCACCCGCGCGCCGGGATGGGCGGCGAACTCGCGAAGATGCTCCGCTCCGGCGTTACCGATGCCGGCCACCGCCACGCCGATGGGATGACTCACGAGCGTCATCCTTGTCGGATCGTTCTCGTCTCTGACCACCTCGAACAGGCACAGGATGTTGCCGTCAGGGTCGTACAGGTAGGTCGTCTTGGTCGAGACACCGTCCAACACGTACGGCACCGGGCCCCCCAGGATCTCGATCCCGGCGTCTTCGAGTTGGGCGACGACGCTCTCGCTGTTTTCGACTGCGAATGCGATCACAGCCGAGCCGGGGTCGGCCGGCGAGCGGCGTGGCGGCGCTGGGATTCCGGGCTTCCGGTATTCGATCAGCTCGATGTGGGTGCCGTTTTCGGCCTCCAGAAGGAGCGCCTGGATCTCTGCGCCGGGCAGGCCCACACAGGCCTCGTGATAGGCGTGCCAGCGGGCTTGCTCGTCATCGCTCCAGGAGGACCCGACACCTTTCAACTCGGCCGGGTGCAACCCCAGCAGGTCGCAGTAAAAGCGCGCGGGCGCGGGTCATGTCGCTCACGGTGATGGCCGGTACGTCAACCCCGGTTACAAGCGCCACGCCTTGCTCGGTCGTGACTAGAACGGCAGCGGGTCGGGCGAGTCTGCGTGGAATCCCTTGCGAAGTGTCTCGTGCACCGTCCAGGTGGCCTCGTGCCCACGGCCGAAGAACGCCAGCACGCCCGGTGCCAGCTCGACCGCTCTCGCCGGTGTCGAGTTCGACGGTGGCGCGGCCTGACACCACGACCAGTGTCTCGTCGTAGCTGAACGACCAGGTGAACTTGCCGGGTGTGCACTCCCACACGCCGCGAACGATGCGCGAGTCGTCCGAGCGGCTGATCACCGTGCCGCCGGGAGTCGGGCTGCCTTCGAGTACCCACTCCTCGGGCAGCGGCCATGAGTCGAGTTCGGTGGTTGCAATCACCGTCTCGGAATGTGGCTGGGCATACGTGGACATGAGATGTCTCCCTCTCTCCTAGCGAAGCAGGTCTCGTGGCAGACCGATGCGGTTGAAGTCGTTGGCCGCCGCCTCCACGTGGCGGCGGCCGTTACGAAGCGAAATCATGTGATGTCCGGGCAGGAGCGCGTCGAAGTCCAGCTCGAGCGCGCGGTTCATTGAGGCGGCGTAGGCCTGCAGGTTCGAGTCGGGAACATTCTGCAGGATGATCGCTCCGCCCCAGAACACGAGATCGGAGGCGAACAGGTAGCTGCGGTTCCGCCCCTGCAGCCGCAGCACATAGTGTCCATGGCAGTGGCCGGGAGTAGAGATCGCCTCCAGCGCCAACTCGCCGGCGGGGATGCGGTCGCCGTCGGAGAACTCCTGGGCGACCTCGCACGCCTCCCACACGTAGTCGGCCGGGTAGAAGCCGAATGACTGCGCCCAGGTGAGGCCGATCTGGTCGGCGTCGCCGGTTCGAATCGCCTCGGCGGCCTCCGCCGGCGCCCACAGCTCTGCGCCGGTGGCACGCACCATCCCGGCGCAGCCCCCGGCGTGGTCGGCGTGATAGTGGGTTATCACGATCCGCGACACGCGCGCGGGGTCGAGGCCGTCGACGCGCATCAGGTCGAGGATCTCGTCGGGCTCCGCTGCGAAGCCCGCGTCGACCAGCACGATCTCGTCGCCGGCGTCGATCGCGTACACATGGCAGTCGAGCCGGTGGCTGAGGTTGAACCCATAGTCCCCGCCGCCGACCAGATAGACGTCTTCGGTGAGCCGCATCGATCAGCTCTCCGGTACCGAGTAGGCGTGGGCGGTGAGGCCGCCGTCAACCACCAGGTTGATTCCGGTGACGTACCCGGCATCGTCCGAGGCCAGGTACGAGAAGGCGCCGGCGATGTCTTCGGCCGAGGCCAGCCGCTGCAGCGGCACCACTGGAAAGCCTTCCTGGCGCCACTTTTGCATCAGCTCTTCGCCGACCAGGTCGACCGACTGCTGGGTGTCGGCGGGGCCGGGACTGACCGCGTTTACCCGGATCCGATGGGGCGCCAACTCGATGGCCATGGTGGTGGTCAGGTTGGCGACGCCGGCCTTTGCGGCCGAGTAATGCGCGAACGAGGGGCTTGCCCCCAGCGATGAGATCGACGCGGTGTACAGGATCACGCCGCCGTTGCCGGCTCTGACCATCGCCTGGGCGGCACGCTGGCCGACCCGGAAGTACGCAGTCAGGTTGACCGCGATGATCTTGTTCCAAGACTCGTCCTTCATCTCCAGGAACGGCTCCTCGGTCCACGCTGCGGCGTTTGAGATGACGACGTCGATGCGTCCAGCGTCGGCCAGCACGTCGTCGACGGCCTGGTGGCATCCGGTCAGCTCGGCCAGTTCGGCGTGGATGCCTTTCGACTCCACCCCAAGATCACGAAGTTCCTTCGCGGAGGCTTCGGCGCGATCGGCAAAGTGGTCAACCACATATACCGCGGAAGCGCCTTCACGAGCGAACCTGAGGGCTGATGCGCGCCCGATGCCGCTGCCGCCCCCGGTCACCAGCACGACCTTGCCGCTGTGTCGTTCGGATGCCAATTTGTCTCCTTGAAAAACGATTTTCCAGCGATTATGCTCTACGGGATCCGCAAAGTCAAGCCGCCTCCCCGAGGGAGCTTCGGCGCCGACCATAAGGAGCGTGATGAGCCCCAAGGGCTCGCGATCGAGCGACTCAGAGCCGCCACGCGGAGTGGCGCGGCTGGTGGACGTGGCAGCGCTCGCGGGGGTGGGGACGTCGATCGCGTCTCGGGTGCTGAACGATGATCCCACGGTGGGCGTGCGTCCCGAGACCAGGGCGCGGATTATCGGTGCCGCGCAAGAACTCAATTACCGGCCGAACGCGACCGCCCGCGGTCTCAAGCTGCAACGCACCACCACCATGGGGCTGGTGATCCCCAACCTCGCCTATCCGGTCAACTCAGAGATCATTCGCGGGGCCGAGCGAGCGGCGTCCGATGCCGGGTACGTGCTCTTGATCGCTGACGCCGAGGAGTTCCTCCAGGCCGGGCTGGCCTACCGTCGGCTGTTGTTGGAGCGGCGGGTGGATGGGCTGATGCTCGCCAGCGCTTCCACCTCAGAGCCGATCCTGCGAGACATCATCAGTACTGATCTGCCGTTGATCCTGGTCAACCGCCGGGCGGGGGGCTCGCGCCGAGCATCACTGTCGACGACACACTCGGCATGCGGCTGGCTGTCGAGCACCTGCTCGATCTGGGGCACCGCGCAATCGGGTACGTGTCCGGGCCGGCGGACGCCGACACGGCTCAGCGCCGGCTGGAGGGATATCTCGGCGCGGTCGGCGATGCCGGAGTGGATCCGCGCCGAGACCGCATCGCCGAGTCGTCGTTTGATGAGGCCAGTGGATACCAGGCTTGCGTCGACCTGCTCGAGCGTTGGCCGCAACCGCCGACCGCCATCGCCGTGTGGAGCGTCGCAGCGGCGATCGGTGTGATCGCCGCCGTGGCGGCGCGCGGCTTGCGCGTGCCGGAGGACGTCTCGGTGGTCGCGTTCCACGACGCCCCGCTGGCCGCCTATCTCCAACCTCCGCTGACCACGGTGCGGATGCCGCTGGCAGAGATGGCCGTGCTTGGGGTAGCGGCCCTGCTCAAGCGGATCGACGGGCAGGCGGTCGAGAGCCAGGTGGTGCAGACCCGCCCGGAAATGGTCATCCGGCAGTCGACCCGAGCCGTCTGAGGTTGGTCCGCGCCGGCCGTGAAGTAATTGGTGCCTGGCACCAATTATTCACGAGTCTGTCGTCGGTGACGAACGGGGGCTCCGGGCAGCCGCCGCGGGGTTTCGGGTAGCAGGCTCGGACCGACAACGGGAAGACCGTGTGGTAGTGGTGGTCTCCGATGTGGTAGTCGACTGCGATCGTCTTGAACATGGCGCTGCCTCGGTGGTCGAGGGCGAGTTCGAGCATGAGCTGTACCGCGGGCCGGTCGACGGGAATTGAATGAGGCGGAACGGCGATCTCCCCGAGTTCGCTCAACCTGGTTCCGGGTGGCGGCCATTGACTCACAGCCGCCCATACGCCGTCAGCTTTACTGATATCGCGCGGAATCAGCGCCGTGTAGACGTGTACCAGTCGCATGCCCGGTGTCGCTCCGATGATGTAAGCGCGATCGAGAATCGCCGGCTGGTCAGTCGGAGTGGCCAGTTCGAGAGTTCCGATCCCGAACGGCTTGTGGATGCCACGCGGGACGATCACGATCCCGCTTGGGTTTCCAATCGGAATCGGCCCCGCCTCAGGGCCGCCACCGATTCGCCAATAGACGACCAGGGATACCGCGATCACGGCACAGGCTGTCAACGCAAGCCCCACGAGGCGCAGGCGCGCGCTCGTAGTCACTGCTGAAGTCCGGCGAAAATTCGCGGTGATGACCTATAAGGGCCGGTGTTCCCACAGAGGTAGTGGTGCGGCGCCGCGTGGCCGAACGACCATTCCGACTCCACGTTCTTCGACCATCCGCTTTGGGCTTCGAGTGATACACCGACCCCGAAGATCGATACGCTCGCGGCGTTGGAGAAGGTGACCTGTTTCTCGGACAATGTGTGCGCCTCAGTATCGGTGGTGAAGCTTTGTGTCCGTCGGTTCGGCAGCGGGGGACAGTGCCCGTCGAGATAGTGGTTGTCGTAGTTGCGTCCAATCTCGACTCCTCCATTCCAGTTGGTCGGCTTCACCTCGTTTCTGAGGAAAGTTGTGACTGTCCCGCGCGGGGTTGGGCAGCTCTGGAATCTCTTGAACTCCGCGTACTGGAAATAGCTTCCGATTCGGGTTCCGACGTTCTCGTGAGCGGTCTTCCGCACATCCGTTCCCCCCATGTTCTTGTCAGACATGTGAACCGATCCGGACAGTGACCAGTTGGCTCCACCGAGCGAGGTTGCGATTGAGATGTCGCTCTCAGCGAACGACGATTTACCGTACGTGTACGTCTCGGTGGCGTCGTTGGCGGTATGCAACTCGCCGATGACCGTCAGCCTCTGCTGTGAGGTGCCCGGGACGCGCTTGTCCACGGTGGTGCACGGGAGGCCGGGATTGGAATTCGCCTGCACGCCGCTCGTGGTGAGTATGCGAGCAAGCGCCCGAGGTGTTTTGGCGACTCCCGCCCCGCCGGGTGCGAGCGTGACTGTGCCGTTGGCAGGGCTCGCCTCACCCTGTACCCACTTCCCGTCCGACCATTGCCGCGAGAAGAACGTCGACGACGTGAGCTTGAGGGATTCAACGTCGAGTTCGAAGTTGACGTATCGCTGGTGTCCTGACGCGATCTGCGAGAGGTCTGCTGTGAGGTCGGTCGTCAGCGAGTACGTTCCCGAGGAGTCCGTCACCTGGCTGTCGAGCGCCACGGTCGGTACTCCGTCCAGGCGGTCTGGATACAGCGAAACAACGGCCCCGGACACCGGCCCGCCGGTCGAATCCACGACGGTGCCGGAAATCACAACCGGCGGCCCAGGGTCAGCTACTGCGGTATGCGTTCCAATCCGTGGCGCGATGATCGTGGTGGTTGCTACTGCGACGCTCACGAGCGCAACGGCGACTCGTCGGTTCATTCTGTGCGACTCCTTCGATTCGAGTGGCCGCATCCTGCTCGTGGGCGACTGGCTGAGCTCATGGCGCGTCCCGAACTCTCAGTGCGTACAGCTACGGTGAAAAAATGCTACTAGCCTTGTTTACGAATCGCAAAAACGTTCGGTGATTGCTCTTCGGTGCTGGGGGATCCACCTGGGCTACCCTTCACTCCATGAGCATGATCCATCCCTCGATCGAGGATCTCGCCGACCGCCCGGTCAGCGGCGCCATCACGATCCGCGGCAAGGAGCTGGCGGCGACCGCGACTGTGGGCGAGGCGCGCGCGCTGTTTGAGTCAAGCTCGGTGCAGCTGGTGCCGGTGCTCAACGATGGCGTCTATGTCGGCGCGGTGTCGCGGGACGACATCGCCGACGCGCCTGACGCCCAGCCGATCACGGAGTACGCCACCAGCAAGCCGCCGATTGCGACCGCATCGACCTCAGTCGGGGCGGCGATCGACGCGCTCATCCAAGACGGTGGCCGCCGGCTGGTCGTGCTTGGCGACGACAGCTCGACCTATATCGGCCTTGTGTGTCTCACCCGGGATCGCGCTCGCTTGTGCGTCGACGCCGAGTGCCACGCCGGCTGAGGCCGGGCAGGGGCCGAGTGGCTGATCGGCTCCGATCGATCCAGCCACCCGGCGGGGAGTGACCGAGTGGCCCAGGCCATTTCCCCCCAAAAGGTGCGAGCCACCCGTCTTGTGCATCTTCTCACAAACTGTCACCCGGTACGAACGTTCTCTCCAGGGCTACATCATCTCCACGGTATCCCGGCCAACCACGCTTCCAAGGACAGGAGCATCCACAGCTTGAGGTGCCGGCGCCGCACCGGCGCGGCCTCGAGATCGACCAGGCGCTCGAGGTACTCCCGCCGGAAAAGCCCGCGCGGGGCCAGTCCGTCCAGCAGTCGTTCACGCGTGTACGGGAGCAGCGGCCCGTTCATCCACGAGACGACCGGAACGCGCATGCCGCTCTTCGGTCGGGTGAGGATCGCCTCGGGGAGCAGGTCGGCCACCGCGGCCTTGAGCACATGCTTCTCGCCCGAGCCGACCAGCTTCAGATGCGCCGGCAAGCACAACGCATACTCGACCAGCTCCCGATCGCACAGAGGTGAGCGAGGCACGGCGCCGGCCGAGCGGGCCAGCGTGTCGACCTTGGCGAGGATGTGGTCGGCGCACTTGAACTGAACGTTCATCGCCATCATCCGGTTGGTCAGCGTATTCCAGCGGGGATCTTCCAGATGCGACTGGAACCTCGACTCGAGGAAGCGCTCGGGTAGTTCGCTCAAAACGTCATCGGTGACCATCGCGGTCAAATCGTCATAGCACCGTCGATGAGCGCGAAGGTATGCACTGCCAAGCTGCTCGCCGTCACCGTCGACGGGCTGATACAGGGTATGCAGCAGCATCGGCAGGTTCTTGGGCCCGCCGAAACATGGGTCTCCGCCCTCCCCGTTGAACATGACCGAGTCCGCCTGCCGGAAGAGGATCGTGTTGGGAACAGTCAACGGGTCGCCGATCGGCGACCCCAGCGCGTTCATGGTCGAGTCGAGCTCACGCAGGACGTCTTCCGGCGTCACGGTGATCACGCGATGCTCGACCCGGCAGTGTTCGGCGACCATCGCGCTGTACTCCAGTTCGTTTACCTCCTCGGCTCCGAATCCCAATGAGTAGGCCGTGACTGATCCGGTGTGCCCGCGACCGGCCAGCGCGACCACCAGACTCGAGTCCAGCCCGCCGGACAGTGACGCGCACAGCTCTGACCCGGGGGCCGGGAGCCTGCGGGAGACCGACCGTTCGAGAAGTTCGCGCAGGTCCGCCGCGGCGGGCTCGAGCCCGGGATCGGGCAGCTCACCGGGGGCCTCCCACAGCGCGGTGCGTTCGATCGTCTCGCCCTGCACTCGGACGTGTTCCCCCGCCGCGACGGCGAACACCTGGTCGACCGGCGTGAGTGGCGCCGGAATGTATGAGAGACAGAGATAGGTTGCCAGAGCCGGCATGTCCAGTCGCGGCCTCACCCGGCGCTGTGCCAGTACCTTGCCGACGGTTCTGGCCACTGTGACACCGTCTGGATCAGCGGCGTAGTACAGCGACCGCTCGCCGATCGGATCCCGCACCAGATGCACGACGCCGCTTGTGGGATCCCGCCACGCCAGCGCGTACGCCCCCCTGACCGACGCCAGCGAGCCGCTCGCGATCACGTCCAGCCAGTCGCCAATCGTCTCCACAGGACGGCCGTGGAGTGAGCAGCAGTCCCAGCTGCCCGCAATCAAGCTGGTGCCGGCTTCGGCTCGACGCGGTTCAGCCAAAGTCATCATGGTCGCAAATTCCGCCACCGATCCACCCTCCTTCCATGTCGGGCTCGGCGTTCGCGGCTTCGGGCGCCCACGCTGCTGCAAGTGCCGTCAGCAGCCGCGTCGGCGGCACCGCTGCAAGCTCCATGCGGTAGCGCCCTAGCCACTTGCCCTCCTGTTCGCTCGACCCCAGGAAGCTCTTGTCGACCGGTGCGGACGTCTGAAATGACCCCCGAAACGCGGTGGCATGACCGGGACGGAGTCCGATATCCATGATCCGTCCGCGCCCCTCCGAGACGGAGTCGGCGAACATTCCCGACGTCCCCCCCAGGCGAAGCGCCATGGCGCAGCCCTGCGGGTCGGCGTCGTGCACAGCCAGCACCGTCAGGTTCTCGCTGCGGCGGGCAAGTTCCACCGCGGCCGGAAACACCCCCGAGTTCAGCTCGCTCTCGCACAGAAGCACGCACCGATGTTCCATGTGGAAGTCGTTGGCCAAGAGAAATGCGAGAGTCTGCGGCTTGTCGCAGACAACGGCCCGGTCGACCGCGACGGCTTCCAGGTCGGCGCTCAGGTCGCTGGGAGTGGTGTGCTGCTGCGGTCTGTCGTCGAGGCGCCCCGCGAGCGTCGCGCCGGCCGACTGCCAGCGGGCGAGCAGCAGCTCGAACTGCGTGCGGTCGATGCTCACGGTCTTTCGCCGGGTCAATCTCTCCCATGTACGTCTGCGCCGCACCCTGCGGCAAACCGCGTAGTACAACTGATCGGTGGTCCAGCGGATCGTGCCCTCGCCGGAGACCAACCGCACCGCCGCGTCGAATCCGTAATCGGTGATGGGATCGGACCGGGGATCGAAGCAGAACGTGCGCTTGCACGACCAGCAGCGCCCGGTCATCCGCACGGTACCCCCGCTGGTCCTGTAACCACATTGCGGGCAGTGCCTCATGCCGTGCTGCCCGATGTGAGGGCCGTCAGGTCTTCCAGCTGCTCTCGGCGGGTGGTCAGCGACGGCACTCCCGCGTCGTCCAGCACCACCTCGGCAGGCCGCGGCCGGTTGAGGAAGTGGCTCGACATGGCGTAGCCGTAGGCCCCCACGTCTCGGATCGCGATCACGTCGCCGGGCCTCAGCTCGGGCAGTCGCAGGCTGCGCCCCAGGAAGTCCTGTGAGTGGGTGGTGTTCCCGCACAGGTCGGTGGGGACTTCCAGCGGCCGCGATCGGGGATTCATCACCTCGACTCGATGAAACGCCCCATAGACGCTTGGCACCACGAAGTGGGCAACGCTCGAGTCGACGCCGACGAATCGCCGCCCGCCGCGTTGCTTGACCGAGACCACCCGCACCAGCAACGTGCCACAGGTGGCGACCAGGATCCGGCCCGGCTCGAGCAGCAACCGGAGTGGGCGGCCCACCCGATGTTCCAGCGTTGCCATTCGCCGATCAACCTCGGCGCCGAGCACGGCCAGGTCGAGCGCATCCTGGTTTCGCCGGTAGGCGACACCGAAGCCTCCCCCGAGGTCGATGAACTCCAGGTCCGGCAGCCGCACCGCGGCATCGATCGTCCGATCCAGGCAGGCCACAAAACGGTGGTGTGAGCGGGTGTGGGTGCCCGCGTACATGTGTACGCCGGTGACCGAGACTCCGGCCCGTCGGGCGATCACAAGTGCTTCCGGGAGTTCGGCCGGGGTCACGCCGATGCGGCTGCGGCCTGCGGTGTCGTCCATCAACATCCTCAGTCCGACGCTGCCACCGGGCGCGATCCGGACAAACCGCTCCAGCTGGTCGAGCGAATCGAGGTTGAGGTGGATGCCGGCCGCGGTCAGCAGCTCGATGTCATCATCGGTCAGGTTGGTGCCGCTGTACACGATCTGGCCGGCTGTGGCTCCCGCTTGGACTGCGGCGAACGCATCCCCCGGCGTGTTGGCGTGCACACCTGCGCCCAGATCGAGCAACCCGGCAACGAGTGCCGGATTCTTGTTACAGACAATTGCGTAGTGACACTCGGTTCTGGGGTGCTGGAACGCAGCAACGAACCGCTCGTAACACTGGCGCAGCTCCCGTGTGTCGTATACGTAAAGCGGCGATCCGTGCTGTTCGATCAGGAGGTGAGCCTGTGGGGCATGTGGTCGGATAGAGCCCATGCGCCCAGCATCGCCGCCACGGTCGTCGCCGACCTCGGGGAACTTCCCGGTCCTCTACGTGCGTGTTCGAGCCACCGGCATCAGCGCCAGGCAGACCAGTCCCAGCAGGGCCAGGGGTAGCAGCCAGAGGGTGGTGGTGATCAGCCCGACAGCGGCCACACACGCCCCGAACGCGATCGGCAGCGGACGACGGGCCGACCGCCAGAACGTCACGGTCGGGGGCGGCGGAGGCGCGCCGGAGCGAAGCATTGCCAGTGCGGTGGCGGCATCGGCCGGCCGGTCGCGGGGGTGCAGCCGCGTGAGCCAGTCCACCCAGTCGATCAGGGCGATGTCGTCGCCGTTCCACACGGAACCCACAGACGGCGGCTCGCGGCGGATGCGTTCCTCCAGCGGGGACTCGTCCGACTCGAACGGCACCCCACCGGTCAGAAGCTCGTGGGCGATCATCCCGATCGCGTACAGATCCGCGGCCGGGCCCACCTCACCCAGCGCGGGGGAGGCCTGCTCGGGGGCCATGTAGCGGGCGGTGCCGGCGGCCGTGCCTTCCCGGGTGAGGCGGTCGGCATCCTGGAACCGGGCGAGGCCGAAATCCGCCACCTTGACCCGCCCCGATGCGGTCAGCAGCAGGTTCTGCGGCTTGAGGTCGCGGTGCACCACCCCCGCCCGATGCAGGGTCGAAAGTCCTTCCAATGCGTCTTCGAGCACCCGGCGGGTGGCGGCCGGATCGCCGCATCCGACCAGCTCGGCCACGGTTCCTCCCGGCACGTACTCCATCACCAGGAAGGGGGCGCCCTCGTGCGTCCCGGACTCGTGAATGAGCACGATGTGCGGGTCGTTGAACTGGGCCAGATAGTGGCCTTCGTCGACGAATCGGCGCACGTCGGTTGCCTCCATCACCCGGGTCAAGACCTTGATCGCGACGTCACGATCAAGGCTCACGTCCCGTGCCAGGTACACGACCGCAAATGCGCCCCGGCCCAGCTCTCGCACAACGGGGAATCGGCCGATGCGAAGGTCGTCGTCCATGCTTCCGATCAGTAGTAGGCAGACAGGCTGCGGTAGGCGGTACCGATATCGGCCAGTGTCGCAGCAAAGGCTTCGCCCTGCGAGGCATAGGAGATCCGCCGCAGCACCTGCATGTCGGGGGTGGCCGAGCACGCCACCGTGAACACCCGCACTCGCTCCGAGTCGTGGCCGGCTTGCAGTTGGCGTTCGAGGGCGTCCACCGAGATCCGGCTGACGTCCGAGCGGCCGTCGGTCATCACGATCACGCCCTGGTTGCGGCCGCTCCCCGGCAGCGCTGCGATGGCATCGTGGGCGGTTGCGATCGCGTCGAACACCGCACCCGCGCGGGAGGGCTCGAGCGCGGCGACCGAGTGCAGCAACTGCCAGCGGGTTGCTCCCAGCACCGCCGGTGGCTGCGGCTCAGTGACGGATGCACCCGCCGCCCACAGTCCCACCCGGTCGCGCGAGGAGAACCCGTTCAGCAGCGTTTCCACGCCCGAGGTGATCTGTTGGCCAGCCGGAGACAGGCACGTGCGGTCGACCACCAGGCCGACATCGGCGGGCTTTCGCACCATCGGCCACGAGTGCCGGATCTGGCTGACCACGGCCGGATCGGGCAGCGGCAGCAGCCGCGGAGGAGCCGGGTCGGCGCCGTGGGCGTGATCGATCGGGGGCAGTGCCGGTGCATTCACCGGCCCCGACCGGTAGCCGTGATCGGCTGCGTCAGAGACGCTCACATGGGCCGGCAGCCAGTCCTGGAAGACGAGCGCGGCCTGTCGTCGGAGCTCGTCCACCCCGGGCGCGGCTGGTGCCATCGCCACCAGCGGGTAGTCGGCGAGATATGTCCCGTCGCTGGGGTAGATCGCCACCAAGCGTGGGCGCAGCGCCGGGTGGTCTTGCCGGAATCCGACCAGGGAGGTCTCCTGAGTGATCACCCAGGACGCGTATCTGCCGCGGTAGCGGGCCATCTGGTCGAGGAACGACGCGGCCGTGTCCCCGTAGTGCACGATGTGGTCTTCCTGCGTGCTGACGGCCTGGGTCACCTCCGGGTCGGCCGTGTCGGCCGCCGTCAGGCCTCCCGGGCTGTGACCGGTGACGGCGGCGTACTCGGCGATCATCGCGTTCAGGCCGGAGGTCGAGAAGTCGGGATTGGTATGGCCGTAGCGGTAATCGGGATCGGTCGCGCCCAGCTTCAACAGATCGCGCCAGGACACCGGCCGGTCGGGCCACCCCAGCCGCCTTGCCAGCGGCTCCCAGATCGCAACCACCTGGGGTGAGTGCACCAGCGACGGGCTCGGCGGCGCCCAGGTGGCGCTCACATCGTGGTTCAAAAGGCCGGTCCACGCCGACGACGCCGGCAGCCACACGTCGGCGGAGGTGGTGCGGCGCGCCAAGCCACGCTCGGTCTCGCCGCTGGGCATGGGAGTGGGAGCGACCGTCACCGGGTGGCCGTCGACCTCGGTACCGGTCTTGTTGAATGCGGCGATCGGCCCTGTCACCAAGTCCTCGGCGTCCGGTGTGTACACAAACTGAAGGATCACCGGGGAGTGATCAGGCGGGCCCTGATACCACTGCCAAAGCACCACCGACGAGATGGCCGCAATGGTCGCGACCACGATCCACAGGCAGGCCGTGGCCGCGCGCCCCCGCGCGCTCATGCCCCGCCTTCGTCATCGAGCTCCCGCAGCTTTGCGGCCAACTCGCGACGCCCCCGGCCTGGGGTGCAGCTCAGTTTCTTGTACACCTTGTCGAGGTGATACGAAATCGTTTTCGCACTCAGGAATAGCCGAGCAGCCACTTCGCTGTCGGTAAGCCCGCTCACGACCAGATCGGCGATCAGTCGCTCCTGCGGAGTCAGCCGGTCACGATTTGCGGGATCCGGAGCGGAGGGATGCTCGTTGGTTGCACCCAGCTCCCCGCGTGCGCGTTCAGCCCAGGCGGCCGCGCCGAGCGCGTCGAACAGCTCGATCGCGGATCGCAAGGGCGGACGTGATGCAGAGATGCGAGCCCGCCGGCGCAGATGCTGACCGTGGGCGAGTTCGACCCGGGCGCGATGGTACGGGTGGGGCGGGGTGAGCTGCTCGGCCGCATGCGGCCGCCTCGGCGAAGGCGTCGTCATCGCCGGTGACCATCGCGGCGGCGGCGGCCAGCCGCGCCTGCAGCCATCCCAACGCCGGCGGGTAGTCGGATTCGCCGGCCATCACCGCTGCTGCGTCATCGCCCTGACCCAGGTGCACCAGTGCTTCAACCAGATCGGGGATCAGCCGGCGGCGGTCGTCCACTGCGGGCGACGCCTCCGGCATCTCCAACCGTGTGGTCAGGTGCTGGGCGGCGGCTGCGGCATCGCCGCCGGCGAGCCGGATCAACCCGGTGCAGGTCTCCGCCAGCACCAGCCGCTGGGCGGGCGGCCAGTCCAGCTCGGCCAAGCCCTCGAGCTCGGCGGTAGATCGGGCCTCGTCGCCGCGCAGCGCGTGGATCCATGCCCGGGCCGCGGCCGCCCGCCCGCGCCAACGCTCCTGACCGGACGCTTCGGCCAGCTGCTCAGCGTCGGTCAGCGCTGCCAGGGCGTCGTCCCACCACCCCTGCGCCGCGGCGGCCGTCGCCCACAGAAACAGTGCGTGCGGCAACACCGCGACGGCGCCCCGCTCCCGGGCCGCGCTGACCGCTCGGGCGCTCAGCTCGAGATCGGGTTCGGTTTCACCCGTCGCCGCGGCGGCCAGCGCCAGCAGCTCGGGGTCGTTGCGCAGCGCCGCCTCTCGCTCCAGCGTCGCTCGCAGGTCGTGGGCAAGCACCGCGGCCTCATCACCGTCGCCCGCATCAGCGATCGCGGCCGATCGGGCCAGGGATGCGCGCAGCCACAGTGACGGGTCGGCGTCACGGCTCAGGTCACAGGCCCGGGTCAGGAACTCGATTCGGTCTTCGAGAACAGCTCGTTCTGCGGCGGCGATCAACATTCGCGCCGCCCGGGCGGGATCCAGCCCGCTCAGCTTGGCTGCCGTCTCCAGCACGTCGGCGGCGTCCACCGTGCCTCCCTGCCGGATCTCGATGCGGGCGCGCAGATACTCGACGTCGGCCGCCAGCAGGGGATCGGCAACCGGCTCGCCGATGCGGTCGAGCAGCTCAGAACTCTCAGCCGGCCGCCCTGCCTGCCAGGCCGCAGACGCTGCCAGCCACAGCCTGCGGCAGCGATCGTGCTCCTGTTCGCTCAGCTCGGCTGCTCGCCGATAGGCTGCCGCGGCAACGCCGAATCCGACCCGCTCGCGGTAGCGGTCACCCGCCCACTCCAGCTCCGCGGCCACCTCGTCGTCAGGCTGGGTGGCAGCCTTGCCGAGGTGCACGGCGCGGCGGTCGCGGTAGCGCGGCTCGACCAGGGCCGCGGCGATGCGGGCGTGGGCCAGCCGCCGCTCCTCAGGTGAGGCCGCCTGGTACAAGGCCGACCGCATCAGCGGGTTGGCGAAGCCGATCTGCTCCCCATGGACGACCAGGAAACCTCGGCGCTCGGCGTCGGCCAGCGCCTCGAATCCGTCCGCGCCGGGAACGCGAGACAGCACCCGGATCGAACGGGTGTCGGCCGCCGCCACCGAGACCAGCAAACCGCGGGCGGTCGCCGACATCGGATCGGCCTCGTCCAGCAGCCGTCCCACCATGTCGGCTGCCACCGGCAGCGGGATCGGCAGCGGCTCGGACCCACCCAGTTGTGCGGGCGAAAGCAGCCCGGCGGCGGCCACGATCGCAAGCGGGATGCCGCCGCTTTCGGCCAGGATGCGATCCGCCACCGCCGGTGTCGGAACGACTCCAGAACGCAGTTGGAGTAGCCGGCGGCAGTCCTGCGGTGACATCGGTGGGAGCGTCAGCGACGGGAAACTCGACAGTGGGCGGGATTCCGGGTCGCTGGTGGCCGCGAGTATCGCAATCCCTTCACGATCCAGCCGCCGCGCGGTGAATGCCAAGGCCTCGGCGGATGCCAGGTCGAGCCAATGAGCGTCGTCGATCAAGATCAATAGCGGCTTCGATCCAGCTGCCAGCCCCAGCAGCGAGAGCGTCGCCGCGGCGACCGCGAACCGATCGGTGGGAGTCGGCGCGGCCAGTGCGAGCGCCCCCTCGAGCGCCACCCGTTGCGGGTCGGGGATTTCCCTCAGGCGCGGCAGCAGCGGATACAGCAACTCATACAGAGCGGCGAATGCGATGTCTCGTTCGGTGACCACGGCGCTCAGCCGCATCACTTCCATGCCGTCAGCCGTGACAGAGGCCAGATCCAGCAGTGCGGTCTTGCCGATTCCCGGCGGACCGCGCAGGATCAACGTGCCGCTGCGACCCAGCCGAGCGTTGTCGAGCAGCTCGGCGACGGCTGACTTCTCGGCATTTCTCCCAATCAGCACCTTGTGAATATATGCTCAATGTAGGTCGGCGTCGTCTGCGGCACGCGGACCAGGAGAATCCCCGATGCCGAGGGGCCCTGGGGCGTCGATCATCAGTCGTGTTGCAATCACCATCGAAGAGGAGATGGCACGATGAAGCGGATCGTTTTGGCGCTCGTGGCTCTGCTGGCGCTGACCGTCGTCGTCGTTGCGCCTGCGGGCGCGGCCGTGGCGCTCACCCAGCGACCGCTTGTCAGCCCGGATTCACGCCCGTACGACTACTTCGGCCGGTCGGTCGACGTGTCGGGGACCACCGCCGTTGTGGGCGCATTCCACAACCACGACCACGGTTCGCCCGGAGAGGTCGGCGCGGCCTACGTGTACATCCGCTCGGGGAAGAGCTGGAAGCTTCAGCAGAAACTGAAGGCCCCCGACGGCCAGGATGGGGACTGGTTCGGGACGTGGGTGTCGATCTCCGGATCGACCGTGGCGGTTGCTGCTCCCACTCCCGGCAAGGTGTACATCTTCGTACGCACCGGCACCACCTGGAAGCTGCAGCAGACGTTGCACGTCGCGACCCCGCCGGACTTTGACGGCAGGAGCGGCTCGATGTCACTGTCCGGCTCGACGCTGGCCTTCCCCGACGGGCAGACCGTGAAGATGTACGTACGCACCGGATCGACGTGGAAGCTCGCCCCGGCGCTGACCCAGGGCAACGGCGACACCATCGAGAGCGTGAACGTGAACGGCGCGGGCCTGGTTGCCTCGGCACCGACCGGCGGGCGCGTGTACGTGTACACCCGCACCGGCACCACCTGGACGCTGCAGCAGACGCTGGTCGCCCGAAACGGCGTCAGCTTCGACCAGGCGGCGGTGTCCGGCTCGACCGTGGCGGTCAGCGGGGGTAATGCCGCCGGCACCAAGGAGGCCGTGTCCGTGTATGTCCGCCAGGGCACGATCTGGCAGCTCCAGCAGATCCTGACCACGGTCAGTGCTCACATCGAGAAGTCGTCGCTCGGGCTCTCGGGTGCGACTGTGGTCGTCGGAGGGCGCGACCCGGCCGTCACCGGTGGCGCGGCCTTCGTGTTCACCCGCTCGGGTACCACCTGGACGCTCCAAAACGAGCTGCACCCGGCCGTCAATGCCAGCAGCGATCGGTTCGCCGCGTCGGTCGCGGTGTCGGGCTCAGTCACCAACACCGGCTCGTCGATCGTCGTGGGCGCGCCGGGCACGAACGGCAAACGAGGCGCGGCGTACGGGTTCACAAGCTGACCGAAAGGACGTCGATCATGATCAAGCGAAAGCGAACCACAGTGTTCGCGGTGGGTGCCATCGCAGTGGTGGCGCTGGCAGCGGCGGGTGAGGTGTGGGCGAACCTGACCCAGATTCCGGTGCTGACCACGGCTCGGTCAGAGCAGAACCCGGCGGCGTTCGGTACCTATCTGACATGGAATCAGAACTCTGCCGCCAAGCCGCAACACCACAACGCGTTCCTGCGAAACGGCGGCACCACCGTCCAGCTCAACCCCGCTCACACGTTCGGCTACGCCGGCGGGATCGACGGCACCACGGTGGTGTTCCAGCAGGTGTCGCTGAAGAGTCAGTCCGATATCCGGTTCTACGATGCCGTCACCAAGCTGCGCAGCGCGCCCCCGGCCGGCGTGAACACGCCCGCGTGGGAATGGAGCCCCTCCGTCTCGGGCAACTGGCTGCTGTTCGGCCGTGAGTCGAAGACGACCGCGAGCCAGGTGATTCTGCGAAGCACGAACGTCCAAGACCTCCTACAAGCTGGCCACCGAAAACGCCGCAGAGCACGTTTCTGTCTCCCGGGCAGGTGAACGGCAACTGGGCGGTATGGACCGAGTGTTTCTCAGACCACTGCAGCGTGTATCTGCGCGACATCGCCGGCAAGGTCACGACCAAGCTCGCCAACACGCTGCCGCCGGCCCGCGACGAATACGCCCCGAGTGTGGCAACCGACGGGACGGTCTACTACATGCACGCCGGCCGCAAGTGCGGACAGGCCGTGAAGCTGGTGAAGACGGCCATCGGCCAGCCCGAGACGATTCTCAACACGTTCAATCCGGGCGTCGATGTGTTTGCCACCAACGCGACCGCAGACCCGACCAGCGGCACGGACGTGTACCTCCAGCGGGCGAACTGCGCGACCAACACGGACGACGTCTTCAAGGTCGTCGATCCGTAACGCGCTCGGGGTGAATAACGGTGCCAGGCACCGTTATTCACCCCAACGCGGAGGGTTGCAGGTGGGATCGGATATGGTCACCGCGATCACTCGATGGCCGCTCCCGACCACATCTCCTGCGAACTCATACTGGACGCCCGTGCCCCGCTGGGCGAGGGGCCGGTGTGGGACGCCGAGAACCAGGCGCTCTTGTGGGTCGACATCGACGACCACGAGATCCATCGGTTCGATCCCCGCACCGGGACGGATCTCTCGGTGGCGATGGAGTGCGGCGTGTCGGCGGTGGCGATCCGGGAGCGGGGAGGGCTGGTGGCGGCCACCGGCGACGGGTTTGCGCTGGTCTCGATGGCCACCGGCACGGCGGAGGTCGAGGTGATCGCCGAGCCGGAGGGCGACGACGACGTCAACCGGATGAACGACGGCAAGTGTGACCCTGCCGGTCGCTTCTGGGCGGGCAGCATGAGCTACACCGAGACCGACGCCAGCGGTTCGCTGTATCTGCTCGACACCGATCTGACAGTCCAATCGGTCTTCTCCGGGGTGACCGTCTCCAACGGCATCGGCTGGTCGCCGCCGGGCACCTCGATGTACTACGTCGACTCGCCCACCTGCAAGGTCACGGTGATGGACTACGACCTGCTCACCGGGGCCGCCTCGCACCGGCGCGACCTGTTTTCCGGTCGGCACCCAGGAAGCACAGCCCGACGGTCTGGCGGTGGACGCCGACGGCTGCCTCTGGGTAGCGATCTGGGGTGGGCACGAGGTTCGCTGCTTCTCACCTGTAGGGGAGCTTCTGGCGGTGATCGAGGTGCCGGCTGCCCAGGTCACGAGCTGCTGCTTCGGAGGCAAAGGCCTGACCGACCTGTACATCACCACCGCTGCCCACGGCCTCTCCGACCAAGAGATCGACGCCACCAGCGCCGGCGGCCTCTTCATCGCCCAGCCCGGCGTCCGAGGGCTCCAAGTCGCCCGTTTTGCGGGGTGATGAATAAAAGGTGCCTGGCACCGTTATTCACTCCACCTCTTCGGGCTCCTCGTACCAGCGCTTCTTGTCGCCGACGCGGTTTCGCATCTTCCATTTTCCCGACTTGGGCTGGTCTTCGATCCGCTGCCACAGCCGTTCCAGGCGCTCAGACACCAGCGCCTGGCCCGCCTCATCGAGGCCGCAGGTGGGTAGTGCCGCGCGCACTCGCTCGACGTTCATCTTGGTGGTTCGCCAAAGACCCCAGTCGGCGGCGCACAGCTCGGCCACTCGGGTCGCATTGATCGTGCCCTGATCGTCGTCGGTGACGTCGTGGTGGTAGAGCATGGTGAGGATGTCGGTCTGATCCTTGGCATTCAGCTGCACGATCTGCAACTTGGTCAAGAGCAGCTCCGCCAGAGGGATACCGTGTTCGGCGAGCAGAATCCGCTCGGTGATCGGGATCTCGTGGCACATCTCGAATGAGCCGACGAACACGTCCACCTGGCGCTGGTTGGCGACGTCGTAGAACAGCATCCTGCGGTGGCCGTTCATCGCGTTGAACTGGCGGTCGGCCTCATATCCGGTGGCCAGCATCAGCTCGGTGACCTGTTTCGACTTGCCCTTGACGGTGGCCAGATCGATGTCCTTGTACTCGCGCTGGAACACCGGTTCGGTGTCTGCGCCGATGTGCAGGCGCACCGCCAGATCCGCCGATCAGCCTGACCGGCACGTCGGCCGCGTGCGCGGCCTCCAAGAGCCGTGTGGCCTCGGCCACGATGTCGCTGTCGGGAACCACCGTGCTCATCGTGCGAGCGTAGCAGCCCCCGCCGGTCGGCCGCTATCTGACCTGAAGCGGGCCGCCGGATCTGTCGCCGGTCCAGTGGAAGATCTGGACGTTTCCCGTGGTTGTCGAGGTAGCGGATCACTCCGCTGGCGATCGACCGAGAACGTCGGGTGGTGCGGGCACGAAGACGTGGGAGGCCCACGACCGCGGCCGTGTGCGAATACACCGCCTCGGGGCGCACGTCAGCGGTCAGCATCCACTCGTCTCGTCGTCGTCATCATCTCGTCGTGCACCAGTTCGCCACGCCTCTTGGGATCGAAATCATGGTTGACGAACACCGCCGTGTGCGGTCGCGCTGCCCTTGCCCGGCTGATCAAGCTGATATTGACCTCGGCCAGCACGTCATCCCAGAAGAACAACAGCGGTCCGCAGGCGACCACCTGACTGCCACCGTTGAGCAGTGTGAGTGGCTGTTCGAACCGTGACTTGGCTCCCATCGTCCACCCCTCCTAGGCCCGTTTACCCTGGTGGCGATTGTCGCATACGCGCGCCCGCGCCGCCACCGGCCCGCAAGGATTGCTCGGCGGCGGCCACGTGTGCCGTGGCGTCCACGCTGCGCCAGAACGGAAGGCTCCGTTCGACCTGCTCCACAGACCCCGCGAGCAGCCGCGCAGAGGCCTCGTCCGGCAGCGAGCCGATCCGCGCGTACAGGTCGGCCGCCCGCTCGAAGTCACCCTCGGCGACCACCCCGGCGGCCTCGACCCACCGGCTGGGCAGCGAGAAGTCCCCCGCAGCGGCGGCAAAGCGGCCCTGCAGCGCCGGAATCGACGAGGCCGCAAACGCGGCCGACATGAGCGCCTCCGAGGAGATCGCAACACCCATCCACCATCGGCTCAGGAGTTCGGAGACCAGCTCGGCGGCGGCGTCCACCCGTCCGTCCACGACGCACAGCTGCGCCGCGACCCCGAGGGCCGAGACGAAGTACTGCGGCTCACCGATCTGGCGGGCCAGCCGCACCGCCTCGGTCGCGTGCGCGGTCGCCGCTGCCCGGTCTCCGCGGGCCGCGTCGATCCGCGCCCTCAGCGTGTGCGCCTCCACGGCGTCGCCGTGGCTCGAGTCCTCGTCCGCGTGGGCGATCATCCGATCAGCGGCCCGCGCGGCGCCGTCCCAATCTCCCGAGTGGTAGAGCAGGCACCCCTGCGCAGCGTCCACGAGCTGCGTCACGTACGTCAGGCCCAGACGGGCCGCCCGCCGCTTGGCGTCAGCCTGGGCGCTACCCGCACCGGCCAGGTCACCGAGTGCCAGCAGACAGATTCCGTAGTTGTGCTCGATCATCGCCCCGTCGTAGGACTCGAGCGTGCGCGCGATCGTGGCGGCGCGCTCGAACTCGGCGATCGCCCGCACGTCCTGCTGCTGCAGCCACGCCAGCGCGAGCGTCTGGTGACTCCACGCGCGCAGGTCGTCCAGCCCCAGCTCGGATGCGATCACCCCGGCATCCCCGGCCGTCTGGATCGCCTCGTCCAGTCGTCCCTGCAACACGTACACGCTCGCCAATGACGTCAACACTCCCGCCTTGGCCGGCGACATCGGCTCGTGTTCGAGCAGGTCGACGGCGCGCGTGAGATGCCCAAGCGCAGTGGCCTTGTCGCCGTGCTGGTCGAGCCAGATGCCGATCTCGCTCTCGGCCTCGGCGGCCGACTCGAGGTCGCCGCCGGCGGCCAGCTCGCGAGCGACCAGCTCCAGATCCGGCGGCAGCACGTCCTCGCTGAACATCCGCGCCCGGGCGTACCGGTAGCGCAGAAGCGGCGGCGCCGGAGGTGCCCTGCGGGTAGCAGGGTGAACGCCGACGCGTAGAAGCGCCCGGCCGCACGCGAACGCGTTCAACGCAAGGGCGCGATCGGCCGCCTCGAGCAGGGCTGCGCGAGCCTGGGCGGGGAGCTCTCCCGTGTTCGATCCCGCGGCGGTGTACAGGTCGAGCGCAGTCAGATAGTGGTGGGCGAGCAGCTCGATCCAGTCTCCCCGCTCGTCTCCCAGCGACTCGATCCACGCCGCCACCCGGGTGTGCTTGTCGGCTTTGGCAGACCTCACCACCTGCGCGTAGGCGACGTCGCGAATCAGGGCGTGCTGGAAGCTGTACTGCGTCTCGCCGTCGACCGACGACTCGGGCTCAACCCGCAGAAACTCGCGCTGCTGGAGGCGGTGGAGCTGCTCCTCCACCTCCCAGCGCCCTCGCCCGGCCACCCGCGCCACCGCCCCCACCCACACCACCTTGCCGATCACCGCCGCATCCTGCACCAGGGCCTTGTCCTCGGGCGCGAGCGCGTCCAGCCGCGCCGCGATGATGCCGTGCACCGACTCCGGCAGCGGCAGCTCGCCACCCCCGGCCAGCGACCAGCGGCGCCCGCGTCGCACCAGGAAGCCGCGGTCGAGCAGCATCCGCACGTACTCCTGCGCATACAGCGGGTTGCCCTCGGCCCGGCTCAGCAGCGCCGTCTGGGTCTCGGCCGGCAGCGCCACCTGGTCGAGCAGGGCGGCGATCAACCTGGCCGTATCGCGCTCGGACAGCGGCGGCAGCGAGATCGTGAGGTGCGTCGGTTCCGCTGCCCCAGCCCGGCCGGCGGTCGAGCAGCTCCGGCCTGGCCGTGCACAGCACCAGCACCGGCACCGCCGACATCAACTCCACCAGCTGATGCACGAAGTCGAGCAGCGCGTCGTCGGCCCAGTGCAGGTCCTCGAACACCAGCACCAGCGGGTGTTGCCCGGCCAGCGATTCGAGGAACCGCCGCCAGGCGGCAAACGCCTCGACCTGCCGGTCCTCGGCCGGCTCACCGCGTTGCTCGACGCCCAGCAGCGGACGCAGCTGGGCTTCCACCCAGGCCGCTTCCCGGGCATCGGTGAAGCGCGAGGCGACCGCTGCGTGCAGCTTGCCGGCCGCGCTGTCGATCCCGTCGGAATGCAGAATCCCGGCCGCCGACCGCACCACCTCGGCCAGCGCCCAGAAGGTGACGCCCTCGCCATAGGGAAGCGACCGGCCTTTCAGGCGGGCGATCGACCGGTCGCCGTCCTGCTCGACCCGGCGAAGCAGCTCGAACACCAGCCGGCTCTTGCCGATCCCCGGGACGCCCACCACGGTTACGAGCTGCGGTGCATGGTGCTCGCGCGCACGCACGAGGGCTGACCACACCGCGTCCAGTTGGGAGTCGCGCCCCACCAACGGTGTGGCGTGGGGTGAACGCGGGTCGGTGTCGGCCGGCTTGGCGGCCCGAGCCGACCACACCTTCAGGGGCTCGCGCTTGCCCTTGACGCGCAGGTCCTCGGCAGGCTCGTACTCGACCACGCGACCGGTTGCTCGGTAGGTGACCTCACCCACCAGCACGCCGTCCACCGGGGCGGCGGCCTGCAGCCGGGCGGCGGTGTTGACCACGTCGCCGTGCGCGAGCCCTTCGCCGGCCAGCGGGTTGGCTCCCAGTGCGACCAGCGCCTCACCGGTGTTCACGCCGACGCGGACGTGCAGGTCGAGCTGGGGCACCGTGTCACGCAGGTGGGCCATCGCGGCCTGGATCGCGAGCGCTGCCAGCACGGCTCGCTCGGGATCGTCCTCATGGGCGGCCGGGGCGCCGAACATCGCGACCACCGCGTCGCCGATGAACTTTTCGACCGTCCCCCCAAACCGTTCGAGCTCCCCGCGCAGCAGCTCGTGGTAGCGGACGAGGGTGCTGCGCACGTCCTCCACATCCATCTGTTCACTGCGGCTGGTGAAGCCGACCAGGTCGGCGAACAGCACCGTGACCACCTTGCGCTCGTCCTGCACCGGCGCGGCGAGCAGGTGGCCGCACTCCAGGCAGTACCTCGCCTCGCCTGGGTTCTCCCTACCGCAGGTGGCACAGCTGCTCACGCTTGAGAGTGTACGACCCTCGCGGCCGCGAAATCACGCTCAGCCCGAGAGGTCGGGCAGCGACTGCTGCTCGGTGGCCGCCTCGGCGAACAGATCGCCGCGGCGGCCGACCCGCTCCAGCACGTCGGCGAAGGTGAAGCGCAGCTGCTCGGGCGCCTCCGCGCGCTCACACGCGATCACCTCTCGCCAGCTCACCGGAGTGGACACCGTCGGTTGCTCGCGGGCACGCAGCGAGTAGACGCACACCGTCGTCTTGACCTGGTTGTTCTGCGACCAGTCGATCAGCACCTTGCCGCCGCGGATCGCCTTGGTCATCTTCGACACCACCAGGTCGGGCGCCTCGCGCTCCCACATCTCGGCCACCGTCTTGGCAAAGGCGCGGGTATCGCCGTAGGTCGCGCTCGGGGTCGTTCAGCGGGATGTAGAGCTGCAGGCCCTTGGAGCCGCTGGTCTTGGCGACGCTCTCGAGCTTCAACCGCTTGAACATGTCGCGCAGCAGCAGCGCCACCCGGCAGCACTCCACGATCGAGGTGTCGGGGCCCGGATCGAGATCGAAGACCACGTACTGCGGCGTCTCGGGGTGCTCGGCCGAGCCGAGGTTGGTGTGCAGCTCGAGCGCCGCCAGATTCGCCAGCCACACGAGCGTGGCCGTGTCCGAGCAGACGACGTAGGAGACCGGTCGGTCCCTCGCGGGAATCGTGACCGTCTCCACCCACTCCGGTCGGTGGGCGGGTGCGTTCTTCTCGAAGAAGAACGCCTCGTCCACCCCGTTGGGATAGCGCTTGCGGGTCACCGGCCGGCCGCCCAGGTGGGTCAGCATGGTCGGGCGCGACGCGCAGGTAGTAGTCGATCACCTCGCCCTTGGTGAAGCCCGCCTGCGGGTACAGCACCTTGTCCAGGTTGGAGAGCACCAGCTCGCGGCCATCGACCTCGACCGCCACGCGGCCCTTCGCCCGAGGCTCACCCGCCTTCACCAGCGCCGCCAGCCGGGTCACTCCGACGCCTCCTCGCGAACGACATCGGCCGCCGGCTTGTCCTCGCGCAGCCCCACGAAGCTCGGCTGGCGCAGGCGTCCCTGGCGCGTCCACTCGGCGAACGAGCACTCGCACACCAGCTCGCGGCTTGACGAACGCCGCGTCCTTGGGCGGCGTTCCGACCGCGAACGGCGAGCGTTTGCGAGCGAGCGGTCGAAGCCGTTTGGTGAGCATCGCCAGATCGGCGTCGGAGTAGCCGGTGCCCACCTTGCCCGCGTAGTGCAGCTCGCCGTCGCGCGGTGGTAGCCCACCAGCAGCGCGCCGATCGAGTCGGCTCGCCGTCCGCTGCCGGCGGTGTATCCGCCGACCACGAACTCCTGTCGCAGCACGTTCTTGATCTTGAGCCACTCGCGGCCGCGATAGCCCGGCTTGTACGGCGAGTCGCGGCGCTTGGCGACGATGCCCTCGAGACCCGCCGCGCGGCTGGCGGCGAGCACGTCCTCGGCGGCACCGTCCAGGGTCGGCGGCACCCTCCAGGCGTCGCCCTCCAGCTGCAGCTCTTCCAACCGCCGGCGGCGAGTGGCGTGGTCGGCATCCAACGGCGATTCGCCGTCCAGATAGAGCAGGTCGAAGATCATGTAGATCACCGGCTGGGCGCGGGCAGCGCGGGCGACCTCGGCACTGGTGGTGAGGTGGATGCGTGCCTGCAGGCGCTGGAAGCTGGGTCGGCCGTCGCCGTCCAGCGCCACGATCTCGCCGTCCAGCACGGCTCTGCGCGCCCCCAGTTGCCGCTGCAGCCGGCCGGCTCGGGGAAGCCAGACGTGATCTCGCGCAGCGTGCGCGTCTCCAGCCGCAGCCGCCCGGCTCGGAGTAGGCGATCGCGCGCATGCCGTCCCACTTGACCTCGAAGGTGTAGGCATCCTCGTCGAAGGGGAGTGGGCAGAGTCGCGATCATCGGCACCACGTGCTCGGGTGGCTGATCGCTGG
>CAWESH010000020.1:0-68675 GCA_963811675.1 uncultured Actinomycetes bacterium | reverse complement strand
TCACCGCAACCGGCTGGTCAAAGAGTCACCGCGACCGACCCCCGCACACCGCACCAGCCTGGAGACTTGAGCTATCCATTCCCACGTAGCGTTCGCTCCCCGCCGCGCCTCCGCAGGTACAGGTCGCGTGCTGTGGTGGCAGATGGCGAGCGTCTAAGACGAGTGCGACCATCCGTGTTGCCACCAACACGCGGAAGGTGCCGACTGACATGACTGTGTGCGCATCGCGGCGCCCGCGATCTCCGCACGGTGCTACCGGATTGCCGCGCAGAGCTAATCCACAATCGTTCTCAAGCTTCATATCCGCCTGATCGTTCCTTCACCAACCAGCCACCTCGACTGGCAAAACGGGGGGCCAACGGCAGGTCGCGCCGGACGTCTCTGGCCGAGCGAGATACACCGAGATAACCACGGCGAGATCGTAGTGATCACAGCCGCAACCCGAAGGAGCACAGAAATGTCCAAGAAACCTCGCGACACCTCGCAGCGCCTCAAGCAACTCGCCACCAAGAGACCCAATGGTCGAAGCGTGACTCCTGCTCTCAAGACCACCGTCTGCGCATACGCCTGCGACCCCCCTCTAGTAGCCATGCGCGATGTCGACTACCACCACGCCAAACGCGCATGCTGGGAGGCCGCTATCGACGGTGCGCGGCTTTTCGACGCTGAGATCGAACACTACGCAATCCCCCTCCAAGAGCAGCGTGCGGCTGCTCGAAGGGTTGTCGCCGTCAACGGGCCACCCAGGACAAACCCCCGCGCACACACTCGAGTCACTCGCCGTCACCGCAGGCACCACCGCCGACATCTGGATGAACAGCGACCAAAAGTTCTCGGACCTCCCCGGCGATGCGGTGCGGAATGCCCACCACCTCTTGGCAGATCCAGGCGTTCGTGACTCTCTACCGAGGTCAGCCGCAGGCCACGTCAACCCAGAAACCGAGTCATCCGGCCCTTGAAGCACTCCTTCACGCAAGCTGGTACGGGTATCTGATCCAGATGCTGATCGTCGCAGCACCAGACCCCCAACCCTGTCATGCAGAAGCCGCACCATAGACCCGAACCACTGAAGCAGTGACCAATAACGCAACATAGCGTACATCGCAGAGATCGGTACTAGGCATCCGGCCCCAAGCTCGATCCGCGCAACGATCTCGTGTAGCGGGTGCGCGTTACCTCAACCACGTAGCTACCGCGCCCGCCATGAGTTATTCTTGTCGGTTGACAAGTTCCGCTGGTGGCGGCACTGTAGACACGCTCACCGCTAGTGGAAAACCACGACACCAACCAAAAAGACACCTACCTTCGGCTCCCTTGAACGGACCGAAAGGAAATAGTGCCCAAACCCAACCCATACGTTATCGACGCGATCGAGGAGTTCCTCTCCCGCAAAGCCCCCAAGGCCCCAAAGACGCTCGCGGCCTACTTCAGCCTGCTGTTAGGCTCCGAGCGCGGTACCGAAAGCCATCAGCATCGCATTCGCGCGCTGCTTTCCACAACCGCCGATGTCGAAGCATCACGCCGCGCGAGGTATCCGAGTGGTTCGCGCAACGCTCAGCCGGAGCAGGAAGCCCAACCCACCAAACACCGATTCTCAAAAAACGCGCGCGAGTTCTTGAGGTTCCTGAACGATCGGGGATACGTGACCGACGACCTGGTGGCGGCAATAGAACCACAACCATCCGGCGAAGGACGCATCGTATGGCTCTCCTGGGACGAAGTGCACCGACTCCTGGCCTCGGTCAAGCCGCTGCGCATCCGACTGGCCCTGGCATGGCTCTTCTACACCGGCTGTCGCCTCTCAGAGGCACTCAGCGCCGACCAGTCAGACGTGCAATGGCACGAGGGATTGCAGCTCTATGTCTGGACGATCCCCCGCAGCAAAACCCATCGCCCCCGTGTCCTTTGGCTCCCACAGGCCCTCAACCCGCTGATCGACGAGAGCCGCCGCATCAACCGCCCCCGCCCCAGCGACCCGATCCTTTGGGGCTGCGCCGGGCGCGGCAGGGCCGATGTCGAGGACACCACTCGGCGGATCGCGCGAAGCACCCTGATTCTCCACCTCGAACAGGCAATCGCCGACGCCCAGATCCACCGCCGCGTTACCCCCCACACCGCCAAACACACCTACTGCACCCTTTGGATCGAGGCCAACGGCGACGGCGAGCGCAGCCTGAAAAAGCTCTCCGACCAGGTCGGCACCAGCGTCCAAACCCTCCGGGAAACCTACGTCCACCTGTCCGCTACCCCCGAGGAGTTCGAAGCCATCCGCCACTTCGGAACCAAACACTCCCCACCATCCGCGGGGTGACCCGGCCACATAGCCGGCCCAGCGGCCGCGCCAGTCGCAACGCCCACCTCCCCGCAACCGGCACGTGTCCGCGAGCGGCCGCGGACTCGCCAAAATCACCGCGACAGAAAGTGAAGCCATTGACCGTGAAATCGCTACAGCCGTCCAACGGAGCGTTCGTGTATTTGCTCGGGCTGGTCGTGATCGTGTCGCAGCCCCAAAGGTTTTGGCTGGGCATGGCACTCGCCGCCGTGCCGATCGTGATCGGCGTAGCGGGTGATCTACGTCGTGGCCACTGAACTCGGCGTTGTCTCGTCTCGGGCTGTCGTCGCGGCGTCGGCGATCGGACCTAGTACGCCAAGACGAGGTTCGGGAAGCCCCCCTTTAGCGGGCTACGGAAAGGCGACGGAGAACGACTTGAAGAAGTCGTCTCTGCCGAGCACGTTCCACCGTCTGTTGTCAATGAACAGGGGGTGAAGCGGGAAGCGAGGGCCCAGATCGCGGGCTTGCCGGCGAGAACCACTATCAGTTGTCCGGTGATTGGAATGTGGTCGGCGTGCCAACTGTCCAGCGCTTCGGCCTCCTGGCCGGGTGCGTCGATGCCGAATCGCTCGGCATAGGCACAATTCGGACAAACGGAACGAGACTGCTGAGTAGCAACTGCGGAAACCCACTTGGGACGCCGTCGTTCAGAGTCGGGTCTGGTCTCAGTGAGGGGCCGGTGGCCACGTGGTGCCACTAGGGCGACAGCGACGCTGGCACCTCCCGGCACACCGCCAAAAGGTTCGCGGTTCGTGTCGAAAGGGACTCCGTCACGCGCTGTCCAGCTCCTGTAGCCCTCGGGTGGTGACGGAAGTGTTGGTTGCCGACTCCTAACCGGCTATGCGCGAGTTGGCTCCAGTCTTGGATCGAGGTACCCGACAGGCCCCGTGCGGCTGGTTCGGGTCCCACGCCCCTGACTATGGCTTACGGGCGGTGGACGCGCCGAACTGGTGAAAATGCATCTTTCGAGCGACCCAGCCTTCCTGCTCGGGCGTGAGTCGCGCCCAGTACTCCGCGGCTTCACGGTCGCGAGCGGCCTGGCTCGTCGGAGGCTCGGGAGGAGAGACAAAGAGGTCGAAGTACGGATTCAGTTTGTTCTGGCACTTTTCCACCTCCAAAACCGCTTGGTTGAGCCATGCGCCCGGCACGATTCGAACGTGCGACCTCTGCCTCCGCAGGGCAGCGCTCTATCCCCTGAGCTACGGGCGCTCATCTCAGGCGCGGATCCCGGTGCCTGAGAGTGGGCATTCTACCGGTGCAGCGAATTCCCGGGCCGTTGCCGGTGAATAACGGTGCCTGGCACCGTTATTCACCCCGAGCGGTGCTGGATGCGGTCGCGTGCTTCACGGAGGAACGCAACGGCTGCTGACATCGGGTCGCGTTCGGCCATCAGCTGCGAGTGGAGCAGCGACGCACCCTTGAAGCTGGGATCGCCGAAGAACTCGTCGATCCGGCCGGCCCACGGGGAGGCATAGAGGTACGGCTCGGCGTGGTGGCCGTCACCCGGCGAGCCTCCGTAGGTGCCGCGCCTTCCGGCGGTGTTGTCCCCAATGTCGATGGCCGCGTCGAAGTGTTCGGGCCAGATGCGTACGATCGAGGTGTCGTCGTTCGGGCCGGCCTCGGCGCGCAGCGTGTCCAGCGCCGCGGTCACAAACGCGTACCACTCGCCCAGCGCGAGAGCCGCTGCGCGGTCGACCGTGAGGCGTTCGTCCAGCTCGCCGTGTGGTGGGACGTCGAACTGCTCTTGCTGGGCGACGTCGGGCGCGATCCCGACCGCCTCGGCGGCGGCGTTCAGGCTGGTGATGGGAAGCCGGGTCTCGTCCACCACCAGCACGTCTCCGTCGACTCCGATCACCCGCCCGTTGAACTCAAACGTCGAGAACCCTCCCGGTGTCGAACGCAGGATGATCTCGCCGTTTTGGAGGCGCTGCGCCGGCGCGATCACGTACACGGCCAGCCGGTGAAGGGCCTCCGTGGTCTCGGTGTAGGTCGCCGGTAGCGGCGTGAGGGAGGTCGTGCTCATGGCCTAGTGTCCCACTTCGGCGGCCGGCGTTACACGCCGCTCGGGCCGACGCCGCTGCGACAATCCCCGGCATGAGCGTATGGCTTCGCTGGTTGCTGCTCGCCTGCATCGCGCTGTGCTCCTTGGCAGCGGCTCCGGCAGCTTTCGCCGACTCGGCCTCCGAGGCCGCGCTGGCGGCGCGGTACGCACCGGTCGTGAAGCTGGTGGCCGCGCCCAGCGAGTGCGGCCCGGGGGATCCGTACGTGCCGATCGACGTCAACCTGCTGTTCGACGAGCCCACGGTGGCGTTGCGCGGCCCCTGGGGCGGCGCCGACCTGATCAAGGTCGCGCCCGCAGCCTCCGATCTCCCACACGGCCTGTACGAGTACCACCTCGACTTCCCCGGAGATGCGCTCAACCCGGGCTGCGGCTACATCGACTGGTCGCGTCGGATCAACGAGGGCCATCCCCCCAAGGTGTATGCGCACGTCGCCACCGACCCCGACTATCCCGGGCAGATCGCGCTTCAGTACTGGATGTTCTACGTGTTCAACGACTGGAACAACCTGCACGAGGGCGACTGGGAGATGATCCAGATCAACTTCCACGCCGACTCTGCCGCCCAGGCGCTCGAGACGACCCCATACAAGGTCGGTTACAGCCAGCACGAAGGCGCGGAGGGCTCGAGCTGGACGGATCCCAAGCTCGAGCTGGTGGACGGCACCCACCCGGTCGTGTACCCGGCCGCCGGCTCCCACGCGAACTTCTACTCGTCGGAGCCTCTACCTCGGCGCCTCCGGGTCACAGGGCGTCGGCTGCGACGACACCCGAAACGCCGATCTGACCGTGAATCCCGACGTGGGCACGATTCCGAGTGATCCCGCCGAGGCGCTCGTGACCGACCCCTGGATCGGCTTCGATGGCCGCTGGGGCGAACTCCAGCCGGCCTTCTTCAACGGGCCCACCGGTCCCAATCTCAAGCCGTCGTGGACACACCCGATCGCCTGGTCGCAGGATTGGCGCGACCGGGCCTACGCCGTGCCCGCGGGGGGTGCCCTGGGCACGTCTACCACCGACTTCTTCTGTGGAGCGATCAAGCACGGATCGCGGCTGCTGGGCCGGGCGATCGACCATCCCACGCCCACCGTCGCCATCGTTGTGGCTCTGCTGGGGGTGCTGGTGTATCTGCTGTCGCGGGCGCGCTGGCGCCCGGTCGCGCCGCTGCGACTGGCCCGGCGGCGCAGCTGGGGGCAGATCCTCTCGGCGGCGGCCCGCATGTACGTCTCCCGCCTTCGGCTGTTCATCGGCATCGGCCTCTTGGTGCTGCCGATCTCGGTGGTGATCACCCTGCTCCAGGCACTCGTATTGGGGGCGTCGTCGATCCTCGGGATCCACAGCGAGGGTGGATCTGCAAGCGTGTTCGCGCTCGTGGTGTTTGCCATCGGCACGGCGCTCACGCTGCTTGGCCTTGGCCTTGTGCAGGCGGCGACCGCGCGGGCGCTGATCGAGATCGACAACGATCGCCCGGTCGGGCCGGTGCGCGCCTACCGGATGGTCGTGGGAAGCATCCGCCCGCTGCTGGGTGTGCTGGTGATCGGGGCGCTCGCCGTGTCGCTTCTTCTGACCTCGATCTTCCTCGCGCCGATCGCGATCTGGCTGGCGGTGCGATGGGCGCTGATCGTGCCCGCGGTGGAACTGGAGGACCTCAGATCGATCCCCGCGCTGCGGCGCAGCGGTCACCTGGTGCGGGGCGGATGGCTCAAGGTCGGCTCGCTGACGATCGCCGCTGCAGCCATCACTCTGGCGGCCGGTCCGCTGATCGGCACCCTGCTGATCCTCTTCACCGACGTGCCATTGGGGCTGCTCAACGTGATCGCGGGCTTGGTGTATGCGATCACGATGCCGTTCGTGGCGTTGACCACGATGTACGTGTATTTTGATGCGCGCGTACGTCACCAGCTGTCACCGCCGGTGCGTACCCGGGAGCTTCCCGCCGAGATCGACCTCGGCGGGCCCGCGACGAGTCAGTGAAGCCAAAGGAGGAATCATGTACCTCGGCGTGTACAGCTTCAGCGGCGATCCGGAGACGCTGCTTCGTGCTTACGACAAGCTGGTGGCGATGATGCCGGCTGACACTACCCAGTGGCATATGTGCACGCAGGTGGCCGACGGCATCGTGGTGTACGACACCTGCCCCAGCGAGGAGGTGTTCATCGGCTTCTCGACCAGTCCCGAGTTCCGCGGGGCATTGGATGCGGCCGGCCTCCCCGAGCCGACGATCGCCGGCCAAGCCGTGTACGCAGCAAGAGCCGGTGAATAAAAGGTGCCTGGCACCTTTTATTCATGAGCGCGTTCGAGGCAGTGGGGGCAGGTCACCAGGTCGACGTCGCCGCGGGTGACCAGCCAGCCTTTGGGGGCCTCGCCGGACTCGTCTCCGTAGCTCGTGGCTGAGGCTCCGCACTTGCAGCGGTACACCGCACACAGGTACGGGTAGGGTGCGTCGATGAGTTCGTACGTCACTCCCATGCCCGGTATCGTGACAGGGTTGAGGCGGTTCGTCGCAACATTTTCAGGCTCGTCGCCGATGACGGCGGTGCCCGTGGAGCTCGAGGCGCCGCCCGTCGATGCGCGCAGACGGTTCATCCTGATCGCGACCATCATCGGCTCATCGATGACCTTCATCGACGGCACCGTGGTCAACATCGCGCTGCCGACCATCGGCCGTGACCTGGACGCCGGCCTGTCCGCGCAGCAGTGGGTGATGCTCTCCTACTCCCTGGCGGTGGCGTCGCTCTACATCGTCTCGGGAGCGCTCGGTGACCGCTACGGCCGGTGGGTGCTGTTCGTGTGGGGAGTGGGGGGCTTCGCGGTGGCCTCGGCGCTCGCCGGGGTGGCGCCGAACACCATGATGCTGGTGGTCGCCGCGCGTCTTGCAGGGCGTCGCCGGCGCGCTTCTGACCACCAACAGCCTGGCCCTGCTTCGAGCCACCTACGGCAAGGACAGCGGCCGAGCGGTCGGGCAGTGGACGGCCTGGAGCGGCATCGGCACCATGATGGGGCCGCCGCTGGGCGGCATCCTGGTCGAGTACGCGTCGTGGCGGTGGATCTTCTTCATCAACCTGCCCGCCGCCGTGATCGCGCTGGGCCTGGCCTTCGCCGGCCGCTCGGACGAACACCTGCCCGCCAAGCCGCGGCCGGTGCAGGTCGTGGGCGCCGCCGCGATCGCGATCACCTTCGGCGGGCTCACGTTCGCCCTGATCGAAGGTGCCCAGGCGGGGTTTGCGTCAGTGTGGTGGGCGTTTCTGCTCTCGCTCGGCGGCCTCGCCCTGCTGATCACCAGCGAGCGGCGGTCAGCGAATCCGCTGCTGCCGCTCGACCTGCTGCACTCGCGCGTGTTCGTGGTGGCCAACCTCTACACCCTGGTGGTGTACGCCGCCCTGGGCGGGTCGACCTTCTACCTTGCCCTCTACCTGCAGTCCGCCGCGGTCGGATACACGCCCGCCCGGGCGTCGCTGATCTTCGTCCCGATCAGCATCATCATGTTCTTCATCGCCGCCCGCTTCGGGCGGCTGGCCGACCGCGACGGTCCCCGGCGCTACCTGCTGGTGGCGCCGCTGGTGATGGCGGTCGGGCTGGTCCTGCTGACGCTGGTGACGAGTACCAACCCGCTCATCCCGCTGCCCGGCGTGATCGTGCTGGCACTCGGCCTCGCGATGCTGGTCGCGCCCATCACCAGTACCGCGCTCAAGGCCGCGCCCGATCAGTTCGCCGGCCTGGCGGCGGGGGTCAACACCACCGTCTCGCGGCTGGGCGGGCTGATCGCCACACCCCTGATCGGGGTCGTGATCACGCTCGTGTTCGCGGCCAACTCGCCGCGCCCCAACGCCGATCCGTTCGCGACGCACGTGCTCCTGCCGGCGCAACGCGACGCGACCGTGACCGCCTTCCGGGTCGGGATCGGACTGGCAGTGGCCCTCTGCGTGGCCGGGTCAGTGCTCGCTGCGCGCGGGCTCGCGCGACGACCGCTGACTCCCCAGCCTGCGCACGTGGCTGGTTGTAGCGCCAGAAGGCGGGGAACGCCGGCCACGATCGGCAGGATCCCGAGCATGCACAGAATCCCTCCCGAGACCACCGAGAACCGCAGGCTGACAGCGCCCGCCACCGTGCCCGACTCGACGTCGCCGAGCCGCGGCCCGCCGGCCACCACCATCGTGAAGATCGACGACATCCGCCCGCGCATCGAGTCGGGCGTCGCGGTCTGCAGGATCGTCGAACGGCACACGGCGCTGATGCTGTCGGCGGCACCGGCCGATCGACCAGGCACACCATCGCCACCCACAGCTGGTTGGTCAGGCCCATGATCGTGATCCCGGCACCCCAGATGGCGACCGTCACGACCACGATCCGGCCGAGTCGCGAGACGTGGGCGAGCCAGCCGGTCGTGAACGCGGCCACCACCGCACCGGCCGAAAGCGCCGCGTAGAGCAGACCCACCCCGGTCGGGCCGGCGTGGTAGACGGTCAGCGCGAGCGCCGGGAAGAGCGCGCGCGGCATCCCGAACGTCATCGCCAGGATGTCGATCACAAAGCTCCCCATCAGCTCGCCCTTGCTCCACGCAAACCGAAGCCCCGCGCGGATCGACTGCAGCACCGGCTCGGTCTCGGTGACCTCGGTCGGAGGCTGCGGCCGCAGCAGCGCCGCCGCGAAGAACATGGCCACGAACGTCGCGGCGTCGAGCGAGTAGGCGAGGGTCAGGCCGACCTGGGAGATGATGATCCCCGCCAGCGCCGGGCCGACCACCATGCTCACCTGGTAGAGGCCATAGGTGAGCGAGATCGCCGACTCCAGGCGGGGCAGCCCGACCATGTTCGGCACCATCGCCGAGCGGGTCGGCCGGTCAAGCGCCGAGCACGCCGCCGCGATCGCCGCGATCACGTACAGCAGCCCAACCGGTGGCGGCCCAGTCGCGGCCAGAAGCGCGAGCGTGGTGGACGTACACAGCAACAGCAGCTGGGCGAGCATCAGAAGCTTTCGGCGGTCGTGACGGTCGGCCAGCGTACCCGCCAGCAGGGCGGCCGCCACGAACGGGAACAGCTCGACCAGGCCGATCAGGCCGACCTGAAACGACGAGCCGGTGATGATGTAGACCTGGTAGGGCAGCGCCACCAGCGCGATCTGGCTGCCCAGGCTCGACACGAACGTCCCGAGCGTCAGCAGCCGAAAGTCGCGCGACTCCGTGAGCGAACTGGTGTCGACCACGATCCGCGAAAGGAAGCCCATGCCCGCACGGTAGATGTCTGCGGAACCGGGTCGAGCAGTCAACGGGCTCCTGAACGCATTGCCGCTCGACCCGGCCGGCCACGGAGTCTTCATCCGCGGCTCCCACCACGCACTGCATGGCAGCCAATGGGGCGACCCTACGCCGCGAAAGTTGGCGTCGGGTTAGAAACCCACACACGAGCCGTGCGTAGGTGCTACGGCACCGGTATCATGTGCCGCCCTAAACGGTTTCGTGGTCGTTCTTCAGCAGCCAGACGATCATCACGACGCACCACACCATCAGCGACAGGCCAAACGCCCAGCTGACGGTGGGATTGTGGGTGACGAACATCAGAACTCCCGAGAGCACCGATCGGGCACGCAGCCAGCTGAAGGTTGCGGGGAGGCGTCGCGCCGCCGCGAGTGTCGTCCATGTCTCAAGCCTACGGTGAAACTGCAGATCTGCAATACACTCTGGTGAAGCGGCGTGCTCACGACGCGCGACGGCTGTGCCGATACCCCGCAGATGAGTCGAGGTACGCCTGTCCGAGATCATCGCGGCGCTCTCCCACGCCCTCGATTTGACCGAGGGCCAACCTCCGGGACACGCCGAGCGCACCTGTGCCCTGGGTATGCGCTCGCTGCCGAGACCGGGCTGCCCGCCGAGCAGCGATCGGCGCTGTTCTACGCCCTGCTGCTGAAGGACGCCGGCTGCTCGTCGAGCTCTGCACGGATGGCGATGCTCTTTGGCACCGACGACATCGAGCTGAAGCGGCTCGGCAAGGTCGTCGACTGGCAGCGTCCCGGTCGGAGGCCCTGCGGTTCACCGCCGCCAACGTCGCCCGCGGCGAACCGCGACTGGTGCGCGCGCGGCGATTCCTGCAGGTGGTACCGCGACTCAAGAGCGAGGCCGGCGGAGATCGTGAACGCTCGCTGCGACCGCGGCGCGCAGATCGTGCTTCGGCTCGCGTTTCCCGCCGAGGCGGCCTCGGCGGTGCGCTCGCTCGACGAGCAGTGGAACGGCAAAGGACAGCCCGACGGCCTCGACGGTGAGGCAGATCCCCGAGCTCGCCCGGATCGCCTCGCTGGCGCAGGCGGCCGAGGTGTTCTTCGTCCGCGACGGCCTGGCGGCGGCCCGCAAGATGGTCGAGCGCCGGCGCGGAGCGTGGTTTGAGCCGCGCATCGCCGACGCGTTTCTGGCGATCGACGACGACGATCCGCTGTGGGCAGAGCTGCGCGCCGACGAGGTCGATCTGGACGGCATCGGCCCCGGCGCGGACCAGGTGCTCGCACGCCGACGACGCCCGCATCGACGATGTCGCGCTGGCCTTCGCCGACGTGATCGATGCCAAGTCGGAATGGACGGCTCAACACTCGGTCAGCGTCGCGCGCTACTCGGTCGCGTTCGGAGAGCAGTTCGGATTTCCGGCCCGACCGGCTGCGCGACCTGCGCCGCATGGGCCTGCTGCACGACATCGGCAAGCTCGCGATTCCCAACACCGTGCTGGACAAGCCCGCCCGGCTGACGCGAGGACGAGTTCGAGGTCGTCAAGCGCCACCCCGCCCACACCGAGGCGATCCTCTCGCGGGTGGCGATGTTCACGTCGCTGGCGTCGAATCGCCGCCGCCCATCACGAGCGCATCGACGGCCGTGGCTACCACCGCGGGATCGAGATCGGCACGCTGCCGCTGGACGCTCGCATCCTGGCCGCCGCCGACGTGTTCGACGCGCTCAGCTCGGCTCGGCCCTACCGCGACCAGATGCCGACCGCCGAGGCGCTCACGATCATGCGCGCCGACGTGGGCACGCACCTGTGCCCGATCGCGTTCGCGGCGCTCGAACACTCCCTGGCCGACGGTCTGCAGCCGTTGGCGCACGCCGCCTAGGGCGGGGGGCGAATGCCGGCGTCGTCGAACACCGCCTGCAGGAGTGGGTCGTACCGGGCCTCGGCAAGGTCGCCGAAGGGATCGCGGGTATATGTCGCGAGCGTCCCGTATGGCAACCCGAAGACGGCGCGCATCGCGAGCAGCCGCACCCGTTCCTGATCGTTGGGGTAGGCGAGTACGCCGGCGGCCGCGGTCAGCCGCCTGACCTGCCGCACCCGCCGGGGGAGATACACCGCGAGCACCAGCAGCGCCGGCAGTACGAACACGACCAGCCCCAGCACCACCGCCAGGTGGTGGACGCTGTCTGCACCCTGCTTGCCGAGTGCGGCCACGTTTCCGCCGCTTGCGGATCCGGCGCCCTGGAGGGCGTCGGCAAGATTACCGCCGACCAGCGGCACGCCACGGATCGAATCAGCCGCCGACCCGAAACCGTTCTGCACCGACAGGCCGCCCTCCCGCACGCCGTTTCCCAGCACAGCGAGCTGGTCGACGGCATCGTGGACGACCACGGCGACCCAGCCAAAGAACACCAACAGGGCGACGACCACCACGTCGGCCAGGAGCGCCTTGCTCCGGCGGCTGGGGACATCAGGGTAGAACTTCAGTGGTGCCCGGCTGGGTGAGGAGGCGCTCATCAGGCGGTCCGACCCTAGCCGACCGGTCGGAGCGCACCCCAGCGGCGGCTACACAACCGGTGTCGTGAGCATGCTGCGAAACTCGTCTTCGACCACGGGCTTGAGGATCGCCAGCACCAGGTCGCCCGCCAGCAGCTCGGTGTCGCCGCCGGCGATATGGGAGGTACCTCCCCGGCTGACCGAGATCAGGCGTGAGCCGTCGGGCACGTTCAGCTCGTGCACCCTGCGGCCGTCGAACGGCGAGCCGGGAGCGATCGCAAACTCGACGATCTCGAGATTCTCGCGGCGCAGGTCAAGCAGCGTCACCAGCTCATGCTGGGGCAGCTCGTGCTCCACCAGCGCCAGGATGGTGGCGGTGGCCGACACCGTCAGGGTGATCCCGAGCATGTCGAAATGGGGCTGGTTGCGAGGATCGTTGGCCCGCGCGACCACCTTGGGGACGCCGTACTTGTCACGCGCCACCTGGCACACGATCAGGTTGTCCTCGTCGTCTCCGGTGACGGCCACCAGCAGCTCGGCCCGCTCCACTCCCGCACCCTCCAAGACGCGCAGCTCACACACGTCGCCGTAGCGTGCCACCGCACCGAAGCGCTGCTCCAAAAGCTCGTAGCGTTCGTGATCGTTGTCGACCAGGGTGACCTCGTGGCCCGCTTCGAGAAGCGTCGACGCGAGGTTCGCACCGACCTTGCCACCCCCGGCAATCAGGATGTACATACGCGCAACAGTAGCGCACCTGAGAGCAATCTTCAGACCGCCTTCAGGGGTCTGGTGGCACCATGAGTCGGTGGGTATTTCCACCACTCGCAGAGGCCCCCAAACGATTTTGATTCCGGTCAACACCGCGCACGCGGTGATCCCGACCGACCTGGTATCCGTGGCTGTCAGCCTGGCCGCCGAACGACACGCTGCGATCGTGCTGCTGGCGTTCACCGACGTTCCGCTGTGCGAGCACATCGACGTCGAGATCGACGGGCTGGACGAGCGGCTGCAGGGATTTCTCTCCCAGGCGCGCGCCATCGCCGACCAGTACGGGGTCGGCGTGCGCCCCGGTCACGTGCGCACCCGTGACCCCGCCGCGTCCATCCTGGCCGAGGCGGCCAAGCGGCGCTCGCAGGTGATTCTGGTCGGGGCGAGCGGGCTACACGCCACCCCCTACCGGCGGATCGCCGACGACCCCACCGTGCAGCGAATCGCCGTCGAGGCCCGCCAGCGGGTGATGATCGTGCAATCGCGGTCGGAGGCGGCGTGAGCGCGCCCAGCCGGTCACACGCGATCCCTTCACCGCTTCGCCGGCGCGGCCGCGGCCGCGCCGCGGTCGCCGAAGCGCGCCCCCACGGCCACGCCCACACCTCGGGCTGGGCCGGCGCGGCGCTATCGCTGGGCGCGCTGGGAGTGGTGTACGGCGACATCGGCACCAGTCCGCTCTACACCGTGCAGCTGATCTTCTCGGGCGACCACCCGATGGGCCCCTCGGCACTGCACGTGTACGGCGCGATCTCGTTGATCTTCTGGGCGCTGATGCTGATCGTCACCCTCAAGTATGTGCTCTTGATCCTGCGCGCCGACAACCACGGCGAAGGCGGGATCATGGCGCTGGTGGCGCTGATCCAGCGGTCGGTCAAATCGCACCGCAAGACGGCGTTTGTGATGGTGGGCATCCTGGGTGCGTCACTCTTCTACGGCGACGGCATGCTGACGCCGGCGATCTCGGTGGTCTCCGCGGTGTCCGGGCTGCAGGTGGCCTCGCCGACGCTGGCGGCTCAGGTGGTGCCGCTCTCGCTCGGCATCCTGATCGCGCTCTTTCTGGTGCAGCGGTTTGGCACCGGCGCGGTCGGCGGCCTGTTCGGACCGATCATGGTGCTGTGGTTCGTGGTGATCGGCGCGATCGGCCTGAACGAGGTGCTGGCCCACCCGGGAATCGTGCGGGCACTCTCGCCGACCTATGCCGGCACCTTCCTGGCCGACGACCCCAAGCTCGGCTTCCTGGCGCTCGGATCGGTATTTCTGGCGGTCACCGGCGCCGAGGCGATCTACGCCGACATGGGCCACTTCGGGCGCAAGGCGATCACTCACGCCTGGCTCGCGCTGGCGCTGCCCTGCCTGGTGCTGAACTACCTCGGCCAGGGTGCGCTGATCCTGGAGCACCCCGCCGCGATCGCAAACCCGTTCTTCCTGATGGTGCCGGGCGGGCAGACCGGCCAGAAGCTGATGGTGGTGCTCGCCACCGTGGCCACCGTGATCGCATCCCAAGCGGTGATCTCCGGAGCGTTCTCGGTCACCCAGCAGGCGATGCAGCTCGGCTTCCTGCCGCGCATGTCGATCCGGCACACGTCGCGTCGGATCAAGGGCCAGATCTACATCCCGGCGGTCAACTGGTTCCTGCTCGCGGCGGTGCTGACGCTGGTGCTCACCTTCCGCTCGCCCACCGGGCTGGCCAACGCCTACGGCATCGCGCTGAGCGCGATCTTTGCCTCCAACACGTTCCTGGCGTTCGTGGTCTTCCGAAAGATCTGGCACAAGCCGCTGTGGTTGGTGATCCCGGGCGCGACCTTCTTCATCACCGTCGAGCTCACGTTCTTTGCCGCGAACCTGCCGAAGGTGGAGAGCGGTGGCTGGCTGCCGCTGGTGGTCGGCGCGGTGTTCTTCGCGATTCTCACCACCTGGCGGCGTGGGCGGATGCTGATGGCCGCCCGGCTGGGTGAGCACCGGGTGCTGCTGCGCCGCTACATCAACCGCATGATCGACGAGCGGCCCGACCGCGTCCCCGGCACCGCCGTCTTCCTCACGCCGTCGCTGGATACCGTGCCCCCGGCGCTCGTCCAAAACACCGAGTACAACCACGTCGTGCACGAGCAGGTGGTGTTGGTGCGGGTCGAGACCGCCGAGGTGCCGCACGTCGCCGAGAGCGACCGGCTGACCGTGGAGTTCCTGCGGCTGGGGTTTGTGACCGTCAACGCCCGCTACGGCTACCAGGACGAGCCCAACCTGGTGCGAGCGCTCGAGCTGGCCCGTGGGCACGGACTCGACCTTGACCTCGACCACGTCTCGTTCTACGTCGATCACGCCGCGATCCTGACCACCGGCCACACCCGGCTGGCTCCGTGGCGCAAGCGGCTGTTCGCGCTGCTGCACCAGAACTCGGCCCCCGCGGCGCGCTACTACGGCATCCCGCCCGACCGCGTGTTCCAAGTCGGGGCGTTCGTCGAACTCTGAAGTGATTGATCGGACGCTGCGGGTGTAGTCTCGTGCCGTCGTGAACCTGGTTCGGATCGCCCGGGGTGAAGTTGCCGAGCGCGATGTCGGCGAGTTGCCCGCGCTGCTGGCCGGCGGTGACGGCGTGGTGTGGCTGGACATGTCGGCCGGCGATCCCGACATGCAGTCGGTGCTGAGCGAGGTGTTCGAGGTGCGCGGCAGCGCGCCTCGTGAGTGCGAACAGCCCGGCCTGGTGCCGCGCGTGCGGCGCTACGACAACCACCTCTTCATCGAGCTGCACGCTCCCGCCACCGGCACCGACGGCGTGGTGGACGCGCTGGCGGTGGTGCTGTTCGTCGGCAACGGCTACGTGGTCACGGTGCACGAGCTGCGCCCCTCGGTACCCGACGAGCACGCCCGTCGTGACACCGCCACGGTGCTTCGACGACTGGACAAGCGCAGCGTCAAGGTCGAAACCTCCGCCGATCTGGCGCACGCGATCGCCTCGGCGATCGCCCATCGGATGGAGAGCGAGGTGGGGGCGCTGTCCAACCGGGTGGTGGCCGCTCGAGCGGGGCATCATGGCCTCCCGCCGGCGCGACCAGGAGCTGTTGGAGTCGATGTTCGCCGCCCGCCACGAGCTGGTCACGATCCAGACGATGGCCAGTCACGACCGCTCCATCTTCGAGCGCCTGTTCCGGGTGGCGGGCGACCTGCTGGACGATCCCGGCCGTACGCTGGTGGACGACATGGTCGACCAGTTCGCGCCGCATCCAGGGCATGTGCGCGACCGAGCGCGACTTCCTGCAGGAGCTGCTCGACCTCTACCAGACGCGGGCCACCGACAGCATCAACCTGGCGATGGAGCGGCTGGCGCTGATCACCGCAGTCGCTCTGCCGATCACCGCGGTTGCCTCGGTGTACGGCATGAACACGATCGTGAACTCGAGCACTCAGCCGGTTCAGCTGGCGCTCTCCCTGATCGCGATGGGCCTGCTCACCGTGGTCATGCTGGTGTGGGCGCGGCGCCAGGGGTGGTGGTAGTCGCGGCGTTGGGGGCCCGCCTGCACGAGCCCCCACGCGAAGTCGGGAGCTACTTGACCACCGTCTGCTTGAGAGTCGTGACCTGCCCCTTGTTGTCGAACTTCCACACGTCGTAGGTACCTACCGACGGCTCGCCGACGCTGGTGAAGTCCAGCGGGCCGGAGGCGCCGTCGTAGTTGATGTCGGTGCCTGCGTCGATCAGCTTCTTGCAATCGGCATACGTCGTGCAGGTCGTGCCGCCGATGGTGACGTCGTCCATATGCTTGACGAAGTCGACTGGGGTGGTTGGACTTGGCCTCTTCGGCCGCCAGGGCGATGATGTTGGTGCAGTCAAACGCCTGGGCGGAGTAGATCGCGTCCACGCTCGGGTACGCCGCCTTGAACTGAGCCGAGAACGACTTGGTGCCGTTCGCCCGGTGCTGCCGAAGGAGCGGTACCGCCGACACCGACCAGAACGGCCGGATTCTTGTGGGTCGACCGACTTCCAAAGCGTGCTCGACTGGGCACCGTCGGCGACGTAGATCGGCACCTGCTTGGGGCCGAAGTCGTCCTGGATCATGTCCTTGATGACCGTGCCGGTCTCCTCGTAGCCGATGATCACAACGGCGTCAGGCTGAGCGGCCTTGATCTTCGAGGCCTCCGCCGTGAACGTGGTTGCGGTCGGGGTCGTAGGTGACCTCACCGGCGACCGTGGCACCGGAGCTCGAGAGCGCCGACTTGAGGCCGCTCAGGAATCCCTTGCCGTAGTCGGTGGCCTGTCCAACGAGTTCGACGTTGGAATGGCCGGCTGCCAGGATCACGTTGGCGAGCGCCTTGGACTGCAGTCCGTCCGGCGGAGCCGTGCGGAAGTAGTAGCCATGGTCTGGCGTAGTTGGTCAGAATCGCGCCGGTGTTGGACGGCGAGCACTCCACCACTGGTGCGGTCGTGATCTTGTCGATCACCGAAAGCGTGTCGCCGGTGGCGGCAGCGCCGATGATGGCGTTGACCTTGTCCTGAAGAAGCGTGTTCGTGGCCTGGGTCACGATGCTTGGCTGGGCGGTGCCTTCGTCGGCACCGACCTGGGTCACCGGCTTGCCGTTGACTCCGCCGGCCGCGTTGATGTCCTTCAGCGCGAGTGTCACGCTATCGCCCATCGGCGGCTCGAGGAACGCGAGCGTGCCGGTGTGCGGGAGCAGCACGCCGAGTTTGAGGGCTGTTGCTGTAGAACCAGTTGAAGTAGCGCTTGACGATGATGTACTGGAGCTCGAGCTCGAGCTCGAACCGCAGGCGGTCGCGGCGAAAGTGATCGCGCAGATTGCGATCACCCCGAAAACATGCCGTGCCCTGGCTGGAAACATCTCCTCACCTCCGGTCGGGAAAAGGATCGGCGATTAGCATATGCTGCTTTCGACCTCTTGTGAATACATGGTAAAGCGACTGTCCCTAATCCTGTTGGCGATGGGTGTGATCTCGCTCACTGCCGTGGCACCAGTATTTGCCTCCGGCGAAGGGATCGGCGGGTTCGTCAAGACCCCCCAGCAGAAGCCCATCGCCGGGCGTCAAGTTCACGGTCAAGCAGGGCGCCAAGGTGATAGGAAAGGCCGCCTCGGACAAGACGGGCAAGTGGCTCATACCTGTTCCCGGGCCGGGAAAGTACGCGGTCACGATCGATACGGCGACCATTCCGAAGGGCCTGACCCTCCGCAATATCGGCGGCTCGACGCTGCCAGACGTCGAGGTTCTCGGCAGGCGCCCCGCACGTTTGTGATCTTCCCGCTGGTGCCGCCGTCCCAGGCCGGACACACGACGCCGCACACCTCGGCTTTTGACCAGCTCGCGGGCCTGACGCTTGACGGTATCGAGCTCGGGGCTGATCATCGCGATGGGAGCTGTGGGGCTGTCACTGATCTTCGGGGTCACCGGCCTGGTCAACTTCGCCCAGGGCGAACTGGTCACGTTCGGAGGTCTGGCGGCGTGGTGGCTTTCGACCTGGGGACCCGGTCCGGGACTGCCGCTGGTGCTCGCCGGGATCCTCGCCGTAGCGGCCGGCGCGGCCCTGGGCTTCTCGCTCGAGCTCGGGCCTCTTTCGACCGCTGCGACGGCGGCGCACCGGCAACGTCTCGCTGATCGTGGTGACCATCGGGCTCAGCCTGGTGCTCTCCAACATCTTTCTGATCATGGTCGGCGGCCACCCGCTGCAGTACGCCCGAGTACGTGATCCAGACCCAGGTCGGTCCGGGGCCGTTCACGGTCACGCCCAAGGACTGGATCATCATCGGGCTGGGAATCGTGATCCTCGCCACCGTCGGGCTGCTGCTCCAGCGCACCCGCTATGGCACCGCGCTGCGAGCTGTCTCCGATAACCCCGATCTGGCCTCGTCGTCGGGCATCGGCGTCGAGCGGGTGATCCTGATCACGTGGATGGGAGGCGCGGCGCTGGCGGCGACCGGCGGCGTGTTTCTCGGCATCGCCACCGCGGTCGAGTGGGACATGGGCCTCGAGATGCTCTTGCTGCTCTTCGCCGCCGTGGTGCTGGGCGGGATCGGCACCGTCTACGGCGCCGTGCTCGGAGCGCTCGTGATCGGGATCGTCACCCAGGTCTCGACCTATTGGGTCAACCCCGAGGCGAAGAACGCCGTCGCCTTTGTGGTGTTGATCGCCGTTTTGCTGGTGCGACCCCAGGGGATTCTCGGACGAAGGGAGCGAGTCGGATGATCAACGCCTTGCAGGATGCGATTGCCGCCGGGATCGGACTCCAGGCCGCCGCCTTCGCGCTGGCCGCCGTCGGGCTGAACCTCCAGTTCGGGTTCACCGGCCTGCTCAACTTCGGCCTGGTCGCGTTCATCATGGTGGGCGCCTACGGCACCGCCATCACCGTCGATCAGGGCGGCCCGCTGTGGTTAGGCGTGATCGTGGGCGTGCTGGCCGCGGTCATCCTGGGCTTGATCTTCGGCCTGCCCACGCTGCGGTTGAGGGCCGACTACCTGGCGATCGTCACCATCACCGCGGGCGAGACGCTGCGCATCATCGTGAACGCCGGCGGCGAGAACTCACTGACCCGTGGACCGTTTGGGATCCAGCAGTTTGCCGGCAGCTTCTTCGACATCAATCCCATCCCGACCGGCACGTACGGCCCGGGCCGGATCTCGTTCTCGTCGTCTGACCTGTGGGTGATCGCGGTCACGTGGACGCTCGTGGCGATCTGTAGCGCCATCGTCTACCGGCTGATCGAGAGCCCGTGGGGCCGGGTGATCAAGGCGATCCGCGAGGACGAGGACGCCGCTCGCAGCCTCGGCAAAAACGTCTTTGCCTACAAGCTTCAGAGCCTCGTGCTCGGCGGCGTGATGGCGGCGCTTGCGGGGATGGTGCTGGCGATGAGCCAGCAATCAGTGGGCCCGACCTACTACGTGCCGGCGCTCACCTTCTTCGTGTACACCGTGGTCATCCTCGGCGGCCCCGGCACGGTGTGGGGGCCGATTGTCGGCGCCGTCGTCTTCTGGTTCCTGCTCCAGCTGACCGCCGGAATCCTCAGCGACGCGATCACCAGCGGCTGGATACCCAACTCGATCCTCACCAACGACGAGGTGCTCACGTTTCGGTATGTGCTCGTCGGGTTGGGCTTGATCGCGCTGGTGATCTGGAGACCGCAGGGGATCACCGGCAAACGCGAGGAACTCCTGATCGATGGCCGATAGCGCCCTGGCAGAGCTCGACCCGCGGCCCGGGGTGGCAAAGCCCGACGCCCTGCTGAAGGCTGAGGGGGTTCGCCGTCAGTTCGGCGGCCTGGTCGCAGTGGACGTCGAGAAGCTGGAGGTGCAGCGGGGCGCGATCACGGCGCTGATCGGGCCCAACGGCGCCGGCAAGTCGACCTTCTTCAACGTGCTCTCGGGGTTCGACCGGCCCCAGTCGGGCTCGTGGTCGTTCGATGGCACGGCGATCAACGGCTGGCGCGCGCATCGGATCGCGCGTCGAGGCATGATCCGCACCTTCCAGCTGACCAAGGCGCTGGCCAAGCTATCGGTGCTCGACAATATGAAGCTGGGCGCGTCCAACCAGATCGGCGAGCGGCTGGGGCCGGCGTTGCTGCCCGGCAGGTGGCGCTCGCAGGAGCGAAACGTCGAGCTCCAGGCGCTCGAACTGCTCAAGCGGTTTCAGCTGATCGACCATCGCGACGCCTATGCCGGCAGCCTTTCGGGCGGCCAGCGAAAGCTGCTCGAGATGGCCCGCGCGTTGATGGCCTCGCCCGAGATGATTCTGCTCGACGAGCCGATGGCGGGCGTGAATCCGGTGTTGGTCGAGTCACTGCTTGATCCACATCAAGGGCTTGAAGGAAGTGGGCGTGACCGTCATGTTCGTCGAGCACGACATGGACGTGGTGATGGGGATCTCCGACTGGGTGGTGTGTATGGGCGTCGGTAAGGTCATCGCCGAGGGCACGCCGGCCGCGGTCGGTGCCAACCCCGACGTGATCGACGCCTATCTCGGTAGCACCCACGACGACCCCGACTATCAACCCGACGGGGGCGACGATGCCTGAGGCCGCAGAGCTGCTGCTCGATGCCAACGAGCTGGTGGCCGGCTATCTCCCCGGCGTCGACATCCTCAACGGCTGCAGCCTGACGCTCGCCGAGAACGAGATCGTGGGCGTCGTCGGGCCAAACGGCGCCGGCAAGTCGACGCTCGTCAAGACGATGTTCGGGCTGGTGCCGGTGCGGGGCGGCTCGGTCACGCTGGCCGGTGACGACATCACCGCTCTTCCCGCCCACCAGCTGGTGGCGCGCGGCGTCGGCTACGTGCCCCAGACCCACAACGTGTTCGGGACGCTGTCGGTGGAGGACAACCTGCGGATGGGGATGTTCCTGCGGCCCAAGGAGGTGCGTCGCCGGATCGCGGCGATTGGCGAGCTGTTCCCGCTGGTCGCCGACCGCCAGCGGCCAGCGCGCGGGATCACTCTCGGGCGGCGAGCGCCAGATGGTGGCGATGGCGCGGGCGCTGATGATGGAGCCGCGGGTGCTGCTTTTGGACGAGCCCTCCGCGGGTCTTTCGCCCAAAGTTTCAGGACGAGGCGTTCAAACGCGTGCACAGCATCCGCGAGACCGGCGTCTCGATCGTGATCGTCGAGCAAAACGCGCGCCGCTGCCTCGAGATCTGCGACCGCGGCTACGTGCTCGACCAGGGCAAGAACGCCTACACCGGCAGCGGCCGGGAGCTGCTGGACGACCCCAAGGTCGTGCAGCTCTATCTGGGACGCTGGGGAAGGCTCGCTAGCCCGCGCCGAAGCGCGGGGGAATCCCCGATGCCATCGCGTGGGGAGTGGGCGATGGTGGGGTCATGAACACTTCCCACATCTCAGCAGAGCTCGACCGGATTCAGCGCGAGATCAATCAGCTCCGCGCCGAAGTCCGCGCCGGCTCAAAGGCTGCACCCGCGGTGCAGTATCAGCGTCCCCAAAGCTCCGAGGTCAAGGCCCGCCCGCTGGCACCGGCCGCAACGCCGGTGCTGCTCCAGCAGTTGAAGGCCAACGCCCGCGAACCGTGGCGTCCGGCCCTTCCCGAGATGTCGACCACAAAGGTGCTGGCCTGGGCCGGTGGCGGGATCACGGTGCTGGGATTGGTGTTCCTGTTCGCGCTGGCCGCCAGCCGCGGCTGGATCACCCCCACGATGCGCCTGGCCGCCGGCACGCTGGTGTCCTCAGGGCTGATCGCAGCGTCGCTGTGGCTGCACCGTCGTCACGGCAAGCTCGAGGCAGTGCTGGCCGCTGGGGCAGCCGGCATCGCAGGCCTCTACGCGACCCTGGCCGCCGCGACCATCGTCTACCACGACCTCAGCCAGCCCCAGGCCCTCGCCGGTGCGGCGGGGATCGCCCTTTTGGCGATCGCAGTGGCGCTGGTGATCGACGGCGAGGAGTTGGCTGGATTCGGAGTGTCGGCGGCCATGCTGGCGCCGCTGCTGGTGACCGGCCGCGTCACCCCGGCGGGTGTCATGTTCGCCGCGATCATGGCCGCCACCGCGCCGGTGCTGCTGGCCAGGTGCGGTTGGCGGCGGATGGCGGTGGCAACCTGGATCGTGGCTGCGCCGCTTGCCTACGTGATGCTCGGCCAGGTACCGCCCCAAGCCGGTCTGTGGACCGTGGCAGCGGTCTCGCTCGGCATCGTGTGGGCGGTGGAGATGTACCAGTTCGGGCTGGCCGGCAAGGCTCCGCGGAGTCTCGACCTGGTGACGGGTGGCCTCGCCTCTTCCGTCGCCGGGGCGCTTGGCGTCACCGCGTACCAACTGGGCCACGGCCACCAGTTGATGGGAGGCGACGAGGCGGGCTGGCTGCTACTGGCCGTCGCCGCCGTGCTCGGCGCTGGGGCATGCGTGCCGCGGCTCTTGAGCCGAAGTCATCCCGATCTCACCGATCTACTCGGCGGATACGCCCTGGCCGCCTGCGCGACCGGGTTTGGCCTGATGCTGCACGGGCCGGCGCTGGTGCTGGCGTGGGGCGGGGAGGCCGCCGCGCTTGCGATCGTCTCGGAACTGGTCGCCGCACGCTCGGGTCGGGCAACCGGCGTTCTCCGGGATGTGTATCTCCGAGGTGTGCGGCTGTACGCAGCCTCGACCGTGTACCTGGTGTTGGCGGCGAGCGCAGCTGGGGTCGTTGCCCGGCCCGAGGTGCTCGGTCATATCGGCCGCTGGGGGTTCCAGGATGGAGCAGCGGCAATCGGGATTCTGCTGGCGGCGTCCTTGGTGTGGACGGCCGTCACGCTGCGCAGCCTGTGGTCGTGGCGATGCTGGTCGATCTGGGTGCCGCTGTCGATCGCGGCCTACGGCGCGGTCTTCGTGCTGTCCGGTGACGAGGTCCTGATCGCCTGGGCGGTACTGGCCGGATTGGTGTCGCTGACCACCTACGACGCGCGGCTACGACGGGTGCTGGGATACACCGAGCCGCTGATCGCCGCGGCGAGCCTGCTCGCGCTCGCCGGCTGCGTCGCCGCGGGGTATGACCACCTGGGACTGCAGCTGGTGGAGCACGGCCGCCGCGAGGGCGTGCTCGTCACCGTCTGTCTGACCATCGCGACGGCGATCACCGCGTTCGGCGTCCGCGACCGGGTGATGCGCACCTGGGCGATGCTGCCGGTGGTGGGGCTGTTGGCGGTGCTGGCAGCGAGTCTGCTGCCGGGAGCGTGGGCAGCCACCGCCTGGGCGCTGATCGTGGTCGCGATCGAGCTGGCCGTCCTGGTTCGCCCCAGGTTGGTCGAGCGCTTCCTCGACCTGCGGCTGACCATCGAGCTCTCCATGGGGCTGGTCGCTGGGCTGATCGCCATCGGTGTGATGGCGTATGAAACGCCGATCAGGCTGTTTACCGCCAACCCGCATCCCGCCGCCGGGATCGCCCCGCTGGTCGCAATCGTGCTGGCAGCGTGGCTCGCAGTCCGGATCTCGCGCTCGATGGATCCGTCGGTGCGTCCGTTCGGCATTCCCACGGTGTGGCTGGTCGCCACAGCTGCGGCGGTGACGCTGTGGACAGTCTCGGCCGCGATTCTGGGGATCGCCGAGCTGACGGTCGGGAGCGATCCGCAAATGATTCACAGCCGCTTCCAGGACGGGCACGTGGCCGTCTCGATCTGCTGGGGCCTGACCGGCCTGGCGCTGCTCTACTTCGGGCTCCGCCGCGGCTCGCGCACGCTTCGCAGCGCCGGCGTGGTGCTGCTGTTCGCGACGCCGTTCAAGCTGTTTCTGTACGACCTCAGCTTCCTGACCTCGACCTCCCGCGCGGCCTCGTTCATCGTCACCGGGCTGGCGCTGATCGCCGCTGCGCTGGTGATGCAGCGGCTCACCCCCAGCGGCGAGAACGCCCACAGCAGGAGCGACGGGCCGGCGGGCGTGGCAGGTGTCTAGCCCCACTCACTCGCCGTCTGTGGTGCGGGTATCCGCACCACAGACACAGGCTCTCCGCACTGCCGCCCGCGCCCGTGTCGGCCAAGCTGCAGACATGCAAATGACAGCCACATATCACGAGCCGCAGGCGTCTCTCGCCGCGGCCCAGCCGATCTCGCGCTCGGCGCTTCTGATGCAGCGTCTGTGGGACGCGGTCACCAGCCTCTCGCTGAACCTCTAGTGCTTCGCCCAGTGTGCGTCCCAAAGTCGGTACAGTCGCCTCACACCGGCGGTCCACATTGGGAGGTCACGGATGAGTCGCACGCTACCGAGACACGAAGGCACAGTCGCGTTTCGCGGACACAACACCTGGTACGTCGTGGCGGGAGAGGGCGAGAGGCCCGGCCAGTTCCCCCTGATCACCCTGCACGGCGGCCCTGGAGGCTCGCACGACTACCTCGAGCCGCTGCAAGAGCTGGCCGACACCGGCCGCCGGGTGATCCAGTACGACCAGCTGGGATGTGGCCGCTCCGACCACCCCGACGACCCGTCGATGTGGACGGTCGAGCTGTTCATCGACGAGCTCAACACCGTCCGCGCTGCGCTCGGCCTTGACCGCATCCACCTGTTCGGCTCGTCGTGGGGCGGCATGCTGGCGATGGAGTACGCGCTGACGAAGCCGGACGGCCTGGAGAGCCTGATCATTGCCAGCTCCCCCGCCAGCATGATCCAGTGGGTGGATGAGGCAAACCGGCTGCGCGACCTGTTGCCCCCCGACGTGCAGCAGACGCTCTTGCAGCACGAAGCGGCCGGCACAACAGACGATCCCGAGTACGAGGCGGCCTGCGACGTGTTCTACCACCGCCACCTGTGCCGGCTCGAGCAGTGGCCCGACTACGTGCTTCGGTCGATGGGGCAGATGCCAAACCAGGTCTACATGACGATGAACGGGCCCAGCGAGTTCCACGTGGTCGGTACGCTCAAGAACTGGGATATCCGTGGGCGGCTGGGCGAGATCGCGGTGCCCACGCTGGTCACCTCTGGACGCCACGACGAGGCCACCGCCGAGATCGCGGGCACCGTCGCCCGGGGCATCCCCGACGCCGAATGGGTCGTGTTCGAGCAGAGTTCGCACATGGCGCATGTGGAGGAGCCGGATGCCTATCGGAACCTCCTGAGCGGCTTTCTTTCCGGCATCGAGCAGCGCGCCAATGTATCTTCGCCAACGAGCGGCTAACAACGGACACCGAGACGCGTCTAACCAGACGTCTGGGTTTCCCTGTATCGAGGAGAGAGCATGCAGGTCCTTATGAAGCGGGTCGCCGTTATGGCGGTGTTGGTGATCGGATTGGCAGCCGCCGCCGGCTGCGGCGGTAGCAGTAGCGACAACAGCAGTTCGGCTCCGGCATCGTCCGGCAGTGCCGGCGGCGCCCACAAAGGCGGGACGTTCACCATCCTTGCCAACTCGAACTGGGGCGTGGCCGATCCAGCTCAGAACTACACCTTGCAGGAATGGCAGCTGTTGATCGATACGCACGACGGCCTGGTGGGCTTCAAGCGCGTCAGCGGGCCACAGGGCAATGAGCTTGTGCCCGATCTTGCGACTGCCATCCCCAAGCCCACCGACGGTGGCAAGACCTACACCTTCACGGTGCGCAAGGGAATCACGTACTCGGACGGCACTCCGCTCAAGGCGAGTGACTTCGTGACCGTGATGAAGCGACAGTTCACGGTCCCCGGACCGACCAGCTTCTACACCGGCCTGGTGGGAGCCGACGCGTGTGCGAAGAACCCCAAGACATGCGATCTCTCAAAGGGAGTTGTCGCCGACGACAGCACCGGCACCGTCACCTTCCACCTGGTGGCGGCCGATCCAGAGTTCCTGTACAAGCTGTCGCTCCCGTTCGCGTTTGCCGTGCCGGGGAACACCAGCCTCAAGCTGACCGGCAACAACGTGCCTCCGGGAACGGGCCCGTACATGTGGAAGTCCTACGATCCGAACAAGGAAGCCGTGCTGGTTCGCAACCCGCATTTCAAGCTGTGGTCTGCAGATGCACAGCCCGAGGGCAATCCTGAGCAGATCGTCGAGAAGTTCGGCCTCAGTGTCGAAGACGAGGTCACCGCGGTCGAGAACGGCGACGCCGACATGGTGTTCGATCAGGACGGGATTCCGGCCGACCGCCTGAATGAGATCGACACCAAGTACGCCTCGCAGGCGCACGTCAACCAGTTGACCGCCGACTACTACATGGCAATCAACGTCCGCGTTCCACCGTTCGACAATAAGCTCGCCCGGCAGGCCGTCAACTACGCTGTCGACCGCCAGGCGATGGTGAAGATCTACGGTGGCCCGTCACTGGCGACCGCCAGCTGTCAGGTGCTCCCTCCGGGCTTCCCCGGCTACGAGCAGTACTGCCCCTACACCGCGAATCCTGCCCCCAACGGAGCGGGACCGTGGACGGCGCCGGACATCGCCAAGGCAAAGCAGCTGGTGCAGCAGTCCGGAACGGCGGGTGCGAGCGTCGCCGTGGTCGGCACGACCGACACGGTGGGCAAGAGCCTCACCTTGCAGCTCGTGAACGACCTCAACGCGATTGGGTACAAGGCGACCGCCAAGCTGCTCGGCGCCGGTCCGCAGTATCCGTACATCCAGAACTCGAGCAACAAGATCCAGATCGGGTACTCGCAGTGGTTCCAGGACTACCCGGCGGCATCGGACTTCCTCAATGTTCTGCTCGGATGCAGCAACTACCGGCCGAACAGCGATGCCAGCCCGAACATCTCCGAGTTCTGTGACCAGACGATCCAGGCCAAGATGGACCAGGCCGCGACCACTGGCATCACCGACCCGGATGCCGCCAACAAACAGTGGGCGACAGTCGATCACGACGTGACCGATCTGGCACCGTGGGTGGAGTTGTTCAACCCCAAGCAGATCAACTTCGTCTCCAAGCGGGTACAGGACTACCAGTGGAGCACGCAGTGGTACAGCCTCGTCGACCAGGCCTGGCTGCAGCAGTAACGATCGTCGGTGAGGGGGACGGTACAGAACCGCCCCCCTCACCGATGGTAGGCTGAACATATGGCTGAGTTCGCCTTAGAACCGTCAGCCGGTGTCGACGCCGACGATCTGAATCCCGAGGTCGCCGGGCGCAGTCCCTGGGCCCTCGCGTGGCTCCGTTTCCGGCGAAACCGGGTGGGGGTGGTCGGCCTCGCGCTGTTCATCGTGATTGTGCTCACGAGTCTGGCGGCGCCGTACTACGCCCACCACATCGCCCACACCGACCCGTTCGTCAACAACCTCAACGGCACCACCATCGTCAACGGCAAACGGGTTCCGCTGCTACAGCAGGGACAGGGTGTGCTGGGCCTGGGTGAGACGCCGATCGGCCCGACGTGGGACGTGCACCACTACTTCCTCGGTGCCGACAGCCAGGGTCGCGATGTGGCGGCGCGGCTCCTCTACGGCGGGCGCAACTCGCTGATCATCGGCATCGGATCGGCGGTCATCTGCTCCCTGATCGCCGCGGTGCTGGCGCTGATCGCAGGCTTCTACGCCGGGTTCTCGGACTCTGTCTTGTCCCGGACGATGGACGTTGTCTGGGCGTTTCCGGTGCTGCTGTTTGCGATCTCGGTCTCGACCGTGCTTTTGACAGCACCCAACGGCCTCAAGGTCGGACCGCTGCATGTCAACGCCAACAGCCTGTGGCTGCCGACGATGATCATCGCGGTGATCTTCATCCCCTACGTCTACCGGCCGGTGCGGGGCACGGTGCTGTCTCTGAGAGAGAAGGACTTTGTGCAGGCGGCCGAAGCTCAGGGCGCCAGCAACCGCAGGCTGGTGTTCAACGAGATTCTGCCGAACGTCGCACCGGTGGTGATCGTGCTACTCCCGCTGATGGTCGCCACCACGATCCTGGTCGAGGCCGGGCTGTCGTTTCTCTCCATCGGTGTGCAGGCCCCCAATGCCAGCTGGGGCACGATCATCGACGACGGCCAGCAGCTGCTGTACACGCGTCCCTGGGTTGCCATCGCCCCCGGATTGATGATCATCCTGACCGTGCTCTCGCTGAACATGTTCGGCGACGGGGTGCGGGACGCACTCGATCCCAAAGCCAGCTACCGAGTCGGCGGGGAGTAGGCGCATGCTTGCGTTCATCGTGCGCCGGCTGATCGGGATGGTGGCGGTGCTGTTTGCGATCAGCGTGTTCGTGTTCCTGATCTTCTTCGCCACGCCCGGCGTCGACCCCGCCCGCCAGCTGGCCGGTCGCAACCCGAGTCCCGAGTCGATCGCCCTGATACGCAAACAGTTCGACCTCGACCGTCCGCTGCCGATTCGCTACGCGATCATGATGGACAAGCTGTTCGTGAGCCGCGACCTGGTGTCGTACTCCAACCAGGGTCAGATGGTGGTGCCGGAGATCATCTCCGCGGCTCCGATCACGATCTCACTCGTCTTCGGCGCCGCCGTGATCTGGTTTTTGGTGGCGATCGCGATGGGGCTGCTGGCTGCAGTGAAACGAGGGACGATCTGGGATCCGTTCCTGATGGTGCTGGCCCTGATCGGCATATCGATACCCGTATTCTGGTTAGCCGAGGTGGCGAACCTGGTCACCCAGAGCCGCTATCACGACACCTTTCTGTTCTCGTGGGTGCCGCCGCTTGGCTACATCCCGATCACTTCGAGTCCGTTCGGCTGGTTCAAGGTAATGGTGATCCCGTGGATCACGCTGTCGATTGCCTACATCGGCCTGTACGCGCGCGTGCTGCGCGCCAACCTGATCGAAACCGACGGCGAAGACTTCATCCGCACGGCCCGGGCAAAGGGGCTCAGCGAGCACCGCGTGCTGATCCGCCACACGCTGCGTAACTCGATGATCACCTTCCTCAGCCTGTTCGGCCTCGACTTCGGCGCACTCGTCGCCGGAGGCGCGCTGCTGACCGAGGTCGTGTTCGGACTGCACGGCGTGGGCTATCTCACCTATCAGTCGCTGGGGTCGCTCGATCTGCCGGTGATCATGGCAACCGTGGTGTACGGCGCCTTCTTCATCGTGATCGCAAACGCGATGGTCGACATCGCCTATGCCTACCTGGATCCGCGCGTTCGCCCGACCTGAGCTACTGCGCCGCCACGATTGGTCGAACATCGTCGTTGATCAGCCGCTCGACTTCGGCTTCGATGCTCAGTCGCGGGGGCGCTTCGCCGGCTTCCGAGCGAAGTTGCCGGCGGAGGGCGTCCGTGCGTGGCTGATCGACTCCGTGCTCGCCGAGAACGACGCCGTAGATCTCTTCGGCGGCTTCGACACTCACCCACTTCTCACTGACGTCTTTGCGAACCCGCTCTGGGTCGCGTTCCCACGGTGGTCCGTATCCGCCGCCACCGTTGGAGAACGAAACGACCGTTTCCCCGTCTGCCAGCTTCGCCCCTCCCCAGGCCGGCAGCGGCTCCAGCGTCCCGTCGCCCTTTCGGAGGAACTGGCACGCGCTCGCGCCGGGGAAGCCGCCACGTGCGCCCCGGGCGGGATTGACCTCGCCGTCCGACGACCACAGGGCTTCCATCCGAGTATCGACCGGGCCGTATTCGACAAACACGCCGGGTGCGCCACGGTGCCTCCCGGGGCCACCGCCATCAGCCACGATGCGATCACACCAGATGATCAGGGGATAGATCAGCTCGTCCACCTCGATGCTGTCGCGCATCATCAGGCCGCCGCAGCCGACCGTCCCTGAAGTAAGCCAACCGTCGGTGCGGGCGGTGGCGGCCCCGCCGGTGATTCCGAGCAGCGTGAGATTCACGAAGCCGGCGCCTCCCCGCCGCGGATCGCTCCCAGAAATCCCGGCGGTCGACGCGGGGCACTCGCTGGCGCAGTCCGCCATGCCGAAGCCTTCCCCGAGACTTGCGATGGCGCGCTGAACACTGTTTGAGACGCGGCAGGCGATGCCGAACGTGGCCGCGGAGCAGCTGGCGGGATGCCGGGGGATGCCCGCGACGCAGTTTTCCCGCAGGAGCACCTCCAGCCGGCGGAAGGATCCTCCGTTCTGGGGGACGACGAACGGAAGGCTGTTGAATACCCCGACGTAGGCGGCAGACCTGGCGGTTGCCTCTGTGAGGTTGATGCCTGCCTGGAGGCAGTCGGGATTGTCGCGCAGGTCAACACGAATCGTCCCGCCTTCGCGGTCGATGTCCACCGATGCCCGCACCGGGACACCGTCTTCACCACCGGGGACCGGGAGCGGATCAAGCATCGTGGCGACTTCGGCGTGCCCATTCGGCATCTGGCCGATCGCGCTGACCATTTGGCGCTCGCTGTAGTCGAACCAGGCTTCGCTGTAGCTGTGGAACCCCTCCCATCCGATCTCGTTTGCGAGGCTCAGCAGCTCTCGCTCACCGATCCGGGCAGCTCCCAGCATCGCCAGGTAGTCGCCGTAGAACGTCTCCGGAACGCGGATGCGGAGCTCGCACATCCGGATCACGTCTTGGACGTCTTCGTAGTTCTCCTGGATCTTGGTGCAGTTGAAGATCACCGATCCCTCTTGATAGACATCCCGGCAGGTGGCCCAGAGCGTGGTCGGTTCGGAGTTGCCAATGTCGGCGAGGTGAGCCTTCACCACCACGGTCAACTGGTGGACTCCCTCATCGTCGAGCACCGGAATCAGGATCGAGTTGTCGGCAGTGTGGCCGTTGCCGTGGTACGGCGAGTTATGCACATATGCGTCTCCCCGGCGCGGGGAGGGGTGGTACTGCCGCAGGTACTTCGCGGCCATGTCCGGCCCGCTCATCACGTGCACCGGCAGGCTCTCGGCGCTGACCAGCACCTCGTCGGTTCGCGAGACGACACAGCATGAGCAGTCCTTGGCGGTATTCAGCGCGGCCGACCATGCCGTCCGAAAGAGCGTGTCGTTCATCTTGCGGACGATGCCTTGCAGCCGCGCGGTCATCACCGCCATCGTGAGCGGGTCGACCTCAGAGTTTCGGCTCCGCGCAGCGGCTATCCATGGGTGACCCCGGTTGTTCGCTCATCGCCAAGCCTTTCGTCCGTTGACGCTCGCACTGTGATCAGGAGGTTGCCCCCGGCGAGGCGCTCGGCGGTTGCGCCGGGATCAAGAACGATGGTCGTAAACGGTGCCTCGATCACAGCGGGACCCTCGACGGTGCTTGCGCCCGGAACGAGCCGCTCGAGCGACTCCACCGTTCCCGTGACGACGCCGTGATCTGCGAAGTAGAGGTCGCGGAAGCCATCGGCCTCCTCCGATCCACCGCCGACCACCGACCCGAGCGGATGATCGCCCGCCGCCGGGCTGCTGACGCGGGCGCGGAGTCCAATCAGGTGGATCGGTGAGCGCCCGTCGCGCACCGCGAAGATCTGCTCATGGCGCTCATGAAATGCCGCAACGAAGTCGGCAATGGCGGCCTCGGAGTCAAGCGCGTTTCCGGCGAGCGGAACGTCGATCTCCCACACCTGCCGGGCGTACCTGGCCTCCGCCGTGAACTCGAGCGTCGCCTCCCGGGGGTTACCACCAGCCTCCTGCACGAACTGCTCACAACGCTTGGTGAGCTCGGAGAACGCGCGCTTGGCGGCCGCAAAGTCAAAGTCGTCTGACTTGAGGAACAGCGGCGGCGCGGAAAACTCGGCCGCCATCTCCAAGAGCAGCGCCCCAACGGCACTCATCGTGGCACCCGCGTCCGGGATGATGACGCGTTGGATGCCCAGTCGTCGCGCAATCGAGACTGCATTCAAGCCGGCGGCACCACCCCCGCCGACCAGAACGGCAGCTCGCGGATCCACTCCCTGCGCCACGGTGATCATGTCGATCGCCTGCACCATCTGCTCAGTTGCCAGCGCCACGATCGCCGCCGCCGCTTCCTGGCTCGTCACGCCAAGCGGATCCGCCACCTGCTGCTCGATGGCCGCGGCGGCGGCGGAGGCGTCCAAGGGCATCGCGCCACCCAGGAAGTGGTTGGGATCGACGTAGCCCAGCACGATCGCGGCGTCGGTGACTGTCGGAGACGTGCCACCCCTGCCGTATGCCGCCGGGCCAGGGTCGGCGCCGGCACTCGCCGGCCCGACGTGCAGCAGACCGCCGGCGTCAACAGAGGCGATGCTCCCGCCGCCGGCACCGATGCTGCGAATGTCGACGGCCGGAAAGCCGGTGATATGGCCGATGAACTTCGGTCCCAGCCACGTCTCTCGTGTCATCGGGATCTCACCCCGCCGGACCAGCGCGACGTCGTAGCTGGTACCGCCTGTATCCGCAACGATCACCGAATCAGCCTGCAGATCACGGAGTGCGAAATATCGCGCGGCGACCGGAGCCGCGGCCGGGCCCGAGTTGATCGAGAGAATCGGGGCGGCCGCCATGTCGCGGGCGTCGATCAACCCGCTCGCGGCCGAGACAAGCAGCAATCGGCCTTCAAAACCGGCCTCGCGCAGCCGGCTCTCCAGATCTGCGAGATACCGGGTCATCAGTGGCTTCAGCGACGCATCGATCGCGGTCGAAGACGCGCGGCGGTACTCGCGCAAGACCGGGTTGAGCTGGTGCGAGAGGGTATAGGGAACATCTGGCAGGTGGATGTCGAGCAGCTCTCCGACCCGCGCCTCGTGCTCGGGATTCGCGATCGACCAGAGCAGGCAAACCGCCACCGCCTCCACGTCGGCGGAGCGAAGCGCCTGCAGCACCTCGACGACGGCCGCCTCATCCAGCGGCCGTCGAACTTGACCCTCCGCCCCGATCCGCTCGGGGATCTCGAAGGTCAGGGATCGGGGAATGTACGGATCGGGATAGTCATAGCTCCAGTCGAAGGGATCGGGACGACCGCCTTCTCGCATCGCGAGCGTGTCTGGGTGGCCTTTGGTGCAGATCAGCGCCGTGCGGGCGGTGGTTCCGGTCAGGATCGCATTGGTTGATCGAGTGGTGCCATGCAGCAGCACGTCGACGCCTGCGAGGAAGTCCCGGAGGGGGGTGCCTTCCGCGTCGGCGGCGAGCTGCAGCACCCCCAGAATCCCTGTCGTGGGATCTCCCACCGTCGTCGGGTGCTTGTACAACCGAACGGCGCCGCTCGGATCTGCGACTGCAAGATCGGTGAATGTCCCACCGGTGTCAATCGCACAGCGAAGCCCTCGGTCGGGACTCACGTGACGGCCGGGGTCCAGATGGTCAACACAGGATTCTCACTAGGTGGTAGTTAGTCTCATCTAATGGGGTGGTTGACCGATCTTATACACAGCTGCTGCCCACTGTCAAAACGAGCCACAGCTAAGGTCTCATCACGAACGCTGAAGACTTTCTCGTGGCCTATGACCGCCAGCTGCGCACCGACGCAGAAACCCCGAGCGCCATCGCGGTGACCCGGCTCGGACCGCTTCGTATGGTCAGGTTCGATGGGGGTCGAGGGTTCGTGACCTATCCACACCTCGACGGCACCGAGGCCGCGCCTGTCGCGCAGCTCGTGACACAAGCCCTCGATCACTATCGTGACGATCCCGGGATCACCCAGGTCGAGTGGAAGACCCGCGGTCACGATCGCGCCCCCGGACTCCATGAGGCGCTAGCTCCAGAATGGATTCGAGCCTCAAGAACCGGAGGCGATCATGATCGGACGCGCCCAGTTGCTCGACGTCGACGCCAGCCCGCCCGCCGGTGTCACTTTGCGTCGAGTCATGAGAGAAGACGACGTTCGGGCCGTGGCCGCTATGCAGGACATGGTGTTCGACGGCACGGTCTCGGACGAGTCGGCCGGGGGGCTTCTGCGTCGCTTGGCGCTCGATGACGGGATGGAACTCTGGGGCGCCGAGGCCGAGGGGCAGATTGTGGGCGCGGGACGCCTCGAACCGGTCGCGGGCACGGACTTTGCCGGAATCTGGGGCGGAGCCACGTTGGAAGCGTGGCGCGGCCGAGGGATCTACAGAGCACTCACCGCCGCCCGGGCCCGGTCGGCCCTAGCGGCGGGCAAGACCCTCATCCACAGCGACTCCACCGAATACTCACGCCCCATCCTCGAGCGATCCGGCTTGCTCAAGGTTTCCACCACCACGCCGTACCGCTGGCGTCGCTTGGCGGGCTCGGATGGATTGAGTTAGTCACGCTCGCGCCCGGCTCGTCGCCGGCGCTGCTTGGCTTCGTCCACGAACGTCGGCCCATCTCAGCCGCGATCGTGTCGAGTCGCCGTCAGCTGCCTCCGAATCTTGGATTGCTCGCGGCGGTTGGGTGCGACGCGGTAGCGGATCTCCAGTCTGCTTCTGCGGGACGGCAGCACCGGAGTTGCTCTCTCTTGATCGGTGGTGGGGCAGGTGCGGCCACCCCGACCCTGACTCAGCTGGACTGTACGGCGACTCGGGCGATCGCTTTCACGTTTCTTGGGTGACGGGGGGTCAGTCGCTGCCGACCGGATCGATCGGTGCGTCAATGCCTGCGTGGAGACGGTGCCCGGGCCAGCCGCTCGCGTATCCGAACAGTCGTGATCAGCGACGGGTGCCAGCAGCGATCGTACGACGAACGTCTCGATCAGGATTCCGGTCACCATCGCGAAGGCGATCTCGCGAAACGAGCGCACGGGGATGATCGCGATGATCGCGAAGCTGCCTGCGAGCGTGATGCCCGCCGCGCTGATCGCCCGCGAGCCTCGGGCGCGGCGATCGCCACGGCCTCGCGCAGCGGCCGCAGGCTCGCCTCCTGCCAGATCCGGCCCACCACGAAGATGTTGTAGTCCGATCCCAGCGAGATCAGGAGCACCGAGACCACGAACGGGACGAAGTAGGTGAGCTGCCCGTAGCCGAGCCACGACTGAAACACCCACGTGGTTACGCCCAGTGACGCCGCCACCGCGAACGCGCTCGAGCCGAGCAAGAACAGGGGCGCCGTCAGGCTGCGCAGAAACACAATCAGCAGCAGAGAGATTGACGACCAGCACCACCGCAGCCACCCGCCCCATGTTCCGGTGGATGTCTGAGACGGTGTCGGCCGCGAGTGCGGTATCACCCGCGTAACTGATCTGCGCGCCTGTCAGGCCAGCCTGGCCTGCGATTTCGGGCATCGCGGATCTGCAGGTTGTTGAGATCCTCGATTCCACTCGCGCCCAACGGGTCGTGCTTGAAGATCACAACGATCCGGGCTGCATCGGCGCTGGGCGCGTAGAAGACACCGAGGCTGGCCGCTGTTGGCTGCTCGCGAGGGCCGATCGTGGCTGCGACACCGGGCTGGTCGCCGATCAGCCGCTGCATCCGTTCCAGCCCGCTGCGATCTTTTGAGGCAACTCCCGGTGCTGAACGATGACCGATGTCGGTTCCAAGATGCCGGGTGCGAATCCGCGGGCGGCTGCCTGTGCGGCCGACTTTCGGCTGCGGATTCCGCGGGGAGGTCACCGATCTGTCCGAAGCCAAGCTGCAGCGCCTGCAGCTGCCACGCTGCGACCCCGAGGACCGCGAGGCAGACCACGGCCGTCGGGGAACGCGATCCAGCGCCGAGACAGCAGGCGACCGGCTCGCCCGGCGGGGGTCGCCAGTGCTCCGAGCGTCTGCGACCGGGCCCCGCGCGGCCAGTACACCAGGCCCCCGAATGTCGCCATGAGCGCCGGGATGAGCGTGATCGCGACCACCAGGCCAACCCCAACGGTGAGCGCGAGCGCCGGACCGAGATCGCGGAAAAAGCCGAGCGTCGAGACAAGCAGCGCAAGCAGCCCGCACCCGAGAATTACCGCGCTCGTCACGATGATCGGCGTGAACTCGGCGGTGGTGGTGCGCGTCGCCGTGAGCCGGTCATCCCCCCTGGAGAGTCGTCCGCGCACACCTGAAAGGAAGAAGATCGTGTAGTCGGTGAGGATTCCGAGCAGCAGCGCGACCACCACCGGGTCGAGCTCCTGCGCTACGACCGACGCCCGTACCGGTCGTTGAGCTGGCCCAGTGCCCCAGACCGTGACCGGGAAGCCGACCGCGATGCCCGCCAGTGCCACCAACGGCGACCCGATGGAGCGATACGCCATAAGGATGATGACTGCGATCAGCGCGAGGGTTGCGAGTTCCACCCGACTGAGGTTTTGGTCAATCAACGTGCCTTGCGCGAAGCTGGCCGGGAATCGCGCCTGTCACTCCCACAACGCTTCCAGACTCGCTCGCCGCCCTGCGAGCGTAAGCGTTTGCCAAGTCGTTCTGGGTCGCCGCCGAGAGCGCCTGATCGAAGTACAGGAAGGTGACGGCTGTCGTGTTCGACTGGCGTGAGGACGGGAACAGTTTTGCGGTGTTGAGTATCGGTAGTGCAAATCTGAGTCGAGCCGCCGTGAGGGCCTCGGTCGGCTCGCACCGCTTGGCGGATGATGCTCGCCTGCGCCGGGGGCGAGAGTCCGTTGGGGTCGTGCTGGACGACGGCAAACTCCGAGCCAGCTGGTATCCGGAATAATCGCACCGACCTCGCCAACGCCCGCAGCGCCGGAGAATCGCGTTGGGATCAGCTGCACCATCGGCCCATTCGCCGATCCAAACGACGGAAGGTGGGTTGCGGCCAACACCGCCGCCACCGCCCACGCGACGATCACGAAAAAACGCAGCTTCACAATCGTCGCCGCGTACATTCGTGCCACCGCACTCGTGGTATGCGCCACTCGTCTGCTGCCCGGCATGGTGGTTAGGTTCACCACAACCTCCGGTTCTAAACGTCGCCGGGCGAGTCGGCGCATCGGCGAGTCGTGGTGTGGACGGGGCTCGCGTCACCGTCCGCTGCAGCTTGGGGTTAGCCGGCGACTCGGTGCATTTCGCCTTCGAATTTCTCAACCACCCAGTAGCGGTCGTACTTCTCCACTACTCGTTCGACGTCGGAGTAGACATGGCCGGGAACGACGATGAACCTATCGGGAGCGCTGTGGGCGGTCTCGAACTCGTCGACGCTGGCCTGCAGCGCCCGAATGCAGTCGGAATCGCCGCACCCACAGACCCACGGTGCCGGCGCGGCGATGATCGCGTGTTCCTCCACAGCGACCCTGCGATCGTTGTAGTCGCGAAACGCGTGCTCGTTCTTCACCACGCGCTCTCGGCGAAGCCCGTCCCGATCCCGCTGGTCCATCCCGCCCTCCGATCCGACGTCAGAATTGCAGACTAGCCGCAGTATCGACGCGCGCTATCCGTCGACGAGCAGGCCTTGCATGGGGCCGAGTAGCCGGGACGTGCGCAGTGAAACGTGGTCGAGTCGGCTGATCCGGTGAGTCATGGGCAGGCCTTCGCGGCGTAGTTGGTACTGCTGCTCGGCGCGTGGCCGCCAGCGCTCGTCAATCAGCGTCGAGGGCGCGCCTGTGAGGTCGTCAGTTGGGCATTGGAGGTGTTCGGCCCAGAGTCGGTGGCGCGTGTCCCGTGCCAGCTCCGCGTCATCGGTGACCAACGCGGCCTCGGTGTCGTTGAACATCGAGTGGTCGTTGAGATTGGCCGAGCCGACGATCAGTACGCGGTCGTCGATGACGGCGAGTTTGGCGTGGACGTAGATCAGGTCGGCGACCGGCCCGGCCGGGGCGTAGAGGGAGCAGGCCAGCACGCGGCCGGCGCCCTTGTCGGCGGTGATCAGCTCGGCGAGCGCGCCGCGGGTGTCGTCGGCTCCGCCGTAGGGCTTGCCTGGCAGTACCAGCAGCATGCGGAATCGGTCAGTGGGCGGGTCTCGCAGCTTTGCAGCCAGCAGCTGGACAATCTCGGGTGACCATAGGTATTGCGACTCCAGGTAGATCAGCTCGCGGGCCGAGCGGATCGCCCGTGCATGGGTCTCGAGTATCCCAAACGAACCATTCTCCAGACCCGGATAGCGCCGCTCCGGCACCGTGCGGATCAGCTGCACGGTGGACGAGCCGCGCTCGGTCGGCGGCGGGGAAATGGGGAGTCGCTCGCCGGTAACGCCGTACCAGCGCAGCGCGAAGTGTGCCGCGACATCCGCCACCACCGGCCCCTCCACAACAGAGGCGGCGTCGTGCCAACCCACTGCAGCCCGCGGCGGATGCAGTGAGGAGTCCCGCCGGTCACCCGCCAACGCTGTCAGGTCGATGCCCCCCACAAACGCCACCCGACCGTCGATCACGATTGTCTTCTCATGATGGCAATGAAGCGGCCGCTCGCGCTGATCAAGCACGCACCGCACACCCACCCGGGCGAGCTCATCCCGCACGACCCGCGCCATCCGCCGCGACGGCTGGAACACCGGCACCGGCGCACCGGCCCACAACAACACCCGCACATCGACCCGCCGCGCCGCCTCCGCCAAGAGATCTCGCACCACCACCGGCTCCAACCCACCCTGCATCACGAACTCCGGCGACAAAAACCAGCCACTCACATACACCGACGACGCAGCACCACGAATCGCTTCCACCATCCGTCCAAGCGCCTGCTCACCATCAATCAACACCTCCAACCGATTACCAGCCCGTGGAGACGGCGCATCGTCAGCCCAACCGCCAGCCGGCGCATCGAGCGCATGTTTACCGAGGCTCGCCAAACGCCGCCGATGGTGCGCGCGCACTCCCGCCGACACCACCTCGCCAACACCCAAATCCAAACGCCGCGCCACCCCGGACAGCCGCAGCCCACTCACAACGTCAAACCCCTTCCTTGGCGAAGTGCATGGTGATCGGCGCTGATCAACGCCAGCCCGATGCCCGCCCCAGGGGCGTCGCTAAGCTCGAGGCTCCGTGCGCCCATACCCTCGTCCGAGACAGTGACGATCGACTCCTGCGGTGAGGCCAGCGCGGTCATGGTGATCACACCGTCGGTGTCGGGATAGGCGTGGAGAACGACGTTGGTCACAGCCTCGGTGACAGCGGGGTCGGCGGCCAGGCGGTCGAATCCACGGTCGGCGATCGCAGCCATCAAGTCTCCGCGCAGTTCGGGGACGCTGCTCGCTGTGGCTGGAAGCTTCCATGTTCCTAACTGCTCGCCCGCCGTCACTTGTCACCGCCTGCTAGCCGGAGGACTCCTTCTCTTCCGCCAATTTCGCCGCCATGGCGTCCTTGAGGTCAGGCTCAGCGCTTGCCGGCAGCTTCGGACCGCCGTCTTGAGTTGCATCAGCGTTGTCGCCGCCGTCGGGATCGATCCCGTCATCGGTTGCCGGTTCATCTGACCCGGTCGTTTTGCCCAAGACAGCGCTGCCCAGCTCGGGGTCATCCCCCAACAGCTCATCTGGCGCGTCTGAGCCTCCCAGCTCGGGTGGCACGATTCCTTGATCCGCTGAACCGGCCCACAAGCCCTTCTCACGGGCTTCAGTCTCGTCCGGCGTCGTCCCGCCACGCTGCTCACTCGGCTTCACATGTCCGTGATCGCTGTCAGCCATCCCAACTCCTGATCCTCGGTGGAACAAAACACGTAGTACCCGGTTGGGCTCGCGCCCAACCCCCGTCACTCGTGTTCGACGGTGAGGGTCTGGGAGAGGGGGGTGCCTGAGCGGACGTCGCGGGTTCGTTCGAGTTCGGCGTTGACCTCGGCGGCGAAGAGAATGGCGATGCTGCAGAGCCAGAGCCACGTCAGGGTGATGATCACGCCGGCCAGTGATCGCCAGGCGACTCATCTTGGGCGGGCGAGGCATGCGATCCCGCGAGTGATCCCAAAACCTTACCCCTGCCGGGCGGTCATGTGCGGTCTACTGCGGTTCAAGCGCTGTGCCGGCGCGCCAGCGGACACCCCGTTTGTTGCCAGCAACCATGCGTGATTCCGCCCACCAAGCGGAGAGGGGGGGATTCGAACCCCCGGTACGCCAATAAGACGCACAACGGTTTTCGAGACCGCCGCATTCAACCACTCTGCCACCTCTCCAACGCGCCAAGTCTACCCAGCACCGGGTTGGCGAGGCGCCGGGATTTGCGGGTCTGCTAGCGTGGCGGCGTGCCCGAACTGGCTTCCACCATCGTCGAGCTGACCGAGGAGCAGCGCGCGATCCAGGCGCTCGCCCGGGATTTCGCCCGGACTGAGATCCGGCCGGTCGCCGCCGAGGTGGACGAGCGCGACGTGCACTGTCCGCTGGACGTGGTCTACAAGGCCGCTGAGCTTGGCCTGACGTCGTTCATGCTGCCCGAGGAGGTCGGCGGCGGCGGCATCGAAGACGTGCTCACCGGCTGCCTGGTGCAGGAGGAGCTGAACTGGGGCTGCGCCGGTATCGGCAACCTGATCACCTCCGCCGGATTCTTTGCCCGCACGCTGGTCGAGGTGGGCACCGCCGAGCAGAAGCAGCGCTGGCTGGCGCCGCTGACGACCGACACGCCACCGCTGACCGCGCTTGGCTCCACCGAGCCCGGCGTCGGCTCAGACACCGCCGCCATGACCACCACCGCCGAGCGCACCGCTGGCGGCTACCGCCTGAACGGCCAGAAGACGTGGATCTCCAACGGTGGCATCGCCGAGTACTACTGCTTCTTTGCGACGGTCGCGCCCGGCACCGGCTCCAAGGGAGTGACCGCGTTCGTGGTCGAGAAGTCCGACGACGGCGTCTCGTTCGGCGAGCCGATGCGAAAGATGGGCCAGCGCGCGATCATCAACACCGAGGTGTTTCTCTCCAACTGCGAGATCCCCGAGGATCGCCGGCTGGGTGAGGAGGGCAAGGGCTTCTACAGCCTCATGCACACCTTCGACGAGTCCCGCATCCACCTCGCCGCCAGCGCTGTTGGGATCGCCCGCGCGGCGCTCGAGTACGCGGTCGAGTACGCCCAGACCCGAGAGGCCTTCGGTAAGCCCATCGGCCACCACCAGGCGGTCGGGTTCCGGCTGGCGGACATGGCCACCAGGGTGGACGCCGCGCGGCTCTTGACTCACCGCGCGGCGGTTTCCATGGACGCGGGCAACCACGTGCCGGCCGAGGCGGCGATGGCCAAGCTGTTTGCCTCAGAGACCGCGTCGTACTGCACCTGGGCGGCGCTCCAGACGCTCGGCGGGTGGGGCTACTCGCGCGAGTATCCGGTCGAGAAGTGGGTGCGGGATGCCCGCCTCGAGGAGATCGAGGAAGGCACCTCCGACATTCAGCGGCTGATCATCAGCCGTTCGCTGACGAAGCGCTGAGCAGCTCCGCCACCGCCTCGGCCGCCCGCCGGTAGGGCAGGAACTCACTCACGTCGGAGAACCAGGCCATGTACGGCGTGATCACGATGTGCTTGGCGGCGAGCAGGTCAGCTGCCGGAGGCTGCTCCCAGGCGCTGTCGAAGCCGGCCCGGATGTGGGTGGCCTGGATGATTGCGCGGCGGTCGACCAGCGCCGGACGGGCGGTGTTTACCAGCACGCCTCCGGGGCGGATCAGCTCCAGCCGGCGGGCATCCAGGATGCGCTCCGTGCGCTCGCTCAGAGCCAGGTGCAGGGTGACGGCGTCGGCCCACTCGAGCAGCGGGTCGAGCACCGGCTCGCCGCCCTCCTGGAACGGGTCGTGGTAGCGCACCTCCATGCCCAGTGCCCGGGCGCGGTCGGCCGTCGCGTGGCCGATGTTGCCGTAGCCGATCACCGCCAGCCGCGAGCCGCGAATCTGCCGCGGCACGCCCCCGGAGCGGTAGTCCCACCCACCCGCGCGGGTGGCGGCCACGGCGAAGGGAATCCCCCGCAAAAGCCCCACCACCAGCGCGATCGTGTGATCGGCGACCTCGTCGGTGCAGTAGTCGCCGATCGCTCTGACCTGCACCCCGTGCGCCTCGGCGGCGACCAGGTCGATGTGATCAAAGCCGGTCGACGCGGTGGCCACCATCCGCAGCTGCGGGAGCCGCTCGATGTCGGCCGCCGACACCGGCGCTTCGGGTGAGACCATCAGCACCACGGTGTCCGCCGGTGCCTCGGCGACCGACCCCAACTCCACGCTCAGGCACGAACTCGTGCACGATCTCGAGCGGATAGCTCGGGTCGCACACCACTACCCGGTTGGCGCTCAGCTCGCGACTGCCGCGACGGCATCCTCGTCTACGGCGGCGACGCCTGTGTCTGTCAGAACCCGCAGCGCCTCGGCCGGCATGTACACCTTGACCGCATCGCCCTGGCGGTAGGGAATCTCTTCACCGGCGTTTTGAATCAGCGCCTGGATCTTGTCGCCGTTGGCCAGGATGATCAAAAGCTGCACCGAGTTGCCGAGATAGACGGGCCGGTCGATCATGCCGGGAATCCGGTTGGGTCCCTCCGACGAATGCGGCTCGAGCCGCACCCGCTCGGGCCGGATCACGATCCGGGTGGCGCCCACCACGTCGGTGGTGCCGTGGGCGGCGTGCATCTCGAAGTCACCCACCATCACCTTGCAGGTGCCGTCAGACTGCTTGCCCAGCGCCTGGGCCTCCATCAGGTTCGAGACGCCCAGGAAGTCGGCCACGAACGTCGTTGCCGGGGCCTCGTACACCTCCTGCGGGGGAGCGACCTGCTCGACCTTGCCGTTCGACATCACGGCGATCCGGTCGGACATGGTGAGCGCTTCCTCCTGGTCGTGGGTCACGTACACGAACGTGATCCCGACCTGCTGCTGCAGAGCCTTGAGCTCGACCTGCAGCTGCTTTCGCAGCTTGGCATCCAGAGCGCCGAGCGGCTCGTCCAAGAGCAGCACCGAGGGCTTCAGCACAAGTGCTCGCGCCAGCGCCACGCGCTGCTGCTGGCCACCCGACATCTGCCCGGGCTTTCGCTTCTCGAAGCCGGTCAGCTGCACCAGCTCCAGCGCCTCGGCCACCCTGGTCTTGATGTCGGCCTTGCTCACCCGCTGGCGGCGCAGCCCGAAGGCGACGTTGTCGTTGACGTTCAGGTGGGGGAACAGCGCGTAGTTCTGGAACACCGTGTTGACGTTTCGCTTATGCGGCGGCGTGTACTCCATGTTCACGCCGTCGAGCAGGATCTCACCCTCGGTGGGCTGCTCGAAGCCGGCGATCATGCGCAGCGTGGTGGTCTTGCCGCAGCCGGACGGGCCGAGCATCGAGAAGAACTCGCCGCTTGGCATCTCGAGGTTGATTCCGTCGACCGCGGCCATCTCACCGAACCGCTTGACCAGACTTACAAGTTTGACTTCGCCTGCCATCGTGCCTCCAGCCTACAGATCGGAATCTCTAGATGTCGAATGCGGCCAGGTCGCCGGCGACTCCGGTGCCGGTCTTCGCCTCGCCCCGAGTGAATACGCGATACACCATGAATCCCGCGAGCACCGCGAACAGCGTGACCGCGACCATGATGGTGGCGATGGCGTTGGTGCTCGGCAGCGGCGCTGCGCGGGTCGCGCTGTAGATCTCGATCGGCACCGTGTCGCAGCCGGCGCCGCACGAGAGGTAATAGCTGATCACGAAATCGTCGATCGAGATCGCAAACACGATCGCAGCGCTCGAGACGATCGCCGGCAGAAGCAGCGGGAACAGCACCTTCTGGAGCGCCACCCTGGGGGTCGCTCCGAGGTCGGCCGCCGCTTCTTCATACGATCTGCCGATCGAGAACAGCCGACCGCGCACGATCACCACCACGTAGGAGATCGAGAAGGTCACGTGCCCCAGGATCTGAGCGAACGTGCTGGTGTGGATGAACGTGAACAGGTGCGTGAATACCAAAAGCAGCGACACGCCCATGACGATCTCGGGGGTCACCAGCGGGAACAGCATCAGGAAGTTCGACGGCCCTGAGCCGCGGCCGCGCCAGCGGGCCAGGCCCAGCGCCAGAGCCACGCCGATGGGGGTCGCGATCAGCACGTCCGCGCCGGCCAGCTTGATGCTCTGGTAAAGCGCGCTGCGCAGCTGGTCGTTGTGCCACACCGAGTTGAACGGATCGCCGTAGTACCACTTGGTCGAGAAGCCCGCCCACACGGTGCGCGAACGCGAGTCGTTGAACGAGAACTGGATCGCGATGATCACCGGCACGATCGCCCAGGCCATGTACAGCCACGTGATCAACGGCAGGAAGCGAGGTCGGCCCCACGGGTTGAAGATCCAGCCCCGCGCGCGGCCAAGCAGGGTGGGCGCGGACGCCGGTGTGGCCTTCTGCTGCTCGACGGCTGCGTCGGTCATAGCGTCTGCACCTCCTTCTGGGCTCGGTGAATCGACCACATGTAGTACCCCATCAGGATCACCAGGAAGAGCGACATGATGATGGTGATGGCTGCGCCGATGGTCGGCTGCGGGCCGCCGTGGAAGTACAGGTCGATCTGGTTACCGATCATCGAGGTGGTCGGGCGCTCCGGACACGATGTTGGGCGTGTAGTAGTCGCCGAACATCGGCAGTGCGATCAGCACCGCGCCACCCAGAAGGCCGGTCTTCGACAGCGGCAGCGTCACGTGCAGAAACGTGCTGAACGGGCTGCCGCCGAGATCACGACCGGCTTCCAGCAGGCTCTTGTCGATGCGGTCGAGCGAGGCGTACAGCGGCAGGATGAAGAACGGGATGTAGCCGTACACGAGCGCCGCGATCACCGTGAAGCTCTGGCCGTTCAGCCAGGCGTCGTGCTGGCTCAGCAGTCCCAGGCTGACCGCCAGGTTGCTGAGGTGGGTGAAGTCGAAAAAGCGGGTGGCGTACCCGTCGGCGGCCAGCAGGTTGACCCACGCCAGCATCCGCATCAGGTAGCTGATCCAAAACGGCATGATCAGCAGGATCAGCAGGACGTTCTTGGTGCGGCCGGCGTGGCGGGCGATGTAGTAGGCCACCGGGTAGCCGATCAGCACCGAGAAGAACAGCGACAGGAACACGTATTCGAGGGTGCGCACCACGGCGCCCCAGTAGACGCCGCCGGGGGCGAGGTCGCCCAGCACCTGCTGCATCCAGCCGACGTTCCAGTCGAGCGGGTTCCAGATCGGTATGGGCGTCTGCAGCAGCGCGTCGACGTTGCCGAACGCGACCCCGATCACCGCATAGAACGGCACCAGGAACAGCAACAGCAGCCAGACCACGCCTGGAAGCGCGAAACCAGCCCACAGCCAGCGTGGATACATCGGCCCCTCCTATCCTGCCTGGAAGTAGGCGTAGGCGTTTTGCCAGAGCTGCTGACCGCGCCAGCTCAGCGTCATCTCCTGCAGCGAGGTGGGGCCGAAGTCGGCTTCGGTCAGCACGCACGTCCCCAGTGATTCTGGAATCACCTTGTTCTTGACCAGGTCGGCCGGTTTGAAGTCCTTCATCGGCGGCTGGTACCCGTTGAAGTTCACGAAGTTCGAATAGGCGTTGTTGTAGTCGCACATGTAGTCCAGCCACAGATGGGCGAGCACCGGCTTCTTGGTGGTGCTGCAGATCGACCAGCAGTCGTTCTGCACCGGGCCCTTGCCCCGCTCGGGCCGCCAGAATCCCAGCACCGACGCCGGCGTGCCCTTGGGCAGGTAGTAGAGGTAGGCGGCCATCATGTCGCCCGACCAGGCCTGGTTGAGATATGCGAGCCCCTCGGGGATGTTGGAGTACTGCTGGTCGCCGACCTTGATGCTGCAGATGTTGTACAGCTCCTGCAGGTCGTTGAGGGCCGCGTTGATGAGCTTGGGATCCTCGGTGTTGACGTCGTAGTGGTGCTTTCGCAGAAGCGCCATCGCGATCGTCTCGCGAGGCTCCGACAGAAGCGCGGTCTTGCCGGTGTACTTCTCGGCCTCCCAGAAGATGTCCCAGGGGTTGCTCATGTGCCGGGATGTCCTCGGTGATCTTGTCGGTGCGGTAGGCGATGCCGGTGGCGTAGGCCGTGTAGGGCACGGTGTAGCGCGACCCCTGGTCGTAGAACGGGCTCTGCAGCGAGTCCCACACGTTGGTGAGGTTGGGGACGTAGCTGTGGTTGATCGGCTTGACCAGCTTGGCGGCCACCACCCGGTTGAGGTTGTCCGGCGTCATCTCGGTCACGTCGGGGGAGACCGAGCCGGAGGCCAGGATCGCAATTCCCGAGTTGATGTCGTTGAACGGGGTGACCTCGACCTTGACGTCGTACTTCTTACCGAAGTCCACCAGCAGCTTGCCGTAGATGTACTCCGGGTAGTTGAAGACCGTGAACGTGCCGCCGGTCTCGGGCTCGAGGCCCGAGGGGATCGGCTTCTCCCACAGCGGCAATGTCACCGGCCGGTCGGGCCGCGCCAGCGGATACGGCGCCCCGCCGACGGGCTCGGTCGAGTTCGAACACGCGCTCAGAATGCTTGATGCCCCCGAGAGGGCGAGCGCGGCTCCGCCGCTTTTGCGTAGGAATTGGCGGCGATTTGCGCGCCCGTCGAGTGGATGCATCAGCCCCGAACCTCCTGGTTCATGCACCGACCCCGAGCAGCTCGTTCACAAGCGTTGCACGGCCTTCCACCTCATCGTCGATATTCGCGGCAGGGATCGCCTCGCGAATCAGATCGTGGAAGTGCTTGAGCCCGTTCTCACGGGCTCCGAGTACTCCGGCGCGGTAGAGACTCGAGCCGAGTCCCTCCTGCACGCGGTCGGTGAGATCGTTGTCCTCATGCTGGACCAAGGTGTTGATGCGCACGTTGAGCTTGCGTACCAGCGCGTCGCGCCGGCCACTGGTTTCGGGTGGCCGGTACGTGTGCCAGACGGTGGCTGTGTGCAGCGCATCGAGTGGATAGTTGGTCCACGTGTCGATCTGATCAGGATAGAGGTTGAACGTCATACCAGGAAACGCAAAAATAAAATTCCATTGATTTGCCTCGGGCTCGCGCAGGCCCGGCATCGGCCGCACAAGTCGCTGATACAAACGCTCCTGGCGGTTCTTCGATGCCTTGTCGCGCATCGGGCTGCGGGCGATCGAGACGTTCGCGTCGGTGGTTTCGACCAGGTACTGCTTGTAGTCCACCAGCCGCAGCAGCCCGGGGTGGCCGACCGGGATGTGGTATCCCTCGAGATAGTTATCGATCGAGTTCTTCCAGTTGATGGGGAGCACCGTCGTGCCGGTGTCGTAGCGCACCAACCGGTCCGGTCGATAGGGCGCAAGCCACTCCGCGAACGGGCCCATCACCTCGCTCAGCGGCTCGGGATCGGGATCCAGGTTGGCGAACACGAACCCCGCCAGCACGCCGCAGCTGAGCGGCCACAGGCCGTTTGCGTCCTTGTCGAAGCCGGGGAACCCTGACTTCTCGGGCACGCCCAGCAGGCGGCCGTCGAGGCCGTATGTCCAGCCGTGGTAGGGGCAGCGCAGCGCCTTGCCGCAGTTGCCCGACCCGTCAGCGACCCGCGCGCCGCGGTGGCGGCAGACGTTCGAGAATGCCCTCAGCTCTCCGTCCTTGCCGCGCACGACCAGGATCGGTTCGCCGGCGACGGACTGGGACACGTAGTCGCCGGCCTCTTGCACCTGGCTGACGTGCCCGACCATCACCCACTGCTTACGGAACACCTCGCGCTGCTCGGCCTCGAAGAACTCGGGCGTCCGATACGTCCATGCAGGGAGGGTTCGAATGGGTTCTTCCATGAGGATCCTCGGAACTGACTGACCAATCAGTCAACCGGCTGTCAGTAAATCACGGCTGCCGGTGGGAGTCAACGAAACGCGTTTCGCCTTCGGGCCCCGCCGGGACGCTTGACCTTCAGCGTACCGCCGTGTTAACTCTGCTGACTGTGGCGTCAGTCAATCCCGCATCCGGGCCATGAGGGAACCCCGTCGCGAGGCGATCCTCGAGGCGGCCTGCCACGTGGTCGGCCGGGTCGGGATCGATCGGCTGCGGATGTCAGATGTCGCCGCGGAGGCCGGCGTTTCCACCGCCCTGGTGCACTACTACTGCACCACCCGGGCGGATCTTCTGACCCAGGCGTTTCGGTACGCCGACGAGCGCGCGGACGCGATCGAGCGCCGCATCGGCGTCGACCTGCCCGCCGTCGAGCGGATCGAGCGGCTGCTGGTGGTGTACCTCGACGACGAGTCGGAGATCTACGAGAGTTGGATACTCTGGCGGGAGATGTGGAATCACGCCCTGTTTGATCCGCAGCTGCGGCCGTCGCTCGAAGAGTCCTACCACGGCTGGGTCGACGGCCTGGTCGAGATCGTGCGCTCCGGCCAGGCCGACGGCTCGATTCCGGCCAGCGTCGACGGTGAGACGGCCGCCTGGCGGCTGACCGCGTTCGTCGAAGGGCTGGGGCCGCTGATGCTGTTCGGGATGCTCGACCGAGACCGCTGGCGGGAGCTGATCAAGGGCGCTGTCGCCCTGGAGCTGGGGCAGACCTCGTGAGCCATGGCCACGACCACGATCACGACGACCCGCCCGAGGATCGCTGGCTGTTTCTCACGCCCGAGCCCGAGGCCGAGCTGCCGCGTTCGATGGCAGAGCTGGCCAACGCGCTGGGGGAGAAGGCGCCGAGCGCCGACCAGCACGAGCAGCGGGTGGAGCGGATCGTCACCAGCGGGGACTACGCGACCTGGCTCGAGTACATGGTCGAGCAGCGCGAGCTGCTGGAGCGCTACCTGGTGCGGTTCGGAGCCGACGAGCGGGCCGGCCACGTGGTCGACGTGATCAACAACCATCACCAGCTGGCGCTGACCGTGCCCGATGAGGCGGGAGTCGGCGACAGTGAGCGCGAGCGCGTGGCCGAGCTGATGCGAGAGATCCACGGGCCGGACGCGCGCTAGAGCGCACGCCCGGCCCGCGCTGGGAGGGTCAGCCGTTGTACTTCGAGACGGTGACCGAGTCGATCTGGAAGGCGACCTTGGCGGGCGTGGTTGCGTTGGGCATCACGCCGGTGAAGCCGTTGGTGCCGACGTTCGACTGCATGATCAGGTGCATCGGCGCACGACGGGACGTGCGAGGTGTAGGTGGCCCACGCCTTGCCGTCCAGGCTCACGGTGATCTTGCCGGGAGTCCAGTCCAGCGTCATCGTGTGCCACTGCGAGAAGTCGCCGTTGACGTTGGCGTGCACGCGGGTGCTGCCGTAGTGCAGCGTGGCGGTCTCGACGTCGCGGGCGGCGCCGTGGTCGGTCGACTCCTCGGCCCAGTCGACGACCGTGCCCGAGCCCTTGGGGCGCAGCGCGACGTCCATGCCGGTGCCGACACCCTTGTCCATGCGGAAGCGGATGCTCCACTGGCCGTAGGTCTGGTTCACCGAGCGCGCCATCGAGACGCCGCCGGAGATCCACTTGTCGCCGCGGGCTGAGTCGCGGTAGGTGAGGATGTTCATCGCACCGCCGGTCGCGACCACATGGGTCTTCGCCCACCCGCTCTGCGGGCAGCAGCTGGGGGTGCCGTTGTAGCGCGTCCACGTATTCGTGTTCAGCGTGTCGAACTGATCCGTGAACACCTGTGTGAACGAGCCGGTTGCGGCCGGCTGAGCCGCAGCCGCCGACAGCGGGGCGGCACTTGCGGTTGAACTCAACACACCTGCGGCGGCCAGAGCGGCCAGCGGAGCGAGACTCAAGAACTTGAACCTACGTCGCATGATCACCTCGAAGTCGGAAACACGGAGCCGTTCCCCATGGTGTCGCCCCCAACTTGACAACTTCAAGGCCTGCGGCGCGATTCTCACAAGAGGTTTAAGCCGTCTTTACACGACCGCCGCCGGCTTCACAAACGCCCCGAGGCCGTAGAATCCCGCTTCCATGGCCGATATCGCCACTGTCGCCGAGCTCGGCACCGCCGCCGGCACGCTGGTGCTGGCGGTCGCCACGTTCAGCGCGGTGCGGTCGTCCAACCGCTCTGCCCGGGTCGCCGAAAGGACCCTGCTTGCAGGGCTTCAGCCGTTGCTCTTGCCGTCTCGGCCTCAGGACCCGGTGGAGCGGGTGGACTTCGCCGACGGAGTTGTTATGGAGGTTCCGGCCGGCGAGGCGGTGATTGTGCACCGCAACGGAGCGGTGTTGATGGCGATCGCGGTGCGAAACGTGGGCACCGGTCTGGCACTGCTCCACGGTTGGCACGTGCGGGTCGGTCGCATCACCACCGACGACGATCACCAGCCTCCCGAGAGATTTTCGCCGATTGACCCGCGACATCTATGTCTCGTCCAACGACACCGGCTTCTGGCAGGGAGCGATCCGCGATGAATCCGACCCCAACCACGGCGAGGTGCGCCGTGCGTTGGAGGGCCGAGAGTCGCTGACGATCGAGGTGCTCTACACCGACCAGGAGCGGGCCCGCCGGTTCATCACCCGGTTCACGCTGACGCCCCAGGAGCGAGGGCTGGACAGCCACCGCCGGCAGGATGTGGGCGCTGGACGAGACTTAGCTGCTGGGAGCGTGCACCGCGGCCTCGTGCTCACCGGCGGCGATCATGTCGCCCACCACCGGTGAGGAGGCCAGCAGCCACACCCCCGCGACCACCAGCAGGATGGACGCGAGCAGCACGCCGCTGGAGGCTGAGCCCAGCTTGGCCAGCCGCTCGTTGAACACCACCGGTGCGAGTGCCACCGGCACCAGCACCTCGGTGGCGAACGCGATCGGGATCACCACCGTCGCAGCCCGCCGCTGCAGCGCGCTCATCTGTGTGATCCCGCCGACGGTCGCGGCCACTCCGACCATCACCAGCAGCAGGCCGACCTGGATCGGCTGTGTCCGCGGGGAGGCGTCGGTGAAGAGCTTGGTGGCGACGCTCGAGAGCGAGAACGCGAGCCCGGCGCAGAGCGCGACCAGCGCCGGGCGGGCTGTCAGGTGCCGGCGCCACAGCAGCGGCGCGAGCGCGAGTACCGCCAGCACCACCAGCACCGTCCCGATCGCCCAGCCCGACGCGTGCTGGCTGGATCGCGCAGGCGCGGTGGCGGCGATCGTGGCGATGCCGACGATCAGGGCGCCGGAGCCGATGATCTCGCGTGGGCCGACCTGCTCGTGCAGCGTCACCCGGGCCAGCACCAGCACCACCACCAGCATCAGCGCCAGCACCGGCTGCACCACCGTCAGCGGCGCCAGCGACAGCGCAGCGGCGTGCAGCGCCCATCCCACCAGGGCAATCGCCGCACCCCAAAGCCACCGTACCGATCGCAGCATCGGCCCCAGCAGCGCCACTCGCAGGGCGTCGCCACGCGGCATCTGTGGGGCGGCTGAGGCCTGGATTACCACGCCCGTCCCGAACAGCAGTGCCGCGGCCAGGGCACAGATGCTGCCAAGGGCGGTATCCATCGTGATCATCGTAGCCACGAGCGGGCGCCGGGCGGGGTACGGCGCGTGCCGACATGCCCGCGTGTCAGCATACGCGGCGGCATGCAACGAGATCTGACTGCGCTCTTCGACCCTCGCTCGGTGGCCATCGTGGGCGCCTCCGACGACCCCGCCAAGTGGGGAAACTGGCTTGCCAGGGGAGCGCTTCAGGGTGAGCATCGGCGGCCGGTGTACCTGGTCAACCACAAGGGCACGCCGGTGCTCGGCCGTGACACCTACCGGTCGGTAGCCGATCTGCCCGACGTGCCGGAGCTGGTGGTCGTGTCGGTTCCCGCGGTCGCCTTCGAGCAGACCGTCGACGAGGCCCTGGCCGTCGGCGCCCATGCGTTCGTGGGGATCACCGCCGGCCTGGGAGAGTCGGGAGCAGACGCCCAGGAGCGTGAGCGCAAGCTGGTCGAGCGGGTGCGCGACGCCGGCGCGATCCTGCTGGGGCCCAACTGCCTGGGGGTGTTCGATCACTCCGCCGAGCTGGGGATCTGCTCCAACGAGTTCCCCGCTGGGCACATCGGGCTGATCTCACAGAGCGGCAACCTGGCACTCGAGATGGGCATCAAGGCCCGCGAGTACAACCTGGGATTCTCGCGCTTCGCCTCCTTGGGAAATCAGTCGGACGTCGATCTGGCCGAGCTGGTGACGTCGATGGGGCGACATGCCGACACCGAGATCGTGGCCGTCTACATCGAGGACTTTCGCGACGGGCGGGCGTTCGTCGAGGCCGCCGCCGACTGTGGCAAGCCGGTGATCGTGCTGACCGTCGGCGCCAGCGTCGCCAGTGCCCGAGCGGCGCTCTCGCACACCGGTGCGATGGTCAGTGCCACGGCCGTGGTCGAAGCCGCCTGCCACGCGGCCGGGGCGCACCTGGTGCACTCGCCCACCGAGCTGATCGACCTCGCCCAGGCGCTGCTGCAGCCGCGCCGTCGCAGCGGGCCGCGGATCGCAGTTGTCGGCGACGGTGGCGGCCACGGCGCGATCGCCTGCGATCAGGTCGATGCCGCCGGGCTGGAACTGCCGGTGCTGAGCCCGCAGCTGTCGGCCGCAATCGCCGCCGACCTGCCGTCCACCGCCGCCACCGGAAACCCGGTCGACCTGGCCGGCGGCGGCGAGCAGGACTTCATGTCGTACGCCAAGGTCACCACAGCGCTTTTGAACTCGGGCGAGGTGGACGCGGTGCTGATGACCGGCTACTTCGGCGGCTACAGCCAGTACTCGCAGGAGTTCTTGGATCGTGAGGTGGAGGTGGCGCATGCCATCACCGCCGCCGTCCGGGCCAGCGGCCGACCGCTGATCTCACAGACGATGTACTCGGCCGAGCCCACCTCCGATGCGATGCGCGAGGGCGGGGTGCCGACCTTCCGCACGATCGAGGCCGCTACCGCGGCGCTGGTGGCGATCGCCGACCGGCCCGCGCCCGCGGGCGCGCCGGTGATGCCGGCGGTCGAGTCACAGCCGCTTGCGACCGACTACTTCGGTGCTCGCGACATGCTCGAGCAGGCCGGTGTGGCCTTCGTCGACGCGGTCCAGGTGCGCGGCCGCGACGAGGCTCAGGTGGCGGCCGGGCAGCTCGGATTCCCGCTGGTGGTCAAGGCCCTGGGCATGCTGCACAAGTCCGACGCCGGTGGGGTCGCGGTCGGCATCTCAGACGCCGCCGAGCTGGAACGGGTGGTGGCCGACATGGAGCAGCGGCTGGCGCCAGAGGCGCTCTCGCTGGAGCGGATGGCGCCGCTGCATGAGGGCGTCGAGTTGATCATCGGCGCTCGCCGCGACTCGCGCTTCGGGCCGATCGCGCTGGTCGGGCTGGGCGGGTTGTACGCCGAGGTGCTGGAGGACGTGGCGATCGGGCTGGCGCCGCTCGACCAGGCCGGTGCGGTCGCGCTTCTGAACAGCCTTCGCGGCGCGGCCATCCTGCACGGCGCCCGCGGCCGGCCGCCGGTCGATATCGCCGCCGCGGCCGCGGCGGCGGTGGCGCTGTCACGTCTGGCAGCGGCCCGGCCGGACATCGCCGAGATCGAGGTCAATCCTCTGCTGGTGACGCCGGCGGGGGCGTTGGGACTGGACGCACGCATCATCCCCGTGGAAGGATCTGCGCATGCTGGTTGAGGGCAGCTTCGACGGCAAGGTCGCGATCGTCACCGGCGGCGGCAGCGGGATGGGCCGCGCCATGGCGCTCGAGTTCGCGCGCCTGGGCGCAGCGGTGGTGGTGGCCGGCCGCCGGCCCGAGCCGCTGGCCGAGTCGGTCGCGCTGATCACGGCAGCGGGAGGGCGGGCAACTGCGCAGCCGACCGACGTGCGCGATCCCGAGCAGGTGGACGCGATGGTGGCGGCCGCGGTCGAGGCCTACGGTCGCGTCGACGTGTTGGTCAACGACGCTGCCGGGAACTTCGTGGTCAAGGCAGAGGATCTCTCTCCCAACGGCTGGCGGGCGGTCACCTCGATCGTGCTGGACGGCGGCTTCCTGTGCGCTCGGGCGGCGGGCCGCCGGATGATCGAGCAGGGTGAGGGCGGAGCGATCCTGAGCGTGATCGCAAGCTATGCCTGGACCGGTGGCCCCGGCACTGTGCATTCGGCTGCGGCCAAGGCCGGCCTGGTGGCGATGACCCGCACCCTGGCGGTCGAGTGGGCGCCTCACCGGATTCGCGTGAACACCATCTGCCCCGGCCCGACTGCAACCGAGGGCGCGGGTGCGGCGCTTTGGCCGACGCCTGAGGACGAGGCCCGGGTGGCGGCGACGGTGCCGCTCAACCGGCTGGCCACGGTCGAGGAGATCGGCTGGTGGACGGCCGCCCTGTGCTCGCCCTACGCGGCCTACGTGACCGGCGAGAACTTCACCATCGACGGCGGGCACTGGCTGGAGAAGGACGGGTACATGCCGGCCCTGAACGCGTCAAAATGAGCCCTGCGGCTCCCCTCGCGCCCGAGCTGGCCGAGTCGGACGCCTGGAGCAGCATGCTGGGCGACGACGTGGCCACCGTCGGCCCCGCGATCGTGTGCCGCGCCCCCGGGGTTGACTCGCTGATGCTCAACCGGGTTCAGGGCCTGGGCATCGCGCGGCCGGCCACCGACCAGGATCTCGACGAGATCGCCGAGCTGTACGGCTCGACTGCTCATGCCGTCTCGCTGGCGCCGACGGCCCGCCCGGCAGAGCTCGAGGGGATGCTGCGGGCGCGGGGCTACGCGCCAGGGTACGCGTGGGTCAAGTTCGTGCGACCTGTGACCGATCCGGCGCCGGTCGAGACGACCCTGCGGGTCGAGCTGATCGGCCCGGATCTGGCGGGGGAGTTCGCGCGAGTGGTCGCACAGGCGTACGGAATCCCGCCGGGAATCGGGCCTGACCTGGCCAGCTTGCCGGGTCGCCCCGGGTGGTCGTGCTACCTCGCCTTCGACGGCGACACGGCTGCGGCTGCAGGTGCGCTCCACGTCGGTCCCGCCGGAGGGTGGCTGGGTGGTGCCGGCACGCTGCCGGAGTTTCGCCGGCGTGGGGCCCAGGGCGCGATCATGGTCGCCCGCATCCGCCGCGCCGCTGAGCTGGGCGCGGGGCTGGTTTTCACCGAAACCGGTGAGAACCTGCCCGACCGGCCCTCGAACTCGTATCGCAACATTCTCCGACACGGGTTCAAGGTCGCCTACGTGCGCCCCAACCTCGTCTCTGGTGCGGGGGGCTGATGCCGCCCAAGGCCAGTGCGGGCCTGGTGCTCTACCGCAGGGCTGAGTCGGGCGTGGAGGTGCTCTTGGTGCACCCGGGCGGGCCGTACTGGGAGAAGAAGCATGACGGGGCCTGGTCGATTCCCAAGGGAGAGCTGGACGCCGACGAGGAGCCGCTGAGCGCGGCCCGCCGCGAGTTCGCCGAGGAGCTGGGATCCGAGCCGCCCGAGGGAGAGGTGATCGACCTCGGGGAGATCCGTCAGCGCAGCGGCAAGCGCGTGCAGGCCTTTGCGATTGCGGGCGAGTTCGATCCGGCCACTGTGCGCAGCAACCTGATCGAGATCGAGTGGCCGCCGCGCTCTGGCGCGCGTCTGCAGATACCCGAGGTCGATCGCGCCGAGTGGTTCGATCTGGACGGGATGCGGCGGGCCATCAATCCCGCGCAGGCTGAGCTGATCGAGCGTCTGGTCGTCGCTCTCGAGCGTGAATAACGGTGCCAGGCACCGTTATTCACCCCGCTCGGCTCCACGTCGATCGAGGCTGATACGGAGAGGGAGGGATTCGAACCCTCGCTGGAGGTTTACCCCCCAGACCCACTTAGCAGGCGGGCGCCTTCAGCCACTCGGCCACCTCTCCAACGCCACCCAGGATATCGGCTCGAAGCCGGAAGTGCACAAGCGGTAGCGCCGATCGAGCGTGGGCAGGCCCGGTAGTGTGGGCGCCCGTGATCACCAAACCCGACGCTCGAAGAATGTGGCGATGGGTCGTCGGGCTGTGGTTGGCGAGCCGGGTGGCCGTGATCGCCATCGGGGTCGTCCTCACCGATCAGCTCGGGCTGGCACCGGGCGCTGGCCCACTGGCAGGTGCAGCCGTGGACGGCGGTCACCGGCTGGGACACCGCCTACTACATCGAACTCAGCCACAACGGCTACCACCACAACCTCTCGGTGGCGTTCTTCCCCTTGTTCCCGGCCGCGATCTGGCTGGTGCGGGAGGTGCTCCACACCGGCGATGCCGTGACCGCCATGCTGGTCTCAAACGGCGCCGCGCTGATCGCGATGTTCGGGCTGTACGTGCTCGCCCGCGACCGGCTGTCGGAGGCGCACGCCCGCCGCACGCTGCTCTACCTGGTGCTGTCGCCCTATGCCTTCGCGCTCGTGTTCGCCTACTCCGAGGGCATCTTCCTGGCGCTCACGGTGTGGCTGTTCGTGTTGTCGGATCGCCACAAGGACGGCTGGGCGATCCCGCTGGCGTTCCTCACCGGGCTCACCCGCATCACCGGCGCCGCGCTGGTGCCGGCGCTGCTGATTCGGGCGTGGCGGCGAAAGACGGTGGAGGCGTGGCTGCTCGCGATCGCGCCGGCGGTGGGGCTCGCAGCTCACGCCGCGTGGCTGTGGCACGCGGTCGGCGATCCGCTGGCGATGGTCAAGATCCAGAGCGAATGGGGCGGGCACCTGTCCTTCCCGCTGTGGCCGCTGATCGATCAGTTCTGGCGGTTCGCGACCACCCACGACGTCTTCTACCTGGCCCGCGGCGTGACGGTGATCGCCTATCTGCTGCTGCTGATCCCGATCTGGAAGAGCGCCCGGTTTCGCGCCACCCGCGACGAGGACGTGCGTGTACGTGTGCGCCATCTTCATCATGCCGCTGCTCTCCAGCGTGCTCTACTCGGTCGGCCGCTTCGGCCTGGTCGCGTTCCCGCTGATGTTCGCGCTGGCCGACCTCGGCCTGCGGCGGGTGACGGTGCACCGCGCCTACGTCGTGTTCGCCCCCACGATCCAGTTCCTCTTACTGGCCGCGGCCGCGCTCGGCTACCGGCCGCCGTGAATAAAAGGTGCCAGGCACCTATTATTCACTACTTGATCGAGAAGCTGGAGGAGCCGATCGCGATGCCCTTGGGATGCGCGTTGGAGTAGGCGTAGATGAAGACCTGGTAGCTGCTGGCCGTGCTTGAGGTGGCCGGCGGGAACCTTGTGGGACGAGACGGTCGTCCGCGCTGACCACGAGAACACCGCACGGCCGTGGTCGAAGAGGCGCAGGCCGTATCCCGACACGCCGGCTGCCGGCGACCAGTCGACCAGCGGCGCCGTGCCGGTCAGGTGCGCGCCTCGCTGCGGCGTGCAGACGCGGCCGGTCTTGAGGTTGAGGCGCTTGGGCGGCGGAGTACACCACCGGGTTGAAGCCGGCGGTACTTGTACTGCGCCCAGATCGCGTAGTGGTAGGTGTGGAACTGCTTGAGGCCCTTCTCCTGCCGCACGCCGTGGCCGGTCGCCCGGACGCGGGTGCCGTCGTGCTGGTTGACCGGCACGTGGTTGGCGTTGCGCACGATCCAGCTGCCGGCAACGCCCGCCGGAACCGTCCACTGCAGGGTCGCGGTGGTGCATCCGACCGCGCCGCGGACGTTGGTGAAGGCCGCGGGGGACTGTCCCTTGCCGGTCAGGGTGAGCGTCTGCGGGCGAGTCGGGAGCCGAGTCGGTGACGTTGATGCCGACGGTCTGGTTGCCGCCGGCGGTGGCCGTGTAGGTGACGGCGAACGTGCAGGTGCCGCTGGCGGCCACGGTGGTGCCCGAGCAGGTGTCGGCGCTGACCTTGAACGCGCCGACGTTGCCGCCGCGACCTTCGTGAACGCCGCGGCGATCACCTGCAGGCCGACGTTGTCCTGGTTGTGCAGCGGTGAACGTGCACCGGGGTGCCCGGCTTGCCCGACCGGCGACGTGGCCGAAGTCGTGCGGCTGGGGAGTGAAGCGTCACGAACTGCGAGAGGCCGATGCCGCTGACGTTCGCCGATCTGCGGCGAGTTGGGGGCGTCGTCGGTGATCGTGACGCACCGCGGCGTACGCCTGGGCAACGGCGGGTGAGAACGTCACGCTGATCGGTGCAGTTGCCACCGGCCGCGACGGTCGCCCGGTTGCAGGTGTTGTTCGGAGAGCGCGAACACGTTGACGTCGCCGGACGCTCGGCCGACCGTGGTGATGTTGAGCGGCGCGTTGCCGGTGTTCGTGACGGTCAGCGTCCTGGTGCTGGTGGCGCCGACCTGGACGTTGCCGAAGTTGATGTCGTTGACCGTGACCGCCGGGGTGGCCGCGGTCGCGGTACCGCGAGTGCCGAGACGTTCGCGTGTCTGGAGTGGTGGCGCTGTCGTAGGAGACATCGATCTGCGCGTCCTTGGCGCCGGCCGGGGTGGTGGGGGCGAAGTTCACTCCCACCGTGCAGGTGTCGTTCTGGGCCAGCACGGCCGTGGCTGCAGTTGTCGTTGACGAGGTTGAACTGCCCGGGGTTGGTGCCGCCGAGCGACACCGTGTCGATCGTGTGGATGGTCGGCGTCGGAGTTGGTGATCGTCACCGTGGTCGGTGTCGCTGGTGTTGCCGATCACCACGCTGCCGAAGCTGGGATCGTTGGCGGTGAAGGTCCCGCCGGTGGTGGCCAGGGCGCCGGGCACCAGCGTGAGCGCTCCCAGGACGACGGCAGCCAGGATCAGGCGGGTGCGTTTCACAGCGACAGCGCCGCCGCGATCAGGAGCACCAGGCTGACCACCACGATGGCCGCCGGGATCACCAGCGCAGGGCCCTCATACCGGCCGAGTGCCAATCGCGGGCTGCCGCGGTGTGACGATTGGCTGTACTGCCAGTCGTCCTCGCGGGCGCGGGCGATCAGCTTGGCTGCGAGGAACGCGACTGCGGCCAGCAGCAGCACTCCCAGTGCGACTCCGCCGACGACCTTCACCAGTGACGAGGTGAGCAGCGAGGACGACGAACCGGTGCTGGGGCGCGACCGCCACCGGGATCATCACGTTGTGATTGCGAGCGGCCGCCGGCTGCGATACGAATGTTGGTGCCGTTGGCGGCGAACACCGCGTAGCAGTAGGCGGTGCCAGGCTGGGCGAGCGTGTCGAGTCGCACGCGTCTTGCCGGTTCTCCGGTGTATCGCGCGTCCCTTGGTCGCGGTGGGGCACGATCCGGCCTGCCGCTTGAGGATGTAGTGGGTCGCGCCCGCGGCGGGCAGCCAGCTGATCTGGATCGCCTCCGCCGACAGGCTTGGCGACGACTCCGGTGACCCTGCGCCGGCGGGCCGACCACCGCGCGTGTGATGCGCCGCTGCGGAGACCTTGTACGGGCTGGTGGTGAACACCGAGTAGCAGTAGCTCGCGCCGGCGCGCACGCCGCGGTCGACCTGGCTGGAGCGCCTGGCCGTCGTGCCGACGCCAACGCCGTCGGCCGTCGTCGCGGGGCAGTTCGCGGCGGCACCGCGGCGGACGATCACGCCGGTGATCACGCTGCTCGTGGGAAGCTTCCAGCTGCACGGTGATCACACGCGGCGCAGTCGCTGCGGTGGTGACCGCGGCGGCCATCGGAGGAGTCGGATGGCTGACCGGTGTACCGGTGCCGCCGCCGCCGCCGCCGGTGGTGCGTCGTCGTTCCGCCGCCACCGCCGCGTGGTCGTGGTGCCGCCACCGCCGCCCGTGGTCGTGCCGCCACCGCCGCCGCCGTCGTGCTCGTGGTGCCGCCGCGGTTGGCGGAGGCGGGCGGGGGTGCGCCGGCGCCGTTGGCGACGCCCGCCGTGCTGGCCACGGCAATGCATGCCGCGACAGCCAAAATCACGATGTGCGTTGTGCGAATTCGTGTCATTTGCCGCCTCTTCTCCGGCTCGGTTGCCCACCGACCGCCGAGAGAACTGTGTGCAAAGAGCCTACTCCCTTCAGATTCAGAGTCAAGGGTTTCACAAGCGTATGTTGACTCGGTATTTGTGTGATTTACACAATCTGCCTGCGATTCGACCAACGCAATAGGGTCACGAACCTCGGATACACTCGCTGTTCGCAATGCCAAGACCGATCTTGCTAGGGGTGGTGGGTGACTCTGCCAGCGGGAAGACGACGCTGACGCGGGGGCTTGTGCGCGTGCTCGGAGCCGACGCCGTGTCGCACGTCTGCCTCGACGACTACCACCGCTACGACCGCGCCCAGCGGTCTGGCCGCTTGATCACCCCGCTCGATCCGGCTTGTAACTATATGGACGTGATGGACCAGCATCTGCGCCTGCTGCGGGCCGGCGAGGCCATTCTCAAGCCCGTCTACCGTCACTCCGACGGCACGTTCGGGCCACCGGTGTACCTGGCACCCCGGCGATTCGTGATCGTGGAGGGGCTGCTCGGCTTCCACACGGCCAGCATGTGCGACTGCTACGACGTGCGGGTGTTCCTGGATCCGCCCGAAAACCTGCGCCGCAGCTGGAAGGTCGTGCGCGACTGCTCCCGCCGCGGATACACCACCGACCAGGTGCTGGCCGAGCTCGACCGTCGCGAGGACGACTCCGACGCCTACATCCGCCCCCAGCGCACCGCCGCCGACATGGTGGTGCGGTTCTCCCAGGGCGAGGATGCTGCCGAGCCCGACACCGACGCGACCCACCTCGACGCCCACCTGCTGCTGCGCCCCGGCCTGCCCCACCCCGACCTCGAGGACGTGATCGGCGACGCCGACGACGAGCTCACCCAGATCGGCGCCGGGGGCGATCAGGACCTGTTCGTGCCCGGCACGCTCGAGGCCGCCGTGGCGCTCGAGCTGGAGGAGCGGATCTGGAGCCACATGCACTTCGCCAGCCACCTGCGCAGCGAGCGCCTGGGCGAGTTCACCATCGGCACCCGGCTGCAGCGATCGGACTCGCTGGCGCTGGTGCAGCTGCTGGTGCTCTACCACCTGGTCACCGCCCGGGAGAAGATCCTCACCGAGGGCGCTCAGGCCGACGTGCGGCGCTAGATCGTCATCCGCGGTCGAATACCCGGGTAGCACCGTGTCTGCGATCGATCCCACCAGCTCGCTCCTGGCCCAGAGCTTCCCAGGGCCGCCGCCGCCCTCACCGGTGAGTCGGATGATCCTGGCGGTGCGGCCGCTGGCGGTCGTGCCGACCTCGTCCGAGCGGATCCAGGCCCAGGCCGCTGCCATCCGCCACCGCGGCATCAACCTGTACGGCTGATCGCTCAGGACGGCTGGGCGAGCGCCTTGTCGATGGCCCCGCGGAGGGTCGCGTCGGGCTGCTCCACGTCTCCCCGCCACCGGATCACGCCGTTTCGGTCGAGCACGTAGAAGGTGGGGTAGAAGCCCACGTGGTAGGCACGGGACACCCGCCCCAGGCCGCCGCCGTGGTGGAAGCTCCCCGGGGTGCCGCCGGGATCCAGCAGGGACGGGAACGGCAGCCCGAAGTAGCGGTGGTAGGCAAAGACGCTGGCGGCGTCCTCGGAGTCGGCGTTGATCGAGACGAACTGCACCGGCCGGCCGGCGTAGCTGCGGGCCATGCGCGCCAGGTGCGGGGCCTCGGCCACGCAGTGCGGACACCAGGTGGCGAAGAACTCCAGCAGCGCCACCTTGCCCTTGAGCGACGCCAGCGACACCGTCTCGCCGGTGGGTGATTTCAGGCTGAAGTCCGGCGCCGGCCGGCCCACGCGGCAGGATGCCGGAGTTGGACGGCGGGTTGGCGTCGCTCGCCGGCTTGTCCTCGATCGAGCCCACGCCCGGGCTCGGTGCGGGCGGTGAACCCGACCGCGTCAGCCGCGCGCTGCAGCGCCTTGGGCGCGGCCAAGTCGGCCGCGGTGGGCTTCGCCTGCGGTGGCGGAGACGGCGACGTGGGCCGCAGCAAAACGTACGCGCCCACCACGATCGCAGTCACCACCAGCGCGAGGCCGACTGTGCGCAGGAACTCGCCTCGCCGAGTGCGTGTGTGCGCGCCTTGCATGCGCGAAGTATGGCAGCGAGCGGCTCCTACGCTTCGGCAGGAGCGGGCTCAGGCGCGACCGTGGCGGTCGGCCGGGGCCGTACGAACACCGACTTGCCGGGCTCCAGGTCGAGTACCCGCGACTCCTCCCGGGTCACCTGCACCGACGTCTCCTGGCCGTCTGCGAGCGCCAGGTCGATGCGCACCTCGAATCCCAGACGGGCGACGTGAGCGATGGTGGCGGAGTGGGTGGTGCCGTTGGGCTCCAGCCGGATCTCGATGTCGTGAGGTCGGATCAGCGTGTCGCCCAGCCGGGTCACCGGGCCGACGAAGCCCATCACGAAATCGTTGGCGGGATGGTCGTACAGCTCGTGGGGATCGCCCACCTGCTCGACCTTGCCGTGATTGACGATCACGATCCGGTCGGACACCTCCATCGCCTCTTCCTGATCGTGGGTCACGAACACGGTGGTCACGTGCATCTCGTCGTGCAACCGCCGCAGCCACGCCCGCAGGTCCTTGCGAACGTTGGCGTCGAGTGCGCCGAACGGCTCGTCCAAGAGCAGCACCTCGGGCTCGATCGCGAGCGCCCGGGCCAGGGCCATGCGCTGGCGCTGGCCGCCCGAAAGCTGGGCCGGATAGCGGTCGGCAAAGCCGGACAGCTGCACCAGCTCCAGCAGGTCATCGACCCGCTTGCGGATCTCGTCCTTGGGGCGCTTGCGGATGTCGAGGCCAAAGGCCACGTTCTTGCGCACGGTCATGTGCTTGAAGGCGGCGTAGTGCTGGAACACGAATCCGATGCCGCGCTTGTGCGCCGGCAGCTTGGTGACGTCGACGCCACCGATCTCGATGGTGCCCGCGTCGGGGCGGTCGAGTCCGCCGATCACCCGCAAGAGCGTCGACTTGCCGCTACCTGACGGCCCCAGCAGGGCGGTCAGCGAACCGTCCGGCACCTCGACCGTTACGTCGTCCAGAGCGGCGAAGTCACCGAACCGCTTCGAGACGTTAGATGCGACGATTGCCATGTGTGCTCTCCTTGCGGGGCTTGATCAGGTTCATCACGAACAGGGTGAAAAGCGCGATCAGCGCCAGCTCCAGGCCGGCAGAATACGCCCCTACCCTATCGAAGTTCTGGTATTCCGACTCTACCCGCAGTGGCAAGGTCTGAGTCTGACCGATCACGCTGCCGCTGACGACCGCCACCGCGCCGTACTCACCGATCGCCCGGGCGGTGGTCAAAACCACGCCGTAGATGACGCCCCAGCGGATCGCCGGCAGAGTCACCCGCCAGAAGATCTGACGACTCCTGGCGCCCAGCGTGGACGCCGCCTGCTCCTGGTCGTCGCCGATCTCACGCAGCACCGGGATCACCTCGCGGGCCACGAACGGCAGCGATACGAAGATCGTTGCCAGCACCATGCCGGGCACGGCGAAGATGACCGCGTGCCCGTGGTCGATGAACCAGTGCCCGAACCAGCCGTTCTGGCCGTACACCAGGATCAGGGTGAGACCGACAACCACCGGTGACACCGCGAACGGGATGTTCAGGGCGGCCTCCATGAACGCCTTGCCGCGGATGTTCGAGCGCACGATCATCAGCGCGAACACGATTCCGAACACGGTGTTCAGCGGAACCGCAATCGCGGCCACCTTGAGGCTCAGCAAGAGCGCCTTGACCGCGTCGGGCTCTTTGACGGCCTCCCACACCGGCGTGATGCCGTTTTCGAGTGTGTGGTAGGCGATCATCGCGACCGGCACCAGCAGCAGCGCTGCCAGATAGAACAGGGCGACGAAGCGCAGTCCGTATCTAGCGATCATGCCGCGCCCCCCATCGCTCGAGGGCGCCCATCGCCAGCAGGATGCCGAGCGCCAGGGCGAGCATCAGCACCGCCAGCGCGGCTGCGCCGTCGGGGTTGTCGCTCTGCACCTGGGCGAAGATGTGAACCGAGGCGACCTCGGTCGAGAACGGGATGTTGCCCGACATCAAAACGACCGAACCGAACTCGCCGATCGCCCGGGCAAACGCCAATGCGGCACCCGAGACGATGGCGGGAAGAATCGTGGGCAGAATGACTCTGCGAAAGACGGTGAAGCGGGTCGCTCCGAGCGAACCGGCGGCATCTTCGACCTCGCGGTCGATCTCGAGCAGCACCGGCTGGACGCTGCGGATCACGAACGGCAGCGTCTCGAAGAGGAGCGCCAGCAGCACCGCGGTGCGGGTGTAGGCGAGGTTCAAGCCGATCGGCGAGGACGGCCCGTAAAGCGTCAGAAGCGTCAGGCCGGCGACGATCGTGGGCAGTGCGAACGGCAGGTCGATCAACGAGTTGATGAACGCCTTGCCGCGGAACTCGTCGCGCACCATCACCCACGCGACCAGCGTTCCGAAGAAGCCGTTGATCAGCACCACCAGCAGTGACACCACCAGCGTCAGCTTGATGGCCGCCACCGCATCCGGTGCGGTTACCGCGGTCTTGAACGAGTCCCAGCCGGCCTGGCCGGTGACCCAGGCGAGCGCTGCCAGCGGCAGCAGGACGATCAGGCTCAGGTACGTGATCGCCAGCCCCGGCGCGACACCCGAAGGTGCCCCGCCGAGGCTGAGAGAGCCACGTTCCGATCCGTTGGAGCGGGGTGGTTCTGCAGCGACGCTACTCACTTGCTGGTCGACACTCCGAGTGACTTCTCGATCGTCGCCATGACGCTGTTGTCAGGGTCGAAGAACTTGGTCAGGACATCGTCCCAGCCACCAAGGTCGTCGATCGTGAAGGTCGGTACATCCGGATAGTCGGAGGTGTACTTGGCTGCCACTGTCGGGATCCACCGAGCGGTATCCGGTCTGCGCCAGGATCTCCTGGGCAGGGGGCGTCCACATCCACTTGGCGAACGCAACGCCGGCCGCCGAAGCGTCGACGGTGGTCGCCATCGGAGTCTGGATCAGGATGGTCGAGGGCGGATAGACGATCTCGATCGGCTCTCCGGCCGCGATTGCCAGCTTGGCGTCCTGCTCGTAGGCGAGCAGCACGTCACCCTTGCCGCCGACGAACGTCTGCAGCGCGGCACTGGCCTTGTCGTCCTGCACGGGTACGTGATGGAACAGGTCGTTCAGGTACGCGTTGGCCTGTGCAGGGGTCTTGCCGTCCTTGGTCTGTGCGCCGTAGGCCGCCATGATGTTCCAGCGAGCGCCGCCCGAGGTGAACGGGTTGGGCGTGATCACTTCGACACCGGGCTTGACCAGGTCGTCCCAGGTGGTGATGTGCTTGGGGTTGCCCTTGCGCACGGCGAACACCACCAGGCTGTTGGCCACGATGCCGTTGTACTTGTTCTGGTCCCAGTCTGGTGACACCAGGTTGGCGTCGACCTCACGCTCGATGTCCGGTGACAGGGCGAAGTGCAGCACGTCTGCGTGCTGTCCGGCTTCGACTGCCCGGCTCTGGTCGCCCGATGCGCCGTAGGACTGCGAGAACGTGACGTCCTTGCCCTCCGGTGTGTCGTTGAACGCCGGGATCAGCTTCGCGTACGAGGCTTCGGGGGTCGAGTACGCGACCAGGTCGACCTTCCCGCCGACGGAGGCAGGCGTGCTACTGCTGCCCCCTGAGCTGCTGTCGGAAGAGCTCGAAGACCCTCCGCAACCTGCCAACCCGGCTGCAACTGTCACCAACGCAACTGTAAGTGACAGAACTTTGACTCGATTCAAGTTACCCTCCTACCCTATCGATGAACTTGACTTTACGGTAGGATGTGAACATGGATCTGTCAACTCCCAACCGTCACACGGCTGCCGTCGAGCGCGGTCGTGTTGGTTCAAATGTGAGGCACCTCCTGGGCATGCACGACCTGCACCAGGTTCAACTTGCGGAGTACCTCGACCTCTCCACGCAAGGGCTCTGGAACATTCTCCACGGCCGCTCCGAGCCGCGTTCGCGCACCGCCTGGAATCTCGCCAACGCCTTCGGCATCACCATCGAGGATCTGTTCTCGGATGTCGGTAGCTGTGTGCGGGCCGCCGCGGCGGTGTTCGAGACCGCACCCGTCCGGCTCGCCTATCTGCCCGAAAATAGCTCCGCAAACGCGTCCGCATAGGCGGCAAATACCGCAATCTCCTTCGCCTCAACGGCCGATGTAACGGGTTCGACTTTACATGTTCATCGCCGCCGCGTAATCTACCCCCCGCTGGGGTTTACGACTTATTTGGGGAGGCGGCGTGGGACGAGCACGTGCGGGGGCAATTGCTGGGCGTTGTTGCGGCGGTGACGGTGTTCGTGGGGGTGGCCGATGCCGCGGTCGGAACACATCCGACGGCGACCGCAGGCACCAACGGCCGGGTGAATGCGATCGCGTTTTCGGGCAATCTGGCCTACATCGGTGGATCGTTCACCACCGCGGGCACGCTCACGCGGAATCGGGCGGCGGCGATCAACATCACCACCGGTGCGGTGATGGGGTTCAACCCCAACCTGAACGGTACGGTGCAGGCAATCGCGGTGTCGGGGAGCACCGTGTTCCTGGGCGGATCGTTCACGCAGGCGGGCGGCAAGGGCGCCGCGCGGCTGGTTGCGGTCAACGCCCAGACCGGCGCGATGATCTGGAAGGCGACCCTGAACGCGCAGGTCGCGACGCTGGATGTCGCCCACGGCAACGTGTACGCGGGCGGGTACTTCACCACGGCCAACGGCTCGTCGCGGCCGTACCTGGCGGCGTTCGCTGCGACCAACGGCGCGCTCAGCAACACCTGGAAGCCGACGGCCGACCTCGAAGTCAAGGCGCTCGCGGTCACCTCTGACCTGAGCACGGTCGTGATCGGCGGCGACTTCTCGCTGCTCAACGGCCAGAGCGGCAGCCACCTCGGCGCCGTCAGCGCGACCAGCGGCGCGACTGTGAGCTGGCACACCCACCCGCACTATCAGGTGATCACGATGGCGGCAGACGCCAACGGCATCTTCGTCGGCGGCGGCGGCGGCGGCGGCAACTTCGCCAAGTTCTCCCAGAGCGGCAGCCAGCAATGGCTGGGTGGCACCGACGGCAACATCCAGGGCATCACCGAGCTGGGCGGCACCGTCTACGTCGGCGGGCACTACGAGAACTACTGCGGCACGGGTGGTGGCCAGCACATCTGCACCAGCCCCACTCCTCGCAGCAAGCTGCTCGCGGTCTCGACCTCGTCGGGCGACCTGCAGTCGTGGAATCCGAGCGCCAACAGCGTGCTCGGCGTGTTCTCGCTGGCGGGCACCGGCGCGACCCTCGGTGTCGGCGGAGACTTCACCAGCACTGGCCAGCGCAGCCAGCCGCACTTCGCGCTGTACAAGTAAACGGCCGGCCACAAGGTGGGGTGCCTGCGGGCGCCCCACCTCGGTTGGCCCGGCCCGTGTACCGGCGCAGGGCCCCGGGCGATGGGGCAGTATGCCGGACGCTCTCTTGAACTCCCAAGGAGGACCGTTGACCAGACGCGCGCGCACACTTCTGCTGACCGGATTCGCCCTCGCTGTGCTGGTGGCAACCACCGGCTCGGCGTCTGCTCTGAGCCTGGGCAGGACGCCCGACGCCACCTGGCAGGCCAACGGCCGGGTGCTCGCGATTCTGCGGGTCAACGGCGTCGTCTACATCGGCGGCGACTTCACCCAGGTGATGGCCCACAACGGGGGGCAGACGGCGGCGCGCAACCATCTGGCGGCCTTCAACGCAGTCTCCGGCAACCTGCTGTCATGGAACCCCAATGCCGACGGCCGGGTGCGCGCGCTGGCCAGCGCCGGCAACGGTGCGGTGATCTTCGCCGGCGGAGACTTCCGGCACGTGGCCGGCTCGGCCCACAGCCGAGTGGTCAAGCTGGCTCCCGGCGGCGCCGGCAAGCCGACCGCGTGGAGCGCGTCGGCCAACGGCATCGTGCGCACAGTCAAGGCATCCAACAACAAGCTCTACATGGGCGGCGACTTCACCTCGGTCAACAGTCACGCCCGTGCCCGCCTGGCGGCCGTGGGAGTGCCCGCGGGCGCGCTCCAGCCGTGGGCGCCGCGGGCCAACGGCGCCGTCCGGGCGGTGCTGCCGGTGGGTGCGCGGGTCTTCATCGGCGGTGACTTCGCGACCATCAACGGTCGCGCCCAGCCGCACCTCGCGGTGGTGGGCAGCGTGGATGGCGCGGTGAAGGCCGTGGGCGTCTCACCCCGGCGGCGGGGTCAACGCCCTGGTGGTCACCACCAAGCGGCTGATCGAGGGTGACTCGGGCGGCGGCGGTCACGTCCGCGCCTACGGCGTCAAGCTCGGTCACCTGCTGTGGACGAACACCACCGACGGCAACGTCGAGGGCCTGGCCCAGATCGGAAACGACGTGATCGCGGGTGGCCACTTCAACTTCATGGGCGCGTTCCAGCGCAAGCACCTGGGCGCAATCAACAAGAAGACCGGCCGGGTCGACCCCACCTGGAATCCTTCTGCCAACAGCGCGCTGGGAGTGTTCAGTGCGTTCGCCGTGGGCAACGTGCTGTACGTCGGCGGCGACTTCACCGCGTGGGAGCCCGGCAACGTCAAGCAGGCGCACTTCGCCCGCTTTTCCTAGGCCCTCGGCGGTAAGATCGCTGATCGCCAGTACTCGCCACATCAGGAGGCTCAGTCGCATGAGCAGTCCCACGACTCCAGACTCAATCCTCGAGCGAGACCACCCCGAATGGGAAGCCCGTCGGCTCGGCTGGAACTTCGCCGCCGACCAGCGGCCGACCGCTATCGCCGAACCGAAGACCGTCGACGACGTGATCGCCGCAGTCAACTACGCACGGTCGGCGGGCTTGCGGGTCGCGCCCCAGGCCACCGGCCACGGCTCGTACGCGCTGGCGGCCGGTGACGGCACCCTGCTGGTGAAGCTCAAGCAACATGCGAGCCGTCGAGGTCGACGTGCCCAACGCCACCGCCCGAGTCGAAGGCGGTGCAGAGTGGGGCGACGTGACCGCTGCGACGACGCCGCACGGGTTGGCGCCGCTGGCCGGCTCTTCGGCCGACGTGGGCGTCGCCGGGTACTCCACCGGCGGCGGGCTCAGCTGGCTGGCCCGCAAGTACGGCCTGGCGTGTAACAGCATCCGCGCGGTCGAGGCTTCGTGAACGCCGACGGCGAGTTGGTGCGGGCGGATGCGACCACCAACGCCGATCTGTTTTGGGCGGTGCGCGGCGGTGGCGGGCCTTCGGTGTGATCACGGCGC
>CAWESH010000019.1:0-37397 GCA_963811675.1 uncultured Actinomycetes bacterium | reverse complement strand
CGAACTCGACCGACCCCTCGGTGGCATCGATCAGCCGCAGCACCAGCCGCGCCAGGGTGCTCTTGCCACAGCCGCTTTCGCCGACCAGCGCCAGCGTCTCACCCGGAGCCACCTCGAGATCGACGTGGCTGACCGCCTCCAGCTCGCTGGTCGGTTTGCCAAAGACGCTACGGGTGACGGGGAATCGCTTCGTCAGCCCGCGAACGCGGAGCAGCGGCTCAGCGATTGAAGGGTGTGGGATGGAAGCAGCGGAGCTCACGGCGATCCTTGGTGACCTCGATTTGGGGGTGGACTTCGTCACATCGCTCACCGCGATTGGGACAGCGCGGTGCGAACCGGCAGGCGTGTGAATGGGACAGGATGGTGGGCACCCGCCCAGCGATGACCGGAAGCCGGCCGGTCGTCGGGGTGAGCGAGGGCATGCTCCGAAGCAGCCCCTGAGCGTAGGGGTGACGCGGGTCGGCGAAGAACCGTGCTGAGGGGGCGCTCTCGACCACCTCTCCGGCATACATCACCACCACCCGGTCGGCGATCTCGTTGACGACGCCGAGATCGTGCGTGATCAAAAGCACGCTCATCTGCAGCTGATCACGCAGACCCAGTATCAGATCCAGAATCTGGGCCTGAATGGTGACGTCCAGGGCCGTGGTCGGCTCATCGGCGATCAGCACCTTGGGCTGCAACATCAACGCCATCGCGATCACGATCCGCTGGCGCATCCCGCCGGAGAACTGATGGGGATAGTCGTCCAGCCTGCGGGCGCCGTCGGCGATCCCGACCAGGCCGAGCATCTCGGCTGCCCGCTCTCGGGCCTTGGCTTTGGTCACGCGCTCGTGCGCGAGATAGGTCTCCACCAGCTGGTAGCCGATCGTGAACGACGGGTCGAGGGCCGTCATCGGCTCCTGGAAGATCATTGAGACGTCCCGCCCGCGCCGCTCGCGCATCTCGCCCTCGCTGAGTGCGGCCAGATCGTCGCCGTCCAGCAGCACCCGGCCGCCGGTGAACTGGGCAGCCGGCGGCAGCAGCCGCATCACCGACAACGCGGTGATCGTCTTGCCACAGCCGCTCTCCCCCACGATGCAGAGAATCTCGCCCTTGGAGACGCTGAACGAGACGTGCTCAACAGCGACCGAGGCGCCCTGGCGCCGCTGGATCTCGACCGACACGTCGTCGACCACCAGTGCCGCCTCGGGGGCGTCCGCGGGCAGCCCCCGCTCAAGCGTCTCGGAGGCCGCCATCAGAAGCGCCGCAACCGCGGATCGAAGATGTCGCGCAGGCCATCACCAAACAGGTTCAGCCCCAGCACCATCAGCGCGATCATGGCGCCGGGGATGAGCGCCGGCCAGAAGCTGGTGGCGAAGTAGTTGGTTCCGTCGGCGATCATCTGACCGAGACTCGGCGTGGGGGGTTGCGCCCCCAGCCCGATGAACGAGAACGCCGCCTCCGCGATCACGCTGACCGCGATGTAGTAGGACGCCATCACCAACACCGTGCCGATGATGTTGGGGAGCATGTGCCGGGTGATGATCTTCCAGGCAGGGGCGCCCAGAGCCCGAGCCGCCTCCACGTATTCGCGTTCCCGCAGCGATCGCACCTGCGCCCGTACAACCCGGGCAAATCCCGCCCAGATGACCACGCCGATGGCGAAGATCACCGGCCGCAACCCGGGTCCCAGCATGCCCGCGAACACCACCGCCACCAACAGCAGGGGAAAGCCCCAGGTCAGATCTGTGACGGCAGTGATGACGGTGTCGAACCTGCCGCCGAAGTACCCCGCGATCGACCCCATGACCAGGCCGAGCACCAGAGTGAAGGTGGTGGTCATCACCGCCACCAGCAGCGAAATGCCGGTACCGGCGACCGTCCGCCAGAGGATGTCGCGGCCATACTCGTCGGTGCCCAGCAGATGCCCGTGGACACCCGGCGCGAGCAGCGCGTCGGAGAGATTCTGGTCGAGATACAGGTGATGCAGCGACGGCATCGCGAGCAGTACCGCCCCCACAATCCCGATCAGGAACACCACGATCGTGAGCACCGCGCCGACCAGCCCGGTCTTGTTGGCGTACAGCAGCGACATCGAATCGCGGAACCGCCGCGACGTGTCCAGCATCTCCTCAGTGGATTCAACCGCGAGCTCTTGGGCGGAGGCCATCAGTTCCCCCGGATCCGGTCGCGGACACGTGGGTCAATCAGCTGGTGGGCGACGTCGGCCAGGAAGTTGAAGAAGATCACCATCGCCGTGAACATCAGCGCCAGCGTCTGGGCGAGTGCGTAGTCGCGGTTGATGATGCCGCGCACGAGCTGGTAGCCCAGCCCCTCGTAGCGGAAGATCGTCTCCACGATCAGGGTATACCCCAGCAGCGTCGGCAAAATCACGCCCGCCAGCGCCACCACCGGAGTGAGGGCATTGCGAAACGCGTGCACCCACAGGATCCGACCTTCGCGCAATCCCTTGGCCCGCAGCGTGCGGATGTAGTCCAGCGACAGTTCCTCTAGCACCGACGAGCGCATCAGCCGCAGGTTGAGGGCCAGCGCTTCCACACACAGCACGATCGCCGGCAGGATCAGGTGGTGAAACCCGCCCGGACCGGCGACCGGCAGCCACCCCAGCTGGACCGCGAAGAACTCGATCAGCAGCACCGCCAGGAAGAAGTTCGGGATGCCCATCAGCAGCACGACGATGAACCTGACGCCGTGGTCGACCGGGCGGTTTCGCTTGGCCGCCGCAAACACGCCCAGCGGAATCGCGATCGTGTAGGTGAGGATCGCCGCCGAGATACCCAGCGCCAGGGTCTTGGGTCCGGCGGTCTTGATGATCGACGTGATCGAAGCACCGTTGACGACCGACACGCCCGGGTCGAGCACCAGCAGGTGTCGCATGAACACGAAGTACTGCACCAGCAGCGGCTTGTCGAGTCCCAGACGCTCGTTCAGATTGACCCGGATTACCTTCGCGTTGGTGGGCGAGGCAATCGCCGTGACGATGTCACCCGGTGCGACGCGCAGACCGTAGAAGACCAACACCGACGCGAAGAACAGGAGCATCAGCGAATAGGCCGCCCGACGGATGATGAAGGTCGCCAACTACCGTGCCCAAGCTTCGCACGACGACTGTTCAGTCACTTCAGGAGTTGATCCACACGTCGTTATAGAACGGATACAGCATCGACTCGATGGGTGTGTAACCGATGACCTCCTTCTGCGCAACCCAGGTGTTATAGGTCGTCAGAATCGGGATCTTCGGCAGGTACTGGGCCCACGCCAGCTGCAGGTTGTTCGCAGCGGTCGTCATGCCCGCGATATCGGGCGCGCTCTGCCAAGCTGCGCAGGCGTCGTTGACCGACTTGATGTTGCCGTTGTATTCGGGGGTGGGGACGACATGGAAGTAGATCAGCAGGTCGACCGGAGACGACCACAGCCACTCGTAACTCCACGACGCCGGCGGCTTGCCGCCGAAGACAGCCGCGTTGAAGGTCGCGTCGTCGACCACCTTCAGCTGCATGTCGACACCGACCTTCTGCAGCATGGCCACAACCGCTTGGTCGATGATCGGCGAAGTGGTGGGCTGTCCGGAGTCGGCCATGTGCTCCCACGAGAGCTTCTTGCCGTTCTTCTCACGGATCCCGCCGGAGCCGACCTTCCAGCCGGCCGCGTCCAGCAGCGACTTGGACTTGTCCAGGTCAAACTGGTTGAACTGCTCGACGCCCTTGTCGTACCACCTGACATTGGGCGCGATCGGGCCGTATGTCCCCACCGCGTGGCCGAAGTACAGCGACTGGGCCAGCGCCTCGCGATCAATCGCGTGCGAGATCGCCTGGCGGACGCGCACGTCATCGAAGCCCACGTCGCTGAGGCTGCAGTCAAGCGAGATCCAGAAGTTCGCCAGTGCCGGGAACTCCGTGGTGACCAGATCGGCGTTGGACTTGAGCCGGTCGATGTCCTGCGGAGCCGGGTTCTTGACGACGTTGACGCTGCCGGTCTCGATCTCGTCGGCTCGCCTGCCGACCTCGACGATCGGCACCCATTTGACCGAGTCGAGGTAGGCCGCACCCTTGTTCTTGATGTACGGGATACCGCTGCCGGGATAGTCGGCCCAGCGGTTGACCACGACCGCCGTTCCGGGCTGATAAGAGCCGAACTTGAACGGCCCTGTCCCGTCCGTGCCGGTAACGCCGTACTTGTCCTTGAGCGCGGCCCGGTCCTTGAGGTTGAGGATCATCGCGTTCTCGGTGGCGAGTGTCTCGGGGAAGGCGGTGAACGGAGTCTTCATGGTGGCGATCACGGTGGTGGGGCCGCTGGAAGTCACGTTCTTCACCGCCGGCCAGAAGATCGCGTTCTCCCCCTGGTTGGGGTCGCGGAAGATGTTGAAGTTGGCCGCCACGGCCGCGGCGTCGCAGGGCGCACCGCTCTGGTACTTCAGGTTCGGGCGGAGCGTGAATGTCCAGGTCAGCAGGTCGTCCGACACCACCCACGATGAGAACAGCGAGGGCTTGTAGTCACCGGTGGCGTCGCGCACCAGCGTGTACTCATAGATTGCGACGAAGTCCGGGTCATCCCAGGGAGTCAGGACTGGATCGATCGTCGAGAAGTCGCGGTCGTATCCCTCAATCAGCTGGCCGCCCTTCTTGATCGGGCCGCTGACATCGGTGGATCCCGGCGTTGTGACCGGGGAGGTGGAAGACGCGTCACCGCTGTTCCCGCTGCCGCAGGCCGCCAGGATGCTGGCAGCGGCACTGGCGGACAGGCCCAGCGCGCCGGCCCTACGGAAGAACGCCCGCCGGTTGACCTTCTGCGCGACGTAGTCGTCCACAAGCTGATCGACTGACCACTCGTTTCCGGACTCCGATCCCATTGCTCCTCCTCAGTCGCACCGCGTGGGTGCTCCGTCTGCATGGCTTGGCTGGCACCGCCGAATAAGAAAATCGATTCTCCTACAGCGTCACGAGTTTGTCAAGGTAGCCCTCCCTGCACGAGCCAGAGGGTAACGACGCTCACCCCGCGGGCCCACTTCGGATCCTCGGTGGAGGGCCGGTGGACTCGCGCCGCACCAACAGCGGAGGAGTTCGAATAAACACGTCTCCGGCCACAGAACGGCCCTGCACAGCGTCGAACAGACGAGCCACCGCGCGGCCGGTGACCTCGGCCAGCGGCGTGCGCACAACCGTCAGCGGAGGGTCGAGATAGGCGGCCGGAGGAGCGTCGTTGATGGCCACGATAGAGACGTCGCGGGGCACCGAGAACCCCTGCTGCCGCACTCCGTGCAGGGCCCCCGCGGCGTCTCCGACGGTCCACAGCACCACGGCGGTGGGACGAGCCGGCAGGCTCAGCAGACGCGACATGGCGCGCGCCGGCCCCTCGACCGGATCGCTGCTGGAAGAAACCACGTAGTCGCCGGGCAGCTCCAGGCCCGCGAGGATCATGGCGTTTCGGAAACCGGACAGACGATGGTGCACGGTGTCTGCGTCGCCCGGCCCGGTGACATAGGCGATCCGCCGGTGTCCGAGCCGCACGAGGTGCTCGACGGCGATGTGGAGTCCGACCTCGTCGTCCACCGCCACCGCCGGCGCCAGCCACGGAATCCGGCGATTGACCAGCACCAGCGGCAGGTGCTCTCGCGCAATTGCAGCGATCGCATCGGTGGACGGCAAGAGCGTGCCCATCAGCAGTCCGTCGACGCGGCGCTCCCGAACCAGTTGCCCATAGGCGCCCTCGCGGCCCACGAACTCGTTGGCGTCGGCGACCAGGATCGTGCAGTCGCTTTCCGCTCCCCGACGGCGGGCCTCGGCCACCACCTCCAGGTTCTCCGGGTAGCGCAGGTTCACCACCAGTCCGAGCAGCCGATACCGCGAACTCTTGCCGGCACAGTCGATTCTCGGCCGCAGGCTGGGAGCAAATGTCTGTGGGCGAGGATTGGGCGCCAGGGCACGCCCGGGACGGCACGAGCGGCCGTTCATACCGGCTCCGGCGGTGGCGGCGCCGTGGATCCCCGGACGATGATCTCGGGCGGGGTCGGCACGATTACGTCACCGGCGTCCTCACCCGCGATCACCTTGATCACCTGGTCGACGGCCGTCTCGGCCACCTCACGCGCCGGCATCCGGATGGCGGTCAGCGGCGGGTCAAGGTAGGCCGCCAGCGGCGCGTCGTGGAACGCCACCAGCGAGAGATCGCCGGGCACAGTCAGCCCCGCGCCTCGCAGTGCTGCCATCGCGCCGATGCTCTGAGAGATACTCGCGACGATCAGTGCGGTCGGGCGGCGTGCTCCTTTCAGGATCTTCTCAGCGGCCTCGAAGCCGGCCTCCTCTGTGAGATCGGCCTCCACCATCACGTCGCTGCCGGCCAGACCGCGCCGCGCGACCGCGTCCCGGTAGCCCTCGAGCCGGCGCTGAGCGGCGTCGTTGGATCCGGGGCCGGCGAGATGTGCGAGCCGGACGTGACCGAGCTCGACCAGATGATCCACCGCCAGGGTCATCCCGGCGGCATCGTCAGCCGAAACGGACAGCGCCCCCGGCCCCGGCCGGCGGTTGAGCAGAACGTAGGGCACCCGATGGCGATTGAGCTCCTTGATCAGGCGATCGTCAGCGGCAGCGCTGGCGACCACCAAGCCGTCGACCCGCCGCTCCAAGAGCAGCCGGCGATGGACGTCGCCGTTCATCTCGAAATCGCCGGTATCGGCCAGCAGCACGACGTACCCATAGTGGGCCGCCCGGCGCTCCGCACCCTGGATCAGATCTGCGTTGACCGCGTTGGCAACGTTGGGGAGCACCAGACCAAGCGTGGTTGTGCGCTGAAGCTTGAGACCGCGGGCAAACGCGTTGGGCGTATAACCGAGTCGATGGGCGGCGTTTCGCACCCGCTCCCGGGTCTCCGCCCGCGCCGACAAGGTGGGGTCGTCGTTGAGCACTCGGGAGGCGATCGACGGATTCACGCCGGCAGCCGCAGCCACATCGCGAAGCCGAACCGGCTTGGGCTGCTCGGTCTTTCTCAAGGTCGGTGATCCGCCTCCCGGAAATCGATTCTCCAAGTCCGCCCAATCGTGCCAAGCGGGCCGGACGAAGTCAAGCGGCGGTCTCCTCGACCAGGGTCAGCCGGAGACGAAGCCGGCAGCGATCAGCATCCGCCGCAGATCGACGATCGTCTGGGTGTCGACGTCCTTGTCACGGGGACGGTGGAGCACGGTGGTCTCATCGCCGAGCTTGACCTTGAACTTGCCATTGTGCTCCTCGGTGACGTCGCCGACCGCCTCCAGCAGCGACAGCACCTGCCGCCACTCCACGTTGCCGCCGGCGGGATGGCCCTCGATCTTCTCGAGCGTATCGCGATGGTGGTTGTTGAGGTGAGTCGCCACGAAGCCGCAGTCTAGAGCGTGCGCACGTCCACCGGATCGCCCAGCTCGGTGGCACGGCTCTCGACGAACTCGACCAGCTCCTGCTCGATCGCCTCGTCCAGCGGTGGCTGTTCGTAGGTCTCGAGCATGCGTTCCCACCTCCCGCTCGCCCGAGCGGCATAGTCGAGCGACCCGTTCCGCGTCCAGCGATCGTTGTTCTCTGTCGACGCCACGGTTGGCCGCCAGAAGCAGTCACGGAACCGCTCCAGCGTGTGGGCCGCGCCGAAGAAGTGCCCGCTCTGGCCGACCTCGACGTGCGCGTCGAAGGCCAGGCTGTCCTCGTCGACTTCCACCGGGGTGAACTGGTGGATCAGCAGGTCGAGCAACTCGCAGTCGGCGACGAACTTCTCAAACGACGTCACCAGGCCGCCTTCCAGCCAGCCGGCCGACTGCCAGCACACATTTGCTCCCGCCAGGAACGCGGCGCTGAGCGTGTTGAACGCCTCATACCCGGCCTGGAAGTCCACCGTCTGGCTGGACGTGAGCGTGCCTCCGCCCGATCGCCAGGGAAGGCTGAGGCGACGCGCGATCTGGCCGGAGGCGTACAGGCCGAGCGCCGACTCGGGGCCGCCGAACCCCGGCGATCCCGATTGCATGTCGGTCGCCGACAGGAACGAGCCCATCACACAGGGCGTACCGCGCCGGGCCAGCTGAACCAGCGCGATCCCCGCCAGCGCCTCCACCGTCTGCTGGGCGAGCGCCGCCGGAGTGGATACGGGGGCCATCGCCCCCATCAGCAGAAACGGCGTGACGATGATCGCCTGGCCGGCATCGGCGTAGGTGAGCAGCCCCTCCAGCATGCGCACGTCGAAGTGCATGGGAGAGTTGACGTTCACGTTTCCGAACATCACCGGCCGGGCCTCGATCGCCGCGCGACCGCCGTGGATGATCTCGCCCATTCGGATGCAATCGCGAGCAGCATCCTCAGACGAGGGCTCGCCCGACCACACCCGGTCGGTCAGCCGCGCCGCGGCCAGCGCCCTCAACAGGTGCCGGACATCCAGCGCGACGTCGTTGGGCTCCAGGATGTTGCGCCCGGGGGTGTCGAGCGCGTCGGTCATGTGCGTGAGCCTGAGCAGCTGCTCGAGGTCGGCCATGGTGCCGTCGCGGCGCTCGCCGTTGACCCGGACGAAGGGAGGTCCGTTGGCAGGTCCGAAGATCATGTGGTCGCCGCCCACGACGAAATCACGCTCCGGGTTGCGCGCGTGCAGCGTAAACTCGGCCGGTGCGAATGCCGCCTGGGCGGCGAGAAACCCTGGATCGAAATGCACGACCGGCCCGTCCACGGTCTGACCCGCTTCCCGGAACAGGTCGATCGCGCGGGGGTGATCGAACCGCACGCCGACCTCGCTGCCGAGTCGCTCCCAGCCGCCCTCGATGGTCGCAAGCGCCTCCTCGGAGAGCGGTTCGAAGCGGGGCATCTGGTTCAGAAACACGGCGGGTCCGTCAACCTCCGAAGGGTGCGCCACCAGGGCGTGGGCGCGGCCAGCTTAGCAGCAGCAGTTGTGTGCCCGCAACGGGAGTTGGCTATATCGCAACACACATCCGCGCGGATCTTTGGCATACTCGGCCCACACTCATGGCTGTGCACACGATCACCCGAGAGATGCCGACCCACCGTCGCTGGGACGTGGAGATCGCGCCGGTGGTGACGGTGTCGCCGGGCGACAGCGTGATCGTCGAAACCGACGACTTCACCGGCAGCCAGATCACTCGCGAATCTGTGTCCGCAGACCTCAGCGGTCTCGACTTCAATAGCATCTACCCGCTGGCCGGGCCGATCGCCGTCGAGGGTGCCCAGCCCGGCGACGTGCTGGCGGTGGAGTTTCTCGGCTTTGAGCTTCCCGAGTGGGGCTGGGCGTGCATCCTGCCCGGTCTCGGTCTGCTGCCGCCGGGTGAGTTCGACCAGCCGTATCTGAAGGTGTTCGATCTCACCGATGGTGCCACCACCCAGCTTGCACCGGGCGTGCGGATTCCGATCGAGCCGTTTTGCGGGACGGTGGGCGTGCCGTGTGCGGGCATGCGCGACGTGGCCGTTCCGCCGCCGCATGCGGGTGGCGGCAACATCGATCTCCGCCACCTGACCGCCGGCACCATCCTCTACCTCCCCGTCGGCGTGCCCGGCGGCCTGCTCTCGATCGGCGACGCGCACGCCGCCCAGGGTGACGGCGAGGTCGCGATCTCGGGCATCGAATGTGCGATGCGAACCACGATCCGGGTGTCGGTCGAGCGCGGCTACTCGCTGCCCGCGCCGGCGCTGCGGCGCCCGGCCGGTTCACTCACGCCCCGCGTCGACACCGGCGGGTGGTATGCGACCACCGGCGTCGAATCCGACCTGATGGAGGCTGCCCGCTCGGCGGTGCGGTCGATGATCGCCCACCTCGTGCGAGAACGCGGGCTGTGTCGCGAGGACGCCTACATGTTGTGCTCGCTGGCCGGCGACCTGAAGATCACCGAGGTGGTGGACGCTCCCAACTGGATCGTCGGTTGCTTCATGCCGGACGCCGTGTTCGTTGACTGATCCCGCCCGGCGCCCGAGGGCCGTGTACCTCGATGTGGTCGACGGTGTCGACCTCCACGGGGCGCCCGCGATCCTGCAGGCCGCGGGCTTCGACGTCAACTCCGCCCTGGCACGCAGCGACGACGAGGTGATGCGCGCGGCCCGCGGTGCCACGGCGGTTTTGACCGGCGACTCGGCCGTCTCATCTGCAGCGATCGCAAGCCTGCCCGATCTGCGCATCGTGGCCACCTGCACCGTTGGCGTCGACCATGTCGACCTCGATGCGGCCCGCGCCGCCGGGGTGTGGGTGTGCAACGTCCCCGACGCCGCCACCGAGGAAGTCGCAGTTCACGCCATGGCCATGGCGCTGGCCCTCGTCCGCCACCTGCCGCAGTTCGATCGGCACGTGCGCGCGGGCGGCTGGGACTACCTGGCCACCGGCGACCTCCAGCGGCCCTCGACGCTCACCCTCGGGGTGGTCGGGATGGGGCGGATCGGCCGCCGGGTCGCTGAGCTGGGGCGGCCGTTCTTCGGCCGGGTGATCGCGCACGATCCCTACGTCAGCAACGACGCGTGGCCGTCCGGTGTCGAGCGCGCCGAGCTGGACGACGTGTTTGCGGACGCCGATCTGGTCTCGCTGCACGTCGCGCTGACGGCCGAGTCGCAGGGGCTGGTCGACCGGCGCCGGCTGGGGCTGATGCACGACCACAGCTACCTCGTGAACGTCTCCCGCGGCGGACTGGTGGATCATGACGCGCTGCTGGCGGCGCTGGACAGCGGCAAGCTGACCGGGGCCGGTCTGGACGTGCTTTCGGCCGAGCCGCCGCAGCCGTCCGACCCGTTGCTCACGCACCCCCGCGTTTTATTGAGCCCACATGTGGCGTTCCTTTCAATCGCCGCCGAGCGCGGTTACTATCGCTCTCAGGCGGAGAACGTGGTCTCGTGGTTTGAGACCGGTCGCCCGCTCACGCCGGTTGTCGAGGGCACCTGACGCGCACTTGCAGGCCATCGAACGGTGTGATAGAACCGCTCACCAACACGAGTTGGGTATTCGGCAAACCTTGGCAGGAGATCTAGGAGGCTCAAAAGTGGCACCGGATGATCAGTCTGGTCAGTGGCTCTCTATGCCAATGACGCGGCGCGCCGCGCTGCGGCGTGGAGCGCAGTTCGCAGGGTTGGCGTCAGTAGGACTCGCCGCCGCGTGTGGCTCGAGTAGCTCGTCGTCGACGCCCTCGTCCAGTGCGGGCACCACCGAGCCGCTTTCGGGCACGGTGACATTTGCGAACTACCCGGAGTGGATCGGGGCGCACGAGGTGGCCGCGTTCGAGAAGGCCAATCCCGGCGTTCAGATCCATCAGGTCAGCGAGCTGACCTCAGGCGGAAACGCCGCTCAGATCGTTCAGATCCACCAGAACCAAGGGTCGTACGACATGGCGCTGGCCGGCAATACGGCATCGCAGCAGCTCGACGATGCCAAGCTGATTCAACCTGTCAATCTCGCCAACATCCCCAACATCAAGTACGTCCCGTCGTACTTCCGCAAGAGCTTTCCCTGGGGCATCCCGACCGACTACGGCAAGGTCGGCCTGGGCTACCGCAAAGACCTGATGACCGAGACGCCGACCAGCTGGGCCGATCTGTGGGAGCTCGCTCCCAAGTACTCGGGCAAGATCATCTTCACCGACTACGACGTGGACGTGATCAGCGTTGCCCTGCTCAAGCTGGGCTACGACATCAACACCACCGACGAGGGTCAGCTGCAAGAGGCCAAGCAGGCGCTGCTCGACATCAAGCCGCATGTCCAGGCCTTCCTGCCCACCAACGTCACCAAGCCGCTTCTGAACGGCTCGGCGGTGATGACGGTCGATTACGACTACGACCTCGGCCCGGCCAGCCACGACAACCCCAACGTCGTGTGGGTGCCGCCCAAGGAGGGCATGCCGGCCTACCTCGAGGGGTGGATCGCGATCGCCGGCACGAGCCAGCTGCCTGAAGTCGAGGCGTTCATGAACTTCCATCTCGACCCCAAGAACTACGCCGACTTCGTGGAGAACACCGGGGCGGCGTACGAGGAGCAGGCCGCCAACAAGTACCTGCCGGCGTCGACCGTGAACAGCCCCGCGCAGCGGTACGACCCGAAAACGCTGGCCACGGTGCAGTGGGAGCGGTATCTCAATCCCGAGAGCCAGCAGCTGCGAAACCAGATCTGGGAAGAGGTGCAGGCCGCCTAGGCGGTTTCGCTCGGAGCGGTCATAGCAGTCGATCGAGCGCGGCCAACAGCCGCGCGTGATCGTCGGCCGAGCCGACGGTGATGCGGACAACGTCGCCGGCGGTGCGCACCAGCACGCCCGCGCGCAGCAGGCCGGCTTCGAGATCGGCCGCGTCCTCGCGGTCGAAGGCGACGAAGTTGCCGTGGGCCGGGAATGTGCTCAGCCCGCGGCGGTCGAGCTCGGCCGCCAGGGCGGTGCGCCCGGTCGCCGTGGCCGCGCGCCGGCGTTCCACCTCACCGGGGTCGCCGAGGCTCGCCATCGCCGCCAGCTGGGCGAGGCTATTGATGTCGTAGTAGTGACGTACCCGGCCGACCGCGTCCACCACATCCGGCGGGCCGATCAGGTATCCGATGCGGAGGCCGGCCAGGCCGAAGATCTTGGAGAACGTCCGCAACACGACGACGTTTTCTCGTGGCAGGACGTGCTCGGTGATCGTGTCGGGAAACGCAGGGTCGGAGACGTACTCGGCGTAGGCCTCGTCCACCACGATCAGCACCCGGTCGGAAACGGCGTCGATCAGCGCTCGCAGCTCGGCGGCGGTCACGATCCCGCCGGTGGGGTTGTCGGGATTACAGACGAACACGATCCGGGTCGCGTCCGTGACGGCCGCGGCCAGCGCGTCGGTGTCGAATGCGCCGTTGCGCAGCGGGGTCACGACCGGCGTGGCCCCGGTCTTGACCGTGTCGAGCTGGTAGGTGGGAAACGACGGCGCGCCCATCACGGCGGTGGTGCCGGGCTCCAGGTACGCCGTGCACAGGTAGCCGATGATCGCGTCGGCACCGTTTCCGAGCGCCACCTGCGACGCGGGGACGCCGTGGGCCGCGGCGATTCGCTCGGTCAGCTCCCCGTCCAGCTCGGGATAGCGGTGGGCCTCGCCGGCATGTCGGCGGATGATCTCGGCCGCCGCGGGGAATGGCCCGAACTGGGTCTCGTTGGTGGCCAGGTTGACCACCCGGTCGACGCCCAGCTCGGCTCTCAGGCGTTCCAGCGACTGTCCGGCGACGTACGGGGGAAGCGAGCCAAGCACAGGCCGGGGTTCGATCTTCATGTCATTGCCCGCTTTCCTCGGCGATCGCCTGGAGCAGTCGCGCCAAGACGGCGCCGCGGGAGACAAGGCTCGCGATCTCGACCCGCTCGTCGCGGCTACACGAATCGTGCGTGATCGGGCCGAGGCCGTCGAGTGTGGGGATGCCGAGCGCACCCGCGAAACTCGCATCCGAGCCGCCCCGTTCCCGCACCTCGTGCACCGGCAATCCGACGCTGGCCGAGGCTGCGGCGACGATTCCATACAGTCGTTGGGAAGCAGCTCCCGGCTCGAACGCCGGTCGGGTGAAGCCGCCGGCCAGGGCGAGTCCGGCGGCATCCACCCGCGCCCGCACTGCCGCCATCAACCGATCGGCGGTCTCCGCGGACGGCGCGCGCAGGTCGACCTCCATCTCGGCATGGTCGGGGGTCACCTGGCGTGCGGTGCCACCGGTGAACGTCCCCACGGTGACGATCACTCCGGCCTCGCGATCGCTGAGCGCTTCCAGCTCGTGCACGAGCGGCGCCAACGCGCTGATGGCGCTGCGTCCGCCGGCGGCGGTGGTGTGCGCCGAGACGCCCTCGGCGGAGATCCGGAGCGCACCGACGGCACCGCGAGCGACGACCACCCCGCCGCCGGGCCGCGCAGGCTCGATTCCCAGACAGACGTCGGCGCGGCGCGGCGGCGGCTTCGATCCACCCGCGGCTGGCAGGGCTGCCGAGTTCCTCGTCGGGCACGATCAGCATCGTCACCTCGCCGATCTGGGGCGCACTCTCTGACCGGCCGAACTCCGCCAGGGCGGCTGCGGCCATCACCAGGTTGCTCTTCATGTCGCCGACTCCGGGGCCGGTGATCGTGTCGTCGGTGCGGGCGTAGGGCCAGGCGGCGGCGGTGCCCGCCGGCCACACCGTGTCGCTGTGTCCGAGCAGAAGCACGTCGGGCCCTGGGCCGAACCGGCGGCGAGCCGTTACCTGTGGGCCACGCCCGGCGACGTCCTGCGATTCCACGTCGAATCCGTGCTCGGCCAGTTCGGTAGCGATCAGTCCGGCCACGGCGCCGACGCCATCGGGAGCGTCGGAAGGGCTGTCGATCGCCACCATCGCTTGGATCAGCTCGAGCATCCGCGGCAGCCGCAACTCCAACGCGTGGGCGTACTCTCGCGCGTCGATGCCCGCGGTGTCAGATCGCGTCGTCACGGGGTACCCGCGCGTCGTACTCCCGGCTGAACACCAGCTCGTCACCCTCGTACACCTTCAGCGTGGCCGACATCTCGAAGTCGGTGGGGGTCGAACTCATGTGTGCCGTCATCTCGATCCGGGTGCGCCACTCACCTCGGCCGATCTCGAGCGTGCGCGCACATTCGGCCGTGGCCGAGAGCGGATCGTCGTCGCTGATCGTGAAGACGCAGGGATCGTCGTCCCAGTATTCGAGGCCGTCGGGCAGGCGACGCGCGCCCCACAGCGAGCGGCGCATGCGGTACTCGACCACACCCGAGGCGACGTCGCGGGAGATGGTGACGTGCGGCCGGCGCTCGCGCAGGATCTCGTTGGCCAGCGGGGGCGCCGTCTCGGCCTCGCCGAACGGCGAGGGGTCGGCGTCTGACGCTCGCGGCGTTCGGACGGGAAGGGTCAGCCGGGAGCCGGCACCGGTGTGCAGCGTGATCGTGGCCGGTGTCGGCGTCGGCCAGATCCAGGGCCAGTAGCTGGTCGGAGAGTGCCAGCTCCAGCCGGTGGCCGGCGGGCAGCGTGTAGGCGATCGCCTTCAGCGGGATGTCGTAGGTGACGGCCTCGCCCGGGGTGAGCGGGACCGGGTGCTCGTGGCTGTCGGCGTGCGTCAGGTTCAAGATCGCCCGGCTGATCAGCGCGACCGAGCCGTCCGGCCGCACGTCGCACAGCCGCACCGCCACGAACCCCTGGGTCTGGTCGCTGGAGATGGTGAGGGTGGCGCGGGGCTGCCCCAACAGCTCGAGCGGCTCGGTCAGCGGCTCGCCGGTGACGCACAGCGAGCGGGCGTTGTCCTGACGCTGGTCGCCGGGTAGATCGGCCGGATTGGCGTAGGGAAGCCACGATCCGGCGTCCACCCCGACCGTCTGGGGGCTGCAGTGCCGAAGCTGCGAAGCTTCGTCGGCCAATTGGCGGTCCGCACCATTGCCAATTGGCAAACCCGGCACCATCTGTGTGAGTCCGTGCGCGGTCACGTACAGCGTCTGCTCGCCCACGTTCGGCGTCGGCCAGTCGGCCTCGGCGACCCAGTGACCCTGGCGCGTGTCATACGCCGTCCGCGGCGGCTCGGAATCCTGCACGTAGGCGCGTACCAGCGGCTCGTCCATGATCCCGCTGTCGACGCCCTTCAACCAGTGATCCCACCAGCGGATCTCCTCCTGCAGAAAGCCGATCGCCGGGCCGGGCACCCCCTGCTCGGGCCACACGTGCTCCCACGGCCCGATCACCGCCCGGCGCGGGCACGACAGCCCCTCCAGCATCCGGAAGATCGCGTTGGTGTAGCCGTCAGACCACCCGCCGACCAGGTAGACGGGACACTCGATGGCGGCGTAGTCCTCGCACACCGAGCCCTGCTTCCAGTACGCATCGCGGCGCTGGTGGCTCAGCCACTTCTCGGCCAGGAACCGGTTGGCCTCCAGCCGTTCCAGCCACATCTCGCGCCAGCGGTCGCCCACCACCTGTGGATCCGGCGGGCGCGCGTTGTAGGCCAGCATCACCGACGCCCACGGCAGCATGTAGTACCCGAGCACCGATCCGCCCATGTAGTGCACGTCGTCGGCGTAGCGATCGTCGGTGGAACAGGCGGTGATGATGGCTTTCAGCTCTGGCGGCCGCCGCGCGGCCATCTGGAGGCTGTTGAACCCGCCCCACGAGATGCCCATCATCCCGATCGACCCGTCACACCACTCCTGCGCGGCGATCCAGCTCAGCAGTTCGAGCGCGTCCTCCTGCTCCTGCGGCTGGTACTCGTCGGCCAGCACGCCCTCGGAGTCGCCGCTGCCGCGGATGTCGACGCGCACCCCGGCGTAGCCGCGCTCGGCGAAGTACGGATGGCGCACCGAGTCGTCGATGGCGGTCGAGTCGGACTTGCGATACGGCAGATACTCGAGCACCGCCGGCACCGGCCCGGCCCCCTCCGGCAGCCACACCCGACCGGACAGCACCACCCCGTCTGACAGCGGGATGGCGACCTCCTGCACGCTCACCGAGTACTCCGCCGGCCGGCTCACAGCGCAACCGAGTCCGGGTCGAGGGCGCGGTCGACGAACTCGTCCATGCGGGGACGATAGGCCTCCCACAGGGCTCGCAGTGCAGCGACCGGCCGCGCAGCGTCGTCAACCCGCAGATCCACCAGGGCGAACGAGTGGTCGCCGGCGACCAGCACCGCCGCCGAGCGCACCGGCGAGCGCTCTCCGCCGGCCGCGAGCCCCGCTTCCACAGCTGACACCAGCCGTTCGGCAAGCGGGTCGCCGAGAGCCTGCTCGAACGCCGCCACCATGGCCGTGCCCACGCCCTTGGACACCAGCACGTTGCCCAGCGCGATGCACTCGCTGGCCGTGTTCCTCGGCGAACGGTTCTTCGACTCGGGCGCCTGAGAATGCGGCGGTGCGCGCCGGCCGCGTCGATCACAGCCAGCTGGCGCCAGTCGGCCGCAGCCGTCGAACTGACAAGCGCCGCCACCGTCTCGGCCGCGTCACAGCCTGAGGCGAGCAGCTCGAGCCCCCGGGGCCCGAGTCGCGGATCGGTGCGGTGCTGGGTCAAGACCGCACCGACACCGCACCGGGCGTGTGAGACGCGCGCGCCGACCGCGATGTCGGCCGTGGCCGCGGCCACACCCAGATGGCCGGTGCGGGCGCACCGCCCGAGCAGCGAGAACGTCATTGGCCGCCGTCGACCGGCCCGGGATCCGCGGCGACCAGCCAGGCCGAGCGCGCGGCGAAACGAAACTGCTGGGCGGCCCCGCTGTGCAGCAGGTCGTCGTCATCGGCGGGCGACAGCATCGCGGCGGTGCCGAGCCCGCCCGCGTCGACCACGTACTGGGTCTGGGGGCCCATGAAGGAGACATCCGTAACCGTGCCGTCCAGCACCGCGTCGCCGAAGCCGGCGGCGGTGCGGATCGCCTCGGGTCGCACGACCGCCACCACCTGGTCGCCCACCGCGAGTCCGGCGACGCCGGGCACGTCGAGCGTGCCCAGCGCGCCCATATCGGCGCGGTAGGAGCCCTCGCCGAGCAGCTCGACGATGCGCGCGTCGAACCGGTTCGAGGCGCCGACGAAGTCGGCGACAAACAGCGTCTGGGGCCGGCGATAGGTATCCACGGGGTCGCCGATCTGCTCGATCTTTCCCTTGTTCATGATGGCGACCCGATCCGACATCGAAAACGCCTCTTCCTGGTCGTGCGTGACGTACACGAAGGTGATCCCGACCTCGCGCTGGATCTGCTTCAGCACCATCTGCATCTGCTTTCGGAGCTTGAGATCGAGTGCGCCCAGGGGCTCGTCGAGCAGCAGCACGGCCGGCTCCAGCACCAGCGAGCGGGCCAGCGCGACGCGCTGCTGCTGGCCGCCGGAGAGCTGCTTCGGGCGGGCCTTCTCGCGGCCGGTGAGCCCGACCAGCTCGAGCATCTCGGCCACCCGGCGAGCCGTGTCGCCGCGGCTGACCTTGCGCTCTTTCAGCCCGAAAGCGACGTTCTCGAACACGTTCAGATGGGGGAACAGCGCATAGTGCTGGAACACGGTGTTGACCGGTCGCTTGAAGGCCGGAACGTCGGTCACGTCCTGGCCGCGCACCGACACCTTGCCGCTGCTTGGGGTCTCCAGGCCGGCCACGATCCGCAGGGTGGTGGTCTTGCCGCAGCCGCTGGGACCGATCAGCGAGAAGAACTCGCCGTCGGCGATCTCCAGGTCGATCCCGGCGACCGCGGTCAGCTCGCCGTAGTGGCGTTCGAGTTGTTCCAGCGCGATGGCCGGCGGCCTGCTCTGATCGGCGATCGTGCTCATTCTTCGACATCCATTGCTTCGGGGGTGGAGCGCACGCCGATTGAACCACGCACGGTGGCAACCACGGCGGCGCATGCAAACGTGATCAGGGTGATCAGCATGACCCCCACCGCGATCGCGTTCACCTCAGGTGTAACCGAGATCCTGATCAGGCCGAGCAGCAGCACCGGCAGCGTCTCGGCGTTGGTGCCGCCGAGGAACAGCGAGGTGACGACGTCGTCGAAGCTGAATGAGAGCGTCAGCAGGATCGCCACCAGGATGGCCGGTGCGAGCAGCGGGAACGTGACCCGCTGGAACACTCGCCGCGGCGACGCACCCAGATCGGTGGCCGCCTCCTCCAGCGAGATCGGCAGCGTGGCCAGCCGGGCCTGGATCACCACCGTGGCGTACGCGGAGTTGAAGACCACGTGTCCGATCACGATCGCGGTCACGCCCAGCTCGAAGTGCAGCCGGCGGACGAAGATGAAGAGCGCCGTTGCCAGCACCACCTCGGGCAGGACGATGCGCATGTAGGTGGTCGCATCCAGCGCCCGCCGCGACCACACCCGGGCGTTGCGCGCCCACAGGCTGGCGGCCACCGCGATCGCGACCGAGAGCAGGCTGGACGCGATTGCGACCTTGGCGCTGGTGATGAAGTCTGTCCGGATCCGCTCGTCGCCGAGGGCCTTGGCGTACCACTTGGTGGTGAAGCCGCCCCAGCTGATCAGGAACTTGTCGGCGTTGACCGAGTTGATCACCACGACCACGATCGGCAGGTACAAAAAGACGAACACCAGCGCGGTGAAGGCCGAGACCGGTGAGGGCAGCCGGCGCACCATCAGGTCACGTCCTCGACCCGCGCGAGGCCCGACCGCGCGACCACCAGGAACAGCGTCACGACCGCCATCATCGTCATCGCCAGGGCGGCGCCGAACGGGTAGTCACCGACCTGGAAGAACTGATCGGCGATCACGTTGCCGTACATCAGCGTCTTGCCACCGCCGAGGATGCTGGGAATCACGTACTCGCCGGTGGCGGGCACCCCCACCAGGATGCAGCCGGCGATCACCCCGGGCATGGACAGCGGCAGCGTCACCCGCCGGAACGCTCGCCGGCCGGAGGCGCCGAGATCGGAGGCGGCCTGGGTCAGGCCCGGGTCGATCCGCTCGAGCGAGACGAACAGCGGCAGGATCATCAGCGGCAGGTACGAGTAGAGAATGCCGATCCAGACCGCCGTCGGCGAGTACAGCACGTTCAGCGAGCCGTGCGACAGGTGCAGGGTGTGCAGCACGTTCTCGACCGGCCCGCCGTTCTGCAACAGGTTGACCCAGGCGTAGGTGCGCACCACGAAGCTCGTCCAAAACGGGATCATCACGCCGATCAGAAGCAGCGTCTGGGTGCGCCCCGTTTGCCGGCTGAGGCTGTAGGCCACCGGGTAGCCGATCACCAGGCACCCGATCGTGGCGCCGAGTGAGAGCAGCACCGACCGCACGCACCGTGTGCACGTACAGGCTGTGGTTGAGCTGTCGGTAGTTGTCCAGCGTCCAGCCGAAGTTGACGTCGAACGTGATCAGGTTCATCTGCCCGAACGAGTACAGCAGCAGGATCGAGAGCGGCGCGACGAAGAACAGCAGCGTCCAGCCGAACGTCGGCAGGGCGAGCAGATGCCTGCTGCTGTTGCGACCCCACGGCGATCGTTTGCGACTCCCGGTGCTCGCTGCCGCGGGGGGCGGGGTCCTCGGTCACGCGCCCGAGGGGGGCGGTTGTGGGATCCCCAACACGAGTTGGTTGATACCACACGGGGCATCGCCGTTCAAGCGCGGTTCGGGGTTTACACCGCCCGGCAGGGTGTGGTAGGACTGCAACGGTGGTTGGCGAAATCGCAACTCCCCCCGGTGACGCGGAGGCGCTCTCGTGCGGCGAGGCGCTGATCCACCTGCTGGAGCAATACGGCGTCTCGACGGTGTTCGGCATCCCCGGTGTCCACACGCTCGAGGCCTACCGCGGGCTGACGCACTCGTCCATCCGCCACGTGCTGTGCCGCCACGAGCAGGGTGCCGGCTTCGCCGCCGACGGCTGGGGCCGGGTGAGCGGTGCCCCGGGCGTCTGCCTGGTGATCTCGGGGCCGGGCGTGACCAACGTGCTCACGCCGGTCGGCCAGACCTACCACGACTCCAAGCCGCTGCTGGTGATCTCGGGCGCCGTCTCGGCTGAGTCCCACGGCCGGGGGCCGATCCACGATCTCCCCGACCAGCGCGCCCTCACCGCCGAGCTGACCGCCTTCAGCCACCGGGTCGAAGCATCCGCAGGAGCTGCCCGAGGTGCTCGACCGCGCCTTCGAGGTGTTCGAGTGCGGCCGGCCTCGCCCCGTGCACATCGCCGTCCCCGTCGACGTGTTGTCCCAGGTCACTCCGCGGCTGCAGCGGATCGAGAGCGATCGGACACGGCCGCAGGCCGACAGCGCGGCGGTGGCCGAGGCAGCCGATCTGCTCTCACACGCGAGCGCGCCCGTGATCCTGCTCGGCGGTGGCGCCGTGGATGCGGGGCGCGATGCGCTGCGCGTGGCCGAGCGCATCGGTGCGGCAATCGGCCTCACCATCAACGGCAAGGGCGCGATCCCCTCCTCGCACCCCCTCTGTCTGGGCGCCGCGCTCTCGTTCGCGCCGGTGTCCGACCTGATCCGCTCCGCCGACGTGGTGGTCGCGGTCGGCACCGAGTTCTCGGAGCTCGACTGGTGGGGCCTCGACCGGCCGCTCACGCTCCAGGGGCGGCTGATCCGGATCGACATCGACGCCGGCCAGCTCCAAACCCCCCACCCCGCCGACGTGGCACTGCACGGCGACAGCACGCAGGTGCTCGCGGCCCTGGCCGACCGGCTGGGCGATGCCGGCTCCGGGGACGCATCCGCCGCAGAGGCCCGGGTGGCCGCGGCACTGGACGCCGTCGAATGGCCGACCGACTTGTCCGACCATCGCGCACTGCTCGACGTGCTCGAGCACGCGCTGCCCGCCGATCGCATCGTCACCGCCGACTCCACCCAGCCGGCGTATGCCGCCAACCACATGCTCGCCGTCGAACGTCCCCGCTCGTGGATGATGCCGGTCGGCTACGGCACGCTCGGCTGTGCCCTGCCGATGGCGATCGGCGCAAAGCTGGCTGCTCCCGACCGGCCGGTGGCCTGTCTGGCCGGTGACGGCGGCATCCTGTTTACGCTGCAGGAGCTGGCAACGGCCCGCGACCTGGGGCTGGCGCTGCCGATCATCGTCTGGAATAACGACGGCTACGGCGAGATTTCCGACTCGATGCTGCGCGACGGCATCGAGCCGATCGGTACCGATGCGAGCGCCCACGACCTGGTCGCGATCGCCCGCGGTTTCGGCTGTGAGGCGATGACGACGCGGTCGATGGACGAGGCGTCGAGCCTGATCACCGCGGCCCTCGGACGCGACCGGCCGACCGTGATCGAGGTGCGGCCGTGACCGCGCAGCGGTACGACCACGGCGCGGTCGCCGCCGGACACGTGCGCGAGGTCGAGGCCGGCGAGCGCATGCTCGCCCAGGGCGGAAACGCAGATCGATGCGGTGGTGGCAGCGGCGTTCACCGGGTTCGTGGTCGAGCCGGTCAGCTGCGGCCTCGGCGGCTATGGACACCTGTCCATGTTTCTGGCCGACGGCGGCCGGTTCGTCACCGTCGACCACGGGCCGCGTGCCCCGGCAGCCTCCCGTGCGGACATGTTCGAGCTGGCCGATGCCTACGACGGCGGCGACTACGACTGGCCGCAGGTGGTCGGCCGGCGCAACGAAGTCGGGCCGCTGGCAACGGCGGTGCCGGGCGCGGTCGCCGGCCTCTGCGCAGCCCACGAGCAGGCCGGCCGGCTGCCGCTGGCGCAGGTGCTCGAGCCGGCGATCGAGGCGGCCGATGCCGGCCTGGAGGTGGCCTGGAACGTCGTCCTGGCGACGGTCTCACGGCTCCCCGAGATCCGCGAGATCCCATCGGCGGCGGCGTTTCTGCTCGACCACGGCGATCCGCTGACCCACGATGCCTACTTCCGACCCACCCGCCGGCTGGACACAAGCGCCCTGGCAGCGACCCTGCGGGCCGTCGCTGCGGACGGCCCGGCCGGCTTTCACGGCGGAGCGGCGGCGCGGGCGATCGAAGCCGAGGTCACCCGCGGCGGCGGCATCCTGACTGCGGCGGACATCGAGGGCTACCGGCCCAAGATCATGCACGAGTCGCCGGCGAGCTTCCGGGGTGTGCAGTACGTCACCGCCAACGACCAGGTCGGCTACGAGGTGCTCAACCTGCTCGACCAGTTCCCGGCGGCAGCGCCGGGCAGCGCCGAGTTCTTTCACCTGATGGCCGAGGCGTTCGGGCACGCATTCGTCGACAACGTGGTGTGGTTCGGAGACGACGAGCATGTCGACAGCCCCCTGGCCGGGCTGGCCAGCCGGGAGTTTGCGAAGGCGCGGGCGGCTGACATCAGGCTCGACCGGGCCGCGCCGCGGCCGATCACCGCCGCCGACCCCCGGCCGTTTGATCCCGGCGCCAAGAGCCCCGGCACGACCCAGATGACCGCAGCCGACGTCGACGGCAACGTGGCGGCGTTGATCACCACGGTGGGACACGACTTCGGCTCGCTGGTGTACGTCGCCGAGGTGGGCTGTTTCCTCAACAGCTCGATGGTCAACTACGACCCCCGGCCCGGCCGGGGCAACTCGATCGCGCCGGGCAAGATGCCCTACTTCGCCGTGCCGAGCATCGTCGCAGCCCGCGACGGCCGCGCGGTCTACGCCGCGTGTGGCTCCGGCGGGTACAGGATCCTGAGCGGCGTCGTGCACGCGTTCGTGCACGCCGTCGACTTCGACATGCCGGTCGACGCGGCGGTGGCGGCCCCGCGGGTGTACTGCCAGGGGCAGGAGACGTTCGTCGACGACCGCATCCCCGCGGCCGTGCGCGATCGGCTGACCGAGCTCGGGCACACGGTGGTTTTGGAGGCATCACTCCCGGGGGCGGAGCCGTTCGCCCGCGTGAGCGCGGTGGCCGTGGCGCATCCGCCGGACGGGGTGGTCTGCACCTCCGCGTCCGACCCGCCGTGGAGCACGGCGGCGGGCGGATGTTGAACAGCCGGAGTTCTCTGCTAGGTTGTACCAACCGTGGTTGGGAATGACGCAACCAAGTCGAAGGATGCGATGAACGCCGACGTTCGCACCGAGCGGGAGACCAGTATTCGCCGTGGCGTGGAGACGCTGCTGAGCCTGTCCAGCGATCAGGCGATCGCCGAGGGTGGCTTGGGCGTCACGCGGATCGCGGAGATGCTCGGGCGGGAGAAGAGCCAGGTGTCTCGGGCGCTCTCGACGCTGGCCGAGTACGGCCTGGTCGATCGCGACCCCGACACGCTCGCCTACCGGCTGGGCTGGCGCATCTTTGCGATGGCGAACCTGGCCGGCGAACGCCGGCTGCTCGACTATGCCAAACCGCATCTCGCTCAGCTCGTGTCCCAGTTCCAGGAGCGCGCCTACCTGTCGGTGCTGCAAGGAGCCGACACGATCACGATCCTCTCCCACCAGTCACCGCGCGCAGTCCAGGCTGTGGGCTGGGTGGGTCGCACCACCCCGGCCTACTGCACGTCGGTGGGCAAGGCGCTGCTGTTCGACCACAGCCGTGCGGAACTGGGCCTCGTGTTCGCCGACGTCGAGTTCGCTGCGCTCGCCCCCAACACCGCCAAGGATGTGGACGAGCTGGAAGCCATGATCGCCTCTGCGCGGGCGCGCGGCTATGCCACCGCCGACGAGGAGATGGAGCCGGGGCTGGTCTCGGTCGCAGCGCCCGTCAGGGATCCGCAAGGCAGGATCGTGGCGGCGTTCAACGTGTCGGCTCCCAAGTACCGGTTCGAGGCGGGTCTCGACCAGGTCGGCGCAGCGCTGGTGGCAGCGGCCGGCGAGCTGGGAGCGGCGCTCCGCGGCGAGCGGCCGGCCAACGTGGCCGACGGTGGCTGAGCGGGCCGCGCAGCCGGCGTCGTCGTCGACCACCGCCGAGCATGTGCTGTGGGAGTTCGCGACCGGACTGACGTGGGCCGACGTGCCGGCTGCGGTGCAGCGCCGGCTGGCGTGGCTGACGCTCGATCTGGCCACAGCGTCGGTGGCCGCGCGCGAGCTGCCGTCGGCCGCGATCGCCGCCGACTATGCGAGTCACGCTGCACGCGGGCAGCGAGGCGACCGCCCTGCTCGACGGTCGCCGGCTGGCGGCGCCTGGGGCGGCGTTCGCCAACGGGGTGCTCGGCAACGCCCTGGACTTCGACGACGGCCACCGCATCACCAAGGGGCACCCGGGGGCGATCGTGATCCCGGCGGCACTGGCCGCGGCCGAGAGCCGCGGGGCGAGCTGCGAAGAGTTTCTGCTGGGGGCGTTGATCGGCTATGAGGTCGCGATCCGCGCGGGCATCGAGCTGCACGCCCGAGAGGTCGAATACCACGCCTCAGGCGCGTGGGGCTCGCTCGGCGCCGCCGTCGCCTGCGCGCGGCTCTACGGGCTGGATGCCGACCGGCTCGGGCACGCCGTCAACATCGCCGAGTACCACGCCCCGATCGCCCACATGTCGCGGGCGGTGACCGATCCGGCGATGACCAAGGACGCGGCGGGCTGGGGATCGTTCATGGGCATGTCGGCGGCGCTCTTGGCCGAGGCCGGGTTCACCGGCCTGCGCAGTCAGGGCCTCGACGCGTTGGACGTCGCATCCCTCGGGCGCGACTGGCAGGTGTTGAACGTGTACGTCAAGCCGTACCCGTGTTGCCGCTGGTCGCAGCAGGCGCTCGACGCAGCGCTCGCGCTTCACCCGCACATCGGTGACCGTGAGATCGCGGCGGTCGAGATCCACACCTTCGCGGCTGCCGACTGGCTTTCGACACGGCGTCCGGAGACGACCGAGGAGATGCAGTACAGCCTGGTGTGGCCGATCGCGGTGGCGCTCTCGGCGGGGCGGTTCGGTGCGCCTGAGGCGCTGCCGTCGGCCGTCGACTCGCGGGTTGACGCGATCGCGAACACGACTCGAGTGGTGGTCGATCCGCAGATGGATGCCGCATTCCCGGCACGGCGACTCGCTCGGCTGATCGTCCGCACAGCCGACGGATCGGTGTTCGACTCGGGCGTCGTGGAGGCGCCCGGCGAGCCCGGCAGCGACGGCTGGGAGGGCGTGGTGGCCGCCAAGGCAGAGCACCACCTCGGCACCGGCCCCGTCTCGATCTCGGCCCCGCGGCCGCCGGTGGGAAACCTCGCCGGCCGTACCCTCGAACAGCTGATCGCCGTTCTCACCTATGGAGTGGATCGATGACCGTCACCAACAGCGCCCCCGTCGACCTGGACACACGACTCCTGCAGATCGAGGCACTCGCACCCGACTTCCGAGCCCGCGCCCGCGGGTATGACGACGCCGCGGCGTTTCCCGCCGAGAACTTTGACGATCTCCGCTCGGCCGGCCTGCTGGCGCTGACGGCGCCGGCTGAGTACGGCGGCGATGACCTGTGGTGGGGCGCCAACTACGAGGCCTACTACCGGGCGATCGAGCGGCTGGCGCGGATCGACTCGTCCACCGCGCAGCTCCTGCAGGTGCACTCCCACGCGCTCGGATACATCTCCCGGCACGCGACCAAGGCCCAGCTCGACGCGCTTCTGCCCGACATCATCGGCAACGGGTTACTGCTTGCCTCCGTCGGCAGCGAGACCAATCCTCGGGCCGCGAAGCCGGGCGAGTACACCTCCGAGCTGGTCCCGTCCGGCAACGGGTGGCGGCTGACCTGTCACAAGTTCTTCGCCTCGCTGGGCCCGGCTGCCGACCATCTGCTGATCTGGGTGGCGGTACCGGGCGAGCAGCCGTACCCCGAGCGAACCGTGACGGTGCTGGTGCCGCGGCATGCGCCCGAGGTCGAGCTGATCGATCAGTGGGACGTGCTGGGCATGCGCCCGACCGTCAGCTGGGGGGTGAAGGTGACCGACCTCGAGCTGCCGGCCGAGCTGGTGATCGGCGAGCCCGGTGACTGGACGCTGCGCGACCCGCGCAGCTTCACGCTCGGATTCACCGCCAACCACGTCGGCTCGGCCCAGGCCGCCTTCGACGTGATCTGCGACTTCGTGCGGCAGCGCCCCTACCTGGCCGAGAGCGAGTTCACCCAAATCGCCATCGGCGATCTCTCCGCCGACATCTTCGGCGTGCGCTCGGCGCTGTACGAGGCCGCTCGCGCGTGGGAGCAGGAGGAACCGGCGATCGCCGAGGCCCAGTCGCTGAAGGCGCTGCACCTGGCCAAGCGGGTGTTGCTCGATACCACCAGCCGGGGCTTCGACATCTGCGGAGCGCGGACGGCATTTCGGGACTATCCGCTGGAGCAGATGTACCGCGACGCCCGTACCTTCACGCTGCACTTCCGGGATGAGATCAACACCCGCGAGCTCGGCAAAGCGATCATCGCCGACCGCTTCTCGCTCAAGGGCGGGGTCGACTCGTCGGTGATGTCGCAGCGAAACGCCTGATCAGGCGAGCTCGAGTACCACGTAGTCGCCTTCCACCGTCACCGGCACGGTCTCGGCGGTGTACGGCCCCGGCCGCAGCCCCGGTCGCGGCGGCTGCTCGAGCTGCTCGCCGGGGACGACTTCGACCTTGTAGGAGCGCACCCGGCGACGTTCTGGGTCAAACCACGAAGCGCCGGTGCGCAGGTCAAACTCCCAGCCGTGCCAGGGGCAGCGGATCATCTCTCCCGGCCGCGAGTACTCGTAGTCACCGGGCAGGTCGGATGTCAGCTCGCCGACCTGCACGCCTTCGCACAGCGGGCCGCCCTGGTGGGGGCAGCGGTTGCGGATCGCCAGGTAGTCACCGGCGACGTTGAAGACCCCGATCGAGCGGCCGTCGACCTCGACGATCCGGCGGGCTCCGGGCGGCAGATCGTCGGTTGTGCACACGACGTGTCTAGTGTGGTCTCTCATGACGTTCGACTGGAAACGGCGAGCGAAAACCGAGCGTTTGCAGCCGCCGAAACAGGTGAAGCGTTATGAGAGACCACACTAGTCACCGGTGGCCGCTGCGTCCGCGGGCGTCGGCAGGCCGTACAGCTCGGCCGCGTTCTCGTACAGGATCCTGCGTTGCTGATCAGCGGTCAGCCGAGCGGGGAAGGCCTGGTTGGGCGCATCGAAATCCCAGTGCGGATAGTCGGTCGAGAACATGATCCGGTCGGTCATCTGCATCTGGTCGAGCAGCTCGTGGAACTGGCCGGGGCGCTCCGGTTCCTCCATCGGCTGGGTGCTGACCCAGAACCGTTCGCGGATCAGCTGCGACGGCGGCCGGTCGACCGCCGGCACCTCGACGCCGAGCATCCGCCAGGCCCGGTCGAGCCGCCACATCAGGGCCGGGATCCACGCGAATCCGCCTTCGATCAGGACGATTCGCAGTCCCGGGAAGTGGTTGAGCACGCCCTCACAGATCATGCTGCCGACCTGTGCCTGGAACGCGCCGGCCATGGCGGCTGCGTCTTCGAGGTAGTAGGACGGGAAGCCGGCCGGCGTGATCGGGTGGCCGCCCCAGCCGCCGTTGTGGACGCCCAGCGCCAGACCGTTTCGCTCGCAGGCCTCATAGATCGGCCAGTACCGCCGGCGGCCCATCGGCTCGATCATGCGCGACAGCACCAGTACCTGGACGAAGCGGGGATCACGCGCCACCCGGTCGATCTCAGCGGCGGCGGTGGGTGGATCCTCGTAGGGGATCACGATCGACGCTCGCAGCCGCGGGTCGCGGTCGAGCCACTGGTCGGCCAGCCAATCGTTGGCCGCCCGGGCCATCACCGCCGCCAGCTCCAGGTTGAGCATCTCGCCGATGCCAAGCAGCGGGTTGAGCACCGCGTAGGAGATGTTCCAGGCGTCCAATAGCTGTGCCTGGGTGAATGCCAGGTCGGAGGCCGGTGCGCCGCCGCCCGGGGGCCACGCGTCCACCCGGGACGCGCGCTTGGTGGGCCGGGGGTACTCAGCACCGATGTATGACCGGTCGCCGAGGTTCTCGCGCACATCGCGAAACGCCGTCGGCAGGTAGGTCAGGGAGTCGCGGCGCGCCCGCCAGTCGGCGGGCATGTAGGGGTGCAGAGCGTCGTCGGACGGCAACGCGTTGTGCACGTCGCAGTCGACCAGGGGGCCGGTATACCTGCCCTGCTCACGCTCCATTGCGCTCACCTCCGAGGCCGAACAGCCGTCGCGCGTTGCCTCCCAGGATAGCCTCCAGCGCCGGGCCCTCGGGGAGCGGAGGGATGCCCGCTTCAGCGGTTTCGGACTGCCAGTGCGGGTAGTCGGTGGCATAGCAGAGCATCTCGTCCGAGCCGATGTGGTCGTACACGCGGGGGAACTCGTCGACCGGCACGTCGAACGGCTGAGTGGTAACCCGGATGTGCTCGCGGATGTACGCCGACGGCGCCCGGCGCACCCACGGCATCTCCCGCCGCAGGCCGTGCCACAGCCGGTCGAACCGCCACATGAAGCTGGGCAGCCAGGCGAAGCCGCTCTCAGAGCACAGCACCCGCAGGTCGGGGAAGCGGTCGAACGCCCCTTCTGCCACCAGGCTCATGATCTGCGTCTGGAAGGCGCTGGGCATGTCGACGTACTCCTCCAGGTACGTGCTGGGCCACCCCACGGACGTCGGCGGATCGCCGCTGGCGCCGCCGAAGTGCAGGTTCAGCACGAGCCCGTGGCGGGTCACCGTCTCCAGCAGCGGCCACCACATCCGGTTGCCGTAGGGCGCGAACGAGCGCACGGGCAGCACCACCTGGACGAACCGGGGATTTTCGGCGCAGCGTTCGATCTCCTCGACGGCCAGCGTCGGGTGGAGCCCCGGCACGAGGATCGACCCGTGCAGTCGCGGCTCGTTTGCGAGCCACTGCTCCGCCACCCACGAGTTGGCGGCGGTGCTCAGCGCGGCCGCCGCGTCCGGATTCTTGATCGCCTCGGTGGCATAGGCACACACCAGGATCGCGGCCTCCACGCCGGACGGATCGAGCACGCTCGCCTGCAGGTCTGCGACCGTTTCCGCGACACCGGCGGCGGCCGCGAGGTCGGGCCGCATGCTGGTCGCAGCGCTCGGCGGGTAGGGGGTATCGGTCGGCCCGCGGAACTGCGTCGTTTGGGCCACCTCCTGCCAGTGCGGATCGAGCCAGGGAAACAGCGTCTCGATCGACGGCACCAGAGCGTGGACGTCGGCATCGATCACGGCCGAGCCGTTCGACGCGCCGCCGCTCATGGCTGTTCGAGGCCGAGCGCCGAGCGGTCGGGCATGGTCAGGTGGAGGATGTTCCCCTCCGGGTCGTAGAAGCTGCGATACCGATACCACGGCGACTCGACCGCCTCGGCCGCCCAGGTCACACCCCTCCGCTCGAACTCGGCGATCGCCTCATCGAGGTCGTCGACCTGGAACGCGAACGACTCGAACCCTGGCGGCCCGGCACCCGGGATCGCGCGCGGGCCGGGCGCCTCGGATGAGCCGATCAAAAAGATCGTGACGTCGCCGGCCTGAAAGCCGGCCCACCCCTGCTCGGGGTCGTACGGCAGCACGTGCGGGAGTCCGAGCACCTCGCGGTAGAACCGCTCCATGGTCGCCACGTCGGCGCACAGGACGTCGATGTTGTCCAGTCTCTTCAGCACAGGAAGTCGAGTTGGGTATTCGGCACTAGCTGTTGGCGAGGCTAGCACAATCGCGCCCAAACCGGTCTTCAAGGCTACCCCGCGCCCGCAAGCTGGCCGGTGACCGCCTCAGCAACCGTGAGGGCCGCAACCGCATCCGCGCCGGTCGCCCCGTGCGCCTTGCCTGACACCACCGCCCCGGCGAACGCCTCCAGCTGCGCCGCGACACCGTCGGTGAACACCTTCCCCGCGCTGGCACCGGTCATGAACGGCACGCTGAGGTGACCCCGCTCGCCGATCACCTCCGCCCAGCACGAGTCCGGTCCGGGGTACGGCCGCCCAAGTGACACAAGCCCGAGCGCCCCGTCACCGAGCGAGGCTGTGATCACGGCGCTGGGGGGATCCACGCCGGGCTCTGACCCCATCGCCGTGACGCCTATGATCTCGCGGCCGGTGAGCCATCGCAGCTGGTCGAACTCGTGCACTCCCATATCGATCGCGACGCCGCCGCTGTGCGCCCGAAACTCCGCTGTGGGCAGGTCGTGATCCCACTGGTAACAGCTCACCATCGAGATCGCGCCGAGGCCGCCGCTTCGGATCTGCTCGCGCAGGGCGATCAGCTCGGGCACAAATCGCCGCCAGTACCCCACCTGCAGCAGCGTCCCCGCGGCTCGGGCGGCCGCCACAGCCGCCTCGACCTCGTGCACCCGCAGTCCGCAGGGCTTCTCGCAAAGCGTGGGAATCCCGGCTGCGGCGAAGAGCCTGACCAGATCGAGGTGCTGATCAGACGGGGCGGCGATCACCACCGCGTCGAAGCCTCCGGCCGTGATCAGCTCGTCGGCTCGCCCATACCCGGGCACACCGTGATCCCCGCAGACCGCGTCGCGAACCTCGGCCCGAGCTTCGACGACAGCGGCCAGCTCCACCCCCGCAGCCGCTCGACATGCCCCGATATGCACCGACCCCATCCGCCCTGCTCCAACCACCGCCAGTCGCGTGACCGAGTTCATGCGGCTTGAGTATGCTCGGGGGAATGAGCATGGTGCGCGCAGCCGTCGTCCACGAGCCGGGACGCTCCTCCGTTGAAACCTTCCCGGATCCCGATCCCGGCCCCGGTGCGGTGGTGCTGCGGATCGAGTACTCCGGTATCTGCGGCACCGACAAGCACACCTGGCGCGGAGAGAGCCTGCAGTACGCCGGCACCGACCACGAGCGAAACGCCGCCTACCCGCTCATCTGCGGGCACGAAAACGTCGGCGTGATCGACGCTGTCGGCCCTGGCGATCCGCCCCTGGACGAGTATGGCACGCCGCTTGGGGTGGGCGATCGGGTGGTGCCCGTCCCCAACCTGGTCTGCGGCAAATGTCGCTTCTGCCTGTCGGAGAGGTACCCCTACTACCTGTGCACCGAACTCAACGACTACGGCAACTCGCTGACCTGCGCCACACCCCCGCACCTCTTCGGCGGGTGGGCCGAGCGCATGTACCTGCTGCCCGGTACTCGGCTCTTCCGGGTTCCCGACGACCTGCCGTCGGAGCTCGCAGTGCTGACCGAGGTGGTTGCGGTCACGCATGGGCTGGATGTCGTGCGGTCGATCACCGGCACCGGAGGCGGGTTTGACTTCGGCGACACCGTGGCGGTAATTGGAATCGGGCCGCTCGGGCTGATGCACCTGGCCAAGGCTGAGCTGCTGGGGGCGGGCCGGCTGATCGCGGTCGACACCATCCCCGAGCGGCTCGAGCTGGCTGCCGAGTTCGGAGCCGACACGCTGATCAACGCCTCTTCCGCAGGCCCCGAGGAGCGGCTCGAGCAGGTGCGCAAGGCGACCGGCGGGTTCGGCGCCGACGTGGTCGTGGACTGCTCCGGCGTCGCCGCGACGTTCACCGATGCGCTCGCCTTGGTGCGCCCCGGCGGCACCGTGATCGAGGCCGGTGCGTTCGTGGATATGGGACCGGTGAGCGTCAATCCCAACAGCGACATCTGTATCAAGGGCGTCACCATCCTGGGCATCGGGGGCGAGACGCTGCCGCAATACGGGCCTGCGCTGACGATGCTCGCACGCCACCAGCACCGCCTCCCCTTTGGTCGCGCCATCACCCACTACGTCGGCCTCGAGGCCATGGGCGACTCGCTCGAACTTGCCCAGACCGGCGCGGCCATGAAGGTGCTGGTCGCCCCCAACGGCCACCGCTAGTCACGCCCCGTCGTGGGCATACCACCCGGCTTCGGGTTCGGGCAGCGGTCCCACCCGCTCACGCCACGGCGTCGCCGTGCGCTCCGCGAGCGCGGCCAGCCGATCGAGCAGCGGCCGGCACCGCTCCGCCAGCAATCGCTCGGACTCGGCCTCGTCGGCCACCAGGGCCGCATCAAACAGCGTCCTTCCGACCACAAAGCCGCTGGCCCCCGCGTTGCAGGCGTGCTCGATCTGGTATTCGACCGAGGCCTCGTCGGCGCCACCGCCGAGCACCACCCATGGAATCAGCCGGCCACACGCCTCATCGACGGCCGAGCAGGCCCCCTCCGACCCGGGGTACTGGAGCTTGAGGATGTCGGGCCCGAGCGGTGCAAGCCGCCTCGCACCGGCCACCACCAGCTCAGCGAACCGCTCGCCGCCGGCCTGCTCCTCGCCCTCGCGTTTGTACACGATCGGCTCCAGCACGAGCGCGAGACCGGCCTCGCGGCAAGCCGCTACGGCCTGCGCGACCACCTGCTCTTGGCGTGCGGCCTGCTCGGGCACGTCGACCCGAAACGGCAGCAGCATCTTCGCGCCCGACGCTCCCAGTCGTCTGCCCTTGGCCGGCGACCAGTGCTCCAGAAACGAAGTCACCTCGAGCTTTGCAACGTCGCCGTAGCCCATTGCCTCCAGCGGTACCACCAGGCCTGTCGAACCCGGCACGGCACCGGCCGCCAACGCCTGGGCAACGCCGTATTCGGCGTCGATCAGCACCAGGCTGGCGCCCGGTGCCAGCGCGCGCGCAACTCGTACCTTGAAGCGCGTGATGCCTTCGGCGTCGAGTACGACACCGCGCTTGGCCAGCACCACCTGAAGTGCGTCACGATGATCCATCGCAGCCCCGGTGAACACGCCGGAACTCGAACTCAACTGGTCGAGGCAACGCGCCCGCTGGGCCGACTGGAGATGGTCGATCATCGGCTTGCCCGTGCGATCGCGGCGTTTGCAATACCGACCATCAGGCGGGCGTCCCGCATCCCGTCCTCGACCGGGTTACGCACCTCGGCGCCGTCGACCACACTCTCCCAGAACCCTTCCAGCTCGCGCACAAACGCCTCCCCGTACCCGGCCTGGATGTGGGTGGTCTCGAGCCGCAGGCCGTTCGAGCGGCGCACCCAGAGATCGGTTTGCTGGTTGTTGAGATAGGGCGCCGGAAACTGCAGCTCAATGGTGCGGTCGGTGAAGTGCAGGGCGTAGCGCTCCCGGTACCAGGCGATGTCGGGCGCGAACACCTGCGCCAGATGCCACACCGCCTCGCCGCCCATCAGTGACACCGAACCACCGGCACTCTGGCCCCCAGACCAGATCTCGCCCGACAGCACCTCGCCCACCTCGATGCCCATCCGGTCGAGCATGCCGTTGACGGCGTTGACGGAATGGATCACGCCGGACATCAGCGGATCGCAGAACCCGCGCAGCAGGTCGCCGTCCACCTCCGCGCCGAGCGCCTCGGCCGCCTGCGCCCGTTGGCGGGTGCGGCTGTCGGCGATCAGCTCTGCGGGGACGTCATCGGGCCGAACCAGCGGCCGGTGAGCCACGAACGGCCACGAGTCGGGGTCGTTGACCTCGACCGAGATGTACCGTAGGCCGGCGCCACCCGGCGGAAGCAGGTCGAGCATCGCCTCGAAGTTGGGATCGAAGCGCTTCATGTAGCCGATCTGCACCACCAGGCCGCGAGAGTCACGCCGCTCGATAATCGCGGCCGCCTCGCGCTCGGTAAAGCACAGTGGCTTCTCGCAGAACACATGCAAGCCCGCATCCAGGCCGGCCAGCACGGTGTCTGCATGCAGCGGGTCGGGCACAGCGATCACCAGCGCATCGAGTGTCTCGTTCAGCAGGCCCGCCAGGTCGGCGTGGGTGTTGATGCCATACCGAGTGGCGATCGCCGCCCTCACCTGGGCCGACGGATCGGCGACCGCGACCAGCTCGAACCGCTCGCTCAGAAACACCAGGTTGGGGATGTGTTCGACCTGCGCGATCATGCCCGCGCCGACGACGCCCACCCGCAGCCGCCGGTCACTCACCTCGATCACCGCCCAGCAGCGGCCTAGCGTCGGCCCGCTTGGCCTCCGACTCGGCGCGGGCCTCTTGCACCGAAGGCATGGTGGAAACCTCGGCCACCGGCACGTCCCACCACGACTCGTAGGAGCCCACGCCCCGGGTCGGGTCGCACTCGACCACGATCACGGTCGTCCGCTCGGCGGTGCGGGCCTCGCGAAGCGCCGCGGACAGCTCGTCCACCGTGTCAACGCGAACGCCCAGTGCGCCGAGGCTGCGAGCGTTTGCCGCCAGGTCGACCTCGGTGTCATACGCGGTGCCGAACCCTTCGGAACCGAGCGAGCGGGACAGCCCTCCAATCGAGCCGAACCCGTGGTTGTCAATCAGCACCACCGTCAACCGAACCCCTTCCTGAATCGAGGTGACGACCTCGCTGGACATCATCAGCCACGAGCCGTCACCCACCATCACCACAACCTCGCGGCCGGGATCGGCCAGCTTCACTCCGAGGCCGCCCGCGACCTCGTAGCCCATGCACGAGTAGCCATACTCGACGTGGTAGCCCTTGGCGTCACGCGTGCGCCAGATCTTATGAAGATCACCCGGCATGCTGCCGGCGGCACACACCACCACGTCACGCGGGTCGAGCGATTGGTTGACCGCGCCCAGCACCTGCGCCTGGGTGGGTCGGTCGCCGCCCGCCGCGACCGTGAGTCGTTCGACCTCCTCGTCCCACTCCCGGTTGAAGCGAGCCGAGCGCTCGATCACATCGGGCGGCACCCGGTGCCCGGCAAGCCGCTGGTGCAGCGCCTCGAGCCCCGCTCGGGCGTCACCGACCAGCGGAATCGCGCCGAGCTTGTGCGCGTCGAACGACCCCACATTGAGAGCGATCATGGTCACGCCCGGATCCTGAAACGCCGTCCGCGAGGCCGTCGTGAAGTCGCCGAATCGCGTCCCGACACCGAGCACGACGTCGGCGTCGCATGCGGCCAGGTTGGCACCCCGCGTGCCGGTCGACCCGATCGCGCCGAGCGCGGAGGGGTGGTCGTAGGGCATCGCTCCCTTGCCTGCCTGCGTTTCGGCGACCGGAATCCCGGTCGCGTCCACGAATGCCCGCAGCGCAGCGGTGGCATCGGCGTAGAGCACCCCGCCCCCGGCCACGATCAGGGGTCGCTCGGCGCCTCGGATGATCGTCGCGACCCGGTCGATATCGACCCCGTCGGGAATCGGGCGGCCGATCCGCCACGTGCGCCGCGCGAACGGCTGCTCGGGGAAGCTCCACGCCTCGGCCTGGACGTCCTGAGGCATCGCGATCGTGACGGCGCCGGTCTCGGCCTGATCGGTGAGCACTCTGACCGCCTCGAGCAGCGACGCTGCCAGCTGCTCTGGCCGGTCGATTCGATCGAAAAACCGCGACACCGGCCGAAACGCGTCGTTGACCGAGATGTCTGGGCGGCCGGGCAGCTCGAGCTGCTGGAGCGCCGGCGCGACCCGACGGGTGGCAAAGATGTCCCCGGGCGGCAGCAACACCGGCAGGCGATTGACCGTCGCCGGCGCCGCCCCGGTGACCATATTGGTTGCGCCCGGCCCGATCGATGACGTACAGGCCAGTGTCTGCAGGCGGTTCATCGTCTTGGCATACGCCACCGCCGTGTGCACCATCGCCTGCTCGTTGCGCGACTGCACGTAGCGGAGCCGCCGTGCTGCTGGAGAGCCTGGCCGAGGCCGGAGACGTTGCCATGGCCGAAGATGCCGAGCATCCGGCGAACAGCGGCGCTGCCTGGCCGTCGCGCTCGACTCGCTGAACCGCGAGGAACTCCACCAGCGCCTGTGCGGTGGTGAGGCGGCGCTCGCTCACTTGACCGCGCCGAGGGTGAGCCCTCGCACGAAGTGTCGTTGCACCACGATGGCGAAGATGATAATCGGCAAGGCTCCGATCACACCGGCGGCGGCCATCGGTCCGAACTGCACCTGGATCTTGCCGATCAGGGTCGAGACGCCGACGGGCACCGTTTCTGCGGCCGGCGTGGAGGTCAGCGACAGCCCCAGCAGAAACTCGTTGTAGGTCGCGATCACCGAGAAGATCGCCGTCGCCGCCAGCCCCGGTGCAGCCAGCGGCAGCACCACCCGCCGCAGCGCCGTCAGCCGCGAGTTCGCCGTCCACCATCGCGGCCTCCTCGATGTCCGGCGGGATCTCGGCCAGGAAGCTCTGCATCATCCAGATCACAAAGCTCGTGTTGAGGCAGGTGTAGATCGCGATCAGCCCGAACTTCGTATTCAGCTGACCGGCCTTGCCGAGAATGATGTACAGGGGAATCACCAGCAGGATCGCCGGCAGCATTCGCACGATCAGCGTGGCCACCAGCGCCGACTGATTGAGACCGAAACGAAGCCGCGATCGGGCCAGCGGATAGGCCGCGAGTGCCGAACCATGCTGATCGAGACCGAGATGATGACGATGATCAGGCTGTTTGGAGGTACGCGCCAAAGTGGTATGTAGAACAGCTGCTTGTAGTTCGTGAGGGTTGGGGAGTGCGGATAGAGGGTCAGGTTTCCGAAGATGTCCACCGGCTGTTTCAGCGAGGTGTTGATGATCCACCAGAACGGGAACAGTGCGATCACAAGCACCACCGCGATCGCGGAGTAGAGGCCGATGCGGTTCAGACGCTGCCTCGAAAACGCCGTCTTCTTCATCAGTCGGACAGCGACCACCATCAGGATGGCGACCATCGCCAGCAGCGCGATCAGCATCGCCAGAGCGACACCGTACTGCGTAAACAGGAAGGCCGTGTTATAGGCATAGATCGAGATCAGCCTGGTTGCCGTCCAGGCCCACCGCCTGTCAGCACATAGATCTGGTCAAAGGTGCCGACCGCGTCGATCGTGCGAAGCACAATCGCGACCAGCAGTACCGGCACAAGCATCGGCAGGGTGTGATCGAAAAAGATCCGCAGGCGGCCGGCGCCGTCAACCCTGGCGGCCTCGAGCGGCTCCTCCGGAAGCGACTGCAGCCCCGCCAGGATGATCAAGAACATCAGCGGCGTCCACTCCCAGATGTCTACCACCACCACAGCTATGAACGCGCTGGTGTAGTTGGCGAGTACCTCCGGCGCGTTGAACCCGAACAGGGTGAAAAGTGGGTCGACCACGCCCACGCTGCTGTCGTAGATCAGACGCCACATCACCCCGACGACCACGGGAGCGATGGTCATCGGCAGGATCAATCCAACCCGGATCGTCCCGGCGAACTTGAGCTGACGCGATACCAAAAGCGCCAGCCCCAGCCCCAGAAGCGTCTCGACCGACACCGCGAAGAACACATACTTTGCCGTCAGGTCCACATCGCGGTGTGGAAGTACGGGTC
>CAWESH010000018.1:0-21931 GCA_963811675.1 uncultured Actinomycetes bacterium | reverse complement strand
CGCCACGTATTGCTGTTCCTGCTCGTCGATGCTCAGCCGCTGGTCGCCGATCACCAGGAGACGCCGTCGCCGTCCCGTTCGAGCTGGGCTTGCAGCAGGTTCATCGGGGGAGATCCGACAAAGCTCGCCACGAACAGGTTGGCCGGCCGGTCGTAGATCGTCTGAGGATCGCCCACCTGCTGCAGGCGGCTCTTGCGCATCACCGCCACCCGGTCGCCGATCGTCATCGCCTCGACCTGATCGTGGGTGACGTACAGGGTGGTCACCCCGAACTGGCGCTGGATCGTCGAGATCTCGGCGCGCATCTGCACCCGCAGCTTGGCGTCGAGGTTGGACAGCGGCTCGTCCATCAAGAACACGCTGGGCTCGCGCACGATCGCCCGGCCCATCGCGACCCGCTGGCGCTGGCCGCCGGAGAGCTGCGGCGGCTTGCGGTCGAGGTGCGCCTCCAAGCCCAGCACCTTGGCCGCGGCGCGCACCTTGGCGTCCCGCTCGGCCTTCGGCACCCGTGCCAGCTTGAGCGGAAACGCGATGTTGCCGTACACGGTCATGTGCGGGTAGAGCGCGTAGTTCTGGAACACCATGGCCACGTCGCGCTCACCCGGATCGAGCTTGTTCACCACTCGCTCGCCGATGTGCACCGTGCCGCTGGTGATCTCCTCCAAGCCGGCCACCATCCGCAGCGCCGTCGTCTTGCCACAGCCCGACGGCCCCACGATCACGAGCAGGTGGCCGTCGTCGATACGAAGGTTGAGTTCGGTGACCGCCCTCGTGCCGTCGGCGTACACCTTCTCGACATCAGTCATCACCACCTCAGCCATGCGTGCCCTCCCTCACTGGTCGATCCGGTGGAATTCGATGTAGTCGCGGTCGAGCTGCCATCCGAGCCCCGGCGCCGTCGGCAGCTTTACACGGCCGCCGACCGGATCCGGGCGATTCTCGATCATGTTCCACCAAAACGGGTCGCGGTGGGGATGGAAGCACTCGGCATAGGTGCCGTGCGACTGGCTCGCGATCAGGTGCAAGTGCCACCTGTGGTTCCTCGTGGTGGCCCATCGCCACGTCGTATGCATGTGCCACCGCGGCGCATCGGCGCCAGGCCGTGGGGCCGCCCGACCAGGACGAATCGAAGTTGCAGACATCGATAGCGCCGGCCTCCATCAGATCGCGGCAACCGCTCACGCTCAGCTCGGTCTGCCCGGCGCACACGGGGATCCCGCCGATGGCGCGCACGTCGCGCAGGTCGCGGCGATCATTGTGCCACCGGCAGGGCTCCTCGAACCAGCGGATGCCAAGCCCGTCCAGCCGCCGGCACAGGTCGATCGCCTGGGGCACGTCGTAGCCCTGGTTGGCGTCGACCATCAGCACGAAGTCGTCTCCGGCAGCCGCGTGGGCCTCGCGCACACGGGCGGCATCTCGCTCGGGCGTGTCCCCGCCGACCTTGAACTTGCAGCCGGCCAGGCCCATCTCACGGTAGGCCGTGATCTCGTCCGTGATCGACTGCTCGCTGTCGTAGTAGCCGCCGATCACGATCAGCTCGACCGTGTCGCGGTATCCACCCCACAGTCGCCACAGCGGCTCGCCCAGCGCCTTTCCGACCGCGTCCCAGATGGCGGCGTCGGCGGCGGCCAGCGCCACCAGCCCGATCCTGCGGTCGCGCAGGATGTTGAACGTGACCGGGTAGGCGAGCTCCCAGCAGCGTTCCACGGCGAAGCAGTCCTGCCCGATCAGCCTGGGAGCCAGTTCGGAGTGGAGTACCGCGACGATCTCGGCCAGGGAGGCGTCCTCGTCACCGGCGTAGGCCTCTCCGACCACACCGCCGGCCGTGATCACCCGCACCAGCACCGTGGCCCGGTGGGTCATGTGGTAGGTGCTGCCGTGGTAGACCCGCTCCAGCGGCGCGCGGATGGGGATGGCCTCGATCGCCTCGATCAGCAACGGGTCGGTCACGCGGCGACGACCGATCGGATGGCGCCGGCGATCTGCTCGACGCTGGGAATGGTCGCGTCCTCCAGCGACTTGGCGTACGGCATCGGAATCGGGTCGGCCGCCACCAGGGCGGGCTGGGCGTCCAGCAGCTCGAAACCCTCGACGGCCACCGTCGAGACGACCGCCTGGCTCCAGCTACCCGCCGCGGGGGCCTCCTGCACACACACCAGCCGTCCGGTGCGACCCACGCTCTCCAGGATCGTGTCGGTATCCAGCGGCGCGATCGTGCGCGGATCGATCACCTCACACGAGATCCCGTCCGAGTTCAGCTGCTCGGCCGCCTCCAGCGCGCGATGGCGCATCAGCTGTGACGCGACCACGGTCACGTCGCTCCCCGATCGCACGATCTCCGCCTTGCCGATCGGCAGGCCGCCGCCGTCGGGCAGCTCGCCCTTGACGCCGTACAGCGCCTTGTGCTCGAACACGATCACCGGGTCGTCGTCGCGGATCGCGGCCCGCAACAGCGTGTACACGTCGCCGGGCGTGGCCGGAACGCACAGCTTCAGCCCCGGCACGTTCAGAAACCAGTTCTCGACGCACTGCGAGTGCTGGGCGCCGAAGCCCAGGCTGCCGCCGCCGGCCATCCGCAGCGTGGCCGGCACGGTCGCCTGGCCACCGCTTTGGAACCGGAACTTGGCCAGCTGGTTGGCGATCTGGTCATAACAGACGCCGCTGAAGTCGGCGAACATGATCTCGCCCACCGGGCGCAGACCGGCGACCGCCGCCCCGATCACGGTTCCCACGATCGCCTGCTCGGAGATGGGCGTGTCGCGCACGCGCATCCCGCCGAAGCGCTGATGCAGACCCTCGGTGGCCTTGAACACGCCGCCGGCAGCGCCCACGTCCTCACCGATCAGCACCACCCGCGGATCGCTTTCGAGTTCGTCTCCGAGCGCTCGGATGACGGCATCGCGATAGGTCACCTCGCTCATTTTGCCTCCGCCCATACGTAGTCGAACCGGTCTGCCGCGTCTGGCTCGGGCCAGGCCAATGCCCGTTCCAGCGCCTCCGCCATGGCGGTGACCGCCTGCTCGCGGACGGTGTCGAGATCGGACTGCGAGATCTCCGGGTGGCCCGGCAGCGCCTGCTCGAACAGCGTGATCGGGTCGCGCTGCTTCCACTTCTCCAGCTCGCCCTCCGGTCGATAGGTCGCCGGATCGCTGCGCGAGTGGCCCATGTGGCGATAGGTGAGAGCTTCGATCAGCGTCGGACCGTCGCCTGCTGCCGCGCGGGCGCGGGCCTCACCGACAGTCGCCCGCACCGCCAGCACGTCGTTTCCGTCCACCTGCACGCCGGGCATGGCATAGGCCGCCGCCCGGTCGGCCACCTTGGTGACTGCCGTCGTCGCGGCGATCGGTGAGTACTCGCCGTACAGATTGTTCTCGCACACGAAGATCACCGGCAGCTTCCACACCGAGGCCAGGTTGAGTGCCTCGTGGAACGCTCCGATGTTGGTGGTGCCGTCCCCGAAGAAGCAGACCGACACCGAGCCGGAGTCGAGGATCTGGGCAGCGAACCCGGTGCCGCAGGCAAACGGGCAGATGAGCACCCACCACTGCGAACGACCCCAGCGCACCCACCGAGAAGTCGGTCAGGTGCATCGATCCGCCGCGACCTGCGCACAGGCCTTGCTGCTTGCCGAGGATCTCCGCCATGGTGCGGTCAAGCGGCGCGCCCATCGCCAGCACGGCGCCGTGGCCGCGATAGGTGCAGGTCATGGTGTCGCCCTCGTCCAGGGCCGAGCAGGTGCCGACCGAAACGGCCTCCTGACCCTGGCAGAGATGCGTCGAGGCCCGCACCAGGTTGCGGTTGAAGAGCCCCATCACCTCGTCTTCGAACAGCCGGATCTCGATCATCCGGCGAAGCAGGGCGAGCAGAGCCTGGCGGTCGAGGCCGCCGTAGCGATCGTCACTCATTGGGCCGACCTGTTCGGCGGCTGGAAGATCTCCACCACGATCCCGTCGGGATCGCGCAGGTACACCCCGTAGCCACCGGTGTTGATGCCGGTGTCGACCAGCACCGGCGGACTGACGAACGTGTCCACGCCTGCGCTTCGCAGCTGCTCATATGCGGCGGGCAGGTCGTCGACCACAAAGCACAGGTGCGCCGTACCGACGTCGCGGGGCTCGATCCGGCTGGGATGTACACCCTCGGGGGCGAAGTACTCGAACAGCTCGAGCACATGCTTGCCTCCAGGTACCCGCAGGTGCGCCATCCGCACGTGCGCATCGGGATATCCGACGACCTCTCCCAAGGTAGCCGCCCTGCTTCTCCTGCTGGGCGATCACCTCCAGGCCCAACTGGTCGCGGTAGAACGCCAGGGATTGGTCGAGGTCGGACACCGTGAATCCGGTGTGGTGAGTGGAGCCGAGTTCGATCATCGGGCGCCCATCACGTCGCGCAGCTCGAGGCCGCCGTCGGGAGTGACCAGGAAGATGTTCTCGACCCGTGCTCCGGACTTGCCGGGGAAGTACACACCCGGCTCGACCGCCAGCAGCATCCAGTTTTCGAACGGTGTGTGATCGGTCGGGATCAGGTGCGGATCCTCGAACGCCGACACCGAGATGCCGTGCCCGCCGTGGTGGGGGAACTCGCCGCCGGGGAACGACTCGAGGATCCGCCGGTTCATGGCGTCGTAGATCTCGGCCCCGGTGTTGCCGGGCACCAGCTCGGTGCCGGCCTGGGCGAGGATCTCGAGCAGGCGCGCGCGCTGCTCGGTGGCCTCCGCGTTGGAGCCCACGACATGTGTCTCGGCGGTATCGCCGAAATAGCCGTGGGCTCCCAGGGCGATATCGGCGACCACAACGTCGCCGTCTTGCACCTCGCGGTGGCTGGCCACATGGATGGGACAGCAAACCTTGGAGGTCAGCGGGCCCGAGAGCATGTCGGTGAGAAACTCGATCGGCGCCCCGTTGGCGTTCTGGGCGGCCGCCAGCGCTCCCGAGAACAGCTCGATCTCGGTGGTTCCCGGCTGCTGGGCCATCTCGCCGACGGTGCGCTGCCCCAGCCAGGACAGCTCGTAGCTATGCAGCACCTTGACCAGCTCGTCCTCGTCCTTCATCAGCCGGATCTTCCAAAGCTCCTTGCTTGCGTCCACCTGCTCGGCGTCATTGTTCGAGCGCAGCAGCTCCGCCATGCCGCCGATCTCATCGCTGAAACCGATCCGGCGGGCGGACTTGACGACCGGCACGTCGGCCACCACGGCCGCCAGGCCCGGCAGCGGGTTGAGGTTGAGACCGAAGCCGCGGTCACCGTAGGGGAGCACCTCGTCGGCATCGCCCAGCTCCTGCGCGACCGGCACCTCGTCGGGGATCACCACCAGCGTGCGGCTGCGATCGCGGCCCACGATCACCGCTCCCGGGCTGCCGTAGTAGCGCGCGTAGCCGGCCAGGTGGGCGACGTTGACCGCACCAAACGCCACCGTGGCGTCCAGTGAGTTCTGCTCCATCCAGGCGATCAGACGGTCGACCCGATGCGGCAGCCGCTCCATCGAGACCCGGTCTCCGAGCGACGCGTTTGCGGTCAATTGTGAAGTTCCTAGAGCCATGAATCCTCCTTTGAGCCGGCTGGGTGGCTCGTCACCACCAGCCGCCGTTGAGAATGAACACTTCGCCGCTGACATAGGACGCGTGGCCGGAGCAGAGGAAGGCAACGGCCCCCGCCACATCGTCGGGTGTTGCCAGCCGCCCGACCGGTATCAGCTCGTCCATGCCCTCGACCATGCCGTCCAGCATCGGTGTCAGCACCGCTCGCGGGGCGACCACGTTGGCCAGCACCCCGTCCTGCACTGATTCCTTGGCGATCGCCTTGGTGAGCGCGATCACGCCGCCCTTGGAGGCGGCGTAGTGGGCGCACGACTCGGTGCCCCCGTCGATACCGGCGCCGGATGAGATGGTCACGATCCGCCCGAACCCGGCGCCGCGCATGGGACCCAGAGCGCGCTGGGCGCAGATGAACGTCCCGGTCAGGTTGATGTCGATGGTGCGCTGCCACTCGGCCAGCGTCAGCTCCGCGATCGGCGCCGGCTGAAACACGCCGGCACAGGTCACCAGCATCTCGACCGGTCCCAGCTCGGCCTCGGCAGCGGCGAATGCGGCGTCGACCTGAGCCTCGTCGCGCACGTCCGCGGCGACGGTCAGGTCGAGGCCGCTCGTGGCCGGCTCCAGGTCGAGACCGACCACCCGGGCGCCCAGCGTCTGCAGCGTGTCGGCCACCTTGGCGCCGATCCCGCTGGAGGCGCCGGTCACCAGCGCCACGCGGCCTTCGATGCCCTCCAGCCGCATGGCATTAGCAGGCGCGGGTTGGGTCGCTGCCATCGCTCAGCCTGCCGGGATCGCGGTCAGCGCGCCGTCGATGGGGATGATCGATCCGTTCACGTAGGAGGCGACGTCGGAGGCCAGATAGACCGCCAACCCACCCACCTCGGCCGGCATGCCCAGCCGCTTGGCCGGCACCAGATCGAGGTAGAAGGGCTCGTCGATGGCACCACGGGCGACGTCGGCGTCCCACATCGGCGTGCGCAGCACTCCCGGCGCGATGGCGTTGCATCGCACCCCGTGCTCGGCCCACTCGCCGGCGGCGATCTTGGTCATCATGATCACCGCGGCCTTCGGTGAGCAGTAGGTCATCCGCCCCGGGTTGGGCGAGTAGCCGCGGATCGAGGAGATGTTGATGACCGAGCCCGAGCCCTGCGGGATCATGATCCGGCCGGCTGCGCGCATGCAGTAGAAGACGCCGGTTTGCATCACGGCGATCGACTCCATCCAGTCCTCGTCGGACACGTCCTGGGTGTGGGGCCCGATGCGGCTGATGCCGGCGTTGTTGACCACCACGTCCAAGCGGCCGAGGTCGGACACGCACGAGGTGAATGCTCGATCGACCTGGTCGCTCTTGGAGACGTCGGTGGGGTAGGCGCGGGCGCGCACTCCCAGCTCGGCCAGCTCGCCGGCGGCCACTTCGGCCGACTCGGCGTTGATCTCGGCGACCGCGATGTCGGCGCCGGCCTCGGCCAGCGCTTGCGCGATGCCTCGCCCGAGGCCGGTGCCTGCACCGGTCACGAGCGCGACCTTACCTTTGAGGATTCCGGTCATCACACACCTCCGATCGCAAGATCCACGGTCATGCCGATGCCGACCGCAGACTGGGGTTGATGGTCTTGGAGCTGATCTCGACGACCATCCCGATCAGGTCGTCGCGGTACTCGCGGAAGCGCTCTGTCGGTGCAGAGATCCCCATCGCCATGGAGCCGTCGGCGACCGGTGCGGCCACGCACGAGACGCCTTCGGCGAACTGCTCCTCGTCGATCGCGAATCCGGCCACCTGCACGGTCGCGATCTCCTCGCGTAACGAGGCCGGGTCGGGCCCGCCGTCCGACCCATCGATCTGGTGGCGCTCGATGTAGTCGTCCAGCGCGCCGTTTGCGCCGAAGGCGAGCAGCACCTTGCCCGACGCGCGGGCATGCGTGAGTCCGGAGTAGCCCAGGTGCAGACCCGAGACCCGCACCGCCCGGCGGCCGTCGATGATCGACAAAAGCACCGCGTCACCGCGCCGCCAGGCCGACAGATACGCGGTCTCGCCGGTGCGATCGGCCAGCTCCCGCAGACACGTGAGCAGGTATTCGGGAGCCGAGATCTGGGCAGCAAAGGCCTCGGCCAGCAGCCCGATCTTGGGACCCAGCTGGTACCGGCGATCGTCCAGCTTCTCCAACAGCCCGCTCTCGGTCAGCGTGCTCAGCAGGTGGAATGCGGTCGGAAGCGGGATCTCCAGCCGCGCCGCGATCTCTGACGCGCGCAGCCCACCGCTGCGGGCCACCATCTCGAGCACCTGGGCGGCGCGGTTGACCGATTGGATCTGCGTGGGTGTCCTGGTGGCTTTCATATACTGAAATCAGCTTTGGTCAAGTGATAGCTTTATCATGGGGTTGATCGCCGGTCAAGCTCAGTACGTGATCATGCCGCCGGTGACGTTGATCGACTGCCCGGTCATGTATCCCGCGGCGTCAGACAGCAGGAACGCGACCACGTCGGCGACCTCGCCGGCGGCGGCTGTACGCCCCAGCGGAATGGCTGCGTTGCGAGTCTGCTCGACCTGCTCGCGGGTGATGCCGCGGGCCGCCGCGATCGAGTCCAGCACGACCTCGTTCATGGGCGTCTCGATCACCCCGGGGCAGACCGCGTTCACACGCACGTTGCGTGGTGCCCACGCAGCGGAGAATGTCCGGGTCATCGACAGCACCGCGGCCTTGGTGGCCGAGTACACGGCCGCCTCGACGGTGGCTCCGGTCTTACCGGCCCCCGAGGCGATGTTGACGATCGCGCCGCCGCTGGGAAGCCGTGCGCCCACGGCCTGAGTGAGGAAGAACATTGCCCGGGCGTTCACGCCGAAGATCGCATCCCAGTCGTCCTCGGTTACCTGGTCGAGCGGCCCCAGGCGGATGATGCCGGCAGCATTCACGAGGTGGGTGACACCGTCCACGGCAGCCACTTGGGCGCGAGCGGCAGCGCTCGTGAGATCGGCGGTAATCGTGTCCACCCCGGTCAGCTCTGACAGCCGCTCGCCGTCACGATCGACGGCTGTCACGCGCGCGCCCTGGCCAACGAGCTTGTCCACCACGGCGCGTCCGATTCCGCTGGCCGCGCCGGTCACGATGCAATGCGATTCCGTCATCAACCCTTGACCCCTCCGGCGGTGAGGCCGCGGATGAAGAAGCGCTGGCCGGCGAGGTAGAGGATCACCATCGGTACGGTGGCCCAGAGCATCCCGGCCATCACCAGCGGCACGTTCAGGTGGTAGCGCGACTGGTACACGGTCAGGCCCACCATCAGTGTGCGCAGGTTCTCCTGCTGCAGGAACACCAGTGCCAGCAGCACCTCGTTCCATACCCAGAGGGCTTGGACGATGATCACGGTCATGACTGCCGGTCGTGAGAGCGGCACGATTACCGAGATGAATGTGCGCAGGGTGCCGGCTCCGTCAATTCTGGCCGCCTCGAGCAGCGCCCGCGGCAAGGTGCGGAAAAACGTCACCAGCAGGAATGTCGAGAACGGCAGCAGCAGGCCGGTGTAGATCACGATCACGGTCGAGTAGGTGTTGAGGACCTTGAGGTTGACGGCTTCTTGGAAGAGGGGGATGACGAGCACGATCGGCGGCACCACCATGAGTGCGACCAGTATTCCCAGCAGGTAGCGGCCGACTCGCCATTGCATGAGGGCGATCGGGTAGGCCGCCAGCGCGGCGAACACGGTGGAGATGCCGACCGAGACGGCGGTGATGAAGAGTGAGTTTCCCAGCCATCGGAAGAGTTCTCCGTCGGCGAGTGCTCCGCGCATGGTTGTGAGTGTGTAGTTATGAGGCGGGGCGAAGGCGTTGTTGATGTATTCGGTATTGGACTTGAATGCGTTTATGAGCATGAAGTAGATCGGGAATGCGGCTAAGAGCGCGAATGCAATCAGAACAATTTGCCGGGCGGGTATGCCCATGGCGGTGACGGCCGCGTTGTGCGACGGGCGCCGGCGTTGGGTTTGGGTGGTGTTAGGACTCGTAGCCACTGATCTCAAATTTCATTGCGACCCACATGCGTACCACGATCAGGACACTGACGACGGCCAGCAGGGTGACGCCGGCGGCGGCGCCGATGCCAACCACGTTGTTTTGGAAGACGGCTTGGTAGATGTAGTACTCAGAGACGATTGTGCTGTTCTCGGGGCCGCCGCTGGTCATCACGTAGATGTAGGCAAACACCCATGACAGCATGGTGATCAGTTCGACCACGGCGTAGAAGGCGATTGCCGGTGCGAGTTGGGGCAGGGTGATGTGCCACAGGGTTCGCCACCAGCGGGCGCCGTCGACTCGGGCTGCCTCGAACAGGTGCTCATCGACGCTCATCAGCCGCGCCAGGCAGAGGATCACGCCGAACCCGAGTTCTTTCCAGACGATCACCGCCATGATCGTCCACAGTGCCCAGTGGGGGTTTCCCAGCCAGTCGTGGGCGAGCGTGCCCAGTCCAAGTTTTCGCAGGGTGGTGTTGACGATGCCGTTTTCTTCGAAGACGTAGCCGAACACGACTCCCACCACGGGGATGCTGAGCACGTAGGGCAAGAAGATCATGGTGCGGTAAAACTGCCATCCGCGCCGGCGGTCAAACAGCATCGCTGACAGCAGCACCGCCAGCACCACCAGGATCGGGACTGCCAAAAACAGTTTGACGTTATTTCCGATGGCGGTGCGAAAGGTGCTGTCGGACCAGACGAACCGGAAGTTGTCGAGCCCCACATACGTCGACGGTAAGTACGGCGAGGTCGAGACGTTCTGGAGGCTGTAGCGCACCAGCTCGGCCATTGGGTAGAAGTACACCGCGCCCACGGCGATCAGCATCGGTGCGGCGTACAGCCAGGGCTTGAAGAATCCGACTTTCATGTGAATCTCTGCTGGGGGCAGAACCGGAGTCCTGCCCCCAGCAGATGGGTCGGGTTAGTTACCTGACGCCCAGGTTGTGTAGTTTTGGAGATCCTGGGGGTGCAGCTTGCGGTACTTCTCGATTACCGACTGGTATGTCGCGGCCGCTTGGTCGACGGTCATGTCGCCGCCCAACAGGCCCTGGAAGACAACGAAGTTGCCGTTCACGTCGAGGTCTGTGGGGTAGTAGTTGGCCGGGTAGTTGACGTTGTTTTGGGCCAGCCATCCCAGCATCTGCTTATCGGTGGCAGAGGTGGCCTGGCTGCTATCCCAGCGGTCGTCGGCGGGGAAGATACCGGTGTCGGCATAAAGCGACTTGAGATTGGCCGCATCGTGCATGAATGCCATGAAGCTGCCGGCAACCTGTGGGTTTTGTGACCAGCGGGTGACCTGGAAGCCGTTGCCGGTGTTGACCAGCGAATCGGCATACCCGGCGGTGCCGAAGATCGGCGGCTTCATCACACCGACGTCCTTGCCTTCCTTTTGCATCGCGATGATCGTTTGCTGGGCACCGGGCGTGCCGAACACCATCGCTGCCTTGCCGGCTTGGAACTTGGCCAGGCCGTCACCGAAGTTGACGGAGTTGACGTCGCTGTTGACGTAGGGCTTGAGCTGAGCGGCCTTGGTGATCCATGACTTCCAAAGCGGCGCTTCGAAGTTGCCGTCAACCGTCATTTGGATCAGGTCGTTGTAGTTGCTGAAGATCTGCTTTTGGAAGGTGGCAGATCCCAGGATCTCGCCGCCGAAGCCGTCTTTGAGGCCCAGCTCGATCGGCTGGATGCCGGCGGCCTTGAGCTTCTTGTTGACGTTGATGAACTCATCCCAGGTGGTCGGTGGCTTGGAGGGATCCAACCCAGCCTGCGTGAACAGCGCCTTGTTGTACATCAGCGGGTACACGAACCGGTAGAGCGGATACAGCCACGACTTGCCGGAGTACTGGGTCTCGGCCACGTTGGGGTTGTGGCTGATGTCGCTGGCAGACAAAACGTCTTGGTTTGCGACGGTGCAGCCCGGCCAGGCCTGCTCAAGCGACCACGTACCCGACCAGTTGTACCAAAGGTCAGGACCAGACTGGCCCTTGCACGCGATCGACTGCGTCTGGGTCCAGTTTGCGGTCGACTGGATCACGGACTTGACGGTGACGTTGGGGTACTTGGCTTCATAGGCGGCGATGATCTTCTTCATCCACGCCTGGATACCGGGCACCTCCTGATCACCCAACCACCACATCGTCAGCGTCACGTTCCCCGCCTTGGAAACGTCGTAATCGCTTCCCAGGCCAGAGGGCGCACTGGTGGACGATCCACCACCGCCAGATCCGCTGTCAGACGAGGAACTGCTTCCGCATCCGGCGGCCATGAGGCCAAGGGCGAGGGCTGCCAAGAGCAGCGCCACCAGCCTCACCGATTTCAATCGCGTCATCTTCCCTCCCGTTCGCACTTTCACAATGTGAAACTGACTTTGTACCGGTGATAGACCTATCACGGAGCTCTTGCCCGAGTCAAGGCGCCTGCGACCGGTAGTATCGAGCGTCATGGCGCCCTCCCAACCATCCCAAACCGCGCGTGTGGCCGTCGTCACAGGCGCCGCAAACGGCATCGGCGCGGCCATCGCATTGCGGCTTCGCGACGACGGAATGCTGGTTGTCGGCCTCGACATGGAACCGTGCGAGTTCGAGCCGTCGCTGACCTGCGATGTCTCCCAGATCGAGGGCCACCAGGCCCTGATCGACGGGATCGTCCGCGATCATGGGCCGCTGTGGGCGCTGGTGAACGTCGCCGGCATCTTCATCCCCGAGCCGCTGGAGGAGCTGACGGTCGAGGCCTATCGCCGCCAGCACGGGGTGCTGCTGGACGGCCCCATCTGGCTGGCCCGCGCCGCTGGGCTGGCGATGGCCAAAACCGGCGGCGGCAGAATCGTCAACATCACTTCGATCCATGCCCGCAACAGCGAGCGCGCGGCGGTCAGCTACGACTCGGCCAAGGGCGGGCTGGAAGCGGCCACCCGCACGCTGGCCTTGGAGCTGGGCGGCCGCGGGGTGCTGGTCAACAGTCTCGCTCCCGGGTTCATTCGCACCCGCATGTCGGTCGTCGGCGGCCAGAACGAGCTGGAGACCGACTGGTTTCGCGAGGGCTATGTGGCCAGCGGCCGGCTACCGCTGGGCCGGGCGGCCGAGCCGTCCGAAGTGGCGTCGGTCGTCTCCCACCTGGTCTCGCGCGACAACACCTACGTGACCGGCGCGCGGATCACCGTCGACGGCGGAGTCACAGTCGGCTTCTAGTGAATAATTGGTGCCAGGCACCAATTATTCACGGCGAGCCGAGCATGGGTTCCACCAAGAGCTGGAACGGCTTGCCGGCCCGGTGGACGACGATCCAGTTCGGTCGTGGCTGAGTCAGTGTTCCGTTCACCCGCGGCCCGTGCCCGGTGATGATGATGTGGTAGACGCCGGGCGGTACGTCGAAGGCGAACCGCCCGTGCTCGTCGGTGACCACCTTGTGGAATTCAGCGCCACCCGTCACATCGAATCGCAGCCGTGTCAGCGGGCTGGGAGGGGCGCTTGTGCCTCCAATCACGATGACCTGACCGGTCACCTGGGTGTCGCCGTGGGTCGCGGTGCTGCCACTGCATCCAGCAAGCATCGCTACAACGCTCACGATGAGGCACCTTGTGACGAATGTCATCTACCCCAGCGTAGTGGACAGGTCCGCTGGTGTGAATACCCCCAACCGGGTTCGAACCGGTGTTACCAGCGTGAAAGGCTGGGGTCCTAGGCCACTAGACGATGGGGGCAGGGCATGCGCAGGATACCCGTCAGTTGAGAGTCAGCGGCGCGGGCGTGTCCAGGTGCCTCAGTGCCGCCTGCAGCTGTTCCCATGCTTCGCGCTCGACCTGCTCGTACTCGTCCCCGGTGAGTCCCGCGGTCTGCTCGAGATAACGCCGCCACACGACTTCCGCCGAGAGCGGGAATCTCGTGACGATGTCGGTGTGGCTGGTCAAAGGGGTCACATTTCTACTACGGTCGGGATGGTCAAATGGTTCCCAAAATGGTGAACTTTCTATCTCGATCTGGAGTCCAGCCGGGGAGTGACAGGTCGGCCGCTGCGGCGCAGGCCCAGGCCCGAGAGGGCTTCGAGCACCAGCCGGTGAGCGTTTACCGCGGTGATCTGGGTGGGGTCATACGGCGGTGAGACCTCCACCAATTCGAATCCCACAACCGGAAGCTCAGCGGTGATGCGACGCACCGCCGCACCCAGCTCACGGGTCGTCAGACCCCCGATCTCGGGAGTTCCGGTGCCCGGTGCATAGGCCGGGTCGAGCGAGTCGATGTCGACCGACAGGAACACGTGCTGCCACTCCCTGGCTGCATCGATCACCTCATCCAGGCACGGCAAAAATCCCCGCTCGTCGATCTCATACATCGTGTACCAGCGGAAGCCGTTCTCGCTCATCCAGGTGAATTCCTCGTCCTCGGGCCACCAGCCGCGGAGACCGATCTGGATGAACTGGTCCCCCCTGATGGAGCCGTTGTCGACCACCACGCGCATCGGCGAGCCGTGGGAGAGCTCGAAGCCGTGCAGAGCCGAGGCGGTGTCGGCGTGGGCGTCGAAGTGGATCACACCGACGGTGCCGGCGCCGTGGTGCTCGGCCACCGCGGTCATGTCGGGGATCGCCACCGAGTGGTCGCCTCCGAGCACAACCGGGATCGCCCCGGCGGCGCAGATCTCAGACACCAGCTGCTTGACCGCAGCGTGGCTCTGGGCGGTGTCGCCCGAGACGGTCTCGGCGTCGCCGTAGTCGACCACGGTCAGCTCGGCGAACGGGTCGACACCCAGCCCCATGTGCGGGCGGCGCGGGGGCACTCCACCGGTGTCGTCCGCTCCACGAATCGCCCGCGGCCCGAACCGGGTGCCGGGTCGGTTGGACACCGCCTCGTCGAAGGGCGCGCCCATGATGGCGACGTCCACCCCCTCGAGCTCAGCCGGTGTGAGCACGAGCGGCAGCTTCGAGAAGGTTGCGATGCCGGCATAGCTCGGCTCGCCCTCTCGATTTACTCGAGTCAAAGTTTGCCTCCGTAAAACCGTGTTTTGCCTGGGTCGATGTGCCCACGACCCCCCACGGATGAACCTACCACCTTCGTCGGCTGCGGGTCGCCGCTGGGATCTAGGATTGGGGCAGGGCCGTTAGCTCAGTTGGTAGAGCAGGGGACTTTAATCCCAAGGTCGTAGGTTCGATCCCTACACGGCCCATCCACGAATCACGAGATCAGACGTGCCAGGTTGACCGACCGGCTTCCCGCGGTACGATCGGGCAAATGGCAACCGAAGCAAAGCGCACTCGCAAAGCGCCCGACGTTCGGCGTGACGAGATCCTGGATGCGACGATCCAGTTGGCGATCGAGACCAGCCTCAACACGGTCACGATCCGGGACGTGGCGAAGGTCGTCGGGGTGGGTACAGGGCTGGTTCATCACTACTTCAGCAGTCGCCGTGAGCTGATCGCCGATGCGTTCGAGCGGTGGTGCGAGCGAGTCCTCACCGACTACACGAGCCCGGAGGACGTCACGCCCCTGGAGCAGCTGGCACTGTTCGTGACCCTCCAGACTCCCGGCGAGCAGCGGCTCTGGTACGACGCGCTCAGCCCGTCCCACAGGGGTGATCTCGAGGTGCTCCGCGAGAGGGCCCGGAAGCTCTCGCTCGCCTACTACGAGGAGGTGCTCGGCGAGGTGTGGAAGGGCATCGCGGCCGGCGATTTCACCTGCGCCAAACCCGAAGATACGGCCTGGCGGATCATCCTCGTCCTGGACAGTCTCGTCCTCGATTTGAGTGTCCTTTCGCTGCCCGAGCGAGGATCGCGCGGAGGAGCTTGCGAGCACGCTGATCGATCGCGAGCTGGGGCTCGAGCACGGCCGGTTCCTCGCCACGATCACCGAGATGCGCGCGCGCCAAAAGACGTCCAACGAAGCCTGAGCCGGCCGCCGCTGATGGGCTGATCTCCGTGATGCGGTCGCTTGACTTCGACCGGCCAGTCCGCTATTGATTGTGTGTTCAGTTAGGCGGTCGGTGATCGGAGGATGCTGTGGGAACGCAATTGCGAGGTCGTGTTCGACGTTCTTGGCTGCGCCTGGCCGCGGCGGGCGCGGTCGTTGTCTGCATGGGCCTGGCGGCTGCCGGCTGCGGCTCATCCTCGACCACCTCCGAGCGGCAGCTCCGGCGGCGCTCCGGTGTCGGGCGGCACGCTCACCATCGCCCGCGCGGTCGACAGCGCCACAATGGATCCAGCCTACGCGTACACCCCTGACGATGTCTTCGTCATCAACCAGATCTTCCAGCCGCTGTTCGCTGCCTCGCCCGACGGCAAGTCGGTCGTACCGGTGCTCGCCCAGAGCTACACGAAGTCCGACGGCGGCAAGACGCTCACCGTGAAGCTCCGCCCCGGCGTGAAGTTTTCCAACGGCCAGCCGCTCACCTCGGCCGACGTCAAGTACTCGCTCGAGCGCATCACCGGTCTCAAGGACTCACCGTTCGGCTACCTGATCGGCGTGATCAAGAGCGTCGACGCCACCGATCCGCAGACCGCCACCATCCACCTCAGCTCGCCGTGGGCTCCGATCCTCGCCGACCTCTCGGCCTGGGTCGCCGACATCGTCCCCGCAAACCTCGACGGTAAGTCGACCAAGGCGTTCTTCGCCCACCCCGTCGGCACCGGGCCGTTCAAGCTCCAGAAGTGGCTGCCCGGCCAGGAGGTCGACCTGGTCAAGAACGCGGGCTACTGGCAGAAAGGCAAGCCCTACCTCGACGCGCTCGACTGGAAGGTCGTCCCCGACGCCAACACGCGCGTCTCCGAGCTCCAGGCCGGGCAGGCACAGGTGGCCTCGGGCATCCCCTTCAGCCAGATCAGTGCGCTCAGCGCCGGCGGCGCCACCGATGCGAAGTCGTTCCCCTACGACTTCACGAGCTTCTTGATCTTCAACGAGCACGTGAAGCCCTACGCCGATGCGCACGTGCGCCGGGCGATCGGCTACGCGCTCAACCGCCCCGCACTGGCCCACGCCGTGCTCTTCGGCGCCGGCACGCCGGCCTGCTCGCTGATGCCCCCGACCATGATCTACTACGACCCCAGCACGCCCGTGCCTCAAGTACGACATGTCCAAGGCCCAGAGCGAGATGGCGCAGTCCTCGGCGCCGAACGGGTTCTCGACGCAGCTCGTGGTCGAGAACGATCCGGCCTACCTCTCGACGGCGCAGATCGTGCAGTCGCAGCTGAAGCCGCTCAAGATCAACGTCTCGATCAAGGTCGTGCCCTCCAGCCAGATCTACACCATCTTCGGCAAAGGCCAGTACCAGATGGGCATGGCGGCCTGGGCGTCGGACATCCCCGACCCCGACGAGCAGATCTCCTACATGCTCGACCCTGCCGCCGGCGGCAATTCCTACTACACCTACTACGACAACAAAGATCTCGCGAACCTCATTGAGCAGGCCGAGGTCGAGCAGGACGACGCCAAGCGCGGCGACCTCTACAAGCAGATCCAGGCGATCCAGGCCACCGACGTCCCGCAGGTGATGACGACGTACCAGGGCAACCCCTACGCATGGAGCACCAAGGTGCACGACCTCCAGGTCAATCCGCTGGGCGTGCCGGCCTTCCAGGATGTGTGGCTCGGCAACTAGGCTAGACGGGTGAGCTACCGGTTCGTCATCGGGAGGATCGGTCAAGCGATCCCCGTGCTGATCCTGGTGGTCGTCCTGAGCTTCCTGATGATCCGCCTGGTGCCGGGCAATCCCGGTCGCCAGGTGCTCGGGCCGCGCGCATCCAGCCAGGCCGTGGCCGCGATCAACCAGCAGCTGGGAGTCTCCGAGGCCCTGCCCACCCAGCTTTGGAACTACGTCAGCGGACTCGCCCACGCCGACCTCGGCTACTCGGTCGTGAACCAGCGGCCGGTGTCCGAGCTCGTCAACAACCGCATCGGCCCCACCGCGCTCCTGGTGATCTACTCGGCGATCCTCGTGATCCTGCTGACCGTGCCGCTGGCGTTCATCGCGGCGAGCAGGCCCAACGGCATCCTCGACCATCTGATCGGCGCGATTCCCGTGATGGGCATCGGCCTGCCCACGTTCTGGTTCGCGCTGATCCTGATCCTGCTCTTCTCGGTGAACCTCAACTGGTTCCCCGTCGGCGGGTACGAGTCGAGCCCCGGCGGTGTGTTGCGCTCGCTGTTTCTGCCGGCGGTCACTGTCGCGGTTTCGATCCTGCCGTTCACCATCCGCGGCCTGCGGATCGCGCTGATCGACGTGCTCGGCTCGGACTACATCGCGGCCGCCCGCGCCCGCGGCCTGCCCCGCCGCACGGTGCTGATCCGCCACGCCCTGCGCAACGCGATCATCCCGGTGATCGTCGTCCTTGGCCTGAACATCGGTTGGCTGGTCGGAAACACGCTGGTGGTCGAGAAGGTGTTCGCCATCCCCGGGCTCGGGTCGCTGCTCTTCGACTCGGTGCTGAACCGCGACTACCGGGTGGTGCAGGCCGCGACGCTCCTCATTGCCATCCTGGTGATCGCGGTCAACGTGATCACCGACATCGCGCGCGTTGCGCTCGACCCTCGGGTGCAAGAGCGATGATCTCCACCCCGTCGGCCACCGAGGGCGGGCCGCGGGCGCACCGCGTCCGGCTGCGGCGCTTGGGGCCGCTGATCGTCGGCGTGTCGCTGCTCGTGCTTGTGATCCTCGCCGCGCTCCTCGCCCCGCTCCTCTCAGGGTCGTCGCCCAACCAGCAGGATCTGATGCATGTGCTCGCACCGCCTTCCGGCGCTCATCCGCTGGGAACCGACGAGTTGGGCCGAGACGTCTGGTCGCGGCTCCTCTACGGCGCGCGCATCGACCTGGTGGTCGGGTTCGGGGCGATCGTGATCCCGTTCATCCTCGGCGTCACCGTCGGGACGCTCGCCGGCATCCGGGGCGGCGTGGTCGACCGCGCCGTGGGCATCGTCACCGACGTCGTCATGGCGTTTCCCTACTACGTGCTTCTGATCGCGCTGGTGTTCTTCCTCGGGGCGGGTCTACGCAGCATCTTCGTGGCCGTGGCTCTGGTGGCGTGGGTGTCGTACGCGCGCATCATGCGCGCCGAGGTGCGCACCGTCTACCACCAGGACTACGTCGCGGCCGCGCAGGGTGCGGGGCTCCCGCTGCGCCGGGTGATCTTCCGCCATGTGCTGCCGAACACCATCGACCAGTCACTGATCTACGTCACCGCCGACATTGTCCTGGTGATCGTGGGCACCGCCACGCTCAGCTACTTCGGCCTCGGGGTGAGCCCGCCCACGGCGGAGTGGGGCGCCATGATCAACGAGGGCCAGCCGTTCGTGTCCACCCATCCGCTGATTGCGATCGCCCCGGGCATCGCCATCGTTTTGGTCGGCTGTGCGTTTGGGCTGATCGGCCAGGGGCTCGCCGACCTGCTGAGGCACGAGTGACCGAGACCGTGCTTCAGCTCGACGGCGTGTCCGTGCGGATCGACACCGATGCCGGCCTGGTCGAGGCCGTCGACGACGTGTCGCTGACCGTCAACCGCGGCGAGCTGGTCGGCATCGTGGGCGAGTCGGGCAGCGGCAAGAGCACGCTGCTCAAGGCGATCGCCGGCGTCCTGCCGCGGCGCGCTTACGTCTCTGCGGGAACAGTCACCATCAGCCACGCCGATCGAGCCGACGACGCGCCCGGTGTGAGCATGGTGTTCCAGGAGCCGCTCAGCGCGCTCGATCCGGTGATGCGGGTGGGTGAGCAGATCGCCGAGGCGCCGCGGGTGCTGCTCGGCATCGGCCGCAAGGAGGCGCGCGAGCGTGCGCTCGACCTGATGCGCGAGGTCGGCATCCCCGACGCCGAGCGCCGCTACCGCGCCTACCCGCAGCAGCTCTCCGGGGGCATGCGCCAGCGCGTGCTGATCGCCGCTGCGCTCTCGACCGAGCCGGCGCTTTTGCTGTGCGACGAGCCCACCACCGCGCTTGACGTAACTGTGCAGGCGCAGATCCTGCGGCTCTTGCGGCGCACCTGCGAGCGGCGCAACGTCGGCATGCTCTACGTGACTCACGACCTGGCGGTGGTCTCGCAGCTCTGCAAGCGGCTGGCGGTGATGTACGCCGGCCGGCTCGTCGAGACCGGCGCTGTGCGCGACGTGTTCAGCCACACGAGGCACCCATACACGCACGCGCTCATGCAGTCGCTGCCCGCCGCGCGCGGAGTGGGGGAGCGGCTGGTCTCGATCCCGGGGACGCCGCCGAGCCTCGTCGACCCGCCCACCGGTTGTCGGTTTCACCCGCGCTGTGAGTGGGCGCGGCCCGACTGCGCTCAGGGGCCCATGCCGCTGAACGAGGTCGCCGGCGGGCACGCGACCGCCTGCCGCTACTCCGAGGAGATCTTCACGCCGTGAACGCCCAGCCCGTGCTCCAGGTGCGCGGCGTGAGCCGCCGGTTTGACGACCGCCGTGGGTTCGTCGACACGGTGCGGCGCAGGCCCGCGGCGCAGCTCACGGCCGTCGACGACGTGAGCCTCGAGCTCTTCGCTGGTGAGTCGCTGGGCGTGGTGGGCGAGTCGGGCTGCGGCAAGACCACCCTGGCCAGCTGTATCTCAGGGCGGCTCGCACCCTCGGCCGGCGCGATCGACCTGCTGGGCCGACCGCTCGGTGCCGAGCGTTCGCGCAGCGACCGGCGGCTGGTGCAGATGGTGTTCCAGGATCCGTACTCGAGCCTCAACCCGCGCATGCGCGTCGGCACCATGCTGGCTGAGCTCCTGCGGTTCCACCGGCTTGTGCCCGACGCTGCCGTCGACGAACGGTGCCGCGAGCTGATCACCCTCGTCGGCCTCCACGAGGGCACATTGCAGGCCTACCCGCGGCAGCTCTCCGGCGGCCAGCGCCAACGCGTCAGCATCGCCCGCAGCCTAGCGCTGGAACCCGAGGTGCTGGTGGCCGACGAGCCGGTCTCGGCGCTCGACGTGTCGGTCAGCGCCACGATCCTGAATCTGCTCGCCGACCTGCGCGAGCGGCTGGGCCTCGGCCTGATCCTGATCTCGCACGATCTCGATGTGGTGCGGCACGTGTGCCAGCGGGTGGCGGTGATGTACCTCGGGCGGATCGTCGAGCAGGGGCCCACCGAGGCGGTCTTCGGCGACCCCCGCCATCCCTACACGCGGGCGCTCCTTGCGGCCTCTCCGACCATCCTCGGCGAGCTCGACGACGCCGACCTGGTCGCGGGTGAGCCACCCAGTCCCTACGCGATCCCGACCGGCTGCCGGTTTCGCGGGCGCTGCCCGTTGGCAGCCGAGTTGTGCGCCGCCCAGGAGCCGCTCCTCGAGCCGGTTGGCGAGGGGCACCGCGCGGCGTGTCATTTTGCAAATGAGGCCCCGGCCGGCCATTGACAGCGCCCCATGAGACTGCTATTGATTCCTTGTTCAATATGACTGGCTCTGCTGAAATACCGGTCGGGGCGCGGGTTGCCGTGGATATCGGCGGCACGTTCACCGACGTCGTGGTCGCCGATCCCACGGCGATGCGGGTCGTCGCCAGCAAGGTGCTGAGCACCCCCGAAGACCACGCCGAGGGGGTGCTGCGCGGCCTCGACGGCGCGCTCGACATCGGCACCGCCGAGTGGTTCGTGCACGGCACGACGGTCGGCCTGAACGCGATCCTCTCGCGGTCGGGCTCGCGGGTCGTGGTGGTGACGACCGTAGGATTTCGCGACTTCCTGCATCTGGGCCGGGCGGAGCGCACCGACATCTGGAAGCTCGCCTACCACCGCCCCCAGCCGCTGATCGACCGCGACGACGTCTACGAAGTGCGCGAGCGGATGCGCGCCGACGGGCAGACGCAGACGCCGCTCCAGCTCGACGATCTGGACGAGGTCGTCGCGCGGGTAAAGCGCGACCGTGTTGAGGCCGTGGCGGTGTGCCTGATCAACGCCTACGTCAACGGTGACCACGAGCTGCAGGTGCGCGAGTACCTTGCGGCGCGCCTCCCCGGCGTGCGGATCGAGCTCTCGCACGAGGTGGCCCCCGAGCTGCGCGAGTTCGAGCGCGGGTCGACCACGACGGCGAGCGCGTACGTCGCCGCACCCGTTGAGCGGTATCTGCGATCGCTGACCGATCGGGTCGCCGATCGCGGGTTTCGCCGGGCGCCGCACGTGATGCGCTCGAACGGCGGTACGGCCTCGGTCAGCGTCGCGCTGGAGCAGCCGGTGGGGACGCTCCTCTCCGGCCCGGCGGGCGGGGTGGTCGGCGCCGAGCGGCTGTCGGTCGCACTCGGCAAGCCGCATCTGCTGGCGATCGACATGGGCGGCACGTCGCTTGACGCGAGCGTGATCCACGAGAGCGCTGCCGGGCGGCGCGGCGAGCTGGTGCTCGACGAGATCCCTTTGCTGCTCTCGGCGGTCAACCTGGCCACCATCGGCGCCGGCGGCGGATCGATCGCCCGGGTCGATCACGGCGGCCTGCGGGTCGGC
>CAWESH010000017.1:0-49043 GCA_963811675.1 uncultured Actinomycetes bacterium | reverse complement strand
GGCCGCCTCCTTCGGGTGCACCGCAGGAGTGTGAGCCGCGATCGGCTCCATTGCGATCTGCAGCACCTGTCTGGTGGGTCCGCTTCCGGTGGAACCGCCGATCACCACCATCCGCCCGGGAAGGGTGACCACTCCCGCGTCCGAGAGCGGCGCCGGGAAGCCGGGCCGCCGGGGTGACCGAGCCGTCGGGATGAATCGCGGTCACCGTCCGCACCGGCGCTCCCGCGCTCGTGAGCCCGCCCACGACGTAGACCACGCCACCCAGAACACCCGCGCCCGCATGCATCAGCGGAAGGGGCAGCGAGCCGACTCTGGTCACATCTCCGGTCGCAGGCGAGAAGCGGAATATGGCCTGACTCACACCCGACGCTGTGCGACCGCCCGCGATCATCAGCGAACCGCCCGAGGCAGCAACGGCTGCGTACCGCAGCCCCATCGGGAGCACCCCGACGACGCGGGAGCGTCCGCCCACAATGCCCAGAATCCGGTTCGACCACGACGCCCCCGTATACCCGCCGACCACGTAGGTGGTGCGGCCAACCACCGCCGTTGCGAGGTCGGAAGTGGAGTCGGCAATGCCCCCACCAACCGCACTCGCCGGGTGGCGGGGTTGCGTCGCAATCCCGGAGTAGCTCGACAGTTGCCCACCCCCCAGCACGTACAGCCGACCGCCAACGACGCCGCCGCGGCATCATGGATCGCGACTGGAAGGTGGCCCGCGATCCGGGTGTGGCTTCCAGAGATCATCGAGATGGCCGTCGTCGAGGCGCCGGAGGAATCCAGGCCTCCAAACGCGTACGCACGGTTTCTCAGTGCGGCCACCGCGGCATCCGAACCGGCGTGGGAGTGGCGACAGTCGTCGAACACGGAGCACCAGCGGCGTGCGTGGGGTGGTTCCTGGAGGTTTCCCGGCGCGCTCAGCATGAGTGGCCGCGACCTCAGCGACCGCTGGTGGCGGGCCAAGCGTATGCCCACCGAAGCGACGACAGCCACGAGCACAGCGAGCGCAAGCCACATCCACCACCGCCGACCTCGAGGTTTCATGCGGGCACTCTCGCAACCGCTGGTGAGCACTCGTTCACGTTGTCCGACGGGCACGCCGCCTACGGTTGCCGGCTTGGCTAGGGCGAGTCCCGTCGATGGAGATCACGCCACGCGTACGCCTCACGACGGATCACCCCCATCCGGATGTGCCCAAACAGCGCCGCCGCCGCGAACAGACCAAGCACCACGTTGAATGCAACGATGACAGCCTGGGCTCCTAGCGAGAACGCCAGGATCTGGCCCGGAGTCGCCGCGCCGCCGATCGCGAGATACGAGCAGACCCTGCTGCGCACCGACGCCCCCCGGGGTGAACGGCAGCGCGGTCGACACCGAGTCGATCACCACGACGAGCAACGCGTATCGCAGCGCTGCCGTGATTCCGAACGCGGCGAGCATGTAATACGCCACACCCACGCGCAAGATCCAATCGACGATCTGTGGCGCCACAACCACCCGCGCGAACCGCTCGAAGGGGCCCGAGGATCCGCACACCCTGGGCGATGTGGACCCGAAACAGCTGGAGGTGTGAACCGGCCATCTTGACGAGCAGCACCCCGGCCGGGACCAGAAGCAGTCCCACCGCCAAAACGGCGTAGGCATGGTCCGCGTAGAACGAGAACTCGAATGCCCCTGCGTCGTGAAGACTGACCACCGGCGGAATCCAACCCAGACCGACGATCGCCGCGAACATCCCCGCCACCACGACCGCCCCGAACACCGACTCGGCCACCATCGTCGAGACGATCGTCGTCACCGAGACCTTGCCGAGTTCCCTGCGGGTCGCGTAGATCCGAACGATGTCACCGCCACGAAACGGCGCCACCGCGTTGGCGCCGACACCGATCAGGTAGGCCCACGCCGTCGCCCAAAACCTGACCCGGCGGTCGGGAAACGCCGAGCGCAGAATCCCGCACCACACTCCGGATTCCGCGCACCTACAAGCTGACCAGATGAAGCGCCAGCGCGATCGCCAACGGCAACAGCCGGGTGTCACCTAAGCGATCCCCATAGGCGAGTGCTGCATGTCGTAGTTGTGACATCGGTAGTCGACCATGTAGCTCCAACCAGAGGAGCGCCGGGCGGCCACCGCGTACGTCCGGCGGCCGCCCGTGGTCGTCCCTAGCTGGTCGCGATGTCGATTTGGCGCGGCGTCGACTCCGCGACGCGCGGCACCTTGATCGTCAGCACACCATCCTTGAACGACGCTTGGATGTCCTCGGTCTTGACGTTGTCCGGCAGACCGATGCTGCGCTCGAACCGCCCCACCGCGCGCTCTCGGGCCGAGGTATCCCTCGTGCTTTTCCTCATGCTCCTCCCGGCGCTCGCCGGAGACGGTCAGCATGTGGTCATGCGCACTCACACTGACGTGGTCGGGAGGCGATTCCCGGCAGATCGAACTTGTAGACCGTCCGCTTCCTCGGTCGGCTCGACGTCTGCCTCGGGCACCGACACCCCAACAGTGCGGGTAGCGCTACGCAGCGACACGTCCGCCCGCGCGAACATCCGATCCATCTCCCGCTGAATCCGCTCCACCTGAGTGAGTGGATCCCATCGAACAATGGTGGCCATGTTCTCCCCCTTGGTTGCAGTGGGGTGATCATCATCGCCGGCTGCAACATGCGAATCGGCGTGCGCACTCAACGTCACGGTCGCGCCATCCGTAGTTTCTTCGTCCTGACCGATTCGGCATCAGGAGAAATCGGGCTCACGGACGACCAGAACGGAGCACCGCGCCTGGTGGGCAACGCGTTCACTGACGCTGCCGAGCGCTCGCACTCCGGTGAGCCCGCGGCTGCCGACGATCAGGAGATCGGCGTCTGACTCTGCCAGAACGGACACTGCTGACCCAGACTCTCTCCGAAGCGTGATCTGGCCGCCGTCCGGCCGGGTCAGGCTGGACGCCAAGGATTCGTTGATCGCGTTCTTGCCGGCCATGACCGCGGTCACCTCGACGGCCAGGTCGTCACCCAACTGGGACGCGACTCGCACGGCCGCACAGGACTCTGCCGACCCGTCGGTACCGACCACGATCGAGCGAAACTCGCCGTCCCCTGCCTGCGGGTGCCGGGTGATCAACACCGAGCACGGCGCCTTGTGCAACATCAGGGTCGCCACCCCGCCCAACAGGATTCCGGTGATCCGCCGCGACCCATGCGACCCCACCGCGACCAGCGTTGCCCGCCGCTGTGTGACCTCATCCAGCAACATCGGGCCGGCCGGCCCCTCGATCACGACTTCCTCAACGCGGTCGCGCGGAAACGAGTCCCTCGCGGTATGCACCACGTGTTTCATCTGCTCGTGGTCCGAGAATGGCGGTCGCGCGAACGCCGCCGACGCGCCCAGAGCAAGTGCAGCGCCGCTCGTCCACACACCGCATACAGCCATTCGGCTGGTGGCCGGCGCAAGCCGGGCTATCTGGGCGACGGCCACCACGCCTTCGGGCGACCCATCAACGCCGCAGACCACGTTCGAGAAGACCGAGTCAATCGAAATCACCGACATGTGGCGCACCACCTTCGAAACGCTATGCCCCAGCATTGGAGCGTTCGAGAGCGGCTCGCGTCAGTTGGTATTCCTCGACGTCGATTTCTCCCTTGGCGAGCCGCTCGTCGAGAAGTTCGTGAGCTGTTTTGGCCTGCGGCTGCCGGATGGGGTCCGCCGAACCGGCGCGTACCCACCTGACCGCAACCCACCCAAGTGTCGCGAGCACCCCGACCCAGACCAGCGACCACGCAATCATCATCACCCACCCCCAGGTGGTCATGTGGTTCCAGTACATGGCTGCAGGTTGCCCGATGGAGTGACCTTGCGCGTCCGTGCCGGTACTGATGAGAACAGCGGAAAGCCCGCAGGCGAGTCACCCGATGCTCCCGGGGTTGTGAGCCTGAGCCATGGCTAATATAGCAGCCATATGGCTATCAAATTAGCCATATGGCTGGTATTATGCTTCCTATGGACGTCTCCCGCCCGTACTCTGCTCTAGGGCCGACCCTCGAGGGATCCGTGCTCATGGTCATGGCGGGTACGACCCGCCCGCTGACCGGGCGCGAGGTGAGCCAGTTGGCCGGCAAGAAATCCCACGGTGGGTCTCCTACAAGGCTCTGAATCGCCTGGTCGACCACGGCCTCGTCAACCGGCAGGAGGCGGGGCGGGCGCTCCTCTACACCCTGAATCGGCACCACATTGCCGCCCCCGCGGTCTTGATCCTCGCTGGGCTGAAGGACGAACTGTTGCGCCGCCTGCGGGAGACGATCGGGCTGTGGGACATTCCGCCGGTGCACGCATCACTCTTTGGCTCCGCTGCCCGCGGCGACGGTGACACGTCGAGCGACATCGATCTGCTGCTCATCCGCGCACCCGACATCGCCGCGGAGGACGTGCGCTGGCGTGAGCAACTCGACGCCCTCGCAGCGTCGGTGGTGCAGTGGACGGGCAACCGTTTGAGCATCGCCGAGTTGTCGGAAGCCGATGTTCGTCGCATTGAGGCGGAGGAGGGGTCGATCCTCCGAGAGACGGACGAGGACGCCATCCTCCTCGCCGGGGCCGACATCGCAGCGGTCACCCGAGGTGCGCGGTGACTCCGCCTCGAGCCGGCCGCACGCAGCCATGCTCCGAAGACCAGGCGCGCACCCGACTCGCGCACGCGCGCAAGTTCCTGGAGGTCGCACAGCTCGTCGGTGAAGACGACCCCGAGTGTGCGAGCGTCGCCGCCTCTCTCGCAGTCCTCGCTGGAATCGCGGCATCGGACGCAGCCTGCTGCAAAGCCTTGGGCCGCCGCTCGCGGGGAAAAGATCACCACCAGGCGGAGGATCTCGTAGGCGACATCGAGCCTGGCGGACCCAGCGCCTCCAACAACCTCCGCCGGCTCCTCGATCGCAAAGACCAGGCGCAGTACGGGCTCTACGACGTGAGTGGCACGAGCCTACAGTCCATGCTCAGGCAAAGCCGAGCGCTCGTGGACTTCGCGTCTTCCGTGTTGCAACGCTGACCATCGACTGAGCCGACCCAAACGGAGGTCAGGCAGCGCTGGCCGCGACCAGCCGCACCATCCCTTGTCCCGATGGCGGCGCACCGCGAGCAGCCGGTGGCCGCATAGCCGCTATTGCGCTGCGAGCGTCTCGGCCCGCTGCTTGATGCCGTGGAGCATCTTGCGTTCCATCACGAGTGACCCCGGCTCCATCGGAAGCATCGCAATCCTTGCGGGCAGCGACGGTAGCCGGAACCGGTTTCGGCTGATCAGCCGCGTGCTGCCGTCCTGCTCGCTGAGGATGAAGCTCCACACCCAGTTGCCGTCATCGGAACGCATCGCGAGCACTCGCTCAGGCTCGACCCGCTCAAAGCGCATGTGGTTTTTGCCGTAACCGAGAGTGTCTCCGACCTGGGGATGCTGGTACTCAGGGAGCACGCGGTCGACGCTATGCATGCCGAGCCTGAGCAGGTTCTCGATCCAGTCATAGGTGTAGGCGCCCCCGCGCGGCGCCGGTCCCATCTGCGCGATCCACGGCCACACGGCGGATGCAGGCGCCGCGATCGTGATTGCCCGCGTTGCCACCCCATCGGCGCCCTCGAGCAGTTCATCGCCCGGCAACGTCGCCCGCACCTCGGCATCGGTGGCTCCCCAGTTCAAGATCGGGCGGCGGACCAGCCGCTGGTAGACAAACGCTCCGATTCCGATCGAACCGAGCGTCAGGCCGCCACGCCTCAATGTCGATTTGTACGCCACCCGCACAGCCTGACGCGATCGTGCGACCCCAGCATCAGCGAGAAACCCGAATCGGGCCAACGGGTAACTACGACTCAGCCGGCCTCAGTCCATGCTGAACGGCGGGTATCGATCCGTCGTCAGCAGGATGGCGTAACACGTCACGCGCAGCGTCCAGCGCATCACACCCATCACGAATCCGAAAGCGCCTCGGGGGTAGCGGCCGGTGAAGAGGATCGCAAACCATGCGAACACCACCACGAAGAACGCCGCGATGCCGAGGAACACAAGGATGATGAAGTGGGGAATCGCGAGCAGCCACTTCACCAGCGGAAGCCACCGATTCAACTGTTCGCCGTCGGGCCGCTCGATCTGGAGATGAACCGACTGCTCCTCGTCGGTGGATGGATAGACGTCGTCCATTAGCGCAACGTAGGCGCCCACGCGTGTCGAGAATCGGGTCAGCTCGAGGTTCCAGTCAAACCACCAGCCGGGGTACTTGCGGCGAAAGAGCAGCATCAGCAGCACGGGCACGAACAGCATGGCGGCGGCTCCGCTCGCATATGTCGTGGTGTGGCCGCCGGAGTTCACGACGTACTCGGAGTGGGACAGCGATCCCAGCACGATCGCGATCGGAATCACCGTGAACACCCGGAAGAACGTCGTCAGCCGGTTGAGGGATCGGTCCGGATAATCGATCTCGAGGCTCGCGGGGTACGGCACGGTTTCCATCGGTTCAGGTTCGACAGGGCCGTGGTGAATCCTGTGCCAGACGATCGAGCTACCTCGCCGAGTAGAGCCTCGAGCAGTCTCGCCACCTCATCACTGGGAGGTGCGGGAGCCCGGTGACCGTCGCGCCCCCCTATGTGAAGTCTTTCTCGATCGAGCCTGCCGGGGCTGATGTACGCGCGATCGTGATGATCGTGAAGTACACGACCGGCACCGCCGCGTAGATGATGAGGCTGGCCGCCGGTGAGACGTCCGCGAGCGCGATGCCAACCGCGTAGACGAGTCCGGGAATGAGCGCCGAGACGATCCCGAGAGTCCGCACCTCGTGTTCTGCGGGGACGAAGAGCAGCTGTGGCCGACCGGTGGCGTAGACCCAGATCGCAACCCGGGTCAGAGCGACGGCGACCAAAAGCAGGCCGTAGAGACGCAGGGCGACGGGTTCTTGCCAGTAGCTCGCAACCAGGGAGGCGCCGAACGGGACGAGGCAGAGTGGAAGCAAATACAGGATGTTCAACCACACGAGCCCTCGATCGGTTCGCCGGATCATGGCGAAGAGGTCGCGATGTCCCGCCCACGCGATGGCGACGACCACGAAGCTGATGAGAAACGCGACCAACGAGGGCCGCAACTCCGAGAGCGCTCCTGGGAGCGTCTCCCCCCGTCCCAGCTGAGGCCTCATGGCTCGCCTGCGATCAGGTCACGCTAGAGCCTCTCGGCCGGTTGGTGGGTATCAGTCCGGGAAGCCGCAGGTGATCAAACGGTGAAACCCGCCTTCGGCGCGTCCTCCCAGCGGTGCAGATCGAGAGGAGTGTCGTTTCGCGCAAAGCTCTCGATCTGGCCCGCCGGGGTCAGGCAGCGCAGGTGGTTGGTGCCGCTCAGGGGACGCTTCGATCGGTGCTACTCGATGTGGTGCCGGGCGAGCGCCAGGTGCATCAGCGTGGCGTGTGTGCCCTCATGCCCGGCGCCGTCCTCGGGACCGGGTTGCAGGCGCAGGTACCCGCCGTGAGATTGCAGCTCCCACGCCGTGCGCCTGTCCGCCAAGCCGATCTCGAGGATCTCCCATAGCCGGGCCCGCAGGCGCTTGTCTTCCACTGGGACAGCGGCCTCGACCCGCGCGGAGAGGTTGCGGTGCATCCAGTCGGCCGAGCCGATCAGGAACGTTCCTTCGAGCGGATCGTCAGAGCCGTCGGCGAAGTGAAAGATGCGGGAGTGCTCGAGGAAGCGACCGACGATCGAGCGGATGCTGATGTTCTCCGTCAGCCCAGGAACTCCGGGCGCCAGGCAGCACAGCCCGCGGATGATCAGCTGGATCGGAACGCCGGACTGCGAGGCCCGCACCAGCAGCGCGCACATCTCCTTGTCCTCGAGCTGGTTCATCTTGCAGACGATCCGCGCCGGACGGCCGGCCTCGTGGTTTGCGATCTCTCGTTCGACCAGCTCGGTGAATCGAGCGCGCATGTAGATCGGCGCGACCAGCAGCGCGCCGAACGCGGGCGTCCGCGAACGTCCCGTGAGGAAGTTGAACAGGGTAACGACGTCTCCGGTGATCCGCGGGTCGGTGGTGAGTAGACCGATGTCCTCGTACAGCTTGGCCGTGCGGGTGTGGTAGTTGCCGGTCGCGATGTGGGCGTAGCTGCGCATGCCCGTGTCCTCCCTGCGCACCACCAGCGCGGTCTTGCTGTGAGTCTTCAACCCGGAGACGCCGAACACCACATGGGCACCGACGCTCTCCAGCTCACGCGACCAGTGGATGTTGCGCTCCTCGTCGAAGCGCGCGTTCAGCTCGATCACACAGGCAACCTGCTTGCCCGCCTCCGCCGCCCGGATCAGCGACTGCACGAACGGCGTGTCGTCGCCCACCCGGTAGACCGTCATCTTGATGGAGACCGTGAGCGGGTCGTCTGCGGCCTCGCGAATGAACCGCTCGACACTCATGTTGAAGCTGTCGTATGGATGGTGCAGCAGGATGTCGCCGCTGCGAATCGCCGCAAAGATGTCAGAGTCCGGCTCGAGTCCGATTGGCGGCAGGGGCGTCCAGGGCGGATCGCGCAGCGACTCGACCTCCAACCCGGCCACCTCGAACAGGGTCGTGTAGTCGAGCAGGGCCGGCATCTCATACACATCGTCGGGCTGTCAGCCCGAACCGCGTCTCGAGTTCTGCCACCATCGAGGCCTCGGCGCCCGGCTGCACTTCGAGGCGGACGACCGGCTCGAAGCGTCGTTGCCGGAGTTCCTCCTCGACCATCATGCGCTTGCTCACCGCGTCGGCCTCATCGAGCTCGACCTCCGCGTCTCGACACACGCGAAACAGGCTCGCGCTGCCGACCACCATGCCGGGAAAGAGTGCTTCGGCATTGGCACGAATCACCTGATCGAGACCCACAAACACGCGCTCTCCGGCACCCACGCCGGCCCGTACTCGCACCCACTGGGGCAGATCGCTCGGCACCTTGACCCGCACCAGCACCGACTCGCCGCTGACCGGATCCTCGAGCCGAAACGCCCACGAGGTCGACAGGTTCGAGACATACGGAAATGGATGGGCAGCGTCCAGGCTGAGCGGCGTCAAGACAGGCAGCACCTCACTCTGAAACAGCGCCGACGCCTCCGCGCGCTGGTCTTCCGTGAGGCCTTCCCATTCGGCCAGATGGATGCCGTGCCCGGCCAGTCGCGGCCGCAACTCATCCTCATAGCACGCTGCCTGCTGGGCGAGCATGGCGACGATCATCTCCCGCTTGCGGCCAAACAGCTCGCGACGCTCTGTCCCAGCCAGACTGTCGTCCTCAGGCGCCGGGCGAACGATGCCCATCCGCTTCTGGAAGAACTCATCCAGATTCGACGAGAAGATCGCGAGGAACTTGACCCGCTCCAGCAGCGGGCTGCGCTCGTCGAAGGCCTCCTGCAACACGCGCCGGTTGAACTCCAACCAGCTGACATCCCGATCGATCCATACGTCGCTGAGATCACCCATGGTTCGAGACAATACGTGAACCGCGCGGGTGGCCCCGCACCTCCCAGCAGGGGCGGCAATACTTCACCATGGAGCAATCTTTGACCGACCATCGCGCACTCGACGTCCTCGGCAACCATCCCGACTCGGCACCGGCGCTGGTCGAGCCCGAATCGGGCCGCTGCGTGGACGTTCGGAGAGCTGCGCGACCGGGTGGACGCCCTGGCGGGCGAGCTGGTCGGCCACGGGGTCGGGGCCGGCGACACGGTGGCGTTCTCGCTGCCCAACGGGCCCGAGATCGTGGCCGCATTCCTGGCGGTGGTGCGGGCCGGCGCCGCAGCGGCGCCGCTCAACCCGGCCTACACCGACGGCGAGTTCCACGCGTACCTGACCGATCTCACACCCCGCGCGATGCTGTGGCAAGACGATGCGGCCGAGGCGGCGCTGCCCGCCTGCGCCGAGCTTGGCATCGAACGGCTGGAGCTGACCGGCCTGCGCGCTCCCGGCGAGTTGCCTGACCGAGATCCCGAGGCGGTGGCGCTGATGCTGCACACCAGCGGGACGACCTCGCGGCCCAAGGGCGTGCCCATCCGTCAGCGCAACCTGGCGGCCTCGGCCGCGACCATCGCCGCGACCTACAACCTCCGCTCAGACGACGTCTCGCACTGCGTGATGCCGCTGTTTCACGTGCATGGCCTGGTCGCCTCGACCCTCGCCCAACTGCACGCAGGCGGCGCCGTGCTGGTGCCGCGGCGGTTCTCGGCCGGCGCGTTCTGGGAGCACAGCCGTCGCCACGGCGTCACCTGGTTCTCGGCGGTGCCGACGATCCACGGGATCCTGGCGGATCGAGCCGAGACCGAACCACCCCCGCCGCACGGGCTGCGGTTCGCGCGGTCGTGCTCCTCGTCGCTCGCCCCGGCGTTGCTGGAACGGTTCGAGGCGCTCTTCCAGGTGCCGCTGGTCGAGGCCTACGGTATGACCGAGGCCGCCCACCAGATGGCTTCCAACCCGCTGCCGCCGGGAGAGCGGCGAGCCGGCTCGGTCGGGGTCGCCACCGGTGCAGAGCTGACGATCATGCCCGACGGCGAGGTGGCCGTGCGCGGACCGGGAGTCGTGGACGGCTACCGCGACAACCCCGAGGCCAATGCCGCAGCCTTCCAGGATGGATGGTTTCGCACCGGCGACTCCGGCACGCTCGACAGCGACGGCTATCTCCATCTCGCCGGCCGCATCAAGGAGCTGATCAACCGCGGAGGCGAGAAGATCAGCCCCCACGAGGTCGAGGAGGTGCTGCTGCGCCACCCATCGGTGCGCGAGGCGGTTGCCTTCGCGTTGCCCGACGCAAAGTACGGCGAGGTGGTCGGCGCGGTCGTGGTGGCAGACGGCGAGGTCGACCAGCTCGGTACTCGCAGCCCACTGCTGCCGAGCGGCTGGCGTCGTTCAAGGTGCCGACCCGGATCGTGGTGATGGAGGCGATCCCCAAGGGGCCGACCGGCAAGATCCAGCGCCGGCTGCTGGCCGAGCAGATCGGCTCGCTGTGAAGATCGCGGTGCTGGGAGCGGGGGCGATCGGTGCCTACGTGGGCGCGGCGCTCGATCGCGGCGGCGCCGACGTGTCGCTGATCGCCCGCGGCCCCCATCTGGAAGCGATCAAGCGCGACGGGGTACGGGTGCTGTCGTCGCGAGGAGACTTCCAGGCGCATCCGCCCGCGACCTCCGATCCGAGTGAGATCGGCCCCGTCGACGTCGTCTTCCTTGGCCTCAAGGCCTACTCCTACGCCGCGGCGGCGCCGCTGTTGGATCCGTTGATGCATGAGCACACGGCCGTGGTGGCAGCCCAAAACGGGATCCCCTGGTGGTACTTCCACGAGCTGGACGGCCCCTTCAAGGGGCATCGGATCGAGGCGGTCGACCCCGGCGGAGCCACCAGCCGCACGATCGAGCCCCGGCGTGCGATCGGCTGTGTCGTCTACTGCGCCGCCGAGATCGAGGCGCCGGGCGTGATCCGCCACATCGAGGGCACCCGATTCTCAATCGGCGAACCGGACGGCACCATCTCCGACCGCTGTACCGAGTTCGCGCAGGCCATGGTCGCCGGCGGCCTCAAATGCCCAGTCGAAATTGACATCCGAAACGACATCTGGGTGAAGCTCCTCGGAAACGTCGTGTTCAACCCATTGAGCGCGCTGACCCGCGCCACCATGTCTGACATCACCGGCTACCCGCCCACCCGCGAGCTGGCGCGAACGATCATGACCGAGGCCCGCGACGTGGCCCGCGCGGTCGGCTGTGAGCCCGCCGTCGAGATCGAGCGCCGGCTGCAGGGTGCCGAGCGGGTGGGAGCACACAAGACCTCGACGCTGCTCGATCTGGAGGCGGGAAAGACGCTCGAGCTGGATGCGATCGTGACCGCGGTGATCGAGCTGGCCGACCTCACCGGCGTCGCTGCGCCCAGCCTCAGGGCGATCGCGGCGAGCACCGACCTGCTCGCGCGTACGCTGGGACTGTCCGACGCGTGAGGATCGTTACCTGTTCACCCAGCCCCGCCGACCTCGAACCGCTCCCGGACACGCTCGAGTTTCACCGCGGGCTCGCCGGCTACCAGCCGACACCTCTGGTGGAGGCCGACTCGCTCGCCCGTGAGTTGGGGCTGGATCGACTCCTGGTCAAGAATGAGTCGTCTCGCTTCGGGCTGCCGGCATTCAAGTTTCTGGGGGCGTCGTGGGCGATCGCCCGGCTGTTGGGCGGCGGCTCCGACCTGATCGCGCTGCGGAGGAATGCCGGCGAACGAGGCATCACCCGCCTGACCACCGCCACCGACGGCAATCATGGCCGCGCCGTCGCCCGGATGGCCGCCGCACTCGGGCTGGCGGCAACCGTCTACGTGCCCGCCGGGATGGCGACGGCGAGGCGGGCGGCTATCGCCGACGAAGGCGCAGTCGTGGTCGATGTCGCCGCCGGTTACGACGAGGCCGTTCGCCGGGCCTCCACTGACGCAGCCGGTGATGTCGGCTGCCGAGCCGTCAACGACGCCGACCTGGACGGCTCGAGCCCGGTTGCGGCCTGGGTCATCGAGGGATATTCGACGCTGTTCTGCGAGATCGACGAGCAGACCGGCGGGGCCGATATCGACCTGGTGATGCTGCAGACCGGGGTCGGTGCATTGGCCGCCTGCGGGGTGCGCTGGGCCGCCCGCCACGGGGCAGCGGCGGTGGCTGTCGATCCCGCCGGCGCTCCCTGTGTCGCGGCATCACTGGCCGCAGACCGGCTGGTGACCGTCGAGACGACTCCGACTGCGATGGCCGGGCTCGACGCCGGCACACCGTCGGCGGCCGCATGGCATTCGCTGAGGTCGGGGTTGTCGGGAGCCGTCGTGGTCAGTGACGAGGAGTCTGACCGAGCCATGCGCGCGCTTGCCACGGCGGGAATCGAGTCGGGCGAGTCAGGGGCTGCCGGGCTTGCAGGGTTGCGGGCGGTGCTGCGAGATCCTGCCTGCGCACCGCTGCTCGCACACGTCGGTACTCCACGCTCGGCGCTCGTGATCGTGACCGAGGGCCCGACCGACCCCGACCGCTATCGCCGAGTCATGGACGCCGAATTCAAGAGCACCTCGTAAGCATTATGTGAGGTCTGTTGCATAGCCGTCACGGCCGGAGTAGATTCGATCCCGTGTTCAAGTTCACCGAGGAGCCGACGCGCTACATCCTGGTTCTCGGTGACGAGTTCGAGGTGGAATTCGCCGCCAAGACATCCCTGGTCGCGATGTTCTGCGTGCACGGCATCGTCGAGGGCTTCGGCTTCGACGTGGCCGACACCAAGCTGCTCGATCAGGAGCGCAACGAGGTCGCACTCACCTAGGCGCTAAGGGTTGCGCGCCTCGAAGATCTGGAACGCCAGCGGGAAGCGCGATGTCCCGGGGCCGACCACGAACTGCTGCATGTGCGCGTCCACGGCTGCGCGGATCTCGCCGAGCTGTTCCGGCGGCACGCCCATGAACGTCAACTGAGCGTCGTCCACCACTGAGTCCGGGGACGTCTCCACCGACAGCTCCTGGGTGGTGCGGCGCACATCGCTGAAGCCGGCTGAGGTGAGGATGCCTTGGGTGCGTTGGGCATCCGCCAGGGCGAACGGGCCGGTGGGGCTCTTGCCCGGCCCTGGTGGGGGCGGCGGGGGCAGCAGCTCGGCCAGGGCGGGGGCGAAGAACCAGGGGTTCTTCGCAGCCTCCTGCCAACAGGCGAACGCCAGCCGCCCACCGGGCTTCAGATGCGCCCGGATATTGGCAAAGGCGGTCTGCGGCTCGTCGAAGAACATCACTCCGAACTGGCTCAACGCCAGATCGAAGGGCGCTCCCGGGACGGCGTCGGTCTGCATGTCGACGACAGCGAAGGTCAGGTTCGTGGTGCCGGCCTCGCCGGCTCGCCGGGCTGCCAGCTCGAGCAGCGGGGCGGACACGTCTGCTCCGACCACCGCGCCGTCAGCGCCCACCAGCCGAGCGGCCGCGAGCGACGTCCTGCCGCCACCGCAGCCCACATCCAGCACCTGCTCTCCGGCCGCTGGGGCGGCGGCGTCCATCAGGTAGGCCGTGACCTGGTCGGTCAGCCGCTCGCGCTTCGGCCAAAGCGTGGCCCACTGCTGATCGTTCCACCGTCGCCGTTCCAGCTCGTTCGTCTCCACTCGCCCTCCTGTATCGGGATACGGTTGACCCTCACGCCGCACCGTACACAAGGAGCAGACATGTCGTTCAAACGCTGGCTTCCAACGTTCCTGGGGTTCCCGCTCGGCGGCCTGCTCGCCATCCAGACCGTGGGCTCGATCCACAGCCCGCTGTCGGCCGCGGTGGCCGGGGCGCTGGCAGGCGCGGTGATCGGCGCCGCACAATGGCTGGCCCTGCGCTCGAGCGGCATCCACGCGCTCTGGATCGCGGCCACCAGCGCCGCGCTGGCAGTGGGAAGCGCGCTGACCAACCTGGTCACCGATGCCGGCACCGACGGCGGGGATCTCGCCGTGGGCGGACTGATCGCCGGCGCAACCATCGGCGTGGCCCAGGGACTGCTGCTCGACCGCGGCCCGAAGACTGCTGCGGTGTGGACCGCGGTGGTGGGCGTCAGCTGGTGCCTGGGATGGCTGACCACCTGGGCGATCGGCGTTGACGTCGAACGCGGCTACGCCGTGTTCGGCTCAAGCGGTGCTGTGGTGGTCACGATCCTCACCGGCCTCGCGCTGCGGCGGTTGCTCGGCACCGGCGGTCATACGGCAGCAGTGGGACCGGTGGTCGAGGCCGGCGCATGAGCAGCGTGACCCTGACCGGCCTTTTGCTGATCGCGTTGCCGGTTGCCTTCAACGTGGCGTTCGCGCTTTTGGCCGCGCGCTTCGAGTACCCAGACATCCTGCGCCGGCCCACCGACGAGGTGCTGACAAAGTTCCGGGAAGGCGGGGCGTCGCTGATCCTGCTGTGGTGGGCGTTCGCACTGACGGCGGTGCTGCTGGCCCCGGTGGTGGTGCTGCTGTCTGTGAGCGTCAGTGACGCCGACACCGCGCTGCTGGCGGTGGCGACCACGATCGGGGTGCTGGCCGCCGTGGTGCAGTTCCTGGGCCTGATCCGATGGCCGTTTCTGGTGCCCTACCTCGCGCGCGTGGTTGCCGACCCCAACGTCACCCCGGCCCGGCGCGAGGCCGTCGATGTGGTGTTCCAGTCGTTCAACCTGTACCTGGGCGTGGCCGTCGGTGAGCACCTCGGCTATGCGCTGACCGGAGCGTGGACGTTCTTGATGGGTGCGGCGCTCACCCAGACGACCCAGGTGCCCCAGTGGCTCGGCGTGGCCGGGATCGTGATCGGCCCGCTGCTGATGGCCTGCGCACTGGAGTTCGTGGGACGCCTGGAGGGCAACGGCTGGAGAGCCGCTGCCCTGCTGACGCCGATCGCCTACATCGCCTGGTCGCTGTGGCTGATCGCGGTGGGTATCGCGCTGATCGTCTAGTGTCAATTGGCAGTTACACGAACTGCCAATTGACTTAGCTCCAGCCGCCTCCGCTGGAACTGCTGCCACCGCTGCTGGTGGACGGGCTGGTGGTCGCGCCCGCTGCTGCGGCTGCCGGGCTCGAGATCGCGAGCCAGGTACCACCGTCGCCCTTGACGTCCTCGCCCTTGGCCTGACCTGGGCTGGAATCACCGGCAAACGTGTACAGCGGCCAGCCGTCATACGTCACCTGGAGCTTGCCGCCGGGCCGACCCACGGTGCCGAGCTTCGCCATCGGAATCCCCTTGACGGCGGCCGGCGTGGTCGCCCCGCCCGGCAGATCCAGCGGCGGCCAGAACTTCAGGCACTGCGTCGATGTGCACAGCAGATGCCCGGCCGTCTCGCCTTTGAGGTAGTAGAGCGTCATGCCGCCCTTGTCCACCAGGATCGCGTGATTAAGCGTGGAGTTGTTGGCAAGGCTGACAACGGCTGCAGCCGAACTCCCCGTCGCTGCGGGAGTGGGCGCGGCGGCCGAACTGGAACTCGATGACGACATTCCACACCCGGCCAGCGCAAGCGCCAGCACCCCCACCCCAGCTGACACCAACACACGTCGAATCATCATCTCTGCCCCCTTTGCGACCGTTTGCACCTACTACCCCGAGCCCACACCGCCGGATTGATCCCGAGCGGCGAGGTGCAAGCCAGATCACGAAAACCACGAAGGCCCGATCGGCTACGACACGGTCACCGTCGTCACGGGCGACCAGCCGCCGACCTTGCCGTTCGACGTCCGGTGCATCCGCGCGCGGAACTGATACTTGCCCTTGGCCGTCGCCGAGTAGCCGGCCGACAGTCCGCTCTGTCCGGTCTTCCAGTTTGCAAACGCGCCGCCGGGTTTGGCCAGCTGCACATCTTCGACCACGCCGAGCGGCGGCGCTGCGGCCGCCCAGGTCACTGTGAACGCATGGTTTCGGGTCGCCGTGGCCGGCGCCTGCAGCGGCACGATCACCTGGGTGGTCGCGCTTCCCGCCTTCACGCCGAACTGACCTGCGCCGGTGTAGCGGAAGCGGAAGTCCCCGACCGGCGTTGGTATCGGCACACTCGTGAACAGTCCCAGGCTGGAGTTGTCCGCGACGGCCACGGGAGTGCCGGCAGTCACGTTCCACTGCACAGTGGTGCCCTGGGCCACCGTCACCGGTGTCGGCGAGAACTTCCCGCCGCTGAGCGTGACAGAGGTAACACCCGGGGCGGCGGTGACCGTCCACGCCACACCGGCAGAGTTATTGGCGGGGGCGGGATCGGCCGAGGCTGGTCGACGCACCACCACGCTCGCGCCGGCCCCCGGCTGCAACGGTTGCAGCAGCACGGTGACTGTCGCGGTACCGCCGGGGGAAAGGGATCCCAGTGCACACACCACCGGCGATCCGAGCAAACAGCCGCCTTGCGATGCGCCGGCGGCCACCACGACGGTGTTCGCGGGCACGGTCTCTGACACTCCGGCTGCGAGCGCAGCGTCGGGCCCGGCGTTGGTGACGATCGCGGTCACGGTGACCAGCCCGTCTGCCTCTATGGTTGCGGGGGCGGCAGTCGCCGAGATACCCACGTCGGCACCAAACGGCGCCACCGTGAACGCCGAGCTGGTGGCCGCGATCAGGCCGGGAGCGGTGGCCTGCAGCTGCTCGGAGCCTGACCCCGTGGGGGTGAACCCGGTGAAGGTCGCGACCCCGCCCACCGACGTCACCGTCATCGAGGTGCCGCCGCCGACGGTCGAGAGCGTGACCGGCACCGCGGCATCGCCGACCAGATTGCCACCGGCGTCGCGCACGAGCACGGTAACCGGCGGATCGATCGCCCCGCCCGCAGCCGGAGCGGTCGGCTCCTGGCCGAAGGCGAGATGGTCGGCGCCCGGTGTGGAGAGCAATGTCCGTGCGATCTGCTGTCCGGCGGCGTCCAGCGACCCGTCGGTGTTGATCAGCGCAAAGGTGTTGTCCTGTAACTGCCAGCGCGCCCAGGAGAGGCCGTCGCGGGCGAACAGATCGAGCATCTGGGCCTGGTAGGTGGCGAGTCCCGAATCGGCGTTGAGGGCGCCCCACTCACCCACCAGCAGTGGTATCCCCAGCGCGTTTGCCTTGTCGATGCCGGTCTGGAGCACCTGCTGCTGTGCTTCGGCCGACCCGTGGTAGGCGGTGGAACTCTGGTTGTGGGTGGCATCGTAGGTGGGCGCCCACGCCTGGCCGTCGGCCGAGAGGTCATTGCCGTTCAACCCGGTCGAGTAGCTGTGGATGTCGAGCGCCAGCCCGGAGAGGTCGCCGAATACCGAGAAGTCGGCGTCACGCAAGCCCAGCAGCCCGCCGGCCCGCGCCATCACGAACATCGCCCGGCTGGGATCCACCGCCACGGCGGCGGCCCGCACCTGGGCCTGCCAGCTCAGGATGTCCTGGGTTGCGGCGGCGGTGTCGCCGAGCGCTCCCGCCTGCGGCTCGTTGAACAGCTCGTACCCCATCACGCTTGGGTACTGCGAATATCGGGCCACCATCATCTGGACGAACGGGATGTAGGCCGCGAGTGACTGGGTCGACTCGGTCGTCCACCACGCGGCGAAGGCGGCGCCCTTGCCGGTCTTGGCGTCGAACCGCCCGTCGGCGTAGTACCACGATGGGACTCCCGAGGCCCCTCCGAAGTAGGGCGAGAGCCCCGCCTGGTGGAAATCGATCAGCACGTTCAGTCCCTGCGCCTGGTACGCCGCGACCTGCGCGTCGATCTTGCTGAGCACCGAGGCGCTGAAGACACCGGGCGCCGTCTCGATCTGATTCCAGAGACATTCAACCCGGACGAAGTTGGCGCCCATCGCGCTCACCTGCGGGGACACCAGTCCGGGTTTTGCGCTCAGCCCGCGGAGGATGACCGGGCTATCGGCGGCGTCCACGAAGTGCGTTCCCTGGATGTGCACCCAGGGGCTGACCGGATCCGCCACCGCGATCGACCCGCGGGCGCAGAGCACAACCACCAGCGACGAGACCGTCAGGAGGCGCCAAAGCACTCGTACACGTTGTCACAAGCTTCGGATGGTGGGCAGCCAGGCCACCACGTCGAGTCGCTTTGCAAAATGCACGAGCGGCGGCTCGTCGCCGAGGCCGATCCCGAGCGGTTCGGTCATGCTGCAGCGCTCGATCTCCGCTTCGGCGGGCTGCAGCGGCCAGGGCCCGTGATCGATCTCGATCCGGCGCACCCGCCCGCCTCCCGCATACAGGCAGTAGCGCTCGGTCAGGAAGTGCTCGAGCGAGCCCGGCAGGCTCCGGGCCGGTGGCCCGATCGGCCGGTAGTGGGCGACCAGCTCGGCGGGATCGGCGGTGGGGTCGGTGCGCCGGCTGGTGTAGCGCACGGTGTCGCCGTCGCAGCGGGTGTCTATCTGGGCGTCCAGATAGGCGAGCTTGAGCAGGCCCCGGGCCAGCCGCACCGCTGTCGGCTGGGTCGCGTCCAGCGAGAAGAACCACACTCCGGGCTTGCCCCCGGCGGTGACGTAGGTGCGCACGTTGAGTTCTGAGAAGTCCGCGAACCGGCGCACCCGGGGGGTGCCGCGCAGGCTCACGTCGGTCATGTGAAACGGCACCACCCCGATCCATGCCTGGCCCTCGAACGTGTCCAGCTCGAGGCCGGCCGGGAGCCGCGCGCGAAGCTCGGCGGCAGCGACTTGCCAGTGCAGAAAACCGAGGTCGTGCCAGCGCATCCGCAGCGCCCACGGCTCCCGCGGCGCCGGCCACGGCCGGTGGGTTTGGAGGTGTGCCACCTCACCCAACGGTAGCGGTGAATAACGGTGCCAGGCACCGTTATTCACGATCGGCCCCGGGGAACGACGGGTGGCAGTTGCCGACTCCGTCGCTGTTTGCGATGCTTCTGGATCCAAACGTTGTTTTTCACAGGAGGTTGATGATGGCTTTAGCACTTGGGGACACCGCTCCAGACTTCACCGCGGATACGACGGAAGGGCGAATCAACTTCCACGAATGGGCCGGAGATTCGTGGGTGGTGCTGTTCTCGCACCCCAAGGACTTCACTCCGATCTGCACCACCGAGCTGGGCTACATGGCCAAGATCAAGCCGGAGTTCGATCGCCGCGGCGTCAAGATCATCGCCATCTCGGTCGATCCGCTCGACCGGCACGAGGAGTGGGCGAAGGACATCGAGGAGACGCAGGGCTTCGCGCCCAACTATCCCGATGATCGCCGACTCCGACTTCGAGGTCTCGAAGGCCTACGGCATGCTCGGCGCCGACGTCGAGGGTGACCCGCTGGTGCGCACGCCCGCCATGAACCAGACGGTGCGTAACGTATTTGTGATCGGGCCGGACAAGACGATCAAGCTGATCCTGGTCTACCCGATGACGACCGGCCGGAACTTCGACGAGGTGCTGCGGGTGATCGACTCGCTGCAGCTGACCGCCAAACACAAGGTGGCAACGCCGGTGAACTGGAAGGCCGGCGAGGACGTCGTGATCGCCGGTTCGGTCACCGACGACCAGGCCCGCGAGACCTACCCGGACGGCTGGAAGGCACCCAAGCCGTACATCCGGATCGTCCCCTCGCCGTAGCCGATCACGCATTCGGCCCGGGCAGCGGCGCTCTGCCCGGGCCGGCGATCCGCGGCGTCACCGGTTCCCGTGAGCCGAACCTCCACGGGATCAGCACGGTGAGCGCAAACACGACCACCAGGCCCGCTTGCATCAGGGAGGTGGCGTCCGCCAACCTGTCGGCCGACGCCAGCCCGATCGGGAACACGTCCACCCCGAACAGCGCCACGTAGTGCACCACCGCGACCGCGGCCAGCGCCCACCAGATCGATCGCCGCGGTAGCAGCGCAAGGAACGGCAGGAGCCACAGCAGGTACTGCGGCGAGTTGACCTTGTTGAGCACGATCACCGCAGCCGTGGCCACTGCACACCACTCCACCACGGGATAGCCGACCGCTGTCCGCCGCAGGTAGAGGGCGACGGTGGCGATGATGATCACCGCCACCAGCGCGACCAGGCTCAGCCGGTTCTCGGTCGCGGTCGAGAAGCTCTCGTCGAGCAGCCCCCACACCGTCCCATTGAGCTGGGGAGGGCGCTCGCCGTGGAAACGGTAGGTCGTCCACCACCCCGAGGCGTTGATCAGCACGAACGGCAGGTTGATCAATGCCAGTGATCCAAACCCCACCGCTCCCACCTGCACTGCCTCTCGGCGCCGTCCACGTACCAGCTGGTCGCACACGAGCGGGATGATGAAGAGGGCCGGATAGAGCTTGAACGCACCACCGACGGCGAACAGGAACGCCGCGGCCGGCGAGCGACCCGACCACCACAGGTAGACGCCCGCCATGCTCGCGGCCACGGCCAGCAGATCCCAGTTGTGAAACGCATACAGCGCCAGCACCGGCGAGGCTGTCCAGTAGACGGCGTGCACGCCGACCATCCGCCACAGCAGCCAGGCCGCCGCGACGGCGGCCAATGCCAGCAGCGCGATGGTCACGGTCAGATACGACGAGCTGTCCCACGACGCCCACCCCACCAGCCACATGAACATCCCGGTGAGCACCGGGTACTCGTTGAAGCCGTGGGCTCCCTGCCCGTAGTGGAGCGTCGCGTGGATGTAGGGGAAGACGTGATGGTCGAGTCCGCGGGCGAAGTAGAGCGGCTGGATGTCGCTGTAACAGAGGCGCGATCTCCAGTTATCGAGATGCGACCCGAAGCAGTCCTCCTTGAGCGTCGCTCCCACGCCGAGCGACATGCCCAGCGAGAACGCCAGCATCAGGGCAACGACGGTGCGATCGCGTGGGAGAAGACGACGGATAGGCATTGGACGACCAGCCAAGCCTAGAAGTTCAGGCGTGAATAAAAGGTGCCAGGCACCTTTTATTCACCGACGCGGCATGATGCGGCGCGTGACCGGATCGACAGTGACCCACGGACTGCGCAACTACCGCGAGCTGCTCAGCGATCCCACCGTCGGGCGGCTGGTGTCCACCGGGTTGGTCGCCCGGCTGCCCATCGGCATGACGGCGCTGGCGTTCATTCTGCTGATCCGGGGCCACGGCGGCAGCTACGCCGAGGCCGGCGTGGTGTCGGCGGCCGAGGCGCTGGCCGCGGCCGCGACCGCGCCGATCGCAGGGCGGTTGATCGACCGGCGCCGACCGGCCACCGTACTGCTCGGCTTCGGCACGCTGTTTCCCGCCGCCTTGTTTCTCTTGCTGCTGCTCACATGGGAATCGGCCCCGGTGGGGGCGCTGATCGCCGCAGCCGCCTTGTCTGGTGCGATGCTTCCCCCGATCGGGCCGACCGTGCGCATGCTGTGGCCCTCGCTGGTCAAGCGCGAGCAGCAACTGCCGACCGCGTTTGCACTCGAGGCAACGCTGCAGGAGCTGCTGTTCGTCGTCGGCCCATTGATCGTCGGCCTGCTGACCGCGCTGTTCTCAGCCGATGCCGCGGTGGCGGCCGCCGGGATCTTCTGCTTCGTCGGAGTGCTGGGATTCATCTCCAACCGGCCGCTGCGCGAGCGTCCCCGAACGACCGGCGAGCCGCGCCGTCTGCTGGCTGCGCTGACACCCGCGACCGTCCGCGGAATCGTGTTGTTCACCGCAGCCATGGGGATCGCCTTCGGCGGCATGGAGGTCGCGATACCCGCGTTCGCAGAGGCCCACGGCGACCGCTCGCTGGCGGCGGTCGCGCTGGCAACCTGGTCGGCGGGCAGCCTCATCGGCGGATTGCTGGCGGCCGGTACGACCGGCGGCGACCCGCGCCGGCGGCTGCGATTGATCAGCGGCCTGTTCGTGATCGCGCTGACGTTGCCGCTGCTGGCCTGGTCGCTGCCCAGCCTGGCCGTGCTCATGCTGGTGGTGGGGCTACCGATCGCGCCGGCGTTCGCAGTCACCTACGGCATGGTGCAAGATGCGGCGCTGCCGGGAACACAGGCCGAGGTGTTCGGCTGGCTGAGCACCTCGGTGGTGGTCGGGATCGCATTTGGCACCGCCGTCGGTGGCAAGCTGATCACGCACTCGGGGCCGAGCGCCTCGATGGCGCTGGCGATCGCCGGAGCGGCGCTGGCGGCCTCGATCGCGGCGATCCTGGCACGTGAATAACGGTGCCTGGCACCGTTATTCACGGCTCAGCTCAGCGGCCGAGATTGGCGTTGGCCGAGAGAAACTCGAGCGCCTTGTCGAGATCGGTGAGGATGTCCGCGGCCTGCTCGCGCAGCCACTCAGGGGTGTCCTTGCCCACCGGCAGCCGCAGCGGGGCACCCGGCACCGTGGCGGCCGCGACGATCGCGTCCACCGCGATGTCGGGATCCTCAGCGCCGGAGGGGAACCATTCGAGCCACTCGTCCAGGTCCTTCCACTGGTCGGGATACCGACCGGTTGAGTCTCTGGCGGCGGCCAGCCGCGTGTTGCCGATGATCGGGCTGCGAAACGGCCCCGGCTCCACCACCACCACTCGCACGCCCTGCGGCTCCAGCTCCTCCGCCAGCGCCTCGCTGGCGCCGGTCAGCCCGAACTTCGACGCGCAGTAGGCCGCAAACGATGCCTCGCCGAACCGGCCGGACATGCTCGATATCTGCACGATCACGCCACCGGCCTCGCGCAGGCCAGGCAGGCACGCACGGCAGAGATCGAGCGTGCCCACCAGGTTGACCTCGAGCTGGTCGCGAAACTCCGCGGTCGACAGCTCCTCCAGCGGCCCCAGCACCGCCAACCCGGCGTTGGAGACCAGCGCATCCAGCCGCCCACGGGCGCGCCACACCGTGTCGGCGGCGGCGGCAATCGAGCCGGCATCACGCAGGTCGAGCGAGATCGTCGTACATCCTTCGGGCGCGGACGCGCGGGCCGGGTCGCGCACCGTGCCAAACACGTCCCAGCCCAATCGCACCAACCGCTCGGCGGTGGCGCGACCCAGCCCTGACGACGTTCCGGTGACGAGTGCGACGCTCACAGCCGTGATCGTACTCCCACAGCCCAGGGCTATCATCGACGGCATGTTGCGTGTGGTCGCTGCCGCCGTGATCTTCGTGTCTGCCATCGGCATCCTCGGCTGGCGGAGCGCCCGCGCGGCGCCCACCGCCGGGCTCACGATCAGCCGGGGCCAGCCGTTCCCACAGCCGGCCCTGGCAGCCAGCCACCTCACCCATGGGCAGCTGGCGCCCGGCGCTGCATGCCCGGTGACCCGCCCCAACGGCAGCGGGCCGTTTCCTCACCAGATACTCGACGCCGAAGGCAATCCAATCCGGGAGTGGTACGGCCACGGCAAGGCGTGGGTGCGGCCGCCGCAGTTCCCCAGGTCGCACAGGGTCCACGACCACGCGATCTCGTCCAAAATCCCATGGTATGTCGCCGGCCCCGGTGTGTTTCGGATCGTCGGCCGGCGCATCGACGGCGTCCACGGCACCCTCAGAGCGGTGATCACAAACACCACGCCCCGCTCCTCGGGTCAGGTGGTGGAGACCGCGCTGATCATGTCCGGAGTGGGTTGCTGGGACATCGCCGGCACGGTCGGGGGCAGCTCGGTGGAATGGATCTACCAGCCCGCCCTGCCGAGTCGCACCTAGCTGCGGTGGCGGCCTGATCCGCCAAGTCCGCTTTCGATCGGGCTAAAGGTGACGGGGTGGTTTCGCCGACAGGGAGGGGACTCCCCCCGTATGACCCCCCCGAAGGCCCCCACACCCACCCGCTCCCGCGAACGCGGTCAGACCCTGCCGCTGATCGCCGTGATGATGCTCACGCTGCTCTGCTTCCTGGGCCTCGTGATCGACGTCGGCAACGCCTACCGCGTGAAGGATGCGCTGCAGGCGTCCGCCGACGCTGCGGCCGCTGCCGGGGCGGGCACGCTGACGATGTCGTATCCGGCCAGCGCGGCCAGCGCGGTCACAGCCGCCAAGGGATACACGTCCGCCACTGGGGGCAAGAACCTGATCAAGGGAGTACCCGCGACCAGCGTGGTGCAGACCGTCAACACCAGCTGCGTCCAGTCCACAACCGCGGTTCCCTGCACCACCGCCAACACGGTGACCGTGAAAGAGACCGCCAGCGTGCCGACCTACTTCCTGTCGCTGCTGGGGTTCAACACCCTCACCATGACGGCCACCGCACAAGCGTGCTCACCGTGTAACGAGCTGCCGCTCGACATCGAGTTGGTGATCGACCGCACCGGCTCCATGGCCGACGACAACAAGATGACCAACATGCGCAATGGACTCCTGAACGGCTTCCTGCCCGGACTCGACGCTACCAACGACAGCGTCGGTCTGACCGTGCTGCCGCCCGACGTCAACGGCACCAGCGACGTGTGTCAGGCGGCGGACGACGGCAACTACGACAGCACCACCCCGACCTACACCGTGGTGCCGCTGAACGACGACTACATGAGCTCTCCCGGCACGCTGGACACCACATCCACGCTGGTCAAGGACATCAAGTGCCTCAAGCCCGGCGGTGCCACCGACTACGCGGATGCGCTCGAGGCCGGCTATGCAGCGCTCCAGGCGCAGGGTCGAACCGGTGTTCAGAAGGTGATCGTGCTGCTCTCAGACGGCGCTGCCAACATCGGCCAGAACTGTGACTGACGTGGTCACGACCACGACCACCGGCAGCGGTCACAACCGGCACACGACCACGACCACCACCAAGGATCCCGACGTCCACTGCATGCAGCCGTGCCAGACGGCGGTGAACGACGCCAACTCGTACACGGCGGCCGGCGTGCTGGTGTACTCGATCCTCTACGGCGACCAGTCCAACGCTCCGTACTGCCAGGACTATGACGGCGACAACGAGTCGCCCCAGATCACCCCGCAGACCGCGATGGAGAACATCGCGGGGGTGAACAAGGTGACCGGCGCCTCCAACTACTTCGAAGAGCCCGATCCCACCGACCTGACGGGCATCTTCCAGCAGATCTCGGCCGACATGGCCGCCGGCACCAGCCGCATCACCGGGTAGTAACCTTCCTCCGCTGCGTTCGTTGTGGGCAGCGTCGCATCTGATCTGGAGGATTACCGTGAAGGCACTTGGCGTGCTGCGCGTGTTCGGGCCGCTGGCGATGGCCGCTGTGGTGGTAACGGCGGGGGCCTCCGGAGCACGTGCGGCGACACCCGCCCATGTGCGCGCGACCCGAGGCGCGTTTCGGCTGTTCGGAAAGACGCTGCCGCCTGGGATCACAACGTCGATCCTGCCTCAGGCGATCGCCTCTGCAGCCACCTCGCAGACCGCGCTTCAGCTGTTCACCAATCCGGTGCCGGTGAAGCGTCCAGGGCGTCACCTATCAGATGTCGATCGGCGCCTTCGGGCAGGAGAACGCGTTCGGCCAGCCGCCCCAGATGGAGGTCGGGCTGAGCAGGGTGGTGAGGTCGAAGGGGCGCCCCACGGCCGAGCAGGATCACGTGTACGGCTACTCCGCTTCGGGGATGACGCTGACGGCGAACTCCGGCCTGACTCGGCTGCACCTCGCCACCGGCAACCTGTTCTCCCCCACGGCGGTGGACACCCGGTTCACACAGTTCTCGCAGGCGAGCTATCCCTGCCGGCTGATCGGCGGGGGACACGGGACGGCCATCCAGGCCAACGGTGCGCTCAGTTCCCACACGTTTCGGATCGCCACCGGCACGACGCCGTTCTTCGGCACGATCACTCAAGCGCCCCAGACGGCCGTGGCCTTCTCGGATCCGGGGTGCAGCTTCATCGGCGGTGGCGGCGGCCAGATCATCTTCGGTGGGCCCCAGCCGCTCCAGACCTGTCAGGGCCGCGAGACGATCCAGGCCGGTTCGCTGTTCGGCAGCTCGGCCTGGGACATGGCGGTCGGCTTCGAGGGCGGCAAGGCGCTGGTACTCGCAACCCACGGCAGCAGTAGCCAGACCGAGTCGGTCGACCACATCGCGGTGTCGCTCCAGCGGGGATCTGCCCTGCAGCGGGCAGCCGTGTCCACCGGCGGTGCGATGGCGCGGATCAACACCACCGGCAACCCGATGTTCGGCGGGCAGGCGGTGTTCTTCTCACACCACCCGCCGCGCGTCTCGACCGTTCAGGCGTGCGTGTGGGAACGTCACGTGCACCACTACCGCGGCTACCGATACGGCGGCGGCATGAGCCCGGTCGCGTCCCAGCCGCTGACGGCGCTGTTCGATACCGGCAGCCTCCCCTTCCACGGCCGAGCCGCAACGCTGACCGTGCGCAAGTACCTGAACTAGTCGGTGAATAACGGTGCCTGGCACCGTTATTCACCCCTGGCGCTCTGCCTGGGCGATCTTTAGGGAAAGTTTACAAACGCTCTTTCGGGGGATGGACCCGGCTCGTGCCCTGTCGATACAGAGACGGTGGACTCCCCCTCCTCTGACCCCCGGGGCTCACTCATGAGCTCCCTGCGCTCCCGACTGCGCAACAGCGACGCCGGACAGGTGCTGCCGCTGATCGCGGTGTTCATGCTGGTCGTGCTGGCGTTCGCCGGTCTGGTGATCGACGTCGGTAACGTCTACCGCGTCCAGCAGGCCCTGCAGGCGTCCACCGATGCCGCGGCCGCCGCAGGCGCCGGGCAGCTGACCCTGCAATACCCGCCGAGCACCGCCAACGCGATCGCCCAGGCCAAGAACTTCTCGTCGTCCACTGGTGGCCGCAATGCGATCACCGGTGTTCCGCAGACCGGCGTCAGCGTCACCGTTGGCACCAGCTGCGTGGGATCGAACTCGAACCTCCCGTGCAACAACGCAAACACCGTCAGCGTCACCCAGTCCGCGTCGGTGCCAACCTATTTCTTGAGCGTGCTCGGGTTCAACACGATCAACGTCTCGGCCACCGCCAAGGCGTGCTCGCCGTGTAACTCGGTGCCGCTCGACATCCAACTTGTGGTTGACCGCACCGGATCGATGTCCGCCAACGGCGGCTCGAGCAACGGCCAGAACAAGTGGCAAAACCTCCAGGACGGCTTGCTCAACGGCTTCCTGCCCGGTCTCGACTCCGGTCTCGACTATGTGGGCCTCACCACCCTCCCGCCGGACGTCCACGGCACCAACGACGTCTGCAACGCCGCCAGCAGCAGCAACTACGACAGCACCACTCCGACCTACACCGTGGTACCGCTGTCGAACTCCTACATGGACAGCTCCGGCAACCTGATCGGAAGCTCGCCCCTGGTGTCTGACATCAACTGCATGCGGCCCGGCGGCGCGACCGACTACGCCGACGCCATGGAGGCCGCCTACAACGAGCTGCAGACACACGGCCGCGGCGTCCAGAAGATCATTGTGCTGCTGTCCGACGGTGCTGCCAACGACGGCCAGAACTGCGTCACCACCCAGGACAGGCGTGGCCGGGACGTCAAGGATACCGATCCGCACTGCATGCAGCCGTGCCAGTCGGCGGTCAACGATGCCGCGACCTACAAGGCGCAGGGCATCCTGATCTACACGATCCTCTACGGCGACCAGTCCACCGGCCCTCCGTGCCAGGACTACACCGGCGACGACGAAGTACCTGCCCAGCAGCCCTGGACGGCCATGCAGGCAATCGCCAGCCCGCACAACTATTACCCTGATCCAGATCCGGACAACCTGACTGCGATCTTCCAGCAGATTGCCTCGGACATGGCTGCCGGCACCAGCCGCATCGTCAGCTAGCACTCAGCCGGCGATCGACTCCCAGGCCCGCACCCAGTCGGGGTAGCCGACACACTCGGGCTTACCGTTGTCACAGGTTGTGAGCGGTGCCTTGGCAAAGCTCACGCTGTCCAGGTACGACGGCTCGGTTCCCGGCTGTCCGCTGCAGTAGCCGGTCGGCGCTCGATCGAGCGCCACGCAGGCGGCCGGGTTGGCCGGCGCCGACTCAGTCGAGCGGGCGACCGCGGCCTGCACGATCGGGGTGGCGGTGTAGGCCATCCACTTGAGCATGCAGTCGGGATGCAGCGCTTGGGAGCTCATCATCCACGACTCGATCCAGCCGGTCACGCCCTCGGCGGGGATCACAGTCGCGACCGGCTGTGCGGCGCTTTCGAGCGAGGCGTACGGCTCTTCACCGACCTGCCCCAGCACCACCTCTCCGCTGGTGAAGTCCCGCACCAGCCCAGCACTCGACGACCAGTAGCTTCTGATCTGCGCACGCTGCTGCTGGAGCAACTGCACGGCCGCGTCGAACTGTGGCCGGGTCAGCTCGTAAGGGTCGCTGATACTCAGCGACGGCTGCGCCGACTTGAGGTAGAGCGCAGCGTCGGCGACGTACATCGGGGTGTCGGGTGCGGTCACTCTGCCCGGATAGCTGACGCCGTCGAAGACCACATCCCAGCTCTGCGGCGCGGGGGTCACCAGATCGGTTCGATACATCAGTGGATTGGCACCCCACAGGAACGAGACGCCGTAGTGCACCCCGTTCAGCGTGTTGGCCTGGGGCGACTGCAGCTTGGTGCTGAGGTCATCGAAGTCCGGGATCAATGAAGTGTCGATGGGAGCGACGTCGTGGCTTGCGATCAGCCGGCCCGACACTTCACTGGGGGCGACAACCCCGTCGTACCCACCGGTTCGGACCATCTCCAGCATCTCTCTGGACGAGGCTGCGGTGGTGACCTGCACGTCACATCCGGTGGCGGCCCGAAACGGTGCGACCACTCCGGCAGGCACATACTCGCCCTGGGCCACCAGATCGAGCTCGTGCTCGGTCGCCCCGACGCGCGTGCGCATCGGCACGCCGTTGCCACCGTCGGGCAGCGTCTCGCCGGTGGGCAGACCGTCGCCGATGCTGGATCCGTTCGACCCTCCGCATCCGGACGCGGCCGCGAGCGCCAGTACACATGCACAGACGCCGACCGCGAGACCTCGTCCCATCCACAACCGCTTGATGCCACCACCCCTCTGTTGAAACCCGTCCAATCTTCTCATCGCTTGCTCATCCGGCGCGCGTACGCTGACTCACATGAACGCACCCAAGACATTCCGGCTCGTAATGGATCCCGTCACCGGCGTGATCGCGACTCCCGATATCCAGCGCCAGGCGAAGTGTGATGCCGGCGTTGCCTGGCGGTTCCCGCTGGGCGCGATGATCGCCACCGTCACCAGCGGCATGGGCATCTTCACCCTGTCCGATGATCAGGTGGACGAGCTGGTGCGAAACGCCCGCGAGAAGACCGGCTCGGCCGCCGTTCTCGCTTCCCTTAACTAGTAGCGCCCGCAGCCGCACGGTCGGGTAACGTGGAGGCATGAGCCAGCCGCCACCTCCGCCCCTACGGCGCGCCGCAGCCGCAGGCCCGCCGCCGCCGCCGAATCGCGCGGATGGTCGGGTGCCCAGATCGCGCTTGCGATCTCGACGGCGCTGGTGGCGCTGCTCGTGGGCGTCCTGATCGGGATGAACGTCGGCGGCAACGACAGCAGCAGCAACAAGACCGAGACGGTCAAGGTCTCTCACGAGACCACGGTCTCGGGTGCGACGGTCACCGAGACCCAGACGCAGACCGAGACCGAAACCGAGACCGAGACGACCACGGTCACGGCGCCGACCACCTGTCGATAAAAGGCCCGGCACTTATTCACTCGCCGCCCGCTCGCGCTCGACCAGCACCCGGCGCAGCAGCTTGCCGGACGGCGACTTGGGGATCTCGTCGATGAACTCGAGCGCCCGCACCCGCTCGTGCGGAGCGACCTGCGCCGGCGACGAACGCGATCAGGTCGTCTTCGCCGACCCCTCCCTGGCACTGACCACGAAGGCCTTGGGGATCTCCCCGCACTCCTCGTCGGCGACCGGCACCACGCAGGCGTCGGCCACCGCCGGGTGGGTCAGCAGCACCGCCTCCAGCATCGCCGGCGGCACCTGGTAGCCCTTGAACTTGATCAGCTCCTTGAGCCGGTCGACCACCCTCCAGCCGCCGTCATCGTCGTACACTGCCGACGTCGCCGGTGCGCAGCCAGCCGTCGGCGTCGAGCGTGTGGGCGGTGGCCTCATCGTCGTTGAGATAGCCGAGCATCACCTGCGGTCCGCGCACCCACATCTCCCCGGGCGCGCCCGGCTCGGCGTCGCGACCCGTCTCGACGTCGACCAGCCGGGCCTCCGTGTTGGGCAGGAGCTTCCCGATCGCGCCCGGGTTGTGCGGATCGCTGAGCGGCGTGCAGTGGGTCACCGGGCTGGCCTCGGTGAGGCCGTAGCCCTGCTGGACGCGAGTCGGATGCGCTCCGAGCAGAGCGTCTCGAGCGCGGAATCAAGCGGCGCGGCGCCGCACATGATCATCTCCAGAGACGAGCTGTCGAAGCCCTCGACCACCGGGTGCTTGGCCAGCGCGACGACGATCGGCGGCACGACGTAGGCCTTGGTCACACGGTGATCCTCGATCATGCGCAGGAACTGGTCGAGATCGAATCGCGGCAGAGTCACGATCGTCGCGCCCGACAGCAGACCGGCGTTCATCACCACCGTCTGACCGTAGATATGGAAGAACGGCAGCACCCCGGCGATCACATCGTGGTCGTCGATCGGCAGCTGGACAGCCATCTGCAGCAGGTTGGCGACCATGTTGCGGTGGCTGAGCATCACGCCCTTGGCGAAGCCGGTGGTGCCGCTCGAGTAGGGCAGCGACACCAGCGCGGTGGCCGGGTCGAGGGTCGGCTCGACCAGGTCATCGGCCTCGCCCAGCATCTGCTCGTACGAGGGTGCGCCGTCGCTGTCGCCGGTCGAGCGTGAACACGGCCTCGACTCCGGCCGTGGCGGCTGCCGGCAGCGCACGGTCGAGCATCGCGCCGGTCGTGAACAGGAAGCGTGCGCCGGAGTTCCGTAGCTGCAGCGCCACCTCGCGCTCGGTGTACAGCCCGTTGACGGTGGTGCTGGTACCGCCGGCGAGTGCGACTCCGAAGTATGCGATCGGATACTCCGGCACGTTGGGGGCGAAGATCCCCACCACCTGCCCTGGCTCCAGCCCCCGTCCCTGAAGGCCGGCGGCCAGCCGGCGGATGAGCACGTCCAGCTCGGCATAGGTGAGCGTGTGCCCCGAGGCCGCGTCGACCAGTGCCGGCTTGTCGCCGCGGGCGGCCAGGCCTGTCGAGCACCAGCGCATGCAGGGTGACGTCGGGGATCTCGATCGGTGGCTGGGGGCTGTCGTAGATCATTGGCTCGCCTTTCGTCACTCGCCGATGACGGCGATCGCTGCCTTTCCCGACTGCACGATCTCGGCCAGCGCAGCCGTTTCGGGGAGGATCCGCCGAACGAAGAATCGACCGGTGGCAAGCTTCTCACGCCGGAACTCGGGCGTCACGCTCGTCGACCCGACGACCGCCTCGGCCATCCTCAGCCACAGCGATGCAAACGCCGTCAGCGAGAACAGCCGCAGGTAGTCGGTGGCGGCGGCCGCGGCCTGCTCGCGGTCGCCCGCGCCGCTCTCGACCAGCCAGATGGTGGTGTCCTGGAGACGCGCGAACGCGACCCGCAGGCCGTCCACGAACTCGTCCACCTCGGGCGGGTGCTCGGCGGCCAGCTGCGCGTCGACCAGATGGAAGAAGCGGCGCGCCAGCCGGCCCTGGTGCAGGGCCAGCTTGCGGCCGACCAGGTCGAGTGCCTGAACGCCGTTGGTGCCCTCGTAGATCTGGCTGATGCGCGCGTCGCGGGCGAGCTGCTCGACGCCCGACTCGGTGATGTAGCCGTGGCCGCCGTACACCCCGACGCCAAGTCCTGCAGCCTCGGCGCCGTTGTCGGTGCAGGCCGCCTTCACGATCGGCGTGAGCAGCGCGACCAGATCGTCGGCCTGCTGTCGGCGATCGCCGTCGGGATGATGATGGGAGACGTCCATCTCGGTGGCCAGCCACATTGCGAGCGCCCTGCCGGCCTCGGTCAGGGCTCGCATGCGAAGCAGAATGCGGCGCACGTCCGGGTGGACGATGATCGGATCGGGCTGCCCGCCGCGCGGCGTCGCGGGAGCCCGCCCCTGACGCCGCTCCCGGGCGTAGGCGAGCGCTGACTGGTAGGCGATCTCGCCGATGCCGACGCCCTGCACCCCCACTCCCAGCCGCGCCCGGTTCATCATCGTGAACATCTGCGCCATGCCGGTGTGCGGCGCGCCAACCAGCTCCGCCGCGGCCTCGTCGAAGTGCAGCACGCAGGTGGCCGAGCCCCGGATTCCCATCTTGTGCTCGATCGATCCGCACTTCACGCCGTTTCGCTCGCCCGGCCGGCCGTCGGCGCCGACCAGCAGCTTTGGCACGATCAAAAGCGAGATGCCGGCGGTTCCCGCCGGGGCGTCGGGCAGCCGCGCCAGCACCAGGTGCACGATCTGCTCGGTCAGGTCGTGATCGCCGGCGGTGATGAAGATCTTGGTACCCGAGACCCGATAGCCGCCGTCGCCGGCGGGCTCCGCGCGCGTGGTCAGCAGTCCCAGATCGGTGCCGGCGTGCGGCTCGGTCAGGCACATGGTGCCGCTCCACTCTCCCGACGCCAGCCGCGGCACGTACCGGTCGATCTGCTCGTCCGAGGCGTGTGCACAGAGCGCGTTGGCAGCGCCCGCGGTCAGCAGCGGATAGGTCGCGAAGGCGAGGTTGGCCGAGCAGGTCATCTCCTCGAAGGCGACGCTGAGCACCTCGGGCAGGCCGCTGCCGCCGCGCTCGGCCGGGATCGCCACTCCGCACCAGCCTCCGGCGACCAGCCGGGCGTGCGCCTCCCGAAACCCGGTGGGCGTGGACACAACGCCGTCCTGGAAACGGCACCCCTCCCGGTCGCCGACCTGGTTCAGCGGCAGCAGCACCGATTCGGCGAAGGCCGCCGCCTCGTCGATCACCGCCAGCGCCGTCGTCGAGCGTGGCCTCCTCATAGCCGGGCAGCGCCGCCACCTCGCCCGGATAGTCGAACACGTCCTCCAGCAGGAAGCGAAAGTCGGCCAGCGGGGCGGTGTAGCTCTGCACCGGCCTCAGTTCCTCAGCGGCTTGCCGGTGGTCAGCATGTGACCGATGCGATCGAGCGTCTGGGGCCGGCGGATCAGGGTCGCGATCCGGGCCAGCTCCAGCTCGGAGACGGCGCCTTCGGGTATCGGCTCGGTGGGATCGGCGTCGCCGCCGGTCAGCACGCAGGCGTACTCGCCGACCAGCAGCAGGTCGTACTCGCTCGCCCCCGTGGTGGCCGCGCGCTGGCGCGCGGTCAGCTCCAGCGTCGCCCGCCCCGAGGGCCCGGCGACGGTGAGCATGCGCGGCTCCGGTGGCACGTACCCGTCGGCCAGCTCCAGCGCGAACGCTTTGGCGTCGGCCAACAGCCGGTCGCGGTTGGGCGTGATCCGGTCGCTCGCCCGCAGGTAGCCCAGCTCTTTGGCGTTGTGGGCCGAGGTCGAGACGCTGGCGGTCGCGATCACCTCAAACGCCTTGGCCGCCGGTGGCATCGGCCCGCCCGGCGAGGTCTCGGTGGCGCGGATCAACAGCTCGCGGCAGCCGCCCCAGGCCGGCAGCAGGCCCACGCCCAGCTCGACCAGTCCCATGTATGTCTCCGTGTGCGCCTGCACCGCGTCACAGTGCAGGAGCACCTCACAGCCACCGCCGAGTGCGCGTCCGGTGGGGGCGCCGATCACCGGCACCGGCGCGAACTTGAGGCCGTCGAAGGCGCGCTGGCCACGCTCTCCGAACCGGTGCACCTGATCCCAGGCGGCCACGTTGGCCAGCGTCAGCAGATGGGCGAGGTTGCCGCCGGTCGAGAAAAACGCGCCCTCGTTGTAGATCACCAGCGCCCGGAAGCGCTCTCCGGCGGCGGCGACCGTGCGCTCGATCAGCTCGAGCACGCCGTCGTCGATGGCGTTGGCCTTGGTGTGAAACTCGAGGCAGGCGACGTCGTCGCCGGCGTCCCACAGCGTCGCCGAGGAGTTGGACTCGAGCGCGGGACGGGACCGGAGGTCGGACAGCAGCACCACGCCGGGCCGCCGCACCGCCGTGGGTGCGGGCGCGCCGCCGAGCTGCTCGATCATGCCGAAGGGGCCGAGCTTCCAGTTGAAGCCGCGCTCCATCGCCAGGTCGATCAGCGCCGGCTGGTCGGTCACCTCGGGCACCATCCCGGCGGCGTAGTCGAGCACCTTGGTGAGCACCGTCTGGGCGTAGTCGCCGTATCGATCGGCCGTTGCCACCAGCGCCGGCAGGCCGCCCTTGCGGGCGGCGGCGACCGCGTCCAGCCGGGGCTTGGCGGCCGGTCGGTACTCGAGCGTCTCCAGATCGACCGCCAATCGCTGCGACCCGTCGCGGGCGTAGAAGCCCTTGCCCGAGGCGCGGCCGGTGGCGCCCATCGCCACCATCCGCCGGAACAGATCGACGTGGGCGGGGACGTCGTGCCAGGCGTCGCCCTCGGGCAGCAGCCGGTCGAGCGAGGCGGTGACGTGCTCGTGCAGACCCAGCCCGACCAGATCCATCAGCCCGAACACTCCCGTGCGGGGCGCTCCGATCGCCTCGCCCATCAGCAGGTCTGCCTCCTCCACGGTGAGCCCGCGGGCGAGCGCCTCGCCGATCGCGGTCGCGATCCAGTAGACGCCGAGCCGGTTGGCCACGAAGCCGGGCGTGTCGTTGCAGCGCACCACGGCCTTCCCCAGGTGGACGTCGGCGAAGGCCTCCACCGCCTCGACGGCGTCGGGGCGGGTGGTCGGCCCGGGCACCGTCTCCAGCAGCTGCATGTAGCGCGGAGGATTGAAGAAGTGGGTGACCATGAAGTCTGCGGCGAAGCCGTCCGGCGCGCCCTCGGCCAGCTGGCCCAGCGGGATGGTGGAGGTGTTGGAGCTGACGATCGAGCCGGGTTTTCGCACCTCCTGGAGCCGCGCGTAGAGCGCGCGTTTGGCGTCGATGTCCTCGATGATCGCCTCGACGATCCAGTCGGCGTCGGCGACCAGACCGAGATCGTCGTCCAGCCGGCCGGTGGTGATCCTGCCCGCCGCCCGGCGGTCGACCAGCGGTGCGGGCTTTCGCTTGGGCAGACCCGCGGCCGCGGCCGCGGCGGCGTCGCCGAGGTCGAGCATCACCACCGGCACTCCGGCGTTGGCGATGTGAGCGGCGATGCCCGCGCCCATGGTGCCGGCGCCGATCACCGCGGCCCGGCGGATCTCGGTCACACAGCCTCCAGCACCGTGGCGATCCCCTGACCGCCGCCGATGCACTGGGTCGCCAGCGCGTAGCGCGCGCCTTCGCGCCGGAGCAGCTCGGCCGCCTTGCCGGTGATCCGCGCCCCGGTCGCACCCAGGGGGTGGCCCAGCGCGATCGCGCCGCCGTCCAGGTTGATCCGGCCCTGGTCGATCCCGAGTTCGCGCACGCAGGCCAGCGCCTGGGAGGCGAACGCCTCGTTGATCTCGACCACGCCGACGTCGTCGACGGTGATCCCGGCCCGCTCCAGCGCCTTGCGGCTGGAAGCCACCGGCCCGATGCCCATGATCGCCGGGTCGCAGCCGGAGACCGCGAACGACCGCACCGCCGCCAGCGGCTCCAATCCGTGATCGCGGGCGTACGTCTCCGAGGTGACGAGCACCGCGGCGGCACCGTCTGTGAGCGGCGAAGACGTGCCGGCGGTAACCGTGCCGTCGGCGGCGAAGGCCGGCTTGAGCGCGGCCAGGCCCTCGAGGCTGGTATCCGGGCGCAGGCAGCCGTCATCGGTCACATCCCCGATCGGCACGATCTCTCCGGCGAGCCGGCCGCCGGCCACCGCCTCGGCGGCCTTCTGCTGGCTCTGCAGCGCGAACAGCTCCTGATCCTCGCGGCTGACGCCGAAACGGTCGGCCACGTTCTCGGCGGTCTCGCCCATGGTGATGTAGATCTCGGGGTAGCTCTCGACCAGCTCCGGGTTGTACAACGGGTTGAAGCCGCCCATTGGAATCCGGCTCATCGACTCGACTCCGGCACACACATAGGCATCGCCCGCACCCATCGCGATCGAGCCGACAGCGGTGTGCACCGCCTGCATCGAGGAGCCGCAGAAGCGGTTGACGGTCGAGCCTCCCACCGATCGCGGCAGGCCGGCGAGCACGCCCACGATCCGGCCCAGGTTCATGCCCTGCTCGCCCTCGGGGAAGGCGCAGCCCAGAGTCACATCCTCGATCGCCGCGGGGTCGACGCCGGTGCGGTCGACCAGCTCGGCGACCACCCGCGCGGCCAGATCGTCGGGCCGCACCCGCGCCAGCAGCCCACGCCGCGCCGGCTGAAATGGCGACCGCACGTAGCCGACGATGACGCTGCGCTCCATCTCCCCCGATCGTAGTGAAGTATTGGTGCCAGGCACCAATTATTCACACACGGGCTTGGTGGTCATCGCCCAGATGGCGATCAGGAACAGCACCACCACGAGCCCCGAGAGCGTTGTACCGACCTTGGCCATGCCGCCGCCGCGGCCGCTGGCCATCCGGCGCTGACCCAGACCGGTGAGCAGCGTGGCGAGCAACAGCAGCAGCGCGCCCAGATCGGAGGTGCCGAACCCGACACCGATCCAGGTTGCCTTGCTGTCGTCCAGCCCCTCCTTGCTGACCACCCATTGGGCGCCGCCGCGCATCATGATGTAGGCCGGGATCGCGGCACACAGCAGGGTGAAGAAGCCAAACCGGGTGAGCTTTCGGCGCTCGTCGCCCTCGGCGCGCCAGGCCAGTCCCAGCACCGCGACCGCCACCACCAGCGCGGCCACCACCAGCATCGCCCCGGCGACGTGCACGAACAGCGCCAGGTCCCAGCTGCTCGGCCTGATCGTGAGCGCCGTCATGCGCCCGGCTTCCAGATCATGTCGATCAGCAGCAGGAACACCGCCAGCGAGGTCAGCACGTGCATCATCAGCGCCGGGCGCTCACCCGCGCCTCCGGCCAGCTTGCGATAGCCGGTGGAGAGCTGTCCGCCGAACGCGCCGGCGATCAGCCACAGCACGATCGCGCCGATGATCCAGCCGTCCAGCAGGCTGTAGCCGCCCACGTCGAACGCAAGCCAGATTCCAAACACGATCACCAGCACGCTGCCCGCCCCCCACAGCCCGAAGGTGAAGCCCACCAGCCGCATCAGCGATCCCGAGCCCACGTACAGTGCCCAGAAGAGGCCGAGCGCGGTGACCATCGCAAACGCGCTCAGCACATGGAGAAAGAGCAGGGTGTCGTACATCTTCCGACGATCATAAACCGTCCACAGCTAACTCACACGTTGTCTGGAGCCGTCGCCCAGATTTGAGGACGATCATCATCCGTGAAGCACTACAGAGGAGACCGTTGATGAAGGGTGCCAAGCAGGTCATCGTGATCACCGCCGCGGCGGTCATCGGCGCCGGGGTCTCGGCCGTCGTTGTCCAGAACAGTTTCAGCCCCGGCCGTGACACTGTGCGGACGGTGATCCGGCCGGTGACGGTGACCTCGGGTGCCAACGCCGCGCTGCTCAAAGCCAGCGGCAAGTCGGTCAACCAGATCTACCGCGCGGCCTCTCCGGCGGTGGTCAAGATCGTTGCGGCGGGAACCGCGGGGCAGGCACAGGGCAGCGGCTTTGAGATCGACTCGTCCGGCAACATCGCCACCAACGCACACGTGGTCGAAGACTCCCAGGAGCTTCACGTCACCACCCAGGACGGGAACACCTACAGCGCCACCCTGGTCGGCATCGACCGCACCACCGACGTGGCGGTGATCCATATCGACGCGGCTGCGAGTTCGCTGCATCCGCTGACGTTTGCCGACTCCAGCAGTGTCCAGGTGGGTGACGACGTGGTCGCCATCGGCGATCCCTTCGGACTGGCCAACACCGTCACCAGTGGCATCGTCAGCGCGCTCGGTCGCACCATCACCTCTCCCAACGGTCACCCGATCGACAATGCGATCCAGACCGATGCCGCTATCAACCACGGCAACAGCGGCGGCCCGCTGCTGAACGCCTCCGGCCGGGTGATCGGCATCACCAGCCAGATCGAGTCGGGTACGAGTTCGAGCGGCAGCGTCGGCGTTGGGTTCGCGGTGCCGTCCAACACCGTCAAGCAGGTTGCCTCGGAGATCCTCAAGAACGGCAGCGCCGTCCACCCCTACCTGGGTGTGTGCCTCGAGCCTGCCAACGGCGGAGCGGGCATCGCCAGAGTCGTGTCCGGCTCACCCGGCCGACCGCGCCGGGCTCCAGACCGGCGACGTGATCACGGCCATCGATGGCCACAGCGTGTCCTCGCCGACCGCATTGATCGCACGGGTGACCAAGCTTCACCCCGGCGACACGGTCACGATCACGATCATCCGCGACGGCACCAGTCAGACCCTCAGCGTCACCATCGGAACTGAGGCTTGACCGATGTCGGCGATCGCATACGCACCCAGACTGAGCATGCGAGAGCGGGCAGAGCGGCTTTCCGCCCACGACGACGACGCGTCGTCGCAGGCGGCGACGGTGACCGTGACGGCACCCACGATCGAGATCACGATCCCGGTGCTGAACGAGGAGCGGGCGCTGGAGGCCAGCGTGCGCTGGCTGCACACCTACCTGCTGGCCCGGTTTCCCTTCTCGTTTCACGTCACCATCGCCGACAACGGCAGCACCGATGGGACATCCGAGATCGCCGCCAGGCTGGAGCACGAACTGGGCGAGGTGTCGTGGCTGCGACTCGAGCAGAAGGGCCGAGGCGGAGCGTTGAGGGCAGCGTGGAGTGCGAGTGAGGCCGATGTGCTGTGTTACCTGGCTGTCGACCTGTCCACCGACCTGAACACGATCCTGCCGCTGATAGCGCCGCTGGTGTCGGGCCAAAGCGACGTCGCCCGCGCGCCGGCGTTCACAGCCATTCGCCGTGACGCGGGCGAGGCGCTGCTGCCGGCCGTTGCGGACAACGGGTGGTTCTTCGATATCGAGCTGCTGCTGCTGGCAGAAGATCTCGGCCTGCGCATCCATCATGTTTCGGATCCCGTGCAGGCAGCATCGTGATGTGCTGTGGCCGCACCATCCGGCCGTCTCTGCGGGTTAGGCGCCCGCAGCGGCCAGGTCAGCCACAGCGGTCGGGCGTTCGGCCGTGGAACCGAACGCCCGACGATCGGCCCGGGCAGCGTGTGGGGGGTGCTCGTACTCGGGCCACCGCCGCCGCGCACCCGGCGACGATCGAGGTGTGCCTTGGAGCAGGCGCCCTCGATCTCGCCGGGCGCGGCGGTGAATAAAAGGTGCCAGGCACCTTTTATTCACCCAGGGCGATCAGCTGGGTGCGATCGATCGGCGGATGCAGGCGCTCGGCCAGAGCGGACAGCACTCGCTCGCGCTCATCCGTCGGTGAGCTCCGCGTCCAGCCGGCGGAAGTGCCCGATCTGCGAGCACAGCGCAGCCCAGTGATCGGCCGCAGACGTGAACGGCACCGTATCGGCAACCACGGTGACCTCGACGTGCTCGAAGCCGGCGTCGGTGTGCACCCGCTCGAGTTCCTGCTCTGATCCCAGCCGGCCGAAGTGGCGGGCAAACGCTGCCCGCTCGTCCCCCAGCGCATCCCCCACGGCCGCCCTCGGCCCCGCAAACCACAGGTTTCGGTCGGGAGTCGCCCACACCGCGGTCACCACTCTGCCGCCGGGCCGGAGCACCCGCCGCGCCTCGCGCAGCGTTGCTGCCGGGTCGCGCGCGATCATCAGCGCGCAGCGGCTCACGACCGCGTCGAACGTCTCCGCCGGCCAGTCCAGCGGCTCATCCATATCGGCCCAGCGCCAGTCCACCAGCTGGGATCGCTTGCGCGCCCTTCGCAGCTGTCCCTCGCTGGTGTCGATGCCCGTGGCCTGCCAGCCGCGGTCGGCCAGCGCGGTCGTGAGCCGCCCGCTGCCGCAGCCCAGGTCGAGCACGCTGCCCGTGCCGGGCAGCCGCTCGAGCAGCTCATCGGCGCCGAACGGTTCGCTCACCCATCTGGCCTCGGGCGTCATCCCCGCAGGGTAATTCACCTGTCCGTGAGCCGGGCTGTTTGGTAGTCTCGCCTCGAACCTGACTGACGAATCAGTCAATCACCGAATCCAAAGGTTTGCACATGACCGAGATCCCTTCCACCACCAAGCTCTACTTCGGCCCCTGGTATCGCCGATCCCCGTATTTCGAATCGACGCTCCGCGCCGGCTGCAAGGCCTATGACATCTACAACAAGATGTATCTGCCGGCCGAGTACGACGATCCCAACATCGAGTACCAGGCGCTGCAGGACGGCGTCACCCTGTGGGACGTGGGCGTCGAGCGCACAGTGCAGGTGAGCGGCCCCGACGCCGACCGCCTGATCGACATGGTCACCTGTCGCGACCTCACCAAGTGCGCGATCGGTCAGGGCAAGTACATGTTGGTCACCGCCCCCGACGGCGGCATCGTCAACGACCCGGTGCTGCTGCACGTCGAGAAGGACAAATGGTGGATGCAGCTGGCCGACTCGGACGCCGGGCTGTACACACTCGGGGTGCTGGCAAACAGTGATTTCGACGCCGAGGTCAGCTATCCCGACGTGCATCCGGTGCAGGTGCAGGGGCCGAAATCCGGGCTGACGCTCGAGAAGATCGCCGGCAAGGGCATCTACGACCTCAAGTACTACTGGTGCGGCCACTTCCAGATCGGGGATATCCCCGTCGTGATCAGCCGCACCGGATGGTCGGCGGTGCCGGGCTTCGAAGTCAACCTGCTGGACGCCACGTCGCGGTGCCGAGCTGTGGGACGCGATCATGGCGGCCGGCGAGGAGTTTGCGATCCGCCCGATCTCGCCCAACGAGGCCCGCCGGGTCGAGGCCGGGATCTTCAACTGGGGATCCGACATCTCGCTCAAAGACACACCGTTTCACGTCACCGGGCTGGAGCGGCTGGTCGAGGAACAGCCCCAGGACTACATCGGCAAGGCAGCCCTGGAACGGATCCGCGTCTCCGGTGTCGACCGCAAGCTGGTCGGCATCGAGTTCGATTCGACCGAGCCGCTCTCGGGAATCCTCACCAGCTGGCCGGCGTACTCCAATGGGCGCGAGGTCGGCAAGGTCACCGACGCCGTGTGGTCACCGGGCCTGGCCAAGAACATCGGCTACGTGTGGGTGCCGATCGAGCTGGCCGAGCCCGGCAACGCAATCTCGGCCGAGTCCGAGCACGGCACGCTGACCGGCCGCACCGCCGCCATCCCGTTCGTCGACCCGCGCAAGGAGCGCCCCGCCGCTGCACTTTCCGGATCGGCCGGGTGAGCATGCGAGAGCCCCGCTTCGACGTGCCTGTTCGAGCCGGTCAAGATCGGGCCGGTGACGGCTCGCAACCGGTTCTTCCAGGTGCCTCACTGCAACGGCATGGGCTGGCTTCATCCCAGCGGCCATGCCGCCATGCGGGGCGTCAAGGCGGAGGGCGGCTGGGCGGTTGTGTGCACCGAGGAGGTCGAGTTCCATCACTCCGCCGAGCACGCGCCCTACATCGAGGGCCGGATCTGGGAGGACGCCGACATCCCCGCTCACGAGCGGCTGGTCGAGCGGGTGCACGAGCATGGATCGCTGGCCGGCATCGAGCTGGTGCACGGCGGCATGATGGCGCCCAACCTGTACTCGCGCGAGTCGCCGATGGGCCCCGGTCACCTGGCCGTGCACGGCACCGACCCGGTGCAGGCGCGGCGCATGACCCGGGAGGACATCGACGACCTGCGCCGCTGGCACCGGCAGGCGGTGGCCCGCTCGCTCCGGGCGGGCTACGACCTGGTGTACGTGTACGCCGGCCACGGCCTGACCACCATTCAGCACTTCCTGTCGCGGCGGCTGAACGATCGCGACGACGAGTACGGCGGGCCGATCTCCCACCGGGTGCAGGCTGCTTCGCGAGATGCTCGAGGACACGCTGGACGAGGTCGACGGCCGGGCCGCGGTGGCCTGCCGGATCTGCGTCGACGAGCTGGTCGGCGGCGACGGGATCCAGCGCGAGGAGATCTCCGAGGCGCTGGGGATGGTGGGTGAGCTGCCCGACCTGTGGGACTTCATGGTCGGCGAGTGGGACTTCGACTCGAGCACGTCGCGGTTCTCCGAGGAGGCCTTCCAGGAGCAGTACGTCACGGGCCTCAAGCAGTTCACGACCAAGCCGGTGGTCGGCGTGGGCCGGTTCACGTCGCCCGACACGATGGTGCGGATGGTGCGCGACGGCGTGCTCGACATGATCGGCGCGGCGCGACCGTCGATTGCCGACCCGTTCCTGCCCAAGAAGATCGAGGAGGGTCGCTGGCAGGACATCCGCGAGTGCATCGGATGCAACATCTGCGTCACCGGCGACTTCACCGCCACCCCGCTTCGCTGCACCCAGAACCCGACCATGGGCGAGGAGTGGCGGCGCGGCTGGCACCCCGAGCGGATCCGGGCCAAGACCACCGACGCAACCGTGCTGGTGGTGGGCGCCGGACCGGCCGGCCTCGAGGCCGCACAGGCGCTCGGCAAACGCGGCTACGACGTGGTGCTGGCCGAGGCCACCAGCGAGCTCGGCGGCAGGGTGGCACGGGAGGCGCGCCTGCCCGGGCTCTCGGCGTGGATCCGGGTGCTGGACTACCGCAAGGGCCAGCTGGAGCAGCTCCCCAACGTCGAGCTCGCGTTCGGCAGCGAGCTGACCGCCGACGAGGTGCTCGAGTACGGCTTCGACCACGTGGCGATCGCAACCGGCGCGCGCTGGCGAAACGACGGCGTCGGCCGCTGGCACGTGCGCCCGATCGAGATCGACCCGGCCATGCAGGTGCTGACGCCCGACGATGTGATGGCCGGCGATCGGCCCCGCGGCACCAAGGTCGTGCTCTTCGACGACGACCACTACTACATGGGCGGTGTGCTGACCGAGCTGCTCGTGAGCGAAGGCTGTGACGTCACGATCGTGACCCCCGAGGCACGCGTGTCGGAGTGGACGTGAACACCATGGAGCAGCACCGGGTGCAGAAACGCCTGATCGAGATGGGCGTGACGATTCACGTCACCCACACTGTTACCTCAGTCGGCGCCGAACACGTCACCGCTGCCTGCGCCTATACCGAACGCGAACTGGAGCTTGCCGTGTGACACGTTCCTGAACGTCACCGCCCGGCTTCCCGTCGACGCGCTTGGGGGTGGCGCTGCGAGAGCGGTCGTCAGAGCCGGGCGCGCCCACGCTCAAGGTGATCGGTGACGCCTGGAGCCCGGGCACGATCGCCGCCGCCGTGTGGGAGGGACACCGGTTTGCCGAGGAGCTCGACGAACCGCCCTCCAACGGAGATCAGCCGCCGTTCCAGCGCGAAGTGATCGGGCTGGCAAACGACGGCTGATGACGGTCGACGTTCGTGTCGACTCGGGGCGCCGGACTATCGAGCGTACGTCACCATGGGGTAGCGACCGACGCGAGGCCGGGATACTCCACGGATCAGAACCGCTTCGAAGATCAGGATCGCAACGGTCATACCGACCGAGAAGAAGAGCGTCCACGGCGTGTAGGTCGTGAGTGCGCCGAGGCCCTGGGCCTTGGCGAACTCGTGAGCGATCAACTGCTGCAGCGCGATCGCTCCGACCTCGAACAGAAACAGTGTCAGCACTGTCTGCACGAGTGGCACACGGAACGTCGTCAGCAGCTGCAAGCCGCCCTTGATGAGCACGGCCTGAATCAGCACACCGGGGATGATCAGCTTCAGCATGGCCATCGTGATCGAGCGAGAATCGCCCGAGACGATGTCGGCAGGGCTGACCAGTCCGCCACCCGAGACATGGGTGAGGTTCACCCACCGGACGATGATTTCCTCGATCGCTCGAGTAGCCATGCCCGTGAGGAGAACCACTCCGATGACGGTGACGATACTGAGGTTGGTATTGCGGGAGGAGTTGTTCACACTTCGGTTATCCGTGTGAGTGCCACAATCGTCAACACCTCTGTCACAAATACGTCCCGTGAATAAAAGGTGCCAGGCACCTTTTATTCATTCGCCAAAGTCTCGGGTGGCTACCAGGAGCTGACAGACGGTGCGGAATCCCAGCCGCTGGTAGCCGCGGTGTCCAGCTCGCACACCATCCCGGGCGGCGGCGATCGCGTTGCACCACGACCACGGCACTCCGGAGATGTTCCAGGTCACGTCCGGCTCGTCCACCACCTCCGCCCACGGCCGGCCTCGACCTGCTCGAAACGACGCGACCAGGTTCTGCTCGAACGTGCGACCGGCCGGTGCCTGGCACCGTTATTCACCACCACTCATCGTCTAGCCTTGGAGGATGCGCGGCAGGGTGACTGTTGGGGTGCCGATCGATTCGCTGGGGAAGCCCGGCGGGACGGAGCTGGCGCCAGAGGCGCTGCGCCGGGCCGGCGTGAGCGAGGCTCTGGGCGCCCGCGACGCCGGCGATCTGGCGGTACGGATCGTCGGTACCGAGCGCGATCCGGTGTCGGGAATCGTCGGCTATGAAACGGTCGTCTCCACCGGCCGGGGCATCCGCGACGGCATCGCCCCGCTGATCGCCGGCGGCGAGTTCGTGACCGTCCTGGGCGGTTGCTGCGCGCTCATCCCCGGAGTGGCGGCGGCGCTCCGCGACACCGTCGAAAGCCCCGTCGGCCTCGCCTACATCGACGGCCACATGGACACCTACACCAACGCCACCAGCCCCACCGGCGAGGCCGCCGACATGCCGGTGGCGATGGTGGTGGGCGCCATCGACCCGGACATCACCGGCCTGGGCGAGAGCCCGCTGATCGCGCCCTCCCGAGTCGCATTGCTGGCCCACCGCGACCGCGACGAGGCCACCGGCTACGGCGCGCCCATGCCTGAAGATCTGGGAATCGAGATCTCCCACGACTGCGAGGAGGTGCAGGCCGACCCTGCCTGGATCGGGGCACGCACGGCCGACCAGCTGGCCCAAAACGACGGCCGGTTCTGGCTCTCGATCGACGTGGACGTGCTCTCCAGCGAGGCCTTCCCGGCCACCCCGGTGAAGCAGCCCGGAGGTCTCAGCGCCCGCGAGCTGATCGAGCTGGCACGGCCGCTGGCCCAGCACCCGGCCTGCCTCGGAGTGAGCGTGCTCTGCTACGACGTGGACATGGACGACCCCGAGTCGACCGGCGCACGCACCGTGGTGGGCGTGCTGGCGGGAGCGATCGGGAGTTGAAGGGAGCTAGTCGGGGCGCTGCACGTCTTCGAGCAGCCGCTCGAAGTCAGGCCCGTCGAACTCCAGCAAGGCCCGGTCGTACTTCTCCATGCCCCACTCCCAGAAGTCGAAATCGATGTCGGACACGCCGTCCTGGATGGAAGCCCAAAGCGTCCATCCGTACTTCGACATCAGGCCCCACAGCCGCGCCCGCGCCACCTTGTTTCGCAGCGGCGCTCCGTAGTAGGCCTCGATCAGCTGCTCCAGCTGGGGCAACGAGAGATTCGACTCGCTCCACACGTTGCCGAGCTCAAAGCAGGCGTCGTTCATGCCCGAGTACTCGTAGTCGATCAGGCGAAACTCGCCACCCACGTCGATGAAGTTCTCGGCCAGCAGGTCGTTATTGCACGGCACCAGGCCCTCGTCGCGCACCGCCATGGCCGCTTCGATCCGGGCGGCCTTGGGCATGAACTCGAGGTAGCGCTCGGGCAGCCGAAACCCTCGCTGCTGCACCAGCTCGAGGTAGCGCGGCTGGATCTTGAACATGTTGAAGTCGTCCCGAAACGCGGGCCCTGAGTGGAGTTTCTTGACGGCCCGGGCGATCATCTCGATCTTGTCGCCGCGGCGCAGATCCTCGGCCGACTGGGTCTCGCCGGTGATGAACTCGAGCACCAGCAGCGACTCGTCGGGGAGGTAGTCGATCACGCCGGCACCAACTCCCGCCTCGGCTGCCGCGACCGAGTTGAGGTACTCGTTCTCGCGGTCGATGGCGAGCATGCTGCCGTCCTTGGACGACACCCGCACGACATATGCGCCCGTGGGCGTGTCCACCTTGTAGTTGGTGTTGGTGAGCCCTCCGGCGAGCTCGCTCACGGCCGAGCGTTCCCGCAGTGCGGGCACGAGGTCGAGCAGCTCGTCCACAGTCTTATTCGCCATCGCCGCGCCAACTATAGTGCCCTTCGCACAGGTGGTACAGACCAATCCCGCAACCCTCGCGCGAGCCCAGGCGGTCGTCATCGGCGGCGGCATCACCGGCACGAGCGTGGCCTACCATCTGGCCAAGGCCGGGATCACCGACGTGGTGCTGGTGGAGAAGGGCGAGCTGACCAGCGGTTCGACCTGTCACGCCGCCGGACTCGTGACCCAGTTCAACCCCTCGCCCACGATGATGCGGTTTCGCCGCTACAGCGTCGAGCTGTACCAGGAGCTGGGGGTATTCGAGCGGCTCGGGAGCCTGCGCATCGCCTCCAGCGAGGAGAGTCTCAAGGAGGCTCCAGCGGGGAGCCAGCCGCGCCCGCGGAATCGGTTTGGACGTCGAGGTGCTGGGCCCGCGTGAGGCGCTGGCGCTGATGCCCGCGGCCTCGCCCGAGTCGCTGTACGGCGGCGTGTGGATCGAGGGCGACGGGTGCGTCGACCCGCACACTGCCACCTACACCCTGGCCGACGCCGCCCGCGCGCTGGGTGTGCGCATCCACACCGGCACGCGGGTGACGGGGATTGAGCTGGACGAGCGCCACGCGGTCACCGCGGTGGCGACCGAGCGCGGGCGGATCGAGACCGAGCTGGTGGTCAACGCCTGCGGCATGTGGGCGCCACAGGTATCGGCGATGGTGGGGGCATTCACCCCGTCGGTGCCGGTCGACCATCAGCACATCGCGCTCTTGGCGGTCGAGGGCCACGAACTGCCCCACGACATGCCGTGCTTCCGCGACACCGACAACCTCGTGTACGGGCGCTCCGAAGCCGGCGGGGTGCTGTTCGGCGGATATGAGCCAAATCCGGTGGCCCGCTGGGTGGACGGTGTGCCGTGGGATCACAGCGAGCGGGCGCTGCCACCCGACCCCGAGCGGTTCGAGCAGCTGATGGCCGGCGCCGCCCGCCGCTTCCCGTTCCTGGACGACGCCGGTGTGGTGGCGCTGGTGTGCCACCCCGACGCGATGACGCCCGACGGCAACCCGCTGCTCGGCCCGATCCCCGACGTGCCCGGATTCTGGCTGGCGGCCGGCCTCTCGCTGAACGGCTTTGGCGGCGCCGGCGGTCTGGGTCGCACCATCGCCGAGTGGATCACCACCGGCGAGACCGAGCTCGACACCCACGGCTACCGGGCGTGGCGGTTCGGCGCGGCCTACCGCAACCCCGGCCAGGTGGAGGCCGCCGGCCGCGAGGTGTACCGCTACTACTACCGGCTGCGCTACCCGCTTGATACCGACGAGTCCGGGCCGGCCCAACCGCCTGGGGCCGCTACACGAGCGGCTGCAGGATGAGGGCGCAGTGTTCGGATCGAAGAACGGATGGGAGCGGCCCGATTACTTCCAGCCGGGCCGGCCGTGGCGCAGGGCGGGCGCCGATCAGCGCGAGTTCGGCTGGCACCGGCCGCCCTACTTCGACCGCCTGGCAGAGGAACACACCGCGTTTCGCGAGCGCGCCGGCATGATCGACATGAGCTCGTTCGGGAACAAGATCGACGTCGACGGGCCGGGCGCCTTGGCGCCCTGCTCGACCGCGTCACCGACAATCGCGTGCGCGCGACCCCGGAAGCGTGGTCTACACGCCAGATTCTGAACCCCGCCGCGGCATCGTCGCCGACGTGACCGTCACCCGGCTGGCCCCCGAGCATTTCCGGGTCGTGACCGGCGCGGGCACCGTCAACTCCGACCTGGGCTGGTTCCGCGCCCCTCGATCTCGCGCGACGGCGAGGTGTCGCTGCGCGACGCCAGTGCCGAGCAGGCGGTGATCGGGATCTGGGGGCCACGCGCCCGCGACGTGGTGGCGGCCACCAGCGACGACGATCTCTCCAACGCGGCGCTGCCGTTCGGGCGGGCGATCACGATCTCGATCGGCGGCGCCCCGGTACTGGCCCAGCGGATCACCTACGTGGGCGAACGGCTACGAGCTGTACGTGCCGCCGGAGTGGGCGATCCAGGTGTGGGACCGTGCGGCGGCGGGCGAGCCGCACGGCCTCGCTCGGCGGGAACCGCAACCCTGGAACCGCTGCGGATGGAGAAGGGCTACCGCTACATGGGCACCGACCTGACCGCGGGGGACACCCCGTACGAAGCGGCTGGGGTCCTGCGTGGCCATGGACAAGGGCGAGTTCGTCGGCCGGGCGGCGCTGCAGAACGCGGCTGAGCCCGACCGGATTCCGCGGACGATCCTATCGACGGTGATGAGTACGTCGCCGTCTACGGCGGCGAGGCGTGCACGCCGCCGGCGGAGTGGTCGGCCGGGTGCGCAGCGTGCACACGGGTTCACGATCGCCGCAACATCGCCTACACCTACCTGCCGGCCGGGCTGGAACCGGGCGCCAGGGTGATGGTGGAGGTATCGGTGGGGAGCTGATCCCGGCCGAAGTGGCCGAACCGGTGCAGTACGACCCGGCCAACACGCGCGTCCGCGGGTAAACCCCGTGCCTGGTCGGGCGATGGCCTCGGCAGCGCCGTGCCAGGACGAGCACACACGCGATGATCGAGCAGCCCCGCCGACCGGTCGATGGATCGAGGCTCGAGGTCTTCGCCTACGAACTGGGCTGCACACCAGAGCGGAGATCGAAACCCTGGCCGCGGCAAGTCCTGTTTCGTCACGATCACCGCCGACCTGCTCGCGCGCGGCCTGGCCAAGCGGACCCGGCCGATCACGTGGCGCTCCAGATCAGTCGCGAGGCAGCGGTACGGCCGGAGCTGTGGAAGGAGCTGATCGAGCTGTACGAGATCGGCTACCT
>CAWESH010000016.1:0-125798 GCA_963811675.1 uncultured Actinomycetes bacterium | reverse complement strand
GGAATATTTTCCGAATCACCGAAAGATTGACCGACCGCTTTGCCACGGGGACGGCGACAACCACGCGCCGGCTTTTCTTCCCCTTACTTCCCCGGCGCAAGGCGCGCGAAGAACACTTCGAAGATTTCTTCAGCCGCGACGGACAACTTCATGTCAGCGATCCGCAGCTTTTCAGCCGCCAGCCGGAACAGTTGATGAAGTCGTTTGAACACGCGCAGGAACGCAAACTCAAGCTCAGTGCGGACTTGACCGATGCGATGAGCCGCCGCCTGCGTCTGGTCACGCGCGAGTTCCGTTATGGGAAGACGCCGCGGGTTATTTTCGCACGCATGCTCAGCCGCAAAGGCGAGGTGGCGCGCATTCTTCGCATGATGCACGAGGTCGATTTCCTCGGGCGCTACCTGCCGGAGTTCGGCCAACTCACCTGCCTCGTCCAGCACGAATATTTTCATCGATATACCGCCGATGAGCATACCCTGGTCTGCATCGAGAAACTCGACGCGGTGCGCGAAACCGAGAACCCGAAACTGCAACCCTACCAGAAACTGTTCGAAGCGATTTCTGATCCCGATGTTCTATCTCGCCTTGCTCCTGCACGATACCGGCAAGGGCGTAGCGGCGCGGCCGCATTCCGAGGCGAGCGCGCTTTTCGCGCAGGGGGTGGCAGTGCGTTTGCAGCTGTCGTCCGAGCGGCGCCGCTCCCTCGTCCTGCTGGTCGATCATCACCTCACACTCTCGAACATGGCGCAGCAACGAAATGTTGATGACCCCGCCACGGTCATCGAGTTCGCCAACATCGTGAAGTCGCAGTCGAATCTCGACGCTCTGATGTTGCTTACCCTCTCCGATGGCCAGGGCACCACCGACACCTGGTCGGATTGGAAGGAGTCGCTCGTCTGGAATCTCTACCACGCAACGGCGCGTTATCTGCAGGACCAGGAGGGATTCATCGCGCAGGTAAAAATCGAGCGGGACCGGCTCCGCAATGCCGTCGCCGAAAACTCGCGCTCGATTTTGCCGATGAAATTGAAGCCCATTTCGATTACATGCCGGATAATTATTTCCGGGCATTCGACGCCGATGAAATCGGGGCGCATCTCGATCTCTTCCGCACTCTTTGGAGGAAGATTTATCTGCGGGACGAGCCGGCCTTCACACCCGCTCTCCTCTGGGAGGCCCTGCCGGAGCAGGGCCACAGCGTGGTCTCGATCTGCACCTGGGACCGCCAGCATCTTCTGGCCAGCATCGCCGGCGCGTTCGCGGTGGCTTCGGTGAACATATTGAGCGCGGACATTTTTATCCGCGGCGACAACCTGGCATTGGACGTTTTTCGGGTGCGGAATAAGAAGCTTGGCCCAGTCAGCGATCCGCTCGAAATTGTTACGATGGAATCGACTCTGCGGACTGCCCTGCAGAGCGAACGGTTCGATTTCGCGCCGCTGCTCGCGAACGTCCGGGGCAAGAGCGCGGCCCGCGCACCGGAGTTCGATTTCCCGACCCGGATTAGTGTCGAAAACGAGAGCCATCCTACCTGCACATTGATCCAGGTGGAGACGCCCGATCGGCTCGGCTTGCTCTACGATCTCGTTGCCTGCCTTGGCCGGAACAACGTCCGCCTACATCACCCTCTCGCGCATCAATACGGACAAGGGCGCGGCAATCGACACGTTCTACGTGAACCGACGCCACCACCCGCGGGAAAATCACTGAAGCGAAGCGGGTCGAAGAGTTGCAGCGGCAACTCCACGAAGCCACGGTCCCCTCTGCCTAACGACGACGGCAGGCAACCGTCGTCTTGCCGGGGCGGCTCATTCGTTTACCTTCCGCTTCCACATTCCTATGAACGTTCTCATTCTCGCCGCCGGCTACGCGACCCGACTTTATCCACTCACCAAGACGAAGGCGAAGCCGTTGCTCGAAGTCGCGGGCAAACCGATGATCGAGTGGGTGCTCGACAATCTCGCCCCCATCCCGGACATCGAGACGGTCTACGTCGTCACAAACGACAAGTTTGCCCAGGACTTCCAGGCGTGGGCGGACCGCTACGCGAAGTCGCACCCGGAACTGACTTTTAAGATCGTGAACGACGGTTCGCGGAGCGATGCCGACAAATTGGGCGCGATCGGGGACATTCACCTGGTGATCGAGCGGGAGGGATTGAAGAGCAAACCGCTGATCGTCGTGGCCGGCGATAATCTGTTCAGCGAACCGCTGGCCGATTTTGCCGCCCAGGCGGAGGGCTCGGTGGCCACCCTTGCCACCTACGACGTAGGCGACCTCGAGGCGATCAAGAAATACGCCAGCATCCAGACGGACGCCGAGGGCGTGATCACTCACTTCGAAGAGAAGCCGGCCAAGCCCGAGAGCACTCTGACTGGGATCGCCCTTTATTACTTCTCACCGGAGACCCTCGAGCTCTTCACCACCTATATCGCGGCGGGCAACAACCCCGACCAGCCGGGGCGTTTCATTCAATGGCTCTACCCGCGCCGGCCGGTAAAGACGCACCAAATCAAGGGCAAGTGGTACGAACATCGGCAGCAAGGAAACACTCGAAGAAGCGAATCAGATATACGCGCAGTTTGCGAAGTGATTCGCGGCCGATGGACGTAGCCACCAAGCCGCTCATAGAGACTGCGCGGAAGAAGTTTTCGCATTCCGCCGCAGCCTAGGAGGCAGCCGGCAAACCCAAGGGATGGAGGGGAGGAAGAAGGGGCTCCCCGTCCGCCTGCAGCTTCTTCGCTGCCGCGTCCGGCAGCAGTTCCGCCTGCTCCAATGTCTTCTGGCCAATCACCAGTTGGCCCAGAAGGTTCCACCTTTTTGACGCTGATCGAGCGCGCCATCACGTTACCGTCGAGCGATCCGGCACTCCGGATCAGGACGACCGTCTCGGCGAGAATCTCGCCCGACATCCGCCCGCGAATCTCGATTGAGCCAACCTGAAGCTGGCGGAAAAACTGCACGTCTGCCTTCCTGCCGATCACGACATGGGACGCGGTCAATTTTCCCCGGACTCTGACAGGCGCTCGGAATTCGACCTTCTCGATGCAGTGCAGACTGCCGCGCAACTTGCCCTCGATGATGGCAGAACGGCAGACGACACTGCTGCTGCTGATATCCCCCGACGATGTGACGTAAACTTCGCCGTGGGTGCGAATGGCGCGACTAAAGGCGGTGTTAATCTTGTAATCGCGCAGGTCCATGTGGACGCTGCACGAGGGGCAAATCGTCGAGCTCGCGGCGGAATTCAGTTCCTGGCTCGTGCCGCAATCGAAACAGGCGACCGAGGTGATACGAGGACGGTTCCAGAGAACCTCGAAACGCCGAAATAGCGATGGCGCGGCGACCACTCCACCGACCTCGAGGTTTGCCTTCGCGCGGCTCGCCGTAACGATGGCTGCGCGGGCCGCTGAGTGCCTGGTCGAACACCTCGGCGACCGTCAGCCGATCGGCGCCGGGCGGGTCAAGCGCGAGCATCTGACCGGCCTTGGCCAGCTCGGCATTGAGCTCGGCCAGCCCCACGTCGGCCGACACGGTCGCGATCAGATCGCCGGGGCTGTGGTTGATCACAGCCGCTCCACCCCGTCGCGCTCAGCGGGATGCTGCCGGTAGGGGCCGGGCACCTCGCCGCACAGCCGAGGCGTGGGGAAGGCCTTGCCCGGGTTGCACAGCTCGGACGGATCGAAAGCGGAGCGCAGCCGCAGCATCACCGCCATGTCGGTGTCGGAGTACATCCGCGGCATGCTGCAGGCCTTGTCCACCCCCACCCCATGCTCGCCGGTGAGCGACCCGCCGGCGTCGATGCAGATCTCAAGGATCGAGGTGGCAAGCTGCTCGGCCCGCTCGGCCTGCCCCTCGATAGCCGCGTCGTACAGCACCAGCGGGTGCAGGTTGCCGTCACCCGCATGGAACACATTGGCCACCCGTAGGCCGTGCACCTGGGAGAGCTCACCGATGCGATGAAGGGCCGCGGGCAGCGCGGTTCGCGGTACCACGCCGTCCTGCACGTAGTAGTCAGGGCTGACCCGGCCCATGGCGGCGAAGGCCGCCTTGCGGCCGTACCACAGCGCCGCCCGCTCGGCCTGGTCGGCGGCAATCCTGATCTCACCCGCGCCGTGCTCTCGGCAAATCTCTTGCACCTGCTCGGATACCAACTCGACCTCCGCCGCGGGCCCATCCAGCTCGACCAAGAGCACCGCCCCCGCACCCACAGGCAGCCCGGCATGCACGGCCTCCTCGATCGCCTCGATCGCGACCGTGTCCATCATCTCGATGGCGGCCGGCACGATCCCCGAGGCGATGATCTCAGACACCACCTCGCCGGCATCGTCGGTGGACGGGAATCCGGCCAGCATCGTGGCCACCCGCTCGGGCAGCGGAAGCAGCCGGATCACCGCCGCCGTGACGATCCCCAGGGTGCCCTCGGAGCCGACGAATCCCGCCACCAGGTCGAGCGGCCGATCGCGCTCCAACGTGACCACGCTGCCGTCGGCCAGCACCACCTCCAGCTCGATCACATGATTGGTGGTGAAGCCGTACTTGAGGCAGTGCGCGCCGCCGGAGTTCTCGGCGATGTTGCCGCCGATCGTGCACACCTGCTGGCTGGAGGGGTCGGGCGCGTAATAGAGGCCGTGCCGGGCAACCGCGCGGCTGACCTCGAGGTTGGGGACGCCGGGCTGCACCCGCGCCCGTCGGTTGGGCACATCCACATCCAGAATCCGGTTCATCCGGGCCAGACCGATGACGATGCCCTCGGCGATCGGCATGGCGCCGCCGGAGAGGCCGGTGCCGGCGCCGCGGGCAACGAATGGAACGGCGTGGTCGGCGCACACCCGCACGGCCGCGGACACCTCCTGGGTGGAGCGGGGCAGCACCACCGCCTGCGGGATCGCGCGCCAGCCGGTCAGGCCGTCGCACTCGTACGTCCGCAGCTCGGCCGGCTTGGTCAGCACGGCATCCTCGGGAAGCGCCGCCCGCAGCTCGGAGATCAGCGTCATGCCAAGAGCTGAGTCATCACCATCTGCAACAGGCCGCCGTCGCGATAGACCTTGACGTCGGCGGGCGAGTCGAGCCGCGCGAGAGCCTCGAACGAGCGCTCCCCGCCGTTCACGTCGACTCTCACGTGCGAGCCCGTCTGCAGGTGCTTGAGCCCGCCGATGGTGTAGGTCTCGCGGCCGGTCAGCCCGAGGCTCTCGTTGGTGTCGCCGGCGAGCAGCTGCACCGGCAAGACGCCCAGCGCGACCAGGTTCGAGCGGTGAATCCGCTCAAAGCTCTCGGCGATCACGGCCCGCACGCCCAGCAGGAAGCTGCCCTTGGCGGCCCAGTCGCGGGAGCTGCCCGAGCCGTACTCGCGGCCGGCGATCACGATCAGCGGCACGCCCTGCTCGCGATAGCGGTTGGCGGCGTCGAAGATCGTCATCTGCTCGCCGTCTGGGAGATACGCGGTGTAGCCGCCCTCGACCCCGTCCAGCAGCTTGTTCGCAGCCGGATGTTGGCGAAGGTGCCGCGCACCATCACCTCGTGATTGCCCCGGCGGGCGCCGTAGCTGTTGAACTCGCGCGGCTCCACGCCGTGCTCGATCAGATACGTACCGGCCGGCGTGCCCGACGCGAACGCGCCGGCGGGGGAGATGTGGTCGGTGGTGACCGAGTCACCCAGGTAGGCGAGCACCCGGGCATCGACGATGTCCGACAGGTCGGCGTCGTGCTCGAAGAAGGTGGCCTCACGCACGTACGTGGAGCTGGGATCCCAGGCGAACAGCTCACCCTCGGGCACCGGCAGGCCGCGCCAGCGCTCGTCGCCCTCGAAGATCCTGCCGTACTCGCTGTTGTACATGGCGGCGTCGATCGACTCCAAGAGCACCCGCTCGACCTCGTCGGAGCTGGGCCAGATGTCGCTCAGATAGACGGGGCCGTCGGTGCCCTCACCCAGCGCCTCGGTGTTGAGATCCTTGCCGACTGTGCCGGCCAGCGCGTAGGCCACCACCAGCGGCGGAGAGGCCAGGTAGTTGGCTTTCACCTGCGGATGGATGCGGGCCTCGAAGTTGCGGTTGCCCGAGAGCACCGCTGCCACCGCCAGCCCATCGCGATCGATCTCGGCCGAGACGTCGTCGGGCAGCGGCCCCGAGTTCCCGATGCAGGTGGTACAGCCGAAGCCGACCAGACTGAAGCCGACCTGTTCCAGCGGCTCGACCAGGTTTGCCCGCTCGAGATAGTCCATCACCACCCGCGATCCGGGAGCGAGGCTGGTCTTGACCCACGGCCGCCGCCCCAGACCGCGCGCGACGGCGTTTCGGGCGAGCAGGCCGGCGGCCACCATCAGCGCCGGGTTGGAGGTGTTGGTGCACGAGGTGATGGCCGCGATCGCGACCGAGCCGTTGCCCAGCTTGGCCCCGTTTTGGGTCGCGCCGAAAGCGTCCTCGAAGCTGCCTCGGACATTCGCCAGCGAGACTCGATCCTGCGGCCGGCGAGGGCCGGCGAGACTCGGCTCGACCGATCCCAGATCGAACGTGAGCGTGTCCGAGTACACCGGCTCCGGCTCGCTGCCCGTGCGAAAGAGGCCCTGCTCCTTGGTGTAGCGCTCGACCAGCTCGAGCTGCTCCGCCGGCCGTCCGGTGTCGCGCAGGTAGCGCAGCGTCTCGTCGTCGACCGGGAAGATCGCCGAGGTCGCCCCGAACTCGGGTGACATGTTGGAGATGGTGGCACGGTCGGCCAGCGTCAGGCCGCCGACGCCGGTGCCGTGGAACTCCACGAACGATCCCACCACCCCGCGGGCGCGCAGCAACTCGGTCAGCGTCAGTACCAGGTCAGTGGCGGTCACCCCGGGGCGAAGCGCGCCGTCGAGCTTGATCCCGAGCAGCACCGGGGCGGTCATGTCCAGCGGCTGTCCCAGCATCACGGCCTCGGCCTCGATCCCGCCGACGCCCCAGCCGAGCACGCCCAGCGCATTCACCATGGTGGTGTGCGAGTCGGTGCCGACCAGCGTGTCGGGAAGCGCGACGCCGTCGCGCACCTGCACCACCGCCGCCAGATACTCGAGGTTGACCTGGTGCACGATGCCCATGCCCGGCGGCACCACCTGAAAGTTGCCAAACGCTCCCTGAGCCCAGCGCAGCAGCGCGTAGCGCTCGCCGTTTCGCTCGTACTCGCGCTCGATGTTGCGCTCATACGCCATCCCCGAGCCGAACGCGTCGACCTGCACCGAGTGGTCGATCACGAGGTCGACCGGCACCAGCGGATCGACACGGCTGGGATCGCCTCCCCGCCGGGCGACCGCCGCCCGCAGCGCGGCCAGATCGACCACCGCGGGCACTCCGGTGAGATCTTGCATGATCACGCGGGAGGGCATGAACGCCAGCCGCGCGTCCGGCGAACGCTCAGGCCAGGCCGCGAGCGCGCGCACATCCTGCTCGGACACGTGCTCGCTGCCGGCCCGCCGCAGCAGGTTCTCGAGCAGCACGCACACCGTGTAGGGCAACTTCAGCGGATCGACGATCCGATCGAGCCGATACAGCGCCTGCCCGGAGCTGAGCGAGTCTCGAGCGGCGAATGGGTCGGGGTCGGTCATGCTCCTAAACCTACCAGCGATCCCGATACGCTAGGGGTATGGCACCATCGGGATCCCGCGTGCACCTGCCGCTTGACGTCACCCCGCCGTTCGAGGTGTTCATCAACGGCGTGGAGCAGCAGGCGGAGCGCGACTACGTGCTGGAGGGTCGCACGCTGGTGTTCAACCAGACCCTGATCCCGCCGCGCAAGGACAACGCCCGCAGCCTCTTTCGCACGCTCTTCTACGGTCGCTACGCCCCCGAGCACGTGGTCGACGTGGCCTACCAGGTCAACGGCCGCAGGCAGGTCGAAAGCGGCCTCGAGATCGTCCCCGCCGAGTAGCGGCTGCGCTCATGCCGCGTGGCTCATGCGGCAGTAGCAGGAGGCCTTGACGGTGACGCTGGCGCGGGCCAGCGCGAGGTCGAGGCGGGGTTTGATGATGCCCGCCTCGCTGGTCTTGCCCAACCGCTGCAGGCACTCGTGGAAGCCGTGCAGGCTCCAGACGTTGTCGGGGTGCTGGCATGGCCGGGGAAGCGTGCCGTCCAGCCCCAGGTCGGCGCGGTAGACGGCCTCGGCCTCCTCCACCCGGCCCTGCTCCAAAAGCAGCGCTCCCAGCGCGTGGCGGGTCGGCTGCATCCAGCCCCACGGCTCGTCGTACGGCAGGTTGTCGTCGAGCTCCACCGCGCGGCGCAGGTGGGCGAAGGCCGCCTCGATATAGCCCTTGCGGTACTCCACCTCGCCGTTCAGCATCTCGGCCGCCACCGCGAGGATGTCAAGGCCGGTGTTGTTGAACAGATAGCGGCTCTCGGGCACACGCGACGACGGCCTCGGTGAACAGGCCCCGCTGCTCCTCGGCCGCGGCCACGTCGCCGAGGGCGCCGAGGGCAACCCCCTTGGCGTAGTGCAGCATGGCTGTGGTCATGCAGTACAGGTCGGGATCAGCCGGAAACGGCTCGTCCACGATCTGCTGCCACAGGCCGAACCGCACCAGCACGTGCAAGCGCATCGGCACGAACCCCTCGGCCCAATCGGCCATCGGCGGCACCTCGATCCGCAGCGTCTCCTCGGGGAGCGTGGCGATCAGCTCGTCGGCGGCCTCCAGCGCAGGCTCGAGCTGTCCCAGAAACATCGCGCCGTAGATCTTGAAGTGGTAGTCGTGACAGCGATAGAGCGAATAGAAGTTGAGCGCGCCCTCCCGCTCCAGATACTTTGCGGTCGGCGGCGATCGCCCGGTCGTTCCAGCTGACCACGTCGCGATACTGCCCGCACAGCACGTCGATGTGGGTCGGCATGTGCTCGAGGTGGCCGGCGTCGGGCACCAGCCCTCGCAGCTGGTCGGCAGCGGCCATCGCCCGCTCCGGGTGGGGCGACATCTCCATCGTGTGGATGTAGATGTGCAGCAGACCCGGGTGGGGCGCTGCGGTGGCGGCCATGCCCCGCTCGAGCACGTCCAGCGCCTCCTGCGTGTCGGCGCCCTCGGCCGGCGCGCCGGTGCGGAGGTCCCACAGCTGCCACGGTGTGCGTCCCACCAGCGCCTCGGCGAACAACGTGGCGACGTCGGGATCGTCCCCGAACCGGGCGTACACCTCTCGCATGGCCGCGGCGTAGGCGTCGTTCCAGGGCGCGCAGTCCTCGGCCGGCGTGTCTTCGGGGAACCGGTGTTGCAGCGCCTCGATCAGCGCGTGCTCCACGGGCGTCGGCCCGGTCGCTCAGCGACACGGCTTTCGCGACGGCGGCGTGGGCTGTGGCCACCGCGTCGACCAGTTCGTCGGCGTCGAAGGCAACCCAATCCTTGTTGTAGTTGGGGCCGATCGCATAGGCGATGCCCCAATGGGCCATGGCGCAGTCGGGGTCGAGTTCGACCGCTCGCTGGAAGCACCGCACCGCCTCCTCGTGGTTGAACCCATAGCACCACACCAGTCCGCGATCGAACCACACCTGCGCCTCTTCTGACGCGGTGGAGACAGGGCGACCGAATCCGCCGAGATCGTAGTAGTCGGACACCACGACTCCTCCCCTCACACCCTTCGGCGAAGCGCTGCTAGACGAGCGAGTAGCCCTGCTGGGCCGTGAACAGAATCGCGATCATGCTGATGATGAAGACGGCCAGAATGGTGCCGCCGCGGCTGCGAGGCGTGAGGAAGTAGCCGATCACCGCGATCACCAGCGCCAGAATCGCCATATACGCCGGACGCGTCCAGAATGCCATCACCGAGACCGTGACCGCGGCGCCGTTGATGATCGCGACGGCGTCATCGCGAAAAGACTCATATTCCTGTGGTGGATTGCTGCAAGCGAGTGCTCCTGGGTGGTCGTCGAGCAGATACTACCGCGTCGGCCTACGTGTATCGCTCGCCCGCCAGCGCGGCCAGCTTGTCCATCGAATGCGTCGCCTGCAGCGTGCGCACCGTGCCGGAGCGCGACCGCATCACCAGCGACTGCGTGCGGGCGCCGCCCGAGCGGTAGCGCACGCCCCGCAGGAGATCGCCGTCGGTGACGCCGGTGGCGGCGAAGAAGACGTTGTCGCCACGCACCAGATCATCGATCGTCAGCACTCGCGCCAGGTCGTAGCCGGCCTCGATCGCCGCCGTCCGCTCACCGTCGTCGCGGGGCCACAGACGGCCCTGGAACTGGCCGCCGAGGCACTTGAAGGCCGCCGCCGCGAGCACGCCCTCGGGCGTGCCGCCGATGCCCCACAGCAGGTCGATGCCGGTGTCGGGGCTGGCGGCCATCATCGCCCCGGCGACATCGCCGTGGGGGATGAAGCGGATGCGGGCGCCGGCGGCGCGGATGCGCTTGACCATCTCGTCGTGACGAGGACGGTCGAGGATCACCACCATCAGATCGCGGACGCGGCCGCGCTTGGCGGCGGCCACCTGCTCCAGCGTCTCCTCGATCGGGGCGCGCAGGTCGATCTCCTCGTCGATGTCGGCGCCGCAGGCGAGCTTCTCCATGTAGAACACCGGGCCGGGGTCGAACATGCTGCCCTTCTCCGCGGCGGCCACCACCGCCAGCGCGTTGGGCTGGCCCGCGGGCGACCAGTTCGGTGCCCTCCAGCGGGTCAACCGCGACGTCCACCTCGACACCCTGTCCCGATCCGATCTGCTCGCCGTTATAGAGCATCGGCGCCTCGTCCTTCTCGCCCTCGCCGATCACCACGGTGCCGCGCATGTCGACGGTCGCGAGCATGTAGCGCATCGCATCGACGGCGGCCTGGTCGGCGGCGATCTTGTCGCCGAAACCGACCCACCGGGCGGAGGCCAGCGCGGCTGCCTCGGTCACACGTACCAGTTCCAGCGCGAGATTTCGGTCGGGTTCCTGCGTCACGACTGCAGACAATACCCGCCGAGCCTACGCTCGTACCGGTGAGATCTCTTCGACCAGGTCGTAGGTGGTGTCGATCCCGATCGAGTCGATGTACGGCGCGAGTGCCTCCAGCATCGTCTCGCGACCGGCCCGGCTCGCCTCGGCGAACGCCTCGGGATCGTCGGTGCGGACGATCCCGAACTGGATCATGTGCTCGGGATTGGCCTCGTGTGCCAGTGTCATCACCGTCGAGAGGCCCGGCGGCAGCTCGCCCATGCTGGCGACGTATTCCGCCAGCGCGGTGCGAAACTCGTCGGCGGTGCCCGGCTTGAGCCTGCGCTCGGTCATCGGCACCAGCACGTGGTCGCCGGTGGCTCGCCCCTCCTTCGACCAGACGACGTCGAAGAAGCCCGCGACCGGCGTCTCGACGACGTGCGGAGCCATGCGGGCCTCGCGGTCACGCTCCGCGGGTGCCAGCTCGGCCCGCAGCTCGGAGATCCGCTGGTCGGGCAGATCGAGCAGGGCGAAGGCGGTGACCAGATCCGGGTCGGTGCGGTCGCGCAGGATGCACGCTTTCACCATGCCCTCGGGGAACCGTTCAGGCTGCCAGGCCTGCCGGAATGCTTCGAAGTGGCCGGGATGGATGCGACGGGCAGTCAGTGATGCCTTCATCAGTCCCCCTTGATTCGAATCGCACGAGCGAGCCTACGCCCGCAGCAGCCGGGTTGCAAGACCCGAGATCGGCGCCCGCTGGTGCAGTGGTTCCAGCCATCGCTCGGGGATGCCGGCGGCGCCGAAGCGGGCGCCGGCGAGGGCTCCGGCGACGGCCGCGTTGGTGTCGGCATCCCCTCCCAGATTGGCGGCGAACACGACCGCCTGCTCGAACGAGTCGTACCCGAACGCTCCCGCGAAGCCCACCCGCAACGCGGTCAGGACGTACCCCATCTGCTCCTGCACCTCGATGCCCAGAGCTCCTTGTCGGCGCCGATCGCGTCCGCGGCAGCGGTCGCCACCGGCGACGCCGAACTGCGGTGGTTTGCGGCCACGCACGAGCGCCGCCACGGTCAGGTTGAACCAGGCGCAGGCGTCCCCCGCCAGCGGGTCGTGGTGGGTGAGGCTGGAGTCGAGTCGCGAGAACCGCTCCAGCTCGCCCTTGTCGCGGCCGTAGCGAAGCGCGATCGGCACGGTGCGCATGAGTGACCCGTTGCCGGCACTCTTGCCACCGGACGCGACGTGATACGCGGTGGCAGCAGCCCGGGCCTCATCGGCGCTGCGCGATCGCGACACCGCGGCGGAGACGGTGCCGCCGATGTCCTTGGGGCCGGAGCGCGCCCACAGCGCGTACCGGGCGAACACGTCGTCGGGGTCGTATCCGCCGCACTCAACCAGGCTGGTGGCCAGCTCGAGGGCCATGGCGGTGTCGTCCGTCCACTCTCCCCGCTCCCACAGGGTGGATCGCACCATGTCGCGCAGCTCGCCGCCGTAGCGAGCGCGGATCTGGTCGGGGTGAAGCCACTCCAGAGCCGCGCCCAGAGCGTCACCGACCGCCAGCCCCAGCAGCGCTCCGCGGGCGCGGTCGATCTCCTCCTCCGAGCGGCCGGATCCTCACCCTGCGCGCACCTGGCAGCCGGGGCACCAGTACAGCCGACGGCGCTGCTCGCCGACCGGTCGCGACGCGATCGCATCGCCGCAGCGCGGGCACGGCCGGCCCGCCCGTCGGTAGACCCTGGACGACGAGCCTTCCGCCGTCGTCGACGCCGGCCCGAAGCAGCGTTCGCGAGCACAGCCGCCAGCCGCAGCAGCGTTCGATCCGAGAGCGCTGCCACCGACGCGAACGGATCGACCGCCTCGGTGTGCAGCGCCTCGCAGCGAACGATGTTGCCGATGCCCGCGAGCACCCGCTGGTCGAGCAGCATTTCGGCCACCGGCCGCTCGATCAGCCGCGCCCGGCGCAGATACTGACGCGTGTCGAAGCGGCCGTGCAGCAGATCGGGGCCAAGCGCCGGAGGCCGGGCGCTGCGGCCGATGCGGATGGTGCCGACCAGCACCGCATCGCCCGCACTGGTTCGCATCACCGCGCGGCGCGGCGCGGGCGTGGTGGGCCCGCTGCCCGGGGCGAGTAGCCGAGCGCGGCCGTGCATACCCAGGTGAACATCGGCGCTGCGACCGTCGTCGGCGTGGATCAGGAGATGCTTGCCGCGGGCCTCGATCGCGGTCACCTCCGCGCCGGCCAGGGGGCCGTCCAGCACCGTGCTGGCCGACGATCGGCGCGAGTCGGCGAGCGGCGAGTTCGAGCGAATGCCCCTCAGGCATCAGGGCGACGATGGCTGCGAGTTAGCATCAGGTCAGTCTATGGATTCCGCAGCTCGAATTGATCCGCTGGCCGAGGCCTTCGCCAAGGTGGCCGACGGCTACGAGCGCGGCCGCAGGCCATACCCGCCCGAGCCGGTCGACTGGGCGTGGCAAAAGCTCGGCTTGAACGACTCGGCGACGGTCGTCGACCTGGCCGCCGGTACCGGCAAGCTGTCACGATTGCTGTCCGCCCGGGGCGCACGCCTGATCGCCGTCGAGCCGCTCTCGGAGATGCGCCGGGTGCTGGCCGAGCAGGTGCCGCTCGGCCGAGGTGATCGACGGCACCGCAGAGCAGATTCCGCTGCCCGGCGAGGTCGCAGACGCGGTGTTTGTGGGTGAGGCGTTCCACTGGTTCGACGGCGAGCGCGCGCTTCCAGAGATCCATCGTGTGCTGCGGCCCGGAGGCGGATTGGCGATCCTGTTCGGTCACAGCGACTGGGACGATCTGCCCTGGAACGACGCAGGTGGACGCCCGCCTCGACCAGGTGCGGCGACCGCAAGTGCGGCCCGAGAACCGGCCGTGGACCGGCCTCTGGCGCGCACCCTTCGAGCGCACCGAGCTGTTTGCACCGCTCGAGCTGCGGGTGTTTCCGATGGTGCTCACCTACACCGTCGAGGAGTTTCAGCTGATGGTGTCGACCTGGAGTTTCGTGGCCGCTCTGCCGGAGGACGAACGCGACCCGCTGCTCGACGACATCGGCCGCATCATCCGCGCCCACGGCGTCGACCGATTCGACCTCCAAGGCAACGTCACCGTCCACCTCACAACGAAGCGTGAATAACGGTGCCTGGCACCGTTATTCACCACCGACGCTCTGGTGCGACGGGCGCCCTGAGGCCCAACGGGCCAGCCTCAGTCAGCTGAGTACGAGGCGGCGGTGGGTTTGGAGGAAGCCGTGGTTGAGCAGCACTTGCTCGGCGGGGTCGCCGTGGATTGGACGGCCGTCGATGCGCTCGGGAGTGATCCGGCGGATGCGCCGGTCGGCGACAGCCGAGGCCAGGGCAGCGATACCCGCGTCGAACAGGCGCGGTTCGAACGTGACCAGTCCCCGGCCGCCCTTCTCGACGTAGACGGCCGGCCGGCCCTCGACCAGCGCCAGCCACGCCCCCGCTGACCGGGCCGGCTTGCGAGCCGCCTCCGGCCAGGGCGCGGTCACACCGAAGGGGTTGGCGGGGTCGGCCGCCCCCACCACCACCGGCTCGGCGCGGGGATCTGCCTCGCGCAGGTCGCGCAGCCGTTCGACCGCCGCGGGCAACGCAAACTGGGCTCCGCCGAGGCCCTCGATGAAGTACCCGCGCTGGCACACACCGGCCTCCTCCATCGCCCGCAGCTCGCCGTACACCGCCGTGAACCCGCCGGGCACGCCCTCGGCCAGCACAGCGGCGCGGGTGACCACGCCGTGGCGCTCCAGCAGCACCTCGGCCAACGCCCGCGCCCGCTCCCGGGGAGTGGCCGCGGGCAGAAGCAGCGGGGCCACCAGCGACCAGCGGCCACGGGCGGCCGGCAGCGACGAGGTCGGCCGCGCCCGCCGCGCCCGGCGGACAGTGGTGGCGGCCGGAACCGACCGAAGCGTGGTGCCGTTACGCAGCGGCTCCCAGGCGTCGTTGGTGACCAGGCCCGCCCACACCAGCTCCCACAGGTCGGCCAGCACCGCGCGATCGGCACCGCCGACGTCGATCACCAAGATCGGAGAAGAAGCTGGCGCCGCGCCGCGCCAGCACGTCCAGCAACTGATGCTCGCGCTCCTCGGGCTGGGGGTGCAGCAGCGGCACGTTCTCGCGCAGGTACAGGCGCACACGGCCGGGCCCGGCCCCGATCCACACCAGCTCACCGCCGGCACAGGCCAGATCGAGCGAATCCGGGCGATAGCCCGAGACACGCGCAGGCAGGATGTCCGACTCGATCGCTGCCACCGGCAGCGCCACGCCCTCGAGCTGTGCCACCACCTCACGCAGCCGGTCGCCGCCGCGCAGATCACGCCCGATGCCGTGCCAAGCGGGCAGGAACCGGCCCAGCACCGCCGGCTCGACCGGCTCGACCTCACGCCGCAAGCGCGCCAACGTGCGGCGGCGGAGCCGTCGCAGCACCTCGAGCGAGACGTACTCGCGGCCACTTCCGGCAGGCAGGAACCCGCCCTCGATCAGCTCGCCACTCTTCACCAACCGCGCCAGCGACGCGCCGCGTCGACTCCCAGCCGGGCACTGACGTCCGCGGTCGTGAACGGGCCGTGGGTGCGGGCGTGGCGCAGTGCCAGCCGGTCGAGCGCGTCAGGCACCGGGTCGAGAAATGCCATGGGGACGCCCGGTGGCGGCACCACGCCGAGGCCGTCGCGGTAGAGCCCGGCATCCTCGGCGGCGATCACCCGCTGCTCGCCGACCATCCCCACCTCGAACGCCCGCCGGTCCTTCAACAGGCGCGTCACCACCACATCGTCGGCGCCGCGGCGGTCGAGCTCTGACCGGTTCAGCGCTCCGATCCGGCGCAGCAGGTCGTGCGCCGTGTCGGCGGTCAGGTGGCCGCCGATGCCCTGCAGCTCTGCCTCCACCTCGGCGATCGCCTCGGCGTCCAACAGCTCACGCAGATCGTCGGCGGCCAAGAGCTCTGCCAGCAGGGCGCGATCGAGCGTCAGCGTCTGCATGCGACGCTCCGCCGCGGGCGCGTCGCCCTCATACATGTAGCTTGCGATGTAGTCGAACAGAAGCGAGCTGGCAAAGGGCGACGGCTGGCTCGACTCGACCTCGACCAGACGCACCTGCCCGGTCGCGATCGACTGCAGCAGCTGCTTCAACCGCGGCACCTCGAAGACGTCGGAGAGCACCTCGCGATACGTCTCGAGCATGATCGGAAACGATCCGAACCGCTTCGCCACCTGCTGCAGGTCGTGCGCCTTGAGTCGCTGTTGCCACAGCGGCGTGCGCATGTTGGGCCGGCGTCGCGGCAGCAACAGTGCCCGCGCGGCGTTCTCGCGGAACCGAGCCGCGAACATCGGGCTCATGGCCACCCGATCGAGCAGCAGGTCGTCGAGGTCGCCTGGAGGCACGGCGATCAGGTCGGTGGGCGGCACGGCGTCGGAGTCGGGCAGCCGGATGGCGATGCCGTCGTCTGACCACATCGCCTCGACGTCGATGCCGAGCTGCTCGGACATGCGGGCCTCGACCACCAGCGCCCACGGCGCGTGCACCCGCGCTCCGAACGGTGACAGTACGCAGATGCGCCAGTCGCCCAGCTCGTCGCGGAAGCGCTCGATCACGATCGTGCGATCGGAGGGCACCACGCCGGTGGCCCGCTCCTGGTCGTCGAGATAGTTCGTCAGGTTGGCGGCCGCCAGTGGGTCGAGCGGCCCGAACTCGCGGGTGCGGGTGGCCGCCCCGACCGCCTGACCCAGCTCGAATGGCCGGCCGATGCCGTCGCCCTTCCAGAACGGCAGCTTGCCGGGCACTCCCGGCGCAGGTGACACCAAGACACGGTCGCGGGTGATCTGCTCGATCCGCCAGGAACTCGCTCCCAGCTGAAACACCTCGCCGGCGCGGGCCTCGTACACCATCTCCTCGTCCAGCTCGCCGACCCGCGCCCCACCCTCGGCCATGAACACGCCGTAGAGGCCGCGGTCGGGAATGGTGCCGCCGCTGATCACCGCCAGCCGTTTAGCTCCGTCACGGCCGCGCACGACCCCATCGGTGCGATCCCAGACGATCCGAGGGCGCAACTCGGCAAACTCGTCGGAGGGATAGCGGCCCGCCAGCATGTCGAGCACGCCGTCCAGCTGGGCCCGCGACAGGTCGCGATAGGGGTGAGCGCGGCAGACCACGCGATGAAGCTCCTCCACCTCCCACTCGTCCATCGCAGTCATGGCCACGATCTGCTGTGCCAGCACGTCCAGCGGTCGCCGCGGCACGCGGGTGTGCTCGATCTCGCCCTCCAGCATCCGCCGGGTGACAACCGCGGTCTCGAGCAGGTCACCACGAAACTTGGGGAAGAACCGGCCGGACGAGGCCTCGCCCACGTTGTGGCCGGCGCGCCCCACCCGCTGGAGGCCGGCGGCGACTGACTTGGGCGACTCGATCTGCACCACCAGATCGACCGCGCCCATGTCGATTCCCAGCTCGAGCGACGAGGTGGCGACCAGCGCCGGCAGCCGCCCGGTCTTGAGCAGATCCTCGATCTGGAGCCGCTGCTCGCGGGCCAGGGAGCCGTGATGCGCCCGGGCGATGTCCTCCTCGCCCAGCTCGTTGAGCCGGTTTGCGACCCGCTCGGCCGAGCGCCTGCTGTTCACGAACACGATCGTCGAACGATGCGCTCGCACCAGTTCGAGCAGCCGGGGATAGATGGCCGGCCAGATCGAGACGCGCGGCTCGCCCTCCACCTCGGGAGCGCCGCCGAGCTCGCGCATGTCCTCGACCGGCACGAGCACCTCGATGTCGAGTTGCTTGCCCCCACCCGCGTCGATAATCGCGACCTCACGGCCGACCCCGCCCAGGAACGCCGCGATCTCCTCCAACGGCCGCTGGGTGGCCGACAGGCCGATCCGCTGCACGTCGCGGCCGACCAGGTAGTCGAGCCGCTCCAGCGACAGCATCAGATGGGTGCCGCGCTTGGTGGCCGCGACCGAATGGATCTCGTCGACGATCACCGTCTCGACCCCGGCCAGCGTCTCGCGGGCCGCCGAGGTCAGCATCAGGTAGAGCGACTCGGGCGTGGTGATCAGGATGTCGGGCGGGTGCCGGCGCATCGCGGCCCGCTCGCGCTGGGGCGTGTCGCCGGTGCGTACCGCCACCGTGATGTCGCGATCGGAGGCGATCCCGGCCAGCGGCGCGCGCAGGTTCTTCTCGATGTCGTGGTTGAGCGCCTTCAGCGGCGACACGTACAGCACCTTGGTGCCCTCGCTGGGACGCTGGGTGAGCCCGTCGATGGCAGACAGGAACGCGGCCAGCGTCTTGCCCGACCCGGTGGGGGCGAGGATCAGCGTGTGCTTGCCTGCTGCGATCGCCGGCCAGCCCAGCAGTTGGGCGCGGGTGGGCTCGGCGAAACGACCGGCGAAACCACTCCGCCACAGGAGCGGAAAAGCTCGAAACGGGATCTGGACGGTCGCTGGACACCGTCGATGCATCCTACCGACGAGCAAGCCGCAGCGACGGCCACCGGTACTCTGCCGGGATGATTGTGGAGTTTCTCGGCACCGGTGCCGCCTGGCCGATCCCCCGGCTGGGCTGCTCATGCCCGCAATGCACGTCGGATGACCCGCGCGACGCCCGGCTGCGATCGTCGATTCTGGTCGATCGGCGGGTGCTGGTGGACGCCGGGCCGGATACCTACGCGCAGCTGCGCCGGGCGGACGTGGTGCCCGAAGCCGTGATCCTGACCCACGGCCACCATGATCACGTGCTGGGGCTGCACGAGCTGGCAAAGCAACGCCGGCTGCCGCTGTACATGACCAAGCCGACCGAGCGCGGCCTTCGAAAACTGTTTCCGCGACTCGACTTCCGCATCACCCACATCACCCCGGGGGTGCCCATCGACCTGGGCGATGGCCTCACCTGCCGCGCCTTCGACGTCGAGCACGGCGGCACCCCGACGCTGGGCCTGCGACTACAGCAGGGCGACTCGGGAGCGCTGGTGTACATGCCCGACCTGGGCGCCCCGCCGGCTTCCAAGCTGGCAGTCGGCGCGGCGGTGGCGGTGGTCGACGGCTCCAGCCGCGAGCGGGTGGTGGGTGGTCATCTGTCGATGGAGGCGATGATCCCGGTCGCCACCAAGCTCAAAGCTGGCACGACGTTGTTCACCCACATCGGCCATCGCACCGGTACCCAGGTGGAGCTGGAGCAATGGCTGCCGGACGGGTTCGGCGTGGCCTTCGACGGGCAACGTCTGGAGCTCTAGATGCTGGCACCGTCTCGGATCGAGACCGAGCGCCTTGTGATCCGGTGCTGGCAGCCTGAGGACGCCGCCGGCCTGAAGCAGGTGATCGACCGAAACCTCGATCACCTGCGACCGTGGATGCCATGGGTCGCGCACGAGCCCGAACCGCTGCAGCAGAAGACCGAACGGCTGCGCGAGTTCCGGGCCATGTTCGAACGCGACGAGGATCTGATCTATGCAATCTTCGACTCCGCCGATAGCGAGGTGCTGGGCGGCACCGGTCTGCACCCACGGACCGGCCCGGAAGCACGCGAGGTGGGGTACTGGATCAGCAGCGAGTATCAGGGCAAGGGCCTGATCACCGAAAGCACCGCCGCACTTACCCGGGTGGGCTTCGAGCTGCTGGCGCTGGATCGCATCGAGATCCACTGCGACCCACGGAACGTGCGCAGCGCAGCCATTCCCAAACGGCTCGGCTACGAGCACGAAGCGACCCTCCGGCGCCGTTTGGCGGACGCCGATGGGTCGCTTCGCGATGTCATGATCTGGACGCTCTTCGCCGATCGCTACCGCCGGTCGCCGGCGGCCTCAACGCCACTCGAGGCCTACGCCGACGACCGGCGGCAGCTCTTGTGAATAAATGGTGCCTGGCACCTTTTATTCATCTTGTATTCAGAGCCGGAGCCCGTCGAGTAGGCCCTGGAGAGCGTCGTACATGGTCCTCGATGGCGTCACCAACCGTCAGGATTCCAGCGGATATGTCATTGTCGCCCCAACAGCCCTTGGCGAAACCGTCGTCCTTAACGAACGTTCCGATTTTGGTCTTTACATCGTCGAACGTGTACCCAGTCGTCGCGTTACACGTCGTGCCATAGAAGTGGAATGACGTATTGGTGTAGACAGACGAGAGCGTGTAGGTGGCAACGGTGTCATCGTTCGAATAGTCCGACGTCCAATAATCATTCCTCGTGTTTACTCCACCATTGTCGGGGCGATACTGCCACCCATACGATCCCTGGAACATGTTGGTAAAGACGTGCATGGTGATCTCGGCCACGACCGGCTGACCGGCAGCGATGTAATACGACGCGCATTGGCGAGAGTTGAGCACAGGCGTCGACCAGTTGTACAGCGGGGCCTTCGACCCCACCCGGACGATGTTGATGACACCCATGGCGACGTAGCCACCCCAGTTGCAGAAGGTGATCTTTCCGGTCGCGTTCTGCCGGACGGCCCAGTCTTCGAGCCCTTTCACGCCTGCATCCGCCAATTGCGAGGGTAGGCCGCTGGCAAACGGGCCGGCTTTCGGCCCGAGGAGGGCGGCGTTCGTGGCCGCCGAGGGTGCGTTGAGCGACCCCGAGTAATCATCCACGGCCCACTGCTCGTTCGCCGTCCCACCGCCGGAGCTACACGACCACGAGCCGACCCAGGCGCCGTCGTAGTCACTCCGGTTGAGGACGTCGGCGCAATAGCCGTCGTAGGCCGCCCGTAGCGAGTAATTGTTGTTGGTGCCTGCGACCAGACGCCACTCCTGACGGTCGCCCGCAGGGAACCCGCGCTGGTTCACACAGGGTGCAACGTACATCTGGCTGGTGGATCGCGACGCGGGCTCGGTCAGGCACCAGTTCGGCTTGGCGGCGATCGGGTGAAGCTCAAACACCCCGTCGATCTGGCTGGCAGGGCTAAAGAACGTGACTCCCCAGAACCCGTTGGTCGGATTCATGCTGGTGACAGCCTCTTGCTCGGTGGTGCTTCCCCACCAGATCGAGTCGAGCGACCGATTGTTCATCGCCGACCGAAACGACAGGCAGTAGATGTAATGGGCGCAGCTCTGGGCCTGGGCTTTGGTGAATGCGCTCGCGAGTGTCGATCCGGCCTTGGCGTCTGAGAGCTTCCACTGCTCATTCACGCTGCCGGTTGCGGAAGTGCACGTCCATGCCCCCACCCCAGCACCGTCGGCATTCGAGGCGTTGAGGATGTCAGCACACTTGCCGTCGTACGCCGAGCGGATCGAAAAGCTCCCGTTGTCCGCGGCAAAGAGGTACCAGTTTTGCTGCTGGTCGGCCGTGATGCCGGGCGTGTTCGCACACTTTGCGGTGGCGAGCAGGGTGGTGGTGGAGGACTCGGTCAGGCACCAACCCGACCCGGTGACTGACCGAAGCTGGAACAAACCGCCCTGCTGATTGCTGCTGTTCTCAAACGACACACCCCAGTACCCGTTGGAGGGAGTCGTGTTCGTGACCACCTGCTGGTGGGTGCTGTCAATCCAGCCGGTCACGTCGACCAGTCGCGCGTTCATGGCTGAGCTGAGTTTCAGGCAGTACGAGTAGCTCGAGCAGCCCATCGGTGGCGCGTTCCTGTGGTTGAGCGCCAGCCCCGCCGCCACCTGGCTGTCCAACACCGTCCATTGCTGATTGGCACCCCCGGTGGCGGAGCTGCACGTCTGGGAGCCCACGGGCGCATCGTCGGCCTTCTTGGAGTTCAGGACGTCGACGCACTTGTCGTCGGCGGCCGACCGCACTGAATAGTTGCCCCCGTCGCCGGTGACCAGGTACCAGGTCTCCTGTAACGAGCCCACGCACGGCAATGCGATCAGTTGGCCACCGCCGGGGGTCTCGGTCAGGCAGTAATCGAAGAACGACGAGCGAAGCTGGAACAGCCCGTTCTGCCGGTTGGCGGTGTTTGTGAAGGCGAACGTCCAACCATCCGTCGTCCAGCCGTTCATGCTGGTGGCCACCGGTACCGTGGTGTATGAGCTGGCCTCGGCGACCAATTTGCGGCCGTCCATCGCCGATTTGAGCGTAACGCAGCCGGGTGCCGTGTGCGGGTCAGAGCAGCCGGGGCCGTCCGCCATCGCCTTTCCCGGGGACGAGACTCCGGACAGCGCGACCGCCGCGATAACCGCGGCCAGCAACGTGGCGGCCGATTTCCAGGTACTCGATCGCATCAGTGCGTTCCCTTCGATAGCGGCTTCATGGACCCGTTTACTCCCGCATGTAACTGATTTGACAAGCGGCAGCGTGCAATTTGTACCAAGTCTGCATATAAATTGCAAACAGCAAAATACACAAGGTCGTAGATGGACGCTGAACGACGCTATCGGAGGCCGTGGAGGGGGTGAATAAAAGGTGCCTGGCACCTTTTATTCACCCCCAGCTTCCCGTCTTAGTGGAAGTCCTGAAGCAGACTGCCCAAGACGTCCCACAGATCCTCAACGGTCTCAAGGGCCTCGTTGAGGCGGCCCAGGGCAGATGCGGATCCGCCGTTGGCCTCGCCGGCGTCCTGGCATCCGAACGCCTCGTGAGCGTCGGCCACAGTGCTTACCTGGGCACTGAGGAAGTCGTTCTGAGTGACTCCAGTGGTTGCGTTACACGTCGTGCCGTAGAAGTTGAACGTGGTGTTTGTGTAGGGGGCCGACAGGTTGTAGGTCGCAACGATGTCGTCGTTGGCCGTGCCGCTGCCGTAGCCCGAGTAGTCGTTCCAGCCTGACCTGTCAGTATGATCAGGCCAATACTTCCACCCGTACTGCGCGAAGTACATGCCGCTCCAGATATGCATCGTGATTCGAGCAGCGATCGGTGTGCCCTTAGGGACGTTGAAGGTCGAGCACTGCTGCGACGGGATCGTCGGCGTACTCCATGCGTGGGATTGGCCGTTCTCCGCAAGCTCATAGGCCTCGATCACGCCCTCAGCAGCGAACCCTCCCCAGTTACAGAACGTGATCCTCCCGGGCAAGTTCAACGCGGCCGCATACCGTGCCATACCGCCCTTGTTCAGTTGGGCGAGCGTCTTTGCCGTCGCCGTGCCGGACTTGGGGACGATGCCCCCTGCAAGGGTCGTGGAAGCCTGTGTTCCCGTCCAATCGGAGATCGTCCATTGCTGGTTGGTACTGCCACCGGCACCGCTGCAATTCCACGCTCCCACCCATGCGCCGTCGTAGTCGCTGCCGTTCAAGATGTCGGCGCACTTCCCGTCCCAGGTCGAGCGCAGCGAGAAGCGATCGGCGTTGTCGGTGGGCGCGAGGTACCACACCTGCCGGGGGTCAGGCTCGTGACCCGGAACATCGTTGCACGCCGAGACTGCGAGCTGGTTTCGATCCGCCGACTCCTTCAAACACCACCCCTGCTGGCCTACTGACCTGAGCTCGAAACTTCCCTGGTCTTGACCGCTGGGGAAGTACACACCCCACAGGTGGTTGTGCAGGTAGTAGTCGAGCTTGTCGAATTTGGTGGTAACAGCCTCCTGCTGCGTGGTGTGACCCCACCAGATCGAGTCGATCGCGCGACCGTTCATGGCCGAGTCAAACTCGAGACAGTAGGTGTAACTCGCGCAGGTCTGACTGGTAGCCGCGTTCGCCGTGTCAGAGCCTGCGAACCCGAAGATGCCTGCGAATGCTGCAAGCACGGCCACCAGGAAGCCGATCGCCCGAAGGCGGGTCATGCGTGACGGTGTCGGTCCCATCGCGCTTTGCGGTGTCATTGATTTCTCCGTTCGTAACTCGTCGGTGCCGGCAGGTCACGGATGTGAGTCCTACCGATCAAATGAGAAATCTTGCAAGATTTATGTTGCAGGTTATACAGAGTACAAACACAAATTGCAAGCACTATTTCTCAGACGAGCCTCGAACAGGGGGTAGCGCGCTCTGGATGCCGTCTATGCGCCGGCGAAGCCGCTGCGCTCGAGTCCGAGCAGCCAGCGCTTGGTCTCGATCCCGCCGCCATACCCGCCCAGGCCGCCGCCGGTGCGAAGCACGCGGTGGCAGGGCACGATGATCGGGATCGGGTTTCGCGCCATGGCGTTGCCGGCAGCGCGAATCGCCCGCGGGCTGCCGGCGGCTTCGGCCAGCTCGGAGTAGGTGCGCACCTCACCGAACGGGATTGCCAGGCAGGCCTCCCGCGCCCGCAGCAGGAACCCGTGGGACAGCCGCCAGTCGATCGGGGTGGTGAACTCACGCCGGTCACCACTGAAGTACTCGTCCAGCTCACGGCGGACAGCGTCCAGCCGAGTGGGTGACTCGATCAGCCGCGGCGAGACGGTATCGGCAAGCTCCTGCAGCACGTCATCCAACGGCTCTGACCCAAATGCGACACGCACCACTCCTTGGGGCGTGGCCGCCACCTCGAGCACGCCGATGGGGGCGTCCACCGACGCGTACACGACGTCGAGCAGCCCCTCCTCCTGGGCGCGGGCGGCCAGTGTGTCAACTCGTGACTGGTTCATGTATCCATTCCTTCCTGACCGCGGAGAGGCCGGCGCGCACGTTCTGGCGGGCGGCCTGCTCGCTGCAATCAATCAGCGCGCCGATGGCGCCGTAATCGAGGTCGGCGGCAAACCGCAAGGTGACCGCTGCCCGCTGTTTCCGCGGGAGCCGGCGCACCGCCTGCCACAGCGCAGGCTCGGGCTCGGGCGGCACCGGCACCACCGGCTCGGGCACGTCAGCCGTCAGAATCGGCCGGCGGGCGCGGGCACGGTGCGTGTCGAGCGCCTTGCGGTGGGCGATCGTGAACACCCAGCCGCGCAGGTTGCCGTCATTTCGCAGCGCGGGGTAGGCCCGAAGCGCTGCGAGCATCGTCTCCTGCCACGCATCCTCGGCCTCGTGGTATCCCACAGCGGCGCGCAGGTACCGCAGCACGTCGTCTCCGTGGAGGTCGAGCAACCGTTGGAACGGGGGCAGGCTCATATCAGAAGAACGCCGCGACCCCCGGTCGCGTGAGATCGGCTACCCCGTCGCGACCGGGGCGTGCGCCTGTTCCCACTGCTCGGCGTCGGGGCTGAAGTAGACGAGCCGCGTCTTCTTCCACTCCTTGGTCGAATAGAGCACCACTCGATCCCCCAGCCCGGTCTCGGCGGCGATCGCGTCGAGCACGTCCTCACACTCTTGCTTGGTGCGGCCGTGCGTCATCGAGAACAGGTTGTACGGCCAGTCGGGGTAGGTGGGCCGCTGGTAGCAGTGCGAGACGCCGCGGAACGAGGCCATCAGCGAGCCCAGCTCATCCATCTGATCGTCGGGGGCCTTCCACACGCCCATGCCGTTGTACACGAACCCGGCTGAGCGGTGGTAGAGCACCGCGGCAAACCGGCGCATCTGACCGGTGGCGAGAAAACGGTGGGCGTACTCGAGCAGCTCGTCCACCGTGAACCCGTGCCGCTCGGCCGGGCCGGCGAACGGCTCGGACACTGTCCGCAGGTCGCCCTGAAGCGCGCGGATCGCGTCGATATCGCGCTGCGGGATGCTGTCGGGCGGGGGCGCGGGGGCAGTGGGAGCGGCCCGTACCTTCTTGGCGGCCGGGTCGCGGCCGCCGGCCATGTCCAGGTCGACGCCGATCTTGAAGAAGCGAAGCGCGGGCAGCGGCCGGATCGACTCCACCTCGGCCAGCTCACCCAGCAGTTCGACCGAGGCGTCCAAGCCCAGCCGCGAGTTGGGCGGCACACCCAGCGTGAACCAGATGTTGAACTCGTGGTCGCGCTGATAGTTATGGGTGACGCCGGGGTGGGAGTTGATCACCTCGGCAGCCTGATCGGCCCGCTCCGGCGATGTGCGCGCGGCCACCAGCATCGACCGGTACCCCAGCTTGCGGGTGTCGAAGATGGCCGACACCTGGCGGATGATCCGCTCGGATCGCAGCCGCGCAACCCGCTCGAGCACCTCGTCCTCGGACATCTCGAGCTTCTCCCCAAGCGCGGCGTACGGCCGAGCCACCAGCGGCAACTCGTTCTGAATCACATCGCACAGTCGCGTGTCTTGCGCATCCATCCGACCATGAAGGATACGCTCGATCCGTGCGCGCCGCCCCGATCACGGCACTGCTCGCCGCCAGCCTGGCGGTGAGCGCCTGCGGCACCTCCGCCCAGCAGGAGGGCCAGGTGCTGGTGCAACAGAGCTGTGGATCGTGCCACGCGTTCACGCCCGGAGGCCTGTCACCGGTGGTCGCTGCCCCCAACCTGTACGAGCTGCACACCACCCGAGCCGAGATCGTCGATGCCGTCGGGCACGGCGCACCCGGGATGCCACGCAACCTGGCCGGCGGCGATGACCTCAACACCATCGTCAACTACCTGCTGAGAGAGAACGCCCAGTGACCGACCCGATCCTGCCGCCCGACTTCGACCCCCGCTCCGTGCAAGCACTGGCGATGGACATGGACCGCACCATCCTGCCGTCCAGCCTCGAGTTTTCACCGGATCTGGTGGCGGCCGTGGCCGACGCCACGGCCGCCGGCATCACCGCCATCATCGCCACCGGCCGGATGTTCGCCTCAGCCCGGCCGTATGCCCTCCAGCTGGGGGTAACCGCCCCGGTTATCTGTTACCAGGGGGCGCTGGTGGCCGACCCGGTCACCGGGGAGTGGCTCTTGCACCAGCCCATCGACGTCGACATCGCCCGCGAGGTGATCTCGGCGGTCAGCGCCCAGGGCTTCCACATGAACGTCTATCGCGACGATCAGCTGTTCGTGGAGGAACTCAACACCGAGGCGCTCACCTACGCCGCCCACGCCCGGCTGGAAGCCCACGCTGTGGGTGACCTACAGGCGTGGCTGACCGAGCCCACCACCAAGATCGTGGTGGTCGGTGAGCCCGAGCCACTCGACCGGCTCGAAGCTGATCTCCATCGGCGCTTTGACCACACCCTGTTCGTGGCCAAGTCGCTTCCCTACTTCCTGGAGATCGCACAGCCCGGCGTGTCCAAAGGGGCAGCGCTCGAGTTCGTGTGCGATCGGCTCGGCATCCCCACCTCGGCCGTGGTCGGCTTCGGTGACGGGGCCAACGACGTCGAGCTGCTCCAAACCGCCGGCCTGGGAGTGGCAGTGGAGGATGCCGATCCGGTGCTGGTGGAGCACGCCGACTGGACCGTGCCCAAGGTCAGCGAGGACGGGGTCGCCAAGTTCGTGCGGGCGTTGGTGGACGCTCGTTCGTTAATGAGTGATGAACCCGAGCCGCTCGGGCACTGAGTTCGCGTGCTCCACAACGACCCACAACGCCGGCACGCCGACCACCAGCGTCGCGACCACAGTCCCCATGTGTAGCCGGCGCCGCGATGCCAGCAGTGGGGCGGCTCCGATCAGCACGGTCGGCAACGTCGAGAGCAGCAGGAAGTCAAGCTGAGTCGAAGCCCAGGAGCCGGCTTCGAGGACGGCCATGGCCAGGGGGAGCGCCAGGCAGCAGTCTCCTCTCCTTCCCTCGTTCCGCGCCCAGCAAGCGACGGCGCCGATCGCGATGCTTGCCGGCACCACCAAGGTCAACCAGTAGCCTTCGACGACCATTGACCTCGACAGCGAGACGTGGAGCGTGGCCGACTGCGCGCCGTAGTAGGCGGTCAGCCACGCCAGCAGGTATCCAAGTGTGAGACCCACGGTCACGCGTAGGCCTCGCCTGGCCCAGTGGCCAACAAGAAAGCCGATGGTCAGCCACACTGCCATCCCCGCAGCGACTCCGCCCAGGCCGGCCGGGCCGTAGCGCATCAGCGACGCCGCGATCCCTCCGATGATGCCCGCCGAGCACGCGATCACCGCCTGCTGGAGAACCGAATACGACACCGTGGAGCGATCGAAGGTTGCCATGCCCGTCTACCCTGCCGAGGGGCAGGTGACGGCGACGAAGCGGCTCAACGGCTCTAACCGGCCGTGCCTGGCCGCGCGAACTCTTGAGCTGATGTCCCGCCGCCCCGCCGCATCGAGCGCAGTCGTGAAGTAGTACAGCTGCGTGATTCCAGACACCGTCGCAACCGCGTGGTCGCGCGCGTGTGAACTGGCAGCCGAACCCTGGCGCCGAACCGACGGCACGGGCCCAGGAGCACAACCAATAGAGGTCGGCACGGGCACGTGCATAGCCGGGCTCGTACCTCATCGGAGCTCCGTCCGGCCCTGCCGTCGGGAAAGCCAGGCGGGAGGGCCAGCGCACACCGGCCGGGAGCTCCAGTTCCGAGGCCTCTGTGCGGTACTCGTCCGCCGCGGAGGCGGCCGTGATCCCCTCATGCCCACGTTTTGGAAACCCGCCGACGAGTGCAATGGTGACGACCGCGAGTGCTAACGCACCCGCGGCCGTCGCCCAGTCACCGAACGCGCGTCCATCAATACCGTTCGCTACCGTCGAAGTTGTATTCCCAATTTCTACAGGTGCAAACATCGCGTGTGCTGCTCCTTGAACACGTTCACAAACATCGTTCCGGGCCAGGCGTGACCCAACAATTGAGCCTTGACGGTAGGTATGTAAATCGTGGTGCCGATCTTGGTGTTGGAGTTGTAGTTCTTTACGTACCAGGCGAGGTTCCCGCTTGGTATCGTGTTGAACTGAACCTTGATCGCGCCGTCGGTGGCGCGGACGGTCCGGGGGTTTTGTGAGGTAAACCACGTGCCGTCCGAATAGACCGTGACAACACAGCAGTAGACGCGAGCAGCAGAATGGTGAGTCGTTGGCGCATGTGACCTTCCTGTGTCCGGGTGTCGCCCCGCAGGCACCAGCGCTCGGCGAGGGCGAATGACATGGCAGAAGGTATCAGCGATTTTTGTCGTAGAGACTGTCTTTACTTGATCTATCGGCAATATTCCACAGAGTTGTGGCACCCTGTGACCGACCGAGCCCCGGCGACACCCTCCGCCCCGCGTCAGTAGACTCGCCTGCATGATTGACCAGCGCCTGATCCGCTCCGATCCCGACGGCGTTCGCGAGGCTCTCGCCCGGCGCGGTGCCGCCGACAGCGTCGACCAGTTCCTGGCGCTGGATACGCAGCGGCGCGAGCTCCTGGGCCGGGTGGAAGCCACCCGGGCGGAGCGAAACGCCGCCGCCAAGGCGATCGCCGAGGCCCGCCAGCGGGGTGAGGATGCGGCCGCGGAGATCGCCGCCCAGTCCGAGCTGAAGGCGGCACAGGCCGCGGGCGAGGCCGAGCTGGCCGAGCTGGAGCGTCAGGTCGGCGAGCTGATGCTGACGATCCCCAACATCCCCCACCCCTCCGCCCCGCTGGGCAACACCGACGAAGACGCCGAGGTGCTGCGGGTCGTCGGCAGCCCGCCGGAGTTTGGCTTCCCCGCCCGCGACCATCTCGACATCGCCGGCCCCGACGGGCTGGGGCTGATCGATCAGGAAGCCGCGGCCCGCGTCTCGGGCAGCCGCTTCCACTACCTGATCGGCGACCTGGTGCGGCTCGACCTGTCGCTGGTGCAATACGGGATGCAGAAGCTCGGCGCTCTCGGCTTCACACCGGTGGTACCGCCGGTGTTGGTGAAGGAGGAGGCGATGGTCGGCACCGGCTTCTTCCCCGAAGCCAGGAGCCAGGTGTACGGACTCGAGACCGACCCGCTGTTTTTGGTGGGCACAGCCGAGGTGCCGTTGGCGTCGCTGATCGGCGACACGATCCTGGATGCCTCGCAGCTACCGCTGCACTACGTGGGCTACTCGAGCTGCTTCCGGCGTGAAGCCGGCGCCGCCGGCAAGGACACCCGCGGCATCTTCCGGGTGCACCAGTTCAACAAGCTCGAGCTGTTCAGCTATTGCCTGCCTGAAACCTCGTGGGACGAGCAGGAGATGATCCTCGGGATCGAGGAGCAGATCGCCCAGGAGCTGGGGTTCCACTACCGCGTGGTCAACATCGCCGCCGGCGACCTGGGAGCGTCGGCCGCCCGCAAGTTCGACATCGAGGTGTGGCTACCCGGCCAGGAGCGCTACCGCGAACTCACCTCGTGCTCGAACTGCACCGACTACCAGGCCCGCCGGCTCGGCACCCGCTTCCGCGACGAGCGCGGCAAGACCCAGTATGTGCACATGCTCAACGGCACAGCGATCACTTCGAGCCGCACGCTCTTGGCGTTGATCGAGTACGGCCAGCAGGCCGACGGCGCGATCCACACTCCCGCGGTGCTGCAGCAGTTCGGCGCCCCCGCCGTCATCGGCCCACGAGCGTAGAGCCGGGCGGTGTTGAGCCGGCTCCAGCCCCTCGCGAAGCTCAGCCGAAACCCGTCTCTTCGCCGCACCGGTGTGGGCTTCGCGTTGTTCAACGCGGCCGAGTACGGGGAGTGGATCGCGGTGCTGGTGTATGCCTATGCCCATGGCGGGGCGAGCACGGCCGGGGTGCTGGCGTTCGCCCAGCTGGTGCCGTGTGTCTTCCTCTCACCGCTTCTGGCCACCTTCGCCGACCGCTACCAGCCCGGGCGGGTGCTGTTGGCGGGGTACGCCGCTCAGGCGATCGGCCTGGGTCTGCTCGCAGCGGCGCTGATCGCGGATGCACCACCACCGGTCGTGTACGCGTTTGCAATTCTGGCAGCACCCACGTTCAACGTCACCCGTCCGACGGTGAACGTGCTGCTGCCGGTGGCGGTGCATACGCCGGACGAGCTGACCGCCGGTAACGCCGCGCTGGGATGGATCGAAAGCGCAGGTGTGGTGGTGGGGCCGTTGATCGCGTCTGTGGTGATCACCTTCGGGGGGCCCGGCACGGTGGTGGCGGTGTTCGCGGCGGGGATGGCGATCGCAGCCTGGGTGGCGTTCCCGCTCACGCGCAGTCTGCCGACCGCAGATCCCGCCGGCCCCGGTTCGCCGCTGGCCGAGGCGATCGAGGGCTTCAGGGTGCTCGCGGGCGAGCGCGGCACCGCAACGCTGGTGGCGGTGCTGACATCTCAGTCGCTCTTCTTCGGGGCGATGGATGTGCTGTTCGTGGTGCTCGCAATCAGCGAACTCGGGATCGGCGATTCGGGAGTCGGCGTACTCAACGCCGCCTTCGGCGCCGGGCGGTGTGATCGCGGTGTTCGTCACGATCGGATTGGTGGGCCGCCGGCGGCTGGCCCCCTCCTTGATCGCCGCGTCGCTGATCATGGGCGGGTCGATCGCACTGATCGCGGTCTGGCCGCAGGTGTGGCTCACGATCGTGTTGATCGCCGTTTCCAACGTCGGCCGTAGCCTGTTCGACGTCTCGGGACGCACCCTGCTCCAGCGCACCGGGTCGCCCGCCGTGCTCGGCAGGATCTTCGGCGTGCTCGAAAGCATCGACATGCTGGGCCTCGCCCTCGGCTCGCTGCTGGTGTCGCTGCTGGTCGCTCTGGGCGGAAACACCTTGGCCATCGTCGGCGTGGGTGCGATCATGCCGCTGGTCACGCTACTGCTCCTGCCGGCGATCCTGGGAGCAGACGCGCGCGCCACCGTGCCGATCGTCCAGATCGGGCTGCTGCGCTCGATGGCCGCTCTTCCGGCCGCTGCCTCCGCCCGCGCTCGAGGGGGTCGCTCGCGCCATGGAGCCGCTGCACGCTCCCGCCGGTGAGACGCTGATCACCGAGGGAGAGCCCGGCGACCTGTTCTACGTCGTGGCCGACGGCGAGGTCACGGTGAGTACCGCGTCGGGATTCGCGACCGACCTGGAGCGAGGCGACGGCTTCGGCGAGATCGCGCTTCTGAACGACACGCCCCGCACCGCGACCGTCTCCGCCAAAACCGACAGCAGCCTCTACACCCTCAGCCGCGACGAGTTCCTGACCGCGATCACCGGCTTCAAAGACGTGCACGGAGCCGCCCGCGGGATAGTGTCCGACCGGCTCGCCGAGCAGGCCGCGCTGGGGGACGCCTCCGTCGAACCGGTGTGAGATCGCGCTGCTGACACGATACGGTTAGCGGCACCCAGTCGGCGGGGTGGCGGAGCGGTTGAACGCACCGGTCTTGAAAACCGGCAATGGCCGTCAAGGTCATTCGTGGGTTCGAATCCCACCCCCGCCGCTCGTTGTGATGGCCCGAAACCCGTATGGTTGAGCCGTTTGGACCGCGGCTCCCCCGAGAGCGATCTCTCGCTGTGAGACGCCCAACATCTCACCGACTGCCCAACCATGCGGCGTATGGACCATCGCCCAACAGTCGCCCACCCGATCACGCTGGGCGCATCGCAATCCACGCAGCCCCGGCGATGCTGACCGCCCGACACCACGAGCGAGATATCCCTGCCGCCGGTGTCAGGGCTCGCGCTAATGCTCGTCGCACGGATCCCGGCCGTGACTCGGCCCCGAGCGCGACTACGTCTCATCCAGCCGAAAGATCGCGTCTTCAGGATTCTTGATTGCCGATCTGATGTTGTCGGCAATCTTGTCGATCAGCTTTTGGCCCCAGAACGGATCCGTCTGGTCGTAGAGTATGACGCGGATGTGCCGAAGATCGAACGGGACGTCCTCTTCGTTCGACGAGACGAGCACTACCGGCTTCTCCAGCGCATGCGCAAGACCCAGCTCGTAGAACACGTTCGCGTTCTTTGAGGTCATGGGGCGCATGAGCGTCGAGACGTCGTCGTCGATACCCTCCACCTGCGAAGATGTGCTCGGGAAGCTCCTGCCACAACCAAGCGGCCCGTACTCGAGGCTCCGCGTGTACGCAGCCGAGGATCAAACAGGCCCCCATCCCCGCGGCCGTGGTCATGAACGCAGGGAGCGAGGCGGCGGCAACCGCCAACGGCGTCACCCTGCACGCCGACACCGAGATCATCGACACCGACTCGCTGTACGACCCGGACGCGAATACGGGCGACTTCGTCGCTCCCGTGTCCGGCTGGTACTTCGTCTCGGCGATCGTGGACTGGGATCCCAGCTCCCTCGGAAACCGGCACTGGCTGTCAAGGTCATTCGTGGAAAGCGACGCACGCCACAGATACGCCTCGACGTTGACGGCGCGGACTCCGTGACCCGAGTTCCCCGGTCGGACACGTCCGTCCCTGGCCCAGAGATGCGGTGGAGGACGGTCCCGGTTCGTTGTGCTCCTCTGTTGGTCTCTCAAGGCGTCGGTTCGTCACGTCGATGAGGGTCGGGATGGTCATGATGCGTGTGTCACTTTCCCAATGGTCTGAACGGTGTTCCCCGTGGTGAGGGAGCGGCGACGCACAGCTCGTGGTTGGATTGCGCGAGCGGTCTCGTCGGTGGGCGCTCGTTTCTTGCCTGGTCGGGCGGGGAACGGGGCTCGGCTTGTGCGGATTCTCGACCTGTTCGAGGATCGCGTGTATGCGGGCGAGGTTATGCGTGACGGTCACTACGTCCACCACGACTCTGGGACGAGTGGCGCAAGCCTTCTCGGCGGCCCTCTCCCGGATGGTGTCGAGATCGGCGAGTATTGGGAATCTCGCATCGTCGCGGACGATCGCGCGGCGTACGAAGAGTTCAACCGCCGGTTGTTGGCCGGCGAGGACGCGGATGTGACGTATCGGATCGTCGGTGGGGACGGAACCACGAGATGGTTTCACGATCGCGCTCGCCCACGCTCGCGCCCGAAACACGATGGCGGGGTGTTGATCGACGGCATCATTTCCGACGTCACGGTGCGCGAGGAGGCCGCAGCGCGGCTGGCGGAGGCGAACGGCCGGTTCACGAGTCTCCTCGATGTGGTGGGCGCGCACGTGTACCTCGCCTTCGCCCACCCTGACGGCACGCTCGACGAGCTGTTCCAGGGCCCGGGTGGAGATCGGCTTCTGGGTGGGGCAGAGCCAGATCCGGACATGGTGAACTGGGATTCGGCTGTGCATCCGGACGACCGAGCTGCCTATGACGAGTTCAATCAAGCCCTCGCGAAGGGTTGCGATGCCGAGGTCTTGTACCGTCTGATCGGCGCCGATGGCGTGACGCGGTGGGTCCACGACCGTGCCGCGTGTCGCCCGGTTCCCAGCGGCGGATACGAAGTCAGCGGGATTGTGTCGGACGTGACCGATCGCCGTCGTCTGGAGGACGACCTGCGCCGCAGTGTCGAGGCTATGCAACAAACTCATCGTGAGCTCGAACGTGCTCGTGCCGACGCCGAGCTGCGCGCGGCCACCGACGACCTCACTGGCACATCCAACCGCCGGCATTTCTTGCAGACCGCCGGTGAATGGGTGGAAGCCGACACCACTCGATGCGGCCTGTTGCTACTCGACGCCGACCACTTCAAGCAGATCAACGACAACCACGGGCACGCCATCGGGGACGCTGTTCTCGTCCAACTCGCCGATCGCTTGCGGGCAGCGCTCGACCCCACCGATTGTTTGGCCCGGTGGGGCGGCGAGGAGTTCGCGGTGATGCTTCGCGACTGCGCCTCCGAGCAGGAGCTCCTGCAACGAGCCGAGCGCCTGCGAAGGGCTGTGTGCGAAGCGCCCATCATCGACACACCGCTGCGCCTCACGCTCACCATTTCAATCGGCGCGTGTCTCGCCTCGCCCGAGGACGACGTCGACACTCTCCTCGACTACGCGGATCGGTGCTTGTACGCCGCAAAGCACCAGGGCAGAAACCGAGCCTCGCTCCGCCCGGGTGTTGCTCTCGCCATACCGGCAGAGCAGGAGCACCCGGAGACGGCTGAGATAGCGCGCGCGGTGGCACTCGTCGCAGGCTTGCACGGGGGCATCACCGAGCGGCACGCCGAGGAAGTCGCGACCCTCGCCGCTGCCACCGCTGAACGTCTCGGTCTGTCACCCTCGCTTGTCCATCGATGCCGCCTGGCCGGCTGGCTGCACGACATTGGGAAACTCGCGGTGCCCGAACACACGCTCACCAAACCAGCACCGCTGACCGAGTCCGAGTGGGGTGATCTGCGCATCCACCCTGAGATTGGGGCCGCCCTCGTTGGTCGAATCGACGCCCTCGCGGACGTCGCGCCGGCCATCCGCCACCACCACGAACGCTACGACGGCGCCGGGTACCCTGACGGCCTATCGGGCATCGAGATACCGATCGAGGCACGCATCCTCGCAGCCGCCGACGCCTACGCCGCCATGACCACGGCACGGTCATACTCACCAGCCCGCTCGGCCCAAGACGCTGCCAGCGAACTGCGCGCTCAAGCCGGGTCACAGCTCGATCCAGGCGTAGTCCACGCGCTACTTGCAGCACTCGTAGAACAAGACGATTCCCACGGTCTCGCCGCATAATCAACCACGCCCACCACGACTTCAATCAACGCTCCGCAGTGTCCCGGGGTGAGCTGGCGATCGGATGTACCCGCGGCGAAAGCCAGAGATCGGCGTGTGCGGGGTGGACGGTCTGGTCGACCACGGTGAGCAGCTCGTTGTGCAGCGTCGACAGGTCGATCTGCGAGCGCAGCGTCGAGCTGAACGCGGTGATCGCCTGCTCGGCGTCGTACCGTTCGCGATAGAAGCGGTGGCTCACCGACGACTGGATCCGCGAGCGCAGCGGCTGGAAGCTGACGGCGACGAGGAGGGTCGAGAACGTCACTCCCAGCGTCCCCGACTGCCCCGTGAAATCGCGCCCAATCCAGCCGAGCACGGCGATCCCGCTCACGTAGACCGCCGCCAGGCTCGCGAGCAGGAGCGAGTACACGACCGTACGGCGCACGATCACGTCGATCTCGTACAGGCGGTAGCGCAGCACCGCCACTCCGATCGAGATCGGGATCAGACAGAAGCTGACGATGGTCGCGTCCTGCAGGATCATCAGCCACAGCGGCGGCGAGCCACCGCCGCTGATCGTTACGATGACCACGTAGAAAGCGACGACCGCTGCGGTCGCCGACACGAGCCACTTGAGCTGCTGGCGGGTCTCCCCACGTGAGCGGTGGTAGCGCACGAGCAGCGACGCCGCCGACAACGGGATGCACACAATCAGCAGGGCGAGCGCGTTTCGGCCGGCCGCCACCAGTCCCCCGATCGCATCGACGCCGAGCGGATTCTGCGTTGTCGGCACGACGCTGTCGGACAGCGCACCGGGGCTGAGCAGGTCGGACACGACCGTCACCACCAGCGCGGCCACCGATACGTACGCCAGCACCCGCCAGCGCGGCGTGAGTGTGCGACCGTCGGGGAACAGTTGGAACAGCAGCGTGCCCATGAGCCCCACCCCGAAGATCCACAGCCACTGGTCCAGAAGGTCGGCGTACACCGCACCGGGAAGCGACCCGGGATGAAGCTTCAGCCCGTAGAGCGCGCACCCCTCGAGCGCCGAATCCAAGGCCCACGAGAAGCCGATGGCGAGCAGGATCCAGCCGATCGGGTTTCGAGCGTGGCGCGACGCGATCAGAAACCCCGCGACGCTAAAAGTGAACAGCGCAGACGAGGTGGCGAGCAGCGCGATCGACCCGCCGCCGCCCCAGTCCCCGGCCGTCTGGGGGTCATGGGTCACCCATCCGAGAACATTTCCGACCACAAACAGCGCCAAGGTGACACACATCACCACCATGGGCGCGAGCCTGGTTTTCATGCCTCCAGTATTCCAGCCCCCCGTCCATGAATCGTTACGGACAACGGCCGTCAAGGTCATTCGGCGGTGCTCGCGATGAATTTGAGGCGGTCCCCGCAGTCTCTTGGTGAAGGAAGACACCAGACGACGATCAGAGACCACCAAGAGACGGAGACGCACATGGGAAACGACGAACGGATGACGACGACGGTCGAGGCGAACGGCGTCGTGCTCGGGGTCGAGCACTTCGGCGACGCGTCGGCGCCGCTCGTTCTGCTCGCGGGCGGCACGACCATGCTCTCCTGGCCCGACGCGCTGTGCGCGGCACTCGCGCGCGGCGGGCGCCACGTCGTGCGGTACGACCTGCGCGATTCCGGCGCGTCGACCACCGTCGATCCCGAGGCTCCGGCGTACACGTTGCGCGATCTCGCGGCCGATGCCGCGGCGCTCGCCCGCGGACTCGACGACCGGCCGGCGCACCTGGCGGGCATCGGCGTCGGCGGGATGGTCGCCCAGGTCGCCGCGCTCGACCACCCGGACGCGTTCTCGGCGCTCACCCTCGCCGGAACGCGGCCCGTCGCTCCAGGCCCGGTCGACGACGACCTGCCTGACCATGACGCGGCGACGATGGAACGGCTGTTCTCGCGCTCGATGCCCGACTGGTCCGACCGCGCCGCCGTGGCGGAGTTTGCCGCGCGGCGGCGCGGAGATCCTCGGCGACGACCCCGCCGCCGCGCGCGCGACCGCCGAGCGCATCTGGGACCGCACGCCGGGCACGGAGCCCGCGGTGCAGATGGCCAACCAGCTGGGCATGGTGTTCTCCAAGCTCAACTGCAAGCCGCGCTGGCGCGAGCGCCTGTCCGAGCTCGCGATCCCGGCGCTGGTGGTGCACGGTCGCCGCGACCCGTTCTTCCCGGTCGGCAACGGCGAAGCGCTCGCGCGCGAGATCCCCGGCGCGCGGCTGCTCGTGCTCGAACGGGCCGCGACGGCGATCCCCGATGCGGCCGCCGACGAGGTCGCGGCGGCGATGCTCGCGCTCTAGGCAGATTGTCCGCAAACCACCTCGCCGAGCTGAGCCCCGCCGGCCCCTCCCGTCACAGGGGAGGGGCCGGCGTGTCATCGGTACGACCGCCTCGTCAATGTCCGCCGCCTCAATCACCGCGAACCCAGCGATCGGCAAGTCCGACAGCATGAACGCCCCAGCGGTCGTCTGCACGCCCGTTTCGTCATGGTTTCGCACCTGCACCGGCGCCTCGGCGATACCAACGATCGCGCCCCTCGCCTCCAGCCACGCGTCGTGTCGATGAGCCGCTTCCCGCACGGCCGCCGCAGTCCGGTCGTAGCCATCGCGGTCTCCGTATCCGATCGTCACGAACTTCGGCACGCGCCACCTCGGTGTCGCCGTCGCACGACTGATACCCGCTTTGCGCCGGCGCTACGCGCCTACCCTAGGCGGGCTGCCACAGCTCGATCCGATTGCCCTCGGGATCGGTGACCCAGCCGAAACGACCGACGCCCTCCATCTCCTGCACCTCGTCAGCCACGTCGGCTCCCTTGGCCCGCAGTTGCGCCAGCATCGCGTCGAGGTCTGCGACCCGGAAGTTGATCATCGCCTGCTGGGCGCGGGATCCGAAGTAGTCAGTGTCGGACGCGAACGTCGCAAACACCGTCGGCCCGGCTTCCTGACGCCACAAGCCGTTCTCATCGGCGTCCAGGCCCAGGCAATCGCGATACCACGCGCCGAGAGCCGCGGGGTCGGCGGCCCGCATGAAGTACCCACCGATTCCAAGCACACGCTCCATCTCGCTATCTTGCCATCAACGGCGATCAGCGGCGTTGCGATGGCTCATCCGGGCCATGTTCACCGCGATCACGCACCCAGCGTAGGCGGGCGGCATCCCCGCCGACGGCCAGGCACTCCACCAGCTTGAAGCGGCGCTGAGGCAGATCCGCGCCGTCGAACAGCGCCGGGCCGGCACCGAGGACGGTGGGGGCGACGGTGACGATCACCTGATCAAGCCGGTCGGCGGCCAGTGCTTGGGCAGCCACGTTCCCGCCACCGCAGAGCCACGTGCGTCGGTGCCCGGCAGCGGCGATCTCATCCAACACCTGGACGATCTCACCCTCGACGTGATGCACCGGCGTTTTGGCGTCAGCGGCGACCGCCGCTGCGGCGAGATCGTGATCGTGGGTGAGCAGCCAGATCGGCAGGCCGCGGTGCGGCAGGGCGTGTCCTTCGCCCACCAGCCAGCGCAGCGTCTGTGCGCCCATAAGAAGCGCGTCAATCCCGGCGATGAACTCGGAGAACTCCGTCTCGGCGCCCTCGCGTGCCCCAATCATCTCGAGAAACTCGAGGCTCTCGTTCCCGTCGGCAATGCGCCCGTCGATCGAGGCTGCGGTGTACCAGACGACTTCCACGTCCAGAGCTTAGTCGCACGGTTCTGCGCCGACGCGTAGCGGGGTGGCGCCAACCGACCGGTTGGCGCCACCCCCAGAGCCGCGTGGAATCAGGCGCCGCACTGGCCGGCGAACTGCGCGGCCTGCGCCTTCGTCTTGTGCCCCGCCTGCTTCATGATCGGCGGTACGTCCGGGTCGGCCACGAAGCTCTGCCAGCCCTGCTCATCCCAGTCGAAGATCACCCAGACTCGATCGTCCTCGGCAGGATCACGGAAGATCAACGCGCCGTTTGAGCCGTGCAGCTTGCGCTTCTCCGCTCCCTTGGTCGTGAAGACCTCCATGAACTGGTCGAAGTCCTCCACGGTTGTCGTTGCGAGCAGCATCTCCATCTCCTTTGTCGTGGTGTGGTGGTATTGACAGGTGGTCGCTTGGTCTCAGGCGGTGAGCGCGGGGGCGTCCACCAGGCGTTCCTGTGGCTCGATCACGCCGAGGTTCTCGACGATCTCAAACCGGCCGCCGCGGGCTTGGGCGATGTACATGTTCATGCGCAGGTGATGCTGGCCGGGCACGACCGCAGCCGGCCCGCCGGGGCCTTCGGTGATCTCGGCGTGATCCATCGCTGCGATCACCTCGTCGTTGCCGAGCGAGCCCGCCTCCGTCACCGCGTCTGCCCAGAGGCGCAGCCCGCGGTACAGGCCCGAACATGCACCGCCGCCGGTGAACTTCGCGTCACCGGGATACAGCGCGTCGTACTGGGCGAGCAGCTTCTGGCTAAACGGATCGCTGACGGCCTGGTAGTAATCGAGGCACCCGTACAGGCCCTCGACATGGATGGCCGGCACCATGTTCAGGAAGTTCTCGTCGAAGTACGTGCAGATCAGCTGTCCGCCGCGGCCGGCGAAGCCGGAGTTGTAGAGCTCCTCGAAGAATGGTGAAACTCCGGGAGGCACGATCGTGTTGAACACCGCGTCGGCGCCGCTGGAGGTGATCCTCTCGACCGTCTCCGCGTAATCCATGTGGTCGAGCGGGAAGTACTCCTCGCCGACGATCTCACCGCCCTCGGCGGCAACGATCTCGCGTACCCGCTGGTTTAGCACGTGTGGCCAGATGTAGTCGGCCGACGGCAGATAGAACTTCCGGGCGCCGGTGGTTCGCATCAGCCACGGGATGAGCGGGTCGACCTGCTGGGCGGGCCCCGGGCCGGTACAGAAGATCAGTGGATCGGACTCCTGCCCTTCGTACTGCTCCGGGTAGATGTAGAGCGTCTTTCCCTTGACTACCGCCTCGCCCTTGATGGCCTGCCTGGTGGAGCTGTAGATGCCGCCCAAGACGACGTCGACCTTGTCCTGCTCGACCAGCTTGGCCGCCTTCGCTGCGGCGACGGAGTCGTCGGTCGCGCTGTCCTCGAGACACAGCTCGAGGTGTCGCCCGAGCAGGCCGCCCTTGGCGTTGATGTCGCCGATGACCATCCTGGCGACGTTGGCGTTTGCGATCCCGACGAACGAGAGCGGGCCGGTCTGGTCGGCGATGACCCCCACTTTGATGGAATCCGCGCCTGTTGGTGATACCGCCATGCTTGTCCTCCCTGTTTCCGTTGGCGTGTGGGAGGATTGTGTTCGGTGGTGGGAAGCGATACATCGGGAGGACTCCCTATTTCCGACACACAGCTCCGCCTGAGCGAGTTCGTCGCCACGTTGGCGCTTGCACAGGACAACGCGTTCGGCCAGCCGCTCGAGTCACAGCTGCGGTCGTGCCTCCTGGCGACGTCGATCTGCGATGCCGCCGGCTTTGACGACGGCGTGCGCGGCACCGTGTACTGGGTGGCGCTACTTCGGTATGTGGGCTGCACAGGCCACGCGCACGAGGTCGCCACCGTCTTCGGCGACGAGATCGCCATCCGGGCACAGACGCTCGTGCATGACGCCGCGAATCCGGCGGAGGTGATGCGCGACGTGATGGCGTATGCGACCGCCGGCCACACTCCGGAGGAGCAGGACGAGATCGTCCGGATGATCCAGGAGACGGCCCGGGAATGGGCGGTCTACAACTTCTCGTCCGGATGTGAGGTCGCCGACGTGCTGGTCGAGCGGCTCGACTTCGGTGCCGAGGTGCGCGAAGCGCTGCGCTTCACGTTCGAGCGCTGGAACGGAAACGGCTATCCCAGCCATGCGCAGGGAGAGGCGATCCCGCTGGCCATGCGCGTGGTTCACCTGAGCCACGACATGGAGGCGATCGGTCGGCTGTTCTCCACAGAGCGCGCGCTCCAGGCCGCCCGGGATCGCCGCGGCGAGACGTATGACCCCGCGCTCGCCGATGTGTTCATCACTCACGGTGCAGACTGGCTCGAGCAGCTCAAGGAGATCGAGCCGTGGGACGCCGTGCTGGCGCTCGAGCCCGAGCCGCACCGGGTGCTGTCGGGGGAGGAGCTGGACGACGCGCTGACCGTCGCCGCCGACTTCATCGATCTCAAGTCGCCGTACATGGGCGGACACAGCCGCCGATGCGCGGAGCTCGCAGCCGACGCCGCGCGCGTGCTCGGACTCTCCGACGACTCGGTCACCCAGGTGCGACGCGCGGCCCTGGTGCACGACTTCGGCACGACCGTCGTGCCCAACTCGATCTGGGACAAGCCGGGGCCGCTCACCCGCACGGAGTTCGACCGGGTCGAGCTTCACCCGATGCTGACCGAGCAGATGTTGCGCCGCTCGCCGGGGCTGGCCGTCCTCAACCCGGTCGCGTCCGCCCACCACGAGAAGTGCGACGGGTCGGGATACCACAAGCGCGTGCAGGCAGACGCCGACGATCTGGGAGCGTGTGTCCTGGCGGCCACGGAGGTCTATGTCGGGCTGACCTCCGAGCGCGCCGACCGGCTGCCGTTCCCGCCCGCCGACGCGGCCGAGGAGCTGCGCAAGCTCGAATCGGCGGGGGCGCTCGAACCCCGGGCGAGCCGTGCGGTGCTGGTCGCCGCCGGCCACGGCGAGCCGCGGCCGGGGTCGGGCAAGCGACCGCAGAATCCGGGCGGCCTCACCCGCCGCGAAGTCGACGTTCTGCGACTCGCTGCCAGGGGACTCACGACGCGCGAGATCGCCGACCGGCTGTACATCTCACCGAAGACCGCCGACCACCACATCCAGCACATCTACGGCAAGATCGGCGCGTCCACGCGAGCCGCCGCCGCGCTGTGGGCGATGCAGCACTCCGTGGTTCAGTAGTCGCGACGCTGTTCCCCGCTCAGCCCGCGGCGCCCGCTGCCTGCATGCGCTGGAAGTTCCCTGCCATCACCTGCGACACCTCTTCCAGCAGCTCGGTCGGGCTGAACTGCACGAACTCGGTGCCGGCCTCGACCACGGGCGAGTGTCCGGGCGGCAGGTAGAAGGCGTCGCCGGCCTCGACCACCACATCCTCGCCACCGTCGATGTGGTACGTCATCCGGCCCTTCAGCACATAGCCCCAGTGGGGGCAGTTGCAGCTGTCATTGGGCAGCCCCTTTAGGAGCGGCGTGCCGTCGATGTCGATTCCGAAGCTGAGGAAGTTGATCGTGTAGCCGTCGCCGGCCTGATGCCGGTCTTCGACCGGACCGTGCTGTTCGACCTGCTCTGCGCTCTGCCGTGACACCTTCAGCATCTCGCTCTCCTTTGGCTGGACTGGTACCCAGTCTAGGAATCCGCGCTGCGGTGGGCATGAGGCGTTCGACCTATCTTGCCGCAGCCGGCATTTCGAGCGCCGGCCGATCCTCCGGCAGCAATCCCTGCTGCACTGCGAAGAGGCCGGCGGCGGCGCGGCTGGAGGCTCCGATCTTGGCGTAGATGTGCTCGACGTGGTTTCCAACCGTCTTGGGCGAGATCACAAGCCGCGCACCGATTTGCTTGTTGGAGAGACCGCGCGCCAACAGCCTCAACACCTCGATCTCGCGCGGTGTCAGCCCCGCCGGCCCGCTGCGGCGGCCGCTGACGCGGTGGCCGGCAGCGGCCAGCACAGCCTCGACCGCGTCACCGTCCAACCTGCCGGCCCTGACCTCCCGGCGCAGCTCGGCAGCGGCCATGACAGAAGGCAGCGGAAGACGATAGGGGCGGGGCTCACGCATCGCCTGGTAGGCATCGGCAGCGCCAAGCACCCGCGCCAACGGCGAGATCGTGTTGCCGGAGAGGCCGTGCGGGTAGCCGGAGCCGTCCAGCCGCTCGCGCAGTTGGACAGCGATCGCGCCCAGCGGCGCCAACGCCTGAGACTGGTGCACCATCCGTTCGGTCAGGTACGGGTGCAGGCGCACGCGCTCCCACTCGCCCCGGCCGAGTGGCCCCGGCTTGTCCCAAATCGCGTTGGAGATTCCCAGCCGTCCCAGTCCCTGAACCAGCCCGGCGCGACGCAGCGTGACGACGTCGTGGTCTCCCAGGCCCAGCCGCTGCCCGGCGTCGCCGGCCAGGTCGGCGACCGCACCGGCGTGACCGAGGCTGTAGGGCGACTTCAAGTCGACGAAGTTCGCGATAGCACGCAGCGCCTCGTCGAGCTGGGCGGAGCCGACGACCACTGCCAACGCCGGCTCGGCATCGATCACCGCGTCCCATGTGCCGACCTCGTCGAGCCCCGACAGGATCATCTCTCCCTCGTCGCAGATCAGGTCGGACAACGCCGGATCGAACTGCGTGCCGCTTCGGCGCCTGGCCATTTCCCGGGTGGCCTCGACGCCGCCCACACGGTGGGACACCTCCGCGAACTCGGCCAACGCTGCCAGGCGTGCCGCCACCGGCACGTCGCCGCCGCTCAGCTCCCCGGGGTACCCCTGGCCATCCCACTGCTCGTAGGCCGCGCCGAGGGCTGCCTCCACCTCGGCCGGCAGGCACAGCTGCTCGGCCAGTGAAGCGGCGATGGCGGCGTGGTGGTTAATCATGTCGGTGAGTTCGTGCCGGCCGGAAACCGCCAGCTCCAACCCAAGCCGGAAGCGATGAAGCAGCGGCGACCCGGAGCCGACCATCCCCATCCCCGCCGCTATCGCACCGACGCTGCCCGGCTCGTGGTCGTACTTGCCGGACTTCAGCGCGATGTCGTCGCCAAACCACTTGGCCTGCTCGTGGGCATCGGTGTGACAGCCCACGTTGATCAGAAGCGCCGTGTAGTAAACGACCGCACGCGACTCCTCACCCAGGCCGATCCGCTCAGCCAGCCGCAGCGCGATCAGGCATTGGCGCAGCACGTGCTCCATGGGCTGACCGAAACCCAGGTCGATACCCAACGAGAGCGCCGCCACCAGCTCGGCCAGCCGCACCGGTCGATGATCTGTTTCCAGCACCATCGTGCTCGATTGTACGCCGCCCCGCTGCCTACCTCGGTGACCCTGTCGTTCGGGAAACTACCCACGAAATCTGAGGGCGAGTACCGATGCCGCGGCGAACGCAGTCGGCGAGGCTGGTTCTGTTTCTTGATAACGCTCGGAGAGGAGTGTCATGTCGACCGCGACTGTTCAGCCTCAGAAGAAAGAGAAGGGGGCACGATGGCGATAGGACCGGTTCAATTACTTGTGTTGGGGTTTAACCATCCCGACTTTCACGGCGAGGTGATCGCCGAGTTGGAGCGGTTGAACGACAGCGGCACGGTGCGAGTGATCGATTCGCTGGCGGTGTACAAGGACGCCGACGGTGAGATCGAGGTCATGCACCTGAGCAACCTGACCAGGGATGAGGCAATCGAGCTGGGGAGCAAGGTGGGCGCGTTGATCGGCCTCGGCATCGAGGGCGAGGAAGGCGCCGAGGCCGGAGCGCTCGCCGGTGCCGAGGCGGCCGCCGAAGACGGCATCAACGTCTTCACTGAGGAGGAGGCCTGGGATGTGCTGGACGACATCCCCAGCGACTCCGCCGCGGCCTTGATCCTGCTCGAGCACCACTGGGCGGTGGGACTCAGAGACGCGATTGCCCGTGCCGGGGGATTCCGGATCTCCGATGGCTTCATCAGCCCGCTTGACCTGGTCGAGATCGGACTGGTGAGTGCGCAGGAGGCAGAGCAGCTTCATGCACTCGAGCGGGGCGCAGAGTCTGCGTCGACCAGAGGAGGATCGAAATGATGGGATCTCGCAGAGTTGCGCGGCGCACGTCCCGACGGGTAGCGCGTCGGCGTTAGACGCCAACCCAGACAAAATGGGCCGCGAGCCCGCATGAAATAGCGCTAGGATCTGACCATGCGCAAGGCGCTTGCGATTGGCGTGGCAATGGTCGCCATGGTGATGGCGCTCCCGATGCTTGCCTCAGCAGCATCGACGAACGACCATGAGTTCACGCTTCAACACGGGGTCAGGCACAAGGTCTTCCTCGTCCACATGCCCACCAACGGCACCCTCAAGCTGGTCTTCCACTACTCGGATGTGCGTAACCCGCACGCCCACTTCTACGTCAATCTGCTGAAGGCAGGCTGGAAGGAGGACGTGCTGCTGATCGACACCGCCGACCGCTCGTCGTGCCAAGGCGCGCTGGGCACCTTCTACTGCCACGTGACGCGCACCGGAACCACCAAGGGCTGGTACAACGTGAAGGTGGTCAAGGCCACCGTACCGGCGGCAAAAGTGGGCATCACCATCACCCACCCGTAGTTGGCCGCGTCAGGGCAGTCTGGGCTTGGCGGGTCGTAGCCAGAGGTTGGCGTGGCGTGGCTGGACGGTGTCGGTGACGACGGTGAGCACCTCGGTTTGGAGCGCGTCGAGGTCGATTTGCTCGCGGAGACGGCCGCTGAATGTGTCGAGCGTGTGGGCGGAGTCGTATTTGCGGCGGTAGAAGCGATGGTCGACGGCGCGCTGGATGCGGTGCCGCAGTGGTTGGAAGGCGATCGCGACGGCGAGCGTCGAGAGCGTGACCGCGAGCGTCCCGGACTGCCCGGAAACGGATCGAAACAGCCAGCCGATGAGTGAGATGCCGCCGAGATAGAGCAGCGCGAGCGTCGCGGCCAGTGCCGCGTACACAAGCGTCTTTCGGATGATCACGTCGATCTCATACAGGCGGTAGCGCAGGATCGCGACGCCCACCGAGACGGGGATCAGCACGAACACCCCGAGTACGGTGAAGTCGGTGACGTGGTAGCCGGTGCGTGCCTGGATTGGCAGCGACACGAGGAAGAACGCCGCTGTGGCGCATACGGCAGAAACAAACCACTTCTGCTGTTGTCGTGATTGCTGGTCTCCGTGCCGGTAGCGAGTGACGCCGGCGGCGATGCCAAGTCCGATGATCACCGGCAGCGCGAAGCCCGCGGCCAGGAGGTACTGGGCGCCTTCGACTCCGAACGGATTGTCCACCGGCCGCGGCGCATCGAGGACACCGGGGCCGAAGATCATCCCCAGCCATAGCAGGCTCAGCGCAAGCCCCGCGAACCACGCGACCGGCCGCCACCGTCTGCTGGGCACACGACCATCGGGGAAGAGCAGCATCACAAACGAGACAAACAACGTCAGCCCCATCAGATACCCGGCGTTCAGAACGGCAGCGACGGCTCCACCCGGCACAGGTGCGGGCGTCGACCCGAGCGCGTACTGGCTATAGGCCGCTCCAAAGCTCCCACAGGCCAGCAGCAGCGCGGCCGCGGAAAAGATCCACCCGATCGCGTTTCGCGGCTCGCGGCGCACGATCAGCACGCCGATCGTGGCCATCAGCTGGAAGCTCAAAAGCGCGGTCACCGCCCCCGAGATATCGGATGAACCGGTGTGGCGACCGTCAGCCACGCTGACGACGGCGCCACCAACCCCCAAAGCCAACGTCAGCGCCCACACCAGCCAGGACGCGACCTGGGGAAGCCGTGGGGAGTGCGGTTGGGCATCGCCATCCGAGGTGTCTGCATCTACGTGCAGCTTGTCACGTCGATGTTCCGGGATCGTTACGGATGGCATTGGGGTCGCTCGAGCAGAGCCCCGGGCATGCGCTGCACGGCACGACCACAGGCCAAACGTACCAAGCCTGCCTTCACTCAAACACCGTGGTAGGGTGCCGCACGCAAACCAGGGGGACAGCAGCATGTCGACGCTCCAGCGACGCTCCAGTGAGCCGTCGGGACAAGGCCAGCACAACCGCGATTCGGGAGACTCTCTCCAGACCGATGGACGGAGACTTTCCGAGGTGTTTGCTGAGAACATCTTCTCTCTGAACACGTTGAAAGACCGCGTCTCGGACTCCGCCTACGAGCGGATGAAGGGCGTGATTCTCAGCCAGCAGCCGGTCGACCCCGACACCGCCGAGCAGGTGGCCAAGGCGATCATCGACTGGGCGATGGAGAACGGCGTCACCCACTACACCCACTGGTTCCACCCGCTGACGGGCGCGTCGGCCGAGAAGCACGACGCCTTCTTCAAGCCGAGCCTCAACCTGGAGAAGCGGGGCATCGAGAGCCTCTCTGCATCCGAGTTCGTGCAACGTGAGCCGGACGGCTCGAGCTTCCCTTCGGGCGGCCTGCGGGCCACGCACGAGGCCAGGAGCTACACCATCTGGGACCCGTCCTCGCCGACCTTCATCCTCGAGACGAAGAACGGCAAGACGCTGTATGTCCCCGCGGTGTTCATCTCATACACCGGTGAGTCGCTGGACTACAAGACGCCGCTGCTCAAGGCAAATCACGCTCTGAACGTCGCCGCAACTCGGGTGTGCAAATACTTTGACGAGTCGGTTACACATGTGTTCTCGACGCTGGGCTGGGAGCAGGAGTATTTCCTGGTCGACGAGCGGTTCGTCAACGCCCGCCCCGATCTGCTTTTGGCCGGTCGCACGGTTTTCGGCGGGAAGTCGGCCAGAGGCCAGCAGATGGACGATCACTACTTCGGTTCCGATCCCCGTGCGCGTCGAGGACTTCATGAAGGAGTTCGAGCTGGAGGCGCTCAAGCTCGGAATTCCGATCGTGACCCGTCACAACGAGGTGGCGCCGGGCCAGTACGAGTGCGCCCCCATGTTCGAGGAAACCAACGTTGCGATCGATCACAACCTGCTGGTGATGGATCTGATGCAGAAGATCGCGATCAAACACCGATTCCGGATCCTGTTTGGCGAGAAGCCCTTCGCTGGACTCAACGGCAGCGGCAAGCACAGCAACTGGTCGCTGGCCAACAGCCACGGCAAGGTGCTTTTGTCGCCCGGCGATGACCCCGGCTCGAACCTGCAGTTCCTGACGTTCTTCATCAACGTGATCAAGGCCGTCAACGACAACGAGGCGCTGCTGCGGGCAAGCATCGCCAGCTCCGGGAACGACTATCGGCTGGGGGCCAACGAGGCTCCGCCGGCAATCATCTCGATCTTCACCGGCACGCTGCTCGAGCAGGTGCTCGCCACCTTCGAGACCGATGGTTTGACCTCAGACGGTGGCCAGAGCGAAGACGTGATCGACCTGCGGTTGACCAAGATCCCCGCGATCCCGAAGGATCAGACCGATCGCAACCGCACATCGCCGTTCGCATTCACCGGCAACCGCTTCGAGTTTCGCGCGGTCGGCGCATCGGCCAACTGCGCAGCACCGATGACCGTTCTGAACACCATCGTCGCCAACCAGCTGACCGCCTTCAACGAGGAGGTGGAACGACGGCTGGAGACCAACCCCAACACCGAGGAGAACATCCTCGCCGTGCTGCAGGGGTACATGAGCGACGTCAAGCGGATCGTGTTCAACGGCAACGGTTACTCGCAGGAATGGGAAGACGAGGCCGCCGCACGTGGGCTCTCCAACAACAAGGCGACGCCGGAGGCCCTCGAGGCGATGATCTCCGACGAGGCCGCCAAGGTCTTCGCTGCCCAGGGTGTCTTCAACCAGCGCGAGTTGCACAGCCGCTACGAGGTGCTGCTCGAGAACTACATCAACAAGATCGCCATCGAAGCCGACCTGCTGGAGGAACTCAGCATGACGCATGTGCTCCCCGCCGCCTTCGATGCCATCAACCGGCTCGGCGAGACCCACCGAAACCTCGATGACATGGGACTCCAGCAGGAGGCCCAGAACGTCGTCTCGCAGGTGACTCCGATCACCGAACAGACCAACCGGCTGACCGAGGGATTCGGGGACTGAAGGCGGCCAAGGACGCCGCCGACGCCCTGACCGATACCGCCGCCATCGCCCGTGCCTACTGCGACACGGTCAGGCCCAGCTTCGACCTGGTGCGCTCGAGCATCGACGTGCTGGAAGGGCTGGTCGACGACAAGATCTGGCCGCTGCCGAAGTATCGAGAGCTGCTCTTTCTTCGCTAGTCTCGTCGTGGCGCTGCCACCATGTCCGGTCTCGTTGCGACCGAGCGGCGCGCGTCGAGCCACTGGAACATCCCCAAGGCCGTCCAGGCCCCGGCGTATGCCGGAGTAGGTGTGGTAGACGACGCCGTCTTCGAGTGCGAACGTCACGGCCTCGCCTGAACGTCTCCCAGTACGTCCCGACGATGCTGGATGCGAACCGTCCGCTGGAGCTGTCCTCGGCGGTACGACCGGTCGCATGTCGAGGTGCGGAAGTTCTCGACGGCTCACAACTCCCGTTCCTTCGGTGTCGCCGCCTGGAAGTCGAAATTGAAGTCGCTTTCGGCCGACGACGCCCACGGAAAGCTCCAGCCCATCCGCTTTTTCGCTTGCAGCTTGGAGCGGAGCCCTCGACACCGCACACAGCGTGACGTCGTGGTTGGCGAGGTGGACGACGGAGCCGTCGAAACCCAGTCGGCGATGGCCGAGCAGACGGACACCCGGCCGTGTGCAGTCGCGCCGAACATGAAGTGATAGATCAGAGCTGCGAGCGTTCCTCGAAGAGTGGCAAGGGATGCCATCCTCGTCGGTCTCGAAGCGGTACTGCTTGTCGATTCGAACCCACGGCAGCTCCTGCCGCCGCCGTGCCGCCTCGTCGCTGCGCCGTGAGCGCCTTGGCCTCGGCGGCTCCAGGCGGGCGGCAAGCCACTCTTCAGATGTCCAGTGGCGTGATCGGTCATGTCTCTTCTCTCCTTTCTCTCTCTCACATTGGTGGCATCAGTCCGGAACAGACGAGGCGAGCATGATCAGGATTCCCAGTCCCGACGAGCGCGAGCGCCAGCGGCACGTCCACAGCGGCGTTCGCGACGAGCTTCTGGGCTGCCGGCCCAACCCGCGATCACGACCATCCAGGTAACGCTCATGACGCTCAGGCCACCAGAATCAACATCAGCCCGATGCTCGAGCCGACGCAGTCGAGCCCAAACCCCCACCCCGAGCGCACGCCCTCCCGGCAGCGCCGGCGGAAGTCGCCGCTTGAGCGGTGTGAGCTCATACACGCCCGCGGCGATCGCGACGGCGCCGGCGATGCGAGACCCGTGCGGCCGGTACACCGCGTACACGGCCACGCCGACAAGCGTCCAGACGGCGAGGTATGACCCGATGAACAACGGCGCGTCGCGCAGCCGGCCGCCGGCGCGGACGCTTCTCGCCACGGCCGGAGCCGCGCCGGGCAGCATCATCGCGGCCATCATCGCCACCCACACGCCGACGAAGAACCAGAACGAGCCGAGCCGGTGGCAGCGCCCATGTCCATCCCGCTCATCTGCCGGACAGCGACAACCCAGCATGCTGCCGCCAGCCCGAGCGTCCCCGCAAGCACAGCGGGAGCGGCTTTGTCTGCGACTGTCATCGACCCCCCTTCCCGTGGTTCGAACACGCGCAACCGTCGGTTCCCGATCTGTTTGATAGCATGCGCAACCAGTAAGTTGCAAATCGAGTCAGGAGATCGCGTTGCCTGCCGACCGGATAGAGCGAGAGATCGACATCGATGCCCCCATCGACGTCGTCTGGAACGTGATCACACAGCCCGAGCACATCACCGTGTGGTTCACCGACACCGCCGAGTTCGACCTCGACCCGGGCGGCGAAGGCCGCCTCGGCTGGGACGCCAAGGCCCGCACCCGGCCGACGGTCGTCGAATCTCCAAGTCGAGCGGGTCGATCCGCCCCACCACTTCTCGTTCCGGTGGGGCTACGACGACGGCGATGAGGCCACCGAGACAAACGCGCCTCTGGTCGAGTTCACCCTCGAAGCTCGCGGCGACTCGACACGCTTGCACCTGGTCGAGAGTGGCCTGGACAAGATCGATCGATCCGACGACGAGAAGCAGACCTACTTCACCTCGCACAGCAGCGGCTGGGACACCATCGCCGAGCGTCTGCGTGACTACGCACCCACGCAGCGAAGCACCGTCGCCGGGTAATGCCGCCCACCGCAATCGACAGCGAGGGGCTGGTGGCGGCTGTCACCGAACCGACTCGGCGCCAGATGCTCGACCTGCTGCTCGAGCACGGTCGACTCGACCGCGACTGAGCTCGCCGGCAGCCTGCCGATCACCCGGCAGGCGGTCAGCGAACACCTGACCGTGCTCACTCGGGCCGGCCTCGTCACCGGCGAGAAGCGCGGACGAGAGCTGCGCTACCGCCTGGACGTCGAGCGGCTCGACCAGCAGCGCACGGTCGCTCGGAGAACTCGCTGCGGCGTGGGATCAGCGGCTCTTGCGGATCAAACGGATGGCCGAGGCGGCGGCCGAGAGCTTCCCGAAAGACTCAGGCGCACGCGCGATATCGGATGTGGGTCGCCTCCGGTGTATCGATCACCCGGACGATCTCCAGCTCGACCCGTGACGGCGACAGCTCGAACAGCCGGCGCCCGTCCCCAAACAGCACCGGGATCTGGTGGATCTGTAACTCGTCCAGCACCCCGGCCTCGAGCGCGCGCTGCGCCGTGTAGGCGCCATGCACCATCACGTCCCGATCCCCGGCGGCGGCCTTCGCCTGCGCCATCGCGCTGGCGATCCCATCGGCCACGTACGTCACCAGCGGATAGTTCGGCGACTGTCGGCCCGGGCGGCCGGTGACTGGGCACGAAGATCGGGACACCGTGATGATCACCCTTCCAGTGATCGACCTGCTCCACTGTCCGCCGCCCACCAGCACCGCACCGGTCGCGTTCCACTCGTCGTACAGCTCCCCGGCTGGTCCGGACGGCCGTCTGAACTCCCGTCCGGCGTGACGAACCACTCGTGCAACCGCGTGAAGCCGTCACCACCGGGATTGTCCGGCCCGTCGTTCGGCCTGCGATGTACCCGTCCAGCGACATCGACATGTAGAGCACCGATGAAGACACCTTCGACCTCCCGGTCTTGATCCGAACTCGCATTCTTCAGGTAGACCCGGCCGGCCGGCGTTTCTCATCGGCCGCTGCCGCCGGTTTGCGCTGAGCCACGCGGGGTACTGCGCCTGTGTTCCGTCGCGGGCTCGAAAGCAGCGTGGTTTGAGATCACCGGCGACCTGCCGCAGTTCGACGAGTACCCGCCGGTGGACTAGCCGCAGACCAGTCGTCCACCCCAATCGCCGCTCGCAGCTCGGCTATCGTCCTGGAGTCGAGCGGTTCGAATCACTTCCGCCAGCGCACGGGCGAGGAGCAACGCGCGACCTGGCTGGAGCTGTTCTTCGACCTGGTGTTCGTGTTCGCAGTGACGCAGCTGAGCCACTTGCTGCTCAATCACCTGACGCTGACCGGTGTCGCCCAGACGGTGTTTCTACTGTTGGTCGTGTGGTGGGCGTGGATCTACACGGCCTGGATGACCAACTGGTTCGATCCCGAGTCGGTGCACGTGCGGCTGGTGCTGCTGGTGGTGATGGCCGCCAGCCTGATGATGGCTGTCGCCATCCCCAAGGCCTTTGGTGAGCTGGCGCTGCTGTTTGCCTGCTCGTACGTCACGCTCCAGGTCGCGCGCAACGCGTTCAACATCTACGCGACCCCACGCGACAACGAACTCTACGCCGTCTTTCTTCGCATTCTCATCTGGAGCCTGGCCGCCGGAGCGTTGTGGCTGGCCGGCGGATTCGCGGCATCGGGTGCTCGCACGTGGCTGTGGATCGCGGCGCTGGTGGTCGACTACGTCGGGCCTACGGTCGGCTACTGGACGCCACGGCTGGGCCGGTCTATGACCACAGAGTGGGAGATCGAAACCGCCCACTTTGCCGAGCGGTTCCAGCTCTTCATCATCATCGCGCTGGGCGAGTCGATCGTCGTCACCGGGGCGACCGCATCCTCGCTCGTGCTCGACCTGCCGATCGGGACGTCGCTGATGGTCGGCATTCGCGTCGTCCGCCGCCCTGTGGTGGCTGTATTTCGACGAGGTGGGCTGGCGCGCGCAGCGGTTCCTGTCTCGGTCCGACGAGCGAGGCCGGCTCGCCCGCGACGCCTACACCTACCTGCACATACCGATCATCGCCGGCATCATCGTCGTGGCCGTGGGAGACGAGATCGTGATCGCACACCCCGGAGCGACTCCCTCGGGCGTCGAGCTGGCCGTGATCCTGGGCGGGCCGGTCTTGTACCTCATGGGCCACACCCTGTTTCGACTGCGCATGATCGGCAACGTCAGCCGCAAACGGGTGTTGGCGGCGGTCGCCATGGTTGCGCTCGCACCATTGGGACTGGTACTCCCATCGCTGGCCATCGCGGCGTGTGTGCTCGTGATCCTCGTGGTGCTCGCCGTGGCGGAGACGCGCGGTCGCCTCGCCGCGGAAGCAGCAACCGCATCGGAAGCCTCGGTCGCGAGCGCGCAAGTCTAAGCGAGTCAGCGGCCGATTCCCTACGGAGCCGGGTCCGAGGCATGGCGAAAGCGCATGTTGCGACGGATGCGCGAGGGCAAGGAGATCTGGTACCTCGGCCACTACGAGGTCGACGAGCCGCTCGATGGGTGGGATGCGGGCGAGGGCTCCGGCGACGACACGCAGCGGAGCACCTACCGTTAGCTGAATCGGCGTGAATAACGGTGCCTGGCGCCGCCCTTAGCACCTGGTTGCCACGTCACACCGAACCGTCCGGGAATCAGCGCGATGCGATCCCTGACCGACACGCTTCCCCCCGGACATCGTCGACCAAATCACCCGTAAGCTCGTCCACTCTTGCGTCTTTCGCGCCGACATGGTCCGTGTGTGGGGTCTTGGGCGGTCTCTCGGTGTTGTGGGGTGCTTGGCATGCGTGCTCGTCATCGTTGCGTGTGTGGAGCGATCAAGCGCTGCGCCGAGGCCGAGCGTGCCCACGATCACGTCGATCACAGTGACTCCGACCACGGCCACGTTGACATGGAAGGCGTCCACCGGAGTGGGCACCATGCTGTACAACGTGGATCTCGACTACGCCTACCAAAAGACGGTTCACGGCGCGACGTCATGACGCTCACTGGGCTGGCCTGTTCGACCGTGTACACGTTCCAGGTGCAGGCAATCGACCAGGCCGGCGCCCGGTCAATCGCAACGAAGCTTGGCGTTACGGGTGCCTGCTCCCCCGCGCGTGTTTCTGGGCCACTCGTCCCCGCCGAGGGCGTCCTTTTCGGGGCTACGTGCACCCGGCCGCGACCTGGACACAAAGCGGCGTGCGCCCCGCGAGACGCTGCTTGATCGCACGTATGCGATCGATGCACTCGTGATCGGCTTCGGTGACGCCGCGCCCGTCTCCACCCTCGCTGGGACATCACCAACGGCCGCCACCGCTGCTCGACAGCCGGCGGCCGACGGCCGTTCCCAGGGTGGGCGGCGATCACCGACGGCAGCCAGACGCGTACCTCCGCTCGCTCGCTGCCGCCCTTCGCTCGGTCGGCGCGCCTGTCTTTTTTCGCCCGTTTCAGGAGTTCAACGGTTCGTGGTTTGCGAACTACTCAGGCGACCCCATCGGGTTCGTCGACGGCTGGCGGCATATGTGGACAGTCTCCAAGCCACGGCGCAACCAACGTCGTGTGGGTCTGAGCCCCAACGCTGTGACCAACCCGCCGGACTCGCACCGCATGGACCGCCTATTACCCCGGCGATCACTACGTCGACTGGGTCGCCGCCGACGGATACAACCACGGCGGCTCCGCAGACCGCACCCCCCTGAGCCTTTTCATGGGCATCTACAACGACTACCACACCAAAAAGCCGATCATGATCGCCGAGACCGCCGCGCTGGAACCCAACAAAACGAACTGGATCACCTCGCTCCGCCGAACACTCAAACACCTCCCCGACGTCGCCGGAGTCGTCTGGTTTGACCAAGACAACGCCGCCCGCGGCTGGGACTGGCGGATCACGACAACACCGGCCACACTCACCGCCTACAAAGCGTGGGCGGCTGACCCCTACTACGCCGCGAGATGATTCCAGGCCGCATGTGCTGACCGGCGCGGAGGTCGCAGAGGGATCTCCCCGATGCGACGAATGAGGCCGCCGCTCAGGGTGTGGGCATGCACACCTCACTCATACATTCAGTCTCGGCCGCGATCGTCCTCGGTGCTTGCGTGCTGGTTGGCAGCGCATGCGAATTGAGCGATCACGCGGCGTCCCACCCGCCTCCTCGGCCACGGTGTCGCCCGTACCGCCGGGGCCATGCCATGACGGCACCGACCACCCGATCGTCTTCGTCGGCGGCGCGACCTGCGCCGATGGAACGGCGATGCCGAAGGCGATCGTGCCGGGCGGGGGGAACTCCTGGTCTCCGTCAGGTGATCGTGACGCCTACGTCACGAACGACGCAACGACGCTGGCCGTACGCGATCACCGCGGCGTTGACCAGAAGCTCTTTCGTGCACCACAGGGAGTTACCCTCGTCCATCGCACTGGCCGTGATCGGCCGGACGGATCGCTCGTAGCCGTACTGCTGCTGGACGAGCACGGGTTCGACGGAGGCATCGTGCTCGGCACCTCGCTGCCCTCGCACCGCCCGAGCCTGGCGCTGATCGACTCCGACACGGGCAAGTTGCGCCGCAGGATCCGGCTCTTGCCGGCGATCGTGAACATGCCCTACATCACCAACCCGCCCGATACGCTTGCGTTCTCGCCGGACGGCTCGCACGTGCTGGTCTCATGGGACAGCCCCGCGGTGGTCGACACTCACACCGGGCACGTGCACACCCTGTGGAGAACGCCCGCAGTGGCCACATGGTCACCGGACGGGCACGTGATCTTCCTCGATGTCGTAAATCGCATGCGATTCGGTGCGCTCCGATCATGGTCGGCGAATGATGGCGCGCGCGTGATCTGGACCGGCCCGGAGCTCGCCGAGAAGGGCATCGTCGCCGAACACGGCATCGAGTACGGCCAGCTGCGAGTCGCACCGGACGGCTCCCAGCTCGCGATCCGCACCGTGAGCCACAACCGAACCGGGATCGCGATCATTCCCTGGTCGGGAACTCGGCCCGGGAAGGCGCTGACCATCGACACCGTTCGCGGCCGGGTGTGGGACTTCGACTGGTCACCGGACGGAACCCGGATCGCAGCCGTCGTGGTGCAGGGATCCACCGGCAGCGTCCAGATGCTCGAGCTCACCACCGGCCGCTGGTCCGAAGATCGGCTGGCTGACTGCCGTTTACTGATCGACGGCCCAGATACGCTCGAGGCCATCGCACCGATCAAGAAGATCAGCTGGAACGGCTAGCGAGGCGGGTACCGTTCCCCCATGCCGACCGACCGCCTGCTGAGGACGATGAACACGGTTCACCGTGGCCTGCTCAAGCTGAGTGGCGGGCGGCTGGGCTGGCGAGCCGCCGGCATGCCGGTGCTCGAGCTGACCACGATCGGGCGCAAGAGTGGCCGGCCGCGCACGGTGATGCTGACCTCTCCGATCTCGGAGGGCGACGCGATCGTGATCGTCGCCTCTCGCGGCGGCGACGACCAGCACCCCGCATGGTTTCTCAACCTGCGCGACCATCCCGCCGTCGAGGTGGTCTACGCTGGGCAGCCCAAGCGGGCGATGCGGGCGCGGGTGGCGACCGCCGACGAGCGGCCGGCGCTGTGGTCGCGCGTGACCTCAGCCCACTCGGGATACGGCGAGTATCAAACCAGAACCGACCGAGAGATCCCACTGGTGCTGCTCGAACCCGTCGAGTAGCTATCGTCACCGGTCGTGGCTGAGAACAACGGCGGCGCTGCGGAGGCTGACGCCGTCATCCAAACGGTCGATCTGACCAAGATCTACACGGGCGACGTGGCGGCGGTCGACGAGCTCAACCTGACCGTCACCGCGGGGCGAGATCTTCGGCCTACTCGGGCCGAACGGCGCCGGCAAGACCACCACCGCGAGCATGCTCACGACCCGGGTGATCCCGACCTCGGGCCAGGCGTTGGTGGGCGGGGTCGACGTGGTCAAGCACCCGGCGATCGCCAAGCAGCTGATCGGCGTGGTGTCCCAGACAAACACCCTCGATCGCTCGCTGACGGTGTGGGAGAACCTCTACTTTCACGGCCGCTTCTTCGGTATGGGCGCCGCCGCCGCGCGGACCGCCGCCGACGAGCTGCTGGTGATGTTTCGCCTCAGCGAGCGCGCCAAGGCGCCGGTGATGGCGCTCTCCGGCGGCCTGGCGCAGCGGCTGATGGTCGCCCGGGCGGTGCTGCACAAGCCCGCCATCCTGTTTCTCGACGAGCCCACCGCCGGCCTCGACCCGCAGAGCCGCATCGGCCTGTGGGAGATCGTCGAGAGCCTGCACGACGAGGGCCAGACGGTGGTGCTGACGACGCACAACATGGAGGAGGCCGACCAGCTGTGCGACCGCATCGGCATCATGGATCACGGCAAGATCCTGTCGCTCGACACCCCGGAGCAGCTCAAGCAATCGGTGGGAGCCGACACGATCGTGACCGTGACCGCCGACGGCGACCTGGACGCGCTCGCCGAGATCCTCCACCAGAATGTCGACGGCGTCGACTCGGCGACCACGCTGGAAGGTCTCGTCCACCTCGCCGTGCGCGGTACCGATCGGGTGCTGATCCGGGTGATCTCGGCCGCCGAGGACGCGGGCGTCGCGGTGCGCGACGTCCAGGTCGCGCCGCCCACGCTCGAGAACGTCTTCATCAAGCTCACCGGCAAGGAGCTGCGCGACTGATGTTCGCGACCCGCTCAACCATGAAGTCGAGTCGGGTCGCATTCGGCGCGCTGCTGCTGCGCGACCTGGTGGTGCTGCGCAAGAACCTGAAGCAGTTCGTGCCGCGCACCATCGTCCAGCCGCTGCTTCTGTGCTTCGTCTTCCTGTACGTCTTCCCCACGATCGGCACCGGCGTCGGCGGGCGTGGCGGCGCGGCCGGCGAGTCCGAGTTCGCGACCATCCTGGTGGCGGGGGTGGTCGGCCTCTCGATCATGTTCCAGGGGATCCAGGCGGTCGCCCTGCCGATGGTGCAGGAGTTCGGCTACACGAGGGAGATCGAGGATCGCGTGCTGGCACCGATGCCGGTGGCGCTGGTGGCGCTCGAGAAGGTGCTCTATGGAGCCCTCCAGGGCCTGCTGGCCGCGGTGATCGTGTTCCCGATCGCCGCGGTCGTGCATTCCAGCGCGATCCACATCAACCTGCAGGTGCACTGGCTGGTGCTGATCACGATCACGCCGCTTGCCTGCGTCACCTGCTCGGCGCTGGGCCTCACCTTCGGCACCATCTTCGACCCTCGATCGGTGCCGCTGCTGTTCGGCATCATCATTCTCCCGCTGACGTTTCTGGGCGGCACCTACTACTCGTGGACGGCCCTGGCACCGGTCACGATCGACGGTCTGCACTGGCTTCAGATCCTGGTGCTGATCAACCCGCTGATCTACATCAACGAGGGCTTCCGCGCGGCGCTGACCTCGTCCAATCACATGTCCCTGTGGGCCGTCTACCCCGCGCTGATCGGCTTCTGCGCGCTGTTCCTGTGGCTGGGAGTGCAGAACTTCAAGCGCCGCGTGATCGACTGATCACCGCCTGCCCGGCGATCGCAATCTCACGCCAATTCTTTGCGCCTAACGTCCGTGGAGCGGCCGTTGCCCAACGTCTCACCGGGTCAGGAGGTTCGCCGAGGTGGCAATCACGCGTCCGATCTTCATCATCTCGCTGGCAGTCGCCGGGGCGATCGGCGCCGGGCTGATGGTGCTGGTCGAGCCTGGTCACGGGAAGACCGTCGAACGCCACGTGACCGTCGTCCAGGCCGCCGCCCAAGAGACGAACCTGGGCCTGTCCGCGCAGCAGATCTACAAGCATGAAGCCCCCGGGGTCGTGGTCGTGACCGACACCCAGGGTCAGAAGGTGGTCAATCCGCTCGACCCGTTCGGCGCCCCGACGACGGAGAACGCATCCGTACTTGGATCGGGATTTGTGATCTCCAAGAGCGGTGACATCCTGACCAACGCCCACGTCGTGCTCGGCGGAAAGAACGTGCGCGTGGGATTCTCGAACGGGCAGACGTTTCCGGCCACCGTGGTCGGCACCGATCCCTCCACCGACGTGGCCGTGGTCAAGGTGAATGTGCCGCCGACGGTGCTCCACCCGCTGCCGCTGGGCAACTCGGCGAAGGTCCAGCCGGGATCTCCGGTGGTCGCGATCGGAAACCCGCTCGGCCAGGACCGCACCATCACCAGCGGGATCGTCTCTGCGGTGTCGCGTCAGATCCAGTCGCTGAAGCAGGGCGTCTCCATCTACGGCGCGATCCAAACCGACGCGGCCATCAACCACGGGAACTCGGGTGGGCCGCTGATCGATGCCGACGGCCAGGTGATCGGGATCACCTCCCAGATCCTGACGGGCAGCCAGTCGGAGTCGGCGGGCAGCATCGGCATCGGCTTCGCCATCCCCATCAACACGGCCAAGCAGATCGCCCAGGAGCTGATCGACAACGGCAAGGCGACGCACACCTACCTCGGCATCGAGGGCGTTGAGCTGAGCAGTCAGCTCACCAACGCGCTCAACCTGAAGCTCCCCTACGGCGTGCTGATCACCAAGGTGGTACCCGGCTCGCCGGCCGCCAAGGCGGGCCTCAAGGCCGGCACCACCACCGCCACCATCAACGGCCAGCCGCTCCCGCTCGGCGGAGACGTGATCACCGCGGTCGACGGGCACCCGATCAAGGACTTCGGCACCCTGGTGCAGACGATCGCGCACAAGCATTCGGGCGACACGATCTCGCTGACCGTCTACCGCGGCACGACCCCGCGAACGGTGACCGTCACCCTGGCCAACGAGACTTCCTGAGGCTCGGTATCATCTCTCGGGTGCTGGGTCGAATCGTGATGTGCGCGACCGTGGCCGCGCTGGGAGTGCTCCTGTTCGCAGTCGCGGGCAGCGCCGCGGCGGCGACCGGCCAGATCGGGCGTCCCACCGCCACCGGGACGCTGCGGATCCACGGCACGCTTCGCGACGGCGCGGTCGTCACCGCCCAGGGGCTCACCTGGCACCATGCGGCGCTGCCGCCGGGCGACCGGGTGCTCAGCTTCGAGGTGGGCTACAGCTGGCGGGCGTGCACCACTCCCACCGGCACCTGCGTCCCCGCCGCGGACAGCACCGCAACGCCGTATGCCGCCGCCCGCTACATCGTCGGCCACGCCGACACCGGCCGCCACCTGCGTCTGACCGTGACTGCCAGGGAGGTGATCGAGACCGACCCGGCCACGTTCACCTTCAAGATCGTGCACGCCTCGGTGACCACCACCACCTCCGCCAAGGTGGCGCGGTACGCCGCCGGGCGGGCGCCCACCAGCGGCTTCATCAACGGCACGCCCGAGCCCCGCACCGGGTCAAACCAGGAACAGTTCCAGATCTCCCCGGCGCACTATGCCCAGGCCGACGGCGTCCCCACCGTCACCTACCGGGTCGACTCCGCAGCGTGGAAGCCGTTGCCCGCCGGCCGCGTGTTCGCCACCGGGACGCTGGCACTCGGCGCCCACCGGGTGCAGGTGCGCACCTCGAACCACGCCGGCACCACCACCAGGTCGTTCGGCTGGCAGGTGGTGGCGCTGCCCAATCCCCAGCCGTGCACGCCCAGCGGCAGCTGCTGGTATCCCCAGCACCTCGACAGCACCGGTCATCCGATGCGGTGGGACTGGCAGATCGGACGGGTGACACCACTGCAGCGCACCGGCGCGCGCGCCGTCGACATCTATGACATCGACGGGTTCCTGACCACGGCAGCCGAGCTGAAGCAGATCCACACCAGCTGGCAGGCGAACACGCTCGCCCACCCGGGGGCGGTCTGTTATCTCGACCTCGCCTGGGAGAACTACCGGCCCGACGCGCACCTCTTCCCCAACCGCACGCTGGGCAAGATCTACTACGGCTACGCCAACGAGCGGTGGGTCGATTTCCGCCAGCTGAACGCGCTCAAGCCGATGCTGAACGAGCGCATCAGCATGTGTGCCGCCAAGGGATTCGACGCGGTCGAGCTGGACGACATCGATAGCTTCGATCCCGCCTCGACCAGCGGATTTCATCTCACCCCCGGCGACGCCCAGAACTACCTGGCCTTCGCCGACAACCTGATCCACCGCCACGGCATGACGGTGATGTGGAAGAACTCCGCCTACCTCAGCTCGTGGGGCCGCCGCTACACCGACGGGGCGGTGGTGGAGGAGTGCTACGTGTACGACGAATGCTTCTCGTCCAGCCTGGCCGGGACCAGCCACCTGGGGATCACCTGCACCGCCGTGGGCGGCGCGACGCCGTGCGGCTGGGACGACTTCACCACCGACACCACCTCGGCCCAGCCGACCGGCAAGTGGGTCGGCGAGATCGAGTACGGCGACGATCACTTCGTGTGCAATCCCGGCAGCAGCTGCGCCGGGCGCAAGAGCTACGCCGCCTACTGCAACGCCGTCTATGCACCCAGCTACGGCTTCTCAGCAGCCAAGCTCGACGTCGACCTCGACGGCAAGATCTTCTTCCCCTGCCCCACCGGTAAGTAATGAATAAAAGGTGCCTGGCACCTTTTATTCACCTAGCTTCCATCTCTGTTAGGGCCTGATCGATGATCTCCACGATCCGGTCGATGTCGCGCGTCGCTGGTAACCAGCGGCGGGGCCAGGAACAGGATGTTGCCCGGATGCAGGATCAGAGCAGATCAAGCCGAGGTCGCGGCAGCGTGCCCGCAACTCGCCCCCGGCGGCAATGGGATCGGGGAAGTCCTCGCCGGTGGCCCCGTCCTTGACGATCTCGAGGCCGAGCAGCATGCCCCGGCCGCGGGCATCCCAGTAGAAGCGGTGGTGGCTGAGCGAGCGCAGCCCTTCCAGCAAGCGCTCGCCGCTGGCCTCGGCCCGTTCCCACAACCGCTCCGAGCACACCCGGTCGAGCACGTGCATCGCCGCGGCGGCACCCAGCGGATGCCCGGCGTAGGTGTGCCCGTGGCGAAACGCCGCCTGATCGTTCTCGGTGAACGTGTCGGCGACATGGCCGGCGATCAGCGTCGCCGCGATCGGGAAGTACCCCGACGTGAGGCCCTTGGACAGCGTGATGAAGTCGGGCACGATGCCCGAGTACTCGGTCGCCAGGAAGCGCCCGGTGCGGCCGATCCCGGTGATGATCTCGTCGGCCACCAGCAGCACGCCGTACTCGTCGCACACCGCCCGCAGGTCGCGCATATAGCTATCCGGCGGGCAGGCCACCGCGATCGCGCTGCCCATGGGGTCGACCACCACCGCCGCCACCGTCTCAGGACTCTCCGCCACGATCAGCCGCTCGATGCTGTGGACGCAGGCCAGATGCCGGGAGGCCTTGCCGAAGTCGCACTTCTCACACGCCGGGGCGGGGGCGGTGCGGCCCCAGCTGAGGCCACCGTCGTAGATCACGTTGCGCGACGCGAAGTACCCGCCGTCCAGTGCCATCGCGCCCTGCGTGACCCCGTGGAACGACCCCTGCCGGGTGATCACCTTCATCCGGTGGGGATCTCCGCGGAGGTGGTGATACTGGCGAGCGATCTTGATCGCGACCTCGTCCGCCTCGGCCCCGCCGGGCACGAAGTGGGCGTACTGCATTCCCGGCGCCAGCGACGTCAGGCGCTCGGCCAGCTCGATCTGCACCGGCGCCGCCCACCGAAACACGTCCAGGAAGGTCAGCTGCCTGGCCTGCTCGGCGATCGCGGTGATGATTCCCTCGTCGCCCTGCTCCAGGATCATCGCTTCCAGCGCCGAGATCCCGTCGATGTACTCCCGTCCCTCGCTGTCCCAGATGCGGGTGCCCTCGGCCCGGTCGATGATCCGGATGTCCTCCGCACCGCGGCCCTGGAGGCCGGGCGGGGAGAACGGCAGCCACAGATGCTCGCGGGCAGCCCGGTGCAGATCGAGAGCTTCCCCGCCCCCGGTTGATGTCGCCTCGAACTGGGTCAAGCGGCCTCCTACTCCGGCGGAATTTCTGCGTACGTCCGGGTTATATCAACGCCATCGCGGGCGCGAACGGCACGGGCGATTGCGTAATAGATCACTCCGAACACGATCACTCCGAGCGCCACCAGCACGAACTTCTGGCGATTCACAATCCCGAACGCGGGATAGTGCAGGAGGATGTAGTAGAGGATGATCCCCGAAAGCACCGAGCCGGCACCGGCGATCGACACCACCGGGATGCCGAGGAAGGTGCGGCTGGTGACCGACGCGCGGTACATCTCCGGCCGCCGCCACGGGAACACCAGCGCCGACAGGCCGACCAGCATCATCCCGATCAGCGCGAACAGCGTGGCGTACACAAACACCTGCAGGAACGTCGCGGAGTGCGTGCCCCAGTAGAGGAACACCAGCGACACCACCAGCGAGGCCATCAGCGAGACCATCGGCGCCCGCCGGGAGTTGAGGCGGGTCGCGGCCTCCGGCAACAGCCCGTCAAACGACCACGCGAAGGTCGACCGGGTCGACGACAGCAGTGAGATGTAGTAGATCAGGGGCCAGAACACCGCCGCCGAGAGCACCAGCAGTGCAGCCGCCCAGGCGTGCCCGAACGACGCGGCCGCCAGGAAGAAGTAAAACGGCGGCGAGGGGATCGCGGCCGGCATGCCTCCACCGTTGGCGGCAGTCAGGAAGGGGCTCCCGAAGGTGTGCAGGAAGATGACCGCAAAGATCCCGACCGACACCAGGTTCGCCAGCCCGGCAAGCGCCATGTTCCGGGCGTTGCGGGTGGAGCTGGCCTGCCGCACCTCGCCGCCGATGAACGCCGTCCACCAGCTGTAGATACCAAAGCCGGCGAGCACGCCGATCAGCGGGATCGTGTTCGTGAACGAGAACGCCGGATCGGTATCCACACCCGCTTTCTGAGCGGTGGTAATCACGCCGTGGTAGGTGTCGTTCTGGTGCGTAAACGGCCGGGCGAAGTCGTTGAAGTTCGAGATGAACGCCGAGTGTGACGTGAAAAGCGCGATCAGGCCGGCGAAGATCAACCCGCCCATCGCCAATGCGAACATGCCGTTCTGCCACTTGAGCGCCCACGACCATCCGCCGGCCAGCATCATCACACCGATCAGCATCATCACCGCGCCCAGGATGAACTGCCAGTTCGAGCTGGTCTCGACCGTGGTGCCCCAGCGCACGAGCGTACCGCTGTCACCGATCAGCCCGACGATGATCAGCCCGGGACCAACGGCGATGGTGGCAAACGCGATCCCGAAGAAGGCGTTGGAGAGCATGTTTGCGAAGTTCGTGAAGAGTGACGAGATCATGCCCACCGCTGGATGCAGCACGCGACTGACGATCACGTAGTCGCCGCCGGATCGCGGCATCGCGCTCGACATCAGGCCGAACGCGAACGCAAACGACAGCACCATCGGTGCGACCAGCACCAGGCCGAGCAGGAAGTTTCCGCCGGGGAACGCCGCAAACGCGAAGAACAGGCCGGCGGCGAGCGCCTGCGTGGGACATCCCGGGATGAAGTTGACGATCGAAGCCGACAGCTGCGAAACCTCGCGCACCATCCCGGTGGCGTTTCGCGCGAACAGGCCACCCTCAGTGACCTGTGTCGGGTGGGGTGTTGATTCTGGGCTGGACATCCGTGCTCCTTCCCGTGCTATCTAGGCGGGTGATTCGTGATGGCTCGCGTGAACTGCGTCGAGGACGGCGTCGATGAGCGCGCGCTGGTGTCGCCGAAAGCGATCCCACGGGGCAGACACCGTGTACGCCAAAACCGCGACACCGTCGCCTCATCAACGGGAGCGGCGACGCAGGAGACGCCTTCGGCGTACTCCTCCCGATCGATCGCGTACCCCCGGCGGCGGATCGCTGCCAGCTCGGATCGCAGCTCGTCCTTGTCGGTCAGCGTGTGCTGGGTCATCGCCTTGAGGTCATGGGTACTGAGATACCGCTCGACGACGTCGGTGGAGGCGTAGGCCAGCATCACCTTGCCCGAGGCGCGGGCATGGGCCTCTCCCCGCGAGCCGCGATGAAGCCCTGCGACCCGTACGGCCTGGGACCCTTCCACCGTGGCCAGCACCATCACGTCGTCGTGCATCCACCCACTCACGTAGGCCGTCTCGCCGGTGTGCTCGGCCAGGTCGCGCAGCGCCGTCATGAGCGACTCGGGCAGGTGCGTCTGGCGCATGAAGGCCTCGGCCAGCGCGCCCACCTCCGGTCCCATGCGATACCGGCGGTGCGAATCCTTGGACAGGAAGCCCGACGTCCGCAACGTGTCCAGCAGATGGTGGGCCGTGGCCGCCGGCAGGTTGCAGGCCGCGGCCACGTCCGAACCGCGGGCACCGTCGGGCGCATCGGAGACGTATCGCAGCACCGCCAGCGCCTTTTCGACCGAACGGATGGGCGTGGTGGTGGAACTTTTCACGATGTGGAATCTTGATTCGGATACATCGCAGGGAGGCGACATAATCACACTCACGCGCGGGTGTCAACCATCCCTTCCAAACCGGCTCTTGATCCCGAATCGGGGGTGTGCTACGGTCGCGACCCTAAGGCAGTTGGACATTTCACGATACGGAATTTTTGGAGGACAACAATCCTCGATCCCATAGCCAACGTCGAGGCGATTCGGGCCGTGTTTCCGCTGGCGAGCCCGATCCTGCTCGGCCAGTCGACGATCACCAGCCGCGACTTCCTGTGCGTGCGCGTCACCACCGAAGCCGGGCTCCACGGCCACGCGTTTGCGCTGTCGCGCGAGCTCCCCTCCGATGCGTTCATCCAGCAGTCGGTGGCGCCCCTCTTGATCGGGCGAGACAGCGATCTGATCGGTGAGCGCATGGGCGACTGTTACGCAGCCCTGGCGGCGCCGTCACGAGTCGGAATGGTCAAACGAGCGCTGAGCCTGGTCGAAATCGCACTTTGGGACGTCAAGGGCCACCGCCTCGACACTCCCCTATGGCGGCTCCTGGGGGGCGCCCGATCGCAGGTGCCGGTGGTGATGGTGGGCGGCTACCTGACCGCCGACACCACCCCCGAGGCGGTCGGCGCGAAGCTCGGCGACCTCGCCTCCCAGGGGTACCGCTACCTCAAGATCGCCCGCACCCCCACCCCCGAGCTGACCCGGCGGGTGATCACCGCGGCGCGAGCGTCGATGCCGCCGGAATGCGGGCTGGTGGTGGATACCCACTGGTGCTGGGACACCAGTGCCGATGCCATTCGCGAGCTGGACGGCTGGGGATCAGATCTCGACCTGGCATGGCTCGAGGATCCGATGCCGCCCGAGGCGTGGGAGCCGTGTCGCGAGCTGCGCGAACAGTCAGGCCTCACGATCGGCGTCGGCGACGAGATCACCGACGAGCAGGTGCTGCGCCGGCTGATCGATAGCCGCGCCATCGACGTCGCCCGCACCGATGCGACCACGCTGGGCGGCATCGGCGCCTGGTCGCGGATGTCGGCGTACGCCAAGTTGAGCGGACTGACGGTGTCGCCCCACGCCTACCCCGAGGTTCACATCCACTGCGCTTGCGCGTGGCCGTGGGCGTGTGCGGTCGAGATGTTCGAGCCCGAAAGCCCCTACTGGCCGACCAGGCAGTTCATCTCGGGCGGGCTGCGCCTCGAAAACGGCGTCGCCCACGCACCCGAAGGTGCCGGCCTGGGCGTGGAGTTCGACTGGGAGTGCATCGAGCACCACGACCGCAGGCGTGAATAAAAGGTGCCAGGCACCTTTTATTCACCCCGGCTCGCCGCCGATCACCGTCATGTCCACGGGTAGGTCGGGCAGGTCGGCGAGCGCCGTCTGGAACGGGTCGGCACCGAGCACCACCAAGTCGCCCAGAAGACCGGGCGCCAGCATGCCTCGATCGTCCATGTGACATGCGACCGCGGCGTCGCGGGTGAACATCCGAAGCGCCGCGGCCAGGTCGATCGTCTCCTCGGGTTCGATCGCAACGCCGCCGCGGGAGAGATGTGCAAGCGCGCACCAGATCGAGTGCCAGGGGTTGAGCGCCTCGACCTGCGTACCGGTGGCGTCCGAGTTCCCGGGCGGGCGAAAGCCCAGCGCATGCAGGCTGCGAAGTGGCGTGGCCGCTTCGGCCGGCGCCAGGTCGCCGTAGCTGTAGGTGAACTGCGGGGTGGTCACCGGGATCACCCCCGCCGCCGCGATCCGCTCGAGCAACGCCGGCCGGGGCGAGAGGTCGCCGACGTGCTCGATCCGGTGGCGATGGTCGGCTCGGGGCGACGCCGCCTGGGCGCGCTCGACGGCGGTCAGCGCCATCTCCGCCGCCTCGATCGTCGGCGCCACGTGCATCCACAGCTGCAGCCGTCGGCGATGGGCCGAGAGCACGACCGCATCCAGCTCGTCCTGTGTCCACTTGAGATCGAGCTGCCGGGGCGCCCCAGATGTCGCAGCCGATGCCGTCCACGAACAGCTTGATCCCACCCAGCTGCAGCCACTCGTCCCCGAACCCGGTCTCAAAGCCGGCACCGGCGGCGGTATCGGGCATGCCGAAACGCGGTACCTGCAGCCACAGACCCAGGCGCACCGGCAGCTCGTCTCGGCGCCGCAGATCCTGCATCGCACCGATCCCGTCGAGCGTGAACGGAAGCTCGGCGATCGTGGTCACCCCTCGCGATGTCCACCGCTCGCGGCCGACGTCGCGAATCGCCGCTGCGATCCGCTCGCGACCGAACGTCGGCAACGGCAGCCAGTCCCAGATCTCCTTGGCCCGCCCGCTGGGCACGTCGACGGCGGCACCCCGGGGAAGCACCGCACTGCCGTCAAGCAGGCCGCACAGCCGCAGCGCCGCCGTATTCAGGCTACAGAGGTGAAGTCCCGAGAACACCACGCAGGGATGGTCGGGAACGGCGGCGTCCAGATCGTCGCGCTCGATCGCCCTGCGCTCCTCGACGTACAACGGAAGTCCGAAGTCAGACCGGCCGATCACCCACTCCCCCGGCGGCGTCTCACCGGCGCGAGTGGCAAGCGCAGCGGTGATGGCGAGGATCGACGGGTGAGTCGAGAGATGGCACGACACCGCGTATGCGAGATGCGTTGCGGTCAGCTCGAGGTGGCAGTGGCCGTCCACGATCCCGGGGATGACATACCGGCCCGCCAGATCCTCGAAGTGACACGCCGAACTCGCTGCCGCGCGCACGTCGTGATCGCTGCCGACGGCAGCCACCCGCCCGCCGCGGATCAGCACCGCCTCTGCCTGCGGCAACCGATCGTCCATGGTCAGGATCCGACCGCCGGTGAACGCGATCTCCCTCACCGAGCAGCCGCCGCTAGTCCAGCCATTCGGCCTCCATATGCGCGACCGGATGGATGCTGATCTGCCGCAGCGGCGTGGAGCCGGAGTTGACGAACCCATGTGGCGTGCCCGCAGGCACTACCAGGATGTCGCCGCCGGTCGCCTCGACCGTCTCGTCGCCGACGGTGAAGGTGACGGCGCCGTCTTCGACGATGAAGGTCTCGTCGTATGGGTGGGTGTGCAGCCCCGGACCGGTACCCGGCAGGTTTCGGCTGAGGAAAAACGACACAGTCGCGCCATGCTCGTGGCCTTCAAAGGATGATGCGCTGACACTGCCCGGAAGATCCGCGACGCGAATCCGATTCGCGATCATTCGCCCTCTCCTTCGCATGAATAATTGGTGCCTGGCACAATTATCATGAACGTGAATAACGGTGCCTGGCACCGTTATTCACCGATGGCGACCGTGACTTTGCCGAAGCGTTCGGGGGATTCGAGCCGGACGTGGGCGGCGGAGATGTCGCTGAGCGGGTACTCCGAGTCGATCACGGGGTGCCAGTCGGAGCCGTCGATGTGCTCGATCATGGCGCTGAACTCCGCCGGGCTGCCATTGGCGGTGCCCAGATACGTCCACTGGGCGTGAAAGAACTTGCCGATGTCCATCGACACGATCGATCCGCCGGTGCGGCCGTAGTTCACCATCCGCCCGCCGGGGCGCAGGAACTTCCCCAGCACCGACCAGGTCGGCTCGCCGATGCTGTCGATGACCACGTCGACCGTCCCCACCCGATCGGCCCAATCGTCATCCGTGTAGAGCAGCCCGTCGGCCGCGCCGATCTGGCGAGCCCGGTCGAGCTTCTCCGTGACGACGAGGTGACCACCACCTCCGCCCCGCGGTCGTTGGGCCAGCTGCACCACGAAGGTCGCGACGCCCGAGCCGACGCCGGGCACCAGCACCCGCTCACCGGCGCTGATCCGGGCCTTGGTCACAACCGCCCTCCAGGCCGTCAGGCCCGCGAGTGGGATCGCCGCCGCCTCGGTCCACGACAGCCGACCGGGCTTGGGAGCCACGAACGCCGCCGGCACCGCGATCCGCTCCGCGTACGTGCCCTGGCGCGGCACCCCCAGCGTCTCCCAGTTGGGACCGGGCGACTCGTCGCTGTCTCCCCAGTTGAGGCTGGGGTTGATCACGACCTCGTCACCGACGGCAACCGAGCTGACGCCCTCTCCCAGCTCCGAGACGACCCCCGCGCCGTCGGAGCCGAGCACCATCGGGAAGCTCGCCTGCCCCTCACTCTGGCCGCCGATCGCGCGCGGAAGCAGCACCCCGGCGCGGATAGCGCGGTCGCGGCGGTTGGCTGAAGCCGCCCGCAGATCGACCACCACCTCGCCGGGCTGAGCCACCGGGTCGGCGACCTCCTCGATCTTGAACACCGAGGCATCGCCCACCTCGCGGATCACGGCAGCTTTCATGTGGTCTCCTTGGATTCATTCTCACGGGCAGCCCGCAGCGAAGCGCGCAGCGCCGACGTGTCAGCCTCGGCCACCCGCCCATCACCGTCGAACACGACCCCGTAGACGGCTTCGGCCCGTTCCCTGGTCACGATCGCTTCGCGCACGTCCTTCTCGACCCGGCCGGGCTCACGATCGAGCGGATCGCCGTACCCGCCACCGCCGCAGCAGCGGCACCAAAGCGACGTTCCCGGGCGCAGCCAGATGCGGGCGCACAGATCCAACTCGTGGACACCGTCGGCATCCTTGAGCCCCTGCCAGGCGGTGGCGCCGGGACCGCCGCCGCGGGCACCCAGCGCCGGGTTGATGGTGCCGTCGCTGAGGTACATGAACTCGAACTCGCCCACCGTCGGCGTCATCTCCATCGAGGCAGACGGCGCGCCGCGGCGGAATCCGGCGCCCTCGGTGTCGGTCTCGATCCGGTGACTCTCGATCCTGACCGGGAAGCGCAGCTCGTCGATCTCGATCGAGTTCCACTGCAGCACGCCGGCGTCGCCGATCCCGCCCAGCGTCAGCCAGCCGTCGGCCACCGGCCCGCCCGGGCCGCAGGTGAACGCCAGCACCAGCTGATCGATGAACGGCTCGTCGCCGTGGCGGCGGTCGTGTCCCGGACATGACCCCCACCGACGCCGGCACGCTCAGCCCCACCTCGGCCAGACCGTAGCCCTCGGCCAGCTCGGCGATCGCCCGCTGCACCGCGTTTCCGACCCGATCGGGCAGATTGCAGGTCGAGACCGAGCAGCTGCAGGGATGCCTGGGGATGCCGACCACGCAGTTCTCGCGGAGATGCACGTGCAGCCTGCGAAAGGTGCCCGCGTTGGCCGGTGCGTACCCGTTGATCGCGTTCATGACGCCCAGCATCGCCGCCGACCGCGCAGTTGCCTCGGTCAGGTTGAGGCCGAACGGCAGGCAATCCGGGTTGTCGCGCAGGTCGACCTCGATCCGGTCGTCGGTGATCTCAACGGTCACCTTCAGCGGCACTCCGTCGGGTACGCGCTCGAAGGGATCGTGCTGGGTGTGGATGGTCAGACGTCCGTTGGGCAGGCGCTTGATGGCCTCCGCCATCCGCCCTTCGCTGTAGTCCAGCCAGGCCGCCACGAACGCGTCCAGGCGATCCCAGCCGACCTCGCCGGCGAGCTTGGTGACCTCCCGCTCGCCCACCCGGGCCGCCCCCAGCAGCGCGAGGTAGTCGCCCTTCCACTTGCCCGGCACGCGGATCCGCACCTGGCACATGCGGATGATGTCCTCGATGTCCTGGTAGTCGCTCTGCACCTTGACGCACGGCATGATCACGGCGCCCTCCTCGTACACATCCCGGGCCATCGCCGAGTACGGGGTCGGCTCCGCGTTTCCGATGTCGGACAGGTGGGCTTTGCTGAGCAACGTGAACCGATGCCTGCCCTCGTCATCGAACACCGGCACCAGGATGCAGGTATCCGCGGGGTGGGAGTTCCCGTGGTACGGAGAGTTGTGCATGAAGGCGTCGCCCTGCTGGAACTCCGGGTGAAACTGCTTCATGCTCTTGGACATCAGGTCGGGGCCGCTGAGCACGTGCACGGGGATGCTCTCGGCGAAGCTGAAGAGCTCGTCGTCGGCGGTGATGACGCTGCACGAGAAGTCTCGGCCGGTGTTCAGGAATCACCGATCGGCCGGTGCGGATCAGCGTGTTGGACATGGCCCGCACGATCGCGGTGAAGCGGCTGGAAAGCACCGCCAGATCGACCGGATCGAACGTCTCGGCGGGCGTCTGAAGTTCGCTCACAACTCTCCTTGGAAACGGCCCTGCGGGGCGGATCGGTGCTCAGAGATCGACAGCACTGGTGTCTCGGTCTGGTCGGTCACGACCTCGACCAGCCCGGGGCCTGCGGTCGCAGCGGCCGCGCGCAGCGCCGGCTCGAGCTCGTCAGGCGTGGTCACCCGCCAGGCGGGCACTCCGAATCCCTTGGCCACCTGCGAGAAGTCCACATCACTGAAGTCCACCGACAGGTAGTCGTCCAGCGCGAACTCCTGGATGTGCCTGATCCACCCCAGCGTGCTGTTATTGAGGATCACGGCGGTGATCGGCAGCTGCAACCGCCGCATCACCTCCAGCTCGCCGACCGAGTAGGCAAACGCGCCGTCCCCCGCAAACAGCACGGTGCGCCCCGGCACACCGGCTTCGCGCCGGGCGACCGCAGCTCCCACCGCCGCCGGGGCACCCCAGCCGATGCCCGCCAGCCCGCGCGGAGCCAGCGCGTGGCGCCCGGCCCGCTTGACCGGGAAGTAGTTCGACGTCCACCCCGCCACCAGGCTCGCATCCGACACCAGCGCATCCTCAACCGAGCAGTGCGCGGCCACCGTCTCGGTGATCCACTGGGGCCGCAGCCCGGCCTCGGGGGAACCGAACGGCGCCGCCGTCTGCTGCGACACCCAGGCGGCCAGCGCGGCGCGACGGTCGGCCACGTCCCACTCCATCTTGTGCCCGCCGGCAGCTCTCAGCTCGGCCATCAGGTCGTCCAGCGCGCAGCGCGCGTCCCCCACCAGCGCGATCGTGTCGGGATAGTTTCGTCCAATCTCCTCGGGGTCGATCTCGACCTGAATCACGGTCGTGCCGGCCGCCGGTGTGGTGTAGTTGAGCGTCGCAGCCTGGCCGGCCTTGCAGCCGATGTAGACCACGGCGTCGGCGTCGGCGATGGCCGAGTTGGCGATCGGATTTCCCATCGAGCCGCACACGCCCAGCGACAGGCGGTGGCCTTCTTCCAGCGCGCCCTGCCCACTCATGGTCGTCACCACCGGGCAGTCGAGCAGCTCGGCCAGCGCCCGCACCCCGTCGAACGCTCCCGACGCAACCGCGCCGCCGCCGGCCACCAGGATCGCCCGGCGGGCCACCGTCAGCGCCCGTACCGCCGCCGCCACCCGCACCGGGTCGGGTGCGAACCGCTCGCGGGGAGTGTGCGCCGGTGGGATCGCGGGTGCGCTCTCACCGGCCGGGCCGCCGAACACGTCATCGGCAATCGAGAGCACAACCGGGCCGGGGCGACCGCTGGTCGCAACCGTGAGGGCAACACGCAGGCAGTCATCCAGCGCGTCTGCACTGGTGACCCGGGCCACCCACTTCGAGATGCCGGCGAACATCGTCGCCTGGTCGAGCGCCTGTGAAGCGTTTCCGCGAGCGCGGCGGTGTTCCCAGCCACGGGGAATGTCGGCGATGATCGCAAGCACCGCCACCGACGAGCCGTAGGCCTCGGCGATCCCCGACACCAGGTTGGTCGCTCCCGGGCCGACGGTGGCGTCACACACTCCCACCCGCCCGGTGATGCGGCTGTAAGCGTCGGCCGCGCAGGCGGCGCCACGCTCGTCGCGCATCAGCACATGCTCGATCCCGGGGGTCTCCAAAATGCCGCCGTAGAGCGGCAGCGTCTGGCCGCCGGGGACGCCGAACACGTGGCCGACGCCGGCCTCGCGCAGGCCGCGCGCGACTCGCACACCAACAGACTCGGTCGTCTCGATCACAGCTCAGCGGCCTCGTGCAGCCGCGCGATCTCGACCGCCAGCTCGTGATCCTGCGCCGCCGTTCCGCCCGAGACGCCGACCGCGCCGACCAGCCGTCCGTCGCTGCGCAGCGGCGCTCCCCCGCCGATCGTGACCAGCGCCGGCGAGTGGGCGACCTCCAGCCCGTGCAGATCACCGCCAGACCACGTCCGCTGCGCCAGCGTGTCGGTGGTGCGGTTCATCGAGCAGGCCGTGTACGCCTTGCCGATGGCGAGCTGGATCGTCACCAGCATGGCCCCGTCAGCACGGCCGAAGGCCTTAAGCTCGCGCCCGCTGTCGAGCACGGCCACGGTCATCGAGAGGTCACGCTCTCGCCCCAGCTCGATGCCCCGGGCCACCAGTTGCTGTGCTTCAGTCCATGTCAGGTCTTGCACGCTCACCCCTTACCGTTCGTGTTCGTAGTTACTCGCCGGCCACGCCGGCGGTCTCGAGCATCTGATCGCCGATCGTGAGCGCGTTGTCGAGCGCCTGCAGCGCCGCGGCCAGATCGTCCTCGGAGATGATCAGCGGCGGCACGATCCACAGCCGCTCGCCGCTGAACTCGGGGATCAACACGCCCTGATCGAGGATCGTGCGATGCACCGCGGTGCTGATCCCCGAGTGCTGACCGTCGCCGTACCACTCGTCCTCGTCCAGCGCCCGATCGGGTTCGGCGATGTGGATCAGCCAGCTCAGTCCCTCACCGATGATGCCCTCGACACACGGGTGCGACGCGGCGATCGAGAGCAGATCCGGGCCCAGCGACTCGCCCAGCCGGGCGGCCCGGTCGACCAGCCCTTCGCGGTCGATCACCCTCACCACCGTCGACACGGCGGCCACCGCCAGCGGGTGCCCGCGATAGGTGCTGGAGGTCATCCAGCGGCGCTCGCCGATCTCCTCGACGATCTCCTTGGACAGCACCAGCGCGCCGGCGGGCACCGCCCCGCCGGTGATGCCCTTGCCCATGGTGACCATGTCGGGGCGGGTCGATCCCCGCTGGAATGCCATCCCGTGGCCCATCCGGCCAAGCGCGGTGACGGTCTCGTCTGCCACCCACAGCGCCCCGGCGTCTCGGGCCATGTTCGCCAGCGTGTCCTGATACTGGGAGGAGGGCACCACGCCGCCCTGGGAGTAATCCATGATCACCGCCGCAGCGTCGGTCAACGCTTCGGGGGCGCCCAAAAGGCACGACTCACTGCAGACGTGATCGGGCCCCTGGAAGGCTCGGCCGCACTCGGGCATCGGGATCTCGCGCGTTTCGGCCAGGCTCTGACGCGCCTGGAACCCACCCTCCAGCGACGCCAGCGAGGTGTTCCACATGGGGTGGTGGCTGACCTCGCGGGCCAGGCCCACACCGCCGTGATAGCTGCTTTTCCGGCACACCAGCGGATCGCGGCCGGTCAGCATCTGGGCCAGCGACAGCCCCAGGTCGCAGGCCTCGCTGGACGACACGAAGAAGGCCACGCTGCCCGCCCACTCCTCACCCTTGAACCCGAAGTCGAGCAGATCCTCGGCGGCCTGCTCGCGCGGCGGGTAGCCGACCATGTCGCCCACGTTGACCGACTCGGCCGCAGCCTGCACGGCCGCGACCACCTCGGGATGGCAATGCCCCAGGAGGTTGGCGCTCATCGCTCCCACGTCGATCACCGTCCGCCCGTCCTCCAGCGTCAGGCGCGTCCCGCGCCCGCGAACAGCCTGGAGCGAGTGCCGCTGTCCGGGCGCGCTCATGGATGACAGGAGTCGTGTCACGTCGTTCCTCCAACTTCGAGATTGATGGCGGGCTCGGTGGTGCCGCCGGCGGGCGGGCGCGAGCCGGATTGAGCGGGTCGATCCTCCGGGAAGAACTGGGCATCCGCCGGGTTCCAGCCCACGCGCACGTGATCGCCCGGCTGGTAGCGACCGGCGGCGACCCCCGGAGGGTGAAACTCGACCGCGCGAAACGCGACGTCGGAGCCGGCGCGCAGATCCAGCAGCGTGGTGGCGCCGAGGAACACCGCGTCGGCCACCACCGCGTCCAGCACGGGGCCGTCGTGGCCCTCCGGCGGGGCGATGAAGAGCTTCTCCGGGCGAATCGCCATCAAAAGCGAATCGCCGTCAGTCCAGGTACGGGGGCCGGGCGGGAAGGGCACCCGGCTGAGGCCTTCGATCTCGGCGTGGTCTCCCACGGCCTTGCAGGAGAGCATGTTGGACGCGCCGATGAAGCCGGCGGCAAAAGCGGTGGCGGGGCGCTCGTAGATCTCCGCGGCGGGCGCCACCTGCTCCAACCGGCCGCCGTTCATGACCGCGATCCGGTCAGACATGGTCAGCGCCTCCTCCTGATCGTGAGTCACGAACACGAAGGTGATCCCCATCTCGCGCTGAATCGTCTTCAGCTCGACCTGCATCTGGCGGCGGAGCTTGAGGTCAAGCGCCCCCAACGGCTCGTCCAAAAGCAGCAGCGCCGGCATGTTCACCAGTGCCCGGGCCAGCGCCACCCGCTGCTGCTGGCCGCCGGAGAGCTCGCGCGGCCGGGCCTGGGCACGATCGCTGAGGTTGACCAACTCGAGCATCTCACCCACCCGGCGGACGATCTCCTTGCGCGGCACCCGCTTTCGCTTGAGCCCGAAGGCGACGTTCTCGGCGACGTTCAGGTGCTCGAAGAGGGCGTAGGACTGAAACACGGTGTTGACGTCGCGGCGGTACGGCGGCACGTCGGTGACGTCCTTGCCGGCCAGGAAGATCTCGCCCTCGTCCGGCACCAGAAATCCGCCCAGCATGCGCAGCGTGGTGGTCTTGCCGCAACCCGACGGACCCAGGATCGAGAAGAACTCGCCCGCCAGGATGTCGAGGTTGAGGTTGTCCACGGCGACCTGGCCGGCGAACGCCTTGGTGATCGAACGCAGCGACGCGGTGACGGCGGGATCACTCGCCATCTGCCACCTCCAGCCGCTGGAACTGGGTGGCGGTACGGCGCCGCGCCACCTGCAACATCAAAAGGCCGATACCGACACAGGTCAGGGCGATCACCATCATGATCACGCCGATCGCGTTTACCACCGGTGTGACGCCGAAGCGGAGCATGCTGTAGATCCGCAGCGGCAGCGGTGGATCTCCCAGGCCGGCGGTGAAGTTGGCGGTCACGAAGTCGTCGAAGGTGAGCACGAAGCAGAGCATGCTGGCAGCCGCGATCGACGGCCACAGCAGCGGCAGCACGACCAGCCGCAGCGCGCCGATCGGGGTGGCGCCGAGGTCGAGCGCGCCCTGTTCGATCTCGGGGTTGATGCTGGCCAGCCGGCTGCGCACCACCACGGTCACAAACGGGATGCAAAACGCGATCATGGCCAGCTCGATGGTGCGATTGCCCAGCACCACCCCCATCTCGGAGAACAAGAGCAGCGTGGCCACCGCAGTGGCCGTCTCGGGCGCTACCAGCCGCACCACGATGGTGCCGTCCAGCGGCCGGGTCGCCGCCTTGGCGCCGCGCTGCAGCCCCAGCGCCAGCAGCGTCCCCACGATCGCACACACGATCGTGGTCACCACCGCGATCTCGACACTCACCCGCATCGAGGCGTGCCAGTCAGGGCTGGTCAATGCCTCGTGGTACCACTGGGTGCTGAAGCCGGTGAAGTTGACCAGCGACTTGGTCGAGTTGAGCGAGAACAGCACCACCACCACCAGCGGCGTGAACATGAACGCGAGCACCCCGACCACGGTCACCCACAGGAACCGGGGCCGATCGAATCCCTTTGACCGCCGCCTGCTCACGCCGAGCCCGCCATCCCCTCGCGCACCACGTCGCGCGTGACCCGGCCGGCGGCCAGCCGAAAGCCCTGCCGCGAAAGCAGCGCGATCAGCCCCACTCCGATAAACAGGATTAGCAGCAGCACCACGGTCAAGGCCGAGCCGAACGGAATCGAGCCCTGCCCGGTGAACTGCTGGGCGATCAGGTTGCCGATCATGCTCTGATTCGGGCCACCCAGGAACTGGGCGGTGGCGAAATCGCCCAGCGCCGGGAAGAAGGTCAGCACCGCGCCGCCCACGATGCCCGCGGCGGTGGCCGGCAGGGTGACGTGCAGGAACGTTTGCCGGGGCCCGCCGTAGAGGTCCTTGCCGGCGTCGATCAGTGCCCGGTCGAGGTTCCCCAGGGAGGCGTAGATGGGCAGAATCGTCAGCGGCAGGTAGCCGTACACGAGCCCGGCGATCACCGCCGTGGTGCTGGGTATGAACGTCTGCCGGCCGACGCCGATGTCGATCAGGAAGCTGTTGACGAACCCGTTGTAGTCGAGGATCGCCGTCCAGGCATAGATCCTGACCAGGTAGTCGACCACCCAGGTGAGGATGATCGCGGCGATGATGATCTTGTCCCATCCGCCGGCGAAACGGGTCGCAAAGTACGCCAGCGGATAGGCCAGCGTGACGCAGATGATCGTGGTCAGGCCGGCGTACTCCACCGTCCTTACGATCGTGGGGACGTAGAACGGCTCGAACACGTTTTGGTAGTTGATGGTGGTGAAGCCGAGCACCGGCAGTCCCAGGACGTTGATCGTGCCGAACGAGTACACCACCACGAAGATCATGGGGACCACGAAAAGGAGAGCCAGGATCAGGCCACCCGGCAGTAGGAACACAGCGTCCAACCAGCGGGGCTGCCTCATCCTTCTCGTGATCCCCAAGTCTGCATGCTTACATCAGTCCTACGCGGCCGTCAGGCGATGACCTGTGACCACGACTGGTTCCACAGGGCAAGCCGTTCCCCGGTCGGGTTGATTTTCCAGTTCTTCGGGTTGGCGAAGATCGCCTTGTTGTAGTTGAACGCGGGGTAGTCACCAATGGCCTTCTCGTAGGCGGCGTCGCCACCCTTGCCACCGGTGCGCTGCAACGTGAACGCACCCAGCTTGTAGTTGTTGTCATACCGCATCATCCAGTCCATGAACAAAAGCGCCGTTCCTGGGGCCTGGGCGTTCACGCCCACCGACAGGCAGTCACACGCCAAAAGCGGACCGCTCGGCGGCACCGAGAAGCCGACCAGCGAGGGATCCTTGGCCTGCACCAGCCCCTGGTAGATCTGAGTCGTCCAGCCCTCCATCAGATAGGCGTCGCCGGAGGCAATCACCGGACCCAGGTCGGTCGTGAACTTGGCCACATTGGGCTTCAGATCGAGCAGCGACTGGGTGGCCTTCTGCACCTCGGCGGGATCGCCCGAGTTACAGCCGTAGCCGTTCTTGACCAGCGCCATTCCCATCGTGTCACCCTGCTGGCTGAGCAGGTAGATATGCCCATTGGCCTCGGGGTGGTCGAAGATGTCGTTCCAGGTGTTGGTGAGGTCCTTGACCTTGTCCTTGCGCCACATGATCCCGGTGGGGCCGGCGCCGTAGGGCACCGAGTACCGATATTTGCCGTTGTCCCACCACGGCGCCTTGAAGTACCCGTCCAGCTGGTCGGCATTCTTGAGGTCGTTCATGTCGAACGCCTGCAGCAGCTTGCCGGCCAAGAGCTGTGGCATCGGAGCCGAGTCGGACAGCACCAGGTCGATCGGAGCATTGGTGGCCATCTTGGTCACCATTTCGGGCTGGGTGGAGTAGAAGCTCTGGTTGACCTTGACGCCGTACTTCTTCTCGAAGGCTGTGACGACGTCCGGCGGGATGTACTCGGCGAACGTCAGGAAGTTGATATCGCCGTCCACCTTGGGATGGATCGTCGGCGCCGCGGCTGCGGGGGCGCTGGTCGGGGCGCTGCTGCCGCTGCTCGAAGAGCTGCCGCAACCGGCCAGGGTCGCCGCTCCGACGAGTGACCCGGCAAGTGCAGCCCCGTCTTGGAGGAACTTCTTGCGGTTCGTCGGGCGCCCAGCGTACCGCTTCTCAGAGTTATCGTCGGTTGACACGCTCGTCCTTTCCTCGTGGGATACGTGGTGGCACTGAGCGCGTGATGCCCAACCACCGCGCTCGTCTCGATCAATTCGGTGTCGCTGCCGCCTCCTTGTTCGAACGCAGCGCTGCGCGCCGCAATTCCGTCGCGGGAGGATCGACCCCACCGTTCGCGTCCAACACGACTCCGTACCGGTCAAAAGCTCGTTGGTGACTGACGTAGCGCTCGCGCACGTCCTTGGCGACTCGCGCCGGCTCGCGCTCCAGCGGATCGCCGTATCCGCCGCCGCCACAGCAGCGGGCAACCAGCGTCGTCCCCGGTCGCAGCTGCAGCCGGGCACACAGATCGGTGTCGCGCACGACGCCGTCGGGGCCGCGCAGGGCCTGGCGGGCAGTCGCGCCGGGCCCGCCGCCGCGCACACCCAGCGGTGGGTTGATGGTGCCGTCACTCAGGTACATGCAGTCGATCACGCCGTCGGTGGGCGTGAACTCGAGCTCGGCGGCCGGCGCGCCGCGCCTGCGGCCGATTCCCTCGGTGTCGATCGCGATCTGCTGCAGGTCGATCCGGATGGGAAATCGCAGCTCGTCCAGCTCGACCGAGTTCCACTGCAGCACTCCGGCGTCGGTGAGACCCGCGAACGTCAGCCAACCGTCTGCCGAAGGCCCCCCGGGCCCGCCCGTGTATGCCAGCACGATCTGGTCGATGTAGGGCTCGTCGTCGTGGCGGGGATCGTTGCCGGAAAGCACCGCGAGCGTCGCGGGGATGCTCAGCCCCACCTCGGCCATCCCGTAGCCGTCCGCCATCTCGGCGATCGCACGCTGCACCGCGTTGCCCACCCGATCGACCAGATTGCAGGTCGCCACCGAGCAGCTGGCCGGATGCCGTGGGATGCCCACGCAGCAGTTCTCGCGCACCAGCACCCGCAGCCGCCGAAACGTCCCGGCGTTCGCCGGGGCATAGCCGTTGACGGCGTTCATCACGCCCAGCATCGCCGCCGAGCGGGCGGTGGCCTCGGTCAGGTTCAGGCCGAACGCCTGGCAGTCGGGGTTGTCGCGCAGGTCGACCTCGATCTGCGTCATCGGAAATCTCTACCGAGATGGTCAGCGACACCCCGTCGGGGGCCCGCTCGAACGGGTCGTGCTCGGCCTGCACGGTCATCTGTCCGTTGGGCAGCCGGCGGACGATCTCGGCCATCCGGCCTTCGCTGTAATCAAGCCACGCCGACACGAACGCGTCCAGCCGATCCCAGCCGACCTCGGCCGCCAGATCCTTGACCTCACGCTCGCCCACGCGGGCGGAGCCAAGCAGTGCCAGGTAGTCCCCCCACCACTTGTCGGGTACGCGGATCCGCGTGCGGCACATGCGGATCACATCCTCGATGTCGGTGTAGTTGTTCTGCACCTTGACGCAGGGCAGGATCACCGCGCCCTCCTCGTACACGTTTCTGGCCATCGCGAAATACGGAGTCGGCTCGGCGTTACCGATGTCGGCCAGGTGGGCCTTGCTGAGTACGGTGAAGCGGTGGTTGCCGTCGTCGTCGAACACCGGCACCAGGATCGACATGTCGGCTGCGTGGGAGTTGCCGTGATACGGCGAGTTGTGGATGAACGCGTCGCCGGGGCGAAAATCCGGGTGGAACTGCTTCATGCTGCGAGACATCAGATCGGGCCCGCACAGCAGGTGGATGGGGATGCTTTCGGCCATCGCGAACAGCTCGTCTTGGGCGGTGATGACGCAGCACGAGAAATCTCTGCCCTGATTCAGGATCACGGAGCGGCCGGTGCGGATCAGGGTGTTGGACATGCTGCGCACGATGGCGGTGAAGCGGCTGGAGAGCACGGCCAGGTCGACCGGATCGAAGGTGGGTCGGTCAGTTGTGTCGGCGAGCCGGCTCTCAGGCGACATGGATCTCCTGTGTTTCCGCGGCGGTCGTGCCCGCAGACATGGCTGGGGTGATCACGATCGTCCCGCTGGAGCTGCGAGTTGCGATCGCGTCTGTGTGTAAGACGATGCTTGTGCCAGGAAGTTCGAGCACCGCTGGTCCTCGCACCTCGGTGATCTTGGCCGAGCCGACCACCGGCACCTGCTTCCAGCCTTCGCCACCCACGTACAGCGCGCGGGTGTCCTCGATGTCGATCTCAGACGCCGGCGCGAGTTCCAGCCCCTGATCGTCTTGGACGGCGCTGCTGGCCCGCGCCCGCCAGCCGACGATCTCGAGCGCCGATTCGGGGTCTCGCACCGCGAACACCTCTTCGTGCACGGTGTGGAAGTCCTCGATCAGCTGTGCCATGTCGTCGGGGCCGGTGAACGAGGCCGTTCGCAGCGGCACCTCGATCTCCCACACCTGACCGGGGTAGCGGGCTTCGGCGACCAGCTCGACCTCGGCGTCGTCGCGGCTGATGCCGGCGTCCTCGAGCTGGGCGAGACATTGCTCTGTGACCGTGGCCAGGGCCTGGTTGACTCGTTCGCGCTCGAACTGGGTGGAGGTCGTAAACAGCGCAACGGCGCTCTCTGCGAGCACGTCGGAGAGCAGGCCGCCGCTGGCGCTCAGCCCGGCGCTGGTCTGCGGGATGATCAGCTTGCTGCAGCCCAGACGGCCGGCGATGGCAACGACGTTGAAACCGGAGGCGCCGCCTCCCGAGACGAGTACGGCCGAGCGAGGATCGACCCCCTGTTCCACCGTGACCTCCTCGACCGCGTGCACCATCTGCTCGGTGACGACTCGGATCACCGCCTCGGCGGCGGCTTCGGTGGAGAGGCCCAGCGGCGCGCCGATCTGCTCGGTGATCGCCTGCCGGGCGGCTTCGACATCGGTGCGCACGCCAAGTGCGTCCAGCCGCTTGGGATCGAGATAGCCGAGAATCACACCGGCATCGGTCACGGTCACACGAGTGCCCCCGGTGCCGTAACACACGGGGCCGGGCACCGAGCCCGCGCTCTCCGGCCCGACCGTCAGCAGCCCGCCGGGATCGACTTTCGCGATGCTGCCGCCGCCCGACCCGCTGGTGCGCACGTCGACCGATGGGAATCCGGTGATGTGGCCGACGAATCGTTCACCCAGCCACGTCTCCCGCGTACGCGGGATGCGGCCGTTACGAACCACGCTGACGTCGAAGCTGGTGCCGCCGGCGTCGACCACGATCGCCATCGGGCTGCGAGCTTCGCGGTCGGCGTGATGCCGACCCGCCACCGGGGCCATCGCCGGCCCCGAGTTGATCGAGTGGATCGGGGCATCGGCCAGCCACTGGGGCTTCATCAGTCCTCCGGCCACGCTGGAGACGAGCAGGTGGCCGTCGAACCCGGCCGCCCCCAGACGCGATTCCAGGTCGGCCAGATACTCCGCCATCAGCGGCTTCAACGAGGCGTCGATGCAGGCCGCGGACGCTCGGTGGTACTCGCGCACCACAGGGTTCAGCTCATGCGACAGGGTGACCGCGATCCCCGGCGCCCGCTCCCGCAGGGCCGCTCCCACCGCCAACTCGTGATCGGGATTGGAGACCGACCACAGCAGGCACACGCCCACCGCCTCCACCTCGAGTTCCATCAGCCGGTCGATCACGGCATGCAGGGAGGCGGTGTCCAGCGGGCGCACCACCTCGCCGCGGTAGTCCACCCGCTCGTCGATCTCGAAGGTGAGCGACCTGGGAACATACGGATCCGGGTACTCGCGCGCGTGCTCGAAGGGCAGCTCTCGCCCGCCCATCCTGAACACCAGCACGTCGGGATGCCCCGCGGTCGTGAGAAACGCCGTTCTGGCGGCGGTGTTGGTGAGGATGGCGTTGGTGGCCCGGGTGGTGCCGTGGATGGCGGTATCGCAGCGACCCAGCAACTCGCCGGTCGACATGCCGTCGGTCTCCGCCGCCCGCCGCACCGCTTCCAGGATGCCCTCGATGGGGTCGTGCGGCGTGGTGGGGGCCTTATGCAGTGTCAGCAGCCCGCCGGGATGTTGCACCACGACATCGGTAAACGTCCCGCCGGTGTCGATCGCCAGCCGCATGTCCTTGGTCGAGGTCGGTCCCGTCATCGGCAGTCGCTCACCTGACGACGCCCCCGTCGACCACCAGGTGGGTGCCGGTGACGAACGACGAGGCATCCGACGCCAGGAACAGCATCGCCTGGGCGATCTCCTCCGGCTCCGCCTCACGCTGCAGCGCGATGATCGCGGGCATGGCCTCGAGGAACGTCTCGTACCCGCCCCGGATGTTGAAGAACGGGTCGTTGAACCCGGTGCGAGTGTGTCCGGGGCAGACGCAGTTGACGCGGATGGTCGGGGCGAGTTCTGCCGAGAGGGCGCGCGTGAATCCGATCACCGCGCCCTTGGACGCGGCGTAGTGGGCCGAACCCGAGCCCATACCCCGCAGGCCGGCGATCGAGGCGGTGTTCACGATCACGCCCGCGCCCGATGCCCGCAGGTGCGGGACGGTGTACTTGGCGCCCAGGAAGCACGACTTGACGTTCACGGCCATGACCTGATCCCACATCTCCACCGGCATCTCTTCGACCGCGCTGGCCGACGCGATCCCGGCGATGCTCACGAACACATCCAGGCCGCCGAGTTCGTCCACGGCCGCTGAGGTGAGCCGCGAGACGTCCTCTTCGCTGGTCGCGTCGGCGGTGTGGAAAGAGATCGTCCCGCCCGCTGCGCGAATCTCGGATGCCAGCGCCTCGCCCCGGTCGGCCTGAATGTCACCGAACACGATCGCGGCTCCGCGTTCGGCGAACAGCCGGATGCTTGATGCACCAATTCCACTGGCGCCGCCGAGGAACATCACTCTCTTGCCGTTCATATCGATTTCACTCCATCTTTCGGGGCTTGACGTCCACCCGGCGGTGCGTCCGCATCGGATAGATCCCATTCAGTGGTAGTTGTCACCATCGCATGGGATCACAATCTGGCGATATTAGAGAACGTGCTCGGGTGTGTCAACTCCCCCATCCTCATGTGTTCACCAGCTTCATGACATCGACGTAGGGGCTTGACGCTCACACCGCAACTCTCTATCCTCACTCCCGTGGAATGGTTGTGGGTACTAACAGGTGGTTGTCTGCACTCGCGTTCGAGTGACAGTTTCCCGACTCCGGGTGTGTCCGCGCTGTGACCGAGCTTGCGACCCCAGTGGCGGCCGGCCAGACGGGACTGCTCGAGCTGTCGGGCGGCGAGGCGCTGGCGCGGATGCTGCGCACCCACGGGGCTGGGCCGATCTTCGGGATGGGCGGATTCCAGCTGCTGCCCTTCTACGGAGCGATCCACGACGCGGGGCTGGAACACCACCTGGTGAACGACGAACGCTGCGGGGCGTTCATGGCCGACGCGTACGCACGGGTGTCGGGCCGGGTGGGAATCTGCGACGGCACGCTGGGCCCGGGAGCAACCAACCTGGTGACCGCGCTGGTGGAAGCCAAGAACGCCGGGATCCCGTTGATCGCGCTGGTGGGCGACACCGATCGTCAGCACTCCGGCAAGGGCATGACCCAGGAGGCCCGTCAGCAGCTGCTGTTGGAGCCGGCCTGCAAAGCATTTCTGCGAATCGAGGTGGGCACGCGTATCCCCGAACTGGTGCGGCGGGCCTACTCGATCGCAACATCCGGCCGGCCGGGTCCGGTGGTGCTGGACGTCCCCGAGGACATCTGCCACGGCTTCTGGCAGTTCGACCAGAGCGAATTCCGCACCGATCCCGGCGGCGGCATCACCCCGCGGTGGCGATCGCGGCCCGACCCCCAGGGCATCGCCGCAGCCGGCGAGCTGCTGCTCGGCGCCCGCCGCCCGCTGATCCTGGCCGGCGGGGGCATCCACCTGTCCCAGGCCTACCCGGCCTTGGAGCAGTTTGCCTCCGAGCTGGGAATCCCGGTCGCCCACACCATGAGCGGCAAGGGCGCAATCGCATGCACCCACCCGCTGTCGGTGGGGGTGTTCGGCCGCTACTCCCGCACCGCCAACGATCTGATCACCTCCTCAGACTGCCTGCTGGCAGTGGGAACCAAGCTGGGCGAGATCGCAACCCAGCGGTTCTCGCTGATCCCGGCAAGCGTGCCGCTGATCCACATCGACATCTCACCGGACGACATCGGGCTGTCCGCACCGGTCGCGGTGGGGCTGGTCGGCGACGCCGGATTGGCGCTCGAGGATCTCCACGCGCAGCTCGCGCCGCACCGATCCCAGATCCGCGCGCAGCTGACCGACTACGGAGTCGAGGTGCAGGAGCGGGCCGCCCGCTGGCTGGCCGACGTCACCCCCCGTCTGACTGCAGACGACCGGCCGACCTCCGTGGCCCGGCTGATGCACGAGCTGAACCGGGTGATGCCGGCCGAGTCGGTACTGGTTGCCGACGGCGGGTTTGCCTCGCATTGGGGCGGCCTGCTGTACGACTCCAAAGCGCCGGGGCGGCGGTTCGTCGCCGACCGCGGATTCGCTTCGATCGGCTACGGGCTGCCCGGCGGCATCGGCGCCCGGCTGGGAACGCCCGACACGGCTCCGGTGGTCGCGCTGACCGGTGACGGCGGTCTCAACATGACTCTGGGGGAGCTCGAGACCGCTGTTCGGGTGGGCCGGCCACTGACGCTTGTGGTGGTCAACAACGCGGCCTCGGGCTACGTCAAGGCGCTCCAGCACGACATGCTCGACGGGCGCTATCAGTCGTCGGATCTGACGCTGCTGGACTTCGCCGCGATCGCCCGCGAGATCGGCTGGGAGGGGATTCGGGTGGACGACCCGGAGTCGCTCACGAGTGTGCTCGAGAACGCCGTGCTGGCGCCGTCCAAACCCACGCTGCTGGATGTCCGCGTGACCCGCGATCCCAGTAAGATGCTGCCCGGTGTCGATCCGCGCGTGCTCAAACGGCGTGCCCCAGGGCCGGCCCGATGATGCAGGTTGACGGATACGGCGGGATCCTCCGATGCGAGCACTAGAGCGCTTGATAGCCATCCTTGAAGCCGTCGCGGACGACTCGGTCGCGGCCACCACCACCGCCATCTCCACCCGCGTGGGACTGTCACTTTCGACCACCTCGCGGCTGGTGAAAGAGCTGGAGCAGGAGGGGTTGATCGAGCGCACCTACGAGAACGGCCCGTTCACGCTGGGCGGCCGGTTCCTGGCACTGGCGAGATCGGCGATCCAGCCCGCCAGCCTGCTCAACGCCGCGCTGCCGGTGATGGAGGAGCTGCGCGATCTGACCCAGGAGACGGTCTCGCTGCACATCCGCCAGCGCGACGTGCGGGTATGCATCGCGCAGGTCGAAAGCCGCCGCCAGGTGCGACGGGTGGTACCGGTCGGCTACGAGGTGGGGATCAACGTGGGCGCCACCGGCGAGGTGCTCCTGGCCGGCTTCCCCGCGCCCGACCTTGCGGCCTACGTCGACTCGCTGGGGCTCACGCCCGGCGATCGTGCCGACCTCGATATGCGGCTCGACCAGATCCGCAGAGACGGATGGTCGCTGACCGCCGACCTGGTGGAGCACGGCCTGTCCGGCGTGGCCGCGGCGGTGGTCGCCGGCGGCCAGACAATCGCGGCGCTGAGCATCTCCGGGCCCAGCTCACGGTGGACGGTCTCGGTGATGCGCGGGTTCGTTCCCAACATCCTCGAGGGCACCCAGCGGATCTCACTGCGGCTGGCCGGGGACTCGAGTCGATCCGACTACCCGAGCGGTGGTGACGGATGAGTCGAGGAGCGGTGGGTTGATCACCGCCCAGCGGCTGGTCGAACGAAGTCTCGCCTATTTCTCGCCGAATATTGCCGTGGTCGACGGCGCGCGCCGATCGACCTACGCCGCCCTGACGGAGCGCAGCGCGCGGCTCTGCACGCTCTTCGCCGGGGCCGGAGCCGGCCGCGACCGGCCGGTCGTGATGTGGCTTCCAAACGGTCTGGAGTTCATCGAATGCGACGTGGCCTGCATGCGCGCCGGGATTCCGCGGGTGGCCGTCGGCGATCGCCTGACCGCGGAGGAGTGCGCGTTCATCGTCGCCCATTCGCACGCGGCCGTGGTGGTGACCACCGCGGCGCTGCTCGAGCAGATGGCCGACCTGGTTCCCGATACCGTGGCGTTGACCGTGGTGGTGGGCCTGGAAGGCGGCGGCGGGGCGACCACGGTGGGCTACGAGCAGGGGCTGGCTGCAGCCACCGCGATGTCGGCATTTCCCACGGTTTCGGGGGACGACCCCAGCTACATCCTGTACACCAGCGGCACCACCGGCCGGCCCAAAGGCGCGGCCCACTCGCAGGGCGGCCGGGTGGCCGGCACCATCAATATGTTCGCATCCGAGCTGCGCGGGTTCGATCGCTCGCCCGTGTACCTGCACGTGGCGCCGCTGTCTCACGGGAGCGGAGCCAAGATCCTGCCGACGATGGTGTCGGGCGGGTGCAACGTGGTGGTTCCGCGGTTCGATCCCGAGCTGATGGCCGCCACCATCCGGGCCGAGCACGTTACCCACACGTTCTTGGTGCCGACCATCATCCATCGGCTGCTGGACGCCGGCCCTGATGTGTGCGACGCGGTGCGGCAGTTGCGCCAGCTCACCTTCGGCGGGTCGCCGATCGCTCCCCAGCTGTTTCGCTCGGCGGTGGAATCGTTCGGGCCGATCCTGACCCAGATCTACGGGTCATCCGAGATGCCGCATCCGGTCACCGTGCTGCGCCCCGAGGACTATCTCGAACTCGATGACAGAACGCTCCGAAGCGCTGGTCGTGCGGCTGCCGGAGTGGACGTCAAGATCGTGGACGAGCATGGCGCTGCTGTGGCGGCCGGCACCGGCGGTGAGCTTCTGATCAGCGGTGCCCAGGCGATGATCGGCTACTGGCGCGACCAGGCCGCCACCCAGGACGTGACCAGTGATGACGGGTACTACCGGTCAGGCGATCTCGCCACGGTCGACGCCGACGGGCTGATGACGCTCCAGGACAGGCAACGCGACCTGGTGATCACCGGCGGCCTGAACGTGTACCCGTCCGAGGTGGAGCGAGTGCTCTCCGAACACCCGCAGGTGGAGCAGGTGGCGGTGGTGGGGGCGCCCGACGACACCTGGGGCGAGTCGGTGGTGGCGTTCGTGGTGGCCGCCCCGGGCGATCCGGTGACCGCAGCCGATCTGCTCGCCTGGACGCGGCCGCGACTGGCCTCCTACAAGAAGCCGCGCCGGATCGTCTTTGTCACCGACCTCCCGATCGGCCCCACCGGCAAGGTGCTCAAGCGCGACCTGCGCGACGACCTCTGGCGCGACCACGACCGCCGCGTGGGATGAATAATTGGTGCCAGGCACCAATTACTTCACCTCCAGCGTGGGTGGTGAATAACGGTGCCAGGAACCGTTATTCACCAAGTACCTCACTTCATGGCGGAGTAGGCGGTGGGGGTCATGATCACGTTCTCGGCGCGCTCGAGCAGGGCGCCGTCGCGCTCGGTCTCGGCCCGCACGGCGAGCCAGTCGGGATCTGACGCAAAGCCGTTCCAGATCGTCTCCCGGTCGCCCAGGCTGTCCCACGCCAGGATGTAGGTGAGGGTATTCGCCGACGGGCCGATGTAGGTCGTCCAAAACCCGACCGGGTTGATCCCGTGCTTGGAAAACAGCGGCAGAGTGTGGCGCTCGAAGCGGTCATTTACCGCCGGCAGCTTGCCCGGGACACAATGGTAGGTTCGAAGTTCATACAACACGGCGTGCGCTCCTGCTCGATGGAATGGGAACCAGCTCTCGTTTAGGCCAGCACGGCCGTGGCCTCAATCTCGACCACACACCCGGGCACTGCCAGCGCCGACACCTCGACCATCGTGGCGGCCGGAGCGTGCTCGCCGAAGTACGCGCGGCGGGCTTCGGCAATGGCGGCTCGGTCTTCGATGTCGGTGACGAACACCGTCACCTTGACCACGTCGGTGGGGCCGCCGCCGACCTGGCGAAGCGCCGCGTCGATGCACTCCAGGCAGCGGCGCGCCTGGGCGCCGGCGTCGCCTGCTCCGACCAGCTCGCCGGCAGCGTCAACCGAGACCTGACCGGCGATCGAGACCAGGCTGGCACCGGTGCCGACCACCACGTGGCTGAACGGCCCGGTCGGATCGACCAGCCCGGGCACGGTGGCGTGAGATTCGATCATGGTGAACTCCTTTTTCGATCATGCTCTGCCACCCACACGTCTCTGGCGATCGGGTTGGCCTGCTCGTCGACCACGTGGGCGACCACCCCGGCCGAGCGCGCCACCAACGCGAAGCCCCGCACCTTCGACGGCGGGTACCCCATGTCGGACAGAATCGCCCCGATCGCTCCGGCCGCGTTCATGATCAGCTGTTTGCCGGACTCACGCGAACCGATCTCCTGCAGCGCCTCCAGGGCGCCGACGTGGGCGCCCCTGAATCCTTCCTGCTGGGCGATCCCGATCAACACCTCGACCCGCGGGTCGACGTCGCTGTGCAGGTTGTGCCCCAGGCCGGGCAGCCGGCCGCCGCTCTGCAGCACGCGCTGGGTCTCGCCCAATACGGCCTCCCCGAGTGGCACATCCGGAGTCGAGACGATTCGCTGGAGCACATCGGCCGACTGCTCGACCGTTCCCAGAAATCGCGAGCCCACGGCCAGCAGCCCGGCGGCAACCGCGCCCTGGGTCGCTTCCGGAGCGCCGTCGAGCACCAGCCTGGCAGCGAGTGTGCTGGGCGTGATCCCGTGTTCCATCAGGGCCACCAGCACGGCATCCACCATCCGCACGCGGTGGGCGTCGGGCATCGTTCCATCCATGTCCAGCAGGAACATCTCGGTGAAACCGACCTTGCCCAGCAGGTCGCCGGCCAGCCGGTATCCGCGCACGATGATCTCATCGCCCTCAGTGGTCGAGATCGGGGGTGGCCGGTCGCTCATCGGAACTCTTGATTGCACTGAATGAGAGTTACTCCCACTAGGTAGTTATGACAGCGCCACCGTATCCGAGCGAAGGCGGCGGTGTCAAGCCGGTGCCGTCCGCCCCAGGCGCATGCAAACCGCCAGGTTCGGGCGTAAGCTGAGAGCAGTTGAGGTGACGACGAAACCTCCAGCGAAGGTCGGTGCCGGGGATGAATCGCATCGAGGTTCTGGTTCGGGGCGGGGCCATACTCAGTGTCGTGGTTGGCGCGGCAGCGGTCTGGGCACCTTCATCGGCGAACTCCGCCGGTGCGGTGACTGAGCGGGTGAATGTCTCGTCCACGGGTGCGCAGGCCAACGGCACCAGCTCGATCGAAGCGGTCACTCCCGACGGCAGGTTCGTGATGTTCGGGTCGGCGGCGACGAACCTCGTCCCCGGCGACACCAACAGCCGCGCTGACGTCTTCCTTCGCGACCGCACCAAAGGGTTGACGTTTCGGGTCAGCACCGGCCCCGGCGGGCGCCAAGCCAACGCCCCCAGCCAGGGGATCGCGATCAGCTCCGACGGGCGCTACGTGCTGTTCAGCTCGGCCGCGTCGAATCTGACCCGAGCGCCCGACACCAATCGCGTCGCTGATCTGTTCGTGAAGGATCGCTCCACGGGTGCAACCGAACGCGTGAGCGTGCCGCCGTCGGGCGGGCAGTTCCTCAAGTCCAAGCATGGGCTGGTCAGCATCGGCATGAGCGACGACGGCCGCTTGGTGGCCTTCGGGGGAATCGTGGACGGAGTTTCGCGGACGTACCTTCGCGACCGCCAGACGAACTCGACCCGACCGATACTGCTGCCCAAAGCTGATGGTCTGACCGGGCTCTCGGGCGACGGCCGGTGGCTGACATACATCACCGGCGGCCCGAACAAATTCCGGTTTCACCTGCGTAATCTCGCCACCGGGAAGAGCGTTCAGGTACCCGGGATCCCCGAGTCGATCTTGCTACTGGAGACTCCCGATGCGCACTACGTCGTGTGGGAGTCACCGGTCGGGGTGCGCCGCTGGAACCGCCTCACCGGTGCCGTTGACACCGTGGTGAACTCGGTGGTCGCGTTGCCGACGGGGATCTCCGACAATGGCCGGTGGGTGACGGTGGGGACGCACGATGCGCTGGTTTCGGATGACACCAACCGGGCCTGGGACATCTTCCTGCGCGACACCATGACCGGCTCGATCGACCGGGTGGATCTCAACATCGCCGGCCTGCAGATCAACTCCGGAGCGCTCTACTCGAGGCTCTCGGGCGACGGCACCGTGGTGGTGTTCCAGTCCAAGAACCCAAAGATCGTCCATGGCGACACCAACCGTGAGCCGGACATCTTCGTCAGGTCGCCGGTGTCCTGATCACGCCCGTGCGGCGGAGGCGGCCTGCACGATCGGGATGACCTCCTCGGCCACCAGCACGGTGGTGCGGCGCTCCATCTCGACGTCGGGAAACATGATGCAGATCGAGTCGACGCTGCCGTCCAGCCATCGGTTCATCTTGTCCGCCACCTCCTCCGGCGACCCCACCAGCGCCAGATCCTCGAGCCACTCGTCCGGCATCTCGGACAGCACCCCGTCCGGCCCTTTCCGCTCCAGGATGTCGGCCAGCTGCTCGGAGATGCCGTAGGCGTCGGTGAGCGTGTTCACGCCGAACTCTCCCAGGAAGCCGGCGAAGGCCGGCCGGGCGTCGGCGCGGGCCTTGTCGCCGTCCTGGTCCACGTGGGTGATGGCGATGGCCGTATAGCTCATCGCATCCAACGGGCGTCCGGCCTTGCGTAGCCCTTTCTCGACCTGGCTGCGGGCAAAATCGAAGTACTCGACCCCCGCGGAGCAGGCAAACAGGGTCGTGTCGGCCAGCTGGCCGGCCAGGTTCAGGAGCATCGGCCCGCTCACGCCCATCGCGATCGGAACGCGCTCGGTGGCCGGGTGAGTGATGGCGATGTTGTCGAGGTTGAAGTGCTTTCCCTCGAGCGTGACCGTCTCCCCGGCGAGCAGCCGCTGGATGGTGGAAACGCTCTCGCGCAGGGCTGCCACCGACTTGTCCGGCATGATCCCCATCTGTCGCAGCCACTCCGGCAGGCCCAATCCGATCCCGGGGCGAAACCTGCCCGGAAACGCGCGGCTGATGCCGGCGATCTCCATCGCCAGCACCGCTGGACTTCGCACCAGGCCCGACACGATGCTCGTCCCGATCGGGACGGAGTCGGTTGCCGCCAGCGCCAGCACGCTGCAGACCAGCGCCGGCTCGTAGAAGTAGTCCTCGGGGATCGTCAGATAGGAGTAGCCCAGCTGCTCGAGCCAGCGGGCCTTCTCACCAATCTGCTCGGGGGGCACCATGTCCCCCATCGTGATCCCGATCGGGTGGGCGACGTCTCGCATCGCCGCAGACTACAGGTGAATAACGGTGCCTGGCACCGTTATTCACCCACGGCCTCCATCACCTCGTCCAGCTTGAATAATTGGTGCCTGGCACCAATTATTCATGGTCGTCCAGAGCTAGGCGACCAGCGCGCCGTCTTCGGTGTTGGCGGTCTCCGCCTCGCCCGCGTGAGCGTGGGCCGGTGAGATGGCCGCTGAGCTGCGCAGAAACACCGCACTGATGGTGGCGGCCAGCGCCGCGAACACGGCGCCGCCCAGCAGAGCGGCGTGGTAGCCGCCGGTGAGCGCGACCAGGCTGCTCTCACCTGATCCGAGCAGGCTCTCGGTGCGCGAAGACGCCAGGCTGGCCAGCACCGCCAGACCGAGTGCCCCGCCCATCATGAAGGAGGTGTTGACGACGCCCGAAGCCAGCCCCGACTCCTCCGGCTTGACGTCGCTCATGGCGGCCAAAAGCATCGGGTTGAACGCCATCCCAGCGCCGAATCCGAGCAGGATCATGCTGGGCAGAATGTCGATTGCGAAGTTGCCGTCCACCGGCGCCCGCGACAACAGCAACAGGCCCAGGCAGGCCAGCGCCAGCCCGATCGCCAGCGGCTTTCGCACCCCGAATCGCATCACCAGCTTGGCCGACAGGCCGATCGAAAACGTCCCCATGATCAGGTTGGAGGGCAGGAAGGCGAGCCCGACCTGAAGCGGTGAGAAGCCCAGCACCAGCTGCATGTAAAGGGCGGAGATGAAGAACCACGCGAACATGGCGGCCGCCCAGAACACGCCGACCACGTTGGAGGTCGCCACATTTCGCAGCCGAAACAGGCCCAGCGGCACCAGCGGGGACTCCACCCGGGCCTCGATGGCGATGAAGACCACCAGCAGCACCACCGCCAACGCCAGCAGGCCCAGCGTCTGCGTGGACGACCAGCCCGCCTGATTGCCGTTCACGATCGCATACACCGCCGTCATCAGCGATGCGGTCACGGTGATCGCTCCGAACACGTCCAGCCGGCCGCCGGCAGGCCCCCGGCCGGCGGGCAGCAGCCGCACCGACAGCGCGCACACGGCCACGCCGATGGGCAGGTTGACCAGAAAGATCCAGTGCCAGTTGAGCACGTCGGTGAGCACGCCGCCGAGCACCACGCCGATGCTGCCGCCGCCGGCTGCGACGAAGCCGAAGATGCCCATCGCCTTGGCCCGCTCGGCGGGCTCGGTGAACAGCGTCATCATCAGAGACAGCGCCACGGCGGAGGCGATCGCCCCGCCCAGTCCCTGCACTGCCCGCGCGCTGACCAGCATCGCCTGCGAGGTCGCCAGACCACAGCACAGCGAGGCCACCGTGAACAGGGTGATCCCGCACAGAAACAAGCGCCGGTGGCCGTACAGGTCGCCCAGCCGGCCGCCCAGCAGCAGGAACCCTCCGAAGGTCAGCATGTAGGCGTTGACCACCCAGGCCAGCGACGTGGGAGAAAACCCAAGATCGGCTCGGATCGACGGCAGCGCCACGTTCACGATCGTCGTGTCGAGCACGATCATGAGCGTGCCCATGCAGAGCACCAGCAAGGCCATCCATCGTCTGTTGGTGTCGGTCTGTGTCATCGTCGCTACCCCTCGATTGCCTACCGTTCCCCCCTTAGACCGCAGCCCTGCCGGAAACTCATCGGCGCGATAAGGTTCAGCCCCGCACGGTAGCGTCCAGAGGAGGGGTGCGGTGACAGATCTCGCAGCAACCAACGAGCTTGCCGAGCAGCAGCTCGAGCAGTACCGAGTTGAACTCACCGGCTACTGCTATCGGATGCTGGGATCGGCCTTCGAGGCCGAGGACGCTGTGCAGGAGACGATGCTGCGAGCGTGGCGCAGCTTCGACCGGTTCGAGGGCCGCGCGGCGCTGCGCTCATGGCTCTACCGAATCGCGACCAACGTGTGCCTGGACATGCTCAACGGCCGAAACCGCAGAGCCCGGCCGATGGATCTGAGCGAGGCGGGCAGTCCCGATGGGCCGGTGCCGGCGCCGCGGCCGGAGGTGACCTGGCTGGAGCCGATCCCCGACGCACGGGTCCTGCCAACCGGCCACCGACCCGGCCGAACTGGTGGCGTCGCGGGAGACAATCCGGCTGGCGTTCGTGGCCGCGCTGCAGCATCTGCCGGCACGCCAGCGGGCGGTGTTGATCCTGTGCGAAGTGCTGCGCTGGAGGGCCACCGAGGTGGCGGAGCTGCTCGATACCAGCGTGGCATCGGTCAACAGCGCGCTGCAGCGGGCGCGGGCCTCGCTGGACGAGCGCGACCTCACCGTCGGCGACCCGATCGCGCCCATGGACGAACACCAGGCAGCGCTGCTGGCCCGCTACGTGGAGGCCTTTGAGAGCTACGACATGGACTCGCTCACCGCGCTTCTGCACGAGGACGCGATCCAGTCGATGCCGCCCTACGATCTGTGGCTGCAGGGCCGCGACGACATCCTGGCCTGGTGGTTCGGGCTGGGAGCAGGCTGCCGCGGGTCACGCCTGATCCCCACCGAGGCCAACGGGCTGCCGGCGTTCGGTCAGTACCGGCCCAGCGGGCCGAGAGGAACCCACGAGCCGTGGGCGCTGCAGGTGCTGGAGATCTCCGACGGGCGGGTGGTGGGATTCACCGCGTTTCTGGAAACGGCATCACTGTTCCCGCTGTTCGGCCTGCCCGATCGTCCGCCCCCGGCGTGAGCGGCAGGGCGTCGCGGAGACCGCACAGCGCCACCAGCTCGAGCAGCTGCGGAGAGGCTCGCCGTAGGCGAATCCGCCCGCCGCGCCTGCAGGCCGCCAGCTGAAGCCGGGCGAGCACGTCGACGGTGCCGGCATCCGGTGCGCTGATGTCGCCGACGTCACACACCACGGCGCCGCCGCCGCCCAGTCCGAGCATCCACTGCACGCGGGCGCACAGCCCCGGAAGATCGGCGCCGGTGAGTGATCCGCCGAGCGTCAGCACGGCGGGGTTCGGGTCGTCGGGCGATGGCGGCGTGTGAGCCGCTCCTTCGGTCGAATGTCACGATTTAGACCGCCCTCTTGCACAAAACTCATCGATGAGTTTAGGTAGGCGCGTGGGTCTGACGGGTAGTGGAATGCGACCATAGCGCCGCTGCGACGGCGCGGAAGGAGGAGCAATGGGACAGCCGGTTGTGCACTTCGAGATCATCGCCAGGGACGCCGACGCCATCCGCGGCTACTACGGTGACCTGTTCGAGTGGGAGTACGACGCCGACAATCCGGTGAACTACGCGGTGGTGCGCCGTGAGGACGCCGATGCCGGCATCGGCGGGGGTATCGGCGCCGCACCCGACGGCTACTCCGGCCATGTCACCTTCTATGTCGGGGTGGACGACGTGGAGGCGTCGCTGGCCAAGGCCGAGAGCCTGGGCGGTACCCGCATGATGGGTCCCGAGAAGGTCATGGAGGGCGTCGAGATCGGCCTCTTCAACGACCCCGAGGGCAATACCGTGGGGGTCGTCAAGGCGGGGTGACGGCGGCGAGCGGGGGCGCCGCAGACGATGTGAGACGATCGCGGCATGCAAATCGCCAGAGCGGACGCCACGCTGATCATCAGCGGCATCGAGGGTTCGCTCGCGAGGATGCGTCGGCTGGAGGATTCCAAGTCGTTGACCGACGAGGAACGCCGGCTACTGGAGGAGACGATCGACGCCGGGGAGCATGCGCTGGCATCGGCCCGCAAGCTGTTCGCAAGCTCCGGGGTCGGCGGGTAACCCGAGCGCGCCGCTCACACTCGGCGGCGCGCTCGGACGTCATTCAGCGACGGCGTCCAACCCGTCGGCTGGTTCGTCGTGCGACTCTTCGTGCTCCCATCATGGTGACTCCTCTCAATCGTTCGGCGTGACTAGCTGGTGACGTCTGCAGGGCCGGTCTCGAGGGCGTGCAACTCGGCAGCCTCTGCGGCCGATACCAAGCCGATCTCGACCAGGTCCAGGGGGCTGATGAATCCGTCGCTGATGCGGAAGCCACCTGCACGTGCGATCGCGTTTCGCAGACCGACCGCCCAGTGATGCTCGAGCAGGATCAGGGCAGCCGCAGAGTTGTTGGGGATGTCTGCGAGCACATCCCAGGCCTCGTCATCCGAGAACACCTCGAGGCCGTCGGCACCCGCTTCGGCACCCGCCTCTGCACCGGCCTCGGCGCCTTCCTCACCGTCGATCCCGAGGCCGATCAGCGCACCCACGGTGCTCCCCAGCTCGATCGCCTCGTCCTTGGTCAGATTGCTCAGATGCACAACCTCAATCTCACCGTCGGCATCCTTGTGCACCGCCAGCGAATCGATCACCCGCACGGTGTCCGACTCCTTCAGGCGCTCGAGCTCCTCGATGATCTCGCCGTGAAACTCCGGCTCGCTGAATCCCAATACCAGGAGCTGAACTGGACCAATAGCCATAACTCTCCCCCTTTGATCGATTGCACCACCGAGTGTGACAGGCGACCCATGCACCCGGCAAATCCGACCCGATGTTCACCCGGGTGAACATCGGTCTGTGACGGTGGTCTGAAGCGATCGTTGTGCCATGCTGGCATTCGCGTCTGTCAACCTCAACCACGGCTCCACGGCCGCGATCAGAAAGGCGGGCGGTTGCATGAGCACCGAATCCGAACAGCACGACTCCACTCGCGCTCACGTCGAAGCGGTGCTCCAACGTGAGGTGATCCAGCCGATGCAGGACTTCCAGGATCCATCCCAGGAATGGCGGCGGCTCTTCTCGGAGGCCTTCGGAACGTTCCTGCTGGTGCTGGTCGCATGCGGCGGCGGCGTCATGGGTGAGGCATTCCCCAACACCATCAGCCGCACCGCAGCGGTCACCGCCCCGGGCCTGATGGTGCTGGGCGTGATCCTCTTCATGGGCAAGATCTCGGGAGCGCATCTCAACCCCGCCGTCAGCGTCGCCTTCTCCTTGCGCGGCGACTTCCCCTGGCGGCGAGTGCCGGGCTACATCGTGGCGCAGGCAATCGGCGCCGTACTGGCGGCCTGGTTTGTCCAAAGCGTGATCAACGCGTCCGCGAGCTTCGGCTCGAACTACCCCGCGGCCGGGTACTCCTCCACCGACGCGCTGCTGATGGAGGCGATACTCACGCTTGGCCTGGTCAGCGTCATCCTCGGCACTGCCTCCGGTGCCCAGAACCTGGGCGTCTTCGGCGCCCTCGGTGTGGGTGGCTACATCATTCTGGCCGGTCTCTGGGGCAGCCCCATCTCGGGCGCTTCCATGAACCCTATTCGCACCTTCGGGCCCGACCTGGTGGCGGGCGACTTCACCAGCTACTGGGTGTACGTCGCCGGGCCGCTGATCGGCGCGTGCCTGGCGGTGGCATTCGCATTCGTCCTGCGCGGCCAAGGCGGCGGCAAAGCCGGCTCCGGCGCGGCCCAGGGAGCACTCGACACGCAGGTCGTTCACCCGGAACAGGACTAGCCGGTGCGTCCCCGCCGCTACGAGGTGTTGGTCGAGGGCGAGCTGGGGCGCCGCTACGTCGCCGCGTTCTCACCGCTCGAGCTGGAATGCCGCGACGGCAACACGGCCATCTCCGGCACGATCCGCGACCAAGCCGAACTGCAGGGACTACTCGACGCTGTGGCCGCTCATGGATTGTCGCTGATCAGCGTCACTCCCCTGTCCGATTCTCAAACCGAAAGGCGCTAGATGCTGCTTTCAATTCTCTCGACCGTGTGGTGGTGGATCGGTCTGCTGATCTGGATCCTGATCGCGTTTTGGCCGGCCCGGGTGGCGGCTCGCAAGGGTCACAGCTTCTTCCTGTTCTTCATCTTCAGTCTGATCTTTTTCCCCGCCGCGCTGATCGTCGCCTACCTGGTGCGAGACCGCCGCGGCTGAATAAAAGGTGCCAGGCACCTTTTATTCATCTCAGGTCGTTGTCAGGGGCTCCGGCTCTGCGACTGTGGCGTCGGGCGGCGCCGGGTCGGAGCCGCTGCGCAGCGGGATCTCCTGGAGCAGGAACGTCAGCGCAAACGCGATCACGGTGATCCCGGTGGCCACCAGGAACACCGGCTGGAGCGCGGCGGCAAACGCATTCACCACGTCCGTGTGGAGAGCCGCCGGGAGATCCCTGACGACCTGAGGGTTGGCGCTGGCGGGAATGTGCGCGCCAATCGGCAGGAACTTCCCCAGCTCGGTCGCCAGGTGGTTGGTGAAGATCGCCCCGAAGGCCGCCACGCCGATCGAGCCGCCCACCTGGCGAAACAGCGTCGATCCGGAGGTGGCCACGCCCAGGAACCGGTATTCCACCGAGTTTTGGGCCGCCAGCACCAGCACCTGCATCACCATCCCCAGACCGAACCCGAGCAGCAGCATGACCAGCGCGGCATGCTCCGCCGACGTCCGCACACCCAGCCCGGAGAGCAGATAGAGCGCAATCGTCATGATCAGCGTGCCGGCGATCGGAAACGGCTTGTAGCGACCGAACTTGGAGATCAGCTGGCCGCTCAGGATCGACGTCACCAGCAGCCCGGCCATCATCGGGGTCAGAAACAGCCCGGAAGCGGTCGGGCTGTGGCCCTTGACCACCTGCAGGTAGAGCGGCAGGTAGGTGATCGCCCCGAACAGCGCCAGACCGACCACGAAGCCGATCGCGCTCGAGACCGCGAACACTCGGTTGTGGAACAGCTCCAGCGGCAGGATCGGCTCGAGCGCTCGCCGTTCGGCCAGGACGAACCCGATCAGCAGCACAACACCGCCGACCATCATGGCCAGGATCTGCGGTGAACCCCAGGCATAGGTCGTCCCACCCAGGCTGGTGAACAGCACGATCAGCGAGAGCGACGCGGCCAGCGTGACGGCGCCAAGGTAGTCGACCACGTGCTTGACGTGCTCGACCGGCGCGTGGAACGCCGAGCCGATCACGCCCAGCGCGAGCAGGCCCAACGGGATGTTGATGTAGAAGATCCAGCGCCACGAGAGGTTGTCCACGAAGAACCCGCCCAGCAGCGGCCCGATGATCGTAGACACCCCGAAGACAGCGCCGAAGAACCCCTGATAGCGGCCGCGTTCCCGGGGCGGGATGATGTCCCCGATGACCGCCAGCGTGGTCACGATCAAGCCGCCGCCACCGAGGCCCTGGAGGGCGCGGAAGGCGATCAGCTCGGTCATGTTCTGGCTCAGCCCGCACAGCGCCGAGCCGACCAGGAAGATCACGATCGCGGTCTGCAGCAGCCGCTTTCGGCCGTACTGGTCGCCCAGCTTGCCGTACAGCGGCCCCACCACCGTCGAGGCCAGCAGATATGCCGTCACCACCCAGGAGAGGTGCGTCAGTCCACCGAGATCTCCGACGATCGTGGGCAGCGCGGTGGAAACGATCGTCTGATCGAGTGACGCCAGCAGAAGCACGAGCATCAGCGCGGCGAAGATCAGCCGCACACGCGGTGCCGGCGCGGTAGGAGCCTCGAGCGTACTCATCCACCAGAACTGTAGACGCGTGAATAATTGGTGCCTGGCACCAATTATTCATCAGTCACAAACCGAGGAGTGCGGGGTCGTAGGGGTAGGTGCAGAGTGGCTCGGCGCCGGTCTCTGTGACCAGCACCTGATCCTCGAGCTTGACCCCGTAGTGGCCGCCGACCTCGCCGATGTAGCACTCGAAGCACAGGGCCATGTTGGGCTCGATGATCACGTCTGTGGGGTTTTCGGCCTGGCCGGGGTAGTACACGGTCGGGCTCTCGTCCTCCAGGCCGGCGCCGTGCACCATGCACTCGTACCGCTGGGCCACGAACCGGGCGGGCAGCTGCGGGGCGGCCCGGGCGAACTCGTCGTAGGACATCCCCGGCCGCAGCACCTCGCGCATGCCCACCACCATCTCGTGGGCGATCTTGTACAGCTCCACCTGCCCCGGCGACGGGCGATCGCCGCACAGGAAGGTGCGCGAGACGTCGATCAGGTAGCCCTCGACCCCGCAGGCGTCGGTGTCGACCGCCACCAGGTCGCCGGGCATCACGATCTTGTCCCGGGCCTCCCGCCCCCACGGGTTGGTGTTTCGTCCCGACGAGACCAGCCGCGTGAAGATGTACTCGCCCTGATGTCGCAGCAGCGAGTCGGTCAGCACCGCCAGCAGCTCGTACTCGCGGATGCCCGGCCGGACGGCATCCTCGAAGTCGCGCAGGATGGCATCGCCGACCGCCCCGTTGATCTTGAGCAACTCGACCTCTTGGGGCGTCTTCACGTCCCGCGCTGCCATCGTGATCGCGCTGGAGTCGACCAGATCAATGCCTGCCGCGTGCAGGGCGGCGAATCCGAACGTGTCAAGCCGGTCGAGTCCCAGCGGGCCGTCATCGGCGCCCAGCTCGCCCAGCAACACCTGCAGATCGGCCGCCCACGCGCGGGTCAGCTCGGCAGCGTGATCGGGCCGAAACTGCCACGTAACCGCCGGCCGCACGTCACGCACACGGGTGGCCGAGACGTCCACGGAGGTATGGCACTCGAACAGCACCGGCTCCCCGGCCGCCGGCACCACGCAGTGGCGGGCAAATGTCTCTGCCGCCCACACGTCCATTACGCTGGTGCCGGTGGCGTAGCGAATGTTGGCCGGGTGGAAGAACAGGCACGCGGGCACGTTTCGCGCCCGCATCGCGGCCTGCAGCCGAGCCAGGCGCTGCGACCGCAGAGCGGGAAGGTCGATGTCCGACGTGTCCGGCACACGCAGGCTGGAGACGGGCTGGACCAGGGGTGCATCCATCACCTGCCGAGTAAACCACACTTCTTCGGTGCCGGTACCAGCGATTCACGCGATCTGCAGGCAAATAACATGGTAAGGTAGTGTCTCGCAAGTGCCAGAATCTGGTTGATGTCCAGCGCGTCAAAGGGGAGCCACACACGATGATCCGATCCCGTCGGTCCAGAAGCATTGGGGTTGCGCTGCTGCTGCTCGTCGCAGGCGTGCTCACACAATCCGGCGGGCTCGCGCTCGCTGACACGCCGACTGTCGGGGCACTCTCAGTGTCCTTCGCCAGCGGCGATCCCAACACTGCGCCGACCTTTTCGGTCGACAACTCGCCCGCGGCGCCGACGACCGGCACCGCCCACAAGATCATCACGCCGTTTACCGACTCGTGCTTGCGCTACAGCGACAACATCCCCGGCGCCAGTTGGATCACCGCAAGCGCCGCCGATCAGGCCTGCGGATCCCCCACCGGCGTCAACAAGGTGACCACCTACACCGTGCACTTCACGCTGCCGGCTCGAGCTACCAACGGCAGCATCACCGGCTCCTACTACACCGACAACTACGGCTCCGTTTTGGTCAACGGTACGTCGGTCTCGTCGCAACCCCCCGGTGACGTGCCCGCCAACTACGGCAACCCGATTCCCGGCACGCCCACGCCCATCAACTCCTCCGCTCCGGTTCACGCCGGTGACAACACGCTTCAGTTCGTGGTCACCGATGTCGGCTCGATCACGGGCCTCGATTACGCGGCCACGATCAACTACGACACGCTCGCCGGCCCTGTCCAGAACCTGCTGGCGACCCCCGGCAACACCACCGCCGTGCTCAGCTGGTCGCCGCCCGCCGACCTCGGCAGCAAACCACCCCTCAATGCCACCGCCCCGTACGTGATCACCATCGCGGGCAGCGGAAGCGGCACCGGCACCACCCAGGTTCCGCCGTCTGCCGTGCAGCCCTGTCTCGACAACGCGATCAACGTCTGTTACAGCGTCTCGGGCCTCAGCAACGGCACCGACTACACCTTCACGGTGCAGGCCCAGACCGGCGCCGGGTTGGGTGACTCGGCAACAGCCGGGGCCAAGCCGTCAGCCGACTCTCAGGCGGCAATCGTCGCCCCCCAGGTCGCCCAGACGCTGACCACCTGCAAGTACGCCACCGTGGCCCAGCCGGTGTGTGACGTCTACACGGTGCCCAAGGGCGGCGGCGGAGTGTTCGGGCTCACCGGCAACGTGCCGGTGGCTGGGACATTCTGCGGCGGAGCGGTGTGCAGCGGCAACGGCGCCGAGACGGTGTTCCCGGCCGTCGGCTACAACGATCCCAAGCACCCGATCGTGGACACGGTGACGTTCGATCGCTCGATCTCACCGAGAGGGATCTTCACCCAGGTCTTCTACCAGACCAAGACTGGTCCGCCCTTCCAGCTGAAGTTCTGCAAGAACCCGTTCGTCGCCAATCCCGACCCGTGCATCAGCACACTGGTCGTGCTGTTCAATCCGTTCAACCCGGTGGTCAACGGCGACGTCCAGGTACGGATCCTGCTGACGTCGGGCAGCGACGCCATCAAGGCGCACCGCTAACTGAGCTGCGGCCGGTCGGTCGTGGTCACAGGGGAACTCCCTCGTGATCACGATCGGCCGCTGCGTGTAGCGGTACCTCGAGCACGCGCACCACACCCAGCCGCGTGAACAGCGCGTCGGCCTCCTTGCGGGCGGCCACGTCCACGACGCCGGTCTGAGTGACGGACAGGCGCACAATCGCATCCAGCGTGAGCGCCACTTCGAATACCGCGTCCAGCTCGCGGGCGCCGGCCAGGCCCACCTCGAATGCCTCGCGCGCAGCCTCGGGATTCCCGAGTTGCAGCTGGGCGAACCCGCGAATCCGCTGGAGCATCGGCACCTCGAAGACGCTGTCGAGCGAGCGCGCCAGTGCCAGCGTTTCGTCGGCAAGCGCGAGCGCCTCCGCTCCCGCGCCCTGCAGGAGCAGACACTCCGCTCGGCGAGCATCGGTTTCGACCACCTCGGGATCGGCTGAAATCTGACGGAACATGGCCCGTGCGCGGTCCAGCAACTCCATCCCCTCGGGAACCGCGACCGTCGCGATACGCCACCCGCCCGAGGTTGCTGAGCGCATACCCGATCCCGCTCCAGAAGTCGGCCGCGCGCCACACCCTCAGGGCGCTCTCGAACTGCGCCTGGGCCTGGTCGAGGTGCCCTTGGTCGGACAACACCTCGGCGATGTTGTTCGCGCTGCCGGCCGCATCGACGGCATCTCCCAGCCGCATCCGCAGGTCGTAGCTCTTCTGGTACAGCTCCACCGCCTCGCCCCACCGCCCCTCGGCATAGCTGAAGGTGCCGAGGTTGTTGTAGATACCGGCCTGCGGCCCCAGCTTGCCAAGCCGCTCGTACAGCACCAGCGCCTTTGGTGAGTACACAGCCTCGCTGCCTCGGCCGAGCTCTGAGAGTGCCCAGTCGAGGGTCAGGTAGGCGTGGGCGAGCGCGTCGTCCTCACCCGAGGCCTGCGCCTCAACGATTGTCCGCTCGAGTACCTCGACCGACTCCAGCCGCCGCCCCTGGGCGAGCCTGCACCAGGGCGTACGACGCCGACAGCCGCGACCGCTGCTGACCCGACTCGAGGTCGTCACGGCCCTCCAGGGCGGCCAGCCCGCGCCGCAACCAGCGCACCGCCTGGGGATAGCTCGAGGTGCGTTCCGCCAGGATCGAGTGCTTGTGGCATAGACGGCCCTGCGCCACCGGGTCATCCGCCAGCAACCGCCGGGCCTCGGTGAACCTGCTCGCCAGCCTCGGCGTACAGGCCCATACGCTCATTCAGGTCGCCCAGCGCCTCGAGCGTCTCGGCCCGATCGGCGGCCGGCAGGCCACTGAGGTGGCGCGCAGCCTGCAGCGCCCGGCGGTAGTTGACCGATGCGTCTCCGATCGCGAACTCCGCCTCGGCGGCGCGGGCCGCGGAGCGGGCGACGTCCCAGGCCCGGCGGTTGTCGCCCGCATTGAGATAGTGCAAGCGCGAGCAGGTCGAGGTCGTCATCGGGACCGGCCCGCCGCTGTTCGATGGCCTCCGCGGCCCGCGCGTGCAACTGCCGGCGGCGGCGGTACGAGAGCGCCTCGTAGGCAGCGTCGCGGGTCAGAGCATGCCGGAACCGAAACTGCCCAGGGCCGTCGTGGGCAAGCAATTCGTCCAACCCATCCCAGGCTCCACGCTGGGGCGGTTCATCGTCGGGATCGAGCAGCATCGCGACCAGATCGGTCGAGAACGCCAGCCCCAGCACCGAGGCGTGCCTGATCAGGCGCCGCTGGGTCGTACCCAGCCGGTCGATCTGGGCGACGACCATCGCCTCGATGGTGTCCGGCAACCCATCGACCGTGCCCGACTGTCCGACCGCTCCCAGCAGTCCGTGCAGGAACAGCGGGTTACCGCCCGAGCGCCGCGCGAGCGCTTGGGCGTCGTGCGGACGCAGCGGCGCATGCTCGGTCGCGGCCGTGATCAACCGCTCCGAGTCGGCCACCGTCAGCGGGCGCGGACGCAGCTCGACGCCGACCCGCGGCTCCGCCGGGTGGAACCCGGTGGGGTCGTCGCGCCGGGTGAAACAGATCAGCCAGGGGTCGCTGCTCCACCCGACTGATCAGGACGTTCGAGATGTCCACCGAGGCTGCGTCCATCCAGTGCACGTCCTCGACCGCGATCAGGGTCGGCTCGGTCACCAGCCGCTCGAACAGCTGGGTGGTCACCTCGACCAGTTTCGGCGCCCGAAACTCCTCACCCAGCTCGTCCACCTCGGCGGTCGACTCCACGTCGGCGTCCACCACGACGGCCAGCAGCGGCAGCCACGGTTCCAGCTCGGGCGCATCGCGCAGCACCCGCTCGCGCAGGAGCATGGCGGCTTGGTCGCGCGGCTGGCTCTCGGCACAGCCCAGCAGCATCCGCAGAATCCGGCGAAACGGCATGTACGGCGAGGACGCCTCGTACAGCTCGCAGCGGGCCAGGAGCTGAGGCATTCCCGAGGCGCCCACGCGCAGCTCGTCCAGACAGCCGGGTCTTGCCGATGCCCGGAGGCCCGACCACCTCGATCATCCCGCCGTGGCCGTCGCGGACACGCGCAACCGCGTCGCGCAGCGCGGTCTTTTCGCGCTGGCGGCCCACCAACGGCAGCTCTGGCGAAGTCGTGCGTTTGCTGCCCAGCGGACCGCGCACCACCGCCGCCTCGACCGCGGCCTTCTTGCCCTTGGCCATGAACGGCTCGACCGGACTGGAGGCGAACTCGATGTCGGCTGCGTCCAGCACCGCGGTGGCTGCGAGCACCTCACCGGGGGCTGCGCGCGCCATCACCCGCGCCGCCAGGTTGACGGTGTCGCCCATCACCGTGTAGGTGCGCCGATACGGCGGGCCCACTCCGCCTGCGAACAGATGCCCGCTGTTGACCCCGATCTGCACCGGCAGCGGCCCGGCGGCGTCGCGCACCTCGCAGGCGGCCAGCAGCAGCCGCTGCTCGTCCTCACCCGCAGCCGTGGGGGCGCCCGCCACCAGGATGATCTTGCCGCCGTCTCGGTCGACGTCGGTGCCCAGGAACGTCACGCCGTGCGCAGTCGCAGGCCGCCTGCACCGTGCTCACGAGTTCGTGCAGGCGGTCACCGACCGCGTCTGCGCCCACCTCGTCGATCAAGCCTGTCGACCCCGTGGTAGCCGACGAATGCGACCGTCGCCCGGCGATGCTCGGAGTCGGCGTCCGACGACAGCACGTGCTCACGCAGTGCCGCCGGGATCCCGGCCAAGCAGCTGGCCCTCGTGGAGCTCGCGGTCGGGCAGCCGCAGTCCGCTGGAATCGGGCAGCGAGGCTCCTCGGGGCAGCAGGAAGCCCTCGCCGCGGGGCTCGGTGAGCAGGCCGGCCGGCAGAGCGGCTGCGGTCGTGGCGCTGACCACCGTCTCACCCGAGTTGGCGGCGGCCTCCATCTCCACCGTGGTCGTCATGGCCGGGCCGGTGATGATCAGCTCGCGGTGGGAGTCGCCGACCAGGAAGCACTGGAACGTGTCCGAGTGGACTCCCGCCGAGACCTTCAGCGTGACCTTGCCGACCGACGTCGGGATCGGACCGATAGCGCGCAGGGCGGCGCGCATGCCAGCTGCAGCGCGGACGCCGCGCACCTGGTGGAGGTCTCCGCGGAACAGCAGCAGCAGCGCGTCTCCACCGAACTTGACCAGGCTGCCACCGTTGTCGTAGGCGGTGGTCAGGAGCTGTGCGAACACGTCGCCGATCACGTCGGCCACCTCTTCGGCTCCGACCCGGCCGGTGCGGGCCAGCCGCTCCGACATGGCGGTGAAACCGGACACGTCGATGAACACCGCGGTGCCCTCGATCGCTTTGACGCGCTGGTCTGGCTGGTCGGCGAGCCACCGGATCGTCAGCCGTGGGAGATACACCCGCGGCTCCACGGCAGCTTTGCGCGACACCGATGGTGTCGACACGTGTGGCTTCATGCCCCGATCCTACCGCCGGACGCGGAAATTCGACACCCGAACGGCGCTGTCAGCGGTGGCGCTCGCCGGCCTCGATCGGGTAATCGAGGCGGCTGGCGGCCGGTGCGAGCGGGCACACCCAGGCCGGGTTGTACGCGCAGGACGGGTTGTAGGAGAAGTTGAAGTCGAGCGTCAGCCGCCCATCCCGCTCGCCCAAGTCGGCGCCTTTGACCGTGTCCAGCAGATAGCGGCCGCCGGCGTAGGTGGTCGATCCGCCGGTGCTGTCGGAGAACGGCAGCAGCAACCCTCCCGCATACCCGGCGAGCCAATACAGCGGAAGCGAGCGGTCGACTCCGGCCAGCGTGAATCTGCGCGTCGGCAAAACGTGTCGCAGCGAAGCGCTGCCCGGTGCTGGTTTCGATCTCCACGGGCGCCGGGGCGACGGCGACGACGTCGGCCTGCACCCGCCACTCGGCCGAATACGAGTAGTACTCGAGTCCCGCAAAGGCGGCTCTCGCCGGCGTCGTCGAGGGGCGACTGGGGGTGGTCGCGAAACAGCTGATCGCGGCGGGTGCACCACTCCTGCCAGGCCTCGTGCGGCCGCTCGTGCCGCCGAATCGCGGCGTACAGCTCGAACACCTGCCGGCGCCAATCGGCCAGCTCGAGCTGTGCGGTGGCATGCGAGAGTGGTGGCCATTTCCCTTCTAACGGTAGTCGCCGGCGATCGGATTTCGTGGCTTAAACTACGCCCCCGCGACCGCCGTCCGCTGTGTTACGGTCTGCTCCAATGTCGAGGACGCGGCAGCTTTTGGGAGTCGTTGTGATGCTCCTGCTCGTGTTTCAAGCCGCACCGGCAGGCGCAGCCGATCGCGCGTTCAGCACCCGGTTCACCGCCAACGACACCGGCAACATCACGATCGCCGCCAACACGCTGCTGACCTGCCCGGCCAGCGACGCGGCCTGCGCCGGCGCCCAGGCCGGTGGGGCAACCAACAACAACCAGTACACGATGACCTACGTGGACGCCGACTCGAACCCGACCACGTTTGACTCGAGCACCGCCGATCTGTCGCTGCCGGCCGGTTCCACGGTGCTGTTCGCAGGGCTGTACTGGGGCGGCGACACCAGCGCCGGCGCCGCGGGCGGTGCGGCTGCACCCGCTGCGGCCAGCCGCGGATCCGTGCTGATGGCTCCACCCGGCGCCGGCTACGCCACCGTGACCGCCTCGACGCTGGACGGCAGCACCGCCGCCCCGACCCGATACCAGGGCTTCGCCGACGTCACCGCCGCCGTGCAGGCCGGCGGGGCCGGCACCTACACCGTCGCCAACGTCCAGGCCGGCACCGGCCAGGATCGATACGCGGGCTGGGGACTGGTGGTCGCCTACCACGATCCCGCCCAGCCTCCCCGAAACCTGACCGTGTTCGACGGTCTGGGCACGGTCAGCAGCGCCACCCCGACGCTCGACATCCCGGTGTCGGGGTTCGTGACGCCGTCCAGCGGCCCGGTCAACACCAGCCTCGGCTTCATCGCCTGGGAGGGCGACCGGGGCAGCACCGGTGACTCGGCCGTGCTCAACGCGACCACGCTCACCGACGCCACCAACCCGGCCAACAACTTCTTCAACAGCTCGATCTCGGCGTTCGGCTCGAACGTCACCACCAAGAATCCGAACTACGTCAACCAGCTCGGGTACGACGCCGACATCGTGAACGCCAGCGGGATCCTGGCAAACAGCGCCAGTTCGGCCACGATCCACCTCACCACCGGCGGCGAGACATACCTGCCGGGTGTGGTCACGTTTGCCACCGAGCTGTTCACCCCGCGGCTGATTCCGGTCAAGTCGGCGGTCGACGTGAACGGCGGCGGCTTGGAGCAGGGCGACGTGATCCAGTACTCGCTGACCGCCACCAACACCGGCCAGGACGGAGCCGCCAATGTGGTGGTGACCGATCCGATTCCGGCCCACACCACGGTCGTTCCGGGGAGCCTCCAGGTGGTCGCCAGTCCCGGCGGGATCGCGGGCGCCAAGACCGACGCCGCGGGTGACGACCAGGCCGAGATCGCAGGCCCCGACGTGGTGTTCCGAGTCGGTACCGGAGCGAACGCCGCCAACGGCGGTCTGATCGCCCCCGGGCAGTCCTACCAGGTGCAGTTCCAGGTCACCATCGATACGCCCACCCCCGACCAGACACTGATCACCAACACCGCCAGCAACTCCTACGAGGCCCAGACCAACCCCACCTTCGGACTGAGCGATACCAGCACGCAGACCCTGTCGACCGTGACCGCCCCCGACCTGGTGATGACCAAGACCGACGCCGGCGGATTCGGTGTGGGCGGTTCCTCGGGATTCACGTTGTCGGTGTCCAACGCCGGCAACAGCCCCACCCAGGGCCTGGTCACGGTGACCGATCCTGTTCCGGCGTCGCTCCCGGTGACCGGTGCCTCGGGCACCGGCTGGAGCTGCAGCGTCGCCACCCAGACGGTTACCTGCACCCGCAGCGACGCACTCGCCGCGGGTGCCGGCTATCCCGATATCACAGTGGCGGTCAACGTGGCCAACTCCGCTCCGGCCGTCGTCACCAACACCGCCTCGGTGTCGGGTGGACTGGACGGCGATCCCTCCAACAACGACGCCAGCGACACCGTCACAGTTTCCCCCGCAGCCGACCTCGGACTCCTCAAGACGATGACGCCGATGCAGCCGATTGCCGGCGCGCCGGTCAGCTTTACGATCACGGCCACCAACCAGGGCCCCAGCGATGCCACCAACGCGGTCGTCACCGACCCCATCCCGGCCCAGATCACCGGCGTCACGGCGACCACCACGCAGGGCACCTGCACCGTCACCACCACCGTCACCTGTGCGCTTGGCACCGTCCCCATGGGTGCCACCGTGACCATCACCGTCCAGGCCACGGTGGCCGCGGGAACCAGCGGTCAGCCGCTCTCCAACACCGCCCAGATCACCGCCGACCAGGTCGACCCCAACCTGACCGACAACCTGGCCAACGTGACCGCCGAGATCATGGCCACCACCCTCAAGGCAACCAAGACGGTGGCCAGCCCGACCGTTGAGGCCGGAGCCACCGTCAGCTACCGGCTGGCGATCACCGTGACCGGGCCGGCGGCGGCCACCAACGTGACCGCCTGTGACACCCCGCCACCGAACACCACCTACGTCGATATCGACGGCGCCACACTCTCGGGCGGCCGCGCCTGCTGGCACTTCGCGTCGATCGCCGCCGGTGACACCGAGGTGCGCACCGTCGTGCTGCGGGTCGACCGCGACGCTCCCCAGGGCGCGATCCGAAACCTGTTGATCGTGAACGCCCGTGACGCTGCCTCCGTGCGCGACGCGGCAACGACCGACGTGGAGGGCGTCACCCCGGCCTCGATCCCGATCGTGACCGGATGATCCGCCGGCTGCTGGCAGCGGCGCTGGTCGCCGTCGTCGCAGCGGGCTGCAGCGGCGGCAGCGATTCGCAAGGCACATCCGGCGGGACGAGCCCGCTGACCACGACGCAGTCGTCGTTCACGCCCGCCCGGGTGGCCAAGCTGATGCTGGCTGCCCCCGCCCTGCACGCGCCCGGTGGCGCGGTGCTGGAGGAGATGCAGACCAGCATCCGACCGGGCGGCGGGCCGACCCAGCTGCTCGTGCTGGACAGCCGCCAGACGGAGGGGCAGACCTGGCTTCGGGTGCTGCTGCCAACTCGGCCGAACGGCGCCAGCGGCTGGATCTCCGGGAACCAGGCGGTCGTTCTCACCACCCCCTGGAGGGTGGTCGTGTCGCTGGCCGATCGACGCCTGTACGCGGTTCGGCGGGGCAGGCTGGTGCGGAGCTTCCCAGTGGTGATCGGTGCAGCCTCCACTCCCACTCCCACCGGCCGATTCGCGGTTGCTGAGCGTATCCAACTGCCCGACCCGACCCAGTTCTACGGTTCGTGGATGCTGACGCTGACCGCCCACTCCAACGTGCTCAACACCTTTGCCGGCGGCGACGGCCGGGTGGCCCTGCACGGCCGTGGCGGAAGCAGCCTCAACATGCCTGTGGGCACGGCGTCATCCCACGGCTGCGTGCGCATGCGAAACGGCGACATCGACTGGCTCGCGCGTCACGCCGAAGCCGGGACGCCGGTTGTGATCGTGCAGCGGTCGCTGCACCCGTAGGTCAACCGGTCGCCGGGCGGTCACCGATCCAGTAGCGCGGCCCCTGGCCCAGCCCGGCCGCCCGGTCGCCGGGATTGGCCAGCTTGCACCGGTCGAGCGACAGGCAGCCACAGCCGATGCACTCGGTCAGCCCCAGCTTGAGGCGTTCCAGCTCAGCGATCCGGTCGTCGATCCGCGCCGCCCAGCTACGCGAGAGCCGCGACCAGTCCCCCCGGGCGGGCGCGCGGTCTGGGGGCAGCTTGGCGAGTTCATCACCGATCTCTTCCAGAGTCAGCCCGACGCGCTGGGCAAAGACGATGAAGGCGATCCGGCGCAGCACAGAGCGGGGGTACCGGCGATGCCCCGAACCTGCCCGGGACGACCCGATCAGGCCGCGCTGCTCGTAGTAGCGAAGAGCTGAGGAGGCCACGCCGCTGCGGCGGGCAACCTCGCTGATTGTCATCACCTCTCGCATGCCGTTCCTTGACTTCAAGCTAACTTGAACTTCTAGAGTGTATCGGAGACGACCTGACACGAAGGGAATTCCATGAGCACACAACCGTCCCCCAGCGAACAGATCACCGCCGAGGTCACGTCCTGGCCGGGAGTGACGGCCGGCCCCGGCAGCCGCGGCGAGTTCGCCTTCACCGTCGGCCGGCGCTCGATCGGACACCTGCACGGCGACCGGTCGGCCCACTTCAGCTTCCCCAAGGAAACGTGGGACGAGCTGCACGAACAGGGCCGGATCGAACCCCACCCGGTGTTTCCCGATAAGCGCGGACCCGCAGCCCGCCGAATCTCCGGCGACGACGATGTGCGCGATGTGATCGCACTTTTGCGCCTCAACTACGAGCGTGCCGTGGATCGGCACGGACTGCCGGAGCATCAGCCCGCGGCCTGAGCGGTGCTTCGCGTCAGGGGATCAGGTGCACGGTGCGCGAGATCAGCGTCAGCTCCAGGATCCGTCGCACCCCAGGAGTCACGTTCAACAGTTCGAGCCGCCCACCCCTGGCCTCCAACCGCTGGGCGCAGGCCAGGATCACACCGAGTGCGGTGGAGTCGAGAAACCGCACCTCGCCTGCGTCCACCCGCACCACCGTGGTGTGCTCGGCCTCCGCCGAGTCCAGGGCGGCGCGCAGCGCGTCGGCCGACCCGACGTCGAGCTCGCCGTGCACGACCAACACCACCGCTGTCTCCGATACGGTGTGATGCTCGAAAGTCGGTTCGGGAGTGGTCATGCAGGCAAGAACCAGATACCCCGCGGCCGCCGCCGCCTAACGCATCGGCTTCCGCCGGATACCCTGCCGCGATGGGTGTGCGAGCCACAGTGGAGATGTACGGCCGCCGGGCCGACGCGGTTCCGGCGCCGGTGATGCTGATCACCGCAATTGTGTCGTTTCAGGTGGGTGCGGCACTGGCGACGCACATGTTCGATGAGGCGGGTGTCGAGGGCGCCGTGTTTCTGCGATGTGGGCTGGGCGCACTGCTCCTGCTCGCGATCACGCGTCCCAGGCTGCGCGGCCGCTCTCGAGCCGACCTGCTGCTGCTGGTGCTTTTGGGAGCACTGCTCGCAACCATGAACAGCGCCTTCTATCAGGCCGTCGATCGGCTGCCGCTGGGAATCGCGGTCACGGTTGAGTTCCTCGGCCCGCTGGGGGTGGCGGTGGCGGCGTCGCGGCGCCGGCTCGACCTGCTCTGGGTGGTGATGGCCGGCTCCGGGGTGGTGCTGTTCGCCGGCGCCCCGTCAGACAGCTCGGCCAGTGCCGCCGGCCTGGCGTTCGCACTGGCGGCGGCGGGCGCGTGGGCCGGCTACATCCTCACCGCAAAGCGCGTGGGGACACGCTGGCCGGGCTTCGAGGGGCTCGCCGTGAGCTTGGCGGTGGCGACCGTTCTGCTGGCACCGATCGGCGGAGTGGACGGCATTTCGGCGCTCCCCGATGGCTCGGTGCTTGCGCTCGCGGTCGGCGTGGCGGTGTTCTCGACCGCGTTTCCCTACTCCCTCGAGCTGGCGGCCTTGCGACGAATGCCGGCCCGCGTCTACGGCGTGCTTGCCAGCCTCGAGCCGGTTGCCGGGGCAGCGGTCGGGTTGATCGTGCTGGGCCAGACGCTGAGTGCGTGGGAGGCGCTGGCCGCGGTGCTGGTCGTCACCGCCTCGATCGGTGCCGCCCGATCCAGCTCACTCACCCCCGAAATCGCCCCCAACTGAGGCTGGTCCGTTGGGTCTGTGGCGGCGTCCCACGCCGCGTGCGGTGCTCGACGTGGCTTAACCACGCCTGCGCTCCGCTCGCGGCTCGATCCTTGCCACAGCCCCAACGGCCTGCGCCTCAGGGCGCCAGTCGCACATCAGCGTTCGATGAATAATTGGTGCCAGGCACCAATTATTCAGTTGGGTGAATAACGGTGCCTGGCACCGTTATTCACCACCACGAACCAGGTGCCGGCGTGGAGCACGTCGCCGCCGCCGAGTTCGTCCGCCAGCTCGGAGGCGACGAAGTAGCGCTTGTACACGCGGTGTTCCGACCCGTCGTTGAGTACCCGCTGCTGCCACTGCTCGGGGGCCACCCCCTCACGCATCGCCGAGTCGACCACGACCAGCTCGTCGGCGACGCGCCGGGCCTCGGCGGCGAACGCAGCGCGTTCATCAGGCAGCAGGTGACCGTAGAAATGGCCGGTGAACACGCGGTCGAACTCGCCATCGGCGAACGGCAGCGGCACCGCATCCCCCTGAACCACACGGGCGTTCGGCAGCCTCGCCCGCGCCACCTCCACCATCGCCGCGCTCTGATCGAGGCCCACCACCTCGCCGCGCAGGTGCTGGGTGAGAAAGCCCGTGCCGCAGGCCACGTCGAGCACCCGGGCCGGCGTCAAGGCGGCGATGACGTCGACCACCGCCTGCACCTCTTCCCGCCAGCCGGGACGGTCGAGCTCCGCGAAGCGACCGTCGCCCAACCACCAGTCGTCGTACTCCCGCGCCCGCCGGTCGTAGTAGGCACGCATCTGCGAGTCGACGATGCGAGGCTGGTTCATGCCGCCCGCGAGGCGATGCCGACGTAGTTCTCAGCCAGCGAGGTGGCCGCCGCCCGCGAGCCGGTGACGTAACGCAGCTGCGATAGCTGCAGCTCGAGGTCATAGGGATCGTCGCCCGGCAGCCGGTGGAGCATCGAGGTCATCCACCACGAGAAGTGCTCGGCCCGCCACACGCGCCGCAGACAGGCCTGTGAGTAGCCGTCCAGGGACGCCCGGTCGCCGGTGGTGTACCACGACGTGATCGCATCGCCCAGCAGCTCGACGTCGGCGATCGCAAGGTTCAGCCCCTTGGCGCCCGTCGGGGGCACGATGTGGGCGGAATCGCCTGCGAGGAAGAGGTGCCCGTACTGCATCGGCTCTGTCACGAAGCTGCGCATCCCGGTGACGCCCTTCTCGAGCACCGGTCCCTCGGCCAGCGTCCAGCCCGGCAGCCCCAGCCTGGTTTGCAGCTCACCCCAGATGCGCTCGTCGGGCCACAGCCCGATGTCCTCGTCGTGGGACACCTGGAGGTAGAGGCGGCTGATGGCGGGTGAGCGCAGGCTGTGCAGCGCAAACCCGCGCGGGTGGTGGGCGTACAGCACCTCGTCGGTGGACGGAGCCACGTCGGCCAGGATGCCGAGCCAGCCGTACGGATACTCCCGCTCAGCCGATCTCAGCACCCCCGCGGGGATCGACGGCCGCGAGACTCCGTGGAAGCCGTCGCAGCCGGCGATCACGTCGCAGCGCAGCATGTGATCCTGTCCGTCCTGGCTGTAGCTGATGCGCGGCTTCTCCCCATCCAGATCCCACAGCGCCACATCCTCGGCCTCGAACACCAGCGGGTCGCCCTGCTCGACGCGGAGAGCGATCAGATCCTTGACCACTTCGGTCTGACCATAAATCACGATGGTCGCCCCATCGGTCAGCTCCGAGAGCGGGATGCGATGCCGCTCGCCGTCGAACTGCAGCTCGATGCCGTGGTGGACGATCCCTTCGCGAGCCAGCCGCTCGCCGGCGCCGATCTCGGACAGGATGTCGACGGTGCCCTGCTCCAGGACACCTGCCCGCAGCCGCTGTTCGCAGTATTCACGGCTGCGGTTCTCCAGCACCACAGACTCGATCCCGCGGCACTTGAGCAGCTGCGCCAGGGTCAGCCCGGCGGGGCCGGCCCCCACGATCCCCACCTGAGTGGTCTGGCCAATCACGCCGCGATCCTCTCAAACAGCGCCGCCTGTCCCTGCCCCACCCCCACGCACAAGGTGGCCAAGCCGTAGCGGGCCTCACGCCGGCGCAGCTCATGCACCAGCGACACCACCAGCCGGGCGCCGCTCATGCCCAGCGGATGCCCCAACGCGATCGCGCCGCCGTTGACGTTCACCCGGTCGGGGTCGATGCCCAACTCGCGCACGACCGCCACGCTCTGGGAGGCAAACGCCTCGTTCAACTCCACCAGGTCGATCTGGTCAATGCGCAGGTCGGCGCGCTCAAGCAGCTTGCGCACCGCCGGGATCGGGCCGATCCCCATTACCCGGGGATCGACACCCGCCGCAGCGCTGCCGCGAAACGTCGCCAGCGGCTCGGCCCCCAGCTCCGCAGCCCGCTCGGCACTCGCGATCACCAGAGCTGCGGCGCCGTCGTTCATGCCACTGGAGTTGCCCGCGGTGACGCTACCGCCGGGGCGAAACGCCGGCTTGAGATCTGCCAATGCGGCGGGGTTGGTGTCCGGCCGCGGGTGCTCGTCGCGGTCGAGCTGCTCCATCTCGATCAGCTCGTCGGCGAACCGTCCGGCCGCCTGCGCCGCCGCCCAGTTTCGCTGTGAGCGGTCGGCAAACGCGTCCTGATCGGCCCGTGAAACGTCGTACGACTCGGCCACGTTCTCGCCGGTCTCGCCCATGCTCTCGAGCGGGAACATCGCCTCCAGCCGAGGATTGGGGTAGCGCCAGCCGAGCGTCGTGTCGTACACGGTGCGATGCCCGCGCTCAAAGGCCCGGGACGGCTTGGGCATGGACAGCGGCGCCCGGGACATCGACTCGACGCCGCCGGCCACGAACAGGTCGCCGTCACCGGCGATCACCGCGTGGCAGGCCGACACCACCGCCGCCAATCCCGACGCGCACAGCCGGTTGAGCGTCACGCCCGGCACCGACTGCGGCAACCCGGCCAGCAGCACCGCCATCCGGGCGACGTCGCGATTGTCCTCACCCGCCTGGTTGGCGCACCCCAGGTAGACGTCGTCGATCGCACCCGGCTCGACCCCGGCCCGTTCGACCGCGGCCCGCACCGCCACTGCCGCCAGGTCATCCGGCCGAACTCCGCTGAGCGCTCCGCCGTAGCGGCCGATCGGTGTGCGCACGGCTGAGAGGATCACTGCTTCGGTCATTCCCCGGCCTCCTCCTGGTAGACCCCCTGGGCGACCGCAAACGCGGAGTTGGCCGCGGGCACGCCGCAGTACACCGCGGTCTGCAACAGCACCTCCTTGACCTCGTCCCAGGTCAGGCCGTTTCGGCGCGCCCCCCGCAGGTGCAGCTTGAGTTCGTTGTGATGGCCGCCGGCGACCAGCGCCGTGAGCGTGATGCAGCTGCGGGTGCGCCGGTCGAGGCCCGGCCGGGTCCAAATCTCCCCCCAGGCATAGCGGGTGATCAGCTCCTGGAAGTCGCGGGTCAGATCAGACGCCGCCGCGGTGGAGGCATCCACGTGGGCGTCGCCCAGCACCTCCCGCCGTACCGCCGTGCCCTGCTCGTACTGGTGATCGCTCATGCGTGCTCCTTCTGGCCGACGGTGGTCGCGCCCAGGACAAGAAACGTGGTTTGGTTGGCGCCCTGCAGATGGACGTCGAACTCGACGTCCCCGTTCTCGCGAGCCTGCCCCACCAGCGCGCCGCGCTCCGCCTCGGTGAGCGCCTCCATCAGAGGATCGGCCGCGTTCAGCGGCTCGCCGGGGAAGTAGACGCGCGTCAGCACCGGTTTCAGCAGCCCGCGCGCGAAGATCAGCATGGCCACTGATGGCGCGCCGGCTCCGCCCGGCTTGACGGTGATGAAGCGGTAACGGCCGTCCCCATCGGTGCCCGACCGGCCCCAGCCAAACCCGACCGGCTGCTCACCGCGGGCGTCGCGCTGCCAGATCTCGACCATGGCGTCGGGAACCGGCTGCCCCTCCCCGTCCAGCACACGGCCGCGTAACTCGAGGGCGCCCTCGTCTCCGGGATCGACCAGCCGGTTCTGCTCGCTCACGCACAGGCCGAAGGAGAAGAACGGCCCGACTGTTTGTGACGGCGTTGGCCCGCTGGCCATCACGCCTCCATGGGCGTCGGATCGCTGCCGCCGAGCACGATGTCGAAGCGATAGCCCAGCGCCCACTCCTCAGTGGTCGCGTCCCAATCGAAGCCGGCCACAAGCCGCTCGCGCGCCTGCGGGTCGCGCACCGACTGGAAGATCGGATCGCGGTCAAACAGCGGATCGCCGGGGAAGTACATCTGGGTCACCAGCCGATCGGTGAACGCCCGCCCGAAGATCGAGAAGTGAATGTGGGCGGGCCGCCACGCGTTGGGATGGTTCTTCCACGGGTAGGCACCGGGCTTGACCGAGGTGAACCGGTAGTCGCCGCGGGAGTCGGTGAGGCAGCGCCCGGCGCCGGTGAAGTTGGGATCCAGCGGCGCCGGATGTTGGTCGTTTTGGTGGACGTAGCGGCCGGCGGCGTTTGCCTGCCACAGCTCGATCAAGGCGTTGGGCACGGGCCGTCCGCGGGAGTCGAGCACCCGCCCGGTGACGATGATGCGCTCACCCAACGGCTCGCCCGGGTGCTGCCGCGTGAGGTCGGAGTCCAGCTCCGACACCAGGCCCTCGCCGTACACCGGGCCGGAAGGATCGTGCATCGACTCGGGCAGCATGATCAGCGGTTGGAGCGGGGCGCGTAGCCGCGAGGAGCGGTAGTCGGGGCTGAGATAGGCAGGGTGAACGGCACCGTCGGCGCCATCGGCGACCCGCTGGATGGATCCGTTGCTCATGCCGTTGCCTGCGCCTCCTCGACCGTGCGCAGCCCCCGCAGCGCCTCCAGCTCCCGATCCGTGGGAGGGGCGTTGATCTCCACCTCGGCGGCCACCTGCAGCGGCCACCCGGTGGCCGCCAGCACCTGCTCGACCTCCACCCCGGGATGGACGCGCGTGAGCGTCAGCTCGCAGGTGCCGGGGTCGGGCTCGAGCTCGCCCATGTCCGTGATCACGGCGCTCACCCCGCCTCCGGTGAACCCGAGTGCCTCCCGCGACCCCGGACCGTCTCCGAACCCGACCGAGGTGCGGAAGGCGAGCTGGTCGACGAAGGTGCGCGGTGACTGCTTGATGATCACCAGCGTCTCTTTGCACGACGCGGCGATCTCGGGCGCGCCGCCGCCGCCCGGCAGGCGCACCTTGGGATCGTCGTAGGGGCCGATCACGGTGCTGTTGAGGTTGGCGAAGCGGTCGATCTGGGCCGCCCCCAGGAAGCCCACGTCGATGCGGCCGCCCTGCAGCCAGTAGCTGAAGATCTCCGGCACTCCCACCACCGCGTCGGCGGTCTCGGCCAGCTCCCCGTCGCCAATCGAGAGCGGCAGGTTGTGCGGCTTGGCACCGATCGTGCCGCTCTCGTAGATCAGCACACAGCCGGGTGCATGGGTCGCCCGGGCGAGATTCGCCGCCCGGCTGGGCAGGCCGATGCCGACGAAGCACACAGCACCGTCGCGCAGCCGCCGCGAGGCCGCCACCGCCATCATCTCCTCGGGTGTGTGGGCACTCATACCGCCGCAGCCTCCAGCACGTGCTCGGACATCCACTGCCGGAAACTCTCCCGGTCGCGGCTGATGGCATCCCACCGGCGGTAGAAGCCGTTATCGCGCTCGTAGTAGCCATGGGCGTAGGAGGGGTGGGCGCCGTTTGGGGCGATCGCAACCGCGGTCACCACCCAGGCCGGGATGATCACCGCGCCGGGTACCGGCTCGAGCTCGTCCACCACCTGCTCCACCGTCACCAGCGACCGGCTGGACGCCAGCACCGTCTCCTTCTGTACGCCACTGATCCCCCACAGCTGCACGTTTCCGGCGCGGTCGGCACGCTGGGCGTGGACGATGCCGACGTCGGGGCGCAGCGCCCGCACCGCCGCCAGCCGCTCGCCGGTGAACGGACAGTCGATCCAGGTCACCGTCGTGTGCTGAGGCAGGTCGGTGCCGGCGTACCCGCGCAGCACGCCGAAGGGCAGGTTGGCCGCTCCCGCCGCGTAGGCCGCGGCCATGCCCGCATGCGAGTGCTCCTCGAGTTCCAACGGCTCCGGCCAGCCCTGCTCGACCGCATCTCGCAGGCGGTGCAGCGAGCCCACGCCGGGGTTGCCGCCCCACGAGAACACCAGCTTGGAGGCGCAGCCCATGCCGATCATCTGGTCGTACACGATGTCCGGCGTCAGCCGGATCAAGGTCAACCCGCGGCGGCGCTGACGGATCAGCTCGTGTCCCGCGGCGTGCGGGATCAGGTGGGTGAAGCCCTCCAGGGCAACCGAGTCGCCGTCTGCGACCAGCTCGGCCACCGCCTCCTTCAAACTGACGATCTCCGCCATTGCACCCCTCGATCGCGTTCTCTCAGCCGTACAGTTGCCCGCGCAGCCGCGCCACATCGTCGAGCGCCAACCGCCGCAGTGGAAACCCCTGCGCTTCGGCGACCAGCATACGGCACAGCACCTCGACCGCCTCGGCCCGGTTGATGGCCTCGTCGAGCGTCGCAGCGACGCACACACAGCCGTGGTTTTCGAGCAGCAGCACATCCACCGGCGGGATCGCGGCGGCAACGGCCTCGGCCAAGCTCGGCGGTACCCGGCAGCTCGAAACCGACCCGGCCGACCTCTCCCACGTAGTAGACGCTGTCGGTGGTGGCGTACGGATCGACCGGGATCGCCGACGATGCCACCAGGGTGGTGAAAAACGGTGAGCAGTGCAGCACCGCGCCCACGTCCGGGCGGCAGGCGTACACCGCGCGATGCATGCCGGTCTCGACCGACGGCCGCCGAGGACCTTCCCAGTGATCCTGCTCGATCGAGCACGAGGCGATGCCCTCGAGCGTGAGCTCCCCCAGGCGCACACCCGACGCCGAGATCAGGAACCGGTGCTGGTCGACGCGCACACTGATGTTTCCCGATGTCCCCCATGTGAGTTGTTTGGCCACAACGGCGGCCCCGGCGTCGATCAGCTGAGAGGGATTCACAACGCCCGTAAGCTAGATGAAATGTGACGAATGTCGCCGCGCGACGGTTCGGACTGAATGTATATTCAGTGCATCGGAGGGGATGGGTAGTGTGAGCACAGGAGACGACGCCGAGGGATGGCAACGGCCGCATGGGGGCCGCCGGTCGGGGATCGCGCGGGCGGTCAAGGAGCACTCCCAGGCAGTCCTGTGGCAGCAACCGGGTGAACCGCCGGTGGAGTTCGAGCAGACCGTCGCACGGCTTTCGCGACGGCAGCTGATCGCCACCGGCGGCGCGCTCGGGGCCGCGGCGATGATGGCGGCCTACTCGACGCGGCCCTCCGACGCCGGCGCGTCTGCCCGGTCGGCGAGCGACGCCAGGGTCGTGATCGTGGGCGCAGGCCTGGCGGGCGTCGCCGCCGCCTACCAGCTGCACAAGGTGGGCGTGCGCGCCCATCTGTACGAGGCCCGCGAGCGGCTGGGTGGGCGCTGCTGGACCGCGCACGGCTTCGCCGACGGCCAGATCGGCGAGCACGGCGGCGAGTTCATCGACAGCCGCCACGTCCATATCCGCCAGCTGGTCAAGCAGCTCGGCCTCACACTGGACGACCTGTACGCGGCCAGGTACGGCGACTTCTCCCCCAACTGGGTGCGCGGTAAGGACTTCACCCAGCACCAGATCAACATCGGCATGAAACCGATCCAAGCGGCGGTCACCGCCGAGGCCAAGCGGGTCGGGGTGATCCGCGCCAACGGCAGCATCAACGCCGCCGCGATCACCCACCCCACGGCGACCGCCAGGGCCAAGCTGGTCGATCAGCTGTCGATGGCCGAGTGGCTCTCCCAGCACGTCCCCGGGCGTGTTGCACTCCGACCTGGGACGAGTGGCTCGACCAGACCATGACCGGCTGGTACGGCCTCAACCTCGATCGGCTGTCGGCGCTCAACTGGATCGACTATCTGATCATCCCCGACCCGGGCGGCGACGAGCGCTGGCACGTACGCGGCGGAAACGACCAGATCATCCACCGCGCCGTCGACACGATCCCCGCGGGGCACGTCCACCGCGAGTCGGTGCTGACGTGCATCCGTCGCCGTCCGGGCGGCTCCTACCAGCTCGATTTCGACGGCGTCGCGCCCCCGGTGATCGCCGACCTGGTGATTCTGACGCTGCCGTTCACCACCCTGCGGGACGTGGAACTGCGCGGCGCTTGGGTTCAGCCCACGCAAACGCGCGGCCATCCGCGAACTCGCGATGGGGCAGGACGCGAAGCTGATCCTGCAGTACGACCGCAGGCCGTGGCTGATGCACGACTGGAGCGCGACGATGACGTCGGCCGATCCCGACTTCGACACCTGGGAGAGCTCGGCGATGGAGCCCGGCAGCGCCGGGCTGATCACCGTCTATGCCGGCGGACGCACCGCGCAGTCGTGGCGCGGCCCAACTCCACATGCTCCGGCCACGGCCCACCTCCGCGACGGGGTGCTGGGGCGGATCAACGCCGCCGTGCCGGGGAGCCGAGCACACTTCAACGGCCATGCCTGGGCCGATCTGTGGCCGCACGATCCGTGGACGCAGGGAAGCTACGCCGCGTTTGGGCCGGGCCAGTACACCCGTTTCTGGGGAGGCCTGGGCAAGGCCGAGGGGAACGTGCATTTCGCCGGCGAGGCGACCTCGACGTACAGCCAGGGATTCCTCAACGGCGGCGTCGAGAGCGGCGATCGCACCGCCGTCGAGATCATGAGGAAGCTGCGCATCCCCGTGCCGGCGTCGCTCACGAACCTGCCATACTCGCCCGTCTAGATGCACGACACCAACGATCAGCGGGTGGCTCTGGTCACCGGCGCGTCCAGCGGGATCGGCCGCGCGACCGCGGTCGAACTGGCCGGCGGAGGCATGCGGGTAATGGCGGTCGCGCGCCGGGCCGATCGGCTGGCCGAGCTCAGCGAGCAGGCCGGCGTCGACCATCTGGTGGCCGATCTCGCCACCGAGGAAGGCTGCGCGCTGGCTGTCGCCGAGACCGAGCGGCGACTGGGCCGGGTGGATGTGCTGGTGCACGCCGCCGGCGTGGGGTCGGCCCGAGAGCGAGCGGTGTGGCTCAGCGACCCGGCGGTCTGGCGCGAGACGATGGCGGTCAATCTGGACGCCTCGTTTCACCTGATCCGGCTGGCGACCGCCGGCATGGTCGAGCGGGGTTGGGGCCGGGTGGTGGTTGTCAGCTCGACCGCGGGCCTTCACGCCGCCGCGTCCGAGCCTGCCTACGACGCCTCCAAGCACGGCGTGATCGGGTTGGTGCGCGCTGCCGCGCTCGATCTGGCGCCACACGCGGTGACGTGCAACGCGGTGCTGCCCGGCTGGGTGCGGACAGAGATGGCCGATCGCTCGGCCGAGGCGATCGCCACCTCGCGCAAGATCACCGTGGAGCAGGTATGGGCCGAGCGCGACGCCTCCTACGCGGCCGGGCGCACCCCCACCGCCGCCGAGATCGTGCACACGATCGCCTTCCTCTGCTCAGACGGCGCCAGCGGCATCAGCGGCGAGCCCATCACCGTCGCCCTCGGCGACCTGTGGTAGGTGAATAACGGTGCCTGGCACCGTTATTCACCACCTCCGCCCCGAGTGAATAATTGGTGCCTGGCACGATTATTCACAACGGGCCAGCCTCACAAGGCGGCTCGGGCTGCGTGGTAGCCGCACATGCCGTGGACGCCGCCGCCGGGGGGTGTCGATGAGGAGCACAGGAAGATCCGGGGGTTGGGTGTCGTATAGGGCGAGATGCGCGGCACCGGGCGGGCCAAGACCTGCCGCAGGTCTCCCAGGCCGCCGTTGATGTCGCCGCCGATGTAGTTGGGGTTCTCGGCCTCCATCTCGGCCGGACCCCGCACCGCGCGCGCCAAGACCAGATCCCGGAAGCCCGGCGCGAAGCGCTCGATCTGCCCCTCCACAGCGTCGCTCATGTCCACCTCGCTGCCGTTGGGGACGTGGCAGTACGCCCACAACGTGTGACGCCCTTCGGGGGCGCGAGTGGGGTCGATCAGGCTCTGCTGAGCGACCAGCACGTACGGTCGCGGCGAATGACCTCCGCCGGATGCGATCCGCTCCGCGGCCGCGATCTGCTCAAAGCTCCCGCCCAGATGCACGGTGGTCGCCCGGCGGCACTCCTCGGCCAGCCAGGGCACGGGGCCGGAGAGGGCGTAGTCCAACTTGAACACACCCGGCCCGTAGCGGAACCTGCTGAGGGCAGCGCGATATCCCGACGGCAGCTCGTCGCCGGCGATGGCGAGCAACTGGCGCGGAGTCACGTCGAACAACAGCTTGTCGGCCGGCGGCAGATCGGCCATCGAACTGACCTCGTGCTCCAGCTCGATCACCCCGCCCAGCGACCGCAGATACCCGGCCATGGCCTCGGTGATCGCCTGCGAGCCGCCGCGCGCGACCGGCCATCCCACGCTGTGTCCCAAGCCGAGCAACACCAGCGCAAACGCCGCAGTCGGCGGCCGGTTCAACGGCAGCATCGAGTGAGCGGCCATGCCCGCCAGCAGCGCTCGCGCGCGCTCACCCCGAAAGCGGCGGGCGAGCAGTGAGGCGCTGACCAGTCCGTGACGGGCAAAGCGGGCCGCCGACAGCGGATGTCGCGGCAGCCGCGGCGGCCCCAGCACCAGATCGGCGATCTCGTCCCAGTCGCGCACCAGCGGCCCCATCAGCGACTCGTAGCTGCGAGCATCGGCGCCCAGCCCGGCAGCGGTCTCGGCCACCGATCGATGCAGCACCACGGCACTGCCGTCGTCCAGCGGGTGGGCGGCGTGGATCTCGGGCTGGAGGTACTCGAGTCCATGCTCAGCCAGCGGCAGCCGCTGCAAGAACGGTGAGCCCAGACCCAGCGGATGGATCGCCGAGCAGACATCGTGGAGATAGCCGGGCAGGGTCAGCTCGGCCGTGCGGGTTCCGCCCCCCACCTCCGTGGAGCGTTCCAGCACGCACACCGAGCGCCCTGCCCGCGCCAACTCAATCGCGGCCGCCAAGCCGTTGGGGCCGGCCCCAACGACGACCGCGTCGTACGCTGCTTCAGCCACTCCGGCGGAACGGGCGAGCGATCAAGCGGACAGGGGCACCAGTCATATACACCCCGGACCGTATACCAGCGTTATGCCACACGTTGGATGCCTTCGACCACTGGCGGCCGCGATCGACGCACACCGACTGTGCCGACACGTCGGCCTCGGCGCCCATGTGCTCGGCCAGCCGAGTCAGCGTGTGCGACCAGTGCGCGTCCTCTTTCTTGTGTCCGCCCATGGTCATCCCGATCTCGTACAGCGGGTCGCCGGCGCGCATCAGCACCTGCGCCTGCGCCCACGTCAGGCCGTCCTCGATGAAGGCGCTGAACGTAATCCAGCCTGCGAACATGTGCCCCTGCGGCGTCATCAGCGTGAACGACTCGGCGTCGGCGTAGAGCACCAGCACTCCGGTCGAGAGCTTCATCCCGCCGGGCATGCCCAGATCGATCGCGGCCACCTCACCGGGGTTGATCCCGGCCAGCGGGGCGAAGAAGTTATTGCCCTTCGGCCAGAACTCGGGGAAGTGCGCCTTCCACTCGACGATCACCTCCTGCGGACTCGCGGTCGAGCCGCGCAGCGGTGTTCGATAGGTCTTCTGCCACATCTGACCAAAGCCCTGCAGCGGCGAGGTCTGTCGCCGGCCGGCGACGTTGATGCCGCGCTTGCCGCGCTCGGCCTCAGTCACCTCCAGGCGTTCGACGGGCGGCGCCCATGCGGCGGCATCCCGGTGTTCGGGGGGTGTGCTCATGTCACTGTCCTTCCGGTCAGGCTGCGGCGATCGCAGCAGCCTCGTCTTCATGGATGGAGATCGCCTCGTCGAGGCGGGTCAGCTCGAGGATCTGGCGGTAGTGCTCGGATAGGCCGCACGCCAGCATCTTCTGGTGCATCCGGTTGGCTCGCACCAACAGCGTGACGAGCAATCCGATGCCACTCGAGTTCATGTACTCGAGGCCGTCAAAACTCAGGATCACGGCTTTGATGTCGCCGCCGGCGGCGCGATCCCAGGCGTCACCGAGCGCGGTTTCGCTGGCGCCGGTCACCTCGCCGACGAGCTCGATCACACTCACGCCTGGAGCAGGCGTGCGTACCACGAGCGGGGTTACTGTTTCGGTCATCGGTCTCCTCCGTGGTCTGCGGCGACCGTTGCCGGCTCGTCCGCAAGGATGGTGATGAAATCGGACAGCCGCGTGATCTCGAAGATCTCGCGGTAATGCTCAGACAGGCCGCGCGCGCTGACCTCGCGACCCTCCGCCCGGGCGCGGGCGAGCAGGCCCACGATCAGTGCGATCCCGGTCGAGTTGATGTATTCGACTCCAGTGAACCCGAGCGTCAGGGCTCCACCCCCGGCGGCTTCGCCGTATGCGGCCTCGAGTGCGTCGCGCGCGCTGCCGTCGATGTCGCCGGTCAGCTCAATCACGACACCGTCGCCGCTGGGGGTTACCGTCGCCTCAAGTTTGGGCGTCATCATCCTCTCCTCTCAGACGCAGGATCAGCTCCAGCGTGTGGTGATGTCCGTCGTGGGAATCGCGTACCTCGTCCACCATGTTCTTGATCAGGAACATGCCCCAGCCGCGGGGCGACTGCAGCCCTTCCAGCTTGGCGTCCAGATCGGGGTCATCAGCGGGTTCGACCGCGTGATCGCCGCCCTGGTCGGTGATGCGCACACACACCGCGGCCTCCGAGGCCGACACCGAGACTTCGACCAGCACATCGGGCTGAGACTTGTCGCCGTGCTCCATCGCGTTCATGGTGGCCTCGCCGGTGGCGGTCTTGAGCCGCTCCAGCCGCGCCGGTGCGATCGGCACATCGGCCACTGCCGCGGCCACCCGGTCGATCGCCTGGCGTTCGTTGCCGGGTGCGCTCGCAACCGTGAACTCGTCCAGCACCGTGAACTGCCCGGCATGGGCGCTGCGCTCGAGGGCGACCAGCGTGATGTCGTCCTCCTGCTCGCTCTCATCGCCGGTGAAACGATCGAGCTGGGTCACCAGATCGTCGATCAGGTCCTGCGCCACCACTCCGGTTGCGAGCCGCGCGATCACGCGGTCGTTGCCGAACATGTCCCGATCCGGTGCATGCGCCTCGACCAGGCCGTCGCTGTACATCAGCACACTGGCGCCGGGCTCGAGCGTCGCCTCGCACACCTCGTAGTCCATGTCCGGCATGAGGCCGAGCGGCATGCCGGTCGCACGCAGCTCCGACGCCTCTCCGGCGGTGGAAACAAACGGCAGGTTGTGGCCGGCGTTAGCAATACGAACCGGAACGAAAGCAGACACAACA
>CAWESH010000015.1:0-120065 GCA_963811675.1 uncultured Actinomycetes bacterium | reverse complement strand
GTCCGTTTGCACCTGCGGCGGTGTCGGGCGCGTCGCTGCTGAAGCTGAGCCGAGCCGAGGCGCTGGCCGTGTGCGGCGGGCTGGATCCCCCGTCGCTCCTGTCGCTAGGAGTGCCGGAAGTGGCCCTGACGCTGGGCGTGGAGGGCTCGGTGGTGGTGACCGCCGAGCAGGTGCACGCGTCCGGTTCCAGTGGCGTCGTCTTCGAGGATCCCACCGGTGCGGGCGATTCCTGGCTGGCGGTGTATGTTTTGGAGCGGTCGCGGGGCGGCTCGCCCGCGGTCGCCGCGGCCGTAGCCGGAGCGGCCGTTGACCGTCTGTACGGCCGCCGAATTAGTCTCACGGAGTGACTCGAAACCCCGTATTGTTTCTGCGGGCTTTCCCACGTTGCGAGTTATGGACACCGACATCAAGATTGTGATCGCTGAGGACAACGCACTCCTGCGGGGTGTCCTGCGGGATGCTCTGGAAGAGGCCGGGATGCAGGTGGTGGGCGAGGCCGCGGACGGCGCAGAAGCGCTGACGATGGCCGAGAACAGCCGCCCCGACGTGGTGGTGATGGACATGCGCATGCCCAACGTGGACGGCATCGAGGCCACCCAGCGGATCGCGAGTTCGAGCTGGGCGATGCCGGTGGTCGTGCTGTCGGCCTACGACGAGCCCCAGATGATCGAGGCAGCTCTGGCCGCCGGAGCATCCAACTGCCTCAAGAAGGGCGTCGGCCTCGACGAGCTGCTGGACGCGATTCGCAACGCGCACCTGGGAGCCTGATCCGACCATGCGGCTGTGCTTGATGGTGGAGGGCCAGGAGGACGTCACCTGGGACCAATGGCTGGCGTTGGCCGGCGCCACCGAACGCACCGGGCTGGACGGATTGTTTCGCTCGGATCATTACCTGTCCGGGGACGGCCGCATCGGCCGCGGCTCGCTCGATGCCTGGACGACGCTTGCCGGAATCGCCGCTCGCACCTCCCGCATCCGCCTGGGGACGATGGTCTCGCCGGTCACGTTCCGGCCGCCGTCGGTGCTCGCCCAGAGCGCCACCACCGTCGACCACATCTCCGGCGGACGAGTCGAAGTCGGATTTGGCGCCGGCTGGTACCAGATGGAGCACGAGGCTTTCGGGTTCCCATTCCCCCCGCTGGGGACGCGCATGGACATGCTGGCCGAGCAGCTCGAGATCGCCACTCGCCAATGGACGGAGGACGAGTTCTCGTTCCAGGGCGCCCATTACCAGCTCGACCGCTGTCCGTCGCTGCCCAAGCCGGTACAACAGCCGCATCCACCGGTGATCATCGGCGGGCACGGCAAACCGCGCTCGGTTGCGCTGGCCGCGCGGTTCGCGCAGGAGTACAACGTGTTCTCGGTCGACCTGGACGAGTGCAGGACGGTGCGCGATCGGCTCGACCGGGCCTGTGACGCAGTCGGCCGAGATCCGGCGACGCTGCCGCTTTCGGTGACCGAGACCACCGTGATCGGCTCCGACGCCGGTGAGGTCGATCGGCGGATGGATAACCTGGCAGCGCTCGAGCCGGGCGGCCCCAGCGGCGGCGAACTGCTGCAGCGCCATCGCAGCGAGTGGATCGTCGGCACCACCGGCGAGGTGACGCAGCAGCTGCACCGGCTGGCCGAAGTGGGGGTGGAGCGGGTCATGTTCCAGCATCTGTGCCACACTGATCTGGAAATGGTCGAGTTGATCGGAGAGGAACTGGTAACGGAGATGACAACCGTATGATCGAGCTTCCCCCCGGAGCGATCGCGCTGCTCGAGGCGCCGTTGATCGCCCATCTGGCAACCCTCAACCGCGACGGCTCGATCCAGATCACGCCGCTGTGGATCCACGTGGAGGACGGCTACCCGGTGTTCAACACCGCTGCCGGCCGGGTCAAGGACCGCAACCTTCAGCGCGACCCGCGCTGCACCATCGAGATCACGTCAGACGAGGACACCGAGCATTACGTCGAGATCCGCGGCCGGGCCGAGCGGCGAGAGGACGACGCCGACGCTGTCCACGCCGACGCACTTGCCTTCAAGTACGAGGGCGAGCCGTTCCGCGATCTCGAACCCGGCGAGCGGCGCGTGAAGTGGTACATCACCCCCGAGCGCGCACTCGGCCCCGCCACGAGCTAGTCGTGAATAACGGTGAATAACGGTGCCTGGCACCGTTATTCACCACGACGCTCTTGGGTGAAGAATTGGTGCCTGGCACCAATTATTCACCCCCAGCGGTGGCGTAGCAGCGGGAGCACTTCGCTGCCGAAGAGCTTGAGGAAGCGTTCCTGGTCGGGTGCGGGGCTGTGGAAGATCAGGTGGCGGAAGCCCATGTCCACGTACGCGCCGATGCGTTCGGCCTGCTCCTCGGGATCACCCGAGACGATGAACCGGCTCTCGGCATGCACGTCTGGGCCGGCGGCCAGCCGCTCCAGCTCGATCGGGTCGTGCACTCCCTGCTTGGCCTCGGCCGGCAGTGCCAGCGGCGCCCAGAACGCGCACTCGGCCACCGCCCGTTGATGATCGCGATCGTAAGAGACCTTCACCTCGAGCAGCTTCTCCAGCTCAGCCGGATCACGCCCCGCCTTGGCGGCACCCTCGGCCACCGCCGGTAGCAGCGTCTCGGTATACAGCTCCGGGGGCTTGCCGCTGGTGGTGATGAAGCCGTCGCCGGCCCGGCCGACGAACCGCGCCGCCCGTGGGCCGGCCGCGGCGATCAGAATCGGGATCAGCTCGTCCGGGCGGTCGTACACCGTCGCCCGCTGAGTCCTGTAGTACTCACCCTCGTAGCTGACCCGGTCCTGCGTCCACAGCAGCCTGATCAGCTCGATCGCCTCCTCCAGCCGACCCAGCCGCTCCTTGAACCCCGGCCACTCGATGCCCAACGGCGGTACCTCGTTCATCGACTCGCCGGTGCCGACCCCGAGGAACATCCGCCCCGGCGCAAAGCAGCCGAGGGTCGCGAACGCCTGGGCCACCATCGAGGGATGGAACCGCATCGTCGGGGTGCTCACGCTGGTGCCGATCCTGATCCGCTCGCTCCCGGCCGCCAGCGCGCCCAGCCACGGCAAAGCGGCCGGGGAATGGCCTCCCGTGTGCCGGAAGGGCTGGAAGTGATCCGAGATCGCGACCGAGTCAAATCCCTCCCGCTCGGCCGCCAGCGCGAATCCCAGCAGCTCAACCGGCGCGAACTGCTCGGCCGACGCCTTGTAGCCCAGGGTGATCACGCACGGGACTCTAACTGTGGCCTCTACCATGCCGCCCATGACAACCGCCGTGCTGATCGGGCTAAAGCGGCTCGACGAGGCCAAGACCCGGCTCTCACCTCAGCTGACCGCCGACGGCCGGCGAGCGCTGATGCGCAGCATGCTGGAGCGGGTCGCAGCTGCGGCACGCGAGGCCGACCTGGGGCCGGTGACGCTGGTCAGCTCCGACCCGGGGGCGGCCGAGCTCGCGGCCGATCTCGGCGTCGGCCACCAGGACGACGGCGGACTGGCATGGAACAGCGGGCTGGTGCACGCGCTGGTCGCGCTCACCCCGATACCGGATGCGGTGCTGTACCTCGCCGGCGACCTGCCGCTGGTGACCGCGGCTGAACTGCGGGCACTGCGCGACGCCGCCCCGGCCTCGGGGGTGGTGGTTGCCCGCGCCCACGACGGCGGCACCAATGCCCTGTGGGTGGCTCCCGCCAGGGCGCTTCAGCCCAACTTCGGTGAAATCGCAAGCGCACAGCTACATCTGCGCCGGGCCGCGGCCGCCGGGCTGACCGGCGTGCTGGTCGACCTGCCGGGACTGGCACTCGATGTCGATACGCCCGAGGATGCCCGGCGAGCGGGGCTGTTAGATGAACAAGTCGCGCTCGGACTCTCGGATCAGCTCCCGGGCTGAGCCCTCGCCCCGCGCTTCGAACCCGCGGATCAGCGCGGCCGGAGCGCGTTCCAGCTTTCCCATCACCAGGTCGGCGGCAGCGGCCAGCTCGTCGGCGATCGCGATCTGGGTGGTGCGCAGCTCGTAGCCGTTGGGGTCGATCTGGCCCTGCAGCCCCAGCAGCGGTGCCAGCCCGCTGACACCGATCGCTGTTCCCACGATCCCGTTTCGCAACGGACGGCCCATGGTGTCGGCCACGATCACCGCCAGGTCGTGGCCGGTGTGCGCCCGCAGCGATTCCCGCACGGTGTGCGCCGACCCATCGGGGTCGACCGGGAGCAGCACCGCCATGTCGGGGCCGGGCGCATTCGACCGGTCGATGCCGGCGCTGGCGCAGATGAACCCGTGATGGGTCTCGGCGATCACCAATGACCCTCGCCGGCGCACGATCCGGCGGCTCTCGCGCAGCACCAGCTCGAGCTGGCGGGGGTCGCCGTCCTCACCGGCCAGCTCGAACGCCCGCGGCGACGGAACCACCTCGGCCAAGTCGACCACCCGGCCCTCCGCTTTGGCCACCGCCTTGTGTGCGATCACGACCACGTCGCCCGACTCGAGCGGGGGCGCCGCCGCCACGATCAAGGCGGCCAGATCGGCCCCCTCGGCGATCTCCCCAGCCAGCACCAACGGCGTGATCTGGAGCGTCACGCGAGCTCGATCCCGGCGGCGCCCAGCGCTACCCGCGCCAGCTCCGCCCGGGTTTGCGAATCACGCATGACCGTGTCAGTCACCACCGCCCGCACCCCACCGGCCTCGACAGCGGCGGCCACGTCGCGGTCGGCCGCGTCAATCACGATCGCGTCGATCAGCCCGCCATAGCAGGCGGCCACCCCCGCGGGAGAGACGTCATGCCCCAGTGATCGCATCATTTCGGCGGCCGGCCCGCGCAGGGCGGCGCCGGCCACGATCGGGCTGACCGCGACACACGGCACGGTGCGAGCCTCGAGCGCCGCGCGCACGCCGGGCACGGCCAGGATCGGCTCGATCGAGATCAGGGGGTTGGATGGGGCGATCACGATTGCCCGCGCACCTGTCAAAGCCTCGATCACGCCCGGGCCGGGCCGGGCCGACCCGGCGCCGTCGTAGCGCAGGCCGGTGACCGTGTCGCTGTGGTGGCGCCCGACGTAGTAGGTCTGGAAGTCGAGTTCGCCGGCGGGAGTCGCCACCATCGTTCGCAACCGATCATCAGTGCTCGGCAGCAGCCGCAGCTCCAGCCCCAGCGCCGCGCACAGCGCCGCGGTGACAGCGCTCAGCGGCTCACCCAGCCGCAACCGCTCGGTGCGGGCCAGGTGCAGGCCGATGTCCAGGTCGCCCAGCCAGAACCAGGCCGGCGCGCCCAGCTCACGGGCGCGTTCCAGCGCGCGCGCACTGTCGCCCCGCACGCCCCAGCCCTTGTGCTCGTCGATCCAGCCGGTGAGCGTGTACAGCACCGTGTCCAGATCGGGGGAGACGTGCAGGCCGTAGATCTCGAGATCGTCGCCGACGTTGCCAACGACGGTGACGTCGGTGGCCGGCGCCACGTCCACCACCCCCTGGAGGAAGCGCGCGGCGCCCACCCCACCCGCGAGCACCGTGATCGGTCTGACGTCCATAGATGCGTATCATGCCGCCGAGCGCTCGATGACGACACACCCATCCTCCAAATCGTTCACATCGGGTTTGGCGATTCGCTACGCCCCCCTCGCCGGGATCTTCCTGGTGGCTGCCGGTGCAGCGCTTTGGGGAACCGATGGGGCGCTGCGCCAACCACTGGTCGACACCTGGTCTCCGTGGACAATCGTCTTGTACGAGCACGTCATCCTGGTGGCCTGTGTGGCCTACTTCGTGATCCGCCACCGAGCGCAGCTGCGCCGGCTCGACCGAATGGGCTGGTTGTCGCTGATCGTGATCGCCTGGGGCGGATCGGCGCTGGCCACACTCGCATTCACCACCGCGTTTGAATACGGCAACCCCAATGTGGTGGTGCTGTTGCAAAAGACCCAGCCGCTGTGGGCGATCGCGGCCGCCGCGATCGTGGTCAGAGAGGTACCTCGACCACTGATCATCGCCGTGTTCGTACCGGCGGCGATCGGCACCTACCTTTTGTCGTTCGGCTGGACAGCACCCCCCGAAGCGTTCTCGGACAACGGCGGCAAGGCGGCCCTGCTGGCACTGGTGGCCGCGGCGCTGTGGGGGTCGGCCACTGCCTTCGGCCGGCGGGCTCTGCGCCAGATCGATTCCAACATGGTCACCAGCATGCGATTCGTGCTGGCGCTGCCGTTCCTGATGTTCCTGGTGCTGGTGCGCGGCGGCGGCGAGCTGACACCGGCGGGCACCAGCGGAGGTGACTGGCTGCGGCTGCTGCTGCTCGCACTGTTCCCGGGATTGCTCGCGCTGCTTCTGTACTACCGCGGACTGCGCACCACCCCGGCACCGGTCGCGACCTTCGCCGAGTTGGCGTTCCCAGCGACGGCACTGGTCGTGAACTACCTCTACCTCGGAGTCACCATCGATTTCTGGCAGTACGTGGGCCTGGTGGTGCTGTGGGTGACCATCGCCGCACTGCACCTGATTCCGGTACGTATGCCGGTCAGGCCGACCGTGAGTCGCGCCACGCCAGCAACTTCGGCAGCAAGCTGAGATCCCAGTCAGGCCCACCCGCGGGCGTGATCAGATGGGTGATGCCGGCGTCCACGTAGGCGTCGAGCACGGCCGGGTCGGCGGTCGCGATGCCGGCGATCGAGCGCTCGATCTGGCCGGGGTCGCGACCCAGCTTGCGGCAGTGGCCGTCCAGCACCGCGCACTTGTGACGAGCGGCATCGGGATCGCCGAACCCGGTCCAGATATCGGCGTACTGGGCGGCGATGCGGAGCGTCACCCGCTCACCGCCGCCGCCGATCATGATCGGGATCCGCTCGCCCTGCACCGGCGCGGGATTCAGCTTCGACCATCGCTCCAGGATCACCGGCAGGGCCGCGTCCAACGCGCGCAGGCGGTCACCGGCGGTGCCGAACTCGTACCCGTACTCGTCGTAGTCGCGCTCAAACCAGCCCGAACCGATGCCGAAGATCAGGCGGCCGCCGGAGATGTGGTCGACGGTGCGAGCCATGTCGGCCAGCAGATTCGGGTTGCGGTAGGAGTTGCACGTCACCAGCGGGCCGAACCGGATCCGTTCGGTCACCTCGGCCATCGCCGCCAGTAGCGTCCAGCACTCATAGTGGGCGCCATCGGCATCGCCGTACAGCGGATAGAAGTGGTCCCAGTTGTGCAGCGTGTCGGCGCCGGACTCGTCCACTCGCCGCCACGCCTCACGCATGTGCTCAAGGGTGCCCTGCTGGGGTCGCAGCTGAACACCGATCTTGATCGAAAAGCCTGCCATTCCGCGGCAGTGTACCGGCCGCACTCAGACTTGTGAGTCGCGCCACGCGAGCAGGCGCTGCAAGGTGGCGAGATCCCAGTCGGGCCCCGACAGCGGCAGAATCATATGGGTCACGCCGAGCGCCAGATAGGCGTCCAGATCAGACTCGGTGACGGTCTGCAGGTCGGTCACCGAACGCTCGATCTCGGCCGGGTCGCGGCCGACACGCTCGCACCAGCGGTCGAGCACCTCTGACTTGTGCCTGATCTCATCCGGCTCGCCGAAGAAATTCCAGATATCAGCGTATTGGGCGACGATCCGCAGCGTCAGCTGCTCCCCGCCGCCGCCGATCATGATCGGGATGGGGTGCTGCACCGGCGGCGGATTGAGCTTGGCCAGGCGCTCGAGCATCACCGGCAGCGCCCCGTCCAGATCACGCAGCCGACCCGCCGTGGTGAGAAAGTCGTAGCCGTACTCCTGGTAGTCGCGCTCGAACCAGCCCGATCCGAGTCCCAGGATCAACCTGCCACCGGAGATGTGGTCGACCGTCCGGGCCATATCCGCCAGCAGGTTGGGGTTGCGGTAGGAGTTGCACGTCACCAGCGGGCCGAACCGGATCGTTTGGGTCACCTCGGCCATCGCAGCCAACGATGTCCAGCACTCGTAGTGGGCGCCGTCGGGGTCGCCCTCCAGCGGGAAGAAGTGATCCCAGTTGAAGATCGTGTCGGCGCCCATCTGCTCGATCCGCTGCCAAATGTCGCGCAGCTCCGCGTAGGACACGTGCTGCGGCTCGACCTGGACTCCTACGCGGATTGGGAACGGCATCTGCGGGGGGAGTCTAGATGGCTGATCGAGCTCGCTAGGATGATCGCCGTGGGGTTCCAGATCGATACCGGCTCGGAGTTCGGACAGCGGGTCGCCCGGCGGTTGGAGTCGGAGCTGATCGCGTGGCTGACAACGGTCAGCCCGGCCGGCGTGCCGGTGCCCAGCCCGATCTGGTTTCTGTGGGACGGAGAAGCGTTTTTGATCTACAGCAAGCCCGATGTGCCCAAGCTCCGCAACATCGCGGCCAATCCCAACGTGTCACTGCATCTGGATGGGGACGGTGACGGCGGCGACATCATCATCGTCACCGCGACCGCCGCCGTCAGCCAGGATCCACCCGCACACCATGTACCTCGCTACATCGCCAAGTACGCGCGCCGGATCGCACGCTACTCGTGGACGAACGAGCAGTTCGCGGCCGACTACCCGGTGCCGTTGCGGGTCACGCCGGTGCGTCTGCGAGGTCACTGACCGGCACTCGGTGCTAATCTTCCGTAGACGTAAGCTTTATGGCGGAGACAAGTACCCCAGTTGAGACGTTTCGGATCGGCGAGCTGGCCCGCCGAGTCGGTGCCACACCTCGCACCGTGCGCTACTACGAGCAGCTGGGACTGCTACCCGATCGGGATCGCGAGCGGGGAACCCACCGCCTGTACGACGCTGCCGACGAAGCCGAGCTGCGCGAGCTGATCCGGATCCGCGACCTGCTGGGTCTGTCGCTGCAGGAGTTGCTGGCATGGTCGAATGCCGCCAAGGCTCGAGCCGGCCTGCGTGAGCGGTGGCACCACGAGCACCCAGACCCGCAGGAGCAGCTCGAGATCGCGGGAGAGTCCCTGGGGCACATCGACACCCAGCTGGAGTTGGTGCGCAGCCGCCGGGTGGCGCTGGAGCAGCTCGAGGACCAGCTGGTCACCACCAGGCGTGTCGTGCGTTCGATTCTGGCCGGTGGCGACGAGGCGGAATGAGCCACGGCGATCGATACAAGTGGGTGGCGCTGTCCAACACCACCATCGGCATGCTGATGGCGACGATCAACTCGTCGATCGTGCTGATCGCGCTGCCCGACATCTTTCGCGGCATCAACCTCAACCCGCTGGAGCCGGGTAACACCATCTATCTGCTGTGGATGATGATGGGCTTCATGGTCTCCACCGCCGTGCTGGTGGTCAGCTTCGGCCGCGTCGGAGACATGTACGGGCGAGTGCGGATGTTCAACATCGGCTTCGCCATCTTCACGGTGTGCTCGATCCTGCTGTCGCTGACCTGGCTGGAGGGCACGGCGGCGGCCAAGTGGATGATCGCGATGCGGATCGGCCAGGGCGTGGGTGGAGCGCTTCTGATCGGCAACTCGTCGGCGATCCTGACCGACGCTTTCCCGCAGGACGAGCGCGGCCTGGCGCTCGGCATCAACGCCGTGGCGGCGATCGCCGGGGCCTTCATCGGGCTAGTTCTGGGCGGGATCCTCGGTCCCATCTCGTGGCGGCTGGTGTTCCTGGTGTCGGTGCCGGCCGGGGTGGTGGGCACGCTGTGGTCGTACTGGAAGCTGGAGGACCGCGGCCAGCGCCACCCGGCCAAAATCGACTGGTGGGGCAACCTCACCTTCGGCATCGGCCTGATCCTGGTACTGGTCTCGATCACGCTCGCCATCCAGCCGTACGGCGGCCACGTGATGGGTTGGACGAATCCCCAGGTGCTGGCCGAGCTGATCACCGGACTGGTGCTGCTGGTGGCCTTCGTGTGGATCGAGCTGCGCGTGCCCGACCCGATGTTCCGGTTGGGACTGTTTCGCATCCGCGCGTTCACCGCCGGCAGCATCGCGAGCTTCCTGGCGTCGCTCGGCCGGGGCGGGCTGATGTTCATGCTGATCATCTGGCTGCAGGGCATCTGGCTGCCGCTGCACGGCTACAGCTTCGAGCAGACGCCGCTTTGGGCGGGCATCTACATGCTGCCGCTGACGGTGGGATTCCTGGTGGCAGGACCGACCTCCGGGTATCTGTCCGATCGGTTCGGAGCGCGCCCGTTCGCGACCGGCGGGATGCTGATGGCGGCCGCCTCGTTCCTCGCCTTGGAACTGCTGCCGGTCGACTTCCGGTATGAGTGGTTCGCGACCTTCCTGCTCCTGATCGGGCTGGCAATGGGGCTCTTCTCCTCGCCCAACCAGACCGGCATCATGAACAGCCTGCCGGCCAACCGCCGCGGAGTGGGCTCGGGTATGGCCGCCACCTTCCAGAACTCAGCGATGGTGCTCTCGATCGGGATCTTCTTCACGCTGATGGTGGTGGGCCTCAGCGGCACCCTGCCGGGAGCGATGTACGACGGCCTCACCGCCCAGGGAGTACCACCAGCCGACGCGCTGCGCATCTCGCACCTGCCGCCGGTGGGCGTCTTGTTCGCCTCATTCCTTGGCTACAACCCGATCAAGGCGCTGCTGGGACCGCATGTGCTGCACAACCTGTCGCACGGCCAAGCGGCGTACCTGACGGGCCGGAGCTTCTTCCCCGGGCTGATCTCAAAGCCGTTTGCAAACGGGCTGCACGCGGCCTTTGACTTCGCCATCGTGGCCTGCCTGATCGCCGCGGCGGCCTCGTGGCTGCGCGGCGGCAAGTACGTCAATCAGGAAGGCATGCCCGAGCACGTCACCCAGATCGAGTCGATCGAGGGCGCCGAGCTAGCGCTGGCGGGCGAGGGCGACTGAGGGCTGATGACCTACTGAGCGCAGGCGCGCTTGGTGGGGTTGGACATTCCGAACCGCGCCTCTCCCAGCGGAATCTCCTCGGTCTGGGGGAGCCCCGGCACTTGCTCGAAGTGGATCGCGACGGTGTCGGTCGAGGAAACGCTGGAGGGAGTCCCTGAGACCGCGTAGGCACACGCCTTGGGATTGGCGTGGAAGGTGAACGCGATCGGGAGCATGCCATCCGCGCCGATCCTGACCGCATGAAACGGTTTCACCACTGAGGACATGTCGCTGGCTAGGCCCAGCGTCGGGCCGGTGAACTCTCCCATCCAAAACGATCCGGTGTGCTCGACGCCGGTCACCGTGAGCGGCAGTGAACTCGAGTTGTGAATCCAAAGCGTCACCTGGTAGCTTCCGTTGCGCTTCCACGGATAGACCGTGCCGGCCTCGAGGTCGACCTTGCCGGGCCCCAGCGTGCCGCCCGTCCCAATAGCGCCGGCGCTCAGCGGGGCGACCGAGTTCAGCCACCACACCGGTCCGATCACTGCGGCCAACAGGCCGAGCACCATGGCTCCGATCAGAAGCACGCGAAGCCTCACCTCAATCACGACCCGGCGAGGGGTTCGCACGTCAACTGGATGCTCTGTCACACACCCAAACTACCGCACGATGCGCTGGGCACACAAGACGGCGTGCAAAAATGTGACATTCGCCGAGCACGCGCCCTACTCGGTCGAGATGAACACGCTCTTGAGTTCGGTGTTGTGCTCGAGAGCGTGCATTCCCAGCTCCTTGCCGATGCCCGACTGCTTGTAGCCGCCGAACGGCATCTGCACGAACACGCTGGAGTTGGTGTTGACGCCCAGCACCCCCGTGCGCAGCGCCCGCGCCACCCGCAGCTGACGGGCGCCGTCGCGCGTCCACAGCGAGCCCGAGAGCCCGTAGCTGGTGTCGTTGGCCAGGCGGATGGCCTCGGCCTCGTCGCGGAAGCCGATCACCGACACCACCGGGCCGAAGATCTCCTCGCGGGCGACGGTCATGTCGTTGGTGGCGCCGTCGAGCACGGTCGGCCGCAGGAAATAGCCGGCCTCCAGGGCACCGCCGGGCCGCTCGCCGCCTGTCACGACCCGGGCGCCCTCGTCCACCCCGCGGGCGATGTAGCCCTCCACGATGTCGCGCTGACCGGCCGAGATCATCGGGCCAACCTGCGTCTCGGGATCCTCGGGCATGCCCACCCGAATGGCAGCGGTGGTGGCGGCATAGCGCTCCACCACCTCGTCCTTGACCGACTCCTCGACCAGCAGCCGTGAACGGGCACAACAGTCCTGGCCGCAGTTTTCGAACACCGCGAACGGGGCCATCGCACCGACCTTCTCGAGGTCAGCGTCGGCGAACACCACGCAGGCCGACTTGCCGCCCAGCTCAAGTGTCACCCGCTTGATCGTGCCGGCCGCACGGCGGGCGATCTCGGCTCCCACCTCGGTCGATCCGGTGAACCCGATCTTGCCCACCAGGGGATGTTCCACGAGCGTGTTGCCGACCTTCGACCCCGGCCCCGGGATCACGTTCAAAACGCCCTCGGGGATGCCCGCCTCGAGCGCCAGCTCGCCGTAGCGAAGCGCCGTCAAGGGCGTCAGCGATGCCGGCTTCAACACCACCGTGTTGCCGGCGGCCATGGCCGGGGCGGTCTTCCAGTTGGCGATGTTCAGCGGAAAGTTCCAGGGCGTGATCAGGCCCACGACGCCGATCGGCTCGCGGAAGGTCAAGGCCACGCCGTTGCGCTCGACCGGAACCGTATGGCCGAAGAACTTGTCGACCGCCCCGGCGTAGTAGCGGATCACGTCCACGATCATGCCCAGCTGGCCACGGGCGTCCGAGATCGGCATGCCCACGTTGTGAGATTCGAGCTGCGCCAACTCCTCGGCGTGCTCCTCGACCACGTTGGCAAACCGGTGCATGTGTCGTCCACGGGTCACCGGCGACAGTGCCCCCCAGCTCTCGTAGGCTTGCGCCGCGGCCTCGACGGCGCGGTTGACATCCTCACTGCCGGCCTCCGACACCGTCGCCATTGGGACGCCCAGCGCAGGATCGATAACCTCGAAGGTGCGCCCCTCAGCCGAGGGAGTCCTCGCACCGCCCACCACAAGTTGCTCGACTGTCGTCGTGCTCATGCTGTCGCCCTCCTTCGATCTCGTGCGCGCGCCACCAGCTCCTGAAACAGCGGCGCCCCGCCTTCGTCGCTCTCTTCGGGATGCCACAGCACCCCCACCGTGAAACGCATGTTGGGATCCTCGATCGCCTCCACCGAGCCGTCATCCGCCACCGCCGCCACCCGCAGCCCGGCGCCGATCCGATCGGGCGCCTGATGGTGGAAGGAGTGGGTGGTGGCCTCCGCGCCGAGCAGCGAGGCGAGCGTGGTGCCCGCCTCGATCCGTACCGTGTGCTCGGCGAAGCGGCCGGGCTCGCCGCGATGCATGGCAGCGTCGGCCGAGACATCGGGCAGGTGCTGGTGCAGGTCGCCGCCGCGGACGATGTTGAGCAGCTGCATCCCTCGGCAGATGGCAAGCATCGGCAATGCCCGCTCAAGCGCGACCCGCATCAGCGCCAGCTCGGAATCGTCGCGATGGCGATAGAGGCCGACCGTCTCGGCGTGGGCAGGCTGGCCGTACACGTCGGGATCGATGTCGGAGCCGCCGGTGAACACGATCCCGTCCAACGTCTCCAGCACCTGCTCGACGCCCTCCATGGGAGGGATCACGATCGGCAGCCCGCCCGCATTCAGCACCGACCGGGTGTAGGTACTGGGCACCATCACCGTCTCAACGCCCGACCAGTGCCCGAACGACGCGGGCACCTCGTAGGCGGTCACGCCGATCAGCGGGCGGTTGCGATCCATACCGAAAGCAGTATATGAATGGACGGCCAATCCACCATCAGGGAGTGCGGGATGCTGACGCTGCAGGAACTGGAAGCGGACGTCCGGTCGGGGGAGATCGACACCGTGCTGCTGGTGATGACCGACATGCAGGGTCGGCTCATGGGCAAACGCGTGCACGCCCCGTTCTTCGTGGACGAGATCGCCGACCACGGTGCCGAGGGCTGCTACTACCTGCTGACCGTGGACGTCGACATGAACACCGTGCAGGGCTACGGCATGGGGTCGTGGGACACGGGCTACGGCGACTTTGTGTTCAAACCGGACTTCGCGACCCTGCGGCGAGTGCCCTGGCTCGAGCGCACCGCGCTGGTGATCGCCGACCTCGAGTGGCAGGACGGCCGCCCGGTGGTGGCCTCACCGCGGCAGATCCTGCGGCGGCAGCTGGAGCGGCTGGCGGAGCGGGGATGGACCGCCAACATCGGGTCGGAGCTGGAGTTCATCCTGTTTCGGGACACCTACGATCAGGCCCGGGCCAAGCACTACCGCGACCTCGATCCGGCCAACGCCTACAACGTCGACTACTCGATTTTCGGTACCACCACGGTCGAGGACGTGCTGCGACCGATCCGGCTGGGGATGGCCGGCGCCGGCATCACCGTGGAAGACGCCAAGGGAGAGTGCAACTTCGGCCAGCACGAGGTCAACTTCCGCTACTCCGACGCACTGACGATGGCCGACAACCACACGGTGTACAAGAACGGGGCCAAGGAGATCGCGTGGCAGGAGGGGTATGCGCTCACGTTCATGGCCAAGTTCAACGAGCGTGAGGGTAACTCGTGCCACATTCACTGCAGCCTGTGGGACGAAGGGGGGAGCCTCTTCCCTGCGGCCGACGGCCACGGCCTGAGCGAGCTGGCCCAGCAATTCGTGGCCGGCCAGATCGCCGCCGGGCGAGAGCTGACGGCGCTGCTTGCGCCCAACGTCAACTCGTACAAGCGCTACGCCGCAGGAACGTTCGCACCGACCACGCTGGTGTGGGGCACCGACAACCGCTCCTGCGCGCTGCGGGTGGTCGGCCACGGCCAGGGCATGCGTTTGGAGAACCGCTCACCTGGGGCCGACTGCAATCCGTATGTGGCGTTCGCGGCCATCATCGCCGCGGGCCTCCACGGGATCGACAACAAGCTGGAGCTGGAGGCGGAGTTCACCGGGAATGCCTACGAGGCACCGGGCAAGCCACGCATGCCTGCGGCCCTGCACGACGCCGCCGACCTGCTGGAAGGCTCACAGATTGCCCGCGAGGCGTTCGGCGACGAGGTGGTGGAGCACTACCTGCACTACGCCCGCACCGAACAGGCCGCCTACGACGCGGCCGTCACAGACTGGGAGCTCTACCGCGGCTTCGAACGCCTGTGAATAATTGGTGCCTGGCACCAATTATTCACCCCGGCGCGGGGCGGCCTTAAACGGTCGAGCCCCCCGCTGACGTGATGCTTGTCAGGCGGGGGGCTCGACGACGGGGTGCGCCGCCTTGTCAGCCACGATTACGCGGAAGGGCGCCGCTCGGGCCTGCGCAGACCGAGCTTGCGAACCAGCCGGCCGCGCCGCTCGGCGCGCCGCTGTCGGTTCCGCTCGTTGGCGAGGCGGGTGAAGTACTGCTCTTCGGTCTCGCGACCAAGAGTGTTCCTGCGATCTGAATGATTGTTGTAGTTTATTCTCATACCCTGATTATAGCACGGGTTTTATTGCAGTCAACCGTACATATACTACTACACGCGGGATTAACCTGAAGAAAATGTGGTAAACGACCCTCACCTTCCGGGGGTCGGCTGCCGATAGCGGGGGTGGACCCAGTCCTTTCTCAGTTGTCGACAGGAACCCCCACATCTGCCCCTGAAGCCCGCCGCCGGTCTCCTGCCGATCCGGTTGCGCTGCTGTGGCTGGTGGCGCTGGCGGCGCCGGCAATCGCGCTGCTGTTCATCACCATCGGGCTGGCGTACGGCCCCCGCAACTTCTACGACTTCCAGATCTTCTGGAACGCGGGCCAGGCGGTGCTCGACGGTGTCAGCCCCTACCCCGCGATCACCCACGACGCCCTGCGAAACCAGGACCAGTTCGTGTATCCCGCTCCCGCTGCGGTGGTGATGGTGCCGCTGGCGCTGCTGCCGCTGAGCGTGGCCGCCACGATCTTCATCGCCGCGAACATCGCCGCGGTGATCGTGGCGCTGCGGCTGCTGGGAGTACGCGACTGGCGCTGCTACGCCCTCGCGTTCTGCTCACTGGCCACGCTGCAGAGCGTGGTCATGGGCACGTTCACGCCGCTGCTGCTGGTGGGAGCTGCGATCGCCTGGCGCTATCGCGACCGCCGCTGGGTGACGGCGGCGGCAATCGCCGCGCTGGTGGTCGTGAAGCTGTTCCTGGCGCCCCTGGCCGTATGGCTTTGGGTCACGGGGCGGCGCACCGCGGCCGTAGCCTCGGTGGGGATCGCCGCCGCTGCAACCGTGGTCGGCTGGGCCGTGATCGGATTCCACGGCTTCACCAGCTATCCGCATCTGCTCAGCGCGGTGTCGCAGATCGAGCAGCACAAGGGCTTTGCGATCACCGCCCTGACCGCCACCGCCGGGCTCGGCACCGGCCCCGGCCGAATCGCGGCGATGGTGGTGACCGCGGGGCTGTGTCTGCTCGCCTGGCGGCTCTCGAGCACGGCCGACGGCGATCGTAAAGCGTTTTCTGTGGCGATCGTTGCCGGACTCGCGTTGTCGCCGATCGTGTGGCTGAACTACTTCATGTTGATGCTGCTGCCGCTGGGACTACGCCGGCCGAGGCTGAGCCCGGTGTGGCTGGTGATGCTGACGCCGTGGGTGTTCGCCAACGCCAACACCGAGGCACCGCTGTGGAAAGTGGCCGCCTTCATCGCCGCCACCGCGGTGGTGCTGGTGGTCACGGTCAGCGACCGGTGGACCACGCCGGATGACCCCGAGGACGCATCGCCGAGCCCGCCCGTCGAGGTCGAAGTGATCCGTCAGCGCGCCAGCGCGCGCATGACTTCGACCACCTGAACGCAGCCAAACTCGAGCGAGCGCAGATCGATCCGCTCGTCGCGTGAATGCATGCCCGAGCCACGTGCGCAGCCCAGCGCCACCGCCGGAATGCCCGCCGCCACCGCGGCGTTGGCATCGGTCGATCCCGATCCCAGCCGATCCGGGAGGCCCAGGCCGATGCGCAGCCTGCGGACAGCTTCGACCAGGGGATGCTCAGGCGGTGTCCGGCCGGCCGGTCGCCTGCCCACAGGCTGCAGCTCCAGCTGCAGCGGCGGGTCGACCCGGAGCTGGGTAAGTAGCTCGGCGAACTCGTCCAGATCGTGCTCGGCCAGCGAACGTCGCTCCGCCAGGCAGCTCTGCTCGGGCGGCGATCGCGTTGACCGACTCGCCCCCTGAAATCGTCCCCACATTGGCCGAGTGCGCCACCAGACCGGCGGCGATCGCGACCAGCGCATGCACGGCGCTGGGCTTCTCCCGATCCCACCACGAATGGCCACCCGGGCCGGTTACCACCACTCGCGCCCGCACACTGCCGACGTGATCGATCATGACCTCGTCCAAGCCATGGCCCTCGAGTGCGATCACCGCCTGGGGATCGAGCGCCGCACACACTTCCCGGGCGCCCCGCAGATCGCCCAGACCCTCCTCGGCCACGGTGAACGCGATGGCAAGCCCCGGTGGGGGATCGTGCATCTGCTCGACCGCCCACACCACGGCCATCACCGCAGCGGCATTGTCGCCGACCCCCGGCCCGACCAGGTCACCGCCGTCCCGCCGGATATCGAGCGCAACATCGGGCCCGAAGACGGTGTCGACGTGGGCCATCACAAGCAGCTGGGGGCGATCGGGGCCGAAGCGCCATACCAGGTTGCCGGCCTCGTCCACCGCCCGGTCGCCGGGAACACCCTGCAGCCGGTCGGCCAGCCAATCGATCCGCAGCCGCTCGGCGCCGGTGGGCGCCGGGATCGAGGCGAACTCGATCAGCTCGTCGGCATCGACCACGTCAGAGCGGTACGTCGACTGCGGTGTGGCTCGAGAGCACAATCTCGGCCATGCCACGACCGGCCCGCATGACCTCGTCGTGGTCGGCCTCGGTCTCGATGTACCGATCGAGCAGCAGCCGCCCCAGGCCGACGTGGAACCGCTCGTCCTTGACGATCGCCTCGTAGGCGCGAACGACGTCGGGCAGGTCCAGCCGCCGGCCGGCCTCGACGATCCCGTCCAGGGTGCCGGTGGCCGCCGTCTCGGACATGTTCCAAGCGGCGATCGCACCCAATCGGTGGCGGTCGAGGCTGTCCCACAGAAATCTGCTCCAGGGCACCGCCGAGGGCGGCGGCTCGATCGGCACCTCACCACCCAGACGCTCGATGATCCGCCCCACGCTGTCGTAGTGCTCGGCCTCGTCCAGCAGTTGCCGCGAGAGCGCGGTCACATGCTTTCGCTCGAACCCGAATCCGTACCGGCGAATCTGCTCACCGAGCATGTGCACATAGTCGATCTCACGCCAGCAGCGCGGAATGAACCAGGCCGCCAGCACCTCGTCAGAAGGGTTGTCGCCGTACTCGTCCCAGAAAGCGTCGGCCTGCAGGCGGACCGCTGCAACGGCCTGCGAAGCCACCTGGTCGAACTCGGTCAGATCAGTCATTGATCATCGCCGGGCACACCGTACCGCGGCGCCACGGTGGGGTCGAGCGCGCGGGTGACGTAGTCGCTCAGCTGCGGCTCCCACACCGCCCACAAGTCTGCCAGCCGTTGTATCGGAGCATCGTCCCAATCGACCCGCAGATCGGCCACCGGCCAGCTCACCCTGTCGGCCACCAGCATGCCCGCGGAACGCACCGGCCCCTCCTCGCCGCCGGCATCCAGGCCCGCCGCCAGCGCCGCCACCAGCCGGGCGCCGAGATGGCCGGAGGTCGACCCGAACGCCTCCACCATCGCCTGCGGTACCGCGGCATCGGCCAGCAGGTTGCCGGCTGCCACCGCACCTGGGCCCTCGCTGGATGCGTACAGCCCCAAGGTGCGCTCGCCGGAGAACACGGCCGTGGCGCCGTCCAGGCTGACCACCGTCAGCTGCCGGTAGGCCGTGTGCTGCTCATCCGCCAGCGCGCCGGCGATCGCGTCCGCCGGCGCACGGCCGGCCGAGAGCAGGTCGAGCAGCTTCGGCCCCAGCCGCGGGTCGGTCACGTTCTGGGAGGCGGCTGCCCCCACTCCGGCGCGCACGTGGGCGCAGCGAGCCGCGACGCAGGGGCTGGACGAGCTGACCACGATCCCGGACATGCCGGTATCGGGGCAGACTGCGGCCAGCGAGAACGTCACCGGTCAGAGCACCTTCGAAAGGAACGCACGAGTGCGCTCGTGCTGGGGATTGCCGAGCACATCACGGGGATGGCCCTTCTCCACGATCACACCGTCGTCCATGAACACCAACGCGTCTCCCACCTCCCGGGCGAAGCCCATCTCATGCGTCACCAGGATCATGGTCATGCCCTCCTCGACCAGACCTCGCATCACGTCGAGCACCTCGCCGACCAGTTCCGGGTCGAGCGCCGAGGTGGGCTCGTCGAACAGCATCAGCTTGGGCCGCATGGCCAGCGCGCGGGCAATCGCGATCCGCTGTTGCTGGCCGCCTGAAAGCTCGCGAGGGTAGGCCCCTCCGCGATCGCCCAGACCGACCCGGTCGAGCAGGCCCTGCGCGCGTTCCATCACCTCGTCCTTGGGCTCACCCTTGACCCGCAGCGGCCCCTCCACGATGTTGCCCAGCGCGGTCATGTGAGGGAACAGATTGAAGCGCTGGAACACCATCCCGATCTCGGCCCGCTTGCGGGCGATCTCCTTCTCGCGCAGCTCGTACAGCTTGTCGCCCTTGCGCCGGTAACCGACCAGCTCACCGTCCACCGACAGCCGCCCGGCGTTGACCCGCTCGAGGTGGTTGATGCAGCGCAGGAAGGTCGATTTCCCCGATCCCGAGGGGCCGACGATGCAGAACACCTGTCCCCGCCTGACCTCCAGGTTGATGCCGCGCAGCACCTCGGTGCGGCCGAACGACTTGCGCACCCCCACCGCCTCGACCATCGGGTGTCCATTGGTACTCACCGGCCCTGCCCGAATCGCAGCATCCCACCGCCGGCGGTCGAGCGCGAGTGGCCACGGGAGAAGCGCTTCTCGACGTAGTGCTGGGCCACATACAGCAGCGACGTCAGCACCATGTACCAGAAGCAGGCCACGATCAGCAGGGGGATCTGCTGGAACGTGCGGGAGTAGATGATCTGCACCGTGTACAGCAGCTCGGCATAGGCCAGCGCGTAGACCAGCGAGGTGTTCTTCAACATCGAGATCACCTCGTTGCCCGTCGGCGGGATGATCACGCGCATCGCCTGGGGCAGCACCACCCTGCGCATCGTCTGGCCCTGGGTCATGCCGATCGACTGGGCGGCCTCATTCTGACCCTCGTCCACCGCCAGGATGCCTCCCCTGACGATCTCGGCCATGTAGGCGCCCTCGTTCAGGCCGAGACCAAGCAGAGCCGCCGCGAGGATCGGGATCAGGGTGTTGGCAGACCCGCTGACCAAGAAGCCCACGCCCGGGATCGACACCCCAATCTCGGGATAGACCGCCCCGATGTACCCCCAGAACAGCAGCTGAACGAGTAGCGGCGTCGCCCGGAAGAACCAGATATACAGCCAGGCCGCGCCGGACACGATCGGATTGGGCGAGAGCCGCATGACCGCCAGCAGCACACCCAGCACGATCCCGATCACCATCGCCAGCACGGTCAGCTCGATGGTCACCCGCACCCCGTGCAGGATCGTGCTGTTGAACAGGTACTGCCGAACGACATCCCATTCGAAGCGCGAGTTCACCACCGCGCTATAGACCATCCGCGCGGCGACCAGCACAACCAGCACCGCCGCGACCCAGCGACCCGGATGTCTCGCCGGGATCGCCTGGATCACGTCAGCGCTGGAATCACTCGCTTCGGAAGGAAGCGTGCTCATGCGGGTGCCTCTGCCGTGCTAGTTGACCGCCCCGTTGATCACCGGCTCGGTGATCGCACCTGCCTCGACGCCCCACTTCTTCAGGATCTTCATGTAAGTGCCGTCGGCCATCATCTTCACCAGAGCCGCCTGGGTGGACTTCAACAGCTCCATCTGATCCTTGGGGAAGGCGATGCCGTACGGAACCACCGAGTACGGCGTACCACTGAGCTTCAGCTGCCCATTGGACTGCTGGGCGATGTACACCGCAACCGGCGAGTCGGCCATGCCGATGTCGGCCCGGCCGGAGGTGATCGCAAGGTTGGCACCGTTCTGGTCAGGGAATGCCTGGATGTCGATCGCAGGCTTGCCCTGGTTGGTGCACTTCTTGGTCTGCGCGGTGAGATCGGCCTGCTGGGTCGTGCCCTTCTCGACCGCCACCTTGCGACCACAGAGGGCCTCGAGCCCACCGTTGATCGGCGCGGCGTTCGGTCCGATGTAGAACGAGGTGCCGGCCTTGAAGTAGGTCACGAAGTTGACCTCGGCCTCGCGCTCCTTGTCGTCGGAGAAGGCCGACATGCCGACGTCGTACTTGCCCGAGTTGAGTCCTGCCAGGATGCCGTCGAAACCGGCGTTTTGGAAGTTCCAGTCAAGCCCTTGCAGCTTGCCGATGGCATGGCCGAGGTCGATGTCCATGCCGATGATGGTGGTGTTGTCAGTGTCGAAGTACTCGACCGGCGGGTAGCTCGCGTCGGTGGCGACAGTCAGCGATCCGCCGTTCTGAAGATCGGCCGGCAGCATTGCCACGACGGCGGGGTCGGCGCCGGCTGCAGCCGTGCCGCTGCTGGCCGGGGCAGATGACGATGAATCTGATGAACTCGAGCCGCAGCCGGCCGCCATGACCAGCAACACCGCGAGCGCCGCGACAACCGCCGCGGGGAGAAGGGAATAACGTCGCAAAACAGCCTCCAGGTGGAACATCGGTGACCGCCGAGGATACCACCCGACTTGAACCCGGCCCAAATCACAAGCGACAGAGGTCACATGCCGCGGCATGCCCTCGGCAGGATTCGAACCTGCGACGCCGGCCTTAGGAGAGCCGCGCTCTATCCCCTGAGCTACGAGGGCCCGCACCCATCCTAACTGCCGGTTCCCCCAACAGGGCGATGCGAAGCGGGTGGTGGTGGGCGATCACGGGGAGGTGTGGCGAACGCTCCGAGCCGCCGCACTCCCGGAGGGTCACATCATTCACGTCCATCGGCAGATCGCCGCCGCAGCCGTCGTGCTCGCGCTGGCCGCCGCCTGCCCGGGAGCGGTCTCATCCGCGCAGGCGGCCGTGGCCACCGTCACCGCCGTGACACAGGTGAGCGCCTCGCTGAGCTGGACGGCCGAGCCCGGCGCGAGCGCGTACGTGGTCGCCTGGGACGGCGGCTCGGCGACCACCAGCGACCCGGCGTTCACCGATATGACGGTGCCGTGTGCCACCACCCGCAGCTACTCGATCCAGGCAGTGGACGCGACGGGCACCGCGATCGGGGAGGGCGCAACCGCCGTCGCGACCACCACCGCCTGCCCGCCGCCGGTGCAGCTCGCCGGCCACGAGGTGTTCATGTTCTACTACCCGTGGTACCACACCCCCGATCTGGACGGATCGTGGGCCGGCTGGCAGATCCAGCCGAACTATGACCCCGCGCAAGGCAACATCGCTTCCGACTTCTGGCCGCTCGGCGGTCCCTACTCACTCTCTGTCGCGGGTACCTTCGACCGCCAGTTCTCACAGATCCGCCAGACCGGCGCCAATGTGGTGGTGGAAAGCTGGGACGGCCCCGGCAGCCCGGAGGATCAGCTCACACCTGCCCTGTTGCAAAGCGCCGCTGCGGCAGGGTTGAAGGTGGCGTTCCAGCTCGAGCCCTACGCCGGGCGATCGGCCGCCACCCTGGCGGCCGATATCGCCTATCTGAACACGACCTACGGGGCCTCGCCGGCCTTCTACCGCACCACTCGCCCAGGCCTGAACACGCCCGCACGCGCCGCCGGCCAGGGCCTCTTTCTGCTCTACAACCCCAGCCAGAGCATGTGGCCACGCTTCTGCGGCGGGTGTACCACCGACGTGACCCCCGCCTCCTGGAGGCCGGCCGTGAACGCGGTGCACAGCTCACCCGCCGGCGGGATCGTGCTCGGCACCGGGCAGTACACGGTCGCCGACCTGCAGGCGGCGCACATGGATGGTGGATACCTGTACGCCGAGCTGCCCACGCCCGACAACGACCCCTACCAGGCTGCACGGCAGTGGGAGCTGGCGATGCCTCCCACCGGCTGGGTGATCCCCAGCGTCACTCCGGGGTTTGCCAATGACTGCGCCCAGGCCTCCACCTCGATGTCGGTGCCACGGCAAGACGGGGCCACCTACGACGCCCAATGGAACGCGATCTGGAACGGACCGGCGCTGGATGACATCGCCGTCACCAGCTACAACGAGTGGCACGAGGGCACGCAGATCGAGCCTGCTGGGTACGGCCAGGCGGCCACCGGCAGCGACGCGGTATGCGCGCCCGGCGTCGCCCGCTACCAGGACTACGGCTCGGTCGGCGCGTACGGATACCTGTATCGCACCAACGGCTGGGTGCAACGGTTCGCAGCCTCGCCGCTGCCCTCGTCGTTCGCGACCCGAGCCACGGTGTCTGACCAATTGGGGGCGGTCAACGTCGACGACGGGCTCTCCCAGCTGGACACCAGTGACGGTCTGACCACCGCCGGGGTGGCCATGGGCCGCCCCGCGCGGGCGTCCACACCGACCGGGAATCCGCGCCGCTACATGTACTTCGGCGTCCAAAACCAGTTCGCCTACGCCCTGGCGAAGAAGCAGGCCGTGACCGTCACCGTCACGCTGCTGGACACCGGCGGTGGGCCGGTGTCACTGATGTACGACGGGCTGAAGGATCCGTTCACTCGCGCCGCCACCTCCTTCACCCTGGTCGGCGGCAAGAAGTGGCGCACCCTCAGCTGGAAGATTCCGGACGCGTACCTGGCAAACCGCGAGAACTCCGGCAGCGACCTGCGGCTGTTGACGCCGGGCGACCGAGCCACCTGGGTAAGCGCCGTCACAGTGTCGCGCTCCCAATAGATATCCACCTGGTTTCAAAAGAGGAAACGGCTGCTCAGCGTCAAACTTCGAACGGACACGGTTCAGCATGCGACCGCCTATGGTGGGAGGGATCGCAGAATGTCCAGCTCAATGTGGTATGTCCAGCTCCGCTTCAGCACGTATCAGCGCGGCCGGTGGGTGACGCTGGCCTGCGACTTGCGTCCCGAGAACGCGCGGCGAGAGGCCGCGGCGCTCTACCGGGGGGCGCGCACGGATGCGGGTGAGTACCCGATCGGGGTGCGCGTGGTCACCGGCGAGCGGCTGGCACGGGCGGAGCGATCGGTCGAACTCGCGCTGACCGCCTAGCTTAAACCTCATCTGAGGGAGCGACCGGCGACTCCGCGACATGGGGAGGGCCGGGCAGCACCCGCAACGACACCTCGCCGCGCAGCAGAGCCAGCAGATGGTCGCCGGCAAGCTCTCGCCGCCATCCTCTCAGAAGCGGCTGGGAGTCGGCGTCGCCCAGCGCCGCGTGGGCAATCAACGCCTCCACGTCAGCCCGAGTCGCGACCAGCTCCGATGCGATCCCGGCCTCGCCGCAGCGCGCCTGCAGCACCGACGAGGCCAGCGGCAGCACCGAGCGCACCCGCCGCCGCAGGTCGCCGGTGAGCTCGGTCTCGGTCGAAGGCGGCGGGTCGCCGGCGTCCTCGATCGCGGCCAGCAACCCGTCCATCCGCACTCCTCGGCGCAGATTCAAGCCACGTACTCCCTCGGCCTGCGCGGGAGTCTTGGGCCGCCGCCGGGCCAACTCCACCAGCGTCGCATCCTTCACCAGCCAGGCGGCGGGCATGTTTCGCTCGCGTGCCTCGCGCTCACGCCAGGCGGCTATCGAAACGAGCACACCCAGCTGCTGGCCACGCAGCTTGCCCCGACCCGCAACCCGGCGCCAGGCCGTGTCGGGGTTCTGCACCAGCGCCGCCTGGGGGCCGAATCGCTGCTCGAGCTCCTCCGCCAGCCACGACGCTCGGCCGAGCTCGTCCAGCCGCGCGTCGAGGGCGTCAGCGGCCGCCAGCAGGTACTTGACGTCGTCGGCTGCGTACTCGACTTGAGTCTCGGTCAGCGGGCGCTTCTGCCAATCGGTGAACCCCTCGTCGTGCTGCAGCTTGACTCCGACCGACGCGTCCAACAGCCGCTCCAGCGACAGTGAGCCGCCGTACCCGGCGAATCCGCCCGCCAGCTGAGTGTCGTAGATGGCGGCCGGGCGCGACTCGAAATGCAGGACGAAGGCTGCCAGGTCGCCGGAGGCGGCGTGCATCACCTTGGTCACCGCCGCGTCCGCCATCAGGTCGGCGATCGGCTCGAGCGGGGCGCCCTCGAGCGGGTCGACGACCGCCAGCCTGTCGGCGGTCGCGATCTGGATCAGGCACAGCGCGGGGGCATAGGTACGCTCCCACACGAACTCGGTGTCGACGGCGCAGCGCCCCTCACGCCGGGCCTGCTCCACCAACGACGCTACCTGGTGTGGATCGGTGATCCTCTCAATCTCCGAGAGCGCCATTGGCGATGACTGTAGCGCGTGCCTCAAACCGCCGATGACTCAAGGGTGACCAGGCTCCACTCCGAGGACGTGCGCGCGTCCGTTCATCGATCTACCATGAGGTACAGATGGACACCTGGGTGATCTGGGTCATCATCGCCGTGGCGCTGCTGATCGTGGAGGCGACGACCACCGCTTTTGTGGCCGTCTATTTCGGTATCGCAGCCCTCGTCGCTGCCCTGGTCGGCGTGGTGGGCGGCCCGCCGGCGCTTCAGATCGCGGCCTTCGCAGTGGCTGCGGTGGCGGGTCTGTGGCTCACCCGGCCCGCGCTCAAACGCGCTGCCTCGTCCGGTCCGCAGCTTCGCACCGGTGTGGAGGCGATGCGCGGGCGCAAGGGCGTCGTGACCAAGGCCATCGCCGAGCTCGAATCGGGGCAAGTGCGGGTGGACGGCGACATCTGGAGCGCCAAGAGCTTCTTCGACGGCGAGACCATGTCGGTCGGAACCAAGGTGGAAGTGGTCGAGATCAAGGGAGTCACCGCGCTGGTGTTGCCGGTGCACGGCTCAGACGAGCAAATCGAAGGAGCATCACAATGATTATCACCATCCTGGCGGCGGCGGTGGCCCTGCTTATCCTGATCGGGATTGCCTCGTCGGTGAAGGTCGTGCGGCAGAGCTACGTCGGCATCGTCGAGCGCCTCGGCCGGTATCAGCGGACACTGCAGCCGGGCGTGCACATCCTGGTGCCGTTCCTCGACCGCCAGCGGATGGTGGTGGACATGAAGGAGACGGTGCAGCCCTTCCCGCCGACTCCGGTGATCACCCAGGACAACGTCACCATCGGCGTGGACACGATCGTTTACTACCAGGTCACCGACCCCACCGCCGCGGTGTACGGAGTGGCCAACATGCTGCTGGCGATGGAGCAGCTGACGATCACCACCCTGCGCAACGTGGTCGGCGCCATGACCCTCGAGGGCTGCCTCACCAGCCGTGATCAGATCAACACCCAGCTGCGAACGGTGCTGGACGAGGCTACCGAGAAGTGGGGCGTGCGGGTGACCCGCGTCGAACTCAAGTCGATCGACCCGCCGCGCTCGATCCAGGAGGCGATGGAGCAGCAGATGCGCGCCGACCGGGCCAAGCGCGCCACGGTGCTGCAGGCCGAGGGTGAGAAGCAGTCGGCGATCCTCCGCGCCGAAGGGCTTCAGCAGGCGGCGATCCTCAACGCCCAGGGCGAGCAGCAGGCAAACGTGCTGCGGGCCGAGGGCGACCGCCAGGCACGGGCGCTGCGAGCGCAGGGCGAGGCCGAGGCGCTGCGGCAGATCTTCGAGATGATCACCACCTCGGGTGCCGACCCCGCCAACGTGCTGGGCTACAAGTACCTGGAGGCGCTCCCGGCGGTGGCCGCGGGCGAGGCCAACAAGCTGATGCTGGTGCCTGCGGGCGCATCCGACGCGATGGCGGCAGTGGCCGGGCTGGGCGCGGCGTTTGCCACAGGGGCAGCCACACCGCCCCCGCCGACGGCGCCCAAACCCGCTCCGGCACGCCCACGGCAGACGCCTCCGGATCAGGTCACACCGCCCGAAGACCCGACCGCGTGAACTGACCCCCGAGCCGCCAACCGGTGGGGGGCTGTACAATCCGCCCGCCTGTGACTGTGATTCCTCGTCGACCCCGCCTTTGGGCCGCCGCAGCGGCGCTCGCGCTACTCATACTCTTGGTCGCGGCCGTGCCCGCATGGGCAAACACTGCCACGCCCAACGCCCCCGAGAGCCCCAACGCTGACTCGATCTCAAGCCTCTACTTCGGTGTGCTGGGGGTGTGCCTGACGATCTTCGTGCTCGTGGGCGGCTGGCTCCTGTACACCGCCGTGCGCTTCCGCGAGCGCCGCGGAGACACCCACGAGCCGCCTCAGACGCACGGCTCGACCCGGCTGGAGATCGGCTGGACGATCGTTCCCGCGCTGATCGTGATCGGCATCCTGGTGTTCGCGCTGATCAAGATCCCCAGCGCCGAGAAGATCTCGTCCAACGCGATGAACGTCCAGGTCGTCGCCCAGCAGTACTCGTTCACCTACACCTACCCGTCCGGCAAGACCGCTCCGGGAGGGATCCTGGTGCTGCCTGTGGGGCAGCCGGTGAAGCTGACGGTGACTTCCAAAGACGTCGACCACGATTGGTGGGTGCCGTCGCTGGCGCCGAAGATCGATGCATTGCCCGGCCGCACCAACTATGTTGGCTTCACGCCGGACGAGGTGGGAGATTTTGAGGGTGCATGTGCCGAGTTCTGCGGGATCGGACACGCCGGCATGCTGATCAAGGTCAAAATCGTTTCGAAGTCGACGTGGGACTCGCAATACAAGGACAAGCTGACCTGATGATCGCCGAAGCGCCTCCCACACCTCAGGTCACCGCCCCGCCCGAGACCGATAACGGCCTGATCTCGTGGCTGACGACCGTCGACCACAAGCGGATCGGGATTCTCTACCTGATCACGACATTCGTGTTCTTCCTGATCGGCGGCATCCTGGCGCTGGTGATCCGGCTGCAGCTGGAGCACACCAACAACACTCTGATTTCGGCCGAGGCCTACAACCAGGTCATGACGATGCACGGCACCACCATGATCTTCCTGTTCGTGGTGCCGGTGATGGCCGGCTTCGGCAACTACCTGGTGCCGCTCCAGATCGGCGCCCGGGACATGGCGTTCCCCCGGCTCAACGCGCTCTCGTTCTGGCTGCTGCTGTTCGGCGCGCTGGTGCTGTACGCAGGGTTTGTGTGGGGCGGCGGGCCGGCAGACTCGGGCTGGACGAGCTACCCGCCGCTATCGGTGCTCTCACCCGGCCACGGCCAGGACCTGTGGATCGTGGGCCTGCACATCATCGGCATCTCGTCGCTGATCGGAGCGATCAACTTCCTCTGCACGATCCACAACATGCGCGCGCCGGGCATGCGGCTGTCGCGGATGCCGCTGTTCACCTGGACGATCGAGATCTACTCGGTCATGATCGTGGTTGCGGGGCCGGTGCTGGCGGGGGCGCTGACGATGCTCCTGCTCGACCGAAACTACGGCACCAACTTCTACGACCCCGCCCACGCCGGCAACGTGCTGCTGTACCAGCATCTGTTCTGGTTCTATTCCCACCCGGTTGTGTACGTGATGGCACTGCCCGGGTTCGGCATGATCTCGGAGATCCTGCCGGTGTTCTCGCGCAAGCCGCTGTTCGGGTACCGCGCGTTGGTGTACTCGACCGCGGCCATCGCCTTCCTGGGATTCCTGGTGTGGGGCCACCACATGTTCGCGGTCGGATTCTCTGAGCCGCTGCAGATCTGGTTCATGCTGGCGTCGCTGCTGGTCGCGATCCCGACCGGCGTCAAGGTCTTCAACTGGATCGGCACCATGTGGATGGGCAGGCTGCGGTTCGAGCCGCCGATGCTGTTCGCCGTCGGATTCATCGGCCTGTTCATCATCGGCGGTCTGTCCGGGATCCTGCTGGCGGTGTACCCGATCAACCAGTATGTGACGGACACCTACTTCATCGTCGCCCACTTCCACTACGTGCTGGGGACGGTGCCGGTGTTCGCGGTGATCGGCGGCGTGCACTTCTGGTTTCCCAAGTTCACCGGCCGAATGCTCGACCGCAAGCTTGGGGTGCGCAGCTTCTGGGTGCTGTTCATCGCGTTCAACATGACCTTCTTCCCGATGCACGCAGCCGGGCTTTCGGGCATGCGACGGCGGATCGTGACCTACGACGATCACGGCTGGCAGATCTATAACCAGATCTCGACCGCGGGGGCGCTGCTGCTCGCGGTGGGCGTGATGATGGTGCTGTGGAACTGCGTCACCTCCCTGCGCTATGGGCGCATCGCCCCCAACGATCCGTGGGGCGGAAACAGCCTCGAGTGGTACACCACCTCGCCGCCACCCGCCCACAACTTCGACGACCTGCCCCCGATCCGCAGCGAGCGCCCGCTGTATGACCTGCGCCAAGCGCAGGCCGCGGGCGCGCCAACAGAATCGAGCACCTGAGATGCTGGACAAGCCCACCGCCAACAAGAACATCCGCCTGGCCCTGTGGCTGGCCCTGGCTGCGCTTCTGATCTTCGCCGCCACATTCGTGGTGGGCGAGATCACGATCCACTCCTGACCGCATGGCTGACCACGACGACACCAACCCATTTCACCTGCCGGCGCCGTCGGCATTGCCGATCGTGGTCGGATTCGGCGTGGCCCTGATGCTGTTCGGGTTCGTCCCCGACGCCCGCATCTGGCGCCTGGCGCTGGTGTCGATCGGAGCCACGATCACGCTCGCGGGCATCCTGCTGTGGGTGCGCGACGCCATGGAGGAATACCGCAACCTGCCTGAATAACGGTGCCTGGCACCGTTATTCACCACCGACGCTCGGATGAAGAATTGGTGCCTGGCACCAATTATTCAGCAGCCGCCCGCCGGGCTACAACAGGTAGACCACTGTGTACAAGAGAATCCAGACGACGTCGACGAAGTGCCAGTAGAGGCCGGTGACTTCGAGGCCGAGGTGGGATTCTGAGGAGTAGTGCCCGCGAGACGCTCGCGTGAAGGCGATCGTCAGAAGCGTCGCGCCGATCAGCACGTGGAAACCGTGGAGGCCGGTGAGGGCAAAGAACGCTCCGCTGAACGCATTGGTGGACGGCGTGAAGCCGAGGGTGACGTATTCGTGGATCTGCAGGGCGAGGAAGGTCACGCCCATCACCAGCGTCAGACCGAGGCCCAGCACCAGCCCGAAGCGGCTGTTGCGGCGCACCGAGACCAGCGCCCAGTGCATCGTGAACGACGAGCTGATCAGGATGGCGGTGTTGATGCCGGTGGCTTCCACCGGCAGCGTGATGCCGTCGGTCGGCCAGGTCGCGCTGGTGAACCGCAGGAAGAAGAAGGCCGTGAAGAACGAGCCGAACAGCATCGCCTCGGAGCCCAGGAACATGATCATGCCGAGGTAGACGCGGTTGGTCAGCAGGCTCTCATGCTGCTGCTCGGCTGCCTCGGGCACGACCGGCCCGTCGACGGGGACGCTTGAGGCGCTCAACGGCTCTCCGCGGGATCGGTGCGGATATCGGCTTCGACGTGTGCGACGGGGACATCCACGCGGTCGCGCAGCCGCTCGATCAGATCCCGCCGCATCCATCCCGAACGCGTGCGAGGAAGGGTGGAAACGATGATCTCGGCCGGGGGATCGTCGGACTCGACCACGTCCAGCACCGCCGTGTACGGATCGGCCGCCACCACGTGGCCGGTGGCCTGCACACCTGCCGCGCTGAGCGCCGCCAGCGTCGATTCCAGGCGACGGCGGGTGTCCGCGGCCACATCCTGCTCATCGACCACCCAGCTGTCGCTGGGGTCGTTCTGGGGGCAGATCACGGTCACACGCACCGGTTCGGCCCGGGCACGCATTCGTACCGCCGAGATCAGGGGATCGCTGGCGACGGTCTGGTTTGCGACCACCAGGATGTGTTTCAGCGTCGACATGATCGCCTCCCTTTGAGCAGGGGTCGCGGTGGCGAGCACCGCGGGGACCGGCCGATCGGCCGGTTGGGGCGTGTGCCAGGTAACGATCGCGTGGCGGGCTCCGGGGATGCCGTACGCGTAGGGGCTGCCGACGACCTGCGGCGGCTCGTCGAAGTTGAAGATCGGCGGCGGCGAACTGACCTGCCACTCGAGCGTGAGCGACCGCCAGGGGTTCGCGGGAGCCTTGGGTCCCTTCGCCCACGAATGGATCATGTTGTAGAGGAATATCAGCGTCGAGGCGCCCAGGATGAACGCCCAGATCGAGATGAAGAAGTTGACGGTGCCGAACTTCGGGTCGTAATCGGCGACCCGCCGTGGCATCTCCTCAAGGCCCAGCCAGTGCATCGGCATGAACGTGAAGTTGAACGCAAAGAACGTGATCCAGAAGTGCAGCTTGCCCAGCGTCTCGTCGTACATCCGCCCGGTCATCTTCGGATACCAGTGATAGATGCCCGCGTAGATCGTGAACACCGAGCCGCCGAACAGCACGTAGTGGATGTGGGCGACCACGAAGTACGAGCTGGACACGTTGATGTCGACGGGGAGCACGGCCAGGAACACGCCTGAAAGCCCACCGATGGCAAAGCAGAACAGGAAGCCGCAGGCAAACAGCATGGCGGTGGTGAGGTGGATCACGCCCTTCCACATGGTGGCCAGCCACGAGAACATCTTGATGCCGGTCGGTACCGCGATCAGCATGGTGGTGAACATCATGGGCACGCGCAGCCACGGCGCCATCCCGGCGATGAACATGTGGTGTGCCCACACGGTGAAGCCGAGCACCCCGATGGCGACCGTCGAGAGCGCGATCAGGCGATAGCCGAAGATCGGTTTTCGCGAATGCGTCGCGATCACCTCGGAGATGATCCCGAACCCTGGCAGCATCATGATGTACACCGCCGGGTGCGAGTAGAACCAGAAGATGTGCTGGTACATGATCAGGTTCCCGCCCTTGGCCGGATCAAAGAAGTGGGTGGGGAAGAGCCGATCGAACAGCACCAGGAACTGGGCCCCGGCAACGAACGGCGTGCCCAGCACCACCAGCGTGGAGGTGGCCAGGTTGGCCCACACCAGCAGCGGCATCCGCCAGAAGGTCATCCCGGGGGCGCGCATGGTCACGATCGTGACCAGGAAGTTGACGGCGGTGGCGATCGACGATGCTCCGGCGAACTGCACGCCCATCACCCAGAACGTTTGCCCAGCGGGGCCGTGCACTGCCAGCGACGGGTAGTTCGTCCAGCCGGCGTCAAACGCACCCACCAGGAACGACGAGCACATGCACACACCGGCCACCGGCAGCATCCAGAATGACAATGCATTGAGGCGCGGGAAGGCCATATCCTCGGCGCCCAGCATCAGCGGGATGACGACGTTCCCGAGCCCGGCGAAGGCCGGGATGATGAACAGGAAGATCATCAGCGCGGCGTGCACCGAGAACAGGCCGTTGTAGGTGCCCGGTGAGAAGTACTGCTGGCCCGGAGTGGCGAGCTCGGCGCGCACGCCCTCCGCCAGCGCCCCGCCGATGATGAAGAAGATGAAGGTCGTGCAGATGTACTGCACACCGATCACTTTGTGATCGGTGTTGACCTTGAAGTAGTCCCTCCAGCTGTACGCGCCGTGGGCGGAGTGATCCTCCTGCACCCAGTCGGGCTTGCCGACCAGATAGCCGTACCAATAGTCGAAGCAGCCGATCCCGATCAGGAAGCCGACGCCCCCGAACAGCATCATGAAGGTGTCCTCGACGCCGGAATCGTGGGCGGGGTAGCCGAACAACCAGCTGCGCACGGCCATCACGCCGAAGCGCCCGAGCAGCGCTCCCAGGATCGTGACCCAGGCCGCCCTCACCCAGCTGCCGCGCAACCAGATCGACTTCTTCGGGCCGCTGTGGCCGTGATCGTGGGGGCCGTGGCTGTGGCCCGGCAGCTCTTCGACGTGGGCCGTCATCCGCTGGTGCCTTTCAGGATGAAGTTCACGAGTGCATCAATCTGTTCCGAGGTGAGCGACGAGCCAAACGTCGCAGGCATCACGTTGGGCTGGAAGCCCGAGACGATCACTTTATCCGGATCCACGATCGACTCTTTCACGTAGTCCTCGGGGGAGGCGCCGTTGCCGAACTTGGTGGCGTCGCTGGCGACATTGTCCAGGTCGGGGCCGATCGTACCGGTGGCTCCCGCGGCCGACAGCGTGTGACACGACGCACAGTTTGTCGCGAACAGGGCCTTGGCGTCCACCGGCCCGGAGGTGGGCGGCGGCTTGGGCGGATTCAGCTGCCGGTGTATCCAGGCGTCGAACTGTTCCTGGGTAACCACGTTGACCACCGTGCGCATCTGACTGTGGCCGATGCCGCACAGCATGTTGCAGATGACGTTGTAGGTGCCCAGCCGGGTCGGCGTCGCCACCAGGGTCGTAACCTCGCCGGGAACGGCGTCGATGCCCTCGCGGAACGCCGGGATGTAGAACCCGTGGATGACGTCGTTGTTGACGCCGTGCACCTTGAAGACCACCTTCTGGTTGATCGGCACCTCCAGGATCCCCGACGTCACCTTCTGGGTCGGGTACTGAAAGGTCCACTCGAACTCCTGGCCGGTGGCGTTCACGATCAGCTGCGTGTTTGAGGTGTTCTCGTTCTTGGAGAGCACGATCGCGCCGTACACGGCGAACCCGAGCACGAGCACCAGCGGGATCAACGTCCACACGATCTCGAGCATGGTGTTGCCGTGGATCGGCTCGCCATCGGACATGTCCCCCGGCCTGGCCCGGAACTTCCACATCGAATAGCCGAGGAAGCAGACCACGATGGCGAAGATGTACGACGCCATGATCATCAGGGCGAGGTAGATCTGGTCGTGGCGATCCGCCTGCACTGAGGCCGCTGGGGGGAACCATGAGGGTGTGACCACCACCGCGATCGATCCGATGGTGCCCAGGACGAACGCGACGAACCCGACCCTGAAAGCTTGCACCGTGCAATCTTAGGGGACTCGGCTGACGGGGGCAAAACCAAGCGAAAGCTGGTGGCCACGGTCTACAGTGCAGGTGCATGGACCTTGTACTTCAACACATCCCGCACATCATCCCGGCCGCCGTGGGGCTGCTGTTTCTGGTTCGTTTCGGGATGTATGCGAGGCGGCTCCCGCCACGCGACCTGACCGACGAGCAACTGACGGCGTGGGAACACGAGCATTCCCGCCACCCAGGCGGCCTCAGGCGATCAGTCGGAGTCGACCCAGACGACGTCCAGCCGTCCGGGTCCGTGGGCTCCGCGAATCAGCGTGCCCTCGATGTCAGCGCTGCGGCTGGGTCCGGTAATCAGCGTCACCACTGAGGCCCGCTCGAGTTCAGCGGCGATTCGGATCAGGGCGGCAGGCAGATCGGGCACCAGGTCCTGAGCCTCGACCACCGCCACGTGAACGGGGTCGGCCAAGCCGGGCAGCCGCCCACCGTTCTGCAGTGAACTGGTGACCACCGTGCCGGTATCGGCGATCGCGGCCAGGGTGGGAGTCACCGACACGCCGTCGCCGGCCAGCTCGGCGACCGCCTCCCGGCCCTCGTGGAAGTTGCCTCCGGCCGCCTCCAGCTCGGTGCGAAACTGCTCGATCATCGCCGTTTCAGGTTCCTGGTGCGGGTGAACCGCCGTCCCGGCCCGGGCAGACGCGAGGCCAGCGGCGCCAGCCGAACCGACGCCCGGTAGGCCCACGGCCGGCTCCAGATCTCGCTCCACACGCGGAAGCTGAGCCGCTCGAGCGGGCCGGCCACCTCGGCCGCCCGGTCGCGCCGCAGGTCGAGCAGCAGATCGTGCAGCGGAATCTTGACGGGGCAGACGTCGTCACAGGCGGCGCACAGCGATGAGGCATGGCTCAGCTCCCCGGCCTCGCGCTGCCCCCGGAAGAGCGGCGTGAGCACGGCCCCGATCGGCCCGCCGTACACCCAGCCGTAGGCACTGCCGCCGACCTGGCGGTAGACCGGGCAGACGTTCTGACAGGCGCCGCAGCGGATGCACCGAAGCACGCTGGCATAGCGCGAGTCGCGCAGCTGCGAGCGGCCGTTGTCGATCAGCACCACATGCATCTCCTCGGGCCCGTCCTGCTCGCCCTCGCGACGCGGCCCCTGGATCATCGACACGTAGCTACTGAGCTTCTGGCCGGTGGCCGACCGGGTCAGCAGCGGCAGCAGCACACCCAGGTCTTCGAGCTTGGGCACGACCCGTTCGATTCCCATCAATGCGATGTGCACCGGCGGCATGGCAGCGCTGAGGCGCCCGTTGCCCTCGTTGGAGACGACCACCACCGTGCCGGTCTCGGCCACGCCGAAGTTGACGCCGGTGATGCCGACCTTGGCCGCTTCGAACCGCGCGCGCAGGTGGCCGCGGGCAAATGCCACCAGTTCGGCGGGATCGTCCCCCAGCGGGCGTCCCGCCAGCGGCTCGAACAGCTCGCGCACGCGTTCTTTGCTCCAGTGGATGGCGGGCGCCAGGATGTGCTCGGGCGGCTCTCCGGCGAGTTGGATGATGAACTCTCCCAGGTCGGTCTCGAACACCTCCAGACCGTCGGCTTCGAGCCGCTCGTTCAAGCCGATCTCCTCGGACAGCATCGACTTGCCCTTGACCACCGGACCGCCGTGGCGGGCGGCGATGCCCGAGACGATGTCGATCGCCTCGGCGGCAGAGGCCGCCCGGTGCACCACCACCCCGTTTCGCTCAAAGCTCGCCACCAGCTGATCCAGGTAGCGGGGCAGGTTCTGGATGGCCTCGTCGCGAATTGCCGCCCCCCGGTCGCGCAGCGCGTCGAAGTCGGGGATGTCGTCTGTGGTCACCCGCACGCGCGCATCGGACTGGCGGTCGGTCATCTTCGCCAGCGCCTGTCGCCGCGCCGGATCGGCCAGCCGCTCGTGCGAGCGCGTGGTGAAGTTGCTCACAGCGCCCTCGCCAGCACGGTTGCGAGATGCTCGACGGCCAGCGGACGGCCGGTGCGCGACGCCCGTCCGCCGAGCTGCATCGCACAACCGGGATCGGCGCTGGCGATCAGGGTGATACCGGCCGCATCGGCGGCGCCCAGCTTGTCGTCGGCCATCGCCGTCGAAACCTCGGGGTAGCGCACGCTGAAGGTCCCGCCGAATCCGCAACAGCGCTCTGACCGGGGCAGCTCCACCAGGGTCGCAACCGATCGCAGCAGTGTGCGCGGCTGGTCGTGAACGCGCAGCTCACGCAGCATGTGGCAGGAGTCGTGGTAGGCCACCGTCAGATCGCCCGGCGACCCGATCGACGTCACCCCCAGCTCGTCCACCAGGTACTGAGACAGCTCGAACACGCGACTCGCGACCGTGCGGGCCAGCTTGCGCTCGGCGCCCTCGAACAGCGCCGGCCAGTGCAACCGCATCATCGCCGCGCACGATCCGGCGGGCACCACCACGGCGTCGGCGTCGGCCAGTGCACGCAGCGTCGTGCGGGCAACCCGCCGGGCATCGGCGACGAAGCCGCTGTTCCAAGCCGGCTGTCCGCAGCATGTCGCTCCCCGAGGGGCGACCGGCTCGACCCCGGCGGCGCGCAGCACCGCCGCCGCGTCGCGCACCGCGCTGGGTGCGACCGCGTCGCCCAAACAGGTGGGGAACAGCACGACCATCGAGCGGTCATCATACGGACATGCAGCTCGTGGACTCTCACCAACCCGCCCGCTCCAGATGACCGTCCACATCACCTCGGTGGCGCTCTCGTTTGGCGCCGATCAGGTGCTGGACGACGTTTCGGCGATCGTGCGACCGCGCGACCGGATCGCGCTGGTGGGGCGAAACGGCGCCGGCAAGACCACCCTGCTGCGGATGGTGGCCGGCGAGCTCGCGCCCGAACGCGGCGACATCTCGGTCACCACCGGGACGCGCATCGCGCTGCACGATCAGCGTCCACCGCTGGCCTCCGACACGACCCTGGGGGAGTACGTGGGTGGCGGCGCGGCGGCGGCCGAACGGCTGGAAACCGAGCTGCGCGCGCTGGAAGAGCGGATGGCTGCGGGCGAGACTGATGCGGCGGTGATGCGCCGCTACGACGCCGCTCAGCGCGAGTTCGAACGTGCCGGGGGGTACGGCTGGCGCGCGCGGCTGGAGAGCGTCGCCCGCGGCCTGGGGTTCACGCCCGAGGACCTGGAGCGGCCGCTGAGAAGTTTCTCCGGCGGCGAGCTGACCCGAGCCTCGCTGACCCGCGCGCTGGCCGCCGAGCCCGACGTGTTGCTGCTGGACGAGCCCACCAACCACCTCGACACCGATGCCATCGAGTGGCTGGAAGAGCACATCGACAGCCTCGATGCAGCCGTGCTGTTCGTCTCACACGACCGCTGGTTTCTGGAGTCGGTGGCCAACGGCGTGCTGCTGATCGAGCGCGGCCAGGGCCGCTACGAGAAGGGCACGTACTCCCACTTCCGGCGGGTCGAGGCCGAGCGCCTGGCGGCACAGTCCGGGGCGTACGATCGCCAGCAGGCCGAGCTCGCCCATCTGCAGCGCTTCGTGGACCGGTTCCGGTACGGCACCAAGTCCCGCCAAGCGCAGTCCAAGCTGAAGGCGATGGCGCGCATCGAGCGAGTCGAGAAGGTCTCGGGACAGCGCTCGCTGAGGTTCGAGTTCCCCCGCCCGGCCCGCAGCGGACGAGTGGTGCTGGACGTCGAAGGCCTGACCGTGGGAGTGGCCGGGCGAACGCTGGTCAAGGGCGCCTCGTTTGCGATCGAGCGCGGCCAGCGGGTGGCGCTGATCGGGCCCAACGGCGCCGGCAAGACAACCCTGCTGGAGACAATCCTGGGCCGCCGCGAGGCCGAGCACGGCCGCATCAAGCTGGGCCACAACGTCGACCGTGGCCTACTACTCCCAGCAGTCGCTCGAGCTGCCCGATGCCTATCGCATGATCGACGTGATCACCGCCGAGGGCCTGTCCGGGCCGCGCGCCCGCGATCTGCTCGGCATGTTCCTGTTCTCGGGCGAGGACGTGGAGAAGCCGGTGTCGGCGCTCTCGGGCGGCGAGCGGCGGCGGCTGGCGCTGGCGCGCACCGTGATCTCGGGCGCGAACCTGCTGGTGCTGGACGAGCCCACCAACCACCTCGACATCGAGAGCCGAGAGGCGCTCGAGGACGCGCTCGAGGCCTTCCCCGGCACGTTGCTGCTGGTGTCGCACGACCGCGCGCTGATCGAGGCGATCGCCACCCGCACGCTCTCGATCGAGGATGGGCGCCTGATCGCACGCGAGGGAGCCTTCGGGGCGTATGCCAGCGCCCACGAGGGCGGCCCGGCACCGCGGCCGTCAAGAAGCCGGCCGCGCCGAAGGCCAAGTCCAAGCCCAAGACGCAGGACGCGCCCGGCCAAGTCTCAGTCCGGCAAGCGCCCATCACAGCGGGCCAAGCGGGAGACGTCGCGGCTGGAGCGCGAGATCGCCGCGATGGAGGAGGAGCTGGGCGCGATCGAGACGCGGCTGGCGCAGCCCGACGCCTACGAGGACCCGACCTCGCTGGCGGTCGACGGCCGCCGCCACCAGGAGCTGCAGCAGGAGATCGCCTACAAGTACCGCGAGTGGGAGCAGTTCGCCTCCCAGGTGTGAATAAAAGGTGCCTGGCACCTTTTAGTCAAGGGTGGCGACCATCGCTTCGGCGATGTCGCGGAGCGGGCGGCCGGTCTGCTGGGAGGCGCGGCGCATGCGGGTAAACGCGTCCGCCTCGGTGAGGTCGTCGCGCTCCATCAAGAGCCCCTTGGCCCGCTCGATCAGCTTGCGCGCCGCCAGCGCGTCACGCAGGTCGCTGGACTCGGCGCGCACCGCCTGGAGCTCGGCGTGGCGGGCGCGGGCGGTTTCGATCGCCGGCAGCAGGTCGGCTTCCCGAAACGGCTTGACCAGGTAGCCGAAGACGCCGGCCTCGATTGCCCGCTCGACCACCTCGCGCTCCGAGAACGCGGTCACGATCACCACCGGGATCGGCCGCTGCTCGAGGATCTTGCGGGCGACCTCGATGCCGTCCAGGCCGGGCATCTTGACATCCAGAACCGCGATATCGGGCTCGGTGGTGGCGGCCAGCTCAACCGCCTCCAGGCCGTCGCCGGCCTGGGCCACCACCTCGAACCCGGCGCGCTCCAGCATCGCCGCCAGATCGAGCCGGATGATCGTCTCATCCTCGGCGATCAGGACTCGGCCGGAAATCTCACCACCGCCTTCCCCCGGCCGGCCGACGCCAGCTCGAGCGATCCGCCCAGCTCGCCGCTGACCAGCGCCCGGGCGATCGTCAGCCCCAGCCCCGCCTCGCTCTCCGCCGCCGGCCCGCTGCCCTCGTCCGAGACGGTCAGCTCGACCTCGTCGCCGGCGCGATGCAACCCCACCGCGATCGCACCTCCGCCGTGCTCCACCGCGTTTTGGAAGAGCTCGCAGAACACCAGCGCCAGCGCCGTCGCCCGCGCACCCGAAAGCGTCACCGGCTCCAGCTGCGAGTCCAGGCTGCGGCCGCCGAGACCCTGGCCCAGCATTGCCTCGAGCGTGCCGATCAGCCCGGCGCAGTCGACCCCGTCCTCCCGCGCCGCGGTCAGCAGATCGTGCACCGCGGCGATCGAGAGGATCCGGTTGACGCTCTCGCGAAGCGCCTTGGACGCCTCTTCGTCGTCGGTCGCACCGGCCTGCAGCCGCAGCAGCGAGGCCACCGTCTGCAGGTTGTTCTTGACGCGGTGGTGGATCTCCTGGGCCAGCAGCCCGCGCAGCGCCGCCTGGGCATTGGCCACCGCGGCGCTGGCGGCGTGAGCGATGGTGGTCAGCAGCGACTGCTCCTCCGGAGACCACGACCGGGGCCTTCCGGACAGCACCACCAGCGCCCCGGTGGTGCGCTGCTTCCACTGCAGCGGCTGGGCCAGGAAGGTCTCGCCCTGCCCGGGGGCGGACTCGGCGATCGCGATCAGGTCGGCGTCCGAGCCGGTCTCCCCCTCGCGGAAGCCGACCGACATCTCGTCGTCGTTTCGCAACACCACCGCGCAGCCGTCGGCATTCAGCGCGTGCACCGTGCGGGAGGCGATCCCGCGCAGCGCATCCTCCAGGTAGAGCGACCCCGACAGCGTGCGGCCGATGTCGGCCAGCGCCTCCAGCTCGACCACACGCTGCTGGGATCGCTCGTACAGCTTTGCGTTCTCGATCGCCTGGCCCACCTGGCCGGCAATCGCCGACAGCAACGCGATCTCGTCGGGATCGAACACTCGCGGCGCCCGCGTGCGCACGTTCAACGCCCCGGCGAGCTTGTCGCGGGCCAACACCGGCACCGCCAGGATCGACTCGTACTCGTCCTCGGGCAGGTTGGGGAAGGACTTGAAGCGGGGATCGAGATGCGCCGCCCGGGCGATCACGACCGGACGCATCGAGGCCGCCGCGACTCCCGTGATGCCCTCCCCGGGCGCCATCCGCGGGCGGTGGGCGGGGTCATCGAAGCGGGCGCCGTGAGTGGCGCGCAGCTCGAGCATGCCGCTGGGCTCGTCGTACAGGTACACGAAGCAGGCGTCGGTGCTCATCGCCTGAGCGACCTTGGAGGCGATCTGGGCGAACACCTCGGCCAGGTCCAAGGTCGAGTTGACCGCGGCGATCGTCTCGGTCAGAAGCTGCAGGTGCCGCGCGGCGCGGTCGCGCTCGGCGACCGCGCTCACGGGCACGTGCGGGCGAGTCGAAGACACATCCGGGGATTGTCGCCGATCTCGCCGGTGGGCTACAGGGTCGACAGGTACCGTTCCAGCTCCCACGGCGTGACCTGGACGCGGTACTCGTCCCACTCCCGCCGCTTGAGCGTCACCAGCCGGTCGCGCAGCTCCGATCCCAGGGCCCTCTCGACCAGCTCCGAGTCGGCGGCCGCGCGGATCGCCTCACCGAGCGACTCGGGCAGCGAATCGATGCCCAGCGACTCACGCTCGGGCGTGGTCAGCTCGTACAGGTTGGTCTCCATCGGATCGGGCAGCTCGTAGCCCTGCTCGATCCCCTCCAGACCGGCATGCAGTAGGCCGGCGAAGGCCAGGTAGGGGTTGCACGACGGGTCGGGGCAGCGGATCTCGGCGCGAGTCGCCTTCTCCATGCCGGGGTGATACAGCGGCACCCGGATCAGCGCCGAGCGGTTGCGCCGCGACCAGGCGACGTACACCGGCGCCTCATACCCGGGCACCAGCCGCTTGTAGCTGTTGACCCACTGGGCGAACAGCATCGAGATCTCGCGGGCGTGTCGCAGCTGGCCGGCGATGAAGCTCTTGGCGACGTCCGACAGAAACCACTTGTCGTCGGGGTCGTAGAAGGCGTTCGAGTCGCCGATGAAGAGCGACTGATGGGTGTGCATCCCCGACCCGTTGACGCCGAACAGCGGCTTGGGCATGAAGGTGGCATACACACCGTGCTTCTTGGCGACCTCCTTGACCACGTTGCGGTAGGTGATGCAGTGGTCGGCCATCTCAAGGCCGTCGGCGTAGCGCACGTCGATCTCGTGCTGTGACGGGCCCACCTCGTGGTGCAGGTACTCGACCGGAATACCCATGCCCTCCAGCGCCAGCACCGTCTCCTTGCGCAGATCGGCCGACGCGTCGACGGTGGTCTCCTCGAAGTAGCCGCCGGCATCCAGTGCGTGGGGCATACCCGCCTCGTCCAGCCGGAAGTAGAAGTACTCCAGCTCGGGACCGATCTTGAACGAATCGAAGCCCAGCGAGTGCATCCGCTCCAGTGCGATCCGCAGCACATGCCGCGAATCCGCCTCATAGGGATCGCCGTCGGGAGTGCGCACATCGCAGATCATGCGGGCGACGTTGCTCTCGCCGGTCTGCCACGGCAGCACCTTGAAGGTGGTGGGATCGGGCATGGCGATCATGTCCGACTCCTCGATCGCATTGAAGCCGGTGACCGACGAGCCGTCGAAGCCCATCCCCCGCTCCAACGCACCCTCCAGCTCCGATGCGGTGATGGCGAAGCTCTTCAGCCGGCCGACCACGTCGGTGAACCACAGCCGCACGAACTTGATGTCGCGCTCGCCGGCCTCGCGCAGCACCTCGGCCCGCGCGCCCGTCAGATCACGGGACTCTGAGATTGTCGACACGAATGACCTCCCTGACTCGATTCACGGCACAAAAAAACGCCCCCAGAGGGCGGATCCGAGAAGATCCGTCATCTGGAGGCGTCGTTGCCTCTGCCCGCCCCGCCGTTGGAGCCGACTCACGGAGAATACACAAGCGTTCGGATCAGTCGGCCACCACCGCGATCAGCGCGTCGGCCACCGAGGGATCGAACTGGCTGCCCGAGTACCGCTCCAGCTCCAGCACCGCCTCGGACACCGGCAGCGCGGCTCGGTACACCCGGTCGGAGGTCATGGCGTGGTAGGCATCGCAGGCCAGGATGATGCGCGCGCCCAGCGGGATCTCCTCGCCCGCGAGCCCGTGCGGGTAGCCGCTGCCGTCCCAGTGCTCATGGCAGGCGATCACCAGCTCGCGGGCGCCGTCCAGCGCGGCCACCGGCTCGATGATGCGCGCACCCAGCTCGGGATGGCGGCGCATCACCTCCCACTCCCGCTCGGTCAGCGGCGCGGGCTTGTTCAGAATCGGCGAGGGGATCCCGATCTTGCCGATGTCGTGCAGCACCGCTCCCAGCGTGATGTCGCGCAGCTCCTGACCGTCCAGGCCCAATCCGACCGCCACGTTCAGGCACAGGCTCTCGAGCTGGTTGGCGTGCTCACCGGTGTACTCGTCCTTGGTCTCCAGCGCGGTCGCCAGCGCCTGGACGGTTGCCATGAAGGCCTGATCCAGCTCGGCGTACAGCATCCGATTGGTGAGCGCGATCAGCGTCTGATCGGCGATCCCTTGCAGCATCCTGCGCTCGAGCGCTGACGGCGTGCCGCGCCGCGGGCCACGCTGCACCACGATCGCCGCGCGATTGGCGGAGCGCTCCCCGACGGCGACCACCGCGAAGGTCGTGCCTTCCGGGAACAGCGTTCAGCCGCCACGTGATGGCCGTGGTGGCCGATGCGGGACGGATCGTCAGATCGCGCCGGTCGAGCGCACCCGCGAACAGCGCGTCGCCGGTCTCCACCGCCAGGTCGGCCAGCCGCGCCGACTCGTCCGGCGTGTACCCGCGAGTCGCCGCCACGCGCATGTGTCGGCCGTCGCGAAGCCAGACCGAAACCGCGGCGCATTCAACCAGCCGATCGGCCGTCGCCGCCAGCATGCCGGCCACGCCCTCGACCCCGGTCTGCGCGCCGAGCGCCTCGCCCAGGTCGAGCAGCGCCTGCGATGCGCGCGCCTGCTCGGATGCGGTGCGATAGAGCACCACGGCGCGACAGGCGAGCGCGGCCCGGCCCGCAACCCGCTCGACCTGCCTGAGATCGGCAGGCGAGAACCGGCCGGCCCCGAGGCGGGAGACGATCACCACCGCGGCTGCCGTGTCGTCCACCAGCACCGGCACCACCAGCAGCGACTCGTCGGCGCACGATGACCCGATGATCTTGGAAGCGTGCGGGTCGGTGCGGGTGTTGGTGATCAAGCGAGCGCGGCCGTCGAGCATCGCTCGTCCGGCCGCCCCCACCCCGGGAGCGCAGGCCGCGTCGAGGGCCGCGTCCGGAGAGTGACCTTGGCCGATCCCGCACTGCACCACCGGGGCGACTCGATTGTCGCCGGCGCCTGGAAGGTAGACGCGACAGGCGTCGAAGTCGAGCGCCGCCTTGAGAGCGTCCACCACCGCCCAGCCGACCTCGGTGTCGGAGCCGGCGTCGTCCAGCGGAGGGCCGGGAAGCCCACCGCGGCGAGCGGCGTCCGCTTCGGCCGCCGCGGCCGCCACCAGCTCACCCTTGTACAGCTCGCCGGCGCTGAACTCATGGGCCGGCGAGGCGGATCCCAGCAGCACCGCCAACCGGCGGCCGCTGCGGCGGACGGGCACTGCAAGCAGTGTCTGGTCCCCGTCGCGCCATTGCAGCGGCCGCTCGGTCGCTCCGGACACAGCGGTCTGCACGCTGTGTCGGCGGATGCTGCGGCGGCGATCCGTACCCCGAGCCCACGATCCGATCTCACCGTCGATGGTCACGAACCGGGCCTCGTCCAACGGCAGCACGTCGGCCAGCGCCCGGCACGCCGCGTCCGGCAGCGCGTCTCTTCCACCTCGGAGAGCTCGGCGACGACGTCCCTCACCGGCCGCCGATCTCCCAATTGGGAGTCGTCAGCATGAGGGAGGTCGCGGGAGGAGCCAGTGACCACGGCGCCCTACGCTAGTGACAGGTCGCCGGCATGGACATCCCCGAATCGCGGTAATGGCCCTGCCGCAGTTGGCGTTCGATGAGAGTTCTCAGGTGAACGGCGCCAGCAGCGCGTACAGCCCCGCCGCCACCAACGCGGCGGCCGGGAGGGTCACCACCCACGCAACCACGATGTTTGCGGCCACGCCCCAGCGCACGGCCGACAGCTTGGTGGTGGCACCCGCGCCCATCACCGACCCCGCGATCACCTGGGTGGTCGAGATCGGGAATCCGTTGCGGGCGGTGAACCACAGCACCAGGCTGGCGGTGGTCTGAGCGGCAAAACCCTGGTGAGGCTCGAGCTTGGTGATGCGCGTGCCCATCGTGCGCATGATCCGCCAGCCGCCGACGTACGTTCCGATCCCCAGCGCCAGTCCCGCACCGAGCTTGACGTACCAGGGGATGTAGAACGAGTCGATGTGGTGGGTGGAGTAGAGCGCCAGCGCGATCACACCCATCGTCTTCTGGGCGTCGTTGGTGCCGTGCAGGAACGCCATCAGGGTGCCCGAGGCGATCTGCAGATGCCGGAACGACCGGGTCAGCGGCGCCGGGCGCACCGTGCGAAATCCCCACAGGATCGCGAGCACAACCGCACCGGCGAGCACGAAGCCGATCAGCGGGCTCTCGGCGGCCGGCACGATCACCTTGTGCCAGATCCCGCCCCAGTCGACGGCCGCCGTGCCTCCTCCCGCGACGGCCGCGCCGACCAGCCCGCCGATCAGCGCGTGGGAGGACGAGGAGGGCAGCCCCAGCCGCCAGGTGACCAGGTTCCACGAGATCGCGCCCAGGAGCGCCGCCAGCAGCACGTGCAGGCTGACCGCACCGTTCAGAAGGCCGTTTCCCACCGTGTCGGCCACCGCCGTCCAGGCGAACGCACCGACCAGGTTCATGACGGCCGCGATCAACACCGCGGTGCGTGGCGCCAGCGCGCGCGTGGAGACACTCGTGGCCACGGCGTTGGCGGTGTCGTGAAACCCGTTGGTGAAGTCGAAGGCGATCGCAAAGACGATCACGACCCACAGCAACAGGTCATTCATCGGTTCTTGAGATACACGCTCTCGAGCACGTGCGCGGCGTGCTCGCAGGCATCCACGGCCTGCTCGAGGCCCTGGTGAATGTCCTTCCACCGGATCACGACCAGCGGGTCAAGGCCATTCGAGAACAGGTTGGCGGTCGCCTGCCGCAACAGCCGGTCGCCCTCATCCTCCAGCGTGTGGATGTCGACCAGAAGCTCGCCGGCGTCCTTCATGCCGCTCATGCAGCCGACGGCCTCCGCCAGCTTGTCGACCGCGCGCAGGATCACGCCCGCCTGATCGACGGCCTCGGCCGGCACCTCCTCCACGCCGTACAGGGTGAGCTGATCGGCGACCTCGTCCATGAAGTCGCAGATGTCGTCGAGCGCCGTGCACAGGTCGTAGATGTCCTCACGGTCGATCGGGGTGACGAACGTCTTGTGCAGCAGCTGGACGATCTCGTGGGTGACGTTGTCACCCTCGTGCTCGCGATCCTTGATCTCGTCGACCAGCCCGCTGCGGTCGGGATAGTGCTCGAGCAACTCGAGCAGGAGCCGCGACGTCGCCACCAGATTCTGGGCCGAGCGGTCGAACAGGTCGTAGAACTCGCGCGATTCGGGAACCAGCCGGAAGCGTGCCATCGGTTCACCGTACACGCTCCCGGGCCTCTGAGCGCCGTCCGATTGCCCGGGAATACTGACCCCGTCGCCGTGGACAGTCACAGCATCCCTCCCGATCCCGAGCCCGGTGGTGCAGCCGACTCCACCGGCAGCCGCCCGCACGTGTGGCGCTACTGGTGGCCGTGGGCGACGTCGCTCACGGGCAAGCCGACCTCCACCACCAACCCGGTTGGTTCGCGGGCACGGGCCGTGTCCACGTCCACCTAGGGTTCGCCTAGGGCTCGCCGGCGGCGATCTCGAGCGCCCGCCGCTCCTCCGGCGACAGCTCCACGTCGCTCTCGCCCTCGCGCACGTCCTTGATGTAGATGCGTGCGTAGTCGCGCCCCTGGATCGCCGACAGCACGACTCCCGAACCGGCCGCGTCGGTGACCACGATCGTGGCTGACTGCTTGCCGCCCGATCCCTCCAGCGCGTCGTAGCGCAGCAGCGCGCGGCGCTGGAGACAGCCGTCGATCCGGGTGATGGCCGCGCCGGTGGTGTTCTCGACCGCGGTAAACCGTTGCTCGCACGCCTCCACCCGCGCCAGCAGGCCGACCGCATACTCAACCAGATCGTGGGTACTGCCTCCCACCACCAGCCGCTGATTGGCGCGCAGCCGACGCACCACCACCATCAGGTACACGACCGCGATCGCGAGCAGTGCCGCGAGCACGGCCGCGGCTATCGCCACATACATCGCCGTATCAGTTCGAGTCATTGCGGTGCCAGAAAGGTGACCTGGGTGGATCTGTGGTTGTTGTCGAGCCGGACTTCACCCGGGACCTTGTGCACCTTAACGGTGACGGTGTAGGGCGTGTTGTACACCGGAGTGTTGGAGCTGTCGAAGATCTGGCCGAAGGTGACCTGCGCCTTCTTGTGTGCGGCGATGGTCGCGATCGTGGCATGCCGGGTGAGAACCGTCTGCCCCGCGTGGGTCATGATGAAGTCGACCGGGATCTGCACCTCTTCGAAGTTGCCCTTGTTGATCACCGTGACCTCGAAGGCGAGATCGGAGGACTCCTGCACCTGGGTCGGGCCGGCCCCTTTCAGCACCTTGCCGGAGGGCTTGGCCACGATCTCGCCGACCTCGGTGCCGTGCAGGCCGGTGGGAGGCTTGGACAGCCGCTGGATCGCCGCGCCGAACCCCGAGGGGAGCACCAGACCGGTGTCGCTGGGCGCCAGGAATCGTGATGTGGGCGGCTGAGCGACCGTGTTGTCGGACTTGAGGATGACGGTCGAAGCGCCCGAGAACGAATCGGCGTAGATCACATCCGAAGCCAGCAGCTTCTGGGTACAGGCAGCCATCGGCGTGCCCGCTCCGACCTCGGTCTTGGCGGCGTAGGCAGCGTTGGCATTCTTGATCAAGCACCTCAGCCCGTTGACCCGATACTGCAGCGCCTGGAGCAGGAACGGCTGCACCGGCTTGAGCTGCTTGGGCGGACTCAGGTCGGTGGCGTTGGTGACCGCCGTCTGGGACGTCGCCAGCTGTTTGTTGAGCTCGGTCTTGAATTGGGTGACCGACATCTGCGGCGAGATCATCAGCTTGTGGAAGTCATCGCCGGCGGCGTTCGAGCTGGCCACGATCGGACGCAGCGCGTTGAAATATTTCTGCGCCGCGGGCACAGAGCTGCCTCCGAACTGGCTCACGATCAACCAGCCAACCAGCAGCACCAGGACGATGCCGCCGCCGAGCAGCGCCAGCCGACCGTACTCGAGCGATTGACCCGTTCCCGGTGGGCGCCCACCGCCACCTGTCCGCAGGCGCGGCCGCGACCGCCCAGCGGGCGGAGGAGCGTCGGCACCTTTGGCACCGGAAGGAGGGGCGCCACCCGTGGGTCGAGCGGCAGCCGTTTCCTGGGTCTTGCTCGGCTCCTCCCAGTCCTCGTCGAAGAAGTCTTCAGGAGGCACAAAAGTCACCCTACCACGGTATACGGACAGGGATTTGCAGGACTCTCGCCGCATTCCGCCAAAGCTCCTGCCGTGGCACAACCCGCTCAGCTTGACCCCGGATCCGATATGTCCGGTCGCACCGTGGCCGGACGCTACGAGCTGCAGGAGATGCTCGGCAAGGGCGGATTCGGATCGGTGTACTCGGGTCGTGACTCCGGCGGTAAGGGTGCCGTGGCGGTCAAGGTGTTCCGCCGCAGCGAGGGACTGGCCGCGCGCGCCGAGCGGGAGGCCCGCACAGCCTCCAAGCTCACACACCCCAATATCCACACCGTCGTCGGCGTGGAGTCGGACGACGACAACGCGTATCTGATCTCCGAGCTGGTGGTGGGCGAGCGGTTCGACCGTTCGGAGCTGACCGACGAACAGGCCGTGCGCGCGATCGCCGCCGTGGCCGACGCGCTCGAGCACGCCCATTCCCGCGGGGTCATCCACCGCGACGTGAAGCCGGCGAACATTCTGGTGTCGACCGAAGGCGAGGTGTGCCTGACCGACTTCGGCATCGCCCGCGACGACGACGCCATGGAGACCACCTTGGAAGAGCGGCTGATGGGCACGCTGTCCTACATGGCGCCCGAGCAGGCCGCCGGCGAGCGCGCCTCCGGCGCGACCGACGTGTGGGCGGCGGCGCTGACGCTGTACGCGCACCTGGCCGGTCGAAACCCGTTCAAGGCCCGCACCCTGCCCGATCTTCTGGAGAAGCTGCGGGAGGGCGCTCGGCCGCTGTCCGACGCCCGCCCGGACCTGCCCGCGACGCTCTCCGACACGCTCACGCGCGCGCTCGATCACGACCCGCGCAAGCGTCCCGACGCGGCCGAGCTGCGAGACCGGCTGCTGGCTGCGCTCCAGACCCGAGCCCGAGCCAGAGGTGGAGGCGGAGGCGGCGGAGCAGCCCGCGGTGGCGGCCGAGCCGGTGCCGACCGCGGAGCCTCGCCGACTGCCGCTCGCCCACCCGCTCACGACACGAGTTGCCACCTCAGGGCTGGCGGCAGCCACCACCCTGTACGTGCTGACCGCATTCCCGGTGTATCCCACCCAGTGGTCACTGCCACTGGCCGCAGTGATGGCCACGATCGCCTGGTTCCGACCGCTGACGGCGCTGACGGTGGGCGCAGTCATCTGCGTTCCGGCGTTCTGGAACCTGGCCGAGGCGGCCGGCCTGCTGTGGATCGGCATGGCCGCCCTGTGGATCAGGTTTGCCCGCGACTGGGAGCGCAACCGCGTGCTGGCGCCGCTGCTGGCCTGGCCGCTGGCATTGATCGGATTGGGACCGGCGTTCGTGCTGATCGCCGCGACCGCCCCCACAACCCGGCGTCGAATCGCCGAAGCGACCCTGGGCGCGATCATCGTCCTGACCGCAGGCGGGCTGGTTCCTGCAGCCGCCACGCGCGGCGTGGCCGGTGCCAACGACCCTCTGGTGTACCTGCAGGTGCTGGCGCGGGCGCCTGAGGCGACGGGTGTCGCCATCGCCATGATCGTGTTCGCGGCGATCCTGCCGCGGGCCTGGAACCAGCCGGCGGGCCGGCGCGCGCAGGCCGTTGCGGTGTGGGGGATCGGCTTTGGTCTGGCAATGATCGCCGTGCCCCTGCTTTCGGGATCGGCCGGTCAGACGTGGCAGCAAGTGGCCTTGGTGGCGTGCGTCGCGGCTATAATCCCGGCCGCCTGGGCGCTGGTGCTCCCGCGGGTCAGCTTCGGTCGGTGAACCGGGTGCACCTCGGACGCCGGAACTCTCCCCCCTAATGAGTATGAGCGTGCTACGCAACATCGAGCGGAAGATCGGTGACCTGGTCGAGGGGGCGTTTGGAAAAACGCTCCGCTCGGGGGTGCAACCAGTCGAATTGGCGCGCAAACTCGCCAAGGAGATGGACGACCACCGCACCATCTCGATCCATCGCGTGTACGTGCCCAACAGCTACACGGTGCACCTCAACCCTGAGGATCGCGAGCAGTTCGCCGCCTACGAGCAGCAGATGACCAACGAGCTCGAGGAGTATCTGGCCGAGCACGCCCGGCGGGAGGGCTACAGCCTCACCACCCGGCCCAAGGTGTCGCTCGAAACCGAGCCGGAGCTGTCGGTGGGCCTGTTCGGGATCTCGGTCGAGAGCAGCGAACCGGCTGCGAGGAGCCGAAGCGGCCGGTGTCGCTGCCCCGCCGCCTTGCCGGTGCCGCCACTGCCTGAGCCGCCCGTCGCGCCGGAGGTGGTTGCTCCGCCGGTGGTGCCGGTACCGCTGCCGCCGCCCACGGGCGAGACGATGGTGTACGCACCGGTGCCGATCCCCGAGCCCGAGCCCGAACCCGAAGCTCCCGCAGAGGTGGCCACGCTCAAGTGGAACGGCGAGACGCTGGAGCTGACGCGCCAGGTGTCGACAATCGGCCGCTCGTCAGGCTGCACGATCGTGGTGCACGACGCCAACGTGTCGCGTACTCACGCCGAGATCCGGCGCATCGGCGAGGGCTACTCGCTGGTCGACCTGGGATCCACCAACGGCACCGAGGTCAACGGCCTCACAGTCAGCGAGACGGCGCTGATGAACGGGGACGTGATCAGCGTGGGCCAGACCCAGCTCACGTTCGAGCGCCGCCTTGGTTGAACAGCTTCTGCTCGCACTCAAGATCGGGTTTGTGGTGCTGCTGTACCTCTTCATCTGGAGGGTCATCCGAGTGGCTTCACGAGATATGCAGGTCGGGCAGGAGAGCATGATCCTGACGCCCTCGCGGCCGCCTCCCCCGGTGCCCGAGCGCGCGGTGGCCGGTCTGGTGGTGACCAGCAGCCCCGAGCTGGAGGTGGGCTCACGAATCCCGATCTCCCACGAGCTGGTGGCCGGGCGGGGAACAGCGATCGACATCGCACTGGAGGCTGACGGCTACGCCTCCGCGCGCCACTGCCGCTTCGTACGCGGCCAGGACGCCGACGTGATCGAGGATCTGCGCTCCACCAACGGCACCTTCGTCAACGGTCAGCGCCTGAACGGCAGCCGCACGCTGGCCCAGGGCGACACGATCACGATCGGCCAGACCCAGTTCTCCTACGAGCGTGGCGCATGAGGCGAATCGTCGATCGCGCCGGGGCCACCCAGACCGGCAACGTGCGCCGCCTGAACGAGGACTCCTACCTGATCCGCGAGCCGCTGTTCATGGTCGCCGACGGGATGGGCGGCGCCCAGGCCGGCGAGATCGCGTCGCGCATGACCACCGAAGAGTTCGCCCAGGTCGAGCTGATCCCACCGCGCGGTGAGGACACGCTGCGCGAGGTGATCGTGGCTGCCAACGCCAAGATCAACCTGCGGGCCGCAGGCGACAGCAACGTCGCGGGAATGGGCACCACCGTGGCCGCGGCGCTGGTCAGCGAGGACGGCCAGATCGCATTTGCCTACGTCGGTGATAGCCGCGCCTACCTGATGCGCGACGGCGAGCTGCAGCGCCTGACCGAGGATCACTCGCTGGTCGGCGAGCTGGTGCGACAGGGCGAGCTGACCGAGGCCGAGGCCGAGCACCATCCCCAGCGAAGCGTGATCACCCGGGCGCTGGGAGCCGAGGCCGATGTCCGTGTGGACACCTTCACGATCGACTCCCAGCCGGGCGATGTGGTGCTGCTGTGCAGCGACGGGCTGACCACGATGGTGGACGAGCAGACGATCGGCAGACTGCTGCACGAGCAGGGGGACGCCAACGCCGCGGCCGGCGAGCTGGTGCGGGCCGCGCTGGCAGCCGGCGGCGAGGACAACGTGACGGTGGTGATCTTCCGGATCGACGAGCTGGCCGCCGACGACGACGATGAACAGACACCGGGTGAGCATGTGCTTCCTCCCGAACTGTGGCTGGGCGGCGCCTCGACCGACGATCAGGCCGCCGGCGGCTGCGGCGCGGTGGGCACGCGCTCAAAATCGTGCTGGGCGCGCGTGGCCGCGGTGGCGCTGGTCGGAGTTGTGGCCGTGGCTGCGATCGCCGGATTGCGCTGGAGCCATTTCGTCGGCGCCGACGAGCGCACCGGGCAGGTGGCGATCTACCAGGGGGTGCCGTTCCAGCTACCGCTGGGCATGAACCTGTACCGCGAGACGTTCGTCTCCGACGTGCCCTACCGCTCGCTCAGCGCGGCCCAGCGTAAGCTCCTGTTCGACCACCGGCTGCGATCGGATTCCAGCGCCCAGGCTGCGATCCAGCCGCTGGAGATCCCCTGATGATCAGGGCCATGCGCACCCCGCGGATGCGCGAGCTGGTCAACCTCGGCTACGTTGGGCTGCTGACCGCGATCGGGTTCCTGGCGGTCTACACCGCCCGCCAGCAGGACATCCAGTCCACCTCCCTGGTGTACGCCGGGATGTTCCTGGGACTGTTCGTGATCGCGCACCTGGTGGTGCGCGCAGGGCTGCCCCAGGCCGACCCCTGGCTGCTGCCACTGGCGGCGCTGATGTCGGCCATCGGACTGATCGAGATCTACCGGCTCGATCCGGTGCTGGCCCGCGACCAATCGGTGTGGATCATCGTCGGCCTGCTGGGATTCGCCGGCCTGATCTTCCTGCTGCGCGACCACCGCCGGCTGGAGAACTACAAGTACACGCTGGCGGCGACCGCGGTGCTGCTGCTGGTGGTCACGATGATCGCCGGCACCACCGTCAACGGCGCCAAGCTGTGGCTGCGCTTCGGCGGTGTCCAGGTGCAGCCGGGCGAGTTCGCCAAGCTGCTCTTGGTGATCTTCCTGGCCGGCTATCTGCGCGAGAAGCGCGAGGTGCTGACGTTCGCCCACCGGCGCATCCTGGGGATCGGGATACCCGCCATGAAGCACTTCGGGCCGTTGCTGCTGATGACAGGCCTGGCGCTGATCGTGGTGGCCGTGATGAACGACCTCGGCACCGCCCTTCTGCTGTTCGGGATCTTCCTGGCGATGCTGTACGTGGCCACCGGCCGACACGCCTACACGGTGGTGGGGCTGGCGCTGTTCCTGGTCGGGTCGTGGTTCGTCTACCACAACATCGGGCACGTCCACGAGCGGTTCCAGATCTGGCTGAACCCGTGGGACACCCCGCAGACCACCGGCTACCAGATCGTGCAGTCGATCGAGGCGATCGCCGACGGAGGGGTGTTCGGCACGGGCCTGGGCAAGAGCTTCCAGCTGGTGGGCTCGCCACCGCACCCGATCATCCCGGCCGCCCAGACCGACGGGATCTACGCCGTGTGGGCCGATGAGGCCGGCCTGGCGGGTGCCGCCGGGCTGCTGCTGGTGTACCTCCTGTTCGCCTATCGCGGCTTCAAGATCGCGACCCTGGCGCAGGACGGGTTCTCGACGCTGCTGGCCGCCGGGCTGACGTTCGCCTTCTCGCTGCAGGCCTTCCTGATCGTGGGCGGCGTCACCCGGCTGGTGCCGCTGACCGGCATCACCCTGCCGTTCGTGAGCTACGGCGGCTCCTCGATCGTCTCCAACTTCCTGCTGCTGGCGCTGCTTTTGATGGTCTCCAACCGAACCACCCGGGATCGGTCGATGAACCACCAGATCACCAACCTGTTTCGGCTGTGCGCGATCGGCTTTGCGGTGCTGATCTCGTTCACCGCCTACTGGCAGATCTGGGCGGCCGATTCGCTGGCAGGCCGTCAGGACAACGCCCGCCTGGTGTATCGCCAGCTGCAGATCAAGCGTGGCCTGATCTTCGCCGCCAACGGGCACACGGTGCTGGCCCGAAACCACAAGTCGACCCACGATGCCCAGACCATCTACACCCGCCGGTACCCATTCGGCGGGCTGTTCGCCCAGGTGGTCGGGTACAACACCGTCGACCAGGGCCGCACCGGCATCGAGCTCTCCTACAACGACTTCCTGACGTCCTCCAACGCCAACCTGTCGACCGAGCTGCAGAACCTGGGCGACTCACTGCGCGGTCGCACCGTCACCGGCGACAACCTGATCACGAGCTTGTCGGTACCGGCCCAGCGGGCGGCGATGGCAGGGCCTCGGTCAGATGCGCGGCGCGGTGGTCGCGATCCAGCCGTCGACCGGGCGGGTGCTGGCGATGGCCTCCACGCCGACCTTCAACCCCAACCACGTGGTCACCAACTTTCCCAAGCTGAACCGGGCCGGCTCGGGTGCGCCGCTGCTGAACCGGGCCACGCAGGGGCTGTACACCCCCGGCTCGACCTTCAAGACGGTCACCGCCACGGCCGCGCTCAAGAGCCGTACAGTACACGCCCACCTCACCGCTGACCCCGGCCCCGTCGTGCATCAAGGTGTTCGTACCGCTGTGCAACGCCGGCTTGGAATCGTTCGCGCCGCTCGACCTGACCGACGCGCTGACCTACTCGGTGAACACCGTGTTTGCCCAGATCGGGCAGAGCATCGGCTCCCAGAAGCTCAAAAACGCGATGGGCGAGTTCGGGTTCTTCTCCCCGCCGCCGATCGATCTGCCGGGTGACGAGGTGGTGTCCTCCGGGCTCTACCGCAACGGCCGGCAGCTCCCGCAATCCTCACCCATCGACGTCGCCCGCACCGCCATCGGCCAGGGCAACCTGGCGGTCACCCCGCTGCAGATGGCAGAGGTGGCGGCGACCATCGCCAACGGCGGCGAGCGGATGCAGCCGTCGCTGGTGGACAAGGCCATCTCTCCCGGCGGTTCAACCGTCTATCAACAGCACCCGCAGGCGATCCAGCGGGTGATGTCGAACCAGACAGCACAGGAAATGACTGAGATGATGCAGCGGGTGGTCGACGAGGGTACCGGCACCGAGGCTCAGATCGGAAACCTGTCGGTTGCAGGCAAGACCGGGACGGCCGAGATCGGCCCACCGGGCTCCAACATCTACACATCGTGGTTCATCGCGTTCGCTCCGGGGTCACCCGGAGAGACGCCCAAGATCGCCGTTGCAGTGGTGATCGACCGCACAACTCAGTTCGGCGGACAGGTCGCGGCACCGATCGCGGCCGACGTGATCAGGGCATATCTCGGTACAAACGTGGCACAGTAGGCAATCTGGATGGACGAACCTCCTTTCGACAACGGCAATCTGTTCGACAATCGCTACCGGCTGGGGCGGCGGCTCGGCTCCGGCGGGATGGCGGACGTCTACCTGGCCACCGACGAGCTTTTGGGCCGCCAGGTCGCGATCAAGATCCTGTCGGATCGGTACGCGCGTGACGACGGATTCGTCGAGCGGTTCCGGCGTGAAGCGTCCGCCGCCGCCGGCCTCAACCACCCCAACATCGTGGCCGTGTACGACCGCGGAGAGGCCGAGGGCACCTACTACATCGCCATGGAGTTCCTGGACGGGCCGACCCTGAAGCAGGAGATCACCGAGCGTGCGCCGCTGCCCGAGGCCGAGGCCATCGGCTGGGCGACCCAGGCGCTGGACGCGCTCGACTTCGCCCACCGGCGAGGCGTGATCCATCGCGACGTGAAGCCGCACAACATGGTGCTGACCGACGACAACCGGCTGAAAGTCACCGACTTCGGCATCGCCCGGGCGCAGAACACCCAGGAGATGACCGAGGTGGGCTCGATCGTGGGGACGGCCCAGTACCTGTCGCCCGAGCAGGCCCGCGGCCAGGCGGTGGGACCGCAGTCCGACCTGTACTCGATGGGCATCGTGCTGTACGAGATGCTCACCGGCGAGCTGCCCTTCACCGGCGACGGCGCCGTCGACATCGCCATGAAGCAGGTCTCCGACCAGCCGCCGTCGCTGCGCAGCCGAAACCGGCTGGTGACACCCGAGCTGGAGCAGGTGGTGATGCGAGCGCTGGCCAAGGATCCCGCGCTGCGCCACTCCTCGGCGCGGGCGATGGCCGACGAGCTGCGGCGCGTGTCGCGGGGCGGTGCCGTGTCGGCCGATACCGCAGCAGGCCACCCAGGTGATCTCGGCCCAGCAGGCGGCCGCCACCGCGGTGCTCCCGCCGCCGCCACCCCAGGCCCCTGCCGGGCCCAAGCGCAGCCTGCTGCCGTGGCTCCTGGTGGTGCTGTTCCTGGTGGTTGCCGGCGGTATCGGCTTGGTGGTGTACAACCAGCTCCAGGGGAATCAGGTGACCGTGCCCCAGAACCTCACCGGCGGCACCTGCGCCGCCGCGCAGGCCAAGCTGACTCAGGCAGGACTGCACGGGAACTGCACCGGCGCCTCGTCCAACAACGTCAAACGGGGGCTCGTGATCAGAACCAGTCCCGACCGGCGGATCGAGCGTCGACAAGGACTCGAACGTCACGATCTTCGTGAGCGCCGGCCCGTCCGCCAAGGCAGCTTCCCGACGTCACGCGGGAAGTCCGTCGCAGGATGCCACCGCTGCGCTCGCAAGACGCGGGCTTCAAAACGGTCGAGGTCAGCCCCACCCAGCTCGACTCGCCCGCGCAGTCGGCCGGCGACGTGGTCTCGACCAAGCCCAAGCCGGGGAAGGTCTACCCGGTCTCCACCACGATCACGCTCAACCTGGCGTCGGGCAACGTGGTCGTCCCCGACGTGTCCGGGCTCAACTGCAACCAGGCCCACCAGAAGCTGCAGGCCCAGACGCTGGACGGCACCTGCACCAGGACCAACAGCACCGACACACCCGTGAACGAGGTGATCGATACGTCACCCGCCGCCACCTCGCTGGTGCCGCAGGGCACATCGATCACCATCAACGTCTCTGACGGGCCCGGCCAGGGCACGGTCCCGGCAGTGATCGGCCTGACCGAGGCCGACGCCACCGCGGCGCTCGCGCAGAACGGCTTCAGGGCGGGCATCATCGACCACAACACCTGCGACCAGACCCAGGACGGCCTGGTGGACGGGCAGAGCGTGACCGGGGGGCAACCGGCGCCACAGGGCTCCAAGATCTACATCCGCGTTGCCCACTACAACTCCGGCGGCTGCCCGCCACCGCCGACGACATGAGCGGCGGCCCGCGCATCCGGGTCGCGGTGGTGTACGGCGGTCGCAGCTCGGAGCACGACATCTCGGTGCAGTCGGGCCGCTCGGTGGTGGCGGCGCTCGACCGCGAGCGGTATGACGTGGTCGAGATCGAGATCGACCGCTCCGGCACGTGGCAGCTGGAATCGCCCCCGGACGAGCCCGGCGAATCACTCGCGCTGGCACCGGGCGAGACCGGCGCGGTGATTCCCCGGGCCGGCGGCTCGCTCACCCAGGCCCGCACGATCGACCCGATCGACGTGGTGCTGCCGATTCTGCACGGCCCCTTCGGCGAGGACGGCACTGTCCAGGGCATGCTGGAGATGGTCGGGTTGCCGTACATCGGCTCGGGCGTGACCGGCTCGGCGGTGACCATGGACAAGGATCTGGTCAAGCCGCTGCTTGCCAGCGTCGGCGTCGCCACCGCCCCCAGCGTGACCTTCCGGGCGCGGCGTGACGGTCGACCACGAGGCGGAGCTGGCGGCAGCCGGGATCTCACCGCCCTGCTTCGTCAAGCCCGCCCGGCTGGGATCGAGTGTGGGGATCTCGAAGGTGAACTCGATCGACGAGCTGGCACCGGCGCTGGAGCTGGCGTTCCGCCACGATTCCAAGGTGCTGGTCGAGCAGATGGTGGTGGGCCGCGAGGTGGAGTGCGGCGTACTGGGAAACGACGAGCCGATCGTGAGCCTGCCGGGCGAGATCACAATCGACGCCGACTGGTATGACTTCGACGCCAAGTATCAGCCGGGCGGGATGGAGCTGATCGTGCCGGCCGACCTGAGGCCTGAGGTCACCGACGAGCTGCAGCGGGCCGCGCAGATTGCCTTCGCTCGGTGCGAATGCGCCGGCATGGCCCGCATCGACTTCTTCGTGACGCCGGATGATCGCGTGATTCTGAACGAGATCAACACCATCCCCGGATTCACCGAGACCAGCGTCTACGCGCGCCTGTTCGAGGCCTCCGGGATCTCCTACCCCGAGCTGCTCGACCGCCTGATCGAACTCGCCCTGGAACGCCACCGCGAATCCGCCCAGTACGCCTACTGAATAAAAGGTGCCAGGCACCTTTTATTCATGCGCAATCCCTCGCGCTGGACAGATTCGGAGGGCGTCCCTATCTTGAGATCATGTCCCGCCTTCGTGCTCCAGCCTGCGCGACCCTGCTCGCGCTCACGTTGACTGCCTGCGGCCAGGCGGCCTCGCTGCCGGCACCCACCAACGCCCCCGACATCTCGCCCGACTCGCTGGCAGCGTTCGCCCACGCCACCTCGACTGCGGGCAGCGCCAGGATCGCCATGACCATGAAGGTGCCGGCGGAATCCGGGTCGGTCACGGTGAAGGCCAACGGCAAGTTCACCACCGGGAGCCCCGTGCAGGGAGAGATGTCGCTGGTACTCGCCGGCAGCGGCAGCAAGCACATCCGGATGCAGGAGAAGATCATCTGGCCGGTCATCTACATGCGCTCACGATTGTTCCAGCGGGCGATGCCCAACTCCAAGCCGTGGCTCAAGATCGACGTCAAGCAGCTTCCCGGCGGCGGCGCGCTGAACGCGATGGCCGGCGCTTCGAACAACAACACCGATCAGGCGCTGGCCTATCTCAAGGGCGCATCCAGTGATGTGGAGAACCTGGGGACATCGAAGGTACGCGGTGTGACCACCACCCACTACCGCGCGCAGATCAACTTCGCCAAGGTGCTCAAGAACATGACGGCGAAGATGCGCGCGGCCAGCCGCGCGACGATCAACCGGCTCTCGCTCGCGACCGGCTCGGTGACGATGCCGATGGACTTCTGGATCGATGCTCAAGGCCGCCTGCGCGCAGAGCAGTACTCGATCAACTCGGCCGCCTTCACCGGTCCGCTCTTCACCCGCATCGAGATGTACGACTTCGGCGTCGCGGTGCACGTCACCCCGCCGCCGGCGTCACAGACGTCCGAGCTGCCGACTTCCTAGAAGTCCATCGGTTCGATTGCGTCGTGCTCGAGGGCGCGACGGAACCGTTCCAGCTGCTCGGTCATGTTCTCGCGAGTGACCCGATCCAGCACCTCGATCAGGCGATCGGTGTCGGCGGCCAGCACGTCGTCGTAGCGCTCGACCTCCGGCTGCTCGAACACGTCGCTGGTGCGCCATCGGCAGTCGGGGCACCGCACCACCAGCTGCCAGCGCATATCCGAGACCTCGTGCCAGTCCAATGGGTGCACTCGGTCTCCGCCGCAGGCCGGGCAGAGTTCGATGCGGCGCACGTGCGGAAGCTCGACATGGGGCATCTGTGCCATGTCGGCGCCGGCCGTGACCGTTTGCGGAGAGGGGGCCAAATACACAATCTCGACCACCTTGCCGCTGGGGAGTGTGATCCGTTTGATCTGAAAACTTGCCATCGGTTCTTTGTGCTATGACGAGGGTCTGACCCCTGTATCGGCTGTGAGGGCCGGTGCTTGAGCGCTTCTGTGGTGTGCTAAAGTCGGGACGTGACACCGAATCTCCTCAGTTGAACGGCGCGCGGCTGCGCGCCGCACTTCCCTCGCCGTCCTGCTTGCCTGGAGACTCGTTCGTGACCACCGCACCGACAACCGCAATTCACCGCCTCGCCTTCGGCCGCGCGATCTCTGTGACCGGCTGGGAAGCCGGCTGGATCGCACTGATGGTGGCCGTGTACGCACGCACGCATTCGACCGTGTGGATGTCGGCTGCGCTGTTTTTCACGATCGCAACCGCAGGCCTCGTGGCGCCGATCGCGGGTGCGCTAGGCGATCGCTACGACCGCCGTCTGGTGATGGTCTCCTCCGAGCTGGTGACCGCGGTGTTCGCCGTCGGCATGGTGTTCACCCACGCGCCGCTGCTGCTGGTGGCGCTGTCCGCGCTCGCCAGCCTCGCCCAGTCGCCGTTCATGCCCGCCTCCACCGCCAGCGTGCCCAATCTTGTGCCGAACGAGCGGCTGGAGTGGGCCAACTCGACCGTATCCGTGGGACGAAACATCGGCGCGCTGCTGGGACCGCTGGTCGGCGGCGTGCTGGTAGCCGCCATCGGAGCATCCGGTGTGTTTGCAATCGCTGCGGTCGCGGCGCTGCTTTCCGCGGCGACGGTGGCATCGGTCTCGGGCAACTTTGGCGGTCGGGTCGCGCATCACGGCGAGCAGGGTGAGCTGCGCGCCGGATTCGTCTTCGTGTGGCACTCGCCGGTGCTGCGCGGGATGACCGCGGCGTGGATGGTGCTGCTGTTCCTGCTCGGCCCGATCCTGGTGGCCGAGCTGCCGCTGGCACATGAGTTCGGTCAGGGAGCTGCCGGGTACGGGATCATCGCCGCCTGTTGGGGTGGCGGAGCCATCGCAGGGTCGTTCCTGGGAAGGATCACCGCTGTCCGCAGCGAGAGCGCCACCATGATCTGGGGCTGCGTGGTGATCGGCGCGGGGTTTGCGATCGTCGCCGGTGCGCCCATATTCGCGGTGGCAATGCTGGGAATGATCGTGGCGGGTATCTCCGAGGGCACGGTCTCCGTCGCCGAGATGACGATCATCCAGCGTTTCACTCCCGACGCCGTGCGGGCACGGGTCAACTCCGCCACCGAGGCCGCGGCCATGGGCGCATTCGCGCTGTCGTTCCCCCTGGCCGGGCTCATCATCAACGTGGTGGGCGTGCGCGGTGCCTACGCTCTGGCCGCCCTTGGCTGCGTGCTGGCGGCAGGAATCCTGGTGCCCACCATGAGGGCCGCCCGTCAGTCTCATGTGGTCGAGCAGGAGCCCGTGCGTGAACTGGCAGCTTCAGCGCCGGCGGCGGCAGAGTGACCGTTCTCAGTGTCTCTCAGCTCCTGCTGGCGCTGCTGGAGCTGGTGGTTCCCGCCGCGATCCTGCTGCTGGCCATCTGGATGATCGTGGACGTGCTGCGGCGACGAGACGTCGCGCCCATCAAGAAAGTGCTGTGGATCCTGCTCGTGCTGGTGATCCCGTACCTGGGCATCCCGGCCTACCTTGGCGTGCACGCCTTCAGCCGGACGGATCTCTCCCGGGCCAAGCAGTGGACGTGGCTGATCGCGATGCTGCTGATGTTCGTCGTGTTCGCGTCGGCCTACGTCATCATCAACCGCAGGCTGCTCGCCCAGCGCAGGTCCGGCCAGGCCGTCACGGGCTAGTCCCCGGCGACCGCCAGTGCCGGCGCACCGCATGCCACCGCGACCGCCTCGGAGAGGATGTCGAGCGCCTCGTCCAGCTGCTCGTCAGTGGCCACCAGCGGCACCAGCACGCGCACGCAGTTGCCGTCCAGCCCGGCCTTGAGCACGATCAGCCCGCGCTGAGCGGCCTGCTCGAACACTGCCGTGGCAATGGCGGGTGCCGGCTCCTTCGTCGCAGGGTCGGTCACGAACTCGAGCGCCAGCATCGGCCCCAAGCCGCGCACGTCGCCCACCTGCGGATGCAGCCGGGCGAGCCCTTCGAGGCGCTGCCGGATGCGATCGCCGATGGCCGTGCCGCGGTTGAGCAGGTCGCGACGCTCGAACTCCTCCAGCACCGCCAGCCCGGCGACGCAGCCCAGCGGCGATCCCACGTAGGTGCCGCCGATCGCAGAATCGTGCGGGGCGTCCATCAGCTCGGCCCGGCCCAGCACGCCGGAGAAGGGCACGCCGGCGGCGATCGACTTGGCCACCGTGATCAGATCGGGCTCGACTCCGAAGTGCTCGATCGCGAAGAACTTGCCGGTGCGCCCGAAGCCCGACTGCACCTCATCGGCGATCAGCACGATGCCGTACTCGTCGGCGATCTCGCGCAGGCCCGGCAGAAACGCGGGCGGCGGAACCACGAATCCGCCCTCACCCTGCACCGGCTCGACGATGATCGCAGCCACATTCTCGGCGGCCACGTGCGTGGTGAACATCCTGCGCAGCTCCGCCAGCGCCTCGCCGGCGGGATCGCTGCCGGGCCAGCGGTACGGGTTGGGGAACGGCGCGCGATACACCTCGGCCGCGAACGGCCCCATCCCCGCCTTGTACGGGTGCGGCTTGGAGGTCAGCGACATCGCCATCAGGGTGCGGCCGTGGAAGGCGCCCTCAAAGGCGATCACGGCCTGGCGGCCGGTGGCCAGCTTGGCCACCTTGACCGCGTTCTCGACGGCCTCGGCGCCCGAGTTGAAGAAGGCGGCCTTCTTCGGCCCGGAGATCGGAGCCCGCGCCAGCAGCTGCTCGGCCATCTCCACGTAGGCCTCGTACGGCACGATCGTGAAGTCGGTGTGCAAGAACTTGTCGATCTGCTCGTGCAGGGCGCGGGACACCGCGGCGTTGGTGTGGCCGACGTTGAGGCAGCCGATCCCACCCGTCCAGTCCAGGAAGGTGTTGCCGTCCACGTCGGTGATCACACAGCCGTGCCCGTGATCGATCACCACCGGCATGTAGATGTCCTTGAAGTTTGCGACCGAAGCGCGCTTGCGATCAAGGATCGCGCGCGACTTGGGTCCGGGCACCTCGGTGCGCAGATCAACGGTCTTGCCCACTAACCACCTCCTGGTCTGGCCCTCGTCAAAAGCGATTCAGATTACCACGACGGTTTGCACAAACCCAAGATGCCGAGCATCTAGACTGCTGGCGTGATGGTGCTCTCCGATCGCACGATCCGCGAGGAGATCGCCGCCGGGCGGATCCGGATCGACCCGTTCGACGATGCGATGGTGCAGCCCTGCTCCGTGGACGTCACGGTCGGGGACGCGTTCCGCGTGTTCCGTAACTCCCGCTACCCGTACATCGACGTCAAGGTGCCGATGGAGGATCTCACCGAGCTGGTGACGGTCACCGGGGAGGGAGAGGCCTTCATCCTGCACCCCGGCGAGTTCGTGCTCGGGGTCGTGGCCGAGCGGGTGTCGCTGCCCGACGACATCGTGGCCACGCTGGACGGCAAGAGTTCGCTGGGCCGACTGGGTCTGGTGGTGCACCAGACCGCGGGCGTGGTCGATGCCGGCTTCGACGGGCACATCACGCTGGAGCTGGCAAACGTGGCCAACCTGCCGATCACCGTCTACCCGGGGATGCGGATCGCCCAGCTGAGCTTCATGGCGCTGACCACCCCGGCCGACAATCCGTACGGCTCCGGCGCACTCGGATCCAAGTATCAGGGCGGCAAGGCCGAGCCCACTCCCAGCCGCTACCACCTCAACTTCGCACCCCGGCAATGAAGGTGCTGGTCACCGGCGCGTCCGGCTATGTCGGTACCCGAGTGGCCGACCGGTTCGAGCGCGACGGCCACGAGGTGGTGCGCTTCTCCCGCCACACCGGCGGCGACGTCACCGATCGCCGAGGCGGTCGCCAAGGCGGTCGCCGGGGTGGACGCGATCGCCCATCTGGTCGCGATCCTGGACGGGAGCGATGAGCAGTTCCAGGCCGTCAACGTCGGCGGCACCCGCAACTGCTGGATGCCGCCCGCGCGGCCGGTGTCAAGCGGTTCCTGCACATGAGCGCCCTGGGAGTGGACGCCGAGCACGCTCCCCAGACGCGCTACTGGCGCACCAAGTGGGAGGCGCTTTCGGCGGTGACCGCCAGCGACCTGGACTGGACGGTGTTCAAGCCCAGCTTCGTGTTCGGTGCCGGCGGCGGCGCCCTCAAGGCCTTCGAGAGTCTGCTCGAGGGGCCCGGTGGCGCCGGTCATCGGCGACGGCCGCTACCGGCATCAGCCGGTGTGGGTGGAGGACGTCGGCACCGCCTTCTCGGCCGCGCTCGAGCGACCCGAGACGATCGGCAAGGACTACGGGCTGGGAGGCCCGCAGGTGTTCCAGTTCAACGATCTGCTGGACGAGCTGGCGCGCGTCACCGGCCGCTCGCCGCGGCGCAAGCTGCACCTGCCGGCCTCGTTGATGAAGGCCCAGACGGTGGTGCTGAAACACTTCCCCCCGCCGCTCAAGGTCACCCGCGAACAGATCGTGATGCTGCTGGCCGGCACCCAGTGCGACATCGCTCCGGCGCGGCACGACCTGGGTGTCGAGCCCTCGTCGATCGCGGATGCCTACGAGTCGAAAGAGAAACCCACGAATCGATGAAATTCGACTGGCCTTCATCCTGAACCATTGCTACGATTCTGCCACCACGGAAAGGAGGTGGTCCGACTTGTTAGATGGTTCAAGACGGGCGAGTGGAGGTGCTCGCGGGTAGGGGCGAATCCCTGAACCGATGAGGGAATCGCTGCAGCCGGCGTTGGGATAGCCTCCGTCACCTCCTCCGGGAGGGCGGCCGGAAACCAGGCAATCGCCGCTACCTAATTCAAGCGATATCGCCGCGACGGGGGCGTGCTCGGGTTGACCGACACGTCCCCGTCGTCATTTCTCCGTCGCGTGAATAACGGTGCCTGGCACCGTTATTCACCACCGGCGTCCTGGCGTGAATAATTGGTGCCTGGCACCAATTAGCTCGTCACGCGGCGTGGCAGGCACGACCGGCGCCTGGGCGCGCCAGGACCCGGGACCAGCCTCACATGCCCCAGCGGTCGGCGCCGAGCAGTTGCAGCTCTGGGCCGACTTCGCCGAGGGCAGAGACGGCGCCGGCGCCGCGCTCCACCACTCGCACCGACACGGTGCGCGCCAGGCGGTCTTCGATCTCGATCGAGTCGCCCCCACCGACGGGCTGAAGCTGTGTGAATGCCTCCTCGCCGTCGCCGCCGCGGGCCGTCACGGTGTAGCTGTCACCGGGCTCGACGTGGTGGCTCATCATGTAGTGCAGGATCTCCTCGGCCTCGTTCTCGAGCCGCAACACGATGATCTCACTGCCCACCGGCACCGCCGGAATCGGCTCACCCGGCTCGCGTGGATAGTCGCCGATGGGATGGCCGTGGGGACAGGTCTTGACCTCGCCGATCATCTCCAGCATCTTGGCCTCGAGCCGCGGCGAGATCGAATGCTCCATGGCATGGGCCTCCTCGTGGACGTCGTCCCACGGGATCCCCATGACCTTGACCAGATAGGCCTCCACCAGGCGGTGGCGAGCCACGATCCGCTCAGCCACAGCGCGCCCGCGCTCGGTGAAGTTGATCAGCTTGTGCTCGTCACGCTCGACCAGGCCGTCGTCGGACATGCGCCGCAACATCTCGCTGGCCGAGGGCTGGGAGACATGCAGCGCACGGGCGAGGTTGGCCTGGGTGCGATCGATGCCGGCCTCGTACAGCCAGTAGATGCTCTCCAGGTACTCCTGAGTGGCTTCGGAAAGATCCTCCATGTGAGGCACTCTACCCGGTCAGACCGTTACACCAACACCACAATGTGGCCGTCACGGACCTCCACCGGGAACGCTTCCACGTCCTCAGTGGCGGGTGGCGACAGCACCGTACCGGTGCGGAGATCGAATCGGGCGGCATGGCGCGGGCAGATCACTTCGAATCCTTCTCGATCGCCCTCGCACAACGGACCGTCGTCGTGGCTGCAGCGATCCTCGATCGCGTACAGCTCGCCCTCGATCCTGTACACACCCACAAACAGCGACCCGGACTGGACGATCTTGACCCCTCCCTCGGGGATCGACTCGACCGGCCCTACTGCGATTTCCACGTAATCTCGTTGTCCGCTGCCCACTCGGCGGGGATCGACTCGCCCTTGAGCTCGGCCAGTGCGACCTTGAGCACCCCGACCGAGAGCAGCGCGCACTTGAGCCGGATCGGCGTCAGCGGGATGCCCAGCTCATCCAGCACGTCCTCCTTGCCCATACGCTCGACGTCCTCGACCTTGCGGCCCTTGACTGCATCCGACAACATCGATGCCGCCGCCTGGCTGATGGCGCAACCGCGGCCGTTGTAGCGCACGTCCTCGACCACCCCGTCGATCACCTTCAGCTCCACGTGCAGCTCATCGCCGCACAGCGGATTGACCCCATCGGCTTCGACGCTGGGGTCGTCAAGGTGCCCCGAATTGCGGGGGTTTTTGTAGTGATCGAGGATGTTGTCTCGGTAAAGCTCGTCCATAGTGTTCTGGTTGCAGCTTACCTAGTGATTGATCAAGCGAAGGTGTGCTTGACTCGCTCCAGGCCGTCAGCAAGAGCATCCAGGTCGGCGGTGGTGTTGTACAGATACACGCTCGCCCGAGTGGTCGCGGCCACGCCGTAGCGGGCCATCACCGGCTGGGTGCAGTGATGCCCGGCGCGGACGCAGATGCCGTCGGCGTCGAGGATCTGGGCCACGTCATGCGGGTGGACGCCAGCGACGTTGAAGCTCAACACCCCACCTCGCCGGTGAGCCGCCGGGCCGAACTGGGTGACACCCTCGATCTGCGCCAGCAGTGCGTATCCGTACTCGGTCAGCACCTGCTCGTGGGCGGCAATCTTCTCGAGCCCGATGCGGCTCAGATAGTCGATGGCCGCACCCAGGCCGATGCACTCGGCGATCGCGGGGGTGCCGGCCTCGAACTTCCACGGCAGCTCGTTCCAGGTGGTGCGCTCGAGCGTGACCGTCGAGATCATCTCACCGCCGGTCAGAAACGGATCCATGCGGTCGAGCAGCTCCTCCCGACCCCACAGAGCGCCCGATCCGGGACCGCACATCTTGTGTCCCGAGATGGCGTAGAAGTCGCATCCCAGCGCCTGCACGTCGACCGGCCGGTGAGGAGCCGCTTGGGCGCCGTCCACCACGATCACCGCGCCCAGGTCGTGTGCCCAGCGCGACAAGGCCGGGATGTCGTTGAGCGTGCCCAGCGTATTGGACGCCTGAGTGACGGCCACCAGCTTGACGTTTTGGAGCTGCCCCAGCTCCTCCAGCGAGGCGGGATCCAGCTCGCCGTCATCGGTCAGCCGCAGATACCGCAGCGTCGCCCCGGTCTGCTGGGCCAGAAACTGCCACGGCACCAGGTTGGAGTGATGCTCCATCTCGGTGGTGACGATCACATCACCCTCGCCGATGAACTTGCGGCCGTACGCGTAGGCGACCAGGTTGAGCGCCTCGGTGGCCTGGCGCACGAACACCACCTCGCGCCGGGAGGGCGCGTTGATGAAGGCCGCCACCTTGTCGCGGGCACCCTCGAAGGCCTCGGTGACCGCCACGCCCAGCTCGTACACCCCGCGATGGACGTTGGCATAGCCGGATCGGTACACCTCCGCCACCGCCTCGATCACCGCCTCGGGCTTCTGCGAGGAGTTGGCTGAATCCAGGTATACCAGCGGCTTGGTGCCGTGCACCTTGGTCGCGAGAATCGGGAAGTCGAGCTTGATCCGCTCGGCATCCAAGGGGGAGTGAGGTGAGGCAACCGCCATACCCACAGGGTAGATCAACCCTTGATCAGGCGCGCTGCGGCTGCTCGGTTGCGACCGCCGCCATGCTCATGAAGACCGGCGCCAGCGCCGCTCGCGCGGTGATCGGGTCGTCTGCCTCAGCCATGTCCGCAGCGCCGGCTGTGAGCGCCGGCCCCACCCTGGCAAAGAGCGGCTCGAGCGCACCCGGATCGGGGTCGCGGGTGGCCCCGGCTGCCAGCCGGATCAAGCCCGCCGCCCGCTCCGGGTTGCCGCCGATCATCGCACCCAGCGACATCATGCAGTACGTGTGGACGCGAAGCAGCCGCGGGTCGAGCCGCAGCTCGCGCGGGGCCGGCGGAGCCGTGGCGGCGGCCAGCGGCTCCCCGGCGAGCATGCGGCGCACGCTCCCACCCAGAATCTCGGCCACGGCTTCGGGCTCGACGCCCAGGCAGCGCAACGATCGCAGCAGCAGGTAGAGACTGCTGAACGTGCGCCCATACGGCGGATCGGAGCCGAACACGATCCGCTCCGCCGGGATCCGCGCGAGCAGCGTCATGATCTCAAAGGCGTTCATCCAGGAGCTGTCGTACACGATCGACGGGTGGCCGCGCAGGCCGTCGGCCATCACCGCCTGGTCGGCGACACCCATGTGCGCGAGGATCAGGCGCACGCCGGGGTGGCGCTCGACGATCTCGACCAGCTCGCCGCCGAACTCTGGCGGGAGTCCCGCGCCGGCGTGAATCAGCATCGGCACCTGCCGCTCTTCGGCCACCGCGAAGATGCTCTCCACGCCGGGGTGGGAGGAGAGCCCGAAGGCCTGCGCCCGGGGGTGGAGCTTGATCCCCACCGCGCCTGCATCCAGCGCCCGCTCGGCCTCGGCCACCGGATCCTCCGCCGGATCCAGCCGGCAGAACGGGATCAGCCGGCCATCGCTGGCCCCGGCCCACTGCAGCACCCGGTCGTTGGGCACCCGGTAGCCGGGATGCCGATCGGGATCGTGCAGTGGGAAAGTCAGCGCCCGAGCAGCGCCGGCGAGATCCAGCATCTCGCACAGCTCCGCGGGCGTCAGCGCCATCCCGTCCTCGTCGAGTCCCAGGTGGGTGTGGGCATCGATGACCTCGACACCCTCCGGGCGCAGCTCCTCCAGCTCCCGGGCGAAGTCATCCATCACCCGAACGGTCGCCTCAGCCATCAGGCCGGCAGCCGAGCCTCGATCGCGTCGGTGACGCGGTCGCGAACCTCTTGAGAGCCGATCCGCTCGAGCACGTCCTCGAAGAAGCCGCGCACGATCAGGCGCTCGGCCTCGGCATGCGTCAGTCCGCGCGCCATCAGGTAGAACATCTGGCCGCGGTCGACCTGGCCGACGGTGGCGCCGTGAGTACAGCGGACGTCGTTGGCCTCGATCTCGAGCCCCGGAATCGGGGTGGCCTGCGCGTCTGAGGACAGCAGCAGGTTTCGGTTCTCCTGGTAGGCGTCGGTCTTCTGAGCGCCCTTGTCGACGCGGATCACGCCCCGCCAGACCGCCCGGGCGCGATCGTCCAGCACACCCTTGAAGGCCAGGTCCGAGAAGGTGTCGGGAGCGGCGTGCTCCTGGGTCGTATCGAAATCGATGTGCTCACGCCCGGTCAGGTAGTAGGCGCCGGTGACCTTCACCTGGGCGCCCTGCCCGGCCAGATAGCTCTCCATTCGCGACTTGGCGCGCGTGCCGCCCACCGCCGCAGCCACCCAATCCAGCTTGGCGTCGCGGCCCACGGTGACTCGGTGGGTCGCGAACTGGCGCGTCTCGGGGTGATGATCCTGCACCGTCACGTACTCGAGCTTGGCGCCGTCGCCCACGATCACCTCGACCACCGTGTTCACATAGGCGGCGCTGTGTGACCGGTACTCCTCCACGAACGTGGCCTTGGCGTCGCGTTCGAGCACGATCAACACCCGGTGATAGGCGGCGCTACCGTCGGCGGTGACATCGACGATCGCCCGCAGCGGAGCCTCGATCTCAACGCCGGCGGGTACGTACAGCAGCACCCCATCGAGCCAGTGGGCGGCGTTGGCGGCGGCGAACTTCTCGCCGTCGGACACCACCGATCCCAGGTACGGCTCGACCAGCGCGGGCTGCTCGGCCACCGCCTGGGAGAGGTGCATGAAGGTCGCCGGGGCGGGCGCGTCGCCCTCCAGATCCAGCTGCGGCTGCTCCACCGGGTAGCCGTCCGGGTCGAAGCCGCGGAGATTCGTGAACCGCCACGCCTCCTCCCGGTTGGACGGCACCGGCAGTGAGTCGTACACCGCCCGGGCAGCCTCACGCATACCCGCCAACCAGGCGGGCTCGGCCAGAGTGTTCAACCCACGGATCCTTCCATCTGCAACTGGATCAGGCGGTTCATCTCGACCGCGTACTCGAGCGGCAGCTCCTTGGTGATCGGCTCGATGAAGCCGGACACGATCATGGCCGAGGCCTCGGCCTCGCTGAGACCGCGGCTCATCAGGTAGAACAGCTGCTCGTCGCCGATCTTGGAGACGGTCGCCTCGTGAGCGATCTCGACCGCGTTCTCCTTGATGTCGATGTACGGGTAGGTGTCGGTGCGGCTGTCCTCGTCCAGGATCAGCGCGTCGCAGACAACCTTCGAGCGCGAGTTGGTGGCGCCGTCGTTGACCTGCAGCAACCCGCGGTACGAGGCCCTGCCACCGTCCTTGGAGATCGACTTGGAGGTGATCACCGAGCTGGTGTTGGGGGCCATGTGGGTGATCTTGCCGCCCGCATCCTGATGCTGGCCGTCGCCGGCGAAGGCGATCGAGAGCACCTCACCGTGCGCGCCCTCGCCCTTCAAGAGCACCGCCGGGTACTTCTGGGTGATCTGCGATCCCAGGTTGCCGTCGACCCACTCCATGGTTGCGTTCTTCTCGGCGACCGCCCGCTTGGTGACCAGGTTGAAGACGTTCTTCGACCAGTTCTGGATGGTGGTGTAGCGGCAACGGCCACCCTCGGCCACGTGGATCTCGACCACCGCGGAGTGCAGCGAATCGGTCGAGTAGATGGGGGCGGTGCAGCCCTCGACGTAGTGCACGTAGGCGTCGCGGTCGACGATGATCAGCGTCCGCTCGAACTGACCCATGTTCTCGGCGTTGATGCGGAAATACGCCTGCAGCGGCAGTTCCACCCGCACACCCGGGGGCACGTAGATGAACGAGCCGCCCGACCACACGGCCGAGTTGAGCGCGGAGAACTTGTTGTCGTTGGACGGGATGATGGTGCCCAGGTACTGGCGCACCAGATCCTCGTGCTCGCGCAGACCCGAATCCATGTCCAGGAAGATCACGCCCTGGTCGGCCAGTTCCTTCTGCAGGTTGTGGTAGACGACCTCGGACTCGTACTGAGCACCGACCCCGGCCAGGTACTTCTTCTCGGCCTCGGGGATGCCCAGCTTGTCCCAGGTCTCGCGCATGCCGTCAGGCAGGTCGTCCCAGGACTTGGCCTGCTCGGCCACGGGCTTGAGGTAGTAGTAGATGTTGTCGAAGTCGATCTTCGAGAGATCGGCGCCCCAGGTGGGCATCGGGCGCTGCAGCCAGTGCCGGTAGGCGGCGACCCGGAAATCGGTCATCCACTCGGGCTCTGCCTTGTGCGCCGAGATCTCGCGCACCACGTCCTCGTCCAGGCCGCGGCGCGTGCGGAAGACCGACGTCACCTCGTCGTGGAAGCCGTACTTGTACTCGCCGATCGAGGTGGCCTCGACCTCCTCGGGTGTCAGCTTGGTATCAGCCATGGGCTACCGCCTCCTCCTCCTCGACGCCGTAGGCTGCGTAGCCTTCGCGCTCGAGTTTATCGGCCACTTCGGGCCCGCCCGTCTCGACGATACGCCCATTCACCAGCACGTGGATCACGTCCGGCTTGATGTATTGCAACAGTCGCGCGTAGTGGGTAATCACGAGCACACCCAGATCGGGTGACAGCAACCTGTTGACGCCGTCGGAGACGATCCGCAGGGCATCGATGTCGAGCCCCGAGTCGGTCTCGTCCAGAATCGCGAGCTGGGGTGAGAGCACCGCCATCTGCAGCATCTCCATGCGCTTCTTCTCGCCGCCGGAAAACCCGTCGTTGATGTAGCGCGAGGTCATGGAGCGGTCGATCTTGAGCGCCTCCATGTTCTCCTGCAGCAGCTTTCGGAACTCGGGGATGCGAATCGGGTTCTCGTCACCTTCGGGGGTGCGCCGGTGGGCGTTGACCGCCATCCGCAGGAAGCTGGCGACGGTGACGCCGGGAATCGCTGCGGGATACTGGAAGGCCAGGAACAGTCCCAGCCGGGAGCGCTCATCGGGCGCGAGCTCGAGCACGTCGGTGCCGAGGAAGCTGACCTCACCGGCGGTCACTTCGTAGGCGGGATGGCCCATGAGTACGTGCGCGAGCGTGGACTTGCCCGAGCCGTTGGGTCCCATGATGGCGTGCACCTGGCCCTTGTTCAGCTCCAGATCGAGTCCACGCAGGATCTCGGTGCCGTCGATCGAAGCATGCAGATTGCGAATCACCAGGTCGGACATGTGTCCTCTCAAAGAGGTTGAATGCGTTCAAAGGGCGGCAACGAACCGACTTGTTGCCACATCCGAAGTGTAGCCAGCATCAAAATCCTGCGATGAAGGTCTGCTAACCTTGGAGGGGTACCTATGGGAATCTTCGATCCGTCACCCGAAAAACTCGTCATTGTTCTGATCATCGCGCTGATCGTCCTTGGTCCCAAGCGGTTGCCGGAAGTCGGCAGGTCACTGGGCAAGGGTTTCCGGGAGTTCAAGGACGGGATCACCGGCCACGAGTCGGAGCCCCCCGCCCCTGCACCGCCTCCGGCAGCAAGCATCACGCCGCCTCCGGCGTCACCGGCCTACACGCCGCCGACGCCGAGCGATCAGGTCACCACTCCCACCGAGTAGCTAGGACCTCTCAATGGCTCGCCCTCGCCGAGTCGATCCCGAGGACCAGCTCACGCTGACGGAGCACCTGGACGAGCTGCGCTCGCGCTTGGTGGTAACGGTGAGCGTGCTGGTGATCGTGATCGCACTTGTCTTCTGGAAGTGGCAGCAGATCCTGAACTGGCTGACCAAACCAGCCAACGCAGCAGTGGGACCGAGCCACCACATCGAATTCGTCCGGTTCAGTCCGACTGACGCCTTCTTCACCGCGTTCAGCCTGTCACTGGACATCGCCATTCTGGTGACGCTGCCGCTGCTGACGTATCAGATCTACGCGTTCGTGATCCCGGCGTTCTCTCGCGAGCACCACAAGCGGATCCGCTCGCTGGCGCTCATGATTCCCGGTCTGTTTGTGCTCGGCGTCGCCTTCGGATGGTTTCTCGTGCTCCCTCCGGCCCTCGACTTCCTGCTGAACTTCGGTGGCGACCAGTTCACCGACCAGCTTCGCGCCACCGAGTACCTGCAGTTCATCACGCTGCTGATGATCGCCATGGGCGTGATCTTCGAGATGCCGGCGTTCATGTACACACTGGCCAAGATGCGCATCATCAGCGCGGCGTTCATGCGCAGCACCTGGCGCTATGCGGTGGTGCTGCTGGCGGTCGTGGCCGGCGTCCTGCCCGGCGCCGACCCGATCTCGTTCGTGTTCGAGTTCGTGCCGCTGCTGGTGCTGTATGCCCTCTCCTACGTCCTGGTCAAGGCGGTTGACCGCAACCGCGCCGAAGACGAGACCGAGTCCCGCTGGGGCGACGGGAGCGGGTGGGAGGGCGTGTGATCCTCGGTGCCGACTGGGTGATACCGGTCGACGCCGACCCGATCCCCGACGGGCGCGTTGAGATCCGTGACGGGCGGATCGAGGCACTCGGGCAGGGCGGGCCGGCCGACGAGCTGTTCGCCGACTCGGTGATCCTGCCGGGGCTGGTCAACGCCCACACGCACCTGGAATACGCCCGCATGGCGGGCTTCGGCGACGGCAAGCCGTTCGGGCCGTGGATCGAGGAGCACATCCGCCGCAAGGCAGCGCTCGACCACCCGGGCGACTCGCTCGTGCAGGCGCTCGAGGGCGCTCACATCAGCCTCTCCGGCGGAGTCACCACCGTGGCCGACTGCTGTTACGCCGGTACGGTGGCCGCAGCCGCCATCGACACCGGCCTGCGGGCGATCGTCTACCTCGAAGGGTTCAGTGCCTGGGGAGATCTCCGTGAGCGGATGGGCGACGCGCTGGACATGCTCCCGGCCGACCCGCTGGTCACCCCCGGACTGTCGCCACACGCGCCGTTCACCGTCACCCTGGACGACTACGCGGTGATGATCGCGGTGGCCCGTGAGCGGGGATTGCCGATCGCAACCCACCTGCTCGAATCCGACCGCGAGACCCAGCACCTGGACGAGTTCGAGCATCTGCTGGGACCCGACACCGTGGTCATCCACGGCGTGTTCATGAACGCCGGCGACATCGAGCTGGCGGCTCGGCTGGATGTGCCGGTAATCCACTGTCCGCGGTCAAACGCGCTTCTGGGCTGTGGCACCGCTCCCGTCCCCGAGCTGCTGGCCGCGGGCATCCGGGTGGGACTGGGCACCGACTCGCCCGCCTCGGCGATGGTGTTCGACATGTGGGAGGAGATGCGAGTGGCGGTGATGATGGCCCGGGCCCGCGCCGGCCGCGCCGACGCACTCACCGCAACACAGGTGCTGCGCATGGCCACCCTGGGTGGAGCCGAGGCGATCGGGCTCTCCGACGAGATCGGATCGCTCACCCCGGGCAAGGCCGCGGACGTGACCGTGCTCGACCTCGGCGGCACCCCATTCCTGCCCTGGGACGACCCCGTCACCGCCGCGGTCTTCGGCGGCAGCGCCGATCGAATCGTGTTCACATCTGTGGCGGGGAAGATACGCTATCGGCACGAGGCACAGATGCCGATCACCCGAGAAGCCTCTGCCGTACGGGTAAAGATGATCGAGGCCTGAACGCCCATGTTGTTCGAACGCATACGCAAAACCCAGAAGCCGATCTTCGTGTTCTTGGCGGTCACGTTCGCCATGGGCTTCGTGCTGCTCGGCGTGGGTCAGGGAGCCGGCTCGATCAACGCGCTCGACTTCCTCACCGGCGGCAGCAGCTCCAGCGACCCGACCAGTTCGCTGAAGGATCAGACCACCAAGAACCCGAACGACGCCGCCGCCTGGAACCAGCTCGCCTCCGCGTATCGCTCGGCCGGCAAGAACGATGACGCCATCACCGCCTATGAGAGCTACCTGAACCTCAAGAAGGACGATCAGGCGGCGCTTTCGGCGGTCTCGGGGCTGCTTGAAACCCGCGCCTACTACAACTCCCAGAACGCCCAGTCCTATCAAGCGGCCGCCCAGTTCTACGGATCCAGCGCCGATGACCTCGCCCTCAGCGGCCTCAAGGCCACCAGCCTGACCAACCCGCTGGGCACGGCCGCCGCCAGCCAGTACACCGCGATCGCCCAAAACTACAGCTCCCAGTCCAGCACCGACGTGCAGGTCGCGATGGGATACCGCGAGAAGCTGGCCAAGCTGCAGCCCGATAACGCGCTGAACCAGCTCGGACTGGGCTACGACGCAGCCAACTCCCGGCAGTACCCACAGGCCGTGACAGCGCTCCAGGCCTACCTCAAGCTCGCGCCCGACTCGCAGCAGGCCGCTCAGGTGAAGGCGCTGATCACCCAGCTCAAATCGCTGGCAGCGTCACCCATCCCCGGGCAGTGATCCACGCGTGATCTCGGTGGCCCGGCGGGCCTCCGCCTCGTAGGGATTGTTGCGGTAGCCGCGCAGGTAGGACAGCGGCATGCGGAGGGGATGGTGCTGCATCTGCCACACGTGACACAGCTCGTGACACAGCAGGTCGTCGTCGCGCTGTGACCGCCGCATCAGGATCACGCGATGGGTGGCGTAGCCGTCGAATCCCCGCAGCCAGGGAAGCTGGAAGAACCACGGCGCCACCACCACCCGCACTCCCACCAGCCTGACCGGCTGGGGGTACAGGTTCAGCCGGTCCAAGCGCATCCGGGCCCGTTCCAGAGGCGAGCGCTCGGCCACTGGATGGTTCATCTAGTTGGGCGTCGACAGCACCATCTGGAACGTGCCGTCGTACAGCTGCTGGTAGAGGTAGTCGTAGGTGGAGGCGGTCATCAACCGGTTGATCGATGCCTGCTCGCCCGCCGCCGGCTGGGGCGGCAGCGTCGCCCCCAGGGGCGCCTGCAGCACGGCCGCCAGCTGGGAGGATCCGAGCACCACCGCGCGGCTGGGCTGCCCATCCGGGCCGGGCGGGAAGATCTCCACCACGTTGGTCAGCTCCGGGATGTAGTGAAACGTGTACAGCGCCAGCTCGAGGCCTTCGCGATGCAGCTTGGCCTGGGTCTTGGCGGTCATGCCGCCGGGGATCCGGCACTTGGGGCTCGCTCCGCACAGCTGGTACTCCACCGTGGTCGGGAACGTCGGGAACCCGGCGGTGTAGGACACCTGGCCGTCGGGAGCCGTGTTGGCGATCACCAGGGTGCTGACATCAAGCGTCTTGGCGCGTACCGCCGAGGGGTCGAGCTCACCCACGTGACCCGGGTAGCTGGCCTTGATCACCACCAGCTGGTTTCCGGCCGGCAGCGTGTAGCGCTGGCCCACATGGTCGGCGATCTCGACGATGCCGTTGACCCCCAGCGCCGGATTGGGTTTCCAGGCAGACCAGGTGTCGGGAGCGACCGTCGTTTTGGAGTCGCCCAGCTGGACGGCCAGCACCAGCGCAGCGATCACCACGGCCACGCCCAGGATCACGTACCCGATCGTGAACCGGTCGCTGGTGCGCTGGGACTTCACACCGACGGCCACGCGTCCTCCTGTTCGGTCAGATCGATGTCGGGCAGCTCGAACTTGGCGCTGTCGAGCAGCTCCACAACCTCGTCTCCGTGCATCTCGCGGCGCTGGATCAGCACGTCGGCGACGTGCTCGACAGCCGCCCGGTTATGGGCGATCAGCAGATACGCGGCCACGTAGGCCTGGCCCAGCATCTGGGCCGCCATCGCCCGCTTGTCGCGGTCAGACAGCACCCCGGCGATGGGATCCACGGCGAACGGCCCGCCGCCGCCCGACCGGCGCATGATCTGGTTTCCGATCGTCTCGTAGCGCCGCATCACCTTCTTCTGCGCTTCCTCGCGCTCCTCGTCGGTGGTGTAGCGCCCGTTGAAGGTGACCGGCTCGGGACCCATCGCGCACGATCCCACCATCCACGCCGCCCGCGTGGTGGCGCTCATCACGTCGCCGCCGACTCCGGTGGAGTTCTCGCCGTAGAACACCCGCTCGGCCGCCATCGCGCCCAGCGTCCATACCAGCCGAGCGGTCTCCTCATGCCGCCAGGAGCTGAACCGCTCCTCCTTCTCGAGCGCCTGGTGGTGGCCCAGCGACGATCCCCGCTTGCGGATCGAGAGGCGGGTCGATTCGACGCCTTTCATGTACACGTGGCCGGCGACGGCGTGGCCGGCTTCGTGGATGGCGACCGCCCGCGTCTCCTCCGGGATGTACTCCACGTTGACCGCGGTGCCCGACTCGACCGTGGTCATGGCCTCCACGATGTCCTCGCGGTTGAAGCGCTGCCGGCCCTCGTAGTGCGCGGTGGTCAGGGCCATCGAGCACACCTGCTCGATCATCGCCGGCGAGTAGCCGTTGGTGATCCGGGCCAGCTCGTCACGGCGCTCCCCACCGTCCAGATCGGGGTCGTGGTCGACCTTGGCGAGGTAGAGGTCGAAGATGTCCTTGCGATCGTCCTTGGTGGGCGTGCGAAACCACACGTGGCGGCCCATCCGGCCCGGGCGGGTGAGCGCCGGATCGAGCGCCTCGATGGGAGCGTTGCAGGCGCCGATGAAGTAGATCTGCTCGGACGCGGGCTTGGCCCGGGGCAGGCGCAGGGGCACGTTTCCGACTCGCTGGGGGACGATGTACATGGCGTCCAGCAGCGTGTTCAAGCCGCGGGTGAAGTTCTTGCGGAAGAAGCGCGGGCTGCCGATCCCGTCCATCACCACCAGCAACTGGTTGAGGGCCAGCTGACCGCCGCCCATCATTCCGCCCGGCAACACCTGATTGACGAGCCCGTCCACCCGCAACATGAAGCCTGACTTGACGGCCATCGGCGCCCGCATCGCAAACAGCCGCTCACGCCAGGCGCGCGTCTCCAGGATCAGATCGCCTGTGGGAGTGAGCGCCCCGTTGCCACCGTAGAAGCACAGCTCCTCCATACCGGGAGGCGGAGGCGCGGGCGCCATCGTGCCGACACCGAGGCTGGAGCGGCGCATGCCGACGGCGTCGATCTCGTCGATGAAGACGATGCACTGGCCGCCCCACTTGCGCGCCAACCGCTTGGCCTTGCGCGCCAGCAGGCGCACGGTGATCGCATCCATGCCCATGAACATGCCGGCGAAGCCGGAGCCGGGAATCGACACGAACGGGCAGTTGAAGTCGGTGGCGATGGCCTTGGACAGCATCGTCTTGCCGGTGCCGGGGGCGCCCAGCATCAGCAGGCCGCGCTCGCGCTTGCCGCCGGCCAGCTCGAAGGCCTCGCCGGACTGCCACAACGTCACCACCCGGCGCACCTCCTCCTTGGCTTCCGCTTGGCCGCGCACGTCGGCCAGCTTCACGCCCCAGTCGGCGTCGCCCGGCTCATACGAGCTGATCTGGCTGACGGCCATCATCAGGAACGGGCCGAAGAAGAGCAGGAAGTTGATCGGCAGAAAGAGCGCCACCTGCAGCAGCGTGGTGAGCGCCTGTGACCCCATCACGTGGATCACGAACCAGGTCAAGCCGCTGATGATCAAAAGCCACCAGACCGCGCTTCGCCAGAACCACGCGCGGCGCCGGTCGACCATGTCGATCTTGCGCTCTTGCTCGTCGGAGCCCAGCAGGCTGGGCCACGGGATGAACCACCTCAGCACCAGATCGAGCGCCGCCCGGAACAGCGCGATCTCCCCGACGGTGGCCAGCAGGCTCATCGCCACCGACCAATCCTGGGCTTCCCGGAACCAGATGTAGGCGACCGGGCTGGTCAGCACCGCCACAAGCGTCGCCGCCCGCTTGAGCCCTCTCCACTGGCCGATGGCGGGATCGGTGGCCGTTTCCGGCGGTCGGTTGCGGGACTCGATCTCGGTCGCCATGGTCAACAGTCTAGTTCCGGCTGGTCGGAACCATCTCCCCTTTGGGTCGGTCGTAAGGACGACAACCTTGAGGGGGCGTGATGGCTTCGATCGCGAAAACGGCAGGAACGGTGGGAGTGGTTTTGGCTCTGTGCGGCGGTGTGGGCACCGTCGCGGGCTGCGGTGGCGACGGGTCGTCGGGGGCGGCAACGCATGCCGCCGCCATGACCGCGTCCGGAGGGGTGGCCAAGGGTGCTGTGGGCGACGAACAGCTGCGCGCAGCGGTGCCCGCGGCGGCACCCGCGGCTCTGGTCACAGCCAGCACGCCATCGGTGATCAAGACCGCCACCATCGAGCTGCGGATCGCTCGCCAGGCGATGGGGGGCAAGATCGATGCCGCACGGCAGATCGCCGACGCCACCGGCGGCTACGTCGAGAGCTCGCACGAGCAGTCGGGACGGGACGGCTCGGCCACCATCGTCCTGCGAATCCCGGCCGGAGCGTTCGAATCCGCGGTGCAGGATCTCTCGCAGCTGGGCCACGTGCGCTCCTCGACCGAGAGCGGCGAGGACGTCAGCCGCCAGCTGGTCGACCTGGACGCGCGGCTGGTGAACCTCCAGGCCCAGCGCCGGATCCTGCTGGGGCTGATGCAGAAGGCCACCACCATCTCAGGCTCGATCCTGGTCGAGAACCAGCTCTCCCAGGTGCAGGGCCAGATCGAGCAGCTGAGCGGCCAGCTGCGCTACCTGCACGATCGCACCGACTACGGCACGGTCACGTTGGCGATGACCACCCCGGCCGCGGCGGCTGCCGCCCCCGAGCACGCCAGTGCGCTGTGGCAGGCGCTGAGCCGGTCGGTGGATGCCGCCCAGTCGGTCATGACCGCGGTGATCGTGGGCGCCGGGTTCGTGATCCCGATCGCACTCCTGGTCGCCCTGGCCGCAGTGCTGGCCCGCCGCTTCCGCCCCAACCTGGCCGTCAAGGGTGAATAAAAGGTGCCTGGCACCTTTTATTCACCCCGCGAGGCTAGTAGCCGAACACCTGCACGGTCGAGCTGACCATGCCCGTCTTCGATGCTGCGAACTTGACGTAGCAGCCCGACTTGGTGGTCTTCACCTTGAAGCTCGCGTTGCCCGAGGCGTTGGTCTTGACTGTCTGTGCCTTCACGCCACATGCGGAGTCCTTGACGCTCACACCCGAGATCGCCTTGTTGGCGCCGGTCTTGGCGGTGATCTTCACCGCCACCGTCTGGCCCTTGGACGGCGTCCCGGTGAAGGCGAGGTGGATCAACACTGGCATCTTCAGCAGCTGGGCAGTTGTCCAGCCACCCTGGTTGCCGTCCGCATCCCGGGACGCCACCCGCCAGTAGACGTTGCCGCCCTCGATGTACTGAGACAGGTTCAAAAGCGGCGCAACAGCAGTGTTCTGGGTGTCGGAGACCGTGTCGAACACCGAGTTCTGCGCGAAACTCGAGTCGGTCGAGAACTGCACCGTGTACGTCCTCGCGGCGGGCTTGGGATCCCAGCTGATGGACGCCAGGTGGGCACCGCCCGCAGCTGTGGCAATCGGCACCGGGGCATCCGATTGTCCGGGTGAACCGCTGCGTCGCGGAGTAAGCACTCGCCACGTTCCCGCCAGCCGTCGGGTACTCGGCCTGCACAGTCCAGGTGAAGTCACCCGTGCCTCTTAGGGCGGTCGGAGTGAACGCAGTCGTGTCGATCCCGGACTGAACAATCGTCCGCTCCCGTTGGGGGGCACGTGATGGTGATGTCATAGGCCACCGCGCCCGGCATCGGATCCCATTGCAACGTGGGAATCGCATCCACCGGATCGGCCACACTCGGATTGGTCGTGATCGTCGCGAACGTCGGCACCTCGAGCGTCGTCTGTGAAGTGCCCGCTGTCGCAGATTAGGCGAGGCCGTTGTCCACTGCGATCGATCGCCCTGACCTGCCACGTGAGGTCTGCGGAGGTCGGGAAATTCGAGGCGGTGAACGAGGTGCCGTCCGTCGTGAACGGCGAACCGCGCAACCTGGTGGCCCGGATCGGTCGTAGACGTACAGGTTGTACTGGTAGGCGCCGGTCACCGGCGACCAGCGGAACGTCGGCTGGGTCGTGAGGATCGAGTCGTTCGACGGCTGGAGCAGCGTCGGTGCAATCGAGTGCATGTCGAACTGTCTGGGGGTAGCTCGACGGTGGGATCGCCTGTCGCCTTGGCACCGTTGAATCCGGGGCTGGGCAGCACCGCCCAGTAGTACTTGCTGCTCGGTGTCGGGGTAGTTGATCACCGAGGTTCCGGTGCGCGGCGCGTACGCCGGCACCTGCGTGAAGGCCTCGTCGATCACGTTCGTGAACTGGGCGTCGGTAGCCACGAGCACGACGTAGCTCTTGGCACCCGAGATCGGCGTCCAGCGGAACAGCGGCAGACGGCTGTTTCCGGTCGCAACCTGCTGGTAGTCACCGGCGCCGATGTTGACCAGTCACACGGAGCGGTGCACGGGTTCCCGGTCGGATATCCGGAGAAGGTGAAGGCCACGCTGTTGTAGACACCGATGTGCGAGAACGGACCCGTCACGATTCGCCGTCGAACCGGACGGCCTGCACCTGGACGCAGTACTGTGAACCGGGAGGTCCGAGTGGATTCTGGTCGCCCGACGGCATTGGGTGGCCTGTGGTCGGCCACGGATTGTCAACCGTAAATCCACTGCCCAGCGGCGTCCACGCGGTCGCTGCCGTCTGCACCGACCACACGGCCGGAGGTGTAGTCGCAGCTGGCTGCCGTTCGTACGGCACGACATCGACGTCGTACGCGTCGGCACCGGGCGTCGGGTTCCACGTCACCACGGTGTGTCGGTCGTCGTACCCGGAGTAGCGGCGAGCCGTCGTCGCCGATCATCGTCAGATTGGTAATCCCCCGATCGGTCGTAGCTGATCGTGAACGACTCGGCCGGGCGAGTTGTTGTTGGGCGCGACGACCCACGGGCCGAAGTTGCCGCTGGGATCCTTCGCCCGCACTCGCCAAAAGTACGTGGCGGCAGGGAGGAGACGTGGGCGGCGAATACGACGTGGCAATGATGTCCGCGTCGCAGCAGACCTTGCTCCCGGAAGCCCAGTTCTGGCCGTCGGTGTTGATCTCGATCTGGTAGCTCGAGGCACCCGGGATCGGCGTCCACGAGAACTGCGGGTCGAACACCTCAGGGGACGAGTCGAGATCGGTGACCGTGAGTTCGGTGTCGGTGGCCGGCCAATCCCAGGTGAACAGCCTCGTGACCGACGTCGCCCCGATCTGTTTGAGGTCAGCACTCTCCGGCGTCACATTCCAGTAATACGTCCCGCTGCTTAGCCGAGACGGCGGTGAATATTGGGTGGCGGTGGTATCGACGCTGAACGCGAGGCTGGAAAGACCGGCGTTTCGAAACACCTGGAGCTTGTACCGAGACGCCCCCTCGACCTGGGTCCAGTCGAGCAAAATCGGACTGGGATACTGGAGTTGCCCGTTGTTCGCCGGCGACGTCAGCTGCGGTGGATCCGACCAATTCATTGTGAACGAGCATGGATGTAGGGTGTTTGACCACGCCAGCGGGACGTTGGCGGCATTGATCCCACGAACACGCCAGTAGTACGTCGTGCCCGGCTGGGGGGTCGTGGTCAGGGTGGCCCGGGTGTTCCGAGTGTTGATGTCGGCGATCGGGTTGAGGAAGCCCGAGTCGGTGGCAATGACGAACTCATACTGTGCTGCGCCCGCGACCGCGCCCCAGGCAAATGGTGCGCTCAAGTGCTGGACGGGCTGAGCCCCATTTGAATCGCAAAGCGCGCCCGCGACCGGCACCGGCGCGTTCGTGGCGGCGGCGCCGACCGGAACAAGGATCATGACCGCAGCACCAACCGCTGCCAGGGCAGCGGCAAAAGACTTTCGCGAGACAAGCAAGGACACCGGGACTCCTCAAATCGGGGGAGATCGCGCCACGCAGGCGCGTAGACTCTGGGATTCCGCATCGGCAGAAATGGGGAGGTTGGGGATCCCTCAAAGTGGTGAGGGACAAACCTTGCGCCAATCTGACGCGACCGCCGTTTCCAGCGCTTTATATTGTCCGTGCGGTGCTACGAGGCATGACACACGCGCGGCGGTGGGGCGCGGCGGCGCTGGTCGCTGCCCGCGCCTGCGCGCCCGGGCGCGTCTGACCGGTGCTCTTCCCCACGATCACCTTTGCGATCTTCTTCGCGATCGTCCTGCCGCTGAACTGGGTGTTTGCTCCCCGGCCACGCCAGTGGCGGGTGTTCATCCTGATCGCGAGCTACATCTTCTACGGCTGGTGGAGCGCCCCGTTCGTGCTGCTGCTCGCCGGGGTGTCGGTGTGGAGCCAGGCGATGGTGCTGGTGATCGACCGCACCGCCACCGAGCGGGCCCGCAAGATCGCCCTGGCGGTCGCGGTCGCGGGCGACCTGGGCGCGCTGGCCTACTTCAAGTACACCGACTTCTTCCTGTCCTCGGGCCTGGACGCGCTCGCCCACTTCGGCGTTGCCTACAACTCGCCCCTGCCGGCGATCACCCTGCCGGTCGGGATCTCGTTCTTCACCTTCCAGGCGCTCACCTACGTGGTGGACACCTATCGCCGCCAGATGCGCCCGGTGGGATGGCTGGACGCGCTCGTCTACATCTCCTACTTCCCCCACCTGGTGGCGGGGCCGATCGTGCGGGCCTCGGAGTTCATGCCCCAGATCGCGCGCCGGCTCGACCCCCGCCGGATCCCGGTGGGACGGGCCTACATCCTGATCCTGGGCGGCGTGTTCAAGAAGGTGGTGCTGTCCGACCTGCTCTCCAGCCGGATCGTCGACCCGGTGTTCGCAGCGCCCAAGCTGCACTCCGCACCGGAGACGCTGCTGGCCGTGTACGCCTACGCCGCCCAGATCTACTGCGACTTCAGCGGCTACACCGACATCGCCATCGGCATCGCCCTGCTGCTCGGCATCCGCTTCCCCCAGAACTTCGACGGCCCGTACACCGCCACGTCACTGCGCGACTTCTGGCGGCGGTGGCACATGACCCTGTCGCGGTTCCTGCGCGACTACCTGTACATCCCCCTGGGCGGCAACCGCAAAGGCACCGCGCGCACCTACGTCAACCTGATGCTGACGATGCTGCTGGGCGGCCTGTGGCACGGCGCGTCGTGGACGTTTGTGGTGTGGGGCGGTATCCACGGCACCGGCCTGGCAGTCGAGCACGCCGGCGACGCCCGCCGCAAGCGACGCGGCCTGCCCCCGTACAACCCCCACGGCGCCCGCCGCTGGGTGGCGCGATTCATCACCTTCCAGATCGTGTGCATCGCCTGGGTGTTCTTCCGGTCGACGTCGTTCTCGAATGCCTGGGCGGTGTTCGAGAGCATCTTCCGGAACTGGGGCATGCCCTCGCCGCTGGTGACCTGGAGCGTGCTGGCCGCGACCATCGTGGGGATTGGAGTTCAATATGTGCCGCGCGTCTATCTGGAGCGGCTGACTGAGACATTCGGCAAACTCCATCCCGTGGTGATGGGGCTGACCATCGCGGTGTGCCTGATCGTCACGTTCAATCTGGGGCCGGAAGGCGTCGCCCCGTTCATCTACTTCTCGTTCTAGCTATGTCCGACACCCCACCACGTCAACCTCCTCGCCGGCCGGACAACTGGTACGGCGGCTTCGAGCGCCCCGTCGGCCACGCCGTGGTGGCGATGTTCGTGGCGCTGCTGGCCGGCCTCATCCTGAATGCGCAGGGACTGCTGGCGACCGCCCGCCAGCTGCCCTACGGCACCACCACCCGCAGCGTCTCGATCACCCTGCTGGAACCGGTCAACGACGTCACCGGCGCGCTCTTTCTGAACTCGCCCCGGGAAGGTCTGCAATGGGCGCTTGGCCGGCACTCCCAGGGCACCACCGGCGACCCGTTCGCGAATGTCCCCACGGTGACGGCTCCGAACACGAACATCACGTCGCCGGGCACGGGTGCGACCGGCACCGGCACAACGAATCCAGGCAGCGGGCCGAGCACCACCACCGGCACCGGCGATAACCCGCCCGCGCTGCCCAAACCGACCCCCGACCACCCACTGCACATGCTGGTGATCGGCGATTCGCTGGCCGGCGACTTCGGCCAGGATCTGTACAGCGCCGGTGAGAAGACCAAGGTGATCAAGCCCGCCGGGCCGGTCGACTACCACATCTCGACTGGACTGACCCGCCCCGACGTGTTCGACTGGCCGGGTGAGTTGCAGCACCAGATGGATCGCTATCACCCCGACCACGGTCGTGATCGCACTGGGTCTGAATGACGGACAGCAGCCCATGAATCTGCCCGACGGCACCTTCCTGACCAGGGGCGGAGCTGGGTGGCGAGCCGAGTATCGCCGCCGGGTGGGAGCGATGATCAGCATCGCCCAGGGCGCCGGCGCGCGGGTGGTCTACGTCGCGCCGCCGCCGGTCAGCGACGAGAGCACGAACCCCTACCTGTTCAGCCTCAACGTGCAGATCGTGAAAGAGGCCCAGACCCACCAGGGCGCGACCTCGGTGTTCACCTATCCCAAGTTCGCAAGCCACGGCAAGTACACCGCCTACCTCCCGGTCGACGGCCACCAGCAGCTGGTGCGCACGCCCGACGGTATCCACCTGACCCCGGCCGGCAACGACCTGCTGACCGCCGACGTGATGAAGGCGCTGGGCACCATCTATCAGCTGCCCAAGACGCATTGACCGTTGCAAGGCGGGCAAGGGACCGTAGGCTAGAGTTGTAACCTGTTGGTGGCTCTCCTGTTCGAACGCTCCGAGGACATGATGCGCACGTTGGTCGGCGTACTGTCTGCGGTCGCGGTGATGCTCGGCGCGTCTATCGCCCTGGCTGCACCTGTGGCCGACACGGCAGTCAACTCATTTCAAACGAACGGCCGGGTAACCGCCATCGCGGTGGTCGGATCGACCGCCTACATCGGCGGCGAATTCACCGCGGTGCGCCCGGCAGGTAAGGCGGCCGGGAAGAGCACCGTCGCGCGCCAGCACGCCGCCGCCGTCGACCTCACCACCGGTGCGCTGCTGCCATGGAACCCGGCTCCCGACGGCAACGTGCGCACGATCGCGGCCACCGGCACCAGCGTCTACCTGGGCGGCGAGTTCGAAAATGCCGGCGGGGCCTCGGCGGATCACATCGCCGCGGTTGATCCCAACACCGGTAAGCACCTGGCGGCGTGGACCGGCTCGGCCAACGACTGGGTGCTGGCGCTGGCGGTCTCCGGGAACGTCGTCTACGCCGGCGGCAAGTTCTCGCAGGCAAGCGGCGGCTCGCACACCCGCCTGGCGGCACTGAACGCCACCACCGGCAAGGCGATCAGCGGATTCTCCGCGTCAGCCGACAAGGTGGTCAAGACGCTGACCGTGGTGCCGGGTCGAAACCAGCTGGTGGTGGGCGGTTCGCTGACCAAGCTGGACGGCACCGCACGCACCTCGGTGGGATCGATCGACCTGGTCACCGGGGCTGTGCAGCCGTGGGCGCCGAGCTTCCCCTTCCCCGTCATCAGCGTCACCGCCACCGCAACCGCGGTGTATGTGGCCGGCGGCGGCGACGGCGGGAACTTCGTGGCGTTCGATCCCGCAACCGCGGCGGTGAGCTGGCGCGGTGGCACCGACGGCAACGCCCAGGCGATCGCGGTGATGAACGGCGTGGTCTACGTCGGCGGGCACTTCACCAACTACTGCGGTGCGTCAGTGGGACAAGAGGTGTGCACCACCTCGACCGAGCGCGAGAAGCTGCTCGCGGTCAATGCCACCACCGGCGCGCTTGACCCATGGAGTCCCGACCTCGACTCCACCCTGGGTGTGTACGCGCTTGCCGGGGGTGCCTCCAGCGTGGCCGCGGGCGGGGACTTCACCCGGGTCAACGACGTACCGCAGCAAGGCTTCGCCGCGTTTCGGTAGCTCTACCGGGCGGTCAGGCGGTGACGCCCTGGGCGGGCGCGACGTACCGGATCTCGCCGGCCACACGCATCGCGTCGAGCGCTTCGGCCTGGGTCATCAGCGGAGTCGTCACGAACGAGCTAAATGCACCGCTCGAGGTGATCGCCATCGCAATCCCAGCTGCCGTGCGGTCGTCTGGGCACTCCAGCAACGCGAAGCCGTCCGAAGCACCAAATGCGTACCACAGATCCACCAGCTTGGCGCCGTGGGGCTCGACCATGGCCGAGACCGCCGCACGACGGTCCTCGGGCTGATCGATCAGACGCGCCCAGGTCTCAGCGGTGTAGCCGAACTGAGCCATGTACAACGACATGGGGACTCCTTCCCTCGAAGGTCAGTCCGGCGATGGTTGCAAATTGCAACGTTTGCGTCAAGCAGCCCGGTGGAGCTGCAGCGCCGCTGAACCTGTGCCGGCCTCTTCACACACCCGCCGGCTGAGGTCGGCGAACTCCGGCAGCGTCGAGGCAACCACGATGCGGTGGCCCTTGCCGTCGGTGATCACCAACGTGCGGCGCCCCAGCGGGCTGCGGCCGACCGACGTGCTGCACACGTCGTTCCAGGGGATCTGCGTCTCACCGGCGAGGCCGGCCGCCTCGATCCCGAGGCTATCGATGTGCACCCACTCGGCGCGGCGAGCGGCGGGCCAGAGCAGCGCCGCCACCTTACGAATCGCGGGCAAGCGCCGAGCCGCAGCGTGAGTCACCTCACGATAGGGACAGCGCGGGTACGTGTACACGACCTCCACGCCCGGGTAATCGACCTCCACGGGGTGGCCCTGCATCACCGAATTAGGTGATGTGCACTCTGGTAGCGTAGATCGGTGAACCTGCTCACAGGGGGCGAGGATGAGTACCGATCGACCGTCGGCCATGAATTGGGGGGCTACACCCGCCGCGGCACCGCGGATGTATCAGGACTATATGGTGCCGGCCATGTTCGAGGCGCTGACGATGCGGATGCTGGCGCGGCTCGAGCGACGGCCGGCATGCGCGTGCTGGACGTCGCCTGCGGCACCGGGGTGCTCTCGCGCGCTTGCCCAGAGCGGGGCGCCGCTCCGACCGGGCTCGATCTGGCGCCGCCGATGCTCGCGATCGCACGCGAAGCTGTCACCCGACCTCGAGTTGATCGAGGCGAGCGCCGACGCGATCCCGTTTGGCGACGACGACTTCGACGCGGCCACGTGCCAGCAGGGGCTGCAGTTCTTCCCCAACCGGCGGCTCGCATTGACCCAGATCCGGCGAGTCGTGAAACCCGGCGGCAAGGTGGTCGTGGCGTGCTGGTGCGACCCGAACCAGGGCGCGCTCGGCGCGATCGCCCGAGTGCTCACCAAGCACGCCGGGGAAGAGGCCGGGGCGATGATGCTGGCGCCGTTTGTGATCAACCGCGAGAGCGACCTGCATGGCCTGATGGAGGAGGTCGGGTTCACCGACGTGTCGGTCGAGCGCGAGACGATCGAGGCGCGATTCACCGACCCCGACGAGTTCGCGCAGCGCGTGATCATGGCCGGGCCGATCGCCGCGCGATTCCTCGAGGAGCCGGAGGACGTACGCCACGCGATCACCGCGGAGGTCACCCACGAGATCGCCGACATGCGCCAGGGGGATCAGCTGGTGTTCCCGATGCCGACCCTGATCGCGGTGGCGTCGGCCTGAGCGTCAGACCTGCTCGAAGTGCTCGACGCTGGGTGGCTCGGCGAACAACGGGCCGGCCAGCGCGCGCCATTCGGTGAACAACGCGGACTCGCGGAAGTCGTTGACGTGGGCCTCGAGTGATGCCCACCCGACGCGCATGACGAAGGTCGCCGGCCGCTCCACCGAGCGGTGAAGCTCGATCGACACGAACCCGGGGGCGCGGGCGAACAGATCGCGCACGTGCTCGTTGAACAGCCGTTCGAACTCCTGCTCACGGCCGGGAATGATGGTGAGGGTCGCATGTTCGGTGATCAAGGATCAGAACTCCTCTCAGGATTTCCCTGCAGCAGCTGGGCGGCGCGCACCCCGACGGCGACCGCCGGCAGGTTGGTGTTGCCGCGCGGGACCACCGGCATCACCGCGCAGTCGGCGACGTACAGCCGCTCCAACCCGCGCACGCGCAGGCCGGGATCGACGACCGCCAGCGGGTCATCCGCCGAACCCATCCGGCAGCTGCCCACCGGGTGGTAGTAGTGCTCGAGGCGGGCGTCGAACAGCTCGGGGGCCGGCAGCGCATCCAGCTCCTCGCCGACGAACGTGCGTGCCGGTTCGGTTGCGGCCAGTTCCCGCGCCAGCCGTACCCCGTCGGCGAGCACCGCCAGGTCGAGCCCGTCGGGGTCGCTGCAGTAGCGGTGGTCGATGGCGGGGACGGTCGCGGCATCGGCGTCGCGAATATGGATGCTGCCTCGTGAGAGCGGCGTCAGACACGCGACCGAGAGCTCCCACGACCAGCCGCCGTCGGGCAGGATCAGCGACACGGGATACAGGTGCAGGTCGAAGCCCTCGCGACAGTGGCTGGACACCGCCTTGGCGATCACCTGCTCCTCGGGCAGGTAGTGGGTCGCGCCGAAGGCGGCCATGGCGGAGTCGGCGTGCGGCCCGCCCGGGTAGACCAGCTTCACCGCGGGGTGGTCGTGCAGGTTCGCACCGACGCCGGGAAGCTCGTGGAGCACGTCCACTCGGGCGGCGCGCAGCACGTCGGGATCGCCGATTCCAGAGCGCTCGAGGATCCCGGGCGAGCCGTAGGCGCCGGCGGTGACCACCACCCGGTCGCAGCCGACTCGCTGCAACCGGCCGTCGAGCAGCACTTCGACGCCCACCGCGCGATCGCCGCGCAACACCACCCGCACCACGGTCGCGTCGCCGACCACCTGAACCGACGTCCGGTCGCGCACCGGGTCGAGGTAGGCAAAGGCGGCGTTCCAGCGCACGCCGTCCACGACGTTCACCGGCGAGGCGGCGATCCCGGCGTCCTCGTCCCAGTCGTTGAGATCGGTCACGAGCGGCAGGCCGGCGGCGGGAGCGGCGTCCAGGAACGCCTGCTGGAACGGCGTGACCTGGTCCGGCGCGTACAGGTGCACGCGCATGCGATCGAGCACCTCGTCGAACACGCCGCGCATCTGCGACATCCCCCAGCCGGTGCAGCCGAGCGCCTCCCAGCCGTCGTAGTCGAGCCGCGAGCCCACGATCGCCGCGCAGCCGTTGTGACTGGAACAGCCGCCGATCACGCGAGCGCGGGCGTAGTCGAGCACCCGGCCGGGATAGGCTCACCGCTGTCGTAGCCCCAGTCGTAGGAGCTCGCCAGCAGGCGTGCGTCGAGCAGGTCGGCGGGCCACGCGGCGGGGTCGTAGGCGCCGAAGTCGGGCCCGGCCTCGAGCACCAGCACGCTCTCGTCCGAGGACTCGGCCAGCACCCCGGCCAGCGCCGATCCGCTGGTGCCGCCGCCGGCGATGATGGTGTCGGCGTGGGCCGGGAGCACCGTGCTCACGGTGTCGTGGCCGCGCCGTGGGGGTACAACGAGAACATAGAGTGCCCGCGATCATAAACCGTGTATTCCTGGGGGTTCGTTCCATGCAGGCAGCCGTTATCAGCGAATTGGGCGCCACCCCGACGGTGCAGGAGTGGCCGGAGCCGGCCGCGGACGACGGGCAGACGGTGGTCGAGACCGGCGCGGCCGCCCTCAACCCGGTCGACCTGGCGATCGCTGGCGGCACCTTCTACGAGGCGTCCCGACCGTGCCGTACGTGCCGGGCGGGAGGGCATCGGCCGGGTGGTCTCCTCACCGGCGTTTGCGGCCGGCACCCGGGTGTACACGCTCAAGACGGTCACGGGTTCGCTGGCCGAGCGGTTCGTGGTCGACCCCGCTGAGACCTGGGAGCTCCCCCAGGTGACGACGATGCCGTTGCGGTCGCGTTGGGCATCGCCGGCTTGGCGGGCTGGCTGGCGGTCGAGGAGCGCGCACAGCTCCAGGCCGGCGAGCGGGTGCTGGTGCTCGGCGCAACCGGCACCGTCGGAAGCGTGGCGGTGCAAGCTGCCAAGCTGCTGGGGGCAAGCCGGGTTGTGGCCGCCGGCCGTGACTCCGAGCGGTTGGCGCGAAGCCGCGAGCTGGGGGCCGACGAAACGGTGGTCACTGGGCGACGCCTCGGACATGGAACAGGCTTTCCGCAAGGCGTTCCCCGACGGCGGGCCGGACGTGATCATCGACCCGTTGTGGGGGGCGCCTCTGCTGGCGGCGCTGGCGGCCGCCCCGCCGAATGCGCGCGTGGTCAACCTGGGTCAGTCCGCGGGCGCGGAGATCTCCCTGCCCTCAGCGGTGCTACGCGGCAAGCGGCTGCACCTGATCGGCCACATCGTGTTCAGGACACCGGTGGAGGAGCTGGCCGCTGCCCATCGCACACTGCTCGAGCACGTCCGCGCCGGCCGGCTGCAGGTCGACCTGGAGGAGTACTCACTCGACCAGACGCCCGAGGCCTGGGAAAAGCAGCGCAGCGGCCCACCCGACAAGCTGGTGATCAGAGTGAATAACGGTGCCTGGCACCGTTATTCACCACCTCCGCTCAGGTACGCCGAGGCGCACCGTGATGGGCGCACGAGGCCAGCCTCAGTGAATAAAAGGTGCCTGGCACCTTTTATTCAGGGCGTCAGCAGGACGCGGCCGTAGTGGGTGCGGGATTCGAGTAGGGCCTGGGCGTCGGCTGCGCGCTCGAGTGGGAGGGTCGCCTCGATCGGGGGTCCGGGGATGCGGCCGTCGGCGAGCAGCCGAAAGACCTCGAGCAGCTCCCGTCGCGAGCCGTCGCTCGAGCCGATGATCGAGATCTGGCGGGCGAACACGTCGATCAGGTCGATCTCGACCCGCGCACCCGACGAGGCGCCGCACAGCACCATCCGGCCCTTGGGAGCGAGCGCCGCGAGCGCGCCCGGAAACGCCGCCTGGCCAACGTGGTCGACGACCACGTCCACCCCGCGCCCGCCGGTCAGCCGGCGCACCTCGTCAGCCCAGTCGTCGCGCGTGTAGTCGACCACGTGCTCCACGCCGGCCTCGCGCGCACGCCGGCGCTTGTCCTCGGTCGACGCGGTCGCGATCACCGTCGCTCCGGCGTAGCGCGCCAGGGCGATCGCTGCGCCGCCGACACCCGAACCGGCGGCTGTCACCAACACCGTCTCACCCGCCCGCAGCCCGGCTCGCGAGAACAACATGTGGTAGGCGGTCAGATACACCGATCCGGCCGCTGCGGCCGTCTCCGGACTCAACCCCTGCGGCAGGCGAAAGATGTTTCGAGCCGGCGCAGAGACCAACTCGGCGTAGCCGCCGTCGTGGTTCACACCCATCACCCCGTACTGGCTGCATGAGGCCTCGTCGCCCTCCAGGCAGTACTCACACCGCCCGCAGCTGTAGTCGTAGTGCACGTACACCTGCTCGCCCACCTCGACGTCGGTGACACCCTCCCCGACCGCAGTCACGTGCCCGCCCACGTCGTATCCGGGGATCAGCGGCAGCTCGGCGACATAGGCGAATCCCTGGTTCTCGCGCACCCAGATGTCGAGCCGGTTGACCGCCACCGCCGCCACCCGCACCACCACCTCGCCGGCCGAAGCGACCGGATCTGGGCGATCCACCAGCCGCAACACCTCAGGGCCACCATGCTCGCGCAGCTCGATCGCCCGCATCAGACGCCGTCGCGGTAAACCACTCGACCGTCGACCACGGTCGCAAGCACGGGCAGCTCGGGGAGATCGTCGGCCGAGACATCCACCGGATCCTCGGCAAACACGCTCAGGTCAGCCCGCAAGCCGGGGATGAGCCGGCCGCCCAGGTCTCGTTCACCCACAGTCGCCGCCGCGGCCGTCGTGTACCCGTGCAGCGTGTCGATCGCCGACAGTCGCTGGTCGGGCTCGAACACCCGCGCGTCGAGGTCTCCCGGCGTGCGGCGCAGCCGCGCCCAGGCCATCCCCAGCCGCGGATCGTTCTGTGCCACCGGCCAGTCGGAACCCAGCGCCAGCCGGGTGCCGGCTCGCAACAGGTCGGCGGTGCGCCATGCTCGGGCGACCCGCTCGGGGCCGAGTCGTGCAGCCCACGAATCGCTGTTGTCAGCCCGCCGCCACTGCATGTGCAGCGGCTGCATCGACGCCACCACGCCCTCCCGCACGAAGCGGTCGAGGTCGACGTCGGTAAGCGTCTCGATATGCTCGATCCGGTGGGGGACTCCGCCCGGCGCGCCGGCTGCCAGATACGCGTCCAGGGCGGCGCGCACGCCGCGATCACCGGTCGCGTGGGTGGAACACTGAAATCCTGCCTGGGCGAACAGCTTGACGGCCGCGGCGTAGGCCTCGGGCTCAGGCCAAAACGGTTCGGTGCCGCCACCCAGCGTGTCGGGCTCGTACAGCCAGCCGGTGCCGGTATCGATCACCCCGTCGATGAAAAACTTGGCCACCCCGCCGCGCCACAGCCGGCCGCGCTCGTCTCGCAGTGGAAGCTGGGCGTGCATCTCCTCGACCGTCGTCTCGGGCGTCTGCCACAACGGCACCACCGCCCGGCAGGTGAGGTCGCCGGACGCCTCCAACTCCCGCATCAGGTCGAAATCCTCGGGCGCGCCGTTCATCACGTGCATGCCGGTGATGCCGCAAGCGTTCAGCGTCCGCAGCGTCTGCAGGATCCGCTCGCGCTGCTCCCGCTCGGTCGCGTCGGGCACGACCGCGTCGACCAGGCCCATCGCACCGTGCTCGCGCAGCTCGCCGGTGGGCCGACCGTCACGCACCACCACCTCCGCCCCCTCGGTGAACTCAACCGTGCCGGTGACGCCGGCCGTCGCCAAGGCGGTGCTGCTGGCAAGGGTGGTGTGCTGATCCATGAACCGCACCACCGCCGGGCCACCACCCACGACGCCGTCGATCAGCGCGGATTCGATCTCATTACCATGCAGCGCCTCGTAGCTCAGCCCCCAGCCCAGCACCCAGCCGTTGTCGCCAACGCGCTCCCGCTCGGCCCGAAGTGCACTTTGCACGTCGGCCAGCGTCCCGCAGCTGGTCAGGTCGGCGCCGCGCACCATGAACGGCACGAACGGGTGGATATGAGAGTCGATCAGGCCGGGCGTGACCGCCGCACCTGCGAGGTCGATCACCTCAGCGCGGGAGCCGACCTCGGCCCGGACGTCGGAATCCGAGCCCACCGCCACCACCACGCCGTCGCGGATGCCAACGGCGGAGGCGTGGGGGTTGGCGTCGTCGAGCGTGCGCACGGCACCGTTCACAAACGCGAGTTCGGACATCGCCGGAGAGGATAGCGGGACCGATCTACTAGCATGGCTGCGATGCAGCGCGTGATCGAGCAGGTGGCCGGCATTCTGCACCGCAACGAGGTGCCGTTCGTGACCCGAGCCGACGGCAACGGGTACCGGATCATGCGCGAGTCGAGCGCGACCTTCATCTCATTCGCGGAGTACGGCGAGACGGTGATGGTCAGCGTCCACTCGCCGGTGCTGCAGCAGATCGAGGAGAACGGCCAGCTGCTGGAAATCCTGACCGCCGTCAATGATCTCAACGCCGGCCAGCGCTTTTCGCGGTTCGTGTACTACCCCGAGGAGCGGGTGATCGCGGTCGAGTACGACCTGGCCGCGGATGATCTTCAGGAGAGTGAGCTGATCCTCGCCGTGGAGCGGATCTCGTACGCCGCCAACATCCAGGACGAGGAGCTGAAGCTGCGGCTGGGCACGGGGCTGCGGTTCAGCGAAACCCTGCCCGATGTGTGAGCAGTTTGCCCCGCTGGTCGGGGAGCGGCTGACGCTGCGCCAGGGCACGAAGGCCGACGTTGACGCCGTCCACCGGATGCGCTGCGACCCCACGGTCGTGCGGTGGTGGAACGCGCCCACACCCGGCGAGACGACCGAGTCGATCATGAACGAGGAGCCGAACACCTACTTCTTCGTGATCGAGACGCCCACCGGCATCGCCGGCGGCATCCAGTTCTACGAAGAACCCGACGCGCAGTTCCACCACGCGGCCATCGACATCTTTCTGGGTGCCGAGTACCAGGGACGGGGCCTGGGGCGCGACGCGATGAAGCTCTTGATGGACTACCTGGTCACGGTTCGCGGACACCACCGGCTGACGATCGACCCGGCCACGATCAACCAGCGGGCGGTGCGCTGCTATGCGGCGATGGGGTTCCGAGAGGTGGGAAAGCTGCGCGCCTACCAGCTGATGGACGACGGCACGCGGCTGGAGGGCACGTTGATGGAGTTCGTCGCCGCCGGCTAATCGAGCAGCGCGGCCTCGAGCGCGTCGGTCACCCACGCCGCCCACTGCTCGGATGCTCCAGCCCGACTTGTGCACCAGCAGCCGGTAGCTCTCGGGGTGCCCCAACGAGAAGATCACGGCCGCCGCCGCATCGGGGCTGAGGCCGGAGCGCAGCTGTCCGCGGTCGGCCAGCATCCGGCCGGCGACGCCGTAGTTGCGCAGTCTGGCCTGGGCACGCTCGGTTTCGAGCGTGGCGATCTCGGGGTCGAGGGCTGCGGCCTGGCGGATCACCTCGAAGATCGGCGCCGTGCGTTCCAGCCCACCTCGCCAGAACTCCACCAGCTGGCGCGATCACCTTGCGAGCATCGGGCTCGGCCTCGGCCTGCTCTCGCATGAACGCGGGCACGGCCGCGGGGCCTTGTCGCCGGCTGCCGCGAAGTCCAGCACCCGCGACAGCAGCTCGCGCTTGGAGCCGGTGGAGTTGTAGATCGTCTGCACCGCGACGCCCGACTCGCGCGCAATCTGGCTGATCGTGGTGGGCGCGTAGCCCTGCTCAACGAACAGCCGGCCGCCGTCTCGACGATCACCCGCTGGGTCGCCTCGGCGGCGATCTCTCGACGTGATTTGACATCGCTCATATGATTAGAGTACCGTTCCACTCACTGTTAGAGTATTCTAGCGTAAGGAGCGGACGATGGCCACGCACGATCTCAAGGCACTCACCCTGGAAGGCTTCGAGCGGATGTTCAACCGCGGCGAGGTCGACTACGCCGACACCGCCATCGCCACCGGCGGCGTCGATCACCAGGAACCGCTGGGCACGAGCTTCCCGCCGCACCTGAAGAAGGTGGTAACCACGCTTCGCACCGGCTTCCCCGATCTGCACTTCGAGGTGCACCAGATCATCTCGGAAGGCGACCTGGTCGCCTGCCGCTCGACCATGACCGGCACCCACCTGGGACTGCTCGATCTCGGCCCGACTGGCCGGCATCGAACCGGTCGGCGCCAAGGTCGAGGTCGCCCACATGCACATGTTCCGATACAGCGGCGACCAACTGGCCGACCTGTGGCACGTGTGGGACACCACCGCCCTGATGCGTCAGCTGGGCGCACCGATGCCGGAAGTGCGCGTGGCCTGAAGCTGGGCCAGCTCGCGGGCGCCGAAGACGACGAAGAACACCAGCGTGGCGGTGACCACGATGGTGCCGCCCGAGGCCAGATCCCACCAGAACGAGATGTACAGGCCGACCACGCCGCAGATCGCGCCGATCGCCGCCGCCAGGCCCTGCATGACCAAGAGCCGATTGGTCAGAAGCCGGGCGGTGGCGGCCGGCGTGACCAGCATCGCCAGCACCAGGATGTTGCCGATCGCCCGCAGCGAGACGACGATCGCGAGCGTGATCAGGGCCAGCAGCAGCAGGTCGAGCGCGAATACCGGGTAGCGCATCGCGTCGGCCATCTCGCGGTCAAAGGCGATCAGCGAGAACTCCTTGTTCAGCAGAAGCACGGTGACCAGCACCACCGCCGTGGCCACCGCGGCCAGCTCCAGATCGCTGGTGGAGACACCCAGAATGCTGCCGAAGAGCAGGTCGGCGATGTCCTTCTGATACGACGCCAGGCTCGACACCAGCACCACTCCCAGCGCGAACATGCCGGCGAACAGGATGCCGATGGCGGTGTCCTCCGACACCCGCCGGCTGCGGCTGATCAGCGCGATCCCGCAGGCGGTCAGAAGCCCCACCACCATCGCTCCCAGCAGGATGCTGCGCCCCAGCGCGACCGCGATCACGATCCCTGGAAAGACCGCATGCGACAGCGCGTCGCCGATGAAGGCCATGCCCCGCAGCACCACGTAGCTGCCGAGCACGCCGGAGACCACGCCGGTCAGCACCACCGCCACCAGCGCCCGGCGCATGAACTCGAACTGGAGCGGATCGAGCAGGTAGTGGCCCATCAGTGGTGATGCCCCTCGGGGGCGAGGATGCGCACTCCTCCGACCTCGATCGTGGTGGCGCCGTAGACGCCGGCCAGGGCCTCGGCGGTGAGTGTCTCGCGCGGCGGGCCGAAGGCGTGCACCGTGCCCGCCAGCAGGCAGATCAGGTCGCAGTTCTGGGCGGCCCACCCGAGATCGTGGGTCGAGATCACGACCGTCCGGCCCTGCTCGCGGAGGTCGCCGAGCGTGCCCAGAAAGAGTGCCGCGGTGGCCGCGTCCACGCCGGTCATGGGCTCGTCCAGCAGCACCAGGTCGGCGTCTTGGACGAGCGTTCGGGCAAGCAGCACCCGCTGGCGCTGGCCGCCCGAGAGCTGCCCGATCTGGCGCCGCCCAAAGCCCTCCATGCCGACGGATTCGAGGGCGGCCTGGGCGCGGGCGCGCTCGCTCCGAGACGGCAGCCGCAGCCAGCCCGTGCGCCTGTAGGAGCCCTGCAGGGCAACGTCGATCGCCGCCAGCGGGAAGTCCCACACGGCCGGTGGCAGCTGCGGCATGTAGCCGATCGAGTCGGGCGCCTCGATGCTGCCGGCCGCGGCCGGGCGGGTGCCCGCGATCGCCCGCAGGAGCGTGGTCTTGCCGGCGCCGTTTGGCCCCACCAGTCCCACCACGACGCCCGCCGGCACCTCCAGGGAGACGTGCTCGAGCACCCGCCGAGAGGCCAGGTCGACTGCCAGATCCCGCACCCGCAGAATCGTGCCGGTTGGGCTATCCGGCATTGGCAGCGCAGTCCGCGCATCGCGCGGGGAGCGCGCCGAGGGCTTCGTCGATCAGCTCGAATCCCGCGTCGGAGACCGCTCGTCGCACCGGCTCGACCACACAGCCGGCCAGCGTGGCGGTGGCGCCGCAGTCGACGCAGACGACGTGGTGGTGGTGATCGAGATCGGTGCAGAAGACGAAGGTGGCCTCGTCCCCGCGGTGTCCGGCCTCTTCGGCGAAGCCCTCCTCGCGCCAGCGCTCGACGGCGCGATAGGCGGTGGTCAGACCCAGCTTTGGCTGGTCTTTGGCGGCGGCGTCGTGCAGCTCGCGCACCGTGAACGCGCGGCCCATCGCCCGCCCCGCCTGCAAGAGCGCGGCCCGATTTCGCCGGTTTCGTCCCATCTCATCCACGCCGTCAGCATACTGACATCGAACTCGACTTGCAATATTCCGAAATGGAAATCGCTTTCATTCTGCTACGATCGAGCGCATGTGGCGCCCCTCATCCCTGCTTGTGAGCGTGTGCGCGCTGGTGTGCGTCGTGGCCACCGCCTGTGGCACCACCAAGCTGGCCGACACCGACCCGAACAAGCCGACGGTGGTGGCGACCACCACGCAGATGCAGGATCTGGTCAGGCACGTGGGCGGCAGCCGAGATGAACACCATCGGGATCCTGCGGCCCAACGTCGACCCGCACGAGTTCGAGCCCTCGCCGTCCGATGCGATCGGCATCGCCGGCGCCAAGCTGGCCGTCACCTCGGGCGTCGGCATCGACGGCTGGGCGACACAGCTGATCGCAGACAGCGGCAGCGGCGCGACGGTGTTCGACGCCTCGGCCGGACTGCCGATCCGCACCGGCGACAGCGAGGAGCCCGACGGCGACCCCCACTGGTGGCACGACCCGGTGTTGTACGAGCGCGCCGCCCGCGCACCTGGGGGTCGAGCTGGGACGTGATCGATCCACACCACCGGTCGGCCTACGCCGCCAACGCCGCCCGCTACGTCGCCCAGCTGAAGGCGATGGACGCCGCCAACAAGCGAGTGGTCGCCTGCCTCCCGGTGGACGACCGCAAGCTCGTGACCAACCACGACGCCTTCGGCTACTTCGCCGCCCACTACGGATTCACCGTGGTGGGATCGGTGATCCCGTCGATCTCCTCCGAGGCCGAGCCCAGCGCGCGCAACGTGGCCGAGCTGATCGACCGCATCAAGGCCCAGCACGTGCGCGCCGTCTTCACCGAGTCGTCGCTGAACCCCGCACTCGAGGATCAGATCGCAGCGGAGGCGGGCGTGAAGGCCTACGCCTCGTTGTACGGCGACACGCTCGGGCCGGCCGGCTCACCGGGAGCCACGTACATCGGCATGGAACGCTGGAACGTCAGCCAGATCGTGGCCGGACTGCTCGGCCACCACCCACCGGCGGGCGGATGCTGATCGCCGGCCGGGCAGATTTCACCCTTGGCTTTTCCCGGTTTTCGAGCGTTAATCAGACCGAGGGACAATCATGCTCGGGGGGACGACAGGGGTAGCTATGGGAGATCTTCGTATACACACGCTGGCCGTGAAGGTACAGCCACGGCCGAATGCTGCACCGCGAGACGTCAGACCGGCGAGGTCGTCAGCCACCACGACGACCGAACCTGCCACTGAACCCCGGCGGGTTCCAGACGCGAGGCGAGTGCCGATCAGGTAGAACCCACCACCGATGTCCGGGTTCTCGCCGACCACACCCGCACCACACCGTTCGCTCTGGCTGGAGCAGGCGCTCGGCGATGCCCCCGACGCGGCCCCGTTGGGCGAGTCGACCACCGCTGATGTGTGCATCATCGGCGGTGGCTTCGTGGGGCTATGGACGGCCTGGTGGATCAAGCAAGCGGCTCCGGACACCGACGTGGTGGTGCTGGAGCGAGACATCTGCGGCGGCGGAGCCTCCGGCCGAAACGGCGGCTTCGTACTGTCGTGGTGGGCCAAGTTCCCATCGCTTCTGAAACTGGTCAGCGCCGACGTGGCCGAGGCAATCTGCCGAGAGTCGGAACGGGCGATCGACGAGATCGAGGCGCTTCTGCCGCGAGCAGCAGATCGACACCGCAGATCGTGCGCGGGGGATGGCTGTGGACGAGCCGCACGGCCGCCGGGATGGGCGCGTGGCAGGGCACCGTCGAGAGCTGCGCACAGGTGAATCCCGACGCGTTCGTGGAGCTGCCCGCCGACGAGGTCGCCCGCCGCGCAGGGTCGCCCGCTCATCTGGGCGGGGCGTTTGACCAAAGCGGCGCCACCATCCAGCCGGCCATCCTCGCCCGCGGGCTGCGACGGGCTTGCCTGGCCGCGGGCGTGCGCGTGTACGAGCACACGCTGGTGCGGCGATTCACTCGATCCTTCCCCACCGTCGTTCACACCGACGCGGGCACGGTCGCGGCCGACCGCCTGGTGATCGCCACCAACGCATGGTCGGCGGGGATCCCCGAGCTGCGGCGGCATCTGGTTGCGATCTCGAGTGACGTGGTGGCAACCGATCCGATGCCCGCACGAGCTCGCCCGCATCGGCTGGACCGGAGGCGAGGCGATCACCGACTCACAGCAGATGGTGGACTACTACCGCACCACCCTGGACGGCCGCATCGTCTTTGGCAAGGGCGGCTGGGGGATTGCCATGGGCGGCCGGATTCCCGCAAGCTTCGACCGCAACGAGCCCCGCAGCCGCGAGGTGGAGTCCGACCTGCGCCACGCCTACCCGAACCTTCCCGACATGCGCGTGGCCGCGCACTGGTCGGGGCCGATCGATCGCTCCACCGACGGCCTGCCGATGCTCGGCGAACTGGACGGCCACAGCCATATCCTGCACGGCGTGGGCTGGAGCGGGAACGGCGTCGGCCCGTCGGTGGCGGGCGGCCGATCACTCGCCAACCGAGCGCTCGGCCTGCCTGACCCAACCGCGCTTTCGGCGCTGTGGAATCGCCCTGTCGCCAAGTTCCCACCCGACCCGCTCAGATACGCCGGCGCCCACCTGGTGCGAGCGGCGGTACGCCGCAAGGAGCACGCCGAGCGGGCCGGGCGGCGACCGAACCGGCTCGCGGTGAAGCTGTCACAGCTCGTTCCGGCGGGTCTCGAAGACCACTGACCCTCAGCCGGACTCGATACCGGCATCCAGCGCTTCGGCCAGCGCATCCCGGGATCGGATGCCGAGCTTGCGGTAGGTGTTTCGCAGGTGGTACTCAACCGTCTTGGGGCTGAGGAACACGGCCGCAGCGGCCTCGCGCGTGGTCATCCCGCCGGCCAGCAGACGCGCGATCTGGAACTCCTGCGGCGTGAGATCGTCGAGTGTCGAGGGGTCGCGGCGGCGGGCCCGCTCCCCGGTGGCGGCCAGCTCCTGGCGAGCCTGGTCAGCCCACGGCCGAGCACCGAGCCGCTCGAACAGGTCGAGGGCCGTGCGCAGCTGCTCGCGCGAGTCGGAGCGCTGCCGCTCGCGGCGCAGCCTGGCGCCGTATGCCAGCCGCGTGCGGGCCGCCTCGAACACATCTGGAGTGAGCGTGTGCAGCCGGAGCGCCTGCTCGAACGCGTCTTGCCAGCCGGCGTCTTCGGCCAGCAGGCCGCGACATCGCATCGCCCTGGCCAACGCCCACGGCTGGCCTTTGGCCTCGGCCGCGGCCAGGAATGGCTCTGCGACAGCCGCGGCGTCGTCAGAGCGTCCCAATCGCAGGTAGGCATCCACCAGCTCCGGGGCCGGTGAGAGGTCGACGTCGGCGATGCCGTGATCGACCAGCGCCGCGGCCTGCGTCTGGTGGTGGACGGCAGATTCACCAGGTCGGCCGAGTCCCAGCTCGAGATCGCCCAGAGCCTGAATTGCCCACACCCGGTAGACGGCCATGCCCAGCTCGGCACAGAGTTCAACGGCCTGCGCCGCGTGCTGCCTGCAGGCCTCCTCCCGGCCCTGACGGGCCTGCAACCACGCGAGCCCGGCGGTCGCCGCCGCCAGCTCGGATCGCTGGCCGGTCTCGACCGCCAGCCGGATGGCCTCATCCAGATTTGCCTCAGCGGCCGGCCACCGATCGGTGGTCGCCTGGTCGCGGGCGAGGTGCTGGAGAATGATCGGCAGCATCCCCACGGCACCGACGGTGCGGGCGCGCTCGGCGGCACGGTCGATCAGCACCCGGCCGACCTCCGCCTCGCGCAGGAACATGGGGCCCAGCGAGCCCCAGGCGATCAGCCGCGGGTCGTCACGCAGCTCGTCGGAGCGCTCCAGAATCGAGATCGCCAGGCGGGCCTGCTCCGCCCCCCGCTCACCGTCGCCGTGGATCACCCACGCCATCGCGCCGGCCATCGAGGCGAAGAACGCGGCCCGCGGTGAGGCGATCGTGCGGGCGATCGCCCCGGCGCGTTCGGCGCCGGCGATCATGGCCGCGGTGTCGCCGGCGTAGAAGGCGCCGTGCACCGACTCGGCAAACATGATCACGGCCAGCTCCGGAGCGGTGTCAGCGACCTCCTGGGCGGCGGTCGAGAGCAACGCGTAGCCGTCGGCGACCGGTCCCCGCCGCAGTGCCACGTGCCCGCGGATCCGATCGATGTGAGCCCGAACCCACGGGTCGGAGGCGTGCTCGGTGGCCGCCTCCAGCAGCACCATCGTGCGCGGGAGATCCCCTGACAGCCAGGCGGCGTCGGCAGCGGCCAGCAGCAGCCGGCCGCGCAACTCATCGCCGACGGCCAGCCTGGCGCCGCGCTCGTACGCGCCGGTCGCCACCGCATAGGCGCTGCGCTCGGTGGCCCGGTCGCCGGCCTGCTCGAGGGCCGCGGCGACGTCGTCGTCCGGCCCGATGGCCGAGGAGGCCAGGTGCCACGCCCGGCGATCGACATCCCGCTCGGGCAGTGCGTCTGCCAGAGCGGCATGCGCCTGCCTGCGCTGAGTGGCACCGGCCTCGGCGTACACCGCCGATCGCACCAGCGGATGGGTGAACTCCACCTCCGCCGCCCGCAACGTCACCAGCCCCGCCTCTTCGGCGGCGGCCAGGTCATCCACGCTCAGACCGAGCGTCTCGGCTGCCCGCGAGAGCACCGCCACCTCACCGGAGTCGGCCGCCGCGGCCAGCAGCAGCACCCCCCGGGCCGGTTCTGTCAGCCGATCCAAGCGCCGCCCGAAGGCCTCGGTGATGCGCGTGGAGAGCATGATCGGCGCGTGCGGCGGGCCCTCCGCCAGCTGAGCCGCGTCGGGAGCGAGCTCCAGCAGGGCCAGCGGGTTTCCGCCGGTGGCCCGGTACAGGTGCTCGGCCGACGTCGGAGTCACCCCGGCTCGCTCCAGCAGCTCGGCGGCGTGGTCACGTTCAAGGCCGCCCATGCGCAGCGTCCGCAGGTCGGCGCCGTCCAGCAACGACGGCTCCCCTTCACGGACGGCGACCAGCACCGCGATTGGGTCGTCCACCAGCCTGCGAAATGCGAACAACAGCGCCTCGGCGCTGGAGCGATCGAGCAGATGCCCGTCGTCGATCAAAAGCACGATCGGCCCGTCGTCGGCGTACGCCGAGAGCAGGCTGAGGGTCGCCGCTCCGATCGCGAAACGGTCGCCGGCGCTGGCCGGGCCGAGCGCCAGCGCGCCCGAGAGCGCCCGGGCCTGCGGCGCCGGCAGGTCGGCGATAGCGACGAATGCCGGGCCCAGCAGCTCGGCCAATCCAGCGAACGGCACCCGCGCCTCGGATTCAACGCCCCGCGCCCGCAAAAGCCGCATGCCGGAGGCCGTGCCGGCGGTGTGCTCGAGCAGGGCGGTCTTGCCGATGCCGGGCTCCCCCACCACCGCCAGCACGCCGCTGCGCCCGCCTCTGGCCTCGGCCAGCAAGCCGATCGATCGCGATTTGCTCCTGTTCGCGCCCAAGCAGCACCACCCGATTGTGACGTGCGCCACCCCCTGATGCGACGGACCGCCACCTTGCGCAGGACCAGGGGGTACCCCCGAGGCGAGGCCCGCACCACCCGCCTACGGTTGCCGGCATCGTCAATTCGAACCCGAGGAGCATCATGGCAACAACCGAACAAGCAGCAGCAATCGACGGTGAGAAGCTGGAAGCGTTTGTGTTTCGCGCAGTGGACGAGGTGGGTGCAACCCTCAACGCCGCGCTGGTGGTGATGGGAGACAAGCTCGGGCTCTACCGCGCGATGGCCGGAGCCGGCGGTCTCACCCCGGTGGAGCTGGCCCGCCGCGCCGATGTCAGCGAGCGGTATGTGCGGGAGTGGCTGAACGCCCAAGCGGCGGGGGGCTATGTGGAGTACGACCCGGCCACGGGTTCCTACACCCTGCCACCCGAGCACGCCATCGCGCTGACCGATGAGACCAGCCCCGCCTTCCTGCCGGGCTTCTTTCAGCTCGCCGTCGGATCGGTGAACGACTCGCCGCGGATCATCGAGTCGGCCCGCAGTGGTGACGGCATCGGCTGGCACGAGCACAACCACGACGTGTTCGACGGGTGTGAGCGCTTCTTCCGGCCCGGCTACAACGCCAACCTGATTTCCTCGTGGCTGCCCGCTCTGGACGGAGTGGTGGCGAAGCTGGAGGCGGGTGCGCGGTGGCCGACGTCGGCTGCGGCCACGGCGCGTCGACGATCTTGATGGCGGAGGCGTTCCCCCGCTCGACGTTCGTGGGCTCGGACTACCACGCGGGGTCGATCGAGCAGGCGCGGGAGCGGGCGAAGGACGCCGGTGTCTCCGACCGGGTGCAGTTCGAGCCGGTCGGGGCCGCTGACGCCCCCGGCGACGGGTATGACCTGGTCACCATGTTTGACTGCCTGCACGACATGGGTGACCCGGTGGGCGCTGCCCGCCAGGTGCGAAAGACGATTGCACCCGACGGCACCTGGATGATCGTCGAGCCCAAGGCCGGCGATCGGGTGGAGGACAACCTCAACCCGGTGGGTCGGGCCTACTACGGCTTCTCGACCTTCCTGTGCACGCCGGCGTCGCTCTCACAGGACGTCGGGCTGGCGCTGGGAGCCCAGGCCGGGCCGGCACGGATTCAGGACGTGATCTCGGCCGGTGGCTTTACGCGCGTGCGGGTCGCTGCCGAGACGCCCTTCAATCTGGTGTTCGAGGCGCGGCCGTGACATCTATGATCGACCACGTGGGGAGGACTGACACCGAGACTCCCGCCCGGCTGCCTGACAGCCAGGGCATGATCGAGCGAGACGGGGTGCGGGTGCACTGGGAGGCCTACGGGCACGACGGGCCCCCGATCCTGCTGCTCCCCACGTGGTCGATCGCGCATTCCCGCCACTGGAAGGCGCAGATTCCCTACCTTTCGCGACACTTCCGGGTGGTGACCTTCGACGGCCGCGGCAACGGATTCTCCGACAGGCCGAGCGAGATCTCGGCCTACAACGGCACCGAGTTCGTGGCCGACGCAATCGCCGTGATGGACGCCAACGGCTTTGACGCGGTAACAGCCGCCGGCCTCTCGATGGGCGGGTTGCGGGCGCTGCTGCTGGCCTCGGCCCATCCCGACCGGGTCAACGGCGCGTTCCTGATCGGCGCAGCGGTGCCGATGCTGAGTCCGTCCCCGCCCGACCGCGCCCAGTTTCGATTCGACGAACAGCTTGACACCTACGAGGGCTGGGCGCGCTACAACCAACACTCGTGGCTGCAGGACTACCGCGGCTTCCTGGAGTTCTTCTGGGGCGAGATCTTCCCCGAGCCGCACTCCACCAAGCAGATCGAGGACGGCGTGGCGTGGGGACTGGATACGACCCCGGAGACGCTGATCGCAACCCAACTGGCGACCTCGGGACTGCGCGACCGCGCGGCGGTCGAGGAGCTGTGCCGGTCGGTGACCTGCCCGCTGCGGATCGTGCATGGCAGTAACGACCAGATCGTGCCGTTCGAGCGCAGCCTCGGTGTCGCTGAGCTGACCGGCGGCGAGCTGATCCGGATCGAAGGCGGCGGCCACGCGCCCACAGCCCGCGACCCGATCAAGATCAACCGTCTGATGCGCGAGTTTGGCGAACGGGTGGCGGGGGTGCCGACGGCGAGGACGACCTGGCGGCGGAGCATCACTCGCTCCAAGCGGGCGCTGCTGGTGTCGTCACCAATCGGGCTCGGGCATGCCTGGCGCGACGTCGCCATCGCCGACGAGCTGCGCCGGCAGGTGCCGGGCCTGGACGTGCAGTGGCTCGCGCAGGAGCCGGTGACGACAGTGCTGCGAGCCCGGGGGGAATCGATTCACCCGGCCAGCGCCGATCTCGCCAGCGAGGCCGCCCACATCGACCGTGAGGCCGGCGAGCACGACCTGCATGCATTTCAGGCAATTCGCCGGATGGACGAGATCCTGTGCGCCAACTTCATGGTGTTTGACGACCTCGTGGCTGAGGAGCAGTTCGACGTGTGGATCGGGGACGAGGCCTGGGAGCTCGACCACTTCCTGCACGAGAACCCCGAGCTGAAGACCGCGCCGTACGTGTGGCTGAGCGACTTTGTCGGGTTCCTGCCGATGCCGGCGGGCGGTGAGCACGAGAGCTTCCTGGCCGCGGACTTCAACGCGGACATGATCGAGCTGATCGAACGGTTTCCCAGCGTCCGCGACCGCTCGATCTTCGTGGGCGAGCCGGGCGATGTCATCCCCGAGACGTTCGGGCCGGGACTCCCGGAGATCCGCGCATGGACGGAACGTCATTACCAGTTCAGCGGCTACATCTCGGGGTTCGACCCGACCACCCCGGCCGATGTGGCCGAGACTCGGGCCGAGCTGGGCGTCGGCGATGCTCCGCTGTGTGTGATCTCGGTGGGCGGCTCCGGGGTCGGCGGGGCGCTGTTGCGGCGCGTGATCGAGGCCGTGCCGCTTGCCCGCGAGCAGCTGCCCGATCTCCGGGTGCTGGCCGTGGCCGGGCCGCGCATCGATCCGGCGGCGCTACCTTCGGCCGATGGTGTCGAGGTGCGCGGGTACGTGCACGAGCTGTACCGCTACCTGGCGGCATGCGACGTGGCGGTCGTCCAGGGGGGTCTGACCACCACGATGGAGCTGGTGGCCGCCAACCGGCCGTTCATCTCAATCCCATTGGCCAGCCACTTCGAGCAGCGCTTCCACGTCCGCCACCGGCTCGACCGCTACGGCGCCACCGAGTGGATGGACTACGAAGGCACCACACCCCAGCAGCTGGCCGACGCGATCGTTCGGATCGCAGACACCGCTCCCGCCTACCGGTCAATCGCACCCGGCGGAGCACAACGGGCCGCCGCCCTGATCGCCCAGCTGCTGTGAATAAAAGGTGCCAGGCACCTTTTATTCATCAGGTCTCGATGAGATCTTGGAGTCTGCGGGCAAGCTCGGAGAGCATCGGCACGGCGATGCGCGGGTGCTGTTCGAGCAGTTCTGCGAACTCGGCCCGCCCGAGCGTCAGGCAGCTGACATCCGTCATCGCGGTGACACGGGCGCTGCGCTGAATGTGGTCGGTCAGGAGGCTCAGCTCGCCGATGAACTCGTTCGGCCCCAACTCCACCGTCCGCCCGCGAAGCTCCACGCCCACCGTGCCGTCCAGGATCACGAACATCCCGGAACCGGGCTGGCCGCGCTCGATCAGCACCGACCCTTTGGCCACGTCCAGCCGACCGGCGAGAGAGGCAACCTGAGTGAGCGCCTGATCGTCGACTTGCGAGAAGATCGGGATCCGTCTCAGCTGGTCAATCGCGTCGTCTGACATCGCGCACAATATAGAGGACGGCTTCCAAGGTGAATAAAGGTGCCTTCCGTTCTCATCCGCAGGGTTGATACAAACGTAGCTCTTGGGCCGAGGCGGCGTGACGTGGCGTACGGGATACTGGGAGCGTGAATTGGCGTCGGCGATGGACAGACGTTGTACTCGCCCTGACGGTCGGGATCGGGTGCACGCTCGAGGTATGGGTGCGCGGGAGTTCGTTCTCCACCCACATGACCGGCCCGCGAGTGGCCGTGTTCGTGGCGTACATGGTCGCGACGGTGGCGTTGTTGTGGCGCCGATCAGGCCTGTCTGCGACACTCGTCCTGGCCGCTGCGTTGGCGGGGGAGTGGCTCGTATTCGGTTCGCCCGAGGGCTTTGGAGTGTTCGCGCTGCTGGTGGTTGCAGGCTACTCCGTCGGGGCGCATGAAGATCGCCCGCGCTCCCTCTTTGGGCTCGCTGCGCTTGCTGGGTGCGGCGCGGTCTGGTTGTTGCGCGATCCGGCAACGACGACGTGGAGCAGCGTGGTTGGTGCGTCGGTGTGGCTCTCCCCCGTGTTGATCGCTTGGTTGCTCGGCGCCTACCTCCGGACGCGGCGGCTGTTCGTCGCCGCGTTGCGTGAGCGAGCCGACCGTGCTGAAAGCGAGCGCGAGATCCTGGCTGAAAACGCAGTGGTGCAAGAGCGCGCTCGAATCGCCCGTGAACTCCACGACATCGTGGCTCACAGCGTCAGTGTGATGGTTGTGCAAGCGGAGGCGGCTGATGAGATGCTCGACCGGCAGCGGTCGGACCGTGCGCGCATACCGATATCCAAGATCCAAGACACTGGTCGTTCGGCATTGACCGACATGCGAAGGATGCTCGGCGTCTTACGCGAGGCCGATAGCCCTTTGCTGGCCCCTCAGCCGGGGATAGCGAATCTCGATCTGTTGCTCGCCGAGGTTCGCGAGTCAGGCCTGCCAGTCGAGTTGGAAGTGTCTGGGGAGCCCACGCCGCTCTCCCCCGGGATCGAGTTGTCCGCGTTTCGGATCGTGCAGGAGGCACTAACCAACGCCCTCAAGTATGCCGGCCCGGCACACGCACGGGTTTGTGTGCGGTATGGCCTCAACTTGCTCGAACTCGAAGTCTGCGACGACGGCGTCGGGCAGACCGCGGTTTCGACCGGTGGCCACGGTCTCGTCGGTATGCGGGAGCGCGTCGCGCTGTTTGGTGGTGAACTCGAGGCCGGGCGGGTGTCTACCGGCGGGTTCGTCGTTCGCGCTCGGCTGCCGATAGGCGAGCCGTCGTGATTCGACTTCTGATCGCCGACGACCAGACGCTCGTTCGTGACGGGTTCCGGATGATCCTCGACGCGCAGGAGGACTTCGAGGTGGTTGGGGAGGCCGCCGATGGGGTCGAGGCAGTTTCAAGAAGTCGGGAGCTGCGCCCGGACGTCGTGTTGATGGACGTGCGCATGCCCGGCCGTGACGGAATTGAGGCAACGCGAGAACTGCTCCGCGACGTTCCCGAGGCTCGCGTGCTCATCCTGACGACGTTCGATCTCAACGAGTACGTGTACGAGGCACTCAAGGCCGGCGCCGCCGGATTCCTTCTCAAGGACGCCCCCCGCGCTGAACTCATCGCGGGTATCCGCACTGTCGCCAACGGTGACGCCCTTCTTGCACCAGCGATCACGCAGCGGCTGATTGCCGAATACGTCCGCCGGCCCCCTCCGGAAGCTCAGACCTGATCCCCGCGGACTCGAAGCGCTGACTCCACGCGAGTTGGAGGTACTACGACTCTTGGCGCGTGGCCGATCGAACCCCGAGATAGGTTCGGAGTTGTTCGTGAGCGACGCGACTGTGAAGACGCATGTTGCGCACGCTCTCGGCAAACTTGGCCTACGCGACCGCGTTCACGCAGTCGTGTTCGCATACGAATCCGGTCTTATCGAGCCCGGCGAGGACGAGCCCTCCGCCTGAGAGGGCGGACATCCTCGTCCACAGGGTGAGAGCAGCTACCGAGAAAATCACCATATTTCTCACCGCCGAATCAGCGTCATAGCCGACGACAGCGAGCAGCAACGGCCATAGCCTCCGGAGCAGTCAACCCGACAACCGGAGGAGCAAACCGAAATGCACAGAGACAGCTCGCCCAGCATTCAGAAGAGCGCAATCACTGCGGGCATCGGAAGCGTGACGTTCTCCATCCTGACCATGGCGGCCTTGATGGCCTCGAACTCACCAGGAGGTAACTACACACCCTCCCAGGTCACGAACTACCTCGCACACGGGCATCGAACGGCCGTAATCATCGCGATGCACCTCGGCCTAGTCGGACTGGTCGGACTCGTCTACCTCCTCGTTCATCTCCGACAGACGCTCAACGAACCTACAAGCAGCGCCTTCTTCGGAACCGGAGTGGCAGCTGTCGCAGCCCTCGCCATCGGCTGGGGCATCGACGGCGGCCAAGTCATCGCGCACCTCGAAGGCGGCAGCGCGATCGTGATCGCCCCACAAGTCACCTACCTCATCGGCGAGATCGGCGTCGTGTTCATCTTCGGCTGTGGCGCCGTCCTCCTCGGACTTGCCCTAATCCTGCTGGTGGCCGGATCCCGCGGAGCCCTACCTACCTGGCTGCGATGGTTCACGCTGATCGCCGGCGTCGCAGGCGTCGCCGGACTCCTATTCTTCCCGTTCTTCGTCGTTTTGATCTGGGGACTCGTCACCGGTATCTGGCTCATCGCCACAGCGGGAAAAACCCCACACGCTCTCCACGATCCAGCACCGCTAGCTCGGGAAGCCGCGACGTACTCCGAAGTCTCACTCTGATCCGCCGGATCAGCGACCGCGGAAAATCAGGTCACGGGAGAACGTCGCCCCCGGACGTTACGGCTTGCAGCTTTTGAGAAGGTTCCCACAGCCTCCCCGCAAACACTCCCGAGGGAAGGCTGTTGGGCCCTCTCCTTCACCGCTTTTCCTTCACCACGAACGCCTGGCCGGCCGCGGTGGTCCGGATTCGCGGCCGCGAGGTTCCCACCCGTCCGCTGGCTGCGACCGCCAGAGGGTGGCCCAGAGCCCCGGTTCCAGCGGATATGCGCGATGGGCCGTGTAGGGATCGAACCTACGACCTTGGGATTAAGAGTCCCCTGCTCTACCAGCTGAGCTAACGGCCCGCGGCGAACCAGTGTACCAACGGTCTCCCGCGTGGCACGCGCACCCCGCCGAGGCGCTAGCCTCCTCCCTCATGCGCACCAAATCCCGAAAGTTCTTTACCGACCTGCTGGATGCCGCCGGTCCCAGCGGGGACGAGCGAGCCGCCACCCGAGTCTGGCGCGGCTACGCCGAGCAGTTCGCCGAGGTCAAGCTGGACGCCATGGGATCGACCTCAGCGGCCGCCAATCCCGACGGATCGCCAGTGATCGCCGTGTTCGGCCACATCGACGAGATCGGCCTGGTGGTCGTCCACGTCGACGACGAGGGCTACCTGTGGTTCGACGGCGTCGGCGGCTGGACTCCGACCGTACTGATCGGCCAGCGGATCCGAGTGCTCACCAAGAGCGGACCGGTGGTGGGCGCGATCGGCAAGAAGCCGCCCCACCTGCTGAACGACTGGGATCGCAAGCGCGGCGACAAGTTCGAGACCATGTGGATCGACATCGGCGCCGCCGACGGCGACGCCGCCAAGGCGCTGGTGCGGGTCGGCGACTTGGCCGTGATCGAGCAGCCGGCCACCAACCTGCTGGGCGATCGCCTGGTCAGCCGAGCGGTCGACAACCGGGCCGGCGCCTTCGTGGCGGCCGAGGCGGTGCGCCTGTACGGCGATTCTCCCGGCGCGGCAGCTCTGGTCGGTGTGGCCTGTGTCCAAGAGGAGACCTCCTTCGCCGGCGCCTTCAGCTCGGGCTACGGAATCGCACCTGCTGCCGCCCTGGTGGTGGACGTGACGCACGCCTCCGACTATCCCGGGATCGAGAAGACGCGGGTAGGCGACGTCACCCTGGGCGGTGGGCCCGCCATCAGCCGTGGATCCGGCGTGCACGCCACCCTGACGGAGTTCGCGATCGAAACCGCCGAGGCCGAGAAGATCCCGTATCAGCTGGAAGCCGCCAGCGGCAACACCCACACCGATGCCGATGCCGTGTCGCTGACCCGTGCGGGAGTACCGTGCGCCGTCATCAGCGTGCCCAACCGCTACATGCACTCGCCCAACGAGATCGTCGACCTGGGCGACCTGGAAGCCACCGCCAAGCTGATCGCAGCGATTGCACGCCGGTTTGAATCGTTGCCACCGCTGACGTAGCGGCCTGCTCGAGCGGCGTACCATCTGGTCATGCGCCGCGGCATCATCATCGCGTGGGCTCTGCTGGGAGTGGTCATCGTGGCCATGGTGGTCGCCTGGGGTCGCACCCACGACTCGTCCAGCCTCAACCCGCCCATGCTCACCCAGCAGCTCGAGCCCGTCAAGCTGCGCGGCCCGGCGCCCGACTTCACCGGCACCACCCTCACCGGCGCAACCATCTCCAACTCCTCGCTGGCCGGCAAGCCTGCAGTGATCGACTTCTTCTCGACCTGGTGTGCCCCCTGTAAGCAGGAGGCCACCGGATTGGGTCGGGTGGCGGACGAGTACAAGGGACGCGTGCGCTTCATCGCCGTCGACCTGGACGACACCGCCCAGTCCGACGCCCACGCCTTCGCCGCCAAGCACGGCTGGCGGTTTCCCATCATCTGGGATCCCGGCGACAAGCTGCCCAGCCGGTTCCATGTCGCAGGCAAGCCCAGCATGGTGATCATCGACCGCGACGGCCGGCTGGTGGTGCTCGTCCCCGGCCCGCACATGCTCAGCGAGTACCGAGCGGCGATCGACAAGGTGCTGGCGGAGTGAACGTGTCGGCCACCGGGCTGGCCGTCGCCTTCGCCGCCGGGGTGGTCGCATTCGCCTCTCCCTGCGTGCTGCCGCTGATTCCCGGCTACCTGTCGTTTCTGGGAGGCACACAGGCCGGCGGCGTCACCGTCGACCGCAGGGGCGCGGTGATGGCGACGATCGCATTCACCGCCGGCTTTGCGGCAGTGTTCACCCTGGCGGGAGCCGGGGTCGGGCCTGGTGGGCGCCCAGTTCGTGGATCACCGGCGCGGCTTGGAGCTGGCCGGCGGCATCCTCGTGATCGCCATGGGCGTGATGATGATCGTGGGCGGGCCGCTGCTGCTCCAGCGGGAATGGCGGGTGCCGCTGGGATCACGCCCCCGCACCGCCGCGGGAGCGGCCGTCGTCGGTGCGGCGTTCGCGGTGGGTTGGTCGCCCTGTATCGGGCCGACGCTGGCCAGCATCCTGGCCATCGCCGCGGCCCAGGGCAGGGCCACCGACGGCGCGCTGCTGCTGGCGGCGTACTCGCTGGGACTGGCACTGCCGCTGATCGCCGCGGGACTCTTCTTCACCACCTTTCTGGAAGTGGCCACGCCGATCCGGCCCTACCTGGGCACCATCAGCCGGGTGGCGGGGGCGCTGCTGATCGTGACCGGAGTGCTGCTGGCCAGCGGGCGGCTCGAGCAGATCTCGGCCCGGCTCGGCCAGTAGAGTCACAGAGATGCCGCTCAAGGTCGTCTCGGTGGTCGGCAACCGACCCCAGTTCATCAAGGCAGCGCCGCTTCAGGCCGCCCTCGACGGCGTCTGCGATCACGTATTGGTGCACACCGGCCAGCACTACGACCGGGAGCTGTCCCAGGTGTTCTTCGACGAGCTCGGTCTGCGGCCGCCGGACTACGAGATCACCACCGGCTCGGGCAGCCACTCCGACCAGACCGCCGGCATGCTCACCGGCCTCGACCCGGTGCTCGCCGGTGAGCGCCCCGGCCTGGTGCTGGTGTACGGCGACACCAACTCGACCCTGGCCGGCGCGCTGGTGGCGTCCAAGGCTCGCTACCCGCTCGGTCATGTGGAGTCCGGTCTGCGCTCGTTCGACCGCGACATGCCGGAGGAGATCAACCGGGTGATCGCCGACGTGATCTCCGACCTGCGGTTCTGCCCCAGTCAGACGGCGGTCGAGAACCTCGCCGCCGAAGGCATCACCGACGGCGTGCACCTGGTCGGCGACGTGATGGTGGACGCGGCCCTCACGTTTGGGCCGATCGCGTTGCGGCGCTCGCAGGTGCACTCCGACCTGGGAATCGGCCCCAGCGGGCACGCGGTCGTGACTGTGCACCGCCAGTCCAACACCACCGACGCGGCCATGCCGGCGCTGGTTGACGTGCTGGAAGCGATCGACCGCCCGTTCGTGCTGCCCCTGCACCCGCGCACCCGATCGGCCCTGGAACGCACCGGCCTGCTCGAGCGGGCAGCTGCGGCAGGAACGCTCGCGCCGCCGCTCGGATACCTCGATTTCACCGCGCTTCTGGCATCGGCGTCGGTGTGCCTGACCGACTCCGGCGGCGTGCAGAAAGAGGCCTACCTGCACCGCGTGCCGTGCGTGACGCTGCGCGACACCACCGAGTGGGTGGAGACCGTCGACGTGGGCTGGAACCGGCTGACCGGCCTCGACCCGGCCGCAGTCTCGGCGGCGCTGGCCGACCTCACCACCCCGGCGCGCGCATCCACAACTGTACGGCGCCGGCGACGCGGCCCAGCGGATCGCAGCGGTGATCGCGGCCCTCCAGTGACGGCCCTGGTTAGCATCTGCGCATGACCAAGGCGATTGCGATCATCGGCGCGGGATACGTGGGACTCCCTCTGGCGGTCGCGTTCGCCGAAGCGGGGAGTCCGGTGGTCTGCATCGACTCCGACCCCGCCAAGGTCGAGGAGATCACCGCCGGCCGCTCCTACATCGAGGATGTCAGCTCATCCGCGCTGGCGCAGCTGGTCGCAGCGGGCACGCTCACCGCCTCCACCGACTACGCCGCCTGCGAGCACGCCGGCGCGATCCTGATCTGCCTGCCGACGCCGCTTTCGACCAACCGCGAGCCCGATCTCACCATCCTGACCGACGCCACCGAGCGGATCGCCGGCCACCTGCAGCCCGGCACCCTGGTGATCCTCGAGTCGACCACCTACCCGGGAACCACCCGCGAGGTGCTGCGCCCGATCCTGGAAACCAGCGGCCTGCAAGCCGGCCGAGGACTTCCACCTGGCCATGTCCCCCGAGCGGATCGACCCCGGCCGCACCGACTACACCATCCACACCACTCCCAAGATCGTGGGCGGCCTGACTCCCGGCTGCACCGAGCGAGCGCTGGAGCTGTACTCCAGCTGCGTCGAAACGCTCGTGCCGGTGAGTTCCTGCGACGCCGCCGAACTGACCAAGCTCCTGGAGAACATCTTTCGGTCGGTCAACATCGCCCTGGTGAACGAGCTGGCGATGCTGTGCGACCGCATGAGCCTGAACGTGTGGGAGGTGGTGGAAGCCGCCGCCACCAAGCCGTACGGGTTCATGCCGTTCAAGCCGGGGCCGGGCCTGGGCGGCCACTGCCTGCCGATCGATCCCTTCTACCTCAGCTGGAAGGCCCGTGAGTACGACTTCCCCACAGAGTTCATCGAGCTGGCCGGCAAGGTCAACCAGCACATGCCCTACTACTGCGCCGAGCGGATCGCGCGGGCGCTGAACGACGCTGCCAAACCGGTGTCGGGCTCGACCGTGCTGATTCTGGGAGTGTCGTACAAGGGCAACGTCGGCGACGTGCGCGAGTCGCCCGCGCTGAAGCTGATCGAGCTGCTGCGCGAGGCCGGCGCCGACATCGTCTACCACGACCCGCACGTGCCGGCGGTCGAACGGCTCGGCCTGGAATCGCAGGAGCTGACCGACGAGCTGCTGCGATCGGCCGACATCGCCTGCATCGTGACCGCCCATGCGGCCGTTGACCACGAGCGCGTGGCCGAGCTGTCGCAACGGGTGATCGACTTCCGCGACGCGGTGTCCACCCGCACCGACGGCAAGGTGGTCACCCTGTGAGCGACCGCGTCTCGGTGGGCATGGTGGGCCTCGGCGGGTGGGGCAAGAACCTCTTGCGAAACTTCGGCAGCCTGCCCCAGGCGGAGCTGCGCTACGCCTGCGACTCCAGCCAGAGCAGCCGGGAGACGTATGCGCCGGCCCATCCCGGGACGATCTTCACCGCCGACTACCAGCAGCTGCTGGACGATCCGACCCTGGACGCGGTCGTGCTTGCCACCCCGGTACCGGACCACTTCGAGATGGCCCGGGCCGCGATCACGGCCGGTAAGCACGTGATGGTGGAAAAGCCGATGACGTGGCGGGCGGCCGAGGCCCGCGAGCTGCGCACGCTGGTGCACAGCTCGGGGAAGGTGCTGATGGTGGGCCACCTGCTGCGGTTCCATCCCGGCGTCGAGAAGCTGCGCGCGCTGATCGACTCGGGAGAGCTGGGAGAGATCCGCTACGTGTACGGCACCCGGGTCAACCTGGGCGTGATCCGCGAGCAGGAGAACGTGCTGTGGTCGCTCGGCGTACACGACATCTCGGTGGTGCTGCATCTGATCGACAGCACGCCCACAGAGGTGTCTGCGCGCGGCACCGCCTTTCTCCGCCCCGGAGTCGAAGACGTCGTGTTTGCCCACGTCAAGTTCGAGTCCGGCCAGATCGGTCACCTGCATCTGTCCTGGCTAGATCCCCACAAGATGCGCAAGATGACGGTGGTCGGGGCGAGCCGGATGGCGGTGTTCGACGACATGGAGCCGGAGCGCAAGGTGACGGTCTATGACAAAGGTGCGGTGATGGTTCCCGACGGCACCATCTCGACCCACACCGGCGACATCACCATCCCGGAGATCAGCCGAGCCGAGCCGCTGCGGCTGGAGTGTTCGCACTTCCTGGAGGCGGTCGCCACCGGGGAGCAGCCACGCGCCAACGTCGACGAGGGCCTGGCCGTGGTGGAGGTGCTGGAGGCGATGCAGACATCGCTGGAACGCGGCGGCGAGACGATCACGCTCGCGGCGGACGCATGATGTGGGACGCCGCGGAGGCGCCGGGACTGACCCTGGCCTCCGACGCGGTGATCGGCAGCAACGTCACCTTCGGCGCCGGCGTGACGGTGCACGAGGGGACGGTGATCGGGGCCGGCAGCGCGATCGGAGACGGAGCGGTGCTGGGCAAGCAGCCGATGCTGTCGGCCAGCTCCACGGTCGCGACGACCGAACTCGAGCCGCTGCGGCTGGGGGAGCGCTGCCGCATCTCGGCCGGTGCAGTCCTGTCTGCCGGCGCCAGCTTCGGCGATGATTGCGTGGTGGGCGATCTGGCCACGGTGCGCGAGCGGGTGACGATCGGGGACCGGGTGGTGATCGGCCGGGGCGTGTGCGTCGAGAACGACACCGCCATCGGCAGCGACACCAAGATCCAGACGAACGCCTACATCACCGCCGGCTGCACCCTGGAGGAGCACGTGTTCATCGCGCCGTGTGTGATCACCACCAACGACAACTTCATGGGCCGCACCGAGCGCCGCCACGATCTCAAGCGCGGGGCGACGGTGCGGCGAGGGGCGCGCGTCGGCGGCGGCGCGACACTGCTACCCGGAGTGGAGATCGGTGAGGAGGCGTTCGTGGGAGCCGGAGCGGTGGTGCTCAACGATGTGCCCAAGGGCATGCTGGTGGTCGGGTCGCCGGCGCGGGTGCTGCGCGCGGTGGCAGCCGATGAGCTGCTCGAGAACCAGTAGCGCAAGCACGACTATCACTCGTTAGGGGGAGTGCAACCGTCCGCTATCGGCCGACGTTGTGGGAGTCCCCCGCCGATGCCTCGCTCCCTTCCCACAGCCGCCCTTGCTTGCCTTCTTGCCTGCGTTCTTCTGACCTCGGCAGGCGAGGCGGCTGCGGCGGGCATCCACTCAACCGCCACCGCCTCCCAGAAGGTCACCTTCCGCAATCAGACCGCCGTCCAGCTGCAGCTGGCCACCACCACTCCGTACGATTTCGGTCAGGTCAGCCCGCTGGCAACCGCAAACCCCGCCGGCAATGAGAATCGCGCCACCGTGTGGTCGAATGGCACCTGGCGGCTGCAGGTGCGAGCGGCCGGCCCCAACTTCGTGCAGAGCCCCACCGGCACCGGCACCATCCCCGTCTCCAGGCTGCGGCTGGCCGGCACCACCGCTGTGTTGCTCTCAACCACCGACCAGCAGATCTCATCGGGCAATCCCACCCCGCCCCCCGGCCGCCGGGTGAACCTCAACTACCAGCTCACGCTGCAATGGCCGGATCCTGCCAACGTCCCCGGTTCGACCTACTCCCAAACGCTGGTGTACACCGCTGTCACTCCGTGACCACCGCCAGCGTCTCCAGCGTGGCGTCCCCACAATAGGCCATCCGGGTACCGGCCTCGGCCTCCGTCCGCAGCGCCTCGACCAGCTCGGCCGTTATCAGCTCACCGGGGCAGATCGCGGGAATGCCGGGCGGGTAGGGAGCCACCGTCTCGGCGCTGACCCTGCCGATCGCCTGCGCTGCCGGCACACGCTGGTGCCGCGCGAAATGCGCTTCCCGAGGCGGCAGCACCGCCTCCGTCCGTAAGCGCCACACCGCCGAGGATCCCACCGGCCGCGGCCGCGGGCCGCGGTACTGCTCGATCGCCGCCGTCACCGCCGCCACCAGCCGCTCGACCGCGTCGCGGTCATCGCCGAAGGTCAGGATCGGCACCAGCGTGTCGCGATCGGCCATCTCCAGACGCACCCCGCCGGCCAGCAGCTGGTCGTCGACGGCGAACCCGTCGGCGCCGGTGCCCGCGACTGAGATCACCAGCTTGAGCGGATCGTGCAGATACCCACCGGTGCCGGTGAACACGATCACTCCGGGGATCGCCGACAGCTGCTCGCGGGCCCACGCTGCCAGCTCCAGCGCACGGCCGGCCAGCTCGGCGCCGCGCTCCTCCATCAGCGCCCGGGCACGGTCGATGCTTGCCAGGATCGCCCCCGACGGGCTGGTGGTGTGTCCCAGCTCGAACGCGGCGTCCAGCGTCTGCAGATCGATCCGGCCGTCCTGCGCCAGCACCAGCGCGCTCTGGGTGAAGCCGGTGAGCGTCTTGTGCACCGACAACACGAGCGCATCGGCTCCTTCACCGAGAGCGTGGGCCGGAAATCGCGGATCGAGGCCGAGATGGCCGCCCCACGCCTGATCCACGGCCACCGGCAGCCCGCGGGCGTGGGCCGCCTCCACGATCGGGCCGAGCGGCGTCATCACGCCCACGTAGGTGGGGTTGACCAGGAACACCGCGGCGACGTCCTGCGCCAGCGCGTTGGCCACGGCGGCCTGGGGGTAGCCGAGCGCCAGCCCGGTCGCCGGATCGACCTCGGGAAAGATCCACACCGGCTCGACCCCGCCCAGGATCATCGCCACCAGCAGCGACTTGTGCAGGTTTCGCGATACCGCGACCCGATCGCCGGGACGCGCCAGACCCCACAACAGCGCATGGTTTCCATGGGACGAGCCGTTCACCGAGAAGCGGGCGTAGTCGGCGCCCCACAGGTCGGCGGCCAGCTGCTCGGCCCGCTGCAGGTGCCCGCCGGAGAGCTGCAGGTCATCCGCGCCGCCGTACAGCGGCAGATCAAGCGCAAGCAACGGGTCGGCAAACTCCGGCGAGCGCTTGTGGCCGGGCACGGTGAACGGGAGGCCGGGGTCGGCCAGGAAACGATCGACCGCGTCTGCCAGTGGGGCTTCTGCCACCGGCGCACTCTAGGTGATTACGAACAGCCTGCCGGGAGAGGTGGCCGAGAGCCACGGGCGGGTGGCCGAACCGGAATACGAGAACCGCAGCGACTGCTTCGCGGCCTTGGGGAACGAGATGGACACGCTGTAGGTGCCGTTGGCGGCCACGGTCGCCTTCTTCCCGAACGCCTTCCAGGTGGTGCCACCCTTGGGCTTCATCTGGACGGTCAGCGTGGCGCCGGCCATTCCCGGGTTGGCCTTGCCGCCGATCGAGATCGTCTTGCCGTGCTTGACCGTGTACCTGGTGCCGTTCCAGAGCAGGCTGGAGCCGGTGGTGAGGGTCGGCTGCACCGTCAGCACGTGCAGGCCTGACTGAGCGGCGGCGATGCCGGTCTCGCCGGCATAGCCGGCTTTCCAGGTGAACCTCGCGCGCACCAGTGCCGTGGTCACCGTGGTGGCCCAGGTACCTGCCGGGCCGGTGGTGGCAGTCCTGGTCACGTGCACCTGCCTGCCGTTGCCGGTGAATGTCCCGGTGACGGTCACCAGCCGGCCGGAGAGCGCAGCGGCTGTGGTGGTGTCGGTGAGCGTGCCGGAGAGCGTCACGGCCGACCCGGGCGCGAGCTTGGTGCCCGACGAGGCGGCTGACAGCGACACCGTGTCGAGGCCGGTGGGAACCGTCTCGTCGATCAGCGCCTGCGCAAACTTCACAGCGTCGGGAGAGCCGAGCCCGGAGGCCATGTCATACCCGAGGCCTGCGGAGTATGCGTGAGCGGCACCGGCGATGCCGTTGGTGCCCAAGGTCACGTCGTGGAAGATCTCGGGGTGGGCGTACAGGAACGCGTTGGCGGGTCCCAGCCGCTTGCCGCCCGCCGCCACCGACGCTGAGTTCGCATCCGCGGTGATCGCGGCCATCAACGGCGCGGCTGCGCTGGTGCCGCCCACCTGGCCCCACACCGAAGTACCGCCGTTGGTGATCTTCACCACGTACCCGGTGTTGGGATTGCCGTCCAGCGCGATATCGGGCACTTCCCGGCAGTTGGTGGTGGTCTGGCCACACGGGGTCGGCGACGACTCTGGCCCGACGACTCCGGTTCCGGTCTGCCAGTCCTCCATCGCGAAGTGGTGCGAGACACCGCCACCGCCACCGCTGGTCCGCGGAAGGACCGCCCCAGGTGGTCTCGCGGTTGGGGGCATTCTGCGAGGTCTTGAGCGTGGTCCCGCCCACCCCGGTGACAGCGGGATCCGACGCCGGGTAGTCCACCGTCGCGGCGGTGCTTGTGGTGAACGGCTTGCAGTCGGCAGAGCCGTCGTCGCCTGACGACGCAAACACCGACAGCCTGGCAGCTGCCGCCAGCTGGAACTCGGTGTGCTCAGAATCGATGATACTGCGGGTCGGCGACGTCTTCGCACACACCCCAGCTGATCGAGATCTCGTTCACGTGAGTCGTCGGGCAGGTCAGTCAGAATCCTGTCCACCACGGTGCCGAAGGAGGAGCTGCCGTTGTTGGCCACATACGAGTAGATGTGGTCAAGCCCCGGAGCCGAGCCGACCGCCACCTCCTCGTCCAGCTGCACCTCGATCGCGCCGGAGGTGTCGGTGTGTGCCACCGTTGACGGGCACTGTCGGAGATCGGGACGCTGGTGCCGTAACAGCTCTGGTAGGCGGCCACCGGCGCAGCGTCGTAGTTGGAGAACTCGATCAGCGCCAGGGAGTTGCCCGCGCCGTCGTGGAGCTGGTCGAGCAGCGGCTGGGAGTCGTAGGCTTTGGCGTCGGCCAGGTTCGCCGGCTCGTACCCTCCCCAGCTGTTGTGAACGGCCAGGGATTCGGCGCAGCCGGTCACCACCTGACTGGACAGTGCCAGCCGCGGAGTGGCCATCGTGTGCGCCAGCGGGTAGGTGTCGAGACCGGTGACCGCTGCAACCCCGGTCGCCAGCGATTGCGGCAGCGAGGGAGCCGATGAGGGGGCGCGGAAGCTGACGCCGGACGCGCGATAGGCCACCAGTTGAGTGGCGAAGGCCGACTCGGCGTCGGCCACCGAACCGGAGTAGGAGCGGGTCAGGATGCCTCCGGCGGTGGGCTCGAGGCCATGGCTGCGAAGGTAGGCGGTGGTGCCGGCCAGCTCGCTCTGGGACGGCCCGAACAGGCGCACCA
>CAWESH010000014.1:0-38316 GCA_963811675.1 uncultured Actinomycetes bacterium | reverse complement strand
GCGTTCCCCGGCGCGGCGTCTGTCCGTTTCAACGGCCGGCCGGGAACGATCGCCGGCGTGACGTCACTTGGATGGGCTGACGTGGTCACCGTGACCGTTCCCGTCGACGCGACCTCAGGCCCGATCACCATTACCGACGCGACCGGTACCCACACCATCCCGGTCTCGTTCACGCTCGCGCCGTAGCGTGAGAGCGGCGGCGGTGCATCCATGGCCAGGTCGCCATGGACGCACCGCCGTAGTTGGCGGTCAATCGGTTCGGTCGGCACGCTGGCACCACCGGCCCCACCGCCGCTCTATAGTCACGCTCCATGAGTACAACCACCCCAAATCATGTACGCGACATGGCGTTGGCGCCGGCAGGTGTTCGCCGGATCGAGTGGGCCGATCGGCAGATGCCGGTGCTGTCTGCGATCCGTGAGCGATTCGAGACCGAGCGACCACTCGAAGGCAAGCGCGTGGCCGCCTGCCTGCACGTCACGTCCGAGACCGCCAACCTGATGCGCACGCTCAAAGCAGGCGGCGCCGACGTACTCCTGTGTGCGTCGAACCCCCTCTCCACCCAGGACGACGTCGCGGCCGCTCTGGTCGACGAGTACGGCATCGCCGTCTACGCCATCCACGGCGAGGACAACGACGTCTACTACCAGCACATCGACGCCGCCATCGCCCACGGTCCGCACCTGACCATGGACGACGGCTGTGACGTCGTCTCGACCATGCATCAACGCTATCCCGAGCGCCTGGCCGACGTGCTGGCGGGCACCGAGGAGACCACCACCGGCGTGATCCGGCTGCGGGCGATGCAGGCCGACGGCGTGCTCGGATTCCCGATCGTTGCCATCAACGAGGCCAACACCAAGCATCTGTTCGACAACCGGTACGGCACAGGTCAATCGACGCTGGACGGCATCATGCGGGCCACCAACATCCTGATCGCAGGCCGCACCTTCGTGATCGGCGGCTATGGCTGGTGCGGTCGCGGGCTGGCCGAGCGCTCGCGCGGCATGGGCGCCAACGTGATCGTGCTCGAGGTCGATCCGCTGCGCGCGCTGCAGGCCGTGATGGACGGCTTCCGGGTGATGCCGATCGCAGAGGCGGCCAAGCTGGGAGACGTGTTCGTCACCGCCACCGGCGACAAGCACGTGCTCCGAGGCGAGCACTTCGAAGTGATGAAGGACGGAGCCATCCTGGCCAACTGCGGCCACTTCGACGTCGAGATCGACATCCCGGCGCTGAGCGAGCTGGCCGTGTCCAGGTCAGTCGCCCGCCCGGGAGTGGAGCAGTTCGATTTGGGTGACGGCCGTCGGGTGTACCTGCTGGCCGACGGCCGTCTGGTCAACCTGGCGGCGGCGGAGGGGCATCCCGCGTCGGTGATGGACATGAGCTTCGCCAACCAGGCGCTCGTCGGCCGAGTGGGTGTGCCAGCACCACGCCGAGCTGCGCAACGAGGTCTACACCGTTCCGGCGGAGCTGGACGCCGAGGTGGCGCGGCTCAAGCTCGAGGCGATGGGCGTCGCCCTGGATACGCTCACGTCCGAGCAGGCCGCATACCTCTCGTCCTGGGACGAGGGAACCTAGAGCGGGCACGATGTCCACTGCCGTGGGCCTCACCCCAGAGGCGATCGTCCGGCTCGAGCCGGACGCGCTGGTATTGCTGGATCAGACCCGGCTTCCCGGTGAGCTGGTCGAGCGCAGGTACACCAACTGGCAGGACGTGATCGAGGCCATCCGGGGCATGGTCGTGCGCGGTGCTCCGGCCATCGGGGTGACCGCAGCCTACGCCGTCGCCCTGGCGGCGGTCACCGACGACACCGAATCCCTCGAGGAGCTTCGCGCCCATGTCGAACGCGCCGCCGTCGGCCTGGCCGCAGCGCGTCCCACAGCGATCAACCTGGCCTGGGCGATCACCGCGCATGCGTGCGGTTGCCGCCGTGCCTTACGCAGACGTCGCGGAGCTGCGCGCGGCGCTGGTGGCCGCCGCGGGAGAGCTACACCGCGAGGAAGTCGAGCGTTGCGTGCGCATCGGTGATCATGGCGCCGAGCTGCTGCGGGCCGGAGCACAGGTGCTGACGCACTGCAACGCCGGGGCGCTGGCCACCGGCGGCTACGGCACCGCCCTGGGAGTGGTGCGCTCGGCCCACCGGCGAGACCCGCACCTGCACGTGCTGGGTGGACGAGACCCGTCCGCTGTTCCAGGGGGCGCGGCTGACAGCCTGGGAGCTGCAGCAGGAGGGCATCGCCGCCACCCTGATCACCGATTCGACGGCGGCCTGGCTGATGGCGCAGGGCAAGGTCGACGTGGTGGTCACCGGAGCCGACCGGATCGCGCGCAACGGCGACACGGCCAACAAGATCGGTACCTACGGGCTGAGCGTGCTCGCCCGCGCCCACGGTGTCCCGTTCTACATCGCCGCGCCCACCTCGACCATCGACCCCTCGACACCGACCGGCGCCGAGATCCCGATCGAGCATCGGGCGCCGAGCGAGGTGCTGGGATCACACTCGGCTGCCGACGTCGGGGTGTACAACGCCGCCTTCGACGTGACCCCGGCCGAGAACATCAGCGCGATCGTGACCGAGGACGGCGTGCTGCGACCGCCGTTTCAGCTTGTCGGGTGATCTGCGCGACGCAGCTGGCCCGGCTCGATCCCGAGTTGACGGCACGAGCTCACCGCCGACGGCTTCGACCCCGAGCAGCTGATCGCGTGGTCGCAGACGATCGGGCACGGCCCCGAACGAAACTGGGTGCAGGGCACGGTGCTGCCGCCGGCGCCCGGCGACGTGCGGGAACTGCCCGAGCACGGCAGCGCGGCCGAGCGAGAGCTGGCGGCCGTAGGAATGCAGGCACTCGAGGCCGGACGAGCTGGCGCTGGTGGTGCTGGCCGGCGGGATGGCGACGCGCATGGGCGGCGTGGTGAAGGCGCTGATCGAAGCGGTGGATGGACACACCTTCCTCGACCTGCGGCTGGCCGAGCGCGATCACTGGAGCCGCGTCGCGGGCAGCTCGCTGCCGCTGTGGATGCTCACCAGCCATGCCACCGACGATCCCATCCGGACGGAGCTTGGCAGCCGCCTGGACGGCATCGCGGTGGCCGCCGTGCGGCAGAACGTGAGCCTGCGGCTGACGCCCGAGAAGACGCTGTTTCTTGACGCCGACGGGCGGCCCAGCCCGCATGCAACCGGCCACGGCGATCTGGTGGACGCGGTTCGCGCCCGAGATCGGCTCCAGCGGTTCGCCGATGCGGGGTGGCCGATACCTGTGGATTGCCAACCTGGACAACCTTGGTGCCAACGTCGATCCGGCGCTGCTCGGCTGGCACATCAGCCAGGCCTCGCCCGGTGACGGTCGGAGGTGGTGGAGAAGGTGGGCTCCGATCGGGGCGGTATCCCGGTGCGCTGGAACGACCGGCCGGTGATCTTGGAGGAGTTCCGGCTGCCGCCGTCCTTCGATCCGGCGGCGGTCACGGTGTTCAACACCAACACCTTCATCGTGGACGTCGAGGCGTTGCTGCGAGCTCGACTTCGAGTGGACGTACTTCGTGGTCGAGAAGCTCGTCGACGGCCGGCCGGCGGTGCAGTTCGAACGGTTGATCGGCGAGCTCACCAGCGCGCTTGACTCGCGCTTCGTGCACGTCCCGCGCGAAGGACAGCGGTCGCGCTTCCTGCCGGTGAAGGACACCGCCGAGCTGGAGCAGCGGCGCCCCGAGATCGCCCGCCACGCCGCGCAATATCTGGACTGAACCGGCACGCGGCCGGTGATTCCTGCGGTGATCTGCTCGGTATCGTCGGCGTATGCAACTGCTCGACTTGATAGCACCACCGGTGTGTGCGCTGTGCAGCGGTTGCGGCAGCAGTCCGGTGTGCCTGCCCTGCCTGGCCGGGCTGCCGCTCGTGATCGGCGCGGTCTGCGAGCGCTGCGGGTCGGCTGCCCCCGACGTCGGGCGAGGGCACGGTCGTGCGCAACTGCCTCGAGTGCCGCGACCGGCGGCTGGGCTTCGAGCGAGCCCGCGCCGCGCTCCACTACCAGGATGACACCCCCCGGCTGGTACACGCGCTCAAGGACGGAGGTATGCGTGGCCTGGCGGACCATGCCGCGGGGCTGATGGTGATGGTGTTGGAGCGGCCGGCGGTCGACACGCTCACCTGGGTGCCGCCCGACCGATACCGGCTGATTCGCCGGGGCTATCACCCTCCACAGCTGCTGGCGGTCGAGCTGGGGCGCCGCTGGTCCCTGCCCGTGAGCGAGTTGCTGTGCCAGCGCGGGCGCAGGCCACCCCAGCGAGGCCTCGATCTGCGCTCCCGCCGGGCGAACGTCCGGGAATCGTTCCGGGCGATCGCCCCGGCGCCGCCCGCCGTGCTGCTGGTGGACGACGTGCACACCACCGGGGCCACGCTCGAGGCCTGCGCCCACGCCCTGCGACGGGCCGGCGCCGGTCGCGTCGAGGCGGCCACTCTGGCCCGTGCATGAGCATCCGCGATTACTCCAAACCGGGGAGCCGAAACCGCGGCGAGCTCTGCTACCGTCGATTCAGGGTTCAGGTCAGTGCGAGCGCCTCTAGTGCAGGAGGGTCCATGGTCACGGCGTTGTTCGATCTCGTAAGGAAAACGTGTGCGGACGATCTTCCGATCGTGAGCTACCGAATCGACCAGCGATCCGGGAGCGTCGGCCACGTCAGCCCCTGGCTCGAGCGAGTCACGGGCCACCGACCGGAGACGTGGGTCGGCACACAGCGCTGGAGCGAGCACATCCACGCCGAGGATCGTGATCGCGTCAGCCATGAACATGCTCTGGCGGTCGCCGTCCGGCGGGGAGTTCCGCGTCCAGTACCGGCTGATCGCCGCCTCTGGAGCCACGGTGTGGGTGGACGACACCGAGATCGTGTCGGCCTCCGGCACGCGCGAAGGGGTGCTGGTCGACATCACCGCCCAGCGGTTGGCACAGCTGGAAGCCGAACGCGTTCGGCGGATGGCCGCCGATGAGCTGCACGACCACATTCTGCAGGTGCTCACGGCGGCGCTGGTGCTGCTCGACCGACTGGAGCTGAGCGCTGCGCGAGACGGTCGCGTGGGTGAGACGGCGTCGGCTCGAAGCGCGCTCGCGCACGTGATGGAACGGGTTTCCAGGCTGACCGTCGAGCTCAGCCCGCAGGACGAGCGTCGAATTCAGCTGGGGGCGCCATCTGGTCGCACCGGGGTGCTATCGACGGTATCGTTTAGGCCGTGACCGCATTGAGGAGATGCCGATGAACCTGCAGGTGAAGGGGCGAAACGTCGACGTCACTGATGCACTGTTCTCGCATGCCGAGAAGAAGCTCGGAAAGATCGCCCGGCACCTCTCGGACGACAGCCGGTGCGAACTCGAGTTGGGCGTCGAGCACAACCCGAGCATTGCCGCCGATCAGGTGGCCGAGGCGACCGTGTGGACGAAAGGGCCGGTGCTACGCGCCAAAGAGTCGTCACAGGACATGTACGCCTCGATCGATCTGGTCGCCGAGAAGCTCGAGCGCCAGGCCAAGCGATACCGCAACCGGCGCAACCGTCGTGCACCCCACCACGCGCCTGCGGCGCCCAGCTCCCCGCCGCCCGAGGCGCCCGACCCGTCCGACGAGGAGGCCGCCGTGATCGTGAAGCAGAAACAGTTCATCATGAAGCCGATGGGCGCCGAGGAGGCGGCCCTCCAGCTCGAGCTGATCGGCCACGACTTCTTCGTCTTCACCAATGCGGATTCCGACGAGATCAACGTCATCTACAAGCGCCGCGACGGGCAGTACGGCCTGATCGAGCCCGCCCGCGCCGAGTAAGGGCCGGGTGAGAGTGGCCCAACCATTGGTTGGTACCATCCAACCGCGATGAGCGTCTTCCAAAAGATTCTGAGGACAGGAGAGGGCCGCACCCTCAAACGGCTCGAACAGCGAGTCGTCGAGATCAATGCCTTCGAGCCCGAGCTGGAAGAGCTGAGCGACGAGCAGCTGGCTTCCAAGACGGTCGAGTTCCGGGAGCGGTTCGAGGCCGGCGAAGAGCTGGACAGCATTCTCCCCGAGGCGTTTGCCGCGGTGCGAGAGGCGTCCAAGCGCACCATGGGCATGCGCCATTTCGACGTTCAGCTGGTCGGCGGGATGGTGCTGCACGAGGGCCGCATCGCCGAGATGAAGACCGGCGAGGGTAAGACGCTGGTCGCCACCCTGCCGCTGTACCTCAACGCCCTGGCGGGCGTGAACGTTCATCTGGTCACGGTCAACGACTATCTCGCCCGCCGCGACGCCTCCTGGATGAGCCCGATCTATGAGGCCCTGGGTGTGTCGGTTGGGCGTGATCCAGGCGATGATGCCCGAGGACGAGCGGCGGGCCGCCTATGCCTCGGACATCACCTACGGCACCAACTCCGAGTTCGGCTTCGACTACCTGCGCGACAACATGGCGCCGACCATGGAGTGGACGGTGCAGAAGGGGCACTGGTTCGCGATCGTCGACGAGGTCGACTCGATCCTGATCGACGAGGCCCGCACGCCGCTGATCATCTCGGGCGAGCCCGAGGCCGCGGCCGAGACGTACTACGCCTTTGCCCGCGCGGTGGGCGAGCTCGAGCCCGAGAACGACTACGAGGTCGACGAGAAGATGCACACGGCGGCGCCCACCGAGGAGGGCGTGTCCAAGGTGGAGAAGGCGCTTCGGGTCGACAACCTGTACGCCGCCGAGAACGGCCAGCTGGTGAACCATCTGATCCAGGCGATCAAGGCCAAGGAGCTGTACCACCGCGATGTCGAGTACGTCGTCGAGGACGGCGAGGTGCACATCGTGGACGAGTTCACCGGTCGCAAGATGGAGGGCCGGCGCTGGTCCGAGGGCCTGCACCAGGCGGTCGAGGCCAAAGAGGGCCTGAGCATCCAAGACGAGAACATCACGGTCGCCACCGTCACCATCCAGAACTACTTCCGGCATGTACGAGAAGCTGTCGGGCATGACCGGCACGGCCTTGACCGAGGCCAACGAGTTTCACGAGATCTACGCCCTCGAGGTGGTGCCGGTACCGACCCACCGGCCGATGGTGCGGCTCGATCAGAACGACCAGATCTACAAGACCAAGGAAGAGAAGTTCGCCGCCGCGATCGAGGACATCGTCGAGCGCCACCGGCACCGGCCAGCCGGTGCTGGTGGGCACGATCTCGGTTGAGGTCTCCGAGCATCTCTCGCGGTTGCTGGAGCGCCGCGGCATCGAGCACGAGGTGCTGAACGCCAAGAACCACGAGCGTGAGGCCACCATCATCGAGGACGCCGGACAGCTGGGGGCGGTCACGATCGCCACCAACATGGCCGGCCGCGGCGTCGACATCAAGCTGGGCGACGGCGTGCTCGACCAGGGCGGCCTGTACGTGCTGGGCACCGAGCGGCACGAGTCGCGCCGGATCGACAACCAGCTGCGCGGCCGCTCCGGCCGCCAGGGAGATCCGGGCGAGACCCGCTTCTACCTGTCGGCCCAGGACGAGGTCGTGCGCCTGTTTGCCGGCGACCGCATGTACAAGATCCTGGACAAGCTGGGGCCGACCGACGGCGAGCCGATCGAAGCCAAGATGCTCACCAACCAGATCGAGCGCGCCCAGAAGAAGGTCGAGGAGTTCCACTTCGTCAACCGCAAGAACGTCGTCAAGTACGACGACGTGCTCAACGACCAGCGCTCGCAGGTGTACGCCCGCCGCCGCCAGATCCTGGAGGGCGAAGACCTCCGTGAGAGCGTGGTGGGCTGGGTCGAGGATGTGATCGAGGCGATGGTCGACGCCCACATGGCGGGGGAGTACGCCGAGGAGTGGGACTGGGACGGGATGCGTGCTGCGCTGCACTCGGTCTATCCGGTGCGGGTGGATCTGGCGGCGCTCGACCACGCGCAAACCTCGCGGGAAGACCTGCTCGACATGGTGTTTGACGACGCCGTTGCCTACTACGAGGAGCGCGAGCGGGCGTGGGGGGAGATGGACGACAAGCTGCCGCGCAACATCGAGCGCTGGATCGTCCTGCAGGTGATGGACACGCGCTGGCGCGAGCACCTCGACAACATGGAGTATTTCCGCCAGGGCGTGGGCCTGCAGGGGTACGCCCAGAAGGATCCGCTGGTGGTGTACAAGAGCGAGGGCACGCTCATGTTCGAGGAGATGAACGAGCTGATCAAGCAGGAGGCTGTGCGCGGGCTGATGCACGCCGAGGTCGAACTCGATCAGACGCCGCAATTCGAGCAGCAGCCCGAGCGAGGGCTGGAGTACCTGCACGCCGACGCCGCCTCGCTGGAGGCGATCGCAGCCGGCTACACACCCGAGGAGGACGACGGCGAGCCGTACACGCCGCCGATCGTCGAGCAGCGCCAGCTCGATCCCGAGAAGACCGTCGGCCGAAACGATCCCTGTTGGTGTGGGTCAGGGAAGAAATACAAGCGCTGCCATGGCGCTTAACGTCGACGAGCCGCGCTCGCTCGAGGATCTGCGGATCGCGGTCGAGGAGCTCAGAGCCCAGCTTCACTGGGTTCGTGATTACCTTTGACCCGGCTCAACTGGAAGACCGAAAACACGAGCTGGAGCAGGCCACGCTGGCCCAGGGCTTCTGGGACGACCAGCGCAAGGCGGCCCGCGTCTCGGCCGAGTTGGCGGCGGTCCAGCGCCGACTGGAGACGTTCCATCGCCTGACCGCTGAGGCGGCCGAGTTGGACTCGATGGTGGAGATGGCCGAGGCCGACCCCGAGTGGCGGACGGAGCTGGACGGCACCCTGCGCCAGCTCGCCACCGAAGTCGAGCGGATGCAGGAGGCCGCGCTCTTCAACGGCGAGTTCGATGCCGGGCCGGCGGTGGTGGGCGTGCACGCCGGGGCGGGCGGTACCGACAGCCAGGACTGGGCCGAGATGCTCTTGCGGATGTACCTGCGATGGGCTGAGCGGCGAGGCTTCAAGACCGAGATCCTGGAGGCGACGCCGGGCGAGGAAGCCGGGCTCAAGAGCGCGACCTTCACGCTCACCGGCGAGAACGCCTACGGCTTGATGCAGGCTGAGAAGGGCGTCCACCGGCTGGTGCGGCTGTCCCCATTCGATTCAGCCCACCGCCGCCACACCAGCTTCGCCCAGGTGGAGCTGGCTCCGTTGGTCGACGACGACGTGGATGTCGATATCGACGAGGCCGACCTGCGGATCGACACCTACCGCGCCCAGGGTGCCGGCGGCCAGCACGTCAACAAGACCGATTCGGCTGTCCGGATCACCCACATTCCCACCAACATCGTGGTGCAGTGTCAGAACGAGCGCTCGCAGCTCCAGAACAAGGCCCAGGCCATGCGGATCCTCAAGTCGCGCCTGATCGAGCGCGAGCACGAGCTGCGGGCCGCGGCGCTCGCCAAGGAGCGGGGCGAGAGCCAGGACATCTCGTTCGGCAGTCAGATCCGCTCGTACGTGCTGCACCCCTACACGATGGTCAACGACCACCGCACCGAGGTCAAGATCGGCAACGCCCAGGGAGTGCTGGACGGCGATCTGGACGAGCTGATCCGCGCCTTCCTGCTTCAGCGCGCGACCTCCTAGCAGCAGGGCAGCGTCCCACCGGCGGTGAAGCTCTCTGCACCGATTGCAGATCTTCGAGGTTGTCGTATATGGTTTGAAACTCTTATCAATGACTCCAAGAAGAATGGAGTCGTCGGTGAGATTTCAGGCCTCGAAGATTCAGCTCGGAGTGATTTGCATGGGAGTTGCCGCTTTCGGGGACGTGTCCGAAGGCCAACGTCACCATCACCTTGGAGGCGTACTATTGCGGCATCGGGTGCGGATGGGTCGCCGTTGCGGCCGGGCGAGCGTCGTCGATCTATCCAGGTGGCGGCTCCGCCAATCGGGCGACTGCGAGGAAGGTCTGTTCGAGCAGGTCAAAGCTGGTCAGTTGGCGGGCCTACACGGACGTCGATTTGATCGGCGTCAGCGATCCTGCCGGGGTCTGGTACTCGAAGATGGGTGACCGCCGTTGCTCGCCCTAGGGGTCAGTTTCATGCTCTGCCGCAGCTGGGGTCTGTATCCTGGCCGGCGTGAACCGCGGCGGCGACGAGTGTTGGGGCCGGTGCCGGACGGTGTGGTTGTAGGTATCGGAGCAATCTGCGATCTGAGCTCTCCCGCGCCCGAGCAGCCGGGTGGCAGGAGCTTCTCGGTTAGCGAGTTCGTCCGACTGGAGGATGGTCGTTGCGTGCTGCTGCATGAGGAGCGCGGGTTCTCGGTCAGCCCTCCGATAGGCCCGGGCGCACGGGCGAGTGATAAGGAGTACCGAGACTCGGCCGAGAGCGTCACGCGGAGCGTGCTGACGACGGTGCTCCCTGACGACGATGTGGAGGCGCGGCTCGACGCGCACCCCTGGGCATGGCTCGCCGGTCTCGCCCAAGCACGGGGTCTCAGCGTGACGCCTGAGCAACTCCGACTGCTGGACTACGAGGTCGTCCTCTCGGACAAGCTCAAGCGGTGGATTGCCGGGGAGTGAGATCGGCGTTTTGCCCGATCGTCATGAGCCCGCCCTGGGGGTCGGTCTGATGATCTCCAGCGGCTGGAGTCCGTATCCTGGCGTGCCTGAGCCGGCGGCGCGCGAGTGTTGGGGCCGGTGCCGGACGGTGTGGTTGTGGGTATCGGAGCGATCTGCGATCTGCGCTCTCCCGCGCCCGAGCAGCCGAGCGCCAAGAGCTTCTCGGTCAGCGAGTATGTCCGACTCGAGGATGGTCGTTGCGTGCTGCTGCATGAGGAGCGCGGGTTCTCGGTCAGCCCTGCGATGGGCCCGGGCGCGCGGGCGAGTGATAAGGGGTACCGAGACTCCGCGAGAGCGTGCGGATGACGATGCTCCCTGACGACGATGAGGAGGCGCGGCTCGACGCGCACCCCTGGGCATGGCTGGCTGGTCTCGCCCAAGCGCGGGGTCTCAGTGTGACCGCTGAGCAGCTCCGACTGCTGGACTATGAGGTCGTCTTCTCGGACAAGCTCAAGCGGTGGATTGCCGGGGAGTGAGTTCGGCGCGTCTCCCCGAGGGCACGACGCAGCAGCGCGCGATCGGGGCGCTCAAGGCAGAGCTGCGCCGTCGGCTCGTCCAGCACCAGGGAGGGCAACGCTATACAGCATGGTTAACCCAAAAACCCGCGGTACCCGTTTGCGCCTCACATGTGGCACAGGTACCCTGACTCGACAGGAATTCGCCCACTCCAGCGCGAAGTACATCTCTCAGTGACCGAGGAAATCCGCCTGCACGAGCGCCCTGATACGGCGCCCACACCGACTTTGGCTGCGCCTATCGAGGCGGCGGCTCGCCCAGCCTCGTCGGCGATGATCGTGTTCGAGAGCGTGATCAAGGAGTACCAGGGCGGGGTGGTGGGCCTCGACGACGTGTCGGTGCAGATCGACAAGGGCGAGTTCGTCTTCCTGGTCGGCCCGTCCGGCTCGGGCAAGTCGACGTTCATCAAGCTGCTCCTGAAGGAGCTCGACGTCACCTCCGGCAACCTGATCGTGGGCGGCAAGTCGCTGCCCAAGCTGAAGCGTTCCAAGGTGCCGGTGCTGCGCCGAAACATCGGCTGCGTGTTCCAGGACTTCAAGCTCCTGCCGAACCGCACCGTGTACCAAAACGTCGCCTACGCACTTCAGGTGCAGGGCCGGCCGCGCTCCGAGATCCGCCGCAAGGTGCCCGACATCGTCGGTCTGGTGGGGCTGGCAGACAAGAGCGATCGGCTGCCACACGAGCTCTCCGGTGGCGAGCAGCAGCGCGTGTCGGTCGCGCGCGCCTTCGTCAACCACCCGCCGCTGCTGATCGCCGACGAGCCCACCGGCAACCTCGACCCGGACACGTCGGTGGGGATCATGCAGCTGCTGTACCGCATCAACCGCGCCGGAACGACCGTGGTCATGGCCACCCACGACCGTGAGATGGTCGACAAGATGCGCCGCCGCGTGATCCAGCTCGAGGGCGGCAAGGTCGTGCGCGACGATCGGCGCGGAGGCTACCAGGCATGAAGTGGCGATTCTTCCTGGGCGAGGCGGTCAACTCGATTCGCGGCAACGCCGCAACCACGCTGGCGGCCGTGGTGACGGTGCTGATCGTGACGTTTCTGCTGGGCGTGACCGTGACGGTGGGCAAGTGGGTGTACGACTACACCAACGGGGTTCGCAACGACATCACGGTGAAGGCCTACGTCAGCACCTCCGACTATGGCAGCAACGATGCCCAGACGGTGGTCAAGCGCGGCGACCTGCTGAACGAGATCAAGCAGCTGCCCTACGTCAAGACCGTCACCTACGTGTCGCCCGCCGCGGCGCTGAAAACCGTCAGCGCGAGCATGCGCGAGAGCGCCAAGGAGATCGGCTACAACCCGTTTCCGCCGTCGTTTTGGCTGAAGCTGACCGATCCCGCCAAGGCCAGCCTGGTGGCCGCCGAGGTCGGCCGGGTGGCACCTGTGCATGCCTGCGATGCCCCGCCCTGCGTGACCTATGGCTCTCAGATCACCAAGCGGGTGCTGAACACCACCAAGTACATCCTGTACTTCCTCACGGCGCTGATGATCCTGCTGGCGGTGGCGGCGGTGGTGCTGATCCAAAACACGATCCGGCTCTCGATCTTCGCCCGCCGGCGCGAGATCGAGGTGATGAAGCTGGTGGGCGCGACCAACTCGTTCGTGCGCCTGCCGTTCATGCTCGAGGGCATGATCACGGGCGTGTCGGGGTCGGTCGCGGCGCTGGCGCTGCTCTCGATCGTGTACGTCGCGCTCAACAGCATCCAGCAGGGGCTGACCGATCCGGTGCGATCGGTTGGCGTATTTACCTTGATGTTGCTGCTGGCCGGCTTCGGCCTCGTCCTGGGGGCGTTCAGCTCGGTGCTGACGCTGCGCCGGTTCCTGCGCGTTTGAGAGCCCATTGATCGTCTGTGCCGTCGCCCGCAGAGGGCGGGTCGCGGTTGCCGAGCCGTACTTCGAGCCGGGTGAGCCGCTCACGCTCGGTCGCCGGGCAATGGCTGAGGTGGGCGAGGGGGAGCTGGTGGCGGTGGAGCCGACCAACCGCGGCAACGGCCGCCTGTTGGCGCATATCGGCAGCCCCGACGACATCCACGCGGTGATGGAGGCGGTGGCGCTGGACGCAGGCGTCGCCGACCTGGAACAGGCGCCGGCTGCGATCGTCGAGCCCGACGCGGCTCGAGCCTGACCGGCTGGATCTGCGCGACCTCTTGACCTTCACGGTCGATCCGCCCACCGCGAAGGACTTCGACGACGCCTTGACGGTCGACTTTCAGGCGCCTTCGCCCCGCATCTTGGTGCACATCGCCGACGTGGCGGCCTACGTCGCACCGGGCTCGGAACTCGACCTCGACGCCGAGGACCGGGCCACCTCGGTGTACCTCCCCGGCCGGGTCGACCCGATGCTGCCGCCAGAGCTGTCCGACGGCGCCTGCAGCCTCTCGCCGGGCGACGATCGCCGTGCGGTCACAGTCACGCTCGACCCGGCCGGCGGCGCCCCCGTGTTTCGGCGCACGCTGATACGAAGCGACCACCGGCTCACCTACGAGCAGGCCGACGCGGTGCTGGCAGGCGGCGAGTCTGAGAGTCCCGAGCTGACCGCCGCGGTACGGGCGGCGGCTGCGGCGGCCGGCGACTACCGAGACGCTCGGCTCCAGGCCGGCGCACTCGACCTGGTGACCGCCGAGACGGTGCTCGAATTCGCCGGGGGACGGGTCGCCGATGTGCACACCGATCGAGCAGCGACCGCGGCTCACCGGATGATCGAAGAGTTGATGGTGCGTGCCAACGAAGCGGTCGCCGAGTACCTCGATCAGGGCGGCGAGCCCACGCTCTTTCGGGTGCACGAGCCGCCTGAGCCCGAGGCGGTCGAGTCCCTGGTGGAGCGGCTCGAAGCGCTCGACGTGGCCACACCTCCGCTGCCGGAGCTCCACGACGGTCATCAGGCGTCGCTCTACACAGCCCAGCTGGCGGCGGCCATCGACCGCCACGCCCGCCGCCGCCCGGCCAGTCGCGAAGGACTCACCTCGCTCGTGCTAAGGACGCTCCGTCTGGCCCGGTATGACCCCCGAAACCTCGGCCATGCCGGGCTTGCCAGCCGTGCCTACTGCCACTTCACCTCGCCGATTCGGCGCTACCCCGACCTCGTCTGCCACCGCGCCCTGCTGCACCGGCTGGCTGCCGGGGCCGGCGATGACCACCGTGGCGGGGAGCTGAGCGAACTGGCGGTGCACACGTCCGCGCGCGAGCGTGAGGCTGCGGCTGTGGAGCGTCGCGGCACCGCCATCTGCCTTGCGCACCTGCTCCACGACCGGCTTTACCACCTGGGCTGGGACTCGCACTTCGACGGGGCGGTGACCGGCATCGCCGGGTTCGGGGCGTTCGTTCGCTTCGCCGGCGCCTTCGAGGGATTGCTGCCGGTGCGCACCATGGAAGACGACCGGTATGAGCTGGATGAGCACGGAGTGGCGTTGGTGGGTGTCCGCAGCGGCCATCGCCTGCGGGTCGGCGACGAGCTGACAGTTTCTGTGCGTTCGATTGACCGGCTGCGCGGTCGTGTGGCTCTGGAACCGGCGACCTCAGGCAAAATGTGACGATGGAACGGGCACATCGTGGGCGCAGGTGGCTGCGCTGGGTTCTGGGATTCGCGCTGGTCGCGGTCGTTTTGGCGGCCGGCGGCGTCGTATGGAAGACCTCGGTTGACAAGAGCTCGGCCGAGGAACAACCGCACCCGGCCGACACCGCCCGCGGATTCGTCACCGCCTGGCGTGCGGGTGACTACGCCGCGATGTACAAGCTGATCGCTCCCCGCTCCCGCCGTGCGATCCCGCTGGGAGCATTCGAGCAGGCCTACCAGCAGGCCGCCGACGTGGCCTCGCTGAAACGCGTCTACCCGGTCGGGCCCACCGTGGTGAGGGCGGGAGTGGCGACCATTCCGGTGGTTGCCAATACCCGTGTGTTCGGACATGTGCACCAGACGCTCCGCCTGCGGCTGGTGACCGCTCCCGCCGGGTTCCGGGTGCTGTGGGCGCCTGCCCTGGTGTTCCCCGGCCTGGCGGCGGGTGAGCACCTGCGCACACACACCAAGGCGCCGTACACCCGCGGCGCCATCCGCGCCCGCGACGGCGAGGTGCTGGCCAGCGGCCCGGCCTCCAACCGCGTCTATCCGCAGGGCTCCGCGTTCTCCGATGTCACCGGGTACGTCAAGACCCCCGCTGTCGATCGGGTGGCCGCGCGGGTCGCCAAGGGCTGGCCCGCACACCGTCCGTACGGCCAGGCGGGGCTGGAGCAGTCGCTTGACGGCGTGCTCAGCGGTCGCCCCCAGATCGATCTCCAGGCCGTCTCCAAGTCGGGCGCGGCCCGCTCGCTGGGGGTGCGCGCCGGCGCCAAGCCCGAAGACGTGGTCACCACGCTTCGCATCCACGTGCAGCACGACGTGGCCGACGCTCTGGGTGGGCGGTACGGCGGGGCGGTGGTGCTCGATCCCAAGTCAGGTGCGGTGGAAGCCTCGGTTGGGCTGGGGATGGAGGTGCTGCAGCCGCCCGGCTCGTCGTTCAAGACCGTGACAGCCGCCGCTGCGCTGAGCTCCAAGGTGGCGACCCTCTACACCACCTATCCGTACGCCAGGTACGCCGAGCTGAACGGCTGGAGGCTCCACAACTTCCACAAGGAGTCGTGCGGGGGATCGTTCCTCTTGGCCTTCGCCGTCAGCTGTAACTCGGTATTCGCTCCGGTGGCCGATCAGGTCGGCGCCCGCCGGCTGGTGGCGATGGCGAACCGGTTTGGCTTCAACCGCAAGGGCACGATCCGCTATCCCGTGCCCAAGAGCATCACTCCCCGGGCAGGTCAGCTGAACTCGGATCTCTCACTCGGGACTGCCGGGATCGGCCAGGGCGGCGTGGGGGCAACCTCGCTGCAGATGGCATCGGTGGCCGCCACGATCGGGTCGCGGGGCATCTATCGCGCGCCCTACATCGTGCATTCACCCGACCGGATCGACGATCACCAGCCCGACCGTAGAGTGCTCAGCGCCGACATCGCCAAGCAGGTTCGCACCATGATGGAGGCGGTGGTATCCGAGGGCACGGGCACCGGAGCGGCCGTGCCCGGCGTGACCGTGGCCGGCAAGACCGGCACGGCCGAGGTGGGCATCAAACGCCCCACCGACGCCTGGTTCATCGCCTTTGCCCCCGCCGACCATCCTCGCGTCGCGGTTGCGGTGCTGGTGGCCGGCGGCGGGGTGGGAGGCGAAGTGGCCGCACCGATCGCCGGGCAGATCCTGCGGGATACGCTGGGATGAGCGCCCGGCCGACTGCGGTCATCCTCGACATGGAGGGGGTGCTGCACGTCGACTGGCAGGTGCTGCCGGGGTCTGCGGATGCGGTGGCGGGGCTGCGGGCCGCAGGATTCGAGCTGGCGGTGCTGACCAACACCACCGGTCGCACCCGCGATGACATCGCCCGGCGGCTTTCGGCGATGGGAGTCGAGATGCCGCCCGAGCGGGTGGTGACAGCGGCCTCGGCCACCGCGGCCTGGGTCGCGCGGGAGTATCCGGGCGCCCCGGTGTATCTGCTCGGCGAGCAGGGCGCGGTACCCGAGTTCGACGGCGTGCAGCTGGTCACGAGCCCCGCTGCTGCGGGTGTGATCGTGGTGGCCGGTCCCACGGCCGATACTGCCTATCCCCAGCTGGACGCCGCCTTCAAGGCTCTGATGGGCGGGACGCCACTGGTTGCGATGCAGCGCAACCGCTGGTGGCCGACGCTGGATGGGCCGGCCATGGACGCGGGTGGGATCGTGGCCGCACTCGAATACGCCGCGGACGTGCAGGCGGTGGTGGTGGCAAAACCATCGCCTGGAATCTTCGAAGTGGCGCTGGCGGTGTGCGCGGCGGACGCATCGCAGGCGGTCATGGTGGGCGACGATCTGCGCAGCGATCTGGTGCCGGCCGCGGCGCTGGGGATGGGCACCTGCCTGGTGCGCACCGGCAAGGGCTCGGGCTTCGACCCTCGGCCGGGCGAGGTCAGCCACGACCTGCCCGATCTGGCGGCATTCGCCGCGCTGCTGCTATCCTGACCGCCGCAATGGTCACCAGCAGCCCGCATACCCACTTGCTCGTCCTGCTGCGCTTCGCCATTTCGCGCGTCTCGCACTGAGCGGGGTCTTGCGTCAGCCTGCCCGAAAACGGGCTCGGCGCTCCTGAACCCCCGTCCCCCTTGCAACTTCTCGAGGTGCTGTGAACGCGCGATCACATTCCATCTTCCGGCTCTACCAGCTGTTCAGCGGTATCGCTTTCACCGGTCCGATCTGGGCGGTGTACCTGCTCTCCCGCGGCCTCACGCTGACCGAGTTCGGGCTGGTCGAGGCCAGCCTGCACGTCGGCATGCTGGCCGCGCAGGTACCGACCGGCGCGCTGGCCGACTCGCTGGGGCGACGGCGGATGATGGTGATGGCCGGGATGTTCACCGCCCTGGGGGAACTCGGGTACGTGTTCGCGCCGACGTTTGGGTTGATCTGCCTGGCGGGGGCGGTGCACGGCATCAGCTTCGCGCTTCGCACCGGGACTGACGAGGCTTACCTGTTCGACTCGCTGGCCCACGACGACGCCCAGGCGCAGTTTCCCCGGATGCTGGGCGGCCTGTGGGCGGTGTTTCAGTTCGCCACGGCGATCTCCTACATGGCCGGTGGGCTGATTGCGACCTTCTGGTCGCGCCCGGCCGCGTTCTTCCTGACCGCCGGGTGCGCGCTGGTCGCCTCTGCCATCGCGCTCAAGCTGCCGGAGGATGATCGCAGCCAGGTGGGCAGCGGCGTGTCCGTGGCCCGCCGCGGCCTGGGGGCGCTGCGCCGGTCGCCGCGACTGGCCACGCTCACGTTCGCGTGGAGTCTCTACTGGGCGGCGAACACCGCGTGGTGGTTCTACATCGCCCCGTTCTACGCCTCGCGGGGCGCCACCGACACGATGCTCGGGTTCGCGCTGGGCAGCGCCATGCTGGTAGGGGCGGGCTTCAGCTGGGTGGGGGGCCGGATCGGCGAGCGGGTGCCGATGCCGGTGTCGGTCACGGTCGCCACCGGTGCGGCCGGGTTGGCGCTGATGATCGGCCCGTCGCTGCCGGGCCTGGCGCTGCCGGTGGTGGTGCTGATGATCGTCGCCGGCGCTCCCGAGCTGGTGTACGTGACGCTCTCGACCTATCTTCAGCACAACACCCGCTCGGAGTACCGGGCCACCTCGATGTCGATCGCCGAGGGCGGCTTCTCGATCCAGATGCTGTGGTTGTTTCCGCTGGTCGGCTATCTCTGCCAGCATCAGGGCTACACGGTGGGGTTCACGCTGTGTGCCCTGCTGCTGATGGCCTCGGGGGCGCTGTTCATCCTGTCGCAGCGGCTGCGCGGCCTGGAACCAACTGCGGCATAGACTTAAACCGGCATGGCTGACGCACCCCGAAAACTGATCGCCGAGAACCGCAAGGCTCGGCACGACTTTCACATCCTCGACCGGGTCGAGGCCGGCCTCGCGCTGACCGGAACCGAGGTTAAGTCGCTGCGCGACGGTGGCGGCAATATCCGCGAGGCCTATGCCGTGGCGCGGGGTGGTGAGCTGTTCCTGGTGGGCGCGAACATCGCGCCCTACAAGCAGGGCAACATTCAAAATCACGATCCGCTGCGCGACCGCAAACTGCTGCTCCACCGCCGGGAGATCGAGCAGTTCGCAAGCCGGGTGGCGGAGCGCGGCAATACGCTGGTGCCGCTGGCGCTGTACTTCTCCAACGGGCGGGTGAAGCTGGAGCTGGGTCTGGCCAAGGGCAAGGAAGGCGTGGACAAGCGGCGCACGATGGCTGACCGCGAAAGCAAGCGCCAGCTGGAACGTGAGGTGAAGGAGCGGTTTCGGCGATGAGCGCCGCGGTCGAGGCGTTCTGGTCGGAGTTCACCCTCGAGACCGGCACCCAGGGCCAGTACACCGCCTGGGGATTCGGAGACTCGCCCGAGATGGCCACCGAGCTGGGCCGGCTGGTGCGAGACGGGCCCAAGCGCGCCACCGCGGGCCTCTTGTCGGAGTACGCAGACGGCAGCGAACCGATGCCGGCGGTGGGCGACTACAGCGTGATCCTCGACGGCGATGGGGCGCCGCTGTGCGTGATCCAGACCACCGCCGTGGAGCTGCGCCGGTTCGGCGACGTGGACGAGCAGTTCGCCTGGACCGAGGGTGAGGGCGATCGCAGCCTCGCGTACTGGCGCGACGCGCACATCCAGTTCTTCGCCTCGATTGGAGCGCCGGTCAGCGACGACACCGAGCTGGTGCTGGAGCGCTTCGACCTGGTGTGGCCGATCCCCGCAGGAATCAGCTAGCTGGGATTCTGGGTGCGATACTCGTCGAGCACCGCCTGAGCCGCGGCGGCGGCGGTGTCGCGCACCTCGAACAGCACCCGATCGCCGTCCCGGGCCAGCTCGGCCCGCCAGAACTCGACCGGGGTCGATCCGTCGGTATCAAGCGCAAGGCCCATCACTGTCCACGGGTCAAACCCGATCAGGCGCAGCTCCAGGCCCAGCGCTCCGGCCTGCTGCTGGAGCTGTTCGAGATCGTCTTCGGGCATGTACGGGTCGTAGAGTATCCGCCGGTATGGCCCGCTTTGTCGTGCAACTCCATGACGCCACCACCCTGCACTTCGACCTGCGTCTCGAGGTCGGCGGTGTGCTGCGGTCGTGGGCGGTGCCCAAAGGCCCGTCGATGGACCCAGCGGTGCGGCGGCTGGCAGTTGCGGTGGACGATCACTCGCTCGCAGCAGGCGAGTTCGAGGGGGTGCACGGGGGCAGCACGCGGGGATCGGGGGCAGTGATCATCTGGGACGAAGGGACCCTCGAGATCACGCGCGACGAGCCCGAGCATGTGTCGTTCGAGCTGGAAGGCCACAAGCTCGCGGGACGGTTCGGCCTGACCCGCACCGGCGAGCAGAACTGGATCCTGGTCAAGGCGGTCGACGCCGCAGCACGGCCCGGTTCCGATGTGGTGGCCGAGCAGCCGGCGAGCGTCCGTAGCGGTCGGACGTGGCAGCAGGTGGCCGCCGGGCGGCCTATCTAGTCCGCCGAGACCCGGAAGCGGGCCACCAATCGCTCCAGCTCGCCGGCGGTCGCGGTCAGCCGCTCCGCCGAGGTCACGATCTCGGCCGTGGAGGCGGTTGTCTCCTGGCTCGAGGCCGACACCTGCTCGACGGCTGCAGAGGACTGCTCGGAGACTGCGGCGACCTCGGTCAGGCTGTTGGTCATCTGGCGGGCTCCGTCGCGCACCGCCTCGATCGCCACCAGCACGTCCGACACCTGGCTGGTGACCTGGGACACCGACCCGCCGATGGCGAGGAACGCCTCGCGGGCGGCTTCCACCGTCTCGGCTCCGGACTCCGAGCGGCGCGCCGACTCGTCCACGACCTCCACCGCGCGGTGCGTCTCGGCCTGGATCTCACAGATCAGCGAGCTGATGCGGGCGGCGGCCTGCTCCGACTCTTCGGCCAGCTTTCGCACCTCTTCTGCGACCACCGCGAATCCACGTCCCTGCTCACCGGCCCGCGCAGCCTCGATGGCTGCGTTCAGCGCCAGCAGGTTGGTCTGGCCGGCGATTCCGGTGATGGCCTCGACGATCCCGCCGATCTCCTCAGACTTGGCCGCCAACCTGCGGATGGCGGCGGTCACCGATTCGGCCGACTCGCGCAGCCCACCCATGGCCTCGCTTGCGGCGGCCGCCGATTGGACTCCCGCTTCGGCGGCTTCGCGTGCGTTCCCGGCCACCGAGCTGGCCTCGTTGGCGCTGGATGCGCTCAGGTCGATGCCGTGGGCGACCGCGTCGGCGGCCATCCGGGCCGACTCGGCCAGACGCGCCTGGCGTTCCGCGCCGGAGGCGACGTCTCCCATTGCGTGGGCGATCTCCTCGATCGCACGGCCGGCTCCGGCGCTGGTCTGAGACATGTTCTCGGCGGCTCCGCGGACGGAGTTCGAGGCTCCGCCGATCTCACCCACCAGCGCAGCGAGGTTCTCCACCATCGAGTTGAAGCTCTGGCCGAGCCGTCCCAGCTCGTCATCGCCGGCAGCGGCGCGAACCGTCAGGTCGCCTCCGGCGGCCGCCTCGCTGGCATGCATCAGATCGGCGATCGGCCGGCGGATGCCGCGCACGATGAAGATCGAGACTCCGATCGTCACGATCACACCGAAGATCACCGCGAACACGCCCATGAGTCGGGCCGTGCGCGCATAGCCGCGGGCGACGGCGACGTCTCGGTCGCGCAGCTGGTCGATTCGCGTGCGCACCTCGAGCAGAGCGTTGTAGGGCACCTGGACGTAGCGGTTGGCCTTCAGCAGCGCCGCGGTCGCAGCCTTGTGGTTGCCGTGCTTGAACGCGGGGAAGAGCAGGTTATGGACGGTGTCGTCGTGGTGATGGTCAGCCACGCTGGCAGCTGCAGAGACGCGGGTGATGACGGGGTCGTGCACCTTGGAGACGGCGGTTGCTCCGCGGTCGCCCAGCGTGACGGCCTGCTCCCACCGCTGCATGTGCACCGGGTTCCAGGTCGCCACCAGCGCGTCTTGCTCGAACATCTGCGCCTGGGTGCTGCGGATCTGCTCGGCGATGCCCTTCTGCGCCGCGGTCCAGCGCAGCGACTGTGACCAGGCGCTTTGGGAGCGGGCGGCGACCGTCAGCACGGCCGCCATCGAGATCAGAGAGACGGCGATCACCAGGCCGAATCCGAGCACGAGCTTTCGCTTGATTGACCAACTGGCTGGGTGCACGGAATCCTCCACGCGTGATCGACGGTGCGTGCGGCATGGCAACGCCGCACGCACCGGATGATCGGACGCGCGGGCAGCGGGTTTACCGGGAGGCGGCCGGCCGTGGCTAGGAGTACCAGGCGGGAGGATCGACCCCGGGGGCGGGTGGCTCGGCCGTCTGACCGCCGGCGTACTCGGGTCGCTCAGTGGTGGCACACCACACCGACACGCTCTCAAACCGCTCGGCCATAGAGCCGGGCGGTCACGTCCTGGACGGCCGCGTCGGTGACGCTGGCGCGCGCATCCGTCTCGATCACCAGCAGCCCTTCCTGCTCCTCGGTGAAGTAGGTGGCGCGCACACCCGTTCCCGACAGCGGCTGCTTGAGCCAGTGGAAGCCGATCCCGTCCAGCTCCGGCCCCCAGTCGAAGCGGTAGCCGAGTGGCTCCAGGAACGCGCGCAGGCCTTCGACCGGGATCGCCGAGAACCTCACCTCGAGGCGCATCAGCCGGCTCCCGCATAGCGCACGATCAGCTGGTCGGTCATCCACTCCACCGGAGCGCGATCGTCCGTCAACGGGTCACTCGCAGGCGGCTCGGGCTTCAACGTCATCGCCAGGTCGGCGGCGGGGGTGAGGGCGGGGGAGGCGGCGATCAGGCGTGCCCGCAGCGTCTGGGCGGAGACCGGCCGCGTGAACGCCACCACGATCTCGTTGAAGCCGCCGATGCGCCACCGATAGACGGCGGGGAACACTGTCGCCATGGTGCCGGCCACGGCGCGGGGGAGTTCTTCGCTGTCGGGGATGGTGCCGACGTTGGCCATCACCATCCCGCCGGGCTGCAGGCGATCCTGGGCCAGCCGCCAGAACTCCTGGGTGGTGAGGTAGAACGGGATGTAGGGCTGGCGAAACGCGTCCAGGAAGATCGCGTCGTAGCGGGTGGAGTGTGTGGCCAGGTACGGGCGGCCGTCTGCGGTCGCGACCCGCACCCGGGGGTTGGAGTCGAGGCCGAAGTAGCGGCGGCCGATCTGCGTGACCGTGGGGTCAAGTTCGATGCCGAGCACGTTCACCCTCGGCCAGTAGGTGCCGTACGCCCGCCCCACCGTGCCGCCGGCGTATCCGATCATGGCCAGCGACCGCAGCCCGGGTCCGTGCAGCAGCGGCGCCAGCAGGAACTGATCCCAATACCCCCCGGTGAGTACGCGGTGGGGGTACCACACCGAATGGTCGGCCCAGCCTTCGTTGAGGTGGAGCACGCGGCCGTGGTGTGCGATCTCCTGCACCTGGATGAACTGGTAGGCCGACTCGCCCTCCCAGACGACACCGGCGCCGGGCTTGACCAGCCCCGGCGGGATCAGCGCCACCACCGCAACCGCCGCCGGCACCAGCACGTACCGGCGCCCCAGGGCGGGGGTCGCGGCCAGCCCCAGCATGGCCGCGGTCAGGAGCATGGTGCGGCGGGTGCCGATCAGCGGGATCAGCACGACCACCGGCAGGAAGGTGCCGAGGATCGCGCCGGCGGTCGAAAGCGCGTACATCCGGCCGGCGATCTCGCCGGCCCGCTCGACCGAGTCGACGGCCAGCCGAACCGCGAACGGCGAGGCCATGCCCAGCAGCGTGATCGGCACCGAGAACAGCGCCATCGACGCGAAGAACGACCCCAGGAAGGCGCCCACGGAGGCTTCGGCGAACGCGCCCACCGCGGCAGACAGCAGCGGCTCGGCGACGAACGGGATGATGGCGATCGCGATCGCAGCGCAGAGCACGAGGCCACACATGTAGCGCAGGCTGGGGTGGCGATCGGCCAGCCGGCCGCCCCAGAAGTAGCCGACCGACAGGTAGATCAGGATCAGGCCGATGATGTTTGCCCACACCAGGATCGACGCTCCGAAGAACGGCGCCAGCAGCCGCGAGGCGGTCATCTCGGTGGCCATCGTGCCGGCGCCGGCGACGAATACCAGGGGATAGAGAAGTCGGTTCACGTTCCTGCAGGGTAACCGTGGGTATGATGGCGCCGTTGTGAAACGCGTCTCGATTGCCGACCCCACCTTCGAGTACGACTCGGCCGATCCCGAGGGGTTCAAGGCGGGGATGTTCCGCATCGGCCCGTCCGTGGAGGCGACCGGCACCGGCTCCACGGTGTACGAGCTGCCCCCGGGCGAGACGCTCTGCCCGTACCACTATGAGTACGGCGAGGAGGAGTGGCTGCTGGTGCTGCAGGGCCGGCCGACCGTGCGCCACCCCGAGGGCACCGATCAGCTCGACCAGTGGGATCTGGTGTTCTTCCCGTCCGGCCCCGCCGGTGCCCACCGCGTCCAGAACGACACCGACGAGACGGTGCGGGTGCTGATGTACTCCAACATCACGCACCCCGGCGCGACCGTCTACCCCGACAGCGACAAGATCGGGATCTGGACCGGCAACCGCGCCGACGACCTGATGGTGAAGCGCACCAGCGGCGTGGAGTACTACGAAGGCGAGTAGCGCCGCCCGGTAGAATGGGTGGGTGGTTCCTGGGGGCGTACTGGTTTCGACATGGTCGTTTCTCGGGGAAGGTTGCAAGCCGAGGTTCCAGGTGGCCTCGTAAAATCCCTGGAAAACCGCAAGTGCGGAAAATGATCTCGCACTCGCTGCCTAATTAATTAGGTAGCGCGTCGGCCCCTCCGGCCCGTGGGAGGGATTCGCCGGCGTCAGCTAACGGGCTTGCTGGAAGGGGGAGCGCCTGCGCCGCCGACCGGGACTTCAAAGACGGGCTAGTCCGTAGGGTGGCCTGTTCGGGGGCAGCCCAAGGGCGAATCTCAAACCCGGACTACGCTTGTAGACGCTTTCTTCGTGCGGTCATGGACGCGGGTTCGATTCCCGCCGCCTCCATTGGTGTGTTTCACGAACTGTTTCAGAACTTGGCAATTTTGAGGCCGAATTCCCGTTCGAACCAGCCTGGCCTTCACATGACGGTCAGGCCGGCTGGTTCATGGCGTGGCGAAGCCCACCCCTCGGTGTGGTGAGGAGCGGGCTGGGGTGGTTCCTTTAGGGTCGCCGGCGGTGATCCGCTTCCCGTTCGGCAGAGGCTGACCCTGGGCGAGAACGGGATGGCGCCGTTGAAATTGCGTAACGTCAGCTTGCTAGGGTCAGCGACCGGGCGGCCTGAGGCGCCGGGTGGGATGTCCGACTCGTGACCCCATGGACCAACCGCGAGCTACTCGGGCTCAGTTGTCTCCGAGCTGGCGGCCTCGATCTTTCGGATCAGATCGTTGGCCCAGGTGACCGCTTCGGCCACGTTGCGGAATACGCCGGGGATCCCTTCGGCTGCTTCGTTGTAGATCGTCTCCCACTTGTCGTGTTGGACGACAGTCGGCGGCCATGATTGTGCTTTGCGAGAGGCGAACAGTCGCATGCAGATCACCTTGATCTTGGCGTAGTCAAATTTCGGGTCGGCGGCAGCGTCTATTTGCAGATCAACGAGATCGTGTGCCCGTTCGTTCTGACCGGTTCTGGTGACTGACGTGCAGGCATGGAGTTTCTGGGCGATCTGGTGGTAGGGGTGGATCACCGAGAGGTTGTCGGGGCGGGGAAGACCGACCTGATCGAACAGTTCGAGTACCGCTTCGGCTACTTCGGTCTCTGGCTCCTCGGTACTGCCCACCTCGTCGTGCCCGACTTCCAACGTGACCGTCACCCATGCGCTGCCTCGATAGTTCAACCGGAGCTTGTACGGCTGCATGATGTAATCCTCGGGGGCGTTTTTGGGCTGCGCCCGCTCGCCTTGTTCGAGGGTGCCGGTGAACCCGGCCCATCCGGTCGCCAGATTTGCCGCTAACTCGTCGGCGTAGTTCTCGATGGTCAGCGAGTTGGCTCGGGCAGTGTCGAGGTCTGGCGTGAACCGGGTGTCGTGAGCCTCCGTGTCGGAGCTTCATCCCGGTTCCGCCTTTGATCACACCTTCTGGAAGCATCTGTCCGACGATGGCGTTTGCCATCACTCGTTCGATGCGGTACATCAGCTCGCCGTCTCGTTTCTTGGCGATGTTGTTGATGCGATCTTTGAGAGATCCGAGCGTTCGCGGCGGTTCTCGGTCTGGTTCGGTCATGTCGCCATTTCGAGCTCGTGGAGGACATAGCCGGCCTCATTCTTTCGCATCAGTCCGGTTTGGGCCGCTTCGTGTGTCGCCTGGATCAGCCGGTCAGTCATGATCTCGTTGCGGCAGTCCAAGATCGCCCGCCCGACGGTCGTCGCTGGAATCCCCTCATAGAGGGTGATGCCGTCATTGGGCAACTCACGCTGCTCGACCTCGACGAAGGCGGGAAGATGCTTTCGCGAATGGCGAGTGGTTGCCACGCGGATACGTGGTGGGTTGGCGAAGGCCAGATCGTGGAGGGCTAGGACGGCGCCGCCAACAAGGTAGGCGTCACCTCCGACGAGCAAAACAGCTTCCATAAACTGTTCCTTGCCGTCATGGGGGATGTCCTCAAACCGGTACACCCCTCGGCCGACCTGTTCGAGGCCGCCCCGGTATGCCAGCTTTCTGAGTTCGACCGTAGGGATGCCGAGATCGTCGGCATCAGCGGTCGTCACGTACCCGTACTGTTCGAGAGCTCGCTCGTGGAGCCGGCGTCGGTATGTCGGTTTCAGTGCCATGGTCTCCTCATTCTAACGAAATCGTACTGAAAACGGTACTGTTCAGTTAAAATTCTTTCCAAGAACGTACTGTTTTCGGTACGGATGCGTGGTTTCTATGCTGGAGTCCTTCACACGTCGGCCCTCCCTCGATCAGGGCATCGCCGTCATGCGGCAGCAGCGACAGATCTCCTACCTGGCGGTCGCCGCGGCTCTCGACCGCGTCCGGAACGAGCGCGACGAGCCGCTGTTCGTCGCCAAGGGCGGAATCGCGATGGAGCTTCGGTTGCTGCTCCGGGCACGCGCGACTCAGGACATCGACGCGACGCTCCGGGCATCCATGGAGCCGATATCGGGCAGCTAGACGAAGCGTTGTGGGAGCCCTACAGCGACTTCACGATGACCCGGACCGAGCCCGAGTATCGGAGCGAGGACTGGGCGAGATCGAGGATGTCCAAGAAGCCGCCCAAGTCGCGCGCGAAATGATTGATGAGACCAACAGCGCCGACCGCGGCGCCTGAGCCCACGACTCGTATCGCCGCGGAGGGGTGCCGCAACGCATCGAGCAACAGTGGCGTCGACTTCGCCGTTTTGCGGATTGCACACGGCGCAAAGGCCAGTGCCGTAAATTATCCATGCCCTAACTCGTTCGAATCACCGAAGCGGTCGGAGGCGGGAGAGATGAGCAAGAGCAAGGATCATCACGACGTGGAACCGGCGGAGAAGATGAAGCGGAAAGCCTACGAGCGCGAGATGAGGATCCTCCAGGGCGAGCTGGTCGCCATGCAGGAGTGGGTCAAGGCGACCGGCGCGAGGATCTGCGTCGTGTTCGAGGGCGTGGACAGCGCCGGCAAGGGCGGCACGATCCGGCGGATCACCGAGCGCACGAGCCCGCGCGTGTTCAAGCACATCGCGCTGCCGGCCCCGGATGAGCGGGTCAAGTCGCAGATGTACATCCAGCGCTACATGGCCCACTTCCCGTCGGCTGGGGAGGTCGTGATCTTCGATCGCAGCTGGTACAACCGCGCCGGCGTCGAGCCGGTCTTGGGCTACTGCACAGCGGCAAGCAGACCGAGCGGTTCCTGCGGATGGTGCCGCTGGTCGAGAAGGCGATGGTCGACGACGGGATCATCCTGATCAAGTACTTCCTCAACGTCAGCCGAGACGAGCAGACCCGGCGACTCGAAAGCCGGATCGATGACCCACGCAAGATCTGGAAGCTCTCGCCAACGGACTTGAAGTCTTACGGCCGCCGGTACGACTACCTGCGCGCCCGCGATGCCATGTTCATCGCCACCAACACCGAGTGGGCGCCGTGGCACATCGTGGACAACGACGACAAGAAGCGCGGCCGGCTCAACATCATCTCCCACCTGCTCAGCCAAATACCCTACGAGCCGCTCGCGTCGCCGGACGTGAAGATGCCGAAACCGCCGAGCCGAGACGGGTACGTCGAGCCGGAGTCGTCGCGGCCGAACATCCCCACGAGCTTCTCGTAACGTGGCGGCTGACGACAACATCACCGTCGCGGGCAACTGGTATGCGCTGACGCCGCAGGAGGTCTCGAGCAAACTCGGGGTCGACCCCGCCGAGGGCCTGTCCGCGGCCAAGGCCGCTGAGTTGCTGCAGACGAACGGGCCAAACGCGCTTCCTGCCGAGGCGACGGTGCCCGGCTGGAAGCAGTTCCTGGCCCAGTACCGAAGCTACATGCAGATCATCCTGGTCGCGGCGGCGGTTGCTTCGATCCTGATCGGCGAGATCTCCACCGGCGTCGCTGTGCTGGCGATCACAGCGTTGAACGCGCTGGGCGGGATGCGGCAGCAGGGCAAGGCGGAAAGCGCCATGAACGCGCTGCAGTCGATGCTCAAGGCATCCGCCCGGGTGCGGCGAGATGGGGCGGAGGTCAAGATCGACGCGGAGCAGGTCGTGGTCGGTGATGTGGTGCTGCTCACCGCCGGCGACGACGTCTGCGCCGACGGTCGCATCATCCAGGCCGCGTCCCTGCAGATCGACGAGTCCGGGCTGACGGGTGAGAGCGTGCCCGCATCCAAGGACGCTGATGTCATCACCGACCAGCAGCCGGGTGTGGGAGACCAGTCGAACATGGCGTTCATGAACTCTCCCGTCACCCACGGCAGCGGCGTGATGGTCGTCACCGGGACGGGCGCCGACACAGAGGTGGGCAAGATCTCGGGGATGCTGAAGTCGACGCCCACCCTGAAGACGCCATTGACTGCGCAGCTGGACACGTTGACGCTGTGGATCGCGGGTGCCGCCGGTTTGACCATCGCGATCATGTTTGTGCTCGGGATCTCTCGCGACCAGTCCGCCCAGACGATCTTCACGACCGCCATCGCGTTGGCATTGGCGGCCGTGCCGATGGCGATGCCGACCGTGCTGCAGGTGATCCTCTCGAGGGGCTCCACCACCCTCGCCGCAGAGGGCGCTGTGGTGAAGAGCCTGGCCTCGGTCGAGACACTCGGCTCGACCTCGGCGATCAACTCGGACAAGACCGGCACCCTCACGCTGAACCAGGTCACCGTCGTTGAGGTGATCGACCCGACCGACCGCTACGAGATCACCGGGATGGGCTACGGCCTGGACGGCGACGTCAAGCACACCGCCGGAAACACCAACACGATCGAGCAGGCGATCCTGCCGTTTCTGATCGCCAACGACGCCAAGCTGGTCGACGGCAAGGTGGTCGGCGACCCCACCGAAGGTGCGCTGCTGGTGCTGGGAAGTAAGGCCAAGATCGACGTGGACGCCACCCAGGCCACCTACGCGAGGCGCGCGACGCTGCCGTTCGATCCCACCTACAAGCTGATGGCGGTGTTTGCCGATGCCACCGACGACTCCGGAAACGCCGTTGTGCGAGCGTTCGTCAAGGGTGCCGGACCGGCGGTGATCGGCCGGGCGAGCTCAGCTCTGGCCGACGGCAAGAGCGTGCCGTGGGGTGACGATGAGGGCGCACGAGCGGCCCAGGAGATGGATCGCCTCGGCGGTAAGGGCCTGCGGGTGATGGTGGCGGCCACGCGGGATATCGCCGCAGCCGAGTTTGATCCCGACGGAGACCTGCTGTCGCTGATGACGGGCCTGCAGATGACCGCGATGGTGGGGATGATCGATCCCCCCCGAGCAGAGTCGAAGGACGCTGTGCGAAACGCCCAGAACGCAAATATCCGGGTACGGATGGTGACCGGCGATGACATCGTCACCGGCGCTGCGATCGCAAAGCAGCTCGAGATCCCCGGTGAGGCGATCCTCGGCTCCGACTTTGCGGCGCTCTCCGAGCAGGAGCGGCTCGACCGGATCGACAAGATCGGCGTGGTCGGACGGGTGGCACCCGAGCACAAGGTGCTGATGGTGGAGACCCTGCGCAAGAAGGGCGATGTGGTCGCGATGACCGGCGACGGCGTCAACGACGCCCCGGCGATCAAGGCCGCCGACATCGGCATCGCCATGGGCTCAGGTACTGAGGTCGCCAAGAACGCGGGCAAGATGATCCTCACCGACGACAACTTCGCCACGATCGTGCGTGCCGTCTCCGAGGGCCGAAAGCTCTACGACAACATGCTCAAGTACATCCGGTTCATGATGGTGGCACTGGTCACCTACGTGGTCACGTTTCTCCTGGCGAGCCTGCTCAACATCGCCGGCGGGCAGCCGTTCTCGGCCGCCCAGATCCTCTGGATCAACTTCCTGATCACCGCCCCGGTCGGGAATCGCGCTGGGTCTCGACAAGGAGACCCCCGGGCTGATGGCGCGCAAACCCCGCCCCCGCACCGACTCGATCATGTCCCCGGCTGTGTTGCGGACGGTGGGGCTGGCGGGTCTCTTCATGTCGGTCGCCATCGACCTCGTGATCGTCTACGGGAAGGATCAGTACGACAGCGTCGCGATCGGCAGCACGATGGGACTGGTCGGGTTCTCGCTGATGCTGGTGGTGGCAGCCCTGGAATGCCGTGACCAGACCGGATCGGTGCTGCGCACCGAGACGTTCGACAACAACACCGTGAACGTCACCGTCGTGGTGGAGGTTGCGCTGGCGCTGATGATCGCCCGCGGTGGGGCACTGACGTCGCTGCTCAACACGCAGGTGCTCACCGGCCGGCAATGGCTGATCGGCGCGCTGCCTGCCCTGATCCTGTTCGTCCTCTGGGAGTTCGGCAAGTCGATCGTGCGTCACGAGTCAGAAGCCCCGCAGACAGACGCCCCCTAGCCGTCGAGTGACGATCCGCTCGTCCACCTGGCCCCCGTCTGCGCCTGGTACGCGGCGATCGCGGATTCGAGCGTGGGATAGAAGTGGTTTGGATCGATCGTGCGGGTGAGTTCGTAGCGCTCGATCTTCTCGCGCACCGGATCCTTCATCTCCGCGAACACGAGCGACACACCGCGGGCGTTGAGGGCTTCGTCCAGATCCTCGAGCATGTCCGCGGCGGTCGTGTCCACGTCGGTGATCGGCTCTGCAGCGATCACGATCCACACAGGTGGTGGGTCGGTCGATGCGAGCTTGAGAACCTGCTCTCGAAACGTCCGGGTGTTGGCGAAAAAGAGCGGCGCGTCGAATCGGAACACCACCAGGCCGGGGAGCAGTTCGGCCACCGGGTAGCTGGAAACGTCGTGATAGCCCGCGATGCCCTCGACTCGGCCGAGCTGTGTTTGGTAGGGCCACCAGGAGCGGCGAAAGACGTTGATCACCGAGAGCGCCACGGCAACGGCGATGCCGGGCAGCACGCCGAGCAGTGCGACTCCGAGAAACGCGGCGATCGAGAGTGCGAACTCGCTTTGGCGTTGATTCCACAGCCGGATCGTGCCGGGCACGTCTGCCAACGAGAGCGACGCGGCGATCACGACCGCCGCGAGCGTGGGCTGGGGAAGGTCGCGCAACAGCCCTGGGAACAGCAGCAGCATCGCCGCGATCGCCACCGCGCCGACCAGTCCCGTCACCTGCGATTTGGCGCCCACCTGCTCGGCGACGGCGGTTCGCGAACCGCTCGTGCTGACCGGAAATCCTTGAAAGAGTCCGGCCGCGACGTTGGCTGCGCCGATTCCGATCATCTCCTGGTTGCCGTCGACCTCCTCGCCCGAGCGGCCCGCAAACGCCGACGACGTCGCGATCGTGTCGGCCAGCGACACCAGTGCGATACCCAACGCTCCGCCGATCAGAATCGGGATGTCCGAGGCCTTGACATCAGGCACGGTCAGCGGCGGAAAGCCCTGCGGCAGTGTCCCCACGAGGTCGACGCCTCGTTGCGCGACGTCGAACAGATTTGCCACCACGATTGAGACCACCACCGCCACCAGCACGCTCGGCACCTTGGGCAGTACCCGCTGGAGCACGAACATGACCACCAGTCCGAGCACGCCGATCGCAAGCGCGGCGGTGACGGTGTCCCCGTCTGCGACGCCGCTGATGAATGCTCTGGCCTCGGCGATGAACCCGTCAGCGTCGACCGAGAACCCGAACAGCTTGGGCAGCTGGCCAACCAGGATCGTGATCGCAAGCCCGTTCATGTAGCCGATCATGGTCGGCTTCGACAGCAGGTCGGCCACACACCCGAGCCGGGCGACACCGCCGAGCAGCATGACCGCTCCGACCATCAACGCAAGCATCGACGCCAGCGCGATCGCGCGGGTGGGATCGCCGTTGGCCCCCATCAGCGGAAGGATCGTTGCCGCGATCATCGGGCCGAGCGACGAGTCGGGGCCGAGCACGAGGATCCGTGACGGCCCGAACACGGCGTAGCCGATCAGACACAGGATCGACGTGTACAACCCGGTGATCGCCGGCAGCCCCGCAAGCTCTGCATACGCCATCCCCTGCGGTACGAGCAGCGTCGTCAGCACCAGCCCGGCGACGACATCCTTCGGCAGCCACGACCGCTCGTAGGAGGTGAGCACCCGAAGCCCCGCAACCGCCGCCAGCCGCGGATGTTTGCCCGCGTCGTTCTGCGTGGTGGGAGCGGTCAGCCGAGAACCATTCCTTCGGCAGCGCTGGACGGTGCGGGGTCTGGCAGGCGCATCATCCGAAACGAGTTGAACAGCCCCACGAGTCCGGCCAGGATCGGAATCAGCAGCGCCACCTGCAATGCGATGTGGCGCGCGTCGGTGTTGATGCGGATGATCTCAGCCTGCGTGGCTTTGGGTTGGCCGACGAGCAGCTCTTCGAGCTTGGTGTTGCTCATCACCTCAGCGTCGTCCTCGAGTGCTTTTGAGACCTGTTGCTGTTGGGGCGGGGTGAGGACGGCGCTGGCGTCGGCCATGTGGGTGAAGGTGAGCGAGAGCGTCGCCAGCATGATCGCGCCGGCGAATGCCAGGCCGAACGACAGCCCGAAGGATCCGGCGGCCGAGTTCACACCGGCGGCTTCGCTGACCCGCTCCTCGGAGATCGGGGACAGCGTGTAGTTGTTGAGCTGCGATACCAGCAGACCCAACCCGACTCCCGCGATCATCAGCGGGATCACCAGATACCAGCCGGAGTCTGCCCGCGGCACGATCGGGATCAACACCAAGAGCCCGATCGTCAGGAGCCCAAATCCCACCCTGATGATGCTGCTCGGGCGCCGGTTTCCGGCCCGCTTCGCTGCCAGCAGCGCGGTTGCGAACATGCTCAGCGAGAGCGGGGCGAGCGAGAGTCCCGCCTCCATCGCGTTGTACTCCAGCACCATCTGCAGGTAGATCGGAAGCGCGATCATGGTGCCGCCCAGCGCGATCTGCTGGAGCATCTGCTCGGAGATCCCGAACCGGAAGATCATGGACTTGAACAGGTCGGGGTCGATCAGCGTCGGCTTTCCCAGGCGCTTCTGTCGCAGAAGCCAATAGACCAGCGCGCCCATCGAGACCGCCCCGAGTATCAGCAGCGCGCCAACAGCCTCGCCGCCCTCCTGCCAGACGAGGATCCCGAGCACGATCCCGCCCATGCCCAACGACCGACAGCCCGGCGCCAACCAGGTCGATGTGCCGGGGCCCGGTGTAGGGCACGTCGCGGATCAGCTTGATGTTGACCAGCACGACCAGGATGATCACGTCCTCGAGCAGAAACGCGATCCGCCACGACAGATAGGTCGTGATGAACCCACCCAGCAGCGGCCCGACTGCGGCGGCGATCGCGGCGGCAGCCCCGACCAACGCGTAGGCCTTTTTCTGAGCCGTCCCTTCGAAGTTGCCGTGGATCAGCGACTGCATCGCGGGCAGCAACAGCGACGCGCCCAGACCACCCACGACCGCCCAAAAGATGATGACAGGAGTCAGGCTCTGGGCCAGTGCCATCGCCAAGGCGCCGGTTGCGTAGGCAAGCAGGCCCAGCACGTAGGCTCGCTTGCGGCCGATCAGATCGCCCACCTTGCTCCCGATCAGGATAAACGCGGCGGATACCAGCGCCTCGATCGCGATCGCAGACTGGACACCACTGACGGTGGTGCCGAGATCATCGACCACCGCCGCGATCGACACGTTCATCACCGACGTGTCCACCACCAGTACGAACATCGCCATCGACAGCAGAATCGCGAGCCGCGGATTCCCTGAAGCCTCCTCCGACGCGCTCTCGCTGTCTGCCGCGGTCATCTCGCGAGCCAAGGCTGACCTTGGACCCTCGAACGGGGTCACGTCGAGGCCAGAGCTTTTGCTTTCAGCGATGTCGTACTCGGCCTGGGTGATCGCGCCACTGTCGAGCAGCTGCTTGGCCTTCTCAATGTCAGCCGTCGCGCTGGGAGGTGCGACCGACCGGATGTGCTCATCGAGCTGTTGCTGTGCCGCCTGCTGCTGCTTCATCGCGCGTTCGGTCATGCTGTTGTGGTTGGCGATCAGGTAAATGAACACTCCCAGATACGGGAGGATGATCACAAAGATCATCCACAGCACCTTCGTACCGCCGCCGACGTCGTGCCTTCGGAAGAGGTCGGAGAACACCGTGATCAGAAGCCAAAACCAGATAATCCACGCAAAGAACACCGCCATCGTCCAAAGCACCGAGAAGAACGGTGGGTAGTCCGAGAGAATCGTCATTCCGTGAACTCCTTTTCCCCGACGAGCCGGTGATCCGGCGGTCCTTCATAGATTCGCACGATCTGCGGCGCTACGCAATGAATGTCACACCAAGCAGCGCGTCGGTGCGGGCGTCCGGGAGAAAAAAAGCGTCGCGAGCTAGGAACCTCACGAGAGCGTCGTTCTGACCAACGCCGCCGGGCGACCGCAACGATCCGCGGGTTCGAATTCCCGCCGTCGCCACTGCCACCTGTTGTCGTAGGAGTTGTAGTTATCCGAGCTCGGCGTACTGGGGCGCGTTGTCGCCGATCACATGCCAACTCGCCATGTAGTCGACGTTCCAGTGGAAGCTCGGAGTGAGGTCGAGATCACGCATCAACCCGGCCGCCACGAAATAGCTCTCACCCAGGTCGTCGTAGATGCTCGAGCCGCAGTTGCTGCAGAAGTTACGGGGGGCCAGTTCGCTCTCATAGCGGCTGACCAGTTCCTGCCCCTTGGTGAAGTGGAAATTCGCGGCCGCCACGATCACTCCGGCCAGGCTCTCGCCGGTCCATCGCTGGCATCGGCTGCAGTGGCAGTACCCGAGCCTCTCCGGATCTGTGAGTTCGTACTCGACCTTCCCGCACAAGCACGCTCCCTGATACGTCCCAGCCATCTCTGACCCCCTCGGTTGGCGTTGCTCGAGTCTGCGGCAACGGTACCACCGGAAGGCCCTGCGATGCAGGACATTCTCGGGATCGGCGTCCGTGACCAAGGTGCGCAGGCGGTCGTCGTCGACCGACTCGTGGTCAGTAGGTGGGTCGTGCCGTAGACGCTCACGAGCTCGTGGAATCGGTAGATCAGCGGGTCAGACGGAACATCGCCGGGCAAGCTGCCCTTGTACGGGACGACCGTCAGCCAGGCCGCCTCTTCGGGACGCAGGCCGAAGACGTCGGCGACCACCCGCTGCTCGTCCGACAGCGTCATCTGTCCCAGGCAGGCGGCTGTCACCCATTCCTTGCTGCGACCGACGCGGGCCGCCACGTCTGCCCATTTCACGCCCCGCTCGACCTTGGCGGCCAGGATCCTCTCGGTCACCTGCTCGCGGCTGCTCATCGCGTCGCCTGGAACTTGGCGGCCTCGTCGGAGCCGCCCGTGGAGTCGCCGGCGCTGTATGAGTGTGCCCCGCCCCGGCCAGCGCTCCGCCGTCCACGATCAGATACTCGTCGCGGATCGGACGCTGATCGAACCAGCATTCGAGGATCTCGCGCGTGCCGGCGGCGTATCGAGCCTGCGCCGAGAGGCTGGTACCCGACGTGTGCGGGGTCATTCCGTGATGGGGCATGGTGCGCCACGGGTGATCCTGGGGCGGAGGCTGGGGGAACCACACGTCACCGGCGTACCCGGCCAGCTGTCCACTCTCCAGTGCCCGCACGATGGCGTCGCGATCACAGATCTTGCCGCGGGCGGTGTTGATCAGATACGCGCCGCGCTTCATCTTGGAGATCAGCTCGTCGTCGAACAGGTGCTCGGTCTCGGGATGCAGTGGCGCGTTGATGGTGACCACGTCACAGACGCGCACCATCGACTCGGCATCGGGATGCCAGGTCACGTCCCAGCTCCTGCTCGACCGCCTCGGGCAGGCGATGACGATCGGTGTAGTGCAGCCCGACCTCGAACGGCTTCAGCCGTCGCAGCACCGCCGAGCCGATCCGGCCGGCGGCCACGGTGCCCACCTGCATGCCCTCCAGGTCGTACGAGCGAGCGGCGCAGTCGGCGATGTTCCAACCGCCGTCGATCACCGTCTGGTACGACGGGATGTAGTTTCGCACGAGGCCGAGGATCATCATGACGACGTGCTCGGACACGCTGATGCTGTTGGAATACGTGACCTCGGCGACCGTAATTCCCCGATCGATGGCCGCTTGGAGATCGACGTGATCAGATCCGATGCCGGCGGTGATCGCGAGTTTGAGGTTGGGCGCCTTGGCGATCCGCTCGGCGGTCAGATAGGCCGGCCAGAAGGGCTGAGAGATGACCACGTCGGTGTCGGCCAGCTCACGTTCGAACTCGGAGTCCGGCCCGTCCTTGTCTGATGTCACAACCAGCGAGTGGCCCTGGCTCTCGAGGTAGGTGCGCAGCCCGAGCTCCCCCGACACGCTCCCCGAGAAGCTCGCCCGGCGTGAAGTCGATCGCCTTGGGCGTCGGCGCGGTCTGGCCGTCGAAGTACCGCTCGATCTTGGGGACGTCGTCGCGAGCGTATGAACTCGGATATCCATCGACCGGATCGGCGTAGAGCACGCAGAGAACCTTTGCCATGGTGACCTCCGTTGGGCGGGTTGGTACGCCGGATGGTCAGCCGTCGGAACTCTCAGATCCAATCGTTTCAGCGGATCCTTCGATAGTCGCGGTCTATCGAAGGATCCGTACGATGCCCTGCCCTGGCTAGAGCGCGATCGCGACCGACTTGACCTCGGTGTATGCCTCGACGCCCATCCGACCGTTCTCACGGCCCCACCCGGACTGCTTGAAGCCGCCGAACGGCAGGCCGGGAGCGTCGCCGCCGTTGACCGTACCGTGCCGGCCTTGAGCTTGGCGGCCATCTTGTGCGCGGTGCCGACGTCGCGCGTCCAGACGTAGGCGGCCAGGCCGTAGGTGGTGTCGTTGGCCTCGTCGGCGATCCGCTCCAGGTCGTCGTCGTCGAACGACGTGCTCGGAGATCACCGGGCCGAAGATCTCCTCGCGCATGATCCGCATGTCGGAGTTGGCGTCGACCAGCACGGTCGGCTGCACGAAGTAGCCCGTCGCGGTCGAGTCGGCTTGCCGCCGATGACCGTGCGTGCGCCCTCGCTGCGGCTCCGGACTTGAGCAGTGCCGAGACGCGATCGAGCTGCTCCTGCGAGACGAGCGGTCCCATCTCGGTGTCGGGGTCGATGCCCGGCGCCGACCTTGATCGTCTTGGCGCGGCTCGGCGATGCCCTCGACCACGTGGTCGAACACGTCGCTGGTGCGCGTACAGGCGCGAGTTCGCGACGCAGACCTGGCCGCTGTTGGCGAAGATGCCGTCGGCGGCGCCCTCGATCGCGCAGCTCCAGGTCGGCATCGGGGAAGATCACGACCGGCGACTTGCCGCCGAGCTCGAGCGTGACCCGCTTCAGGTTGCCGGCGGCGGCGCGGATGATCGACTTGCCGACCTCGGTCGAGCCGGTGAACGAGATCTTGTCGACGTCCGGATGCTCGACCAGCGCCGCGCCGGCGTCGCCCTCGCCGGTGACGATGTTGACGACGCCCTCGGGGAAGCCGACCTCGAGCATCAGCTCGCCCAGCATGAGCGCCGACAGCGGCGTCTGCTCGGCCGGCTTCAGCACCACGGTGCAGCCGGCCGCGAGCGCCGGTGCGATCTTCGCGACCGCGATCATGAACGGGAAGTTCCACGGCACGATCAGCCCGGCGACGCCGACCGGCTCGCGCACCGTGTAGGCGTGGACATTGCCGTGCGGGGACGCGCAGCGACTCGCCGATGATCTTGGTCGCCCAGCCCGCGCACTCGCGCAGGTCGTCGACGGCGCTCGGGATGTCCGACCTGCGCGCGTCGCGGAAGGGCTTGCCGTTGTCGAGCGTGTCGATCAGCGCGAGCTCGTCGGCGCGCGCCTCGATCAGGTCGGCGAGCTCGAACAGCAGCCGCGCGCGCTCGGCGGTCGGAAGCCGCGACCAGGGCCCGTTGAGGGCCCGCCGGGCGGCCTGCACGGCGGCGTCGATGTCGTCCTCGTCGCCGAGGGCGACGATGCGCGATCACGCTTCCGGTGGCCGGGTTGTACGACCGGCGAACGTGTGCCCCGACCTCGACGGCACCCACTCGTCGCCGATCAGATGGCCATGATCTCGGGAGAGGAACTCGGCGGTGAGACGATCGATTGCGCTGGGCGTGGGGGCAACGGCGATGGCCATGGAGATCCTCCGGATGAGAGCGACGCGGTCCGCGACTAGTCAGCATGAGACTAGCGCGCC
>CAWESH010000013.1:0-100538 GCA_963811675.1 uncultured Actinomycetes bacterium | reverse complement strand
GCGACCTGTGGTGGGCGCTCGACCGGATGGCAGATCGCCACGACGCGCCCATCTGCGTGGTCGGACACTCAATGGGTGCGCGGGCGGCGATACTGGCCAGCGGCCACCCGGCGGTCACGGCCGTGGCTTGCCTGGCCACCTGGATCACCCCCGAGGATGCAATCGAGCAGGCCGCAGGACGCACCGTGATGCTGGCGCACGGCCTGCGCGACCGGGTTACCGACCCCGCTGGCTCCTACGCCCTCGCGGTGGGGCTGCGCAAGGCCGGTGCCCGGACGTGCCGGTTCGAGGTGGCGCGGTCCGGTCACACCATGCTCGACCGCAGATCGGTGTGGCACACGCTCACCCGCCGGTTCGTCTTCGGGGCACTGGGGCTCGAGCCGGTGGACGAGCAGATCGCCCGGGCATTCGACCAGCCGGCCGATCGCGGCTGCCGGATACTGGTGTGAATACCGAGGAGCAACTGAGAGTCGCCGTGATCGGAAGTGGCATCGCCGGGCTGACCGCGGCGTATGTGATCTCGCGGCACCACCAGGTGACGATGTTCGAGCAGGACGAGCGCGTCGGCGGGCACGCCCACACCGTGTCTGTCCGCACCGGCGACGGCCGCGAGCTGGGGCTCGACACCGGGTTCATCGTCATGAACCTGCGCACCTACCCCACGCTGCTGCGCCTCTTCTCCGAGCTGGACGTGCGCATCCAGGACTCCGACATGTCCTTCGGGGTGCGGTGCGAGGGCTGTGGCCTCGAGTACGCCGGCGCCCGCGGCATGGTTGGCGTCGCCCCGCGGCTGAGCACCCTGGCACGCCCCCGATACCTGCGGATGCTGGCCGAGATCACACGCTTTCACCGCCACGCACAGCGCGTCCTGAGCGATCCCCGAAGCGACCGCCTGACGCTCGGCCGGTTCGTGGTGGAAGGCCGCTACAGCGACTACTTTCGCGACCATTTTCTGCTGCCGCTGACCGGAGCGATATGGTCATCCTCGACCACCGAAATGCTCGATTTCCCGGCCCGATACCTGTTTCAGTTCTTCTCCAACCACGGCATGCTGTCGGTCAAAGGCTCCCCCACCTGGAAGACCGTGTGCGGTGGTAGCCGGGTGTACGTCAAGCGGGTCACCGACATCCTCGGCGATCAGGTGCGCTCGTCCACACCGGTGCACTCGCTGCGCCGCGAGCCCGACCGGGTGCTGGTCAACGGCGAGGCATTCGACCGCGCTGTGGTGGCCACCCATCCCGACCAGGCGCTGGCGCTGCTGGACGACCCCACGCCGGATGAGCGCGACATTCTGGGTGCATTCTCCTACTCCACCAATCACACCGTGCTGCACACCGATCCGCAGCTCCTGCCCCGCGCCGCCGGCGCTCGGGCGTCGTGGAATTACCTGCTCGACGGCTGCTCCACCGGCGGCCGTTCGAACGTGCACGTGACCTACCACCTCAATCGCCTGCAGGCGCTGCGAGAGCCCGTCGAGTACTGCGTCACACTCAACCAGACCGACCGGATCGCTCTCGACAGCCGGTTGCAGTCGATGGTGTACCACCACCCCACCTATACGATCGACACCGTCGCCGCCCAGCAACGGCTGCCGTCCCTCCAGGGAGTCGCAAACACGTTCTATTGCGGTGCGTACCATGGCTTTGGGTTTCACGAAGACGGCTGCCGGTCGGGTCTGCAGGCAGCGCGGGCGCTGGGATGTGACTGGTGATGCGCTCGTGCCTCTACCAGGGCCGGCTGATGCATCACCGGCTCTCCCCCAAGCGCAACCTGTTCCAGTACGGCGTGTACATGTGGATGGTCGATCTGGATGAACTCGACCAGCTGTCACAGGCATTGCCGTCGTTTGGGTACAACCGCCGGGCGCTTACCACGATCCACAGCCGAGACCACCTCGGCGACCCCACGCTCCCGATCAAGACCAACCTCACGAACTATCTCGCGGGGCACGGGGTCGACCTGGAGGGCGGGCGGGTGATGCTGCTCACCAACGCGCGAGTGCTGGGGTACGTATTCAACCCCCTCTCGCTGTACTACTGCCACGATCGCGACCAGCAGCCGGTGTGTGTGGTGGCCGAGGTGCACAACACCTACGGCGAGCGCCACTGCTACCTGCTGCGACCCGACCAGCGCGGCCGGTGCGAGACCGACAAGCGGTTCTACGTCTCACCGTTTCTGACGGTCGACGGTCGCTACCGCATGAACTTCGCCCCGCCGGGGAACCGACTGAACGTGACCATGGACCTGCTCCAGGACGAGCGCTGCGTGTTTCGCGCCGCGCTGACCGGTCGGCAGCTGCAGTTGACCGAGCCAAACGTGAGGAGGATGCTGGTGTCACAACCGCTGATGACCGCAAAGGTGACGGCATTGATCCATCTCCACGGAGTTGCCCTGCGCGCCCGCGGCCTGCGCCGCATACCACGCCCGGTGCACGAGGTGCAGGAGGGCGTGGGATGACCATGGAGGCTGTTACTCGCACCCGCCGCGGCCCCCACGTTCCCGAGGCCGCTCCCAGCCGCGTGCGGGCGGTGATAGCGCGCAGCCTGTTCGAACGCACGGTCGCGCGGCTACCGCTGCGGGTGGAGCTGAGGGACGGACGTGTGATCAGCGAGGCCAGCCCGGGAGCGCCGGTGATGGTGATCGAGCGCGACGCGTTCTGGCGACGGCTGGGCCGCGACGGCAAGATCGGGTTCGGCGAGGCCTACATGGCTGGAGACTGGACAGCCTCCGACCTGGCGGCGGTACTGGGAGTGTTCGCCGCCTCGCTCACAACCCTCATCCCTCAGCCGCTGCAGCGGCTGAGGCGGCTGTACGAGCCGTCACTGGGGATGCGCGGCGAGAACACGGTCGATCGGGCTGTGGAAAACATCGTCCACCACTACGACCTCTCGAATGAGCTGTTCGCGCTCTTCCTGGACGAGACGATGACCTATTCGTGTGCCGTGTTCGAGCCCGGCGACACGCTCGCGCAGGCGCAGGAGCGCAAGTACGCGCGGCTGTGCGCGATGCTCGATCTGGGCGCTGACGATCACCTGCTCGAGATCGGTACCGGCTGGGGCGGGATGGCGATCCACGCCGCCCGCACCACGGGCTGCCGGGTGACCAGCGTGACGGTATCCCCAAGCCAGCGGGAGCTGGCGATCAGCCGGATCGCGGCTGCCGGAGTCGATGACCGCGTAACGGTGCTGGAACGCGACTACCGCGAGATCGACGGGCGCTACTCCAAGATCGTGTCGGTGGAGATGTTCGAGGCGGTCGGCGAGGCGTACTGGCCGACCTTCTTCATGGCCTGCGACCGTCTGCTGCAAGTCGGCGGTGCAATGGCGATGCAGACGATCACGATGTCCCACCAGCGGTTCCTCGCAACCCGGCGGCAGTTCGGGTGGATCCACAAGTACATCTTCCCCGGAGGGTTGATTCCGTCCCTGGAGGCGATCGACGCCGCGCTGGCGCAGGGTTCCGCCCTTCGGGTGAGCCGCCACGATGAGATCGGCGGGCACTACGTGCGCACGCTGGCCGAGTGGCGCGAGCGGTTCGTTGCGCAGCAGGCGCGAGTCGCCGCCCTCGGGTTCACCCACGAGTTCCGGCGGATGTGGGAGTTCTACCTGGCCTACTGTGAGGCCGGATTCGCGACCGGTGCGGTGGGCGATGCCCAGATCCTCCTGTCGCGAGGCGCGCTGTGAGCGAGCCGCAGACGGTGTGGGTGACCGGGGCGTCCGGGGGCATCGGCGCCGAGCTGGCGCGGGTGTACGCGGCCGGTGGGCATCGAGTGGCGATCAGTGCCCGCCGGGGCGAGAAGCTCGAGCAGATCGCGGCCGAGCTGGGCGGCGACGTGCTGCCGGTGCCGGTCGACGTGACCGACCGCGACGCCATGCTGGCCGCGGCCGCCGGCATCTCGGAGGAACTGGGCGAGATCGACGTCGCGATCATGAACGCGGCGTTCTGGCAGCAGGTGCTGGTCGAGTCATGGGACTCGGCACTTGTGCGCAGCCACTTCGACACCAACGTGATGGGGCTCGTCCACGGAATCGAGGCGGTGCTTCCCAGTATGCGCCGCCGCCGAGCAGGCACGATCGTGGGCATGGCCAGCCTGGCCGGCTACCGCGGATTCCCCCGGTCGGAGGGGTACGGCCCGACCAAGGCCGCGATGATCAACATGCTGGAGGCGCTGCGGATCGACCTGCAGCCGCTGGGGATCTCGGTGATCACGGTCTGTCCCGGCTTCGTGCGTACGGATCTGACGTCCCACAATCGGTTCCCGATGCCGTTCCTGCTCGAGGCAGATGACGCTGCCCGGCGAATCGTTCGCGGGATCGAGCGAGGCAAGGCGGTGGTCGCGTTCCCACTGCCGATGGCGGTCGGCATCAAGGCGCTGCAGCTGGTGCCTGCCCGACCCTACGCCTGGGCGGCCGGCCGGCTCAACCAGCGATAGCCGGATGCCTCTCACACCATCGTTGCCATAGGCGTTCACCGGCTGTCAGGGACGCATACAATGCCGCTCATGACGGCGCCACGCACGATGTTCGAGAAGGTCTGGGAGGCCCATGAGGTCGGCTATGACCTGCTGTTCATCGACCTGCATCTGGTGCACGAGGTGACCAGCCCTCAGGCATTCGAGGGCCTGCGCCTGGCCGGGCGCAAGGTGCGCCGCCCCGATCGTACGCTGGCCACCGCCGACCACAACGTCGCCACCGGCCCGGGCGAGCCCGACCAGCTCAGCAGGCTGCAGCTCGAGGCGCTCACCCACAACTGCGAGGAGTTCGGAGTGGTGCTGTACGCACTCGGACACCGCAGACAGGGGATCGTGCACGTGATCGGCCCCGAACTGGGAGTCACCCAGCCGGGGATGACGGTGGTGTGCGGGGACTCGCACACCTCGACGCACGGCGCGTTCGGCGCGCTGGCATTCGGGATCGGCACCAGTGAGGTCGAGCATGTGCTGGCCACCCAGACGCTGCCGCAACGCCGCCAGAAGACGATGTTGATCGACTACCGGGGCGGGCTCGGCGTGGGCTGCACCGCCAAGGATCTGATCCTGGGCACGATCGGCCAGATCGGCACCGACGGCGCCGCCGGGCACGTGGTCGAATACCACGGCGAGGCTATTCGCGGACTGTCGATGGAAGGCCGCATGACGATCGCCAACATGTCGATCGAGGCAGGCGCGCGGGCCGGCATGATCGCACCCGACGACACCACCTTCGCCTACCTCGAGGGCCGGCCGGGCGCACCGGAGAACTTCGACGCAGCCGTCGACGAGTGGCGCTCTCTGGCGACCGACCAGGGCGCCGTGTTCGACCAGGTAATCGAAGTGGACGTCACCAAGATCGCGCCTCAGGTCTCGTGGGGCACGAACCCCGGCCAGGTGGCTGCGATCACCGACCGTGTACCCGAGCCGGCCGGCGAGGTCGATCAGCGCGCACTCGAGTACATGGACCTGACACCGGGCACCCCGCTGCAGGACATCGCCATCGACCGGGTGTTCCTGGGGTCGTGCACCAACTCGCGGATCGAGGATTTGCGCGCGGCGGCGGCGATCGTCAACGGCCGCCGAGTGGCCGAGTCGGTGCGCGCCATGGTGGTGCCCGGATCGGCCATAGTTAAGGCTCAAGCTGAGGCTGAGGGTTTGGATGAGATCTTCAGCCGCGCGGGGTTTGAGTGGAGAGGCGCAGGCTGCTCCATGTGCCTGGGTATGAACCCCGACATCCTGGCTCCCGGCCAGCGCTGTGCATCCACCTCCAACCGGAACTTCGAGGGACGCCAGGGACGTGGCGGGCGGACTCACTTGATGAGTCCCGAGATGGCGGTGGCGGCGGCTATCAGCGGTCACCTGGCCGACGTCAGGGAGCTGGCATGAAGCCGGTACGGCAGGTGTCGGGCAGCGTCGCGGCGCTGGATATGGAGTCGGTCGACACCGACCAGATCATCCCCAAGCAGTACCTCAAGCGAATCGAGCGCACGGGTTTCGGCCAGTTTCTATTCGACGACTGGATGAAGGATCCCGACTTCCCGCTGCGGCGACCCGAGTTCTCCGGCGCGCCGATCCTGGTGACCGGTGCGAATTTCGGCTGCGGTTCGTCTCGCGAGCACGCTCCCTGGGCGCTCCAGGACTACGGCTTCGACGCGATCGTGGCAGAGAGCTTTGCCGACATCTTCCGCACCAACTGCTCCAAGATCGGACTGCTGACCGTGGAGCTGTCACGGGCCGACATCCGCGAGCTGATCGAGGCCGCCCCGGCCGAGGCGACGATCGACCTGGAGACCGAGCGGGTGACCTTGCCCTCAGGACGCCAGGCGACGTTTGCGACCGACCCGGACGTCCGCGAGCGGCTGCTCAACGGCTGGGACGACATCGCACTCACCGAACTCAACCTGGCCGAGATCGAAGCCTACGAATCCACCCGCGAACGCCAAGGCCCCGACACAACAAAGCTCTGAATAATTGGTGCCAGGCACCAATTATTCACTGCCGGAAATCGAGGCTGTTTCGTTGCGGATCGTGACTGTCCAACGACCCGGTCTCCGCATAGCGTTTGCCGCATGGGTCGACGCCCTAGAGAGCAAACAGAAGGTTCCCTGCAGCATGTGACCGTGCGTGGAAATCGTGGAGTAGCGATCTTCGTCGACGACGCTGATCGCCGTTCCTTCCTCGGTGCGCTCTCACACGCCGGAGAACTCACCGGTTGGAATCTCCTGAGCTACTGCTTGATGGGGAACCACGCCCACCTGCTGATACGGGTCGGTGTCAGGGGCCTCTCCAGAGGTATGCACTCGCTGACAACCAGGCACGCCCAGAGGTTCAACGCGACACATGGAACGACGGGCCATCTGTTCGGTACGCGATTTCATACTTCGGTGATCCGGCATGATGGGCATCTTCTCGAGAGTTTCCGCTACATCGCCCTCAATCCCTGGCGTGCGGGACTCACGGAACGCCAGGAACTCTGGCCGTGGTCTGCCCACCAGGCGCTGGCAGGTCTCTGCCCGTCTCCTCGCATGCTCGACCGCCAATCGGCGCTCGAATACTTTGACGGAAATGCGGCCACGTACCGGAGCTTCGTGGCGGACGGCGAGCGGGCCCCCAAGCCTCCCACTCTCGCTGAGTTGGCGCTCGAAGGGGATGCGGGACTCGCCGCCGCGCACTTCGACCATGGCTACAGCCAGATCGAGATCGCAGCGGCCTTCGGCATCAGCCAGACAACGGTCTGTCGACGCCTACGCGCGGCAGGTGAATAATTGGTGCCTGGCACCAATTATTCAGTTATTCACCTGAAGCCGGTGGGGGCTGATGGCGGTGGCAGCGGGCTGGGCGGGAGGCCGGGGCTGACGCCTTCGTTATAGATCGAGGGAGCGACGTCGTTGGGTGCGTCGGCATGGAAAAGCGACGCCAGGTGCTGGATCTGGCCGCGACCGGGGCCCAGCTCGAACTGGCCGCCGCCGTAGCCGGAGATGCCCTCCGACCGGCAGTAATCGTATGCCGCGAACAGTGCTCGCACAGAGCCGAACCGAGACGGCTTGAAGTTGATCACCCTGGGCGCGAACGGCAGCCCGCGGATGTCGTCCACGCTGTGGATGGGCGCGTCCCAGGTCACCCGCGGGCGATGCGTCGCCAGCACCGCATCGGTCTCGGGCTCAAGCCGAGGATCTTCGATCAGCGCACCGGGCAGCCCCTCGGCGACGCGTCGATAGAGGTCTGGGTCGGCCGGGAAGTCCATCCAGTTGGTCGCATAGTGGCCCTTCAGATCGACCACATCCACCGCCTCGGCGGCCGCCAGCTCCGCCACCAGCGCATCGTCCCACTCAACCGTCGCATCCAGCTTGAACCGAAGCTTCGGATTGACCGCCAGCCAGCGACGGACAACGTCCGCGGTGGGCGGTTCGCCCAATCCCATCGACGCACAAAAACGCACCGGCGCGGCCTCGATTCCCAAGGCGGTAGCCAAGTTGAGGTCAGCCTGACGGAGCGCCAGATCGAGCGCGGCCGCCTCATACCCCCAACGCCGGTAGTTGATCGCGCCGTCCCACACGGGAGGCTCAGGAAAGAGCTGCAGACCCTCGAGCAGGCGCGAGAAGGTCTCCACGGTGTGGGCACCGACCAGGGGCAGGATCGGCCCCGCCTGCTGCAGCACAACCTGCTCCTCGGGGCTGTAGGTGACGTCCTCCCCCACCCCTTCGTGCCCGGCACCACGCAGCCGGATCACCGTTGTCCGCCGCACCCACCCGCCTGTGTCGAGCTCGAGCCCCTCCAGATCGTATGAGTCAATTCGCAGGGGAAGCTCGGCGACGCTTGCGTAAGTCTCGTGCACATCCGTAACATACCCGTCGTGTTCACTTCCGAGCAGCGTGCAGCCTTCGACCGCGACGGCTTCCTGATCGTCGAGCGAGATTTCATCTCCGCCGAGCAGGTCGATCTCCTGCGCAGCCGGTTCGAAGCGATCTTTCGCGAGGAGTACGAGACCGGCATCAGGCCCGACGAGGTCAACTGGGTGTCCGGCCGCGACCCGGAGAACCGCACCCGCCAGATCTGTAACGGCTGGAAGGCCGACACGGTGCTCGCCCAACAGGTGCTGAGCGAGCACACCGGTGAGGCCTGCGCCGAGTTGATGGGCTACGACGGCGTGCGCATCCTCCAGGACAACTGCATCTGGAAGCCACCGGGCACGCTGTCTCTGGGCATGCACCAGGACGGTGCCTATCTCGACTACCTCGTGCCCGGCGAGATGATCACCTGCTGGATTGCGCTGGAGCCAACCTCAGCCGAAGCGGGCACCATGACCTTCGTCACCGGCTCACACCACTGGCCTCGTTCGGAGAAGAACCGGGGAGAGTTCCACGCCCCACCGGATTGGCTCGACCCGGCGCGCCGCGCCAACCCGGCCGGCGCCGACGCCGATCTCGACCTCACCCCTGTCGTGGTCGCAGCCGGCGGAGCCTCGTTTCACCACCACAACACCTTCCATGGATCAGGGCCAAACACTGCCGCAAGCGCGCACCGCCGGGCATTGATCTCGCACCTGCTGCCCGCCGACAGCCGGTTCGATCCCGACCACACTGATCTGATCTACTCCCGCTACCGGCGCCGAGACTCGACCGAGATGGACGAATCGTTCTTTCCGGTCGTGTGGAGCGCGAACGGTGGACGGTCGGCGTGGCTCGACGGTTGACCTGAGGGGGCTCCGGCGGGATCGGTACGATCCTCCGCTATGCGTGTGGGTGTCCCAGCCGAGCTCGCCCCGTCAGAGCACCGTGTTGCTCTGACGCCCGATGCCGTCTCGCGACTGGTGAAGGGCGGGTTCGAGGTGTCGGTCGAGGCAGGCGCCGGGGCGGGCGCCTCGCTGCCCGATGACGCCTACCGCGAGGCCGGCGCAACCCTGGGCTCAATCGATGATGTGCTGGGCGCCGCCGACATCGTCGTCCACATCGGAAAGATCGGGCAGGACGAGGTCTCCCGGCTGCGCTCCGGGCAGGTGGTGATCGGCTATGTGTGGCCGCTGATCGACGCCGATCTGGTGCAGTCGCTGGCAGCCGCCGAGGTGACCGCCTTCGGGATGGAGTCGGTGCCGCGAGTGTCCAGAGCACAGCGGATGGACGCGCTCTCGTCCCAGGCCACGGTGGCGGGCTACAAGGCGGTGATCATCGCCGCCGAGCGGCTGCCTCGTTTCTTTCCGATGCTGATGACGGCTGCGGGCACCGTCGCGCCGGCCAAGGTGCTGGTGCTGGGCGCCGGCGTAGCCGGACTCCAGGCGATCGCGACCGCACGCCGACTGGGAGGCGTGGTGTCGGCGTTCGACACCCGCCCAGTCGTGAAGGAGCAGGTCGAGAGCCTGGGTGCCAAGTTCGTGGAGCTGGACGTCGGCGGTGGCCAGGACGAGCGTGGCTACGCGATCGCACTGACTCCCGAGCAGCAGGCCCGCCAGCAGGAGCTGCTAGAGGAGTTCATCGCCGACTCAGACGTGGTTGTCACCACAGCACTGGTGCCGGGCCGCCCGGCGCCGCGGTTGATCCCCGCCTCGGCGGTGGAGGCGATGCGGGCCGGCTCGGTGATCGTCGACCTGGCCGCGGAGACCGGTGGCAACTGCGAGCTGACCGTGCCGGGAGAGGTCACAACGGCCCACGACGTGATCGTGGTGGGCACGCTCAACCTGCCGTCCACGATGCCGCTTCACGCCAGCCAGATGTACGCCAGAAACGTCCAGGCGGTGCTTGATCACCTGGTTACCGACGGCCAGCTCCAACTTGACTTCGAAGACGAGATCACCGCCGACGCGATCATCACCCACGACGGCAAGGTCACCACCCGACTGCTCTCCGGGGAGCGCGCATGAACGAAAGCCTCTTGATCGAGATCACCGTGTTCGTGCTGGCGGCGTTCGTCGGCATCGAGGTGATCAACCGCGTCCCCACCACCCTGCACACGCCGCTCATGTCGGGCACCAACGCCATCCACGGGATCGTGATCGTGGGCGCAATCCTGGTCGCCGGAGCCGACCTGTCGACACTCACCAACATCCTCGGCGCGATCGCAGTGGCCTTCGGCGCCTCCAACGTGGTCGGCGGGTTCCTGGTCACCGACCGCATGCTGGAGATGTTCAAGAAACGCCCGGCGCCGGAGAAGAAGGATGAGTAAGGCCGACTGGATCGGCGTCGCCTACCTGGTGTGCGCGATCTTCTTCATCGTCGGCCTGAAGCGACTCTCATCCCCCGCAACCGCCCGCAGCGGCAACCGGATCGCCGCGGTGGGCATGGCCATCGCGATCATCGCCACGCTCTGCGACGACTCGGTCAAGAGCTACACCTGGATCATCATCGGCGCGCTGGTGGGCGGGATCGCCGGCGCGATCGGAGCCCGCCGGGTGAAGATGACCGCGATGCCCCAGATGGTGGCACTGTTCAACGGCCTGGGCGGTGGCGCGGCGGCGTTGGTGGCGTTCTCCGACTATCACAACGCCATCGGCGGCCCGGACGACATCCAGGCAAAGATCATCATCTCGATCCTGTTCTCGGCGGTGGTCGGCTCACTCAGCTTCTCGGGCTCGATGGTGGCATTCGGAAAGCTCCAAGAGATGCTCAGCGGAAGCCCCAAGACAGTCCCCGGCCAGAAGCTGATCACCGCCGGGCTGTTCGCGGCCGTGCTGATCCTGAGCGCGTACCTGGCCACCGGCCATGAGAACCAAACGCTGCTGATCGCAGCCATGGTGCTCGCGCTGATCCTGGGCGTGCAGATGGTGCTGGCCATCGGCGGCGCCGACATGCCGGTCGTGATCTCGCTCTTGAACGCCTTCACCGGCCTGGCCACAGCGTCGACCGGGTTCGTGCTCTCCAACAACGTTTTGATCATCGCCGGCACGCTGGTGGGCGCCTCGGGCACGCTGCTCACCCAGATGATGGGCAAGGCCATGAACCGCACCATCGCCAACGTGATCTTCGGCGCATTCGGCACCGGCGGCGGCACCGCTGCAGCCGGTGCCGGCCCCGGCGGTGACATGCACGTGCGGGCAACCTCACCCGACGACGTGGCGGTGATGCTGGCCTACGCCCGCCGGGTGGTGGTCGTTCCAGGCTACGGCCTGGCGGTCGCCCAGGCCCAGCACAACGTTCGCGAACTGGCCGACGTGCTCGAGGCCCGAGGCGTGGATGTGCGCTACGCCATCCACCCGGTGGCGGGTCGGATGCCCGGCCACATGAACGTGCTGCTGGCCGAGGCCGACGTGCCCTACACGCAGCTGTATGAGATGGACGACATCAACAACGAGTTTCAGCGCACCGACGTGACCCTCGTGATTGGCGCCAACGACGTGGTCAACCCCGCCGCTAAGAACACTCCCGGCAGCCCCATCTATGGCATGCCGGTGCTGAACGTCGACCAGTCAGCCGCCGTGGTGGTGCTGAAACGGTCGATGAACACCGGCTTTGCGGGCATCGAAAACGAGCTCTTCTATGACCCCAAGACAACCATGCTCTTCGGAGACGCGAAAGAGTCCGTGATCAACCTCGCCACCGCCGTCAAGAACGTGTAGCCAAAAGCGCATAGGGCGTCAGCCAGCCCACCAGCTCGGCAAAGCCCTCGGGACGCAGCTCATACACCCGGCGCCGGCCGCTTGCTCGGCTGGACACCATCCCGGCCTCTCGCAGGATCCGCAGGTGGCGGGAGGTGTTGGGCTGGCTCATGCCGGTGGCGTTGGCGAGCTCGCCGACGGCGCGGGGCCGGCTGCGCATCAGATCGAGCAGATGGCGGCGGGAGGGATCGGAAATCACGTCGAAGCTGCTGAGCATAGCCGTATATAAGCCTCCACATATATGTTTGTCAACACATGTCGAGCCGAACGGCGCGGCGACGGCCGCTGCTGGTCCGATCAGGTCAACCGGCGGAGGGCGATCCGCTCGTAGATGCTCGCGGCGCTCACAATGTCCTCGATCGAACACGATTCGTCGACGGCGCCCGAACCGCCTACCGTGCCCGGCCCGATGATTGCAAATTCCATCCCGAATCCCGGGCAGAGGACGCATGCATCGGAGAAGAAAGGCTGCCCGATCGGGCCGGACGGTTCGCCCCGTGCGATTGCGGTCTCCTCAAGGCAAACCCGCAGAAATGGATGGTCGGCGGGCGTCTCCACGGCAGGCTTGAAGTCCAGTCGGGAGAGTTTGACCGTGGCGCCACCGGCCGCCGTGAGCGCGGCCTCGACTTGATCGGGGTCGTGGTTGGGCAGCAGGCGCAGGTCAAGCTGTGCGCGGCACGCAGCGGCTGGGCGACTGATGAACTCGCCGCCACCGATGGTACCGACGCGCCCCGATGCGCGTCCGAGCAGCGGATGCTCGTCCTGGGGGAGGACCTCGTCCAGCGAACTCAGGAATTGCACCATCGCAGCGATCGGGTCGCTGCCACCCCCAGCCTCCGAGGACACTTCCAGCCACAGGGCGGAGCACTCGGCGCTGACGACGGCGAGCGACGACGGCTCGCTGAACAGCGCGGCTTCGGCTCCGGCCAGGGCTCCGGTCTCGACCAGGCGGCGTGCGCCCAAGCAGCTCGAGTTCTCACCCCCGGTGAAGGCCAGAATCAAGTCACCCAAGAGCGGCTGGCCCTCGTCGGTACGCGCCTTCACTGCGATCGCCGCAGACACCATTGCAGCCATCCCGGACTTCATATCGCAGGCTCCCCGGCCGTACACCCGGCCGTGCTCAATGACACCCGAGAACGGCGGCTGCGCCCAGGTTGCCGAGCCCACCGGAAGCGTGTCCATGTGAGCCGAGAAGACGAGAGCCGGACTAGCGCCGGCTCCCCGCAGCCGCGCGACCAAGTTGTGCCGGCCGGGGGCGAACTCCTCGTTCTCGACCTCCAATCCCGCGGCCCGAAGTGGTGGATCCAGCACGGCCGCAACCCGCGTTTCGTCGCCCGGAGGATCACAACTCTCCGCCTGGATCAGGCGCGCGGTCAACCCGGCCAGACCTGCGCGACCGAGTCCGCTCACGCGGGCCGCCCGCGCAGGTGGCCCATCTCTTCGCGCAGGGCATTCTCGAACACCCACACGTCGCAGTAGGCGAGCACCTGAAAGCCGCGCTCGCGCAACCCCGCACCCTCCGCTGTCGAGGCGATCATCTGCCCTAGCGGCTTGCCGTTGCGTCTACAGATCTCGAGCAGTCGGTCGACCGCGTCGCGGTAGGTCGGATGGTCAAACTGGCCCGGAATACCGAGTGAGAGCGTGAGGTCGAACTGTCCCAGCCAGATCACGTCCACGTCCGGCACGGCCACGATCTCCTCGGCGTTCTCCAATCCCGTGGTGGACTCGATCTGCGCGATCACCAGCGAATCGCGGTTGGTGTGTTCGGTCAGTGCCTGTGGCCCGTCCAGCAGTTGATCCGAGAACAGCACACCAAATCCGCGCCGGCCAGCGGGAGGATATTTGGAGGACTGCACCAGTAGCTGGGCCTGTTCGCGCGTCTCCACCATCGGCGCCATCACGCCACGCGACCCGGCGTCGAGCGCGCCGGCGATCGCCGTGTACTCAGCCCTAGGGACTCGTGTGATCGGGTACACCGACGTGCCTCGACCGGTGGCATACAGCGTGCGCAGAGAGCCCCGATCCCACCCGGTGTGCTCAAGGTCGAAGATGGCGAAGTCAACCCCTGCGGAGTCCAGGATTCGCATCACCCCAGGGGAGTCGAACTCGTACAGCATGGCCCCAACAGCAACACCTCGCTCGGCGATCGCACGCGTGACTGGGTTGTCGCTTATGGCCGCTCCCGAGGCAGGTTGACAAGGCTGAAACCGTAGTCCATCCTCTCCAGGGCTGCTGAGCAGACCACTTGTCGATCCAGTCAGGAGAAGCCATGAAGGACCTCGAAGGGCGGGTGGCCGTTGTCACCGGCGCCGCTTCCGGCATCGGTCTGGGGATCGCCCAGGTGCTGGCGCAGGAGGGCGCTCACGTGGTGGTCGCCGATCTCGATCCCGACGCGGGTGAGCGGGCCGTACGGGAGCTTCGCAGCGGCGGGGGCGATGCATCGGCCCAGTGCGTGGACGTTGTCGACCGAGCCTCAGTGGACGCGATGGTGGCGGCGGTCGAGAGCGATCACGGGCGGCTTGACATCATGGCGGCGAACGCGGGCATCTACCCCTCGATGCCGCTGGATAAGATCAGCGACGCCGAATGGGACCGGGTGATGGACATCAACGTCAAAGGGGCCGTCCATTCGGTTCAGGCGAGCCTGCCGGCGATGCGGAAGCAGAAATATGGACGGATCGTGCTGACCTCATCCATCACCGGCCCACTGGTCGGATCGCCGCAGATGTCCGCCTATGCCGCCTCGAAGTCGGCCATGCTCGGATTCATGCGCAGCGCGGCGCTCGAACTGATCGATGACGGAATCACGATGAACGCCGTCCAACCCGGGAACGTGCGCACTCCGGGAATCGAGCGGTTCGGCAAGGATTTCGTCGACGACATGATTCAGGCGATTCCGATGAAGCGCCTGGCGGAGCCAACCGACGTGGGTTGGGCGGTGCGATTCCTGGCCTCTGAGGAGGCCGGGTACATCACTGGACAGACGATCGTGATCGATGGCGGGCAGGTGCTTCCGGAGGGCAACATCTGACCCTCCGGCTCCGCCGTGTTCCGCGTCTTGACAAACCCCCCGGGCTCTGCGAATATCGCCTGAGCCGGTGATCAGACCAGTAGTCCGTACCCGCGCAGTCCTGGGAGGCGAGCCTCCGACGATTTCGTGATCCTCGTTTTTGGTAACCAGTAGCGTTCAGTAACGGACGGCAAGTCCCGTCGCTCTTCATAAAAGTTTTCGCTGCCACCACCAGTTCGAGAGGAGAAGAATGGCCGACGAAGGCACCCATGCAGGTACGCCTGACTTTGTCGAAAAGTCCGGCGAGATTTATATCGCCGAGACCGAGCTGGAGGCAGGTGCAGTCGGGCTCACCGGCGCGATCATGCAGAACGTTACGCATATCGCTCCAGCCATCGCAGCATTCTTTTTTACGCAAACTATTGTGTCGTTCTCCGGGGCCCATGCCCCACTCGCCTATCTGATCGGCTTCCTGATCGTGTTGGCTCTCGGCATGTGCCTGGTGCAGCTGGCCAAGAAGTTTCCTTCCGCCGGTGGGTACTACACCTACGTCAGCCGCGCGCTCGGGCCGCGCATCGGATTCTTGACGGGATGGATGTTTACGTTCTACTCCCCGATCGTCGCCGGGCCGCTGTTCGCGTTCTTTGGTTACATCCTCGAAGGCGAACTTCAGAGTAACTACGGGTGGACGTGGTTCCACTGGTGGATGATCGTTATCGTCGGTATTCCGCTGATTGCACTTGTCGGCTACCTGGGGATTGCGCTCTCGATCCGCGCAATCGTTGTGGTGGGTGTTGCCGAATTCCTGATCGTGCTGATCCTGTGCCTGTGGGGGCTCGCAAGTCCCGGCCCGGGAGGATTCACGTTCAAATCGTTCACCTACGGGTTCAACCCGGGTGATATCGCAACCTTCAGCGGGTTCACCCTGGCCATTGTGTTCACGGTGCAGGGGCTGACCGGTTGGGAAGCGGCGGTGCCGCTGGCCGAAGAGACCGAGAATCCCCGCCGCAACGTGCCCCGCGCGACCATGTGGTCCATCTTCATCATCGGCTGCATGCTGGTGATCGCGATGTGGGGCCAGACGATCGGCTGGGGTACGGAGAAGCTGCCCAGCCTGGTCAGCTCGAGCGAGCTGCCCGCGCTGGTGCTCTCTCACCGCTACTGGGGATCGCTGTGGTGGCTCGCCCTACTGGCGATGTTCACCTCCACCGTGGGCGCCAGCCTGGCTTGCCAGAACGTGGCCACCCGCATGTGGTTTGGCATGGGGCGAAGCGGCGTGCTGCCGGCGTCCTTTGCCAAAGTCAATCCCGAGCGCAAGACCCCAACAACCGCTGTGACAGCCCAGTTCATCCTCTCGATGGTGCTTGGACTGATTCTGCCGCTGTGGCTCAACCCGACCGAGATCTTCCTGCTCACGATCGGCTACACCCTGGTGCTGGCTGTGATCTTCGTGTACGTGGTCGCTAACATCGCCGTGGTCGTTTACTACTGGCGTGAGGCGCGGGACGAGTTCAACTGGATCCTGCACTTCATCTTCCCGGTGGGAACCAGCGTCGTGCTGATCTACTCCGTCTACAAGGCGTTCTATCCAATCCTCGCATGGCCATACGACCTAGCGCCGTACATTGCGGCGGGCTGGCTGATAGCAGGTATCGTCGTGATCATCGGGATGAACGCCCGCGGGAACCGGGACTGGCTCGGCAAGGCCGGGGCGATTGTCGGGGAGCGAGCGGAGACAGCCGAGGAAGTGGCGACAACCCACCGGCACGCGCTCTGATGCTAGCGTAACCACAACGTCTCTCGGATGGCAGATCATGACGAACACGGATGAACGACTGGAAATCCCGCGACGCATGATCGGCCGTCCGAGGGACGCGCCGGCAACCCCTGCGCTTCTGCTCGACCTGCCGACGGTGAGACGTAACATCGCCGAGATGAAGCAGCGGATGTCGACGGTTCCGGCATCACTTCGGCCGCACGCAAAGATCCACAAGAACCCGGCGCTCGCCCAGATGCAACTCGACGCCGGTGGGATCGGTCTCACCACGGCCACCATCTGGGAAGCGAGCGCCTTCATCGACCGCGGTTTCACCGACCTGCTGGTGGCCAACGAGGTGGTGGGCGCAGTCAAGTCAGCCGAGACCGCCCGAGCGGCCGGCCTGGGCTCGGTGATTGTTGCGGTGGACAGCGACGTCAATGTGCGCGAGCTATCCGAAGCCGCAGCCTCTGCGGGCACCGAGATCGGCATCCTGGTGGACGTCGACGTCGGTCAGCACCGCTCCGGTGTTGCCTCACCGGAGGCCGCAATCGAGCTTGCGACGCTGGTCGATCGCTCACCCGGCGTGATACTTCGAGGTCTGCTCGGGTACGAGGGCCATTGCATGCTCGAGCCCGACCGTGAGCTCCGCATTAAGAAGGCTGGAGAGGCCAATGATGTGCTCGTGGGGACAGCGGATGAGCTCGACCGAAAGGGGTTCACCACCGAGATCATCGCCGGCGGCGGCCTGGGCACGTGGGACATCACCGGGGCCAATCCGCGCATCACCGAGATTCACGCCGGCTCGTACATCTTCAGTGACGCATTCCACCGCACGCTGGTGCCCGGCTTCGACCCGGCCCTCACGGTGCTGGGCACCATCATCTCCCGCGCGGGCCAAAACGCGGTGCTCGACGTCGGGCGCAAGGCGATCGGGATCGATCGCGCCGCCCCCGAGGTGGTTGGGGATGCCGCCAAGATCCGGATAGAGTACGGCGTGCATTTCATCCACGAAGAACACACCGGCATCGAGTTGAATTCCTGGCTCGACGTTGGGAGTGGGCGATCGAGTGGAACTCTTCCCGGGATACTCGCCGACAACCGTGAACTTCTACGACATCTATTACGTTATCGACGACGACGTGATTGTCGACGTGTGGCCGGTGATCGGACGCTATGGCAGTGCCACCGCCGGCGTGGGGCCAGCAATTACCTAAGCAACGAGGAGTGAATGTGGCGACAACGGTGAGGTCTTATAGCACGCATTTCGAGTTCGACGAGGATCCCATTTCCGAAGGAGGGATGTGGCTCAACGGCCGAAAGGACGGGATCGACTGGATCGATGTCATCTCCAAGAATGGTGTCGGCTATGGAGCGGTGAGCCGCATGGGTGCGGCCGAGAAGCGAGCCGAGCAGGGTAACCTGGACGACACCGACAGTGCTCCGCTGGGCGACTACGACGATCCCACCGCGGTGCTGACGGGCGAGTGGGGACCCGACCAGCACGCCAGAGGTGTTGTGTTCTCCCAGAACCCCAGTGGTGAGTACTTCCAGGAGGTGCAGTTCCGGCTTCGCCACACCATGCGCCCGCATTTCTGCAGCGGGTATGAGGTATTCTGGCGCTGCCTCAAAGCCGAGGGTGCCTACGCCGAGATCGTACGCTGGAACGGGGCGATCGGCGACTGGACCTCGATCCAGAGGCAAGCCGGAGCCGAGTTTGGCGTGGTCGACGGCGATCGAATCGCCGCGAGCATCGTCGGCAGCGAGATCAGGGGTTTCGTCAACGGTGTTGAGGTGATTTCGGCGACCGACGAAACCTGGGCGACCGGGGCTCCGGGAATCGGGTTCAACTTCGGTGTGGGTAACACCAACGTCGACCACGGGTTCAAGGAGTTCGAGGTCGAGACCTTCAGCGGCTGAGAGCTTCTATCTCAGGCGGCGCCGACCGCGCGGTATCGGCGGGCGAGTTCTTCGATGTGCTCGCGCATCAACCGGGCCGCGCGGTCAGGGTCGCGATCGCGCACCGCTTCGTAGAGTCCGTGGTGTTCTTGGAGGTCCCATTCACCGAAGCCGTCGAGGCTATACACCCGCGGCCCGCGCTCGACCATCAGCGACACAAACGACTGGATCATGGCCGCGAGCACTTCATTGTGCGCGGCCTCGGCGAGCAGCACGTTGAACGATGCCGCGACATCGACCAGATCATCGATCTTTCCAGTCAACCGCGCTTCCTGTACTTTCAGCGCGGCCTCGAGCCTGGCGAGGTCTTCGTCGGTGCGGCGCCGCGCGGCGAGCCGTGCTACCTCCACCTCGACGATCAACCGGGCCTCGACAAACTCGTTGGTCACGCCACGCTCGAGCGCAGCGGTGATGGCGGACGGCTCGTTGACCTGGGTCGATTCGTTAGTTACAAAGACGCCCTGGCCGTGGCGGATCTCGACGATCCCGAGCATCGCCAGACCGTTGAGAGCTTCCCGGACGGTGGAGCGCCCCACGCCGAGGTCCTTGGTCAACTCGCGCTCGGACGGGACCTTCGCTCCCGGCGGCAGATTACGTATAGCCACCAGCAGCTGCTCGGCAACGGTTTCGGTAAGTTTACGTCGCCGTGCGGGAGAGAGCGTGAGCTTCGAATTCGTGTCCTGCATTTGGCAAAGGATAGACGAGGCGTCACGATTGCGTACCGCCATCAACCCCGCGGCGCGTGGCCGTTGGAAACGCCGCGTGAATGTGCTACGTTGAGCGGGTGATCAGACCAGATGGTCGAGGCTTCGCTGTACCCGGCCCGGGCACAGCCGAGAAGGGCAAATGGAGGTCGAGATAATGACACCCCGTCACATCACCGTTGGCCCCGGTTCGACGATGGGCGCCGACGATCCCGTGATCTCCGACGCGGTCCAGTTCGGAGATCTGCTGCTGATGTCCGGCCGCGCTCCGGTCGACCCCGCTTCGTTGCAGGTGCTGGAAGGCGGATTCGACGTGCAGGCGCAGTCGGTGCTCGCCGACATCGACGCGGTGCTCGAGGCGGCGGGATCGTCCCGTGCCGGGGTGTTGCGGGTGGAGTGCTTCCTCGCCGACCCGAGCGATTTTCCGGCTTGGAACCGGGTGTGGAGCGAGTACTTCACGCCGCCACGGCCGGCCCGCACCACCGTCGTCGCCGGCTTCGCCGTACCGGGGATCTTGATCGAGCTACAGGTGACTGCGGCGATCGACCGGGGTGGATCCTCGTGAGTGGCGGCCGGGTCGTGGTGGTTGGCGCCGGGGTCGCGGGCCTCTGCTGCGCGTACTACCTGCGCAAGCGCGACTTCGAGGTCACGGTGGTCGAGAGCAACCGTATCGGGAGCGGGGCTTCGCTTGGGAACGGCGGGTGGCTGTGCCCGGCGCAGGCCGGGCCACTGCCCGAGCCGGGGCTGACGCTATACGGCATGCGCGCGCTGTTCGATCGCGACTCGGCCCTGTACTTCAAGCCGACCGAACTGAATCGCCTGGCGCCATGGCTGCTGCGGTTTCGCACCTACTGCAATGAGGCCGACCACGCCGCCGGCACCGCGGCCATCGGCCGGCTCGGCCACGACGTGTTTGATCTGATCGACGACATGGAGGCCGACGGCGTCGAGTTCGAGCTGCACAAGCAGGGCATGGTGTATGCCGCGCGCAGCGTCGAGGACGCGCGCAATGAGCTGGGAAAGCTCGAGCCGATGCGCGAGTTCGGTTACGAGCTACCCGATGCGGTAATCACCGGATCGGAGCTGCGCGAGCTCGAGCCGGCCCTGTCCGACACCGTCAACGCAGGCTTTCTGATCGCCCAGCACTGGCACGTCCGCCCGGACACCTTTACCGCGGGACTGGCCGCTGCGCTCAAACGCGACGGCGTCGAGATCACGGAGGGCGCCGAGGTGTTCGAACTGGTGCGTCACGGCCGCAGCCTGTCCCAGGTGCGGACCGCCGCCGGCGACATCTCCGCCGATATTGTGGTGCTTGCCGCCGGGGCCTGGACGACGCCAATGGCACGCACCATCGGGATCTCGATCCCCATGGAGCCCGGCAAGGGCTACAGCTTCTCGGTGCAGCCCACCGTCGTCCCCCAGCATGCCGTGCTACTGGTCGACGTCCACGTCGGTTGTACCCCGTACGGGGACCGTATCCGGATCGGCGGCACGATGGAGTTCAGTGGGATCAACAACCGCCTCGACCGCCGCCGCATCGACTCGATCGTCGCCGGCGCAAAGCGGTCGTTCCAACCGTTCGTCACACCCAAGATCGAGAACGAGTGGGCGGGAATGCGGCCGATCACCGCCGACGGGCTGCCGGTACTCGACCGCGCGCCCGGTTTCGACAACACCTTCATCGCCACCGGCTACTCCATGCAAGGAGTCACGCTCGCACCGACCTCGGGCCAGGCGCTGGCCGAGATGATCGCGACCGGAGTCCGGCCGACGCTGCTCGAGCCCTTCCGGCTCGATCGCTTCGGCAAGCTGCCGCTGTCGCACGCCGTCGCCCGCCACCGCAATCGAGACCAGGTGGGCGTGTGAGCCCGGAGCACCGCCGGCTGCGCGTCGCGATCATCGGCACCGGCAACATCGGCACCGACCTGATGATCAAGGTCGAGCGCAGCCCGCTGCTCGAGCTGGTCGGGATGGCCGGCATCGATCCCGATTCCGACGGCCTCGCCAAGGCCCGGGAGCACGGCCACACCGCGACCCACGAGGGCCTCGCGGGCCTGCTCGAGCTTGTGGACGACATCGACCTCGCCTTCGACGCCACCTCGGCGGGGGCGCATGCTGAGCACGCGCGCATGCTGGCCGCCCGCGGGATCCGCAGCGTCGATCTGACCCCGGCCGCGCTGGGACCTGCCGTGGTGCCGCCCGTGAACCTGTCCGAGCACACCGATGCGCCCGAGGTGAATCTGATCACCTGCGGCGCTCAGGCCACGATCCCGATTGTCGCCGCGATCGCGAGCGCGACCGAGGTCGCCTACGCCGAGACGGTGTCGACGGTCGCCTCCCGCTCGGCGGGACCGGGGACGCGCCAGAACATCGACGAGTTCACGACCTCGACCGCGCGCGGGCTCGAGACGATCGGCGGCGCCCGGGAGGCCAAGGCCATCATCATCCTCAACCCCGCCACCCCGCCGATCATGATGCGTAACACGATCTACGCGACGGTCGACGACAACGACCGCGACGCCATCGAGGAGGCGATCACCGCCGCCGTGGCCGGGGTCGCCGCCTACGTGCCAGGCTACCGGCTGACCTCCGCGCCGCTGATCGCCGATGGCCTGGCGACTGTGATGGTCGAAGTTGAGGGCGCCGGGGACAACCTACCCCCGTACGCCGGCAACCTCGACATCATGACCTCTGCCGCCGTGCGGGTCGCCGAACTGCACGCCGAGGCACTGCTGTGAGTTCGCCGATCAAGGTGCGGGTGGTCGACACCACCCTGCGCGACGGCTCGCACGCGATCGCCCATCGGTACCGTGTGGATCAGATCGAGACGGTCGCCGGGGCGCTCGACCGCGCCGGGGTGTGGGCGATCGCCGTCGGCCACGGCGACGGGCTCGGCGCCGACTCGATCCAGTACGGCCGGCCGCTCCACTCCGACGCCGAACTCCTGGCGGCGGCCGCGAGTGTGGTCGAGCGCGCCGAGATCGCAGTCGCGATCCTGCCGGGCGTCGGCACCAAGCGCGACCTCGAGTCGGCTCGCGAGGCGGGTGCGACCGTGGCCCGGGTCTCGACCGTCTGCACCGAGGCGGATATCGGCGTGCAGCATCTCGGTCTGGCCCGCGAGTTGGGCATGACCGCCCACACCCACCTGAACACGGCGCACCTGCTCGACGCCGACGGGCTGGCCGAGGCCTCGCGCGTGGTCGCCGCCGCGGGCAGCACCGGGGTCTTCATCGTCGACTCGGCGGGGGCGTTCCTGCCCGACGACGTCCGCCGCCGGATCGCGGCGATGCGCGCCGCCCTGCCCGACGACGTCGCCGTGGGCATGCACGAGCACAACAACCTTTCGCTCGCAGTCGCGAACTCCGCGGCCGCGATCGAGGAGGGCGCGACCCTGGTCGACACCTCGCTCGCCGGCCTCGGCGCAGGTGCCGGCAACACCCAGACCGAAGCCCTGGTGGCGGTGCTCGAGCGGATGGGCATCGATACCGGCATCGACCTGTGGGCGCTCCAGGACATCGCCGACGAGGTCGTGCGAGGTGAGATCATGCAGCGCACGATCGTGATCGACCGCCTGACCGCAACCATGGGCTACTCGGCCGTCCCGGCCAGCTACCTGCTGCACGCGATCCGCGCGGGGGAACGGTTCGACCTCGATCCGCGCGACATCATCGTCGAACTCGGACGGCGCAAGGTCGTCGTCGGCCAGGAGGACGCGATCATCGGGATCGCCGCCGAGATGTCCGCCGAGCGAGCCCCGTGACCACCGTTGCACTCGACGACGGCCCCACCGGCATCCACGCGATGAGCGGGGTGCCGGTGTGATCCGGCGGCTCGATCACCTCGCGGTCGCGGTCGCCGACACCGACAGGGCGCTCGAGTACTTCCGCGACCGGCTGGGGCTACGGGTGGTCGCCGTGGACACTCCGCCCGAGCTGCCGGTCAAGCTCACCTACCTCGATCTCGGCAACGCCTACCTGCAGCTCGTCGAACCGCTCGACACCGAGCACCCGGTCGCGAAATGGGTGGCCGCCAACGGGGACGGCCTGCACCACATCTGCTTCGGCGTTGACGACGTGGCCGCCGACCTCGCGGCGTTCGGTCCGCCCGACCTGCCGCCGCTTCCGCTGGGAAGCGGCCGCGGCCGGCCGGCGGGCTTCATGGCCGGCGACCCCGAGCACGGCACCCGAGTCGAGTTCACGAGCTTTCACCTCGCCGAGGATGTCGATGCGATTGTGGGCTACCTGACCACGGATGGCGAGGGAGAACACGGCACCGGCCAAGCAGCTCGAGGGAACACCGACAACATCATCTGATCGGCTTCGGTCAGACGATCGCCAGCAGCAGGCGGTCGATTGCCGTGGGCGCGAGGATGTGTTCTATCGCCATCACGGATGCGCCGACGACGCCCGCGCGTCCGCCCGCGTGGCTATGGGCGATCGTCGGGTGGCTGGTGGCGAGCGGGGTTGAGCGCTGATACTCGGGCAGCCTCGCCGACCTCGCCTCGCACGCCGTCGACCTCGCGCACCACCTCGTCGGCGAGTTCACCGCGGTGTCCGGAGCCAGCCGCACATTCATCCCGGGTCGGCGCGTCGACGACGCGGCTGCGGCTGTCGCCGAGTTCTCGAGCGGTGCGATTGGAACGATCGAAGTCAGCCGCGTCTCGCTGGGACACAGAAACTCCCTGCGATTGGAGATCGAGGGTAGCCGGGCCTCGTTGGCATTTGACCTGGAGCGGCTCAACGAACTGCGCGTGTTCGAAGCCGACGCGAACCGGCTGCATGGCTACAAGACCGTGCTGGCGTCGGACACGGGCATGCCGTACGCATCGTGGTGGTGGCCTCCGGGCCACATCCTGGGCTGGGAGCACTCGTTCGTCCACGAGATCCATCACCTGCTCCAGGCGATCGCCAGCGACGGGGAGGTCGGGCCTCACGGTGCCACCTTCGAGGATGGCTATCGAGCCGCCGTCGTCTGCGACGCTATCCAGCGCTCGGGAGAGCTGGGGGCGCGCCAGACGATCGAGTACGACTCCCTCGCCCGTGAAGTAATTGGTGCCTGGCACCAATTATTCACGGCACGTAGGGCATCGGCCGGCCCACCGGTTCGGCGAAGTCCTCAGGCACTCCATATAAGCCCCTGCTTATATATGTGTCAACACATGCAACGCCGAGCGTGTCGAATCCCCGACCGCCCGCTCGTTCCTACTATGAACACCAACCCAAGGAGGACGCGATGAAGTTTCTGATGCAGATCTACCAGGGCGACGCCCTCGAAGTCCAAAGCCGGCTTTCGCAGGAGGAGACACAGCAGGTGTGGGCCGACTACGCCGCCCTCAACCAGACCCCAGGGGTGACCTCGGGCGAGCGCATGGCCTCACCGGAGACGGCCACCACGGTGCGCGTGCAGGACGGCCGGACGCTGGCGACGGACGGGCCGTTCGCAGAGGCCAAGGAGGCCTTGGGCGGCTACTTCTTTCTCGAGGCCGACGATCTGGATGCGGCCGTCAAGCTGGCCGCAACCGTCCCCGCCGCCCGCTACGGCGGCGCCGTCGAGGTACGTCAGCTGATTGAGTCCTGAGCCACAACTGTAAGGGTTGTGTACGGAACGGCCCAAGGTCATTGACGCCTGCCGGAAGGCTCGCTATCCCGAGAGAAGAGAGTCATTGGGTCGTTGCAGACGGGGGTCGGCGCGACTGGCAGTGAACAGGGGGGTCACCGTGATTACAGTTGAACGAGTGGGGAGTCGCAGCGGTTTCGAAGCCGCCGCGACCGCTAAACACGCCGAGCGGGCGCTTCGCAGTGTCGCCGCGGCAGAGATAACGAACGACGCGTCTGAAAGGCACGAGGGCCGTCGCTTCGAGTATGTGCTTGCCCGCCGTCTGATCGCGGCGTAGCTGGAGGTCGCTCACGCGCCAACGGGGCCGACGGATTCGAGGGGGATCGTAACCGTCCAGCTCCGAGCACCCACCCGAGAGACTCGGAACCTACGGACTTGCGAGGGGGCTTGTCCAGATTCCGGGTCTCTCGGCGGTTAACGGGTCGGTGGTGAATAACGGTGCCTTGAATAAAAGGTGCCTGGCACCTTTTATTCAAGTGGGGAGTCGCAGCGGTTTCGAAGCCGCCGCGCCTACGGACTTGCGAGGGGGCTTGTCCAGATTCCGGGTCTCTCGGCAGTTAACGGGTCGGTGGTGAATAACGGTGCCAGGCACCGTCATTCACAACTGCGACAACAGTGCCCGCAGCAGCTGGATCCGCTCGGACAGGGATTCGAGCGATACGCGCTCGTCGATCGCATGCGCGCCCACCCCGTCGGGGCCGAGTCCGTCGAGCACCGGAATCCCCACCGCCGCAGCGAAATTCCCGTCAGAACCGCCGGCCGACGTGTTCTGATCGAGCTTGATGCCGATACCCTCGGCGATCTCGATCGCCCGTTGGGCCAGTCGCTCGGCCACATGTGACTGATTCATGGGAGGACGGGTGATCCCGCCACGCACCGTCAGCTCCGCCCCCTCCAGCCGCGGCCGCAGCCCGCGAATGGCGGCTTCCAGTTGGAGTTGCGCCTCAGTCGTCCAGGCCCGGGCGTCGACCCGGGCCCAGGCCTCGGCCGCGACCACGTTGTCGCCACTACCTCCACCGACCTGTCCGACGTTGATGCGGGCGCCCTCGATGCGATCGGCCACCGCGTGCAGCGCGAGCGTCTGATGGGCCAGCTCCTCGATCGCGGAGATGCCGCCTCGATGGCCGTTGCCGGCGTGTGCCGAGCGCCCCTGAATGTACATCTGGTAGCGGGCCAGGCCCGATCGGGCCGTGGTGATCGTGCCCTCTCGCACCGGCGGCTCGACCACCAGCGCGGCGGCCGCGGAGCGGGCCAGTTCCTCCACCAGCGGGCGCCCCTCGGGACTCCCGATCTCCTCGTCGGCGGTAAACAGCACGACCACCGGCCGCGGTGTCGCGCCGATGCCGCGCAGCGCCTCGACGGCGATCACGATGCCGGCCTTCATGTCCAGCGACCCCGGCCCCCACAGGAACCCGTCCTCGATCCGCACCGGCATTTTCGCCAGCGTCCCCACCGGCCACACCGTGTCCATGTGCGCCATCACCAAAAGCGGATCGGAGACCGCCTCGCCGAGATAGCCGACCACCGCCCCGCCCTCGCGCCGCTCGACCGTGGCCCCGATACCACCAAGCTCATCGGCGATCACGTCGCCGATGCGGGCGAGGCCCTCCGCCCCGCCGGTGGGGCTCTCGATCTCGACCAGTCGCTGGAGCAGGTGGGATTCGGGCGTCACACCCAGAGTCTCGCAGGTCTAGCGACGCAGCCGCACGAGATCTTCAAGCTCGTCGTTGGTCAGCTCTGAGATGGTGGATTCGACTCCCCGGTCGACGATCCGGGTCGCCAGGTCGCGTTTCTCGGCGATCAGCTGGTCGATGCGCTCCTCGATAGTGCCTGCGCACACCAGCCGATGTACCTGCACCACCCGCGTTTGCCCGATCCGGTGGGCGCGATCGGAGGCTTGATCCTCCACCGCGGGGTTCCACCACCGGTCGAAATGAAACACGTGGCTGGCGGCGGTCAGGTTGAGACCGGTGCCTCCCGCCCGCAGCGATGCCACCATCACCCGCGGCTCGGTGCCGGTCTGGAACCGGTCGACCACGCGCTCGCGTGCTTCCCGTGTGAGAGAGCCGTCCAGGTACAGGCGCTCCAGCGTCAGCTCACGCTCAAGGTGATCGGCGATCAACCGGCCCATGACCGCAAACTGGGTGAACACCAGCGCGTTCTCGCCCTCCTCCACGACCTCTGTCAGCATCTCGGTCATACGATCGAGCTTGCCCGAACGCGCCGGCAGCGGGCCGGGCGTGCCCATCGCATGCACGGGGTGGTTGCACACCTGTTTGAGGCGGGTGATCAGCGCCAGCACCCGGCCGCGGCGGGCGATCCCGTCGGAGTCCTGCACGCCGCCCAGGATCGTGTCGATGGTGGCCTGGTACAGCCCCGCCTGCTCGAGCGTGAGCGTGCAGAACTCTGTCGAATCCTGGCGCGGCGGTAGATCGGGCAGCACCTCGGGGTCGTGCTTTCGGCGGCGCAGCAGGAACGGGGCGGTGATCCGCTTGAGCCGCTGCTCGGCCTCGGCATCGGAGCGGCGCTCGATCGGGGTTGCCAACATCCGTCGAAAGCCGGTGCGGGTGCCGAGTAGGCCGGGGTTGAGGATCTGCATGATCGACCACAGCTCGTCGAGCCGGTTCTCGACCGGAGTGCCGGTCAGCGCCACCCGGTGGCCGGCGTCGATCGCGCGGGCCGTCTGCGCCGCCCGTGTGAGTGGGTTCTTGACCGCCTGGGCCTCGTCCAGCACCAGCGCCCGCCACGTCGACCCGGTCAGAAGCTTGCGGTCGCGCGCGAGCAACGCGTATGAGGTCAGCACCACGTCGTGCCGGGTCAGATCCTCGACCTTGGAGGTGCGGTCGGGGCCGTGATGGATGTGCACGTCGAGGTCGGGAGCAAACCGGTGAACCTCCCGCTCCCAGTTGCCCAGCACCGACGTCGGCGCGACGATCAGCGCGGCCCCTTCCACCTGATCCGAACGGTCGACCAGGTAGGCGATCAGCTGCACCGTCTTGCCCAGTCCCATGTCGTCTGCCAGCAGCGCTCCCAGGCCGAGCTGACGCATCCGCAAGAGCCAGCCCAGGCCAACGTTCTGGTACGGCCGCAGAGTGCCGTGGAAGCCCTCGCCGGCCACCGCCGCTGTCCGCAGCTGCGGTGAGGAGAGCTGCCGGGCAAGCTGCTCCAGCTCCGAGCCGGCCGGTGCGGCCACGGTGACGCCCAGGCCGCGCAGGTCGGAGGCCCCGCCCAGCGCCGCCCCCAGTGCGGTCAACGCCGGCAGGCTCGATCCGTGCAACGCCACCGCGGCCATCGACTTGGCTCGCAGTAGCGACTTGCCCGAGAGCGCCCGCCACTCCCCACCCAACCGCACCAGCGGCTGGGACGAGCGGGCCAGCTCACGGAACTCCTCGCGGCTGATCTGCTTGCCGCCGAGCGATGCCGACAGGTCGAACTGGACGGTGCCGGTGAGCGACAGCGGCCCGTCCACCAAACGCAGCTCCGCATCCTCGATGGTCAGGTCGACCGGATCGGAGATCTCGGTGGGAAGCACCAGCTTGACGCCCGAGAACTCGAGCGCCGACGCGGCCAGCCGCAGCTCTGCCACGGCGGCCAGGTCGAGTTCGACGAACCCTTCGGCCATCCGACCCAGCGGCGGGTAGATATGCGCCGCGCGCCTCAGCAGCGCGGGATCGGCCGGCACCGCCCGCAGCGGCCAGCCGTCGCTGTCGGGCGCGGGCAGTTCCAGCGTCAGCGTGAGATCGAGCGTGTCGCGCAGCTGCACCACCGGCGCCACCGCGCCCAGCTCGGGCGCGACCGCACGCAGCGACGGCTGCAGCCGCGACAGGTCGAGCTCGACCGGGTGCACGTCCGGCGAGGTCAGGATCTTGGGGTCACGCACCGCCGCGGCCAGCGCCCGCATGCTGGCGTCGGCGAACAGGGTGACCGCCGCGAGCGGCTCCATCGAGATCAGCCCGCCGTCCTCGTCGGTCTCGTCGACCACTCCGACGGCGTGGGCCGCCAGCGGGAACGCCGCCGCGAACCGGCTCAGGTCGGGCACGTCGCCTCCGCTGGCGATCGCCTGCTCCACCACTCGGGCGGCGAGCCCCCAGGCGCGCACCGACGCGCTGGCACCGTCGGGCGGCTCGCTGAGGAGGTAGGCCAGCGCCGCCAGCATCGGCAGGCACCGGAAGTCTGTCGCGCGCGTGCGCGTCCCCACCACGATCGGCTCGTTCAGGCGCCGCAGCCGATGCGGGAGACCGGCCTCGTCCAGCAGTTCCGTCCACCCGCCCGGCGACAGCGGGTTGAGCGAGTAGAAGCCCATCACCGGCTCCTCCACGCTGCGCGGCACGAGGGCAAGTTCGAGCGGTGCCCGATGGGCGGTTGCTGTGGTGGGGAGAGACAAAATTGGTACCTTACCGGTGGATGCAGGTCGGGCTCACCATCAACGGTCGCGAACGGCGGTTCGACGTCCCGGCGCACCGGACACTTGCCGACCTGCTGCGAGGCGACGAATCGCTCACCGCGCTCAAGCTCGCATGCGCCGAGGGCACCTGTGGAGCGTGCACGGTATTGATCGACGACCGAGCCGCGCTGTCGTGCCTGACACTCGCCGTGGCGTGTGACGGCGCGGCGGTGCGCACGCTCGAAGGCGGCGGCGAGCTGCTCGAGCGGCTGCAGCAGGCGTTCACCCAGAACGACGCATTTCAGTGTGGCTTCTGCACTCCCGGCCAGCTGATGTCGGCGGTTGCGCTGCTGGAGCGTGACCCCGCCCCCACTCGCGAGGCGGTGCGCGACCACATGAGCGGGAACCTCTGCCGCTGCGGCGCCTATGTCAACATCGAGGCGGCCGTCCTGGCTGTCGCCGAAGGCGACGGCTGATGCCGCGGCTGGTCAAGACCGAGGCGGTGATCGAGGGCCGCGTCGAGGAGCGCTGGGTGCTGGTCGACGACGACGATACGCCGGAGTGGGCGCAGGACGAGCGACCGCCGGTGATCGGCCGCGAGGCCACCCGCATCACCGCCCAGGCGCGCGTCACCGGCACGGCTCGCTACACCTCCGACATCGACCTGCCGGGCATGCTCGAGGCGCGCGTCTTGCGCAGCCCCCACGCCAACGCGCGGCTGGTGTCGATCGATCTGGACGCCGCCCGTGCGGTTCCCGGGGTGCATGGCGTGATCGGTCCCGGCGACACCCCCGAGTACGACGGCGATGCGGTGCTGACCGACGAGCCGGTGTATGCCGGCGCGGCGGTCGCGGCCGTCGCCGCCGACACCGCCGACGCGGCCGCCGCGGCTCTCATCGCGCTGCAGCCGCAGTACGAGGTGCTCGACTTCCTGATCGACCTGGACGACGGCGTCGAGGCTCAGCGCTTCCTGGGCGAGCCGAGCGATGACGAGCGCGGCGACGCCGAGGCGGCGTCTAAAAGCGGCTGACGTGACGGTGGAGACGGATTACCACGCCCCGGCGCAGCTTCACAACTCGCTGGAGTCGCACTGTGCCGTGGCCGACTGGCGGCCGGACGGCCTGACCGCCTGGTGCTCCACCCAGGGCATCTACAGCGCCCGCAGCGAGCTGGCCGCCACATTCGGGCTGGAGCTCGACCAGGTGCGGGTGTTGTGCGAGTACATGGGCGGCGGGTTCGGCTCCAAGATCGGCTGCGGTGACACCGGGGTGATCTCGACCGAGCTCTCGCGCCGCACCGACCGGCCGGTGCGGCTGGTGCTGTCGCGCCGCGAGGAGAACCTCTCCGCCGGATTCCGCACGCCGGCCGACATCCACATCGAGCTGGGGGCCACCCGCGACGGGCGTGCTGACCGCGATCGAGGCCTCCGCGGTGATGGGGCTGGGATCGGCCGGCTGGTCGTTCCCGATGCTGGAGCCGGTCAAGTCGGTGTACCAGTGCGACAACGTGCACACGATGGTGCTGCCGATTCGCCAGAACCTGGGGCCGTCGGCGGCATTCCGCGCTCCCGGCGTGATGGAGGGCACCTGGGCGCTCGAGAACGCGATGGACGAGCTGGCCGAAGTGCTCGAGATCGACCCGCTGGAGCTGCGCCGCCGAAACCACGCCGATCGCGACCAGGGCGGCGGCCGCGAGTACTCGTCCAAGCGGCTGTTGGCCTGCTACGACCGAGCCGAGCAGCTGTCGGGGTGGAGCGACCGCGAACAGCTGCGAGGCGAGGGTCGCATTCGCCGCGGGATGGGCTGTGCGACCCAGTACTGGTGGGGCGGCGGGGCTCCCCCGGCCTACGCCGAGGTGCGCATCGGCCGCACCGCCCGTCCGGTGCTCACCGTCGGCCTGCAGGATCTCGGCACCGGCACCATCACCGCCAGCGCGATCGTGGTGGCCGAACGGCTGGGCGTCCCGGTGGAGTCGGTCAAGGTGCAGGCCGGTGACACCTCGCTTGCCGCCCACGGCCCGATGTCCGGAGGGTCGATGACGCTCTCGTCGATCGCCCCGGCGGTGCGCTCGGCCGGCCACCACGCCCGCACCCAGCTGCTGGAGCTGGCCGCCGACCTGTTCGAGATCTCGGCGTCGGATCTGACGCTCGAAGGCGGCGAGGTGCGTTCCATCGACGGCACCCTGCGACGGCCGATCACCGAGCTCACCTCCAAGCTCGGCAATGCCTGGGTGACGGGCCGCGGGTCGCGCGGCCCCAACCCGGCAGATCTGGCCGTCAACACCTTCGGCTGCCAGGTCGCTCAGGTGGCGGTGGACACGGCCACCGGGGTGGTCACCATCGAGCGGATCGTGGCTGTGCACGACGTCGGTCGCATCATCAACCCGATGGGCGCCCGCAGCCAAGCGCAGGGCGGCGTCCTGCAGGGCATCGGGTTCGCCATGACCGAAGAGCGAGTGGTCGACCCGACCACCGGCACGGTGGTCAATCCCGGCCTGGAGGACTACAAGATCCCCACCATGGCCGACACACCCGAGATCGTGTGCGAGTTCATCGACGATCCCGATCCCAGCCTGCCGCTGGGCGTCAAAGGACTGGGCGAGCCGCCCATCATCCCCACGGCCGGTGCCATCGGAAACGCGATCGCCCACGCCCTGGGAGTGCGCTTGCACGAGGCGCCGTACACCCCGCGACGGGTACTGGAGGCGCTGGCCGGATGACCCAGCACTTCGACTACTCCAAGCCCGACTCGGTGAAGCAGGCGTCCGAGCTGCTCGCAGCCGGCGGCCACGCAATCGGCGGCGGCACCGACCTGCTCACCCAGGTGCACCGCGGCATCCGCACCACCGAGCAGCTGGTCGATCTGCGCGGGCTCGGCCTCAGCGGAATCTCCGAGACGGACGCCGGGCTCGAGATCGGCGCCACCACGAGCCTGGCTGACCTCAGCCGCGACCCGGCGGTGCAAGCCGGCTACAAGGCGCTCGCGCAGGCTGCGGGGGCGGTGGGGGTACATCAGCTGCGGGAGATGGGAACCGTCGCCGGGAACCTCTGCCAGGGCGTTCGCTGCTGGTACTTCCGCCACCCCGACCTGACCTGCTGGCTGGGCGGAGGCGACACCTGTTACGCCCAGATCGGAGACCACCGAAAGCACGGCCTGGAGACCGGCGATTGCATCTCGGTCGCGCCCAGCGACCTGGCAGCCGCGCTGCTGGCGCTCGACGCCCAGGTCACGACCACCACGCGCACGCTCGGCCTGGCGCAGCTGTACCGGCGGCCGACCGAGGACAACCGTTCGACGCTGACGCTGGAGGCCGGCGAGCTGATCACGGCGATCACCGTGCCCCGCCGGCCGCTGGGAAGTGCCTATGCCCGCACCGGGGAGCGCGCCGCCTGGAGCTTCGCGCTGACCGGCGTGGCTGCGGCGCGGTTCGACGACGGCCTGCGGGTGGCGGCCATCGGCGTCTCCAACCTGCCCCGGCTGATCGACCCCGACGACCCGCTGGCCGGTCTCCCCGGCCTGGAGGGATCTCGCTGGAAACGCGGACTGCTGACGACGCTGGTGTCGGACGCCGTTACCGCGGCCGGGTGACGGCTCCCTCACTGGCACTCGACACCAGCGACGCGTACTTGGCCAGCACGCCGGTCGTGTAGCGCGGTGGCGGCGGTGTCCAGTCCCGCAGGCGGGCCTCGATCTCGTCATCGGAGAGCTCCACCCGCAGCTCGCGGGCTTCCACGTCGAACACGATCATGTCGCCCTCGCGCAGCGCCGCGATCGGGCCGCCGTGGGCGGCCTCGGGGGTGATGTGCCCCGCCATCAGGCCGTGGGTCGCACCCGAGAAGCGGCCGTCCGTGACCAGTGCGACGTCCTCGCCCAGCCCCTCACCGACGATGGCCGCGGTCACGTGCAGCATCTCGCGCATCCCGGGACCACCGGCTGGACCTTCGTAGCGGATCACCACCACGTCGCCGGCCTCGATCGAGCGCGCCTTGACTGCCGCGAACGCGTCCTCCTCGGTGTCGAACACCCGCGCCGGGCCGCGATGGTGCAGCCGCTCGTGACCGGCCAGCTTGACCACGCATCCGTCCGGCGAGAGATTGCCGCGCAGGATCGCCAGGCCGCCGCTGGCCTTCAGCGGGGCGGTGATCGGCACCACCACCGGCTGGCCGGGCGTCTCCACCACGTCGTCGGCGATCTGGCCGAGCGTGCGCCCGTCGACGGTGACGGCGCCCGAGTGGATCAGGTCGCGCTTCTTCAGCTCCCGCGCCACCAGCGCCACCCCGCCGGCGTCGAACATGTCGGTGGCGACGAACTCGCCGCCGGGCTTGAGGCTCGCGACGATCGGCGTGCGGGTGGCGATCACGTCGAACTCGTCGATCGAGAACGGGATCTCCAGCTCGGCAGCGATCGCGAGCAGATGCAGCACGCCGTTGGTCGATCCGCCGCTGGCGGCCACCGACGCGGCGGCGTTCTCGATCGCGTCGCGGGTGATGATCTGCGACGGACGGACGTCGTCGCGCACCAGCTGCATCACCAGCCTGCCGCACTCCTCGGCGGCGTCGCCCTTGCCCCGGTTGAGCGCGGGGATGCCGTTGAGGCCGGCCGGGCTGATGCCCAGGAACTCGAGCGCCATCGACATCGTGTTGGCCGTGAACTGACCGCCGCAGGCGCCGGCGCCCGGGATCGCGGCCGACTCCACCTCGTGCAGCTCCTTGGCGTCGATCGTGCCCGCGGCGTATGAGCCGACCGCCTCGAACACGTCTTGGATGGTGACGTCGCGGCCGCGGATCTTGCCCGGCGCAACCGAGCCGTTGTACAGCACCAGACCGGGCAGATCGAGCCGGCACAGCGCCATCGCCGCGGCGGGGATCGTCTTGTCGCAGCCGACCAGGCACACCAGCCCGTCCAGCAGATGGCCGCGTGCCACCAGCTCGATCGAGTCGGCGATCACCTCACGGCTGACCAGCGAAGCGCGCATGCCCTCGGTGCCCATCGACACGCCGTCAGACACCGAGATCGTGTTGAACTCGACCGGCATGCCTCCGGCGGCGCGGATGCCCTCCTTGACCCGCAAGCGCCAGCTCGCGCTGGTTGTAGTTGCACGGCATCGTCTCGATCCACGTGGTGGCGACACCGATCAGCGGGCGATTGAGGTCGTCGTCGTCGAACCCGATGGCCTTGAACATGGCCCGCGCGGCGGCCCGGTCGGGGCCGTCGGTGATTGCCGCGGAGTGACGCTTGGCGGGGTCGGATGGTCGGTCGTACGGTGAATCGGTCATGAAGCCTCGATCACTCGCTGGTTTGGGTGGTTATCTTGATGCCCCAGGCCTTGCCGGAGGCGAACAGCTCGTCGGCGTCGATGTCGTCGGCGTCGCCGATCATGTGCTGCTCGGGATTGTCCTTGGTGGATGCCCACACCAGCCGGCGCACGGTTGGAGCGGAGCGCAGCTTGAGGTGATCGCCCCGCTCACGTGCCGCCTCGGCCTCCTCGGCCGCCGGTCCTTCGGCATATCCTTTTCCCATCTGTTCAGCCTACCAAGCCCGCTCGAGCAGCCGCAGCAGCTGGTCGCGGCTGGGCGGCTGATCGAGTCGGTGCAACTCGGTGCGCCGCGGAGCCGCCTCGGCCACCGGCTCGAGCGCGTCGCGCTCCACACCAAGCTCGCGCAGCGAGCCGCCGCCACCGGCCAGCTCCGCGATGCGACCCGGCATCTCGGCCGGTGACACACCCAGTGCCTCGGCCAGCGGCGCCATCCGGATCCGGCGCGAAACCGGCGATCGCCGCGGTGGTGTGCGGCAGCATCACCGCGTTGGTGGCGGCGTGCGGGGTCGAGCACACCCGCACGATCGTCTGACAGACCACGTGGTGCAGCGACAGCTCGGTCGAGCCCAGGGCATAGCCCGCCAGGATCGAGCCCAGCGCGAGCGACTCGCCACCGTCTGGCGACTGCTCGATACCCTCGGCCATGAGCGCGGCCGCCCGCAGCCCGGCGAGTGTCGCCACCGGATTTCGGCTGGGCACGTACAGCGCCTCCATCGCATGGCCGAGCGCGTTCATGGCACTCGAGCGCAGAGCCGGGCCGGCGCCGAGGTCATCAGCCGCGGCACCGCCAGCACCAGCGCGGGCCGCACCCGTGGCCGGTCCTCGAATCCCGGCCAGGGTGCGATGGCCGCTCGACATCTCGGCGCCCGAGAGCGTGGTCGGCACGGCGCACACGCTGCCACCCCGAGCCGAGGCGATCGCCTTGGCGACGTCGATCACCCGTCCCCCACCCCATGCGACCAGCCGGTCGCCGCCGACCTTGGCGGCAAGATCGGCGGCGACGTCCGGCACCGCGCCGGCGGGCACGTGACCTGCATCGCCGTGGCGCGATCCCGCAGCCGCGCGGGGAACGTCGGCCTGCGCCCGTTCGGTGGTGAGCAACTCGGCGTCGTCCCACAGATGGTCGAGCGCGGTCTCCCCGAACCGGATCACGCGCTCGCCGTCGTGCCAGTCGAAATCGGTCATCAGCGGCTCCATCATCGCACTCCGCGCCGATCTGGCAAGCTTCTCGCCATGGGCTTCGTCAAACGCATCGAGATCCGCTGGCGCGACCTGGACGGATTCGCGCACGTCAACAACTCCGTGTACTTCACCTACGGCGAAGAGGTGCGCGACGAGTACTTCACCGACCTGCTGGGTCACGACGTCGTCAACTGCATGGTCGTGCGCCACTGCGAGATCGACTACAGGTCGGGCCTGACCCAGGCCGACGACTACGCCGACGTGCATGTCGAGATCACGGCCGTGGGCCGCACCAGCGTGACCACCGCCGAGCGGATCGTGTCGGTCGCCGACGGCCGGCGTCGCGGCCGAGTCGACCACCGTCACCGTCCACACCAACGCCGAGCGAATCGCCGCCGAAGCCTGGGACGACGCCAGCCGCGCCAAGCTGAGGGGTGAATAACGGTGCCTGGCACCGTTATTCATCTGGACACCCCAGGTTATGCACCGCAGGTGAATAACCAGTGCCTGGCAGTTTTTATGCACCGCAGGTGAATAAAAAGTTGCCTGGCACTCTCACGCCCAGGCACGACAAACAGCCGGGTGGCATGGCGTGAATAACGTCGTGCACTGGCACCGTGTGGATGTCGCCACGGGCCCCAACCGGCAGCCTCAGTACAGGGCAGCGGCGAGGCGGCGGCGGTACTCAGACGCCAGCGGGTGATCCTGGCCGAGTTCGGTAAAGACGCCCACCATGACCGTGCGGATGCGCTCGCGGGCATCGGCGCCGGCCTGCTGAAGCGCGTCCAGTAGCAGCTGCAGGCCGCGCTCGGTCTCGCCCCTGCCCAGGGCGTCCAGCGCGGGGGCGATCAGCGGGTCGGATGCGTGCTCGAGCCGGGCCAGGGCACCCAGCGCGCCGGGGTGGTTTGGTTGCAGCTCCAGCGCCCGCCGCAGCGACGCCTCGTCGCCCTTGGCCACCAGCTCGTCGGCCTCGGACGGCAGCAGGCCACGCAAGAACGATTCGACCACCGGCTTGCCCACCGCCCCGGTGAACTCGTCCACCAGCCGTCCGTCCTTGAACGCCTTGACGGCCGGGATCCCCTGCACGTGGTAGGCGGCGGCGGTGCGAGGACTGGAATCGACGTCCACCTTGACCAGCTCGACAGCGCCGTTGGTGTCGGCCACGGCCGCCTCGATCACGGGCCCCAGCTGTCGGCACGGCCCACACCACTCGGCCCAGAAGTCGACCACCACCGGCACGGTCGCCGAGCGCTCGATCACCGCCTGCTGGAAGGTGTCGTCTCCCGCCTCGACGCTCACTCGTCACCCTCGGACTGCTCGCGCAGGTATCGCTCAAAGTCGGCGGCAAGCTCATCGCCGGTGGGCGCATCCTGCGAATCGACCTGCTCCTCGAGCTGCTCCACGTAGCCGGCGATGTCCGGATCGTCGGTGATGGCCGAGGCCACCCGCAGCGCATACTCGCTGGCGGCCGCCTGCAGCTCATTGGTCGGGCGGGGCGTGCCCACCAGGTCGGACAGCCGCTCCAGCAACGCCACCGCCGCCTGCGGGTTGGGAGCAGCCGAGATGTAGTGCGGCGTCGCCGCCCACAGGCTGGCGGATTGGATGCCGGCCTCGGTGCAGGCGTCGTGCAAGACGCCCACGATTCCGGTCGGCCCCTCGTAGGTGGACGGTGTGAGCGCGTGGCGGGCCATCAGCTCGGGATCCGAGGCGCTGGCCGATACGGGCACCGGCCGGGTATGCGGCGTGTCGGCCAGGAGCGCCCCCATGGTCACGACCACCCGGGCATGAAACTCGTGGGCGACGTCCACCAGCGACCCCGCAAACGCCCGCCAGCGAAGGTTCGGCTCGGTTCCGATCACCACCAGCAGATCGTGGTCAGGACTCGCGTGCACCTCGGTCACCGGCCAGTCCAGCCGCCGCTGCTCGCCGTCCACGAGATGCACCGTGGGGCGCGTCTGCTGATAGTCGACGAACGGATCGGAGTCGATCACCGCGCACCGATCGGCGTCGGTGATCGATCGCAGGAAGCCGGCGGCCAGGCTGGCCGATCCACCTGCGTCGTTCCAGCCGCGGAATGCGGCGACCATGGTGGGGCTCTTCAGCTTGGGCATGTGCTCGTATCGTACGAACTCCATGCCTGCAGTGTGGCACACGCACGGCCGCTGGGGGCTGTATAACCCTGGTGTGACCCTGCTGGATCTGATCGCCGTGGTCTGGATCGTGTTCTCGTGCTTTCAGGGCGCGCGCAGGGGCCTGGTAGCAAACGCGCTCAGCCTGATCGGTTTTGCCGCAGGCGCGGTGATCGGTTCGCGACTCGCGCCTCACCTGCTGGCGGCCGGCGCGGCCTCGCCGTGGCTGCCGGCCGCAACCATGGTGGCTGCGCTGGTGCTGGGGCTGGCCGCCCAGGCGCTGGCCGGCACCGCCGCGGGCCAGATCCGGCATCACCTGCTGCGCGGCCCGCTCGAGACCATCGACACCGCCGGTGGACTCGCGGTGGGTGCCGTCTTCGGAGTGGCGCTCGTGTGGCTGGCCGCAGTGGTGGCTGTGCAGCAGCCGATGCTCGGCCTGCGCAGCGATGTGCAACGCTCGGAGATCCTGCCCGCACTCCTCAAAGCAGTGCCGGCGTCCAGCGTCCTCAGCGCGCTGGCGCAGTTCGATCCGCTGCCCGTGATCCCGTCACTGGCCGACCGCTCTCTGCCGGCCCCCACCCCCGGCGCTGTCCCTGCGCTGGGCACCGCTCGCAGCGTGTACAAGATCGAGGGCAACGCCTGTGGCCTGATCGTGCAGGGCTCCGGCTGGGCGATCTCGCCGCATCTAATCGTGACCAACGCGCACGTGGTCGCAGGCGAACGGAAGCCCGGCGTCAGCCCCAGCGGGGGCCAGATCACCGCCTACGGATCGGTGGTGGCGATCTCGGCCGACGACGACATCGCGGTGATCCGGGTGCCCTACCTGCGGCTTCACCCCCTGCGGCTGGCAAACCAGGACGCCAGCGGCGGAAACGTGGCGTTGGTCGGCTATCCCGAGAACGGACCGTTGACGATCAGCCCCGGGCGGGCCGGCTCATCGGTAACCGTGATCACGCCCGACGCCTACGGAAACCATGTGCACGCACGTACCGTGGTGCCGCTGCGCGGGCTGCTGCGCCACGGAGACTCCGGCGGCCCGGTGGTGAACCCGGCCGGTCGGGTGGTGGCCATGATGTTCGCAGCCGACAGTGCCGGCCACGGCGGGTTCGGTGTGCCCATCGAGGCGATCCGATCGGTCGTCGCCAACGCCTCGGACACGCCGGTCTCGACCGGCCCCTGCATCAACTGACCGCGGCCAGCACCTCTGCCAGCGAGCCGATCGCGTTCAGGTTGTGGCCTTCCAGAAACACGTCGGCGTGCTCCAGCGCGACCCGCATGCCTCCGGCCAGAGGCTCGAACCCGGCGTGTCCCTTGAGCGGATTGACCCACACCAGCAGATGGGCGCTGCGGGCGATCCGGGCCAGCTCGCTGTCGAGCTGTTCCAGGCCACCCCGCTCCCAGCCGTCGGACACGATCACCACCACCGCGCCGCGGGTCAGCGACGCCCGGCCGTACTTGGCGTTGTAGGCCGCCAGCGACTCGCCGATGCGAGTGCCGCCGCCCCAGTCGGGCATCGCCTCGGCGGCCAGCCGCAACGCGTGGGCGGGATCGCGACCGCGCAGGGCAGGCGTGAGCCGGGTCAGCCGGGTACCGAAGGCAAATGCCTCCACCCGCCGTCCGGCCTGGGTCATGGCCTGCAGAAACATCACCATCGCCCGGGCATACGGCTCCATCGAGCCCGACACGTCGCACAGGAACACCACCTTGCGCGGCACCAGCTTGCGCCGTCGCCACGACCGCTGAAGCGGCATTCCATGCGTCCGCATCGCGGCCCGCAGCGTGCGCCGCTGGTCGAGCACCCTCCCGGCTGGATCGGGACGCAACCGACGCGAGCGGCGAAGCGGCTGAGACCGCGCCAGCTGCTGCATCGCCGCGCGGCAGGCCACCAGCTCCTCGGGACTCATGTCGGCGAAATCTCGCCGCCGGAGCAGCTCCGTCGGCCGAGTACACGGCCGCGATCGGCGGCGGCTCGTCATCGTCGTCGACATCCACTCCGGCCTCGCCCACGTGATGGGCAGGAACCACCAGCGGCGGCGGTGCGGGCACCGCCAGCGAAAGGTCGACACCGTCGCCTGCTGTCCGCTCCCAGTAGGCCCGAAAGGCCGCGTCGAAGGGGGCGATGTCGTCGTGGCGCGACACCATGGTGCAGCGCAGGGCGTGGTAGACCTCGGTGCGATTGGACAGGTCGACCAGGTCGAGACCGCGGACAGCGTCCTGCAGCCGTCCCGGGCCGACCTCGACGCCGTCGGCGCGCAGTACCCGCCCAAACCCGACCAGCTTCGCCACCACCGCCGACCCGGGGGCAGCCACCGAGCTCACCTGCGAGCGGCCTCCGCCACCAGCATCTCGACACCCAGCTCGCGCACCCGATCGAGGTCCTCGTGGTCCTTGACCACCGAGCCGAGCGTGTCCTCGACCGCGGTCGCGCTCAGCTCCGTCTGACCCGAGCGCCACCAGCGCCTGCGCCCAGTCGATCGTCTCGGCCACACCCGGAACCTTGGCCAGATCAGCCTCGCGCAGGCGCGCGACGAACGCCGCCGCCTCGGCGGCCAGTCGCTCGGGCACGCCGGGCACGCGGGCCCGCACGATCGCGATCTCACGGGCCACGTCGGGATGGCCGATCCAGTGGTAGAGACAGCGGCGACGCAAAGCGTCGTGCAGCTCTCGGGTGCGGTTGGAGGTCAGGATCACGCGCGGTCGCCGCACCGCCCGGATGGTGCCGATCTCGGGGATGGTCACCTGAAAGTCGGACAAAAGCTCCAGCAGGAACGCCTCGAACTCGTCGTCGGCGCGATCGATCTCGTCGATCAGGAGCACCGGCGCCACCGGATCGTCGCTCTCGATCGCCTCCAGCAGTGGACGCCGCTCCAGAAACTCGGGGCCGAACAGCTCATTCAGCGTCTGCTCGGCGTCGCCGCGGGCGTCCCCGGGTGACAGCTCCAGCGTGCGGATGTACAGCAGCTGGCGGGCGTAGCTCCAGTCGTACAGCGCGTGGGCGACATCGATGCCCTCATAGCACTGAAGCCGGATCAGCCGGGCGCCCTCGACCTCGGCCAGCACCTTGGCCAGCTCGGTCTTGCCCACGCCGGCCTCACCTTCCAGCAGCAACGGCTTCTCCAGCGCCAAGGACAGCGACAGCACCGTGGCCAGTCCCCGGTCGGCCAGGTAGTCGTGCGCACCGAGCGAGCGCATCAGTTCTTCCACAGAACGGGCTTGCGACATCAGCTCAGGTTACCAACAGCCCGCCCGGCCACGGCCGTCGACCGCGCGAACCCTTTCTGAATCCCCCTTGCGGGGGAGTTTCACCCGCGGCCACAACTCGGACACTCGAACTGTGCCGGCCGGGGATCCGTTCCCTCCATCGGCCTCAATTCTCAAGGCTTGTTCCGGGAGGAAACGATGCTCGCAGGTAATTCACGTTGGACTGAGACCAAAGGCCAGACGCTGCCGCTGATCGTCGTGTTCATGCTGCTGCTGATGGTTGTGTGCGGCATGGTGCTGGACATCGGTAACGCATACCGGGTCAAGACCGCGCTGCAGGCCTCTGCCGACGCGGCCGCCGCAGCGGGAGCCGGACAGCTCCCCAACACCGGCAGCGCGCTCTCGACCGTGCAGCAGTACGGCTCGGAGACCGGCGGCAAGAACCAGGTGCGCGGAGGCGGCAACGTGACCATCACGGGCGTCGCCAACTGCGTCACCTCGGCCAAGTTCTGCGACCCCGCGAACACCGTCCAGGTGACCGAGAGCACCAGCGTTCCGACCGCGTTCCTGCGCGTCATCGGCATCGACACGATCCCGATCACGGTGCACTCCCAGGCCTGCTCGCCGTGTGGTGCCAAGCCGCTTGACATCATGGTCGTACTCGACCGCACCGGATCGATGGAAGGCTCCAAGCTGCAATCGGCCACGGACGGCATCAAGGCCTTCCTCAGCACCATGGACACAGGTCTCGACAACGTCGGCCTGGCGGTGCTGCCGCCGGCCACCAACACGTCCACGCGCATGCGCGACACCTCAGTCGTCCAACTACAACAGCGTCAACGCCGCCTACGTGGTCGTGCCGCTCTCGAACACGTACGGCACGATGACCAACGGCAACATCACACTCAACAACAACTCGCCGCTGCTGAAGACCATCAACTGCGTCCAGGCCGGCGGAGAGACCGCCTATGCGACGGCGCTCGACCAGGCTCAGGCCCAGCTCAACGCCAACGGCCGACCCGGCGTCCAGCAGGTGATCATCATCCTCTCCGACGGCGCGGCCAACACCGGCCCCGGCTACCTCAGCGCCAACTCGCCCTACCGCGCGACTCCGTGCCACCAGGCCATCAACAGCGCCGCTGCCAGCAAGGCATCCAAGGTACTGATGTACTCGATCGCCTATGACATCGGCGGCGCCGGCAACGACTACTGCTACAACGACAACGGCAACCTGGAAGTCCCGAACATCAAGGCCGCCGCAACGCTGCAGCAGATCGCAAGCCCCAGTAACTACTACGCCCAGCCCCAGCCGGCACAGCTGACCACGATCTTCCTCGCGATCAGCGCAGACCTGGCGGCAGGGACTGCACGAATCAACGGCTGAGCCGGGAACTCGAGCCGTAAACAGCGGGGCGCCGGCGGACTTTCGCCGGCGCCCCGAAGTGGTTAAGTAGGCGAGTGCCGAGCGCCCCGACTGTGGACGAACTGGCCGCGCTGCTGGCGGGCGCAGGGTTCATCGCCGCCCCAGCCGAAGCCGCTGAGCTGCTGGCCCGCGCCGGCGACGACGCCGATCTGCTCGACTCTCTGGTGCGCCGCCGGCTGACCGGAGAGCCGCTGGCCTGGATCACCGGCAGCACACACTTCTGCGGGGCCCAGATTCAGGTCGACCGGGGCGTGTACGTTCCCCGCCGGCAGAGTGAGCCGTTGGCGCTGCGGGCCGTCGCCCGCCTGCCCGCCGCCGGCACGGCGATCGATCTCTGCACCGGTGCCGGAGCGGTAGCCCGCACCCTCAGTAGCCACCGCCCCGACGCGCGGGTGATGGCGACCGACTTGGACGAGCGCGCGGTCGCCTGCGCGAGGGCAAACAGCGTCGAGGCCTACCACGGCGATCTGTTCGCACCACTGCCACCCGGATTCGATGGGTGCGTGGACGTCGTCACAGCCGTCGTGCCCTACGTGCCGACGCCCGACATGGCCCTGCTGCATCGCGACACATTCGCGTTTGAGGTGGCGCTGTCCTACGACGGCGGCCCCGACGGCACCGACATCCTGCGGCGCGTGATCGCCGACAGCCCTCGGTATCTCCGTGGTGGCGGTGCGCTGCTGCTCGAGCTGGGCGGCGACCAGGCCGACGCTCTGGAGGAGCCGCTGGCCCGGTGCGGGTTTTTCGATGTGACCGTGCTGGTCGACGAGGACGGGGATGTGCGCGGCGTCGAGGCCACCTGGGGCGATCGCTAGTAGCGAGCGCCGCCCAGATCCCGGGTGATCGCCCGGCCGGCCTCGCGCACGTGGGTGACCAGCTCGGGCCGGGGAGCGCCGTCGGCGAAGATCCGCTCCACACCACCGACCACGCCGATTGCGCCGGTGATCTCGCCGCGGCGGTCGAAGATCGGGGCGGCCACCGAGGCCTCGCCGATCACCGCCTCCTCACGTTCGGCGGCCCACCCGTTGTCCCGCACCTGGGCGAGCACCGCGTCGAGCGCGTCCGGAGCTGTCACGGTCTCGCGGGTGAGCCGTGCCAGATCATCCGGCAGCGGCTCTGCGCCGTCGGCTCGGAAGGCCAGCAGCACCTTTCCCAGCGCCGTTGCGTGCAGCGGCAGGTGCGAGCCCACTTCCAGAATCTGCAGCGTGTTGTCCGGCCTGAACACGTGATGGATCACCAGCACGCCGTCGCCGTGTGCGGTGCCGACCCGCACCGCCTCGCCGGATCGGATGGCGAGGTTGTCGGCCCACGCCAGCGCGCGACCGCGCAGCTCGTTGACGTCGAGGTAGATGTTGCCCAGCTGTAGCAGCGAGGCGCCGAGCTGGTACTTACCGCTGTCGGGATCCTGCTCGACAAATCCCTCGGCCTGGAGCGCCCGCAGCAGGCCGTGCACCGTGCCCTTGGCCAGGCCCAGGCGGTCGCTCAGCTCCGACACTCCAAGCCGTCTCGAGCCGCCCGCGAGCGCCCGCAGAATGGCCGCTGCCCGCTCGATCGATTGGATTGCCACGCTACCTACTTCCCTTCGTCCTTGTCGAACTGTGTTCGACATTGTAGAATGCTCGCATGTCGGAAGGCAACTACGCCCGGGATTGTATTGGTGTCGCACTCCGCCGCGATTGCGGAGGGACTGGCTGCGCTCGCCCAGGAGGTTGCCGGAGAGGATGTCAGCATCGTCCCTGCCGGGGGAGGCCCCGAAGGCACGCTCGGCACCGACGGCAGACCTGGTTGCACGAGCGATTATCCAGGCCGACAGCGGCGCCGGCGTGGTCGTGCTGGCCGACCTGGGAAGCGCGGTGCTGAGCGCGAAGGCTGTCCTCGCCGAGGGAATGATCGACGGCATCGATGTCCGTCTGGTCGACGCGCCGCTGGTCGAGGGTGCGGTGGCCGCCGCGGTGACCGCGTCGATCGGAGCCGATCTGGATGGGGTCGTTGCCGCTGCCGAGGAGGCCTGGAATGTCCGCAAGCTCTGACGGCGCTGACCCGCACCGTCACCCTGCCCGACGGCGTTGACCTGCACGCCCGCCCGGCCGGCGCGCTGGTGCGAACCGCCGGCGCCCACGCGGCCACGATCACGCTGCGCAGCGCTCGGTCGCGAGGCCGATGCCAAGAGCATCCTTGCAGGTTCTGGCGTTGGGTGCGACCGGCGGCTCCGCGATCGAGGTCGAGACCAGCGGCGACGGAGCCTCAGAGGCTCTCGACGCGGTCTCCGGACCTGCTCCAGACCTTGACCTGAGCACTGCTCCGAGAACCGCCAGCGACACCGCGGCCACCTCGGCTGCGGTCGTCGACGCAAGCGCGTCGGCTGCCGCCCGCCGCGCGCGCTGCACCGACAGCGACGCGGATCATCCGGCGGGTGACGGCGATCCGAGCCGGAGACACGCTCAACTCGTCCACCCCCAGCCCCACCAGCAGCGGCAGCATCTGCGGATCGCCCGCGGCCTCGCCGCACACATCCACCGGGATGCCCGCCGCGTGGGCCGCGGTGACCACCCGCGCGACCAGACGCACGACCGCGGGGTGGTGGGCAACCGCCCGCTCGGCGACGTCGGGATTCTGCCGATCGGCGGCCAGCGTGTACTGCACCAGGTCGTTGGTGCCGATCGAGAGAAAGTCGCAGCTGCGCGCGACGCTGTGGGCGTTGAGCGCTGCCGCCGGCACCTCGATCATCGCGCCCACCAGCGGATCCGGAGCGACCCGGGGCGACCGCATCGCGAGCGGCGTGCACGACCTCGCGAACGGCGTCGATCTCGGCCGCGTCGGTCACCATCGGCACCAGAATCCGCAGAATCGTGTCGCCCGAAACCTGCAAGCAGCGCGCGCATCTGGGGCGCCAGAGCGTCGTCGACGTTGCGCCAGCCCCAGCCGGATCCCGCGCGGGACCGAGCATGCTCTGAACACCGGACTCGATCAGGAACGGCGGCGTCTTGTCTCCGCCGAAATCGAGCGTGCGCACCGTCGCCACCAGGTGGGTGAGCGGCGCCAGCAGCGGCTCCAGTGCCGCCACGTGAGCGGCTTCGGTCGGGCCAGTCGAGCGCGTCGAGAAACGCCAGCTCGGTGCGCAGCAGTCCGATCCCCTCGGCGCCTGCGGCCAGCGCCGCCTCCACCTCGACCAGCGTCCCGGCGTTTGCCAGCAGCCGCACCGCGCGGCCGTCGGTGGTGACCGCCGGCTCGAGCCGCTCGCTGCGGCCGCGCTCGACCTCGGCCTCGGCCCGCTCGATCCGCACCTGCAAGCCTCCCGCGGGTGCTGGAGTCGATCCGGCGGATGACCAGGCCGCGGTCGGCATCCACGGCGATCTCCTCACCGGTGGGGATCGCCAGCACGGCCTCCCCCGGCCCCGGTGACCAGCGGGATCCCCAGCGAGCGGGCCACGATCGCTGCGTGGGCCGTGCTTGCGCTCCCTGCCAAGCACGATCCCGATCACCTTCTTGGCCCATGCCGCGACATCGCCGGGGCCGAGATCGTCGGCCACCACGATCGATCCATCAGGCGGCTCGGGAGCGCCCCCGTTGCGCGAGCTCGCCGGCCCGGCGGGCAATCGAGCGCAGATCGGCTGCGCGCGCGGCCAGCGTGGGATCTTCAAGCCCGGCCAGTGCCAGCACGTGCGGCTCCGCAGCCTCTGAGATCGCCTGGGCGGCAGCCGCCCCGCCTCGGCGGCCGCGGCCACTGCTGCGGTCACCAGCGCCGAGTCCGCAGCCATCATCCGGTTGGTCTCCACGATCTCGGCGTCGGCTGAGTACCCGTCGGAGCGCAGCTGGTCGGCCAGGTCGGCCAGCTCGAGCTGCACCAGATCGAGCCCCGAACTTGACCCGCTGCGCTCTCCTGCTCGGGAGTGCCGGCGATCACCGCCTCACCGTGTGGCTGCGTCCAGGCGCTGCCGACCGCGGCACCCGGCGAGGCGGGATGGCCGCGGATCGTGAACTCATTCATGGCGCTGCTGCGACCGCTCGCTCGAGCGCGGCGAAGATGATCGACGCCGAGGTCGCGCCCGGGTCCTGGTGGCCGATCGAGCGCTCGCCCAGATACGATGCGCGGCCCTTGCGGGCCAGCATCGGCGTGGTCGCTCGCATACCTTCGTCGGCCGCGGCACTGGCCGCGGCAACCGCCGTGGCGATGTCGGCGCCGCCGTCCAGCGAGCCGCGCAGGGCTTCAACTGCCGGGCGAAGCGCATCCACCATGGTCTTATCGCCGGGCTGCGCCGCACCCAGTTCAACCACGCCGTCCACGGCCGCCTCCAGCGCCTCGGCGAGCGCTTCGGGCTCGATCGTTTCGGCGTCGCCGAGCGACTTGCCGGCGCGCCGCAGAGCGGTGCCCCAGAGCGGCCCGCTGGCTCCACCCACGGTCGAAATCAAGGTGGATCCGGCGGTCACCAGCCGCTTGCCCGGAGGTTCGCCGCCGTCCGCTTCGGCCAGCTTGGCCTGGACGGCGGTGAACCCCCGGTTCATGTTCGCCCCGTGATCGGCGTCGCCGATGGCGGCGTCGAGCTGGGTGAGGTAATCGCGCTGCTCGGCGATCGCAGTCGCCGACTCATTCATCCAGCGATTCACGGTCTCGGCGTTCATCGTTCGCTCCTTCAGACTCCCCACCGCAGGCCCGCGGTGTTGACGGGAGCATCCCACAGGCCGGTCAGCTCGTCATCGAGCACGAGCAGCGTGATCGAGGCCCCTGCCATCTCCAGGCTGGTGATGTGATTGCCCACCAGGCTGCGCGAGATCTTCAATCCGTCGGCCGAAAGCCGCTGGTTGACCTCGTTGAAGAGCAGGTAGAGCTCCAGATCAGCGGCGTGCCACCGAGACCGTTGACGAACGCCAGCACCGATGAGCCCGAGGCCGGCTTGAGATCCTCGAGGATCGGATCGATCATCATCTCGGCGATCTCGTGCGCGTTGGTGTGCTTGACCCGGCGACGTCCGGGCTCGCCGTGGATGCCCACACCGACCTCGATCTCGTCGGCGCCCAGGTCGAAGATCGGCGTGCCGCTGGCCGGTGTCGCGCAGGACGTCAGTGCCACCCCGAACGAGCGGGCATGCTCGTTGACCCGCTTGGCCACGTCGGCGACCTCCGCCAACGTCCCGCCGGCCTCGGCTCGCGCACCGGCCAGCTTCTCGGCCAGCACGGTCGCGCCGGTTCCCCGCCGCCCCGCCGTGTACAGCGAGTCCTCAACCGCCACGTCGTCATTCATGACCACGCTCTCGACCTGGATGCCGTCGTCCTCGACCAACTCGGCCGCCATCCGGAAGTTGAGCACGTCACCGGTGTAGTTCTTGACGATGTGCAGAACACCGGCGCCGCCGTCGACCGCCCGGCTGGCAGCGCTCATCTGATCGGGCACCGGGGAGGTGAAGACCGCACCGGCACAGGCCGCGTCCAGCATGCCTGCGCCGACGAATCCCCCGTGCAGCGGTTCATGCCCCGAGCCGCCGCCCGAGACCAGGCCGACCTTGCCCTGGACGGGTGCGTCGGCGCGAATCACGAGGCTGTGCTCGAAGTCGACCCGTACCAGATCCGAGTGGGCGGCTGCGATACCCGCCGAGCGCCTCGGGCACCACGTTGTCGGGATCGTTGATGAACTTCTTGACCGTCTGGGTAGCCACGCTCATTGCGTACTCCTTGTATCTCGAGAGATGGTAGACACGTTTGTGCTCAGGCCGGTGATTCGGCGACAGCGCCCTCGGCCGAGGCCGTGGCAGTGCTCCGAGCCGCCACCTTGCGAGTTCGCGAAAGCGCCTCGTAGATTCCCATTCCGGCTGCCCCGCCAAGCAGGTCAGCGACCCAGTAGACCCAGGCCTGTCCCCAGTCGGTGCTGAGACCCGCGAGCTGCGAGACGATCAGCGTGCCGGTGTACCGGGCCGGGTTGATGGCGGCACCGGTCTGCGGGCCGACGGTGATGATGATGCCGATCACGATGAACCCGATCACGAGTCCTGCCAGCAGCTCCGCCCCGCCGCGCTTGTCGATCACTCCGAAGACGGTAAACACCAGGATGGCTGTCCCAACGCCTTCGTTCAGCATGGCCGAACCGATCGCAGTGTCGGATCCGTACGTGACGTGCCCAACGCCGGCTTCGGCCACTTTGTGGGCAAACACGCCCCAGATCGCGAGGGCGCCGATGGTGGCGCCGACACACTGGGCGATGATGTACTGACCGGCGAGGCTCCAGGGCATCTTCTTGTCGAGCGCGAGTGCCACTGTGACGGCCGGGTTGATGTTGCAGCCGGAGACCTTCCCGATCGCGTACACCATTGCAATAACCGCAAAACCGAAGGCTGCGGCGATCCCGAACAATTCCGCGCCGGTGAACGGCGCCCCTCCCGTACCTCCGCGGGCGAGGAACAACGCGGGAACCGAGCCCGCGCCGATGAAGACGAGCACGGCGGTACCGAACGCCTCCGCTCCCAACTTCTGCGCCAGTGAGTTCTCTTCCATCTCCAGCACCTCCAGCAGTGTGGGTGACCCCGGCATCAGAGTGAATCAACGTCGATCACTATTCGATAATGCCGAACGATGTTCGCGAGTGTAGCGACTGCCGGCAGCGATGTCAACACATCCGACACATGGCGATGCCGGCGTGATCGTCACCGCCGGCATCGCCATATCGGTCTGGAGGTCACACAGGCACCGGAGCTGGGATCGGGTCGCGGCGTGAGCTGCGGTGCCCGTTCCGCGCTCGGCGTCCTCGGCTTGATCGGCAATCGCCAAACTCGGGATAGCCCCAGGCGCCGTGCTCGGCCAGGTCGAGCCCCTCGATCTCGGCGTGCTCGTCGACCCGGATTCCCCACAGCTTGTCCATCACCCACAGCGTGGCGAACGAGGTGCTGAACGTGAACGCGCCCACCGCCAGCAGACCCACCGCCTGGACGCCCAGCTGGTGGAAGCTGCCGGTGTAGAACAGCCCACCCTGGCCGGTGGCCAGGTTCGAGGCCAGCGACGGCACCGCGAACAGGCCGGTCGCGAGTGTCCCCCACACGCCGGCCATGCCGTGCACCGCCACCGCACCGATGGGATCGTCGATGCGCGCCCGCTCGACCAGGCCGATTCCGACCACGGCGACCCCGCCGGCGATGAAGCCGATGATCACCGCCGCCCACGGGAGCGACGAATCCCGACGCGGCCGTGATCGCCACCAGCGCCGCCAACACCCCATTCAGCATCATCGTCAGATCGGGCTTCTTGTGGACGAAGATCCAGCTGACCGCCAGCCCGCCGAGGGCGCCCGCAGCCGCCGCCAGATTGGTGGTGGTGGCCACGTAGGCGAAGTAGCCCGAGCTTGTCGCCGGTCTCCACAGCCAGGGTCGAGCCCGGGTTGAACCCAAACCAGCCGAACCACAGGATGATCACGCCCAACACCGCGTAGGGCATGTTGTGCCCGGCGATCTGGCGCACCTCGCCGTTGGGGCCGAAGCGGCCGATCCGTGGTCCCAGGATGATCGCCCCCGCCAGCGCAGCCAGCGCGCCCTGGTAGTGCACGACCGTCGATCCGGCGAAGTCCTGCATGCCCATTCCGAACAGCCAGCCGCTGCCGTCCCAGATCCAGTGGCTCACCACCGAGTAGATCAGCGTGAAGATCGCCCCGAAGACGAAGTACACCCACAGCTTTGCCCGCTCAGCCATGCCGCCCCACACGATCGCGACCGAGACACCGGCGAACACCACCTCGAACAGATATCCGGCGCTGGCCGGGATCGTCGTGAAGAAGCTGTACGGCGCCTCGCCGATCGCCAGCATGTCCCCCACGCTGGGAAAGAATCCGTGCGTTCCGATGACCGAGTTGCCGTCGCCGAACGCCAGCCCAAACCCGACCGCCCAGTACACCAGCGAGCACAGTGCAAACGTCAGCACGTTCTTGCCGGCCACGTGCGCGGCGTTCTTCATCCTGGTCATGCCCGCCTCCAGGAACGCGAAGCCGGCCTGCATGAACATCACCAGCACCGCTGCCACCACCACCCAGATGGTGTTCCCCGCGATCACCAGATCCGCATTGCTCATCTCCTGCTCCTCTCCCTCGAACAACAAAAAAAGCCCCGGAGGCTCTGATTGAGCTTCCGGAGCTACATCGCTCCACTATTCCAACCACCCGGCGCTTCGTCGCGCTTGCGGCACAGTATGCCACCGTCATCGGCTGATCGCGTCAGCGATCAAGAAATCCTTACATCAGGCCGAGGTGACCTCGTACGCGCCGTCGATCACGATCGTGGTGCCACTGATGTACGCGGCCCGGGGTGAGGCCAGGAACGCGACCAGGTCGGCCACCTCCTCGCACGTGCCCAGCCGCTTCATCGGCACCCGCTGGGCCACCTCCTCCAGGTCGTAGTCGTACTGCTCCATTCCGCTGGAGTCGATCTGGCCGGGTGCGACGCACACCAGTCCGACGTTGTGCTTGCCCCACTCCAGCGCGAGCGTGTTGGTGAGCGCGCCCATGCCGGCGCGGGCCGCCGAGGAGTGCGCCATGCCCGCGATCCCCCGTGTCGGGCAGAGCACGATCGAGATCACCCGGCCGGTGCGGTTGGGAATCATCCAGCGCACCGCGACCCGCTGGATCAAGGCAAACGGCGCGTCCAGATTGAGTCTGCGCACGGCCCGCCAGCCGTTGGGTGTGATGTCCTCGGCGTTGGCAACGAACTGGCCGCCGGCGTTGTTCACCAGCACGTCGATCCGCCCGAAGCGCTGCATGCACGCCTCCACCAGCGCGTCCTGGACGTCGTCCTCGCGGATGTCGCCCTGGTGCACGACGCAGTCATCGCCGATCAGCGCCTGGGTCTGCTCCAGCGGCTCCAGCCGGCGGCCGGCGATCACCACGCCAAAGCCGTCGCGGTGAAGTGCCAGTGCGATCGCCCGGCCGATACCGGTGCCGCCGCCGGTCACGATCGCCGCGGGCTGGGAAGCTGCCTCGGTCATGCGGGCGAAGCTACCAGAGTCGGCGCCCGGACGGCTGCAGATGCGCAGGTGATCGACGATAACCAGCGTGTGGAACCCACTGCGGTGTCAACGGCGCTCCTCGAGGCGCTGCCTCGGGCCGACGCCTGCGCGGTTGAGTTCGTCCCGTGGATCCGCGAGCCGGCCGAGTGGAGGGTCACCGATGCCCGCCTGGACGTCGAGGCCCGCGAGCTGCTGGAGACACGCGGATGGCGATCGGCGATGGCGTTTCCGCTGCCCGACGGGCGGCGTGTGCTGATCGTCGGTGACAGCCGATCGGCCCGTCGCTGGTCGGCGGGAGATGCCACGGCGTGCCGCCTGGCGGCCGCGCTGGTTCCGCCGCTGGAGTTCTCAGCCCAGCAGGGGGACGGGCTGCCGCTGTCGCTCCTGGTGGTGGAGGTGGAACCCGCCGAGTGTGACCCGCTGCCGGCGCTGCAACGCTGCGTCGGCGCTGATGACGTGGTGGGACGGGTGGGCGAGCGAGGGGCGGCGATCGCGCTGCGCGGATCGCCGGTTGCGACCGACTTCACGATCTCGCGGATCGAGCGTGAACTGCGCGGGGAGGGAGCCGATCAGTGGTGGTTTGGATTCGCTGAGGCACGTGACGGCGACGCCGGCTCCGACGCCATCATCCGCCGTGCGCGACTGACACTGGAGCTGACGCGCGAGGCCCGCCGAGCGACGTATCACGGGTGTCTTGTGCCGCGGCCGCTGCACTTCGGGTGAATCAGGCCACGACGTCCGAATGGCCTGCGTGCGCAGCATCGTATTCCGCCACGAATCGTGAGATCGACGGCCACTCGGAAGGGTTGTGCCGAATGATTGACCGAAGGTGCGTCGAACTCGCGAGCTGCTGGGGGACGTACTCAGCCCACTCCCCGATCCAGTGCGCATACGATCCCAGCTGCTGGCTGGTGATGAACCCGATCTCGAGAAAATCGGCGTGCTGGTCGGCGATCACCTTGAGCCGGACGCGATCGTGTGGGCTCGGTGCGGCGGCGGTTTGATCGTAGTAGTACTCGCTCAGTTCCGGACACCGGAGAAACACGTCCACCACTGACTTCCAGTGGAACAGGATCTCTCGATGCGCTTGGGTTCCGGCGACTTGGTTGGCTACCCGTGATTGGACCGCGACCTCGCGTGCCTGGAACGCGAGCACCAGCACCGAGATCACCACGGCAATTGTGGCGGCGAGTTGCATGTCGGCCTCCCGTCGTTGCCGGCGATGCTCGCCGGCTGAATGCATGGAACGAAAGACACTATCCACCCCGCGCCCGGTCGTGGCCGCCCTCTGGCCATCCATCTACACTTCACAGCGAATCCTCGGAGGTGTGTCATCCGCTGTTTGCTGCTCGATGCCACAATGCGCCCAACCACTCTCGTCGCGCGCGAGCGCGCCGTGTCGCTGGTCGTGTGCGGCCACGCCCAGGTGATCGCCGAGGATGCCGACGTGGTGTACCGCTCCGAGCATCTGCGGGTTGCCCTGCCGGTAATTCTCCAGGTGCCGGCCTACGTCGAGTTGCGACCGGTCGTCAAGCGCAATGTGGTGCGCCGGGTGCTGTTCTGCCGAGACGGGTGGCGATGCGCGTACTGCGGAAAGGACGGCGGGCCGCGCGATCTCACCGTCGACCACGTCAAGCCGCTCTCCCGCGGCGGCGAACACGCATGGGACAACGTGGTGTCGGCCTGCCGCCGTTGCAACCATCGCAAAGGCGACCGGCTGCCCTACGAGGCGGGGATGTACCCCCGAAACGTGCCCAAGGCGCCCGACATGGTGCAGGTCGCATGGGCCGGCCGGCTCACCCATCCGCTTCAGCGCGAGTACGTCGCCGCCTGGCACCGCGTGCCCGAGACGGTGCTCTAGCCGCCTGCGGCGGAGCGCAGCGCGGCCTGCATGCGGGCAGCCATCGGTCCCGGCCGGCCGTCGCCGATCGGCTCGCCGTCCACTGCGATCACCGGCATCACTTCCCGCACGCTGGACGAGATGAACACCTCGTCGGCGGCCGCCAGCCGCGTCAGCGGGTATGACCCCTCCTCCACCGGGATTCCGCTGGAGGCCGCGGCTTCCAGCAGGGTGCCGCGAGTGACGCCCGCCAGGATGCCGAGGTCGAGCGACGGCGTGAGCAGCGTCCCGTGCTCCAGCATCCACACATTCGACGTGGGCCCCTCCAGCACGATCCCTTCGAGCGAGAGAAACACCGCGTCGTCGGCGCCGCGTCGCCGGGCCTCCTCCTGCGCAGCGATGTTGACCGCGTAGCTGGTCGACTTGACCCCCGGCAAGAGCCACGGCGAGTGCTGCCGCACGATCGCTCCGATCGCCAGCTGCAGCGACACCAGCCGCATGCCCGCAGCCCGTTCCTGCTCGAGCCCGTCGGAGATGGCAGTCACCAGCGCGAATCCGACCGGATCGCCGGCGTCGCGCCCCGGTGTCCACACCACTCTCAGGGCAGCGCTCGACACCCCCGAGGCAGCCACCGCCGCATGCGCCAGCTGGGACAGCCCGGCCGTGTCAGGCGGGGGCAGCCGCAGGATCTCGGCGGAGTTCTCGAGCCTGACGAGATGGTCATCCAGGCGAAACGGCGTGCCCCCGTAGACGCGCATCGTCTCGAACGCCGCGCGGCCACGCAGCACCGCCCCGTCGTCGGCCAGGATCAGCGGCTCGGCGGGGTCGACCACGCCGCGACCGAGCACGGCGAGGGCAAGCGGCGGGGAGGACACGGGCGTAGGATATGGCCATGGCCACCTCGCTTGACTCAGCATCCGCACTCGAGCAGACGGTTGCTCGCTACAACGATGCCTGGAACGCTCACGATCTGGACACGATCATGTCGATGCACACGCCCGACATGGTGTTCCACAACCACACCGCCGGCGAGTCTGCCCAAGGCCTGGAGGTACGCGGCCATATCGCCGCCATCTTCGATTCATGGCCGGATATCAGCTTCTCCGCCCGCCGCATGTACTACCGCGAGGGCCTGGTGGTGCAGGAGTGGACGGCGACTGCCACCCACGCCAAGGAGGCTCGCCGCGGCGACCTGGTGATCGCGCCCACCGGGCGCACGATTACCTGGGACGGCATGGACGTGATCCCGTTTGAGGATGGCCTGGTCAAGCGCAAGGACGTCTACTCCGACTCGGTCTCGGTGCTCCGCCAGCTGGGGCTGCTGGGGTGACCGCTCAGAGTGAGCGCAAGCTGCACGCCCACAGCCTGTTTGCCGGCATCTCGCAGGACTACGACCGGTGGGCGAGTCTGCTCAGCTTCGGCGAGTACACCCGCTGGCACGGGCGCCTGATCGACAAGCTGGCTCCCGCGGTGACCTCGCCTCGTGCGCATGTGGCCGACGTGGCCACCGGCACCGGCGCGGTCGCCATGGCAATCGCCGAGCGCTACGGCGCCCACGTTACGGGCATCGACCAGAGCGCCGAGATGCTCGCCGGCGCGCGCGAGCGGGTGGCCGCCGCAGGGCTCGACGCGGTCGTCGATCTGGTGGAGGCGCAGGCCGAGTCGCTGCCGCTCGAGGACGGCGCCGTGGACGCGCTCACCCACACCTACCTCCTGCGCTACGTCGACGACCCTGCCGCAACCCTGGCGGAACTGGCCCGCACGATCCGCCCCGGCGGCGTCATGGCCTCGCTCGACTTCGGCGTTCCCGAAGGAGCGGCATACCCGGCATGGAAGCTGTGGACGCGCGCCGGCCTGCCCACTGTCGGACGCCTCGCTGGCCCCGGCTGGGTCGAGACCGGCCACTTCCTGGGCCCCAACATCGAGCAGTTCTGGGAGCGCTACCCGCTGCCGGCGGTACTACGGATGTGGGCCGATGCCGGCATGCAACGAATCCGCGTTCAACGGCTCAGCCTGGGCGGCGGCATCATCATCCACGGAGTGCGTGAATAACGGTGCCTGGCACCGTTATTCACCCGACCCGCACGAGGACTTTGCCGAACTTGCCGGGGCCGGCCAGGCGGTCGTAGGCATCGGCCGCCTGGTCGATGTCGAAGACCGAATCGATGATCGAGGTACAGCGGCCCGAGGCCAGCTGCGGCACCACCTGGCGCTCGAACGCCAGCACCGCGTCGGCCTTCTGCTCGATCGGGCGGGCGCGCAGCACCGTTCCCATCAGCCGGCCGCGGGTGGACATCAGCTTTCGCAGGTTCATGGGGAACTCCACGCCGGCGCCGTTTCCCACCACGATGATCCGCCCCAGCACCGCGATCGCGCCGAAGTTGGCCTCCATGTTGGGCGAACCCACCAACTCCAGCACGACGTGAATGTCGGTCGCCTCATCCGGTGACTCGAGCGGAATCGCTCCCAGTTCGGCGAGCTTGGCTCGGGCCTCGGCCGAACGGGCGTAGGCAAACACCGTGGCGCCGGTGGCAAGTCCGATCTGGACTCCTGCCAGGCCCACTCCGCCGGATGCGCCGTTGACCAACAGCCGCTCCCCCATGCGCAGTCCGGCCTGGGTCACGATCGCGTCATGGGCAGTTACATAGGCCTCGGGCACGGCCGCGGCCTGCTGCTCGTCCAGCACGTCGGGCACCGCCGCCAGGTGCCGCTCGTGCACCGCCACCCGGCCGGCCAAGCCGCCTCCTCCGACGATGCCAAAGACGCGATCGCCGACCTTCCAGCGGCTGACATCCTCGCCCAGCTCCACCACCGTGCCCGACACCTCGAGTCCAGGGATGTCCTTAGGCGAGCCCAACGGCACCGGGTACCGCCCCGCCATCTGGGCGAGGTCGGCCGGGTTGATGCCGGCGTAGACCGACTCCACCACGACCTCTCCCTTGCTGGGCACCGGATCGGGCCGATCCTGCACGTCGATTACCTCGGTGCCGCCGGCACCGGTGAAGACGACGGCCCTCACAGGTTGATGGCGACGTATTTGGTCGACAGGTACTCGCTGATGCCCTCGGGACCGCCCTCACGGCCGAATCCGGAGTGCTTGACGCCGCCGAAGGGAGCGGCGGCGTTCGACACCAGGCCCTGGTTGAGGCCGACCATGCCGGTCTCGAGGCCCTCGACCACCCGAAACGCCCGCTTGATGTCGCGGGTGAAGACGTATGCGACCAGGCCGTACTCGGTTGCGTTGGCCCAGTCGATCGCGTCCTGCTCGTCGGAGAACGTGGTGATCGGCGCCACCGGCCCGAAGATCTCTTCGGACAGGAGCTTTGCGTCGGCGGGGACATCGCCCAGCACCGTGGGGTTGTAGAAGTACCCGGGGCCGTCCACCAGCGTGCCGCCGACGACCGCCTCCGCTCCGCGCGAGCGGGCGTCCTCGACCAGCTCGGCCACCTTGCCGCGCTGGGTGGCATCGATCAGCGGCCCAACCTGAACGCCCGCTCCCGGTACCTCGGCCAACGCTCAGCGCGGACATGCGCTGGGCGAGCTTGGCCGTGAACTCGTCGGACACTGCCTCGTGCACCCGGAAGCGGTTGGCAGAGGTGCAGGCCTCGCCGCCGTTTCGCATCTTGGCGATCATGGCTCCCTCCACCGCCGCGTCGACGTCGGCGTCGTCGAACACCAGGAACGGGGCGTTGCCGCCGAGCTCCATCGATACCCGCAGGAGCTGGTGCGCGGAGGCCTCGACCAGGCTCTTGCCGACCTCCGTCGACCCCGTGAACGACAGCTTGCGCAGCCTCGGATCGGCGATCAGGGGGGCCATCGTCTTGCTCGACGAACGGCTCGTGAAGACGTTCACGACCCCCGCCGGCAGCCCTGATTCCTCCAGAATCTGGGCGAGCGCGAGCATGCTCAGCGGCGTCTGCTGGGCGGGCTTGATGACCGACGTGCAACCCGCTGCGATCGCCGGGCCCAGCTTGCGGGTGCCCATCGCCATCGGGAAGTTCCAGGGGATGATCATCAGACACGGGCCGACCGGCTGGCGCATCGTCAGAAGCCGCCCCTGGCCATTGGGGGCAACGGCGAAGCGGCCGTCGATGCGCACCGCCTCCTCGCTGAACCAGCGCAGGAACTCGGCCGCGTAGGCGATCTCGCCCTTCGACTCGGCCAGCGGCTTGCCCATCTCGAGCGTCATTATCAGTGCCAGCGCGTCGGTTCGCTCGATCAGCTTCTCGTATGCGCGGCGCAGGATCTCTCCGCGCTCGCGGGGCGCCGTCTGCGCCCAGTCGGCCTGTGCGGCCACCGCTGCGTCGAGGGCCGCGACGGCGTCCTCGGGGGTACCGTCGGCGACCTCGGCGATCGTCTCGCCGGTGGCGGGATCTTCCACTTTGAGGGTGGCGCCGGCGGTCGCATCGCGCCACTCTCCGCCGATGAAGAGCTGCTTGGCGACGCCGTCCAGAACTTGGGTTTCTTCAGTGATTGTGCTCATGGGCGTAATCTAGTAGCTGACGGTCGCCGGGCCCGCCGGGTAGCGCCATCTAGCTACGATCCCGGCATGATCGAGGCGCACACCGACGTTGTCGGGTCGCTTCTGCGCCCACCGGCATTGGCCAAGGTGCGTGACCGGTGGGAACGGGGCGAGGCCGGCCATAGCGAGCTGAAACGAGCCGAGGATGCCGCCGTGGACGCCGCCGTGGCGATGCAGGAGACAGCGGGCATCGGCGTCGTCACCGACGGCGAGATGCGTCGCCTGTCATTCCAGTCGGGGCTGCCCGAAGCCGTGGACGGGTTCGGAGAGGTGCCGCTCGAGGCCTATCTGTGGGGCGACTGGCACGGAGACGAGGTCGGCGACCGCGCGACCGAACGGCCGGCCGCGCTGGGAGTGCGCGAGAAGCTGCGGCGCCGCCGCCACCTGGCCTCGGAGGACTTCGTCTACCTGCGCTCCCGCGCGACCCGCGCGGTGCCCAAGGTCACGCTCACCAGCCCCAGCCTGTACGCCAACCTGTGGTCGCCGGATGTCAGCACCGACGCCTACCCCACCTTGGACGACTTCCTGGCCGACGTGGTCGCGATCACCCGCGACGAGATCGACGAGCTGGCGCGGCTGGGCTGCACCTACATCCAGCTCGACGCACCGCACTACCCGCTCCTGATCGACCCCGGCACCCGCGCCTTCTACGAGAGCCGTGGGTGGACGGTGGAACGCTGGCTCGACCACGGCATCGAGCTCGACAACGCGGTCATCGACGGCCACCCCGACGTCACCTTCGGGTTCCACCTGTGCCGCGGCAACCAGGGCAGCCGCTGGCTGGTTTCGGGCGGCTACGAGCCGATCGCCCGGCAGGTGTTTCGCGGAGTGCATGCCGACCGGCTGCTGCTGGAGTACGACGACGAGCGCTCCGGCACGTTCCAGCCGCTGGGCGAGGTGCCCGACGACCGGATGGTGGTGCTGGGTCTGGTCACCACCAAATCCTCTCGCCTGGAAGACGAGCGACAGATCGAGACCCGGATCCGCGAGGCCGCTCGTCACGTCGACCTGGAACGACTCGCGATCAGCCCGCAGTGCGGATTTGCCACCTCGGTGATCGGCAACGCGATCACCCCCGATGCGCAGCGCGCCAAGCTCGAGCTGCTGGCGCGCGTGGCGGGCAAGGTGTGGGGCTAGAGAGGGCGGCGTTAGCCCAGCCCTGGCGCCGGGAACTGTTATCAGTAACAATCCCGAGCGAATCGAGACAAACCCCCGAGATGCCTACCGCACTCATCATCTGTCCCGGGCAACGTGACCGGCTGAATCTGGCGGACGAGCGGATTCTTTCACGGTACGGGCTACGCCTTGCCGGCCCACCGGTTACCAATCCGGGCTTCGACCCCGGCAGGTTTGCCGACCAGATCGCAGACGAAGCGCCGCAGGTGCAAGGTGTGCTCGGCTCCGGCGACGCCACCGGTCATCTGGCGACGGTGATCGCCGACCGGCTGGGGCTGCCGGGAGCGTCCCCAACCGCGTTTCTGCGCTGCCACGACAAGCTCACATGCCGCCGGATCCAGGCCGAGACGGTGCCCGAGGCCACGCCGCGGTTCGCCGCAATCGACCCCGACAACCCACCTGCCCAGGCTCCCCTGCCCTACCCCTTCTTCGTCAAGCCGGTCAGCGCACACCTGTCGCAGCTGGCCTACACCGTGCGAAACGATCGGGAATTCTCCGATGTGCTGGCCGAGGCCCGCGACCGGCTGGAGGCGATCACCGCCTACGACTCAGCCCTCACCGGCCGATCATTCCGCCGGCTGATCGCAGAGCAGTTGCTGACCGGCACGCTGGTGACCTTCGAGGGGTTCATGCACCGCGGCGTGATGACGCCGATCGGTATCACCGACGCCGTGATGCACCCCAACGAGATCAGCTTCCTGCGATTCGAGTACCCCACCGCCCTACCGGCATGGGCGGTCGCCCGTATCCACGACATCGCCGGTCGGCTGATGCCCGCGCTTGACTTCGACGACTCGGTGTTCAACATCGAGTTCTTCGTCAGCCCGCAGGGCGACGTCCACATCGTCGAGGTCAACGGGCGCATGGCATCCCAGTTCGCACCGCTGGTAAAGGCGGTGCACGGTGTCTCGACCTACGAGCTGCAGCTCGCCTTGGTGACCGGTGGGGTGCCGGAGCTGCCGCCGGCCCGCACCGACCTGGTGGCGTCGAGCTTCGTGCTTCGCACCTATTCCGACGCGGTGGTGCGGTCGGTTCCCGACCCGACCGAGGTCACCCGCCGGTTCGGGCATGCCCACGTCGAGATCCTGGTGCGGCCGGGGCACCGGCTGTCTGAGAACGACGACGACACCGCCAGCCACCGATTGGCGGTGGTGGCGCTGGCGGCCGCCGATCGCGACGCCGTGTGCCGGCGGTTCGACGAGGCAGCCGAGATGCTCCAGTTCGAGCTGGAGCCGGTGACCGCCTCAGTCGGAAGCTGAGGCCGGGCGGCGCTTGGCCGCCCGCGCCAGCGCGCTGACGTCCTCATCGCCGAAGCCTGCGTCGATCAGGGCGTCCTCCTGGCCTGCGACCAGCTTGGACATCTCGAGGTCGAGCCCGGCACGTGCGGCCTCATCCAGGGCGATGCCCAGATCCTTGCGGTGGAGCGCAAGCTTGAACCCGAGCGGGTAGCTGTCGCCGATCATGTTGTCGGCGCGGTTGGTGAGCACCCACGATCCGGCGGCGCCGCCCGAGAGGGCTTCCACCAGCTGTTCCAGCGGCAGCCCGGCGCTCTCGGCCAAGGCGACGCCCTCGGCCACGCCTGCGTACGTTCCCGCGATCATTACCTGGTTGACGGCCTTGCCCAGCTGCCCGGCTCCGGGCGGGCCGAGGTGTGTTATCCGGCTGGAGAAGACCTCCAGCAGTGGCGTCGCTCGCCGCACGTGGTCAGGCTCGCCACCGGCGAACACCGTCAGCGTGCCTCGCTCAGCCCCTTCCGATCCGCCGGAGACGGGTGCGTCCACCATGCCCACGCCCTGCTCTGCCAGCCTCGCCGCCAGCTGGGCGGTGACGGCGGGTGACACGGTCGAGCAGTCGATCACGATCGCGCCCTCCGGAATCGTCTCGGCGACACCGCCCGGCCCGAACAGCACCTGCTCCAGATCGGGAGAGTCGGACACGCAGGTCAGCACCGCATCGGCGTCTCGCGCGGCCATAGCGGGTGACTCACACCGAGTGGCACCGAGTTCGGCCAGGGGCAGCTCGCGCTCTCGGGTGCGGTTGTGCACCATCACCTGATGGCCGGCCTCGAGCAGGTGCCGAGCCATCGGCGCACCCATCGTCCCCAACCCGATAACCCCGATTCGCATCGGCCAATGCTACCCGTGAATAACGGTGCCTGGCACCGTTATTCACCACCGACGCCTGGATGAATAATTGGTGCCTGGCACCAATTATTCACTTCGAGAGGTCGCGGCGCTCTTGTTCCATCACGTGGCGGAGGATGGTGGCGCGGGTGACGCGGTCGAGCTCGTCGAACTCCAGGGTGCAGGAGCGCACGCCCAGCGAGTCGGTGTCGACCTCCCGAGCCACCACCACCACGTCCAGCACCAGGCTCAGCTCGGAGACCTCCATAACCACGCGTACCCGGTCATTTCGCTCGATCTTGGTGCGAGTCACAATTCGCAGGTCGTCGGGCGAGAGAGCGAGCGCGCGTCCGGTCGACTCGACGCCGTCCGCCGTCGAGATCGTGACCGCCTCCCACACCGTCATGCGAGCGTGGCGATGACGGGCGACGTTCTCCTGCTCGTGCGCGAACACCGCCTGCACCAGGCGCCGCTCGCGATCGGGGTCGAGATCGCGAAACTTCAGGCCACACACATACCGACCGCCCTGCAGCGGCTCGATCCGAGAGACGACGGCGTCCAGCTTGAGCTGCTCGGGCGGGTCTCCCACCTGCACGCTCAGGCGCATGCGCTGGTTCAGCTCGAGCCGGCTATCGGCCACCACTGACATGCCGCCGGCCGAGAGATCGGCGGGGCGAACTTTGAGCAGGCGCGGGCTACCGTCCGCATCGATCGTCAGGCACGAGATCAGGACACGGGCATGGACACGATGGAATTCTCTGCGGTCACTGCCACTCACGTGCCGGGTGTATCGGCACGGGATCTCTCCGGCTAAAACGTCAACTGGGGAATTCGATCTTCGCGCGAACCACTTTTCGCCCGAAGGCCGCCGGCTCGACCTCAACAGCAATCGCACGCACGTGCATCGGCAGACCCTCGTCCAGGTTGACGGTGACGGTGAAGTCGTCGCCCACAGCCACGTCGAAGTCGCACGAGAACCGCAGGCCCGACTCGGAGGTGTCCTCGACCGTCACCGGATACTCGTTTCGCGGCAGCACGTGTTTGGCTTCGATCACGCGCAGCTTGCCGAGTGCGTGTTGGGCTGTGCGCTCAGCCCGCTCGCCGCTGGCGACCGGCTCGATCGCACGCAGCTCCAGCTCGACCCGGGCCAGCTCATCGCTGTGGTAGTCGGCCGAGCCGAAACCGTAGGCGGCCTGCCAGATCTGGCTGCCGTGGGGAAAACGCAGCGTGAGCGTGTCCATCGATCCCACCTTCATGCGCGGGGCAAGCACGGTCATCGCCCCACCCTCCACGCGTTCCACCGTGACTCGATAGCGCTCGCCGTCCTGGCTCTCGGCGAACACGTCGTCGCGCCCCACCAGGGCCTCCACAGCGGCGCGGGCCTCGTCCTCACTCACTCTGCCTCCATGAACGGATACCGGTAGTCGGTGGCAGGCACAAACGTCTCCTTGATCGTGCGCGGGCTGGTCCAGCGGATCAGATTCCACAGCGACCCGGCCTTGTCGTTGGTACCCGAGGCCCGGGCACCTCCGAACGGCTGCTGACCGACCACTGCACCGGTCGGCTTGTCGTTGATGTAGAAGTTGCCGGCGGCATTGCGAAGCGCGTCGGCGGCATGCTCGACCGCGCCTCGGTCGGTCGCAAAGATGGCGCCGGTGAGCGCATACGGCGACGTCGAGTCGCACAGGGCGAGCGTCTCTTCGACCCGCTGCTCGCCGTACTCGTACACCGTCACCACCGGCCCGAAGAGTTCTCGCTGCATGGTGTCGTAGGTCGGATCGGTGGTGGTGATCACCGTCGGGCGCACGAAATACCCGCGCGAATCGTCGACCTCGCCTCCCACCAGCACGTCGGCGTCCGCCGATGCCCGAGCTGCCTCGATGGCCTGCTTGTGCGTGCCAAACGCGCTGGCATCGATCACGGCACCCATGAAGTTGCGGAAGTCGCGCACGTCCCCGACCGCGATCTCGGCCACCTCCCGCTCGAGCCGGGCTCGGATCTCGGGCCACAGGTTGGAGGGCGCGTACACCCGTGAGCAGGCCGAGCACTTCTGTCCCTGGTACTCGAAGCCGCCGCGAATGATCGCGGTGGCCACGGCGTCGGGATCGGCCGACGGGTGAGCGAAGATGAAATCCTTGCCGCCGGTCTCGCCCACGATCCGCGGGTAGCTGCGATACCGGTCGATATTTTGGCCGATGGTGCGCCACATACCGTGGAATACCGCGGTCGACCCGGTGAAATGGATGCCGGCGAAATCGGGATGGGCCAGCACCGGGTCGCCGATGTCACGACCTGAGCCGAGCACCAGGTTGACGACGCCCGGCGGCATTCCCGCCTCCTCCAGCAGCTTGACCAGGTAATGGGCCGAAAGCACCGCCGATGACGCCGGCTTGAGCAGCACCGTGTTTCCCATCATGGCCGGGGCGGTGGGCAGGTTGCCGGCGATGGCGGTGAAGTTGAACGGCGCCACCGCGAACACGAATCCCTCCAGCGGCCGGTACTCGACCTGATTCCATACTCCCGGCGAGGAGATCGGCTGCTCGCTCATCAGCCGCTCCATGTAGGCGACGTTGAAGCGCCAGAAGTCGGCCAGCTCGCAGGCGGCGTCGATCTCGGCCTGGTACGCGGTCTTCGACTGCCCCAGCATGGTCGCGGCGTTGAGCGTGTCGCGCCACGGTCCGGCCAGCAGGTCAGCGGCCCGCAGGAACACGGCGGCCCGCTGCTCCCACCCGGCCGCAGCCCACTCTCGGCGGGCGTCCGCAGCAGCCGCGATCGCGCTCAGCACCTCCGCTTCCCCGCCCTGGTGGTAGGTGGCAAGCACGTGCTGGTGATCGTGAGGCATCACCACAGTGCCGGTAACGCCGGTGCGCACCTCCTGGCCGCCGATCACCAGCGGAATCTCGATGGACGCGGCCGCAATCTCGTCCAGGCGCACCTTCAAACTGGTTCGCTCGGGGGAACCGGGGGCATAGGTCAGCACCGGTTCGTTGGTGGGTGCCGGCACCGTAATAATTCCGCTGCGCACGCACCCAGCCTATCGCGTCGAGGGCTGCTTGTGCTCACAGCGTGGCGGCTTGCAGCCGTCACCTGCGCCGTAACGTCACAGCGTCGACAGATCCGCGACCTGCGTTCGTTAGCAACCCTCCTGAAACGGTAACCATCTTTATAGAAACAACGTGAAACCCGCGAAGCTGAGTTATCTAACCAGCGGCGGCTATCGCAAACGCTGCTCTACTTGGGGGGCACAAGCACGGTCGCCAGCCCGTCGGCAACCAACGTCTCCCCCACCCATGCCGTTGTGGCAAACACCGCTCGTCCGCGCTCGCTCACCTCCACCAGTTCGACCCGGACACGCACGGTGTCCCCGGGGCGAACGGGTGCCTTGAATGCAATTTCCTGGCCCAGATACACCGTGCCGGGGCCGGGCAGATCGTTGGCCAGGACGGAGGAGATGAAGCCCGCGGTCAGCATGCCGTGGGCAATCCGGCCGCCGAACCGTGTGCCGGCCGCATAGTCGTCGTCGAAGTGGACCGGGTTTCGATCGCCGCAGGCCTCGGCGAAGTGCTCCAAAACGGCATCTGTGACCGCAAACTCCCGCTCGCCGGATTCACCCAGCCGGATGCTCACATGAAGATCCCGCCGTTGATGTTGAGACAGCTCCCGGTGATGTAGTCGCCGTCCCGCACCAGGTACACCGCGGCCTGCGCGACCTCGTCAGAGGTGCCGAACCGACCCAGCGGTATCCGCGCCCGCAGCTTTTCGCGGACGTCGTCAGAGACGCCGCGCAGCATGTCGGTTTCGGTGAACCCCGGGCAGATGCAGTTGACCGTGACCCCATAGCGGGCCACCTCATAGGCGACCGTCTTCGTCCACGCGATCAGCCCGCCCTTGGTGGCCGCATAGTTGGACTGACCGTAATTGCCGAGCTGGCCGACGAAGCTGGAAACACTGATGATCCGGCCGAACCCAGTCTCACACATCGGATCGAGCACCGCCTTTGTGACTCGATGGGTGCCGGTCAGGTTGGTCTCGATCACCTCGGTGAAGGCCTCGTCGGTCATCTTGCGAATGGTCACATCGCGGTTGATCCCGGCGTTGTTGACCAGGATATCGATCCGGCCGAATACCTCCATCGCCCGCGCCGCCAGTGCCTCGCCGGTGCCGGGGTCGGCGATCGATCCCGCTACCACCTCCGCGCCGCTGCCGCCCGCGCGCACGGTTTCGGCCAGCGCCTCGGCGGCGTCCACCGACGTGTGACAGTTGATCACCAGGTTGCAGCCGGCCTCGGCCAGCCGCTGCACAATCGCTTCGCCGATGCCCCGAGCACCGCCGGTCACGATCGCGGTGCGCCCCTCCAAGTCCGCCGGCATGCGAAGCCCCGGCTACGCGCCGGCCGGCGTCGCGTTGGGCAACAGCAACAGATCGCGAATCGAGACGATCCCCACCAACTTGCCGGACTCGATGATCGGCACATGTCGGAACCCGCCGTGGATCATCATCATCGCCGCTTCGCCGTGAGTCGCGTCTGGACCGACGGTGATGGGGTCGCGGGTCATCCAGTCACCCACGGTGCCGTCGATTTTGCCCGACCCCACAGCGCGCAGCACATCCCGCTCGGTCATGATCCCGATCAGCGCCTCGCCGTCGGTCACCAGCACCGCACCGACCCTGCGCTTGGCCATCACGCTGGCGGCGTGGATCAAGCTGTCGCTCTCGGCGGTGGTCAGCAGCTCCCGGCTCATGCACTGCTCAACGGTCTCGTGCCGATGGCGCTGGAAGGGGACGTTCATCTGTCGATCTTATCGGTCCGGCGGATTTCCGCGACTGAGTGATTACCATTCTGTCCATGCCAGCACAGGCCTACCGTGGAAAACCGTGTGTCTGTCAACACCGGCTCGCAGTGTGTGATCAACGTTGCGTGGCCGACATGCTGGATACCACCTTCTATGTCGCCTGCCTAAAGCTGACCGACCGCCGCTGCCTGGTTGTGGGAGCGGGTTCGATCGCCTTGGAGAAGGTCGAAGGGCTGCTCGCATGTGACGCCCGCGTGCATGTGATCGCGCCCGACGTCATCCCCCGAGATCGAGCAGCTGGCCGCCTCCGGCGACATCGAGCTGACCAAGCGGCCGTTCCAAGGCGGCGATCTCGAGGGCCACTTCCTGGCGATCGCGGCCACCTCGTCCACCGACGTCAACGTGGCGGTGTTCGAACAGGCCGAGGCCCGCTCCATGCTCTGCAACGTGGTGGACGTGCCGCCCCTGTGCAGCTTCATCCTGCCGGCCATCGTCCGCACCGGACCGATAGCCATCGCAATATCGACCGCGGGAGCAAGCCCGGCGCTGGCCAAGCGGATGAAGCGCGAGATCGCCGAGTTGTACGGCCCGGCGCACGCCGAGCTCGCCGGCATCCTCAACGACGTGCGGGGATGGGCGAAGTCCCAGCTACCCACCTACGACGATCGCAAACGGTTCTTTGAGGGCATCGTCAACGGCACCCCCGACCCAATCGTGCTGTTGCGCAACGGCGACCGCGCGGCGCTCGACGACCTCATCGCCCGCAGGCAGTCCGAGGCGCTGGCGGCGCGTGGCGGCGCCGGCTACTTGAAGCGATAGGTAATGCGACCGCGGGTCAGGTCGTACGGGGAGAGTTCCACCTTGACCCGATCGCCGGGCAGAATCCGGATGTAGTAGCGCCGCATCTTGCCGGAGATGTGTCCCAGCACCGAATGGCCGTTGTCGAGCTGGACACGAAACATCGTGTTGGGCAGGGCTTCTGTGACCTCGCCCTCTACCTCAATAGTCTCTTCCTTGACCACAGAGTCCTCGGTTAGCCAACCACGCTGACGTTGGTAGCTTCCATTCCCTTGCGGCCCTCCTGGGCCTCGTACTCGACCTTCTGGCCCTCCTCGAGGTTCCGGAATCCTGCGCCCGCGATGTTCGAGAAGTGGATAAACAGATCGGCCCCACCGTCGTCGGGCTGAATGAAGCCAAAGCCCTTCGCCTGCGAGAACCACTTGACTGTGCCAGTTGCCATGGAGCGCTCCTGGTCGGGGATGAGAACGACGCAGGACCGCACCTCACGAACCTTGCACGTTCATGGCCCGCTCATCGGGTCACAGCCGGAAAGTGTAGCGAGCGTGCCGAGAGTTGCAAACTACAAAATTTCGGGGGTACCGGCGGCGTCGGGTTTGACCGCTTCGGCAGCGGCTGTGGCGCCGTTCTCGGAGGCTGTCCCACCCTCCTCCAGCGGTCGCTTCCGGCCCCTCCCACGGCTGCGCCTACGGCGGTCGCGACGGTCGGCCGAAACCCCCACGGGCTCGCCTCGGGCAATCTTCCGCACCGCCCCAGGTCGCGAATCCCGGGTTACCTTGCCGTCCGGTCCGGTCACTTCGAACTCAACCCGCACCCTGCCCCTCACACCCGCGCCCTTGAGCTGGGCCAGCACCCTGCGGGCGGCGTCATCGGCCAGCACCGTCGCCTCTTCGGTGGTCAACGGCAGTCCCAGCCCGGCACCGTCGACGTCGATCCGGGCGATCCGATCGCTCTTGTCGGGCTCGTTCAGAAGCTTTGCCACGGATACCTGCAGCGGCTCCTTCTCGGCCGCGGCGGCCCGCACCTCGATCGCTGTCGCGTACCGCTCCTCGCCTCCGTTCAGGCGCCACCGGATCGGTTGATCGGAGCCCAACCGCTCCACCACCACCGCGTCGGCGTCGTCGCGCAGGCGCACCGCAACTGCCGGCGCGATCTCGATCTCGAGCCCCGACTCGGCCTTGCTGATCGGCACTGCCGGCGGCGTGGATCCGACCACTGCGCCGTTGAACGAGACCGTCTGGGCGCGCTCAGCCTCCGCCTTTCGCTTGGACCGCTTGCCCGATTTTGCCCGCGGCATCGGCGCGGGAATGTTGGAACCGAGCGCTGCCGCTAGCCGCTGTGGATCCTTGGACAGCTCCTGGCGGGTGAGTTCCACCATCCGCTCGGCTGCAGAGCCGCGCCGGGGAGATGCCACCGCAAGCAGCGCTGCTCCGGCCTCCAGCGGCGCTGCCCGGGCGATCTGGGCCAGACGTACCGCCGCCTCGGCGTGGGCGTGCTCTGAGCCGGCACCGGCGAGTGCGCCCAGCAGGCTGCGTCCGTCGGTGATGTGCGACCCGGCGAAGCGGTATTGGTGGTCGCGCGCGGCCCGCGCCAGCTGCCACGTCCACGACACGATCCGATCGGACGGCGCCTCGATCTTGGCATCGCCCATCGCCAGCAGCAACACCCGAGCCCCTTGCCCTCGATCCTGCTGCCAGGTCGGGGCTGCCTCGACCAGCCGGCAGGCCATCGCAAACGTGGTCTGGCTGGGGCGCTGCGCGGCCAGGTCGCCGAGCGCGGTGAGCCGCAGCCGGCGGTGGCGATTCTCGGCCGCGCAGGTGTACAGGAAGAGCTCGCGCGACTCGGGCTGGAGCGCAGCGATCCGTTCGGCCAGGTTATTGACGTCCGAAGGGGTCACCGACCGAGCGGCGACCACCGCCCAGGCCCGCTGCTCGTCCAATGCCAGCTTAGATGCATCCACCAGCTTCCACTGGGTTGCGATGACCGCGATCCGCCGCTCGGGATCATCCGACACCGGGACGATCCAGGCCTGCTCTTTGATGATCGGCTTGGCCGGTTTACGGCGCCGGCGGCGACGGTTGGGTGGCGGCGTAACCAGCCCCCCAGGCCGGTAGGCATCGACGTTCAGAAGCGAGTGCAGGGTCACGGTACGTTCGGTGTGAGGCGCACCGGCCTCGGCGAAGTCGACCACGATGCCGGCTTCCTTGCGGCGGTGCAGCCGCATGATCCGGCCGACTCGCTGCTGGTAGACGCGGCGGCTCGCGGTCGGCGCCAGGTGCATGCACACCGTCGCGCGGGGCGCATTCCAGCCCTCGGCCAGCAGCTGGGCGTTGACCAGCACGTCGATATCTCCGCGATCGTAGGCGGCCAGCGTCTCGGCCAGCTCGCGGGGAGGCGTGCGACCGGAGACGGCGGCAGCTTTCATCCCGATCGCACGCATCGCGGCAGCCACCCGGCCGGCGTGCTCGACGCCGGCGGCGTACACGATTCCAGGGGTGTCGCCGAACCGGCTCTGGTACAGGTCGGCGGCGGCCAGGTTGAGGGGATCGAGGTCGAGAGCCGCGGCCAGCTGGCCCTGATCGAAGTCTCCGCCCACGATGTCCACGTTTCGCACCGAGGCGATCGGCCGTACGCGCACGCACCGAAGCGGCGACACCACTCCCCGGCGGACGGCCTCGCCCAGCGGGAAGTCGGCAACCTCGGCGGGGAACACGTCCGCCACGTGCTTTTGCAGCAGCTGGTCGGTGGCTGTCATGCCGATGTAGACCGGCTCGTTGAAGGCTCGGATGGTGGCGGCGGTCTTCTCGCCCAGGGCGGTGTGCGCCTCGTCGCAGACGACCACGCCGTAGACGTCGGTGCGCAGGTCGCCGGAGTGCTTGATGAACCACGAGTAGGTGTTGATCGTCAGTGGCGGGGCTTCTGGCTGGGACTCGCCGCGCAGGATCGGCGGCGTCAAACGGTCGCCGTACCCCTCCTTGGTCAGGTCGCGGGTGAACTGGTCGACCAGCAGCCGGCGGTGGGTGAGGATCAGAACACCGGTGGAGCGGGCGGCCTCCACGAATCCGGCGGCGGCGATGGTCTTCCCGGACGCCGTCGGGTGCTTGAACCGGTAGCGGCGGCGCGCGCCGGGATCCGGAGGCGGCGGTTCGTCACCGTTGAGCTCATCGTCGACGTCCTCGAGGGCGACCACCGCAGGATCAGCTGCCACCAGCTGCACTCCGCTCTCGGGCTCGTCCTCATCGTCATCGTCATCGTCGTCGTCGTCGTCGTCGTCTTCGTCGTCGTCCTCGTCTTCGTCGCAACTCTTCCTCGTCATCATCGAACTCTTCGTCGTCCTCGACCACCTCAGCGAGTTCGATCTCGCCGGTCTCCTCGTCGTCGTCGTCTTCCTCGACGCCGTTCTCGTCGGGCTCAACCCGCTGCAAGTCACCGATCAGGGCGGCCAGCTGCCCCGCCAGCGCGTCGACCTGGTGACGGCGTAGCGTGGTGCCGGAAGCGAGCTTGGGCTGGGACTCCGACAGCACCCGCTCCAGACCCAGCACGAGCGCGTAGTCGCGGCGCCACTCGAAGCTCGGATACAGCGCACCGACGTTGATCTGCTCGAGGGCGGCATCGAGCGCGGCGCGACGTACCGTGCCCGTCGCGAGTGCGACGGCGGCATCCTCACCATCGTGAAGAAACGGCTCGCCACTCCATGCAGCTGCGGATTCGGCGGCCGCTTCAAGGTCAGCCTCGAAGCGAAGTGTCATGTGGTCTGGTGTGGCTGCGGGCTTTTTGGGCGCCGACCCTCGGCGACACCAGCAGTCGAAACGCAGTCTACTGTATTTTCCTCAAGCGGGCGAGGTCAGTGCAGTCGCCACCAAGACCTCGAGCGGTCGATGCAGATCCGGAGCCGAGGCCACCACCCCCGAGTCGCTGGACTCCACGATCGGCTCGAGCGGCGACACCGATCCACCCGCCTCAGTGACCAAGAGCTCACCGGCCGCTCGGTCCCAAAGCTTCAGCGGCACCTCGTAAAAGCCGTCCATCCGTCCCGCGGCCACCCACGCGAGATCCAGTGCCGCCGAACCGCCGCGGCGCACGTCGCGCACGCGCGTGAGCAGGAAGTCCACCGCCCGGGCCTGCACCACTCGCGCCTCCGCGCCGTACGAGAACCCGGTGGCAATCAGCGCCCGCTCGGGCAGGGCCGCGTCGGACACTCCGATCGGCCGGCCGTTGAGGGTGGCCCCGCCCCCCGAATGGCCGCGAACATCTCGTCCCGGGTGGGGTCGTAGACCACCGCTGAGAGCCAGCCATCAGCGTCTTCAACCGCGATCGACACCGCCCACACGGGCACGCCGTAGAGGTAGTTGGTGGTGCCGTCGAGTGGGTCGAGCACCCAGCGAAGGCCCGAGCTGCCCCGCTGCTCACCGGATTCCTCGGCCAGCACAGCGTCGTCGGGCCGCTCACCTGCGAGCGTCGCGAGCAGCAGCGCCTCGGAATCGCGATCGGCGTCGGATACCAGATCGATCGGCGTCGACTTGGTGTCCAGGCCGCTCACCGGCCCGCGGAAGCGCTCCAGCAGCAACGCCCCGCAGCGCCGGGCCATCTCCACCGACAGCTGATGAATACCGTCGAGATCCACCGCGGCAGTGTATGCGGCTTCCGCCGGCCGGTGAACACCCTGAGAATTATGTGGAAAATTCCTGCAAACATCTGGAAATTTCGGAGTTGGTCCAGGCACACTTGTGGGGTGGGCACGATGATCCGGAAAATGCGTGAGCGGCGCCGTGATCGGCGACTCGTACGTGAACTCGAGTTGCGGTATCGCGAGCAGCTCGACCAGCGCGCGGTGGCGGCGGTGCGAATGACCGACGAGCTGCGACACGACTGACCCGGGTCGATAGGATCCGGCGATGTCACGGCTGGCCTACGCACGACTCTCCGACACCTTGTTGGGTGGTCCCATGCCCTACACCGAACGTCACGTCCGGGCGCTTTCCGACGAGGGCGTGACCGCGGTGATCAACCTGTGCGAGGATCGCGAATACTGGGACGGCGAGCGCGATCTGATCGATGCCCAGTACGGTCAGGCGGGCATCGTCGAGCACCGGTTGGCGGTAACGGACGGGGCGACGGTACCGGACGAGGTGCTCGACCGGGCGGTGACCGTGGCCGCGACCGGCGCCACCGTGTACGTCCACTGCCGTGGAGGGCGCGAGCGATCAGCCACTGTCTGCGCGGCCATCGTCGCACGCAACGAGCGCCTGAGTGCAGCCGAAGCGGTCGATCGAGCGGTGGCTGCCAATCCCGTGTTCAAGCCGTTGCCGTGGCAGATCGAGGGACTCGAGCGATGGGCCGCAGAACCCTCCGACCGGTCATGAGAACGGTGGCACGACCACCCGCAGCCTGAGCGGGGAGTGCGGTGCCAGCAGTCGCGCGCGATGCAGCGCCGTGCGGGCCGTGACCAGGTCGCCTGCGCGCGAGGCCGCCAGGTACTCGACCTGCCATCCGACCCAGAAGCGTGGCTCGGTAGCGACCGCCAGGCGGGCATCGGCGAGCGCCGCCTGAGCGTCACCGGCTGCCAGCTCCGCGCGGGCGCGGGCCAGCGCCGGTCGACTCGACAGGCGATCGAACTGTGCCGCCCGATCGGCGTCTGTGAGCGCCTGCGCCAACGGTGCGGTCAATGAGGCCGTGAGGTAGTGCTGGGCGATCGCTGCCGGGGCGACCACCACCAGCGCCACGGCCACCGCCGCAGTGATCACGACTGCGGACACGATCCTTCGCCGCTCGCGCTCCTCGGCCGGTGCGAGGCCCGCCAGAGCGACGCCGCACAGCACCATCGCAGGCACACCCACGGCGGTCAGATGCCACACCCAGTCCAGCGACATGTGAACGCAGAAGTAGCTGATACCCGCCGCCAGCCCCGCGGCCACCACGTGCTCAGAGCTGTCCTGCTCGGACGTCCGCACCACCACCGCGGCTGCCAGCGGCAGCCCCACACCTGCGACCAGCAGCAGCCCGCCTGCCAAGCCCAGGGTCGCAAGCTGCTCGAGCGGCTCGCTGTGCGCCTGCCGCGGCTGGGCGGCAGATCGCCCCAGCCGATCGTAGGCCTCACCGAAGCTGCCGCCGCCGACGCCGTCGATCGGACGCTGGTGAAACGTGATCACCGCCACCCGCCACAGGTCGAAGCGGCCGCCGCCGACCGAATCGAAACGGGTGTCGGCTCCGGTCGGGTTGCCCTCGTACACAAACGCATGCCACTGGTGCCGCAGCCATACCTCGGGCTTGGTCTTCGAGCGCAGCAGCTGGGCCCCGGCGGCGACAACCACCACGACCAGCACGAGTGCCGTGATCCACGACACCGCAGAGCCGGCCACCCGTCCGGCCAGCCATCGCTCGCACACCATCATCGCGAGCACCGCTGCCAGGCCTGCTGCGGCGACCACGATCACCGCCTGGCCGGTCGCGTGGATCTGGGCGGCGGTGGCCGCCGGAAAGGCGCCGTTGAGAGCGTCCCAGCGTGCGGCGATCGCGGCGGCGATCGCCACCGCCAGCCACGAGCTTGCCAGTCCTCGCGGTGAGACGGCGATAAACACGACGCCCGAGATCACCAGTGCGACCAGCGCGGCCCGCGCCTCGGTCGGGATCACGATGGCCGCGGTCGCCCCCGCACCCGCGGCTGCGGCCGCGCGCAGCGGCAACCGGCGACCGTGGTCGCATGCAACCGCCGCCAGCGGCCAGGTGCCGATGGCGGCCACCGCCGCGATGCCGCCGCCGTAGCCGATCGATCCCACCAGCCGGCCGAGGCCGAACAGCGATCCGGGGTCGCCCGCGAACATCATCCGCAGTGCCAGCACCGTGGCGATCACCGCCGAGCGGCACCCACCGCCAGCATCAACCACCGGCGCGACCGCTCGTCGGCGGCGGCGATCACCGCCGTTGCCATCACGGCGGCGTACACGAGTGTGCGACCGGATTCGACCAGTGCCGCCTGAGGCCAGGCCGCCCACGTGATCGAGATCAGACCGAGGCAGCCGAGCGCGGCCAGCGCCACCGGCGCCGACACCTGCCACGGCGAGAGGTTTCGCCCAGGGCCGATCACCACCGCCGCCACGAACGCCAGCAGGCACGCCACTCCGGCCACGCCCCAGCCGTCGACCGCGTAGCCGCCGCCCTGGAATGCAAGCCATACACCGGCGGCCACAGGGACGAGCGCGGGCACCACCCTGAGGGTGTCGGTTTGGCGAAACACTGCGACACCTTACGGCACGCCAAACCTTCCAGAAATTGGAGTAGACTCGCCCGCCTAGAGGCTTGCGATGTCTCCAGCCACGCGAACTGTGCGGCAGCCGGTACTGGACCCACCGGAGGAGGCACGTTGTCCGGCGGCCCACCGGACAGCCTGTAGACGAGGCCGCTTCATCTGAAGCGGCCTCGTCTGCACGTCCGTGAATAACGGTGCCTGGCACCGTTATTCACCCCGGCTGTTTGGGTCTACCCGATCTGAGGTATTTCGCTGCTTGTGACTCAAGCGCCGTCAGGCGCACGGCGATGAATGGGGAGAGCTTCGTATGACCCCCTTCGACCTGACACATGCTCTCAGCCGCGTCAACGAGCGCCTCAACACCGCATGGACGGCAGCGGCCGCACTGATCACGCTGACCGTGGTTGCCGCCATCGCCCGGCTGGTCTTCGACGCGTTCAGCTTCCGCTATGGCCGAGGCGCTGGTCGCGACCTCTGCGCTGGGGGCGGCGGTGGCGCTGATCGTGGTGCACATCTGTTGGACACAGCGATCGGACGTGTACGACGCGATCGTGCTGACGCGCTTTCGCCACGTCGGCGGCGACGCGGTCAAAAAGCATGCGGCCGCCCTGGTCTCGCGCAAGCGCCGTCGCCAGTACGCCGACGGCATCGACCGCTTCGTCGAGACCACCGAGGCCGGCCTGCCGTCGCCGCTTCCCGCTCAATCGCGCGTGGTGCGCGAGTTTGGGCCGCGACTCGAGGCGATCGCGGTGACGCTTCGCTCCGACGATCAGATCGTCACGCCCGAGGGCATGGTGCTGGTGCGCCGATTGCTCTGCGACGGCGCCACCAGCCCGCTGTTCGCCGCCGTAGCGGCGACCGCAGACGCCGAGCGGGTGCTCGACCGGATCGACGACGCGCTGGTGCTGCACGCCCACGAGCGCTCACTCGCGCTCGCGGCGTGAATAAAAGGTGCCTGCTTCAGTCGAGCAGGCGCTCGACGCCGCGGCGCTCCAGACCGCGGGCGATCACCAGCCGCTGGATCTCGGATGTGCCCTCCCAGATGCGGTCGACGCGCAGCTCGCGCCACAGCCGCTCGACCGGGTTCTCGCGCATGTAGCCGCGGCCGCCGAAGATCTGCAGCACGCGGTCGGCCACCCGGCCCGCGGTCTCCGAGGCGATCAGCTTGGCCATCGAGGCCTTGTGGTGCACCAGCTTGCGGTCGGCCCCGTTGTCGTACAGCCAGCCCACCTGGTAGGTGAGCAGCCGCGCGGCGGCGGTCTCGGCGGCGCAGTCGGCGAGCGCGAACGACACCGCCTGGTGATCGAAGATGCGCCCGCCGAACTGCTCGCGCTCGAGCGCCCACTCGGTGCCGAGCTCGATCAGCCGGCTGCACGCCCCGACGCACCGGGCGGCGATGTGCACGCGCTCCTCGATGAACCACTCGTTGGTCAGCGTGAAGCCCTCGCCCACCTGGCCCAGGACGTTTGCGGCCGGCACCGGGGTGCGCGTAAACGTGAACTCGGGGTGGCGGTAGGGGAAGTTGTGGGTGAAGTCCGGATCGGCGGTCATCTCGACTCCGGGTGAGTCCTTGTCGACCAGAAACAGCGTCGGCCGACGCTCGACCCCGTCCACCGCCCAGGCGAGCACGATGAAGTAGCTCGCCACGTCGCCGTCGGTCACAAACCACTTGATGCCGGACAGCTCGTACAGATCGTCCGACACCTTGATCGCCTCGGCCTCGATCGCGCGCGGGTCGGAGCCCGCGTCGGCCTCGGTGATCGCAAAGGCGTGGCGATGGTCGTTTCGCACGTCGGGCAGCAGGTAGCGCTCGATCTGCTCCGGAGTGCCGTGCACCAGCACGTTGGACGGGCTCCACACCAGCACCCACAGACAGTTGGTGAGCCGGCCGAGCTGCTCGTGGGTGACGATCTGCTGGGTCAGGTCGAAGCCGCCGCCGCCGTACTCGGTGGGGATGTTGTTGGCACCCAGCCCCGCCGCCATGATGGCCGCCTTGGCCTTGGCGTGTGACTCCGCCGAGAGCCGCCCGTGGCGCTGCTCGGCCTCCAGCTCGAGAGGTGTGAGGTGGTCGTCAACCAGCGCTCGCGCGCGGGCACGCAGCTCGAGAAGCTCGGGGCTGAGTGAAAAATCCATGGTGGCGCCTTTCGGTCTACGAGGTCACAGGACGAAGCGCGGCGGCGGAGCCGCCGAACACCAGCGCAGCCGCAGCATGCTCGGCTGCGACTCCCCTCAGGTGAGGATGGTCGGACAGAATCTCAACCTCAGGTAGAGGGTGAGATATGCCCAGCGAGTGAGCGCCGTTGGACGAGCCGGCGGCGAGCAGATACGGCGTAGGCCCGTTGGCACCGTCGGGTACGAGCACGTTTCGGCGCTCTGCCTGGCGGCGGGCGATCGCCTCCAGCTCGCGGATCTCGATCACCGGGTCGATGATGGTGTTCGAGTCCGAGCCGATACAGATCGGGATGCCCCGCTCGAACATCCGCAGCACCGGCAGGAAGCCGTCGCCCAGGTTCGCCTCGGTGGTCGGGCAAGCGCACACCGTCGCCCCCGCCTCGGCGATCAGGTCGAGCTCCGCGTCGGTCACGTGGGTGACGTGGATCAGGGTCGTACGCGGGCCCAGAATTCCGGTCTCGGCCAAAAGCTCGATCGGCCGCAGGCCGTACTCGGCGATGCACTCATCCAGCTCACGGCGCTGCTCGTTGGCGTGGATGTGCACCACCAGGCCGTGCGCGTCGGCATACGCGGCGATCCGCTCGAGCCACCCCCGCGACACCGCCCGCACCGAGTGTGGCGCCAGCCCCACGGCGGTCTCGGACGAAAGCTCGTCCACCCGCTCCAGGTAGGCGTCGACCGACGGATCGCAAAAGCGTCGCTGCCCGGGGCTGGGCGGTTTGCCCTGTCCCCCGCGTTCGTAGGCGGTCTCGAGCAGCACCAGCTCGATGCCGGCGTCGCGGGCGGCGGCGATCACCGCCCGAGACATCGCGTTTCGGTCGGCGTAGGGCTCGCCGTCGGGGCGGTGATGCGGGTAATGGAACTCCCCCACCGCCACGTATCCAGCGGCCACCATCTCGGTGTATGCGGCCCGGCAGACGGCGTGGATCGACTCGGGGTCGAGCGCCCCGGCGGCGGCGTACATGGCCTCGCGCCATGTCCAGAAATCGTCGTGGGGATGGGCCGGGTCGACCTGCTCGACGATTCCACGCAGCCGTCGCTGGAACGCGTGGGAGTGGGCATTCACGAACCCCGGCAGGCGATACGCGGACGACGGCATCCGCGTATTCTCACACGGCCTTGGCCAACATCGATCCACTCAGATTCTGGCGCTGGTTCGACGAGCTGGCGGCGATCGGGCGCACCGACACCGGTTGGGACCGGCTGGCCTGGTCGCCGCTGGAAGCCGCCGCCCGCGAGTGGTTCAGAGAGGCCGCCGGCGGGATCGGCCTGGAAATCCGCCGCGACGGGGCAGGCTCGCTGTGGGCGGTCACGCCCGACGCCGACAGCGGCCCCTGGGTGTGCGCCGGGTCGCACCTCGACACCCAGCCCAACGGCGGTGCCTACGACGGCGCGCTGGGCGTCGTGTGCGCGCTGGAGGCCGCGGCGGTGCTGCTCGAATCCGGCGCCGAGCGACGTCACCCACTGGCGGTGGTGGCGTTCGTCGACGAGGAAGGAGCACGGTTTCGGGTGCCCTGCTTCGGCAGCTCGGCGATCACCGGACGGCTGGACATCGACCACGTGCTCGAAGTCATGGGCGATGCTCCCGAGATCTACGGCGTCACCGCCGAGACGCTGGCGGCCGCACCCGCCCAGCTGGAACGGGTGCGCTCGATGATGGAGGTGCACGTCGAGCAGGGCCTGAACCTGGCCGGCCGCGATCTGACGCTCGGGATCGCGACCGTGCTGGCGCCTCGGCAGCGGTGGCAGGTGGTGTTTCGCGGGCAGGCCAACCACGCCGGCACCACCGCCATGGCCGGGCGCCGCGATGCCCTGGTGGTAGCAGCTACCTTCGTGCTGGCGGTCGAAGCCGCGGCGCGTGCCCGGCCGGGGGCGGTGGCCACCGTGGGCAGGCTGGAAGTGCTCCCCGGATCGACCAACTCGATACCCGGCGAGGTGACGCTTTCTCTGGACGTGCGGGCGCTGGACGTGGCGATGGTGGACGAGATCGTGGCTGAGCTCCGCGCACTTCGGCGAGGCCGATTTCAGCCGTGAGTCCCGAAACGACGGCGCCCAGTTCGACCCGGACCTGCGGGCGCTGCTGGCCGCCGCCGCAGCCAACCGCACGATTCCGGCCGGAGACCTGCCGTCCTATGCCGGACACGACGCCGGCATCCTCGCGCCGCACAGACCGGCAGCGATGGTGTTTGTGCGAAATCCCACCGGAGCCAGCCATACTCCAGAGGAAACCGCCGCTCGCGAGGATTGCGAGGCCGGCGCGCAGGTGCTCACCGACGCGCTCGCCGCCGCGCTGATGTCCGCATAGCTCCACCCTGTGGATAACTCTGTGAGCAACTCGGGAAAACCGTGGGCAACGCATTTCGCTTTGGTGAACTTTCCCGCAATCTGCATGATTTCCGGACGCAGATCGGGCGATATGCCTTGACGTTTGCCTGTGGAAAGGCGCAGCCTTTGCGTCCCACACCCCCTACACCCGGGGTCGGGTTCACAGCATTCCGTCTTATGAGCCCGGCACCGGGTGGTGGTGGAGGGTTTGGATTCCCCCGATTCCCCGTGTAAGCTCGAACCACGGCTCTGAGACTTTGGAGGTAGTGGGAATGGGCTCGACACGCAGGGGTTTCCTTGAACGAGGCGCGGCCGCCGGCCTGGCGCTCTCGACTGCTGGGCTGTTCTTCGAGCAGACTCCGGCCTTCGCGGCCGGCTCGAACGTGTATGCCTGGGGCGACAACGCCGACGGCCAACTGGGCAACGGCACCACCACCGCCCACTCCACGCCCGGCGCGTCGGTGCTTGCGAACGTGGTCGACCTGGACGGCGGCCGTGAGCACGTGGTGGCGCTGGATTCCGCCGGCGCCGTGTGGTGCTGGGGGCACAACCAGTACGGCCAGATCGGTGACGGCACCAAGACCAACCGCACTCGCCCGACCAAGGTCACCTTCCCGGGAAACCCGGTGATCACGGCGATCGGCACCGGTCACTACCACTCGATGGCGCTGGCCGCCGACGGCAGCGTGTGGTGCTGGGGCTTCAACAAGTGGGGCATCCTGGGCGACGGCACCACCACCAACCGCAGCCTGCCGGTGAAGGTCTCGGGGCTCACCAACGCGATCGCGATTGCGGGTGCCCGCGACCACTCGCTGGCGCTGCGCGCCGACGGCACCGTGGTCGCCTGGGGCGACAACGAGTTCGGAAACCTCGGCATCGGCACCACCACCAGCCATCCGACTCCGGTCATGGTCAACACGCTGACGGGAATCACCGCGATCGCCGGCGGGCGCGACCACAGCCTCGCGATCGACGCTGCCGGCGCCGTCTGGGCATGGGGCTGGAACCAGTACGGCCAGTGCGGCGACGGCACCAAGACCAACAAGACCAACCCGGTCAAGGCGGCCACGCTCACCGGTGCGACCGCGATCACCGCGGGCGCCAACCACAGCGTCGCTCTGCGCAACGACGGCAAGGTGTGGGTGTGGGGCCAGAACTCCTATGGCCAGCTGGGTGACGGCACCGGCTCGTCCAAGTCAAAGCCGGTGGCGCTGGCCTCGCTCTCCAACATCCAGGCGATCGGCACCGGCCGGCTGCACACGCTGGCGGCCGGCGCGACCACGGTGTATGCCTGGGGTGACAACGAGTTCGGTCAGCTGGGCGACGGCACCAAGACGAAGCGCACCGCCCCGGTGGTGGTAAGCGGGATCACGGGAGCCAGGGGACTGGCCGGCGGCCGCGACTACTCAACGGCCCTCGCGAACTAGCTTCTAGCTCGGGTCGGGCTCGTCCCGCCAGGGGTCCGGTTCGTACGGATTTGGCTGGTCTGGGCCCGCACCTGGTCCAGGGTCGGGCTTGGGGTCGGCGATGTCGCTCCAGCTGTGCTGTGAGGTCACCTCTTTACCTCCCCATGTCTCCATCCCGGTGGCGGCGTGGGTGACCATCCATGTGGTGATCGCAATCGCAAGGATCCAGTTGAACAGCGAGACGATGATGGTGGTTCCGCCGAGCAATGCCAGCGAGGCCGAGCCTCCGCTGGTGAGCGACGAGCCTCCGCCGGTGAGGATGTTGTGGTTGAACAGCAGCGTCACCACCGTCGAGAACAGCGCACCGGAGGCTGCCGCAACGATTCCCTGGAACACCCCGATGTTCATTCCCGACATGCGCGGCAGCAGCAGGTGAATGGCGAGCCCGGTGGTCAGCGCCCCGATAGCCACCGGCGCGAGCAAGAGCCACGGTGAGAAGTGGAAGGTGGGTGTTTCGGGGCCGAAGGTCGACGATCGCGATGCCACGCTTGCAAACGTGACTGCGCCGACCATGCCGGCCGCAAAGCCACCGGCCACGCGGGCAACGATCACCGTCAGCCAGACCGGGCTGCCGCCACCGCTCGATGCCATGCTGGAGAACATTCCAACCGGTATCGGCGGGAGCGCTTGAGTGCTTTAAGCCTCGATCGGCGTGGAAGCGCCCCGCACAAGCAGTGTCGTCATGGTCACGCCGACCAGCCATCCGGCTGCGGCGACCAGCGGCGTCGTCCCGCCCAGTCGATGGCTCGAGAGCAGCATCAGCGCCACCGGCACGGCGCCTCCGAGGGTCGCGGCGGTGATCGCCGGCACATGCCCGATCGCCCGAGACGAGAGTCGCGGAAGCAGCAGCGAAAGGGCCACCCCGGCGACCAGCGCCGAGGCGATCGGCACCGCCAGCCACCACACCGGGTTGACTCCCGCCGAGGCAGTCTGATGCGACGTGCCCGCGTGTCTGCTCGAGGCCAGGCCCAGAGCGATGAATCCGCCGCAGAACCCGCCGATCAGCCGCGCGACGATCACCGCTGCCCAGATCGGGAGTGAGCCACCGCGTCGTGACGTGAGATCGCCGAACACACCCGGGTGATCGACCGCAGGCGGTGGAGGTTCAGCGATCCCAAGGATCGACGCCTGCCAGCCGGCATGACGAGTGTCGTGACCTGCTCGCGGCTGTACTCGAGTGATCGTGCTTGGTGCCTGGGGGATCGTGGGCGAGGCCGGTGCCCGATTCTGCCGCTGGTAGGGTCACCGCATGACTGTCACAGAGAACAACCCACAGGTGCCGGTGCGGCTGGACTTCGACGCCCACGCAGCCGATTACGCCCGGGCGATGAGCCATCTCGACAACGTCACCACCAAGCAGCTCGACGCGGTCGAGTTCGATCACCGGCTGCGCGAGCTGGTGCGTATCCGAGCCTCCCAGCTGAACGGCTGCGCCTACTGCATCGACATGCACACCAAGGACGCTCGCGCGATCGGCGAGACCGAGCAGCGCATCTACGCCCTCCCGGCGTGGGCAGAGACGCCGTTTTTCAGCGACCGAGAACGGGCCGCGCTGGCGCTCACCGAGGCGGTCACCCTGCTCGCCCAAACGCCCGTCCCCGACGAGCTGTTCGTGACGGCCGGCGAGCACTTCACCAAGGACGAGCTGGGTGCGTTGATCAGCTTGATCACCACCATCAACGCGTGGAACACCCTGGCGGCGAGCACACACGCGTGGGAGCCGGGATCGTACGAGCCATGACCACCGATCGATCTGCCCCCGGCGTGCATCGGCTCGCGCCCCGGCTCATGTTCACCGCAGCGGTGGCGGTGCTGGTGTTCATGTACTCGTTCTGGCAGTGGCAGCCGATCTTCGAGTGGCTCGTCCGGCCCGCCAAGCACGCCCTCGTGCAGCGCGTTGAGTTCCTCATGACTGGGCCAACCGATGTATTTCAGGTGCAGCTCTCGGTCGCAGTCAACGTCACCGTGCTGGTGGTCGTGGCGCTGCTGAGCTACCAGTTGGTGGTCGCGGCAGCCCCCACCCGCCTCCTCTCGGCACGGGTGGTCGGGGTGGCGTGCGCAGGGCTGTTCTGCGCTGGAGTGATCTTCGGCTGGTTCGTGATTGTGCCGCCGGTGCTTCGCGCCACGCTGACCGACTCATTTGCCGTCGGGATGAGGGCGCCGGAGTATCTCCAGCTCGTGACCTTCACGGTGCTGTCCACCGCGATCGCCTGCCAGTTGCCGGCGGTGTACGCACTGGCCGAGATGCGGGTGCGCGCAGCCAGGTGGCTCCTGTACTCGTGGGCCTGCGGGAGCGCCGCGGTCGCGGTCACGGCGCTGCGGGCCGACACGGATCGCATGATGATGCTCTTGGAGGTGGCGGTCGTGCTGCTGCTGTGCGCCACCGCAGTGACGCTGGTGCGAATCGCCGAGCGCCGCAAGGTGTGAAACCAGCCCAAGCACTCGTCCTCGTTTGTGCTTAGAATCACTGCGATGGTCTCGTGCTCCAACTGCGGCACCTCGTCTGAGGGTGCGAAGTTCTGCCCGGAGTGCGGATCGCCCTTGGCCGAGGTCGCGGCCACTGAGCGCCGGGAGCGGCGCATCGTGACCATCGTCTTTGCCGACCTGGCGGGCTTCACCAGCCGCTCCGAGGCGCTGGACGTCGAGGATGTGGACGCCTTCCTGGAGCCGTATCTGGCGCAGCTGCGACACCACGTCGCCCGCACCGGTGGGGTCGTCTCGACCGTCGCCGGTGACGGCATGATGGCGGTGTTCGGAGCGCCCGTGGCACACGAGGACGACCCCGAGCGGGGGGTGCGGGCGGCGCTGGGGATCCGCGATGCGTTTGCGCCCGGCTCGGCGGCCGGAGACGCCGGTCTGCACGTGCGGGTCGGCGTGACCACCGGAGAGGTGCTGGTGACGCTGACGGGCGACGGCAGCGTGCGCGCGACCGGCGACGTGGTCAACACCGCCGCCCGCCTGCAGACGGCCGCACCCACCGACGGCGTGCTGGTCGACGAGGTCACCTTCCGGGCAACCTCCCGGGCGATCGTGCTGGAGCAAGTCGACTCCGTGGCCGCCAAGGGCAAGTCACAGCCGGTGGCGGCCTGGCTCGCGGTGGAACCCCGGTCGGTGGTGCCCGAGCAGGGCCGGCTGGACGGGCTGGAGCTGGTCGGCCGCGACGACGAGGCCGAGATGCTGCGGGGAGCACTCGACCGGTCGCGCCGAGAATCGTTCACCCAGCTGGTCTCGGTGATCGGCGAGCCGGGCATCGGCAAGTCCCGGCTGGTGGAGGAGCTCGGCGCCTACGTCGTCGAACTACCCGACCTGATCACCTGGCGGGTGGGCCGATCGCTGTCCTACGGGGAGGGTGTGACGTTCTGGGCACTCGGCGAGATGGTCAAGAGCCAGGCCGGCATCCTCGAGTCCGATCGACGTCCACGAGGCTGAGCGAAAGCTGGACGAGGCGGTTCGAGCTCACAATCCTCGACGAGAGCGACCGCGACTGGGTGGCCCGGCATCTGCGGCCCCTGGTCGGCCTCGGCATCGAGACCGTGCGGCGCCGAAGCGAGTGCGTGGCGAGGCCTTCGCCGCCTGGCGGCGATTCTTCGAAGCCATCGCCGAGGAGGGGCCGACCGTGCTGGTGTTCGAAGACGTCCACTGGGCAGACGACGCGCTGCTTGACTTCATCGACCTGCTGGCCGATCGAGCCGGATCGATTCCGCTTCTGATCGTGTGCACCGCTCGGCCGGAGCTGTTCGAGCGCCGCGAGCACTGGGGCGGCGGCAAGACCAACTCCACCACCGTCTCGCTCGCGCCGCTTTCGAGCGAGGACACCGGGCGACTGGTCGGGGCGCTGCTCGATCAGGCACTACTGCCCGCCGGCGATGCAGCAGATGTTCCTGGAGCGTGCCGGCGGAAATCCGCTGTACGCGCAGGAGTACGTGCGCATGCTCCAGGACCGTGAGCTGCTGACTCAGCGGTGAGGGCGGCTGGGAGCTGACCGGTGAGGCAGCCGACCTGCCCGAGTCGATCCAAGGCATCATCGCCGCCCGCCTGGACACCCTCTCTCCGGAGGAGAAGGCGCTGATCCAAGACGCGGCGGTGATCGGGCCCACGGCCTGGTCGGGCGCGGTCTCAGAGGTCGGTGGCCAGTCCACGGACGAGATCGACGAGCTGCTGCACAGCCTCGAGCGAAAGCAGCTGATCCGGCGGGCGCGGCGATCCTCGATCCGAGGCGAGACCGAGTTCAGCTTCCGGCACGCCCTCACCCGCGACGTCGCCTACTCCCAGATCCGGCGGGCAGACCGCGCGGACAAGCACGAGCTGGCCGCGGTCTGGATCGAGCGGCTGGCGGGCGAGCGTGACGACAAGGCTGAACTGCTGGCCGGCCACTACCAGGAGGCGCTGGCCCTGCGCCGGCAGCTGGGCGAGGACACCACGTCACTCGCTCCCCGGGCGAGTGCTGCGTTCGCGGAGGCAGGCCACCAGGCAGCCGCAAGCTACGCGCACGCGGCCGCCGTTCGATTCTTCCGGGCAGCACTCGAGCTGGCTGCCGAAGACGACGTGCAGTTGCGCGCACAGCTGCTGATGGGTGAGGCCCGGGCGCTGCAGACCCTGGGTGAGGTGGACGAGCCGACGCTGATCCGTGCGGTCGAAGCCCAGGTTGCCGCCGAGGCCTGGGAGCAGGCCGCGATGGCCGAGCGCCTGTTGGGCGCCTGGCTCGAGGACGCCGAGCACCGAGGTGACGAGGCCGACGTCCACTTTGCGCTGGCGGCGGAGTATGTGTCGCGGATCCCGCCGTGCGACACGATGTTCTACATCGCGGGTACTCAGGCCTACCGGCTGGGGATTTCCGGCCACTATTCCGAGGTGCTTGCGCTCACGAACCGGATGATTCCGATCGCCGAGGCGGCGGGGCTGGATGTCGGGCGGGCGTTGCTGCTGGGATGGCAAGGCGACGCGCGTGCCGCACTGGGCGATCTCGGCGGTATCGCGAACGTGCGCCAGGCGGCGGCGACACTGGCGGAACACGTCTACCCCACCACCCCGGTGGCCTACAGCAACCTCGCGGACATCCTGCGCGGACTCGGCGACATGCCCGGCGCCGACGAGGCCTACGCGACCGGCCTCGGCTTCGCGGTGCGGTTTGCCAGCTCCTTCTTTGAAAACTTCATCCTGCTCGAGCAGGCGCAGCAGGCCTACTATGCCGGGGACTGGGACACCTCGGATCGTCTGATCGCTGAGAGCATGATCGACCAGCACCCGGCCGACGAGATCCAACGGCACATCTCCTCGTTGCGATCGAAGCTCTGGCGCGGGGACGTGGATGGTGCGGCCGCCAGCGCCGAGTTCCTGGTCGCGTCGGGAATCGCGATCATGAGCGACGAAAACCTGTACCACGGTCTGGCGGTACTGGCACGGGCACGCGCTGTTGCCGGCCGTCGGCCGGAGGCACTCGCGGCGTGCGATCGGTTCCTCGCCCGATGGCACGAGACCGGCGGTCTGTACGGGCGAGGCATGGAGGTGTGCGAGATCGCGCCGGTGCTCGCCGAGTCAGGGCGCCACGGAGACGTACGTCAGGCCGCAATGCTTCTGCCCGAAATCTCGCGATGGCGCGAGGGGCTGCTGCTGATCGCCGACGGAAACCACGCCGCCGCGGCCGAACGCTACACGGAGCTGGGAAGCCTGCCGTTCGCCGCGGACGCGCATCTTCTGGCCGCCAACCACGCGATCGCCGCGGGCGAGAGGGGTCTGGCCGGCCGCCACGCCGACGCCGTGCTGGAGTTTGCCGACATGACCGGCGCGGTGCTCTACCGCACCCAGGCTGAGCTGGCACTCCAGGCGTCGGCCTAAAGCGATGGTGCCGTAAGAGACGGGGCTGGTCCGGCCGGGCGGCTATGGTGAATAACGGTGCCAGGCACCGTTATTCACCATATGAGATCGTTCTTGGATACGACGTGGAGGGAGTGCGGTTATGAGAGCCATTGGGCTGGTTGCGGTGCTCGCGTTGGCGTTGCTCGCGGCGTCTGGCTGTGGCAGTAGCCAGTCGGCTGCCGACAAGGCCAAGAGCCAGGCGTGCGATGCCATCTCGGACATCAAGACGCAGATCACGACCCTGAAGGGCCTGCCGCTGGCGACGTCATCGGTCGATACCGCCAAGACCGCGGTGCAGGCGATTCAGACCGACCTCAAGACCATTTCCGATGCGGCGCCGACGGTCGGAGGCGATGTGCAATCCCAGCTTCAGACCGCCAATGCCACCTTCAAAACCTCGGTCCAGCAGACCGCACAGAGCGTGACGTCGTCCCAGTCATTGACGGCTGCCGCAACAGCGATCTCCACCGCCGGAACGACCCTGGAAGCGAGCTACCAGCAAGCGTTTTCCAGTATCAAGTGCTAGTAGACGAGCCTTAGGTCACCACGGCTTCGCGGGTACCGAGCACCGCCAACTCGACAAGCTTGACGACGTCGTCTGGGTGGGACACCATCGCGCAGTGGCCCGATGGGATTTCCACCGTGGTGGCGCCCATGCGCTGGGCGAACTGGCGCTCGGCGTCGGGCGGAATCGCCTCGTCGTTGGCTGCTACCAGATACCAGGTGGGGAGAGATTTCCAAGCCGGCGCGCCCATCACATCGCCGAGGGTCGAGGCCGACAGTGGCTGCTGCACGGCGTGCATGACCTTGGCGGTGGCCGGATCGATGTCGGCGGCAAAGTGGTTGACGAAGTCGTCCTGCGGGAGCCAGGCGAGGCCCAGGCTGTCGATTTCGAGGTTGGCAAGCGCCGGTGTGGGCGATCCTTGCTGCAGCAGCCCGCCGATCGATTCGCCTTCGTCCAGGCCGAAAGCCGCGATGTAGACGAGAGCGACCGCGTTGGGCGCGTCTGTGCCCAGAGCGGTCATGATCTGGCCGCCGTAGGAGTGCCCGACGACCACGGTCGGCCCATCTTGACGACCAAGCACGTGGCGCAACCGGGCGACGTCGTCGGCCAGCGACGTCTCGGGGAACTGCGGGGCTGTGACGTTGTACCCCTCGGCCTGAAGCCGCTCGATCACGGCGCTCCAGCACGATCCGTCGGCCCACGCTCCATGGACAAGCACGATGTTTGGCTGATCGCTCATCTGCACCACTCCCTCTGTTAGCCGCTCTGTAAGCGGGATAGCCGACTCAGGCTTTCGATTGGTTCAAGGTCACCGCGCTGCGAACGAGGGCCTTCAGCGCGTCCTGGTTGATCTTCTCGCCTTCCTGGAAGTCGATGGCACGCCTGGTGTTCCCCTCGAGACTGGAGTTGAAGAGGCCCGCGGGATCCTCGAGCGACGCCCCTTTGAAGAAGGTCATCTTCACGACCTGTTTGTACGTCTCGCCGGTGCAGATGATTCCGTCGTGGTACCACACCGGAACTCCTCTCCACTTCCACTCCTCGACGACCTCGGGATCCGCTTCCTTGACCATGGCCCGGAGCCGGCTGAGCATCTCGCCCCGCCAGTCGCCGAGTTCATCGATTCTCGCGTCGATCAGCTGAGAAGGGGACTTGGTGTTCTGCGACTCGCTCTTCGACATACGTTGCTCTGCCTTCGTTTCGAGGCCTCGACTAGGCGGACGCTAGCGTAAATGGCATGACGCATCCCAGTCACCACTCAGGACAAGATCACGGCCACTCGGCTGCGTTTCGCGATGACCGGGCTGCAGCTGCTCTCGAGCTGGAAGGCGAGCTCGCGGCCGGGTTGACCGATCAGGCGATAGCGCTCTGTAGCGATCTGCTCGATGTGGACCGCGGTGAGGTTCGACGGGTCGTCGACCTTGGCTGCGGGCCGGGGGTGGCGACATCCTCACTGGCCGAGGCATTCGCGTCGGCAGCCGTTTTGGGGGTGGATTCATCGCCGGTGATGCTGGCGCGGGCCGAGAGCCGCGCCGCGCGACTCGGGGTGGCCGACCGTGTAGAGCTACGGTCGCTCGATCTGAACCGTGACCTGCAAGGCCTCGGCAGCTTCGACCTCGTCTGGGCAGCACTGGCGCTTCACCATGCCGCCGACGAGCCTGCCGTGCTCAGGAGCTTCGGCTCGCTGCTCCGCCCGAAGGGATTGCTGTGCCTAGTCGAACGCGCTGATCCGATGGTCGTGCGACTCACCCGCGACCTCGCACGGCCCGGCATCTGGGATCGCGTCGGATCAGCCCAGTCTGAGTGGTTCGAGCGCGCTCGCCTTGCACTACCCGGCACAGCCAGCGCGGTGAACTACGCCACCATGCTCGAGCAAACCGGCTTTGAACTGCTGGCGTCTCGGACATTGACCGACACGGTGACCGCCCCCGACGAGCCCGCGATGCGAACGCTGGTCGCCGAATATCTGCGGCGGGCGGAGAGGAACCTGGACGGCATCCTCGACACGGCTGATCTTGAGGCACTCCGTTCCCTTGGCAGCGACGGGCAGTATCCTCGGCTGGGAAGACGCTGAAATCACGTCAAGCCGGACGGTGTTCATCGCGCGCAGGGGAGAAATGAAGAAGAGAGATAGCGGCGGCCCGCCGAAGCGGGCCGCCGCGTTAGCCGATCTGTAAGCGGGATTCTGTCGGGGACAGTCATCCATCTGGGCCGGCCGTTGCCGGCCGGCTCGTGCCGCCTACCTGGAGCTCGGCGGGCCGCGTCATCGCTCCGGTTCGACGTTGCACCGGGTGGGGCTTGCCCAGCCACCCACGTCTCCGCGAGTGCTGGTGGTCTCTTACACCACCGTTTCAACCTTGCCGCCGGCGACGAGTCGCCGGGTTGGCGGTCTGCTTTCTGTTGCGCTTTCCATCGGGTTTCCCCGTCCGGGAGTTACCCGGCACCCTGCCCTTCGGTGTCCCGACTTTCCTCGACGGCTTGCGCCGCCGCGACTGTCCGATCGGCAAGAGCGGAGTCTATCGAGCTTGGGTGACCATGACGACCGAGCCAATCGTCGTGTACGTCGTTCCACGTACGGTGAACCGCAGGTCAAGCTCCCACGGCCCGGGCACGACCGGCGTGGGCACGGCCTTCGCGGTGAACTCCCGCACCCCGCTGTGGCGGGTGGGATAGGTGCCCTCGTCGGTCACGATCTTGACGCGCGAGGCATGCTTGGGCAGGGCCGCCACCAGCACCCTGATGGTGGACGCCGCTGGGGGCTTCAAGGGGGTCGTAAAGACGGCCGGCGGTGGCCCGGAATAGGGCTTGGGGCCGCCGCTGTTGACCAGCCCCGCGAGCAGCACCAGCAGTACGGTGAAGAGCGCGCTGATCACGGCTTTACCTCGTCCCACACGTCGGAGCGGGCCTCTGCCTGGGCCGGAGTCACAGTCGAGAACTGCAGCTGATCCTTGACCGACGCCGGCGGGTAGATCGCCGGGTTGATGAGGATTTCGGTGGGCAGCAGGTAGTTCGCCTCGGATACGGGCGATGCCCTGCCCGAGACGATCGACGTCGTCGCGCACGGTGGTCGGCGAGAGCGTCTCGTTCAGCCACGCATGCGCGGTCACGGGATCAGGAGCCAGCACGGGTATGCAGTAGCTGCGCATAATGATCACAGCCCCTTCTTTCGGCACAACGAAGCGAATTCCTAATGGTGGTCGCCGAAATCCGGCTCCCGAGGCCATCGCCGCGAACAGGCTGCCGAGGTGGTCGCGCTGGAGCTGTCCCTCGACCAGGAGCGATTTGCGAAGGCCGAGCAGGAAGGCACGTACCTCAGCGAGATCGGCGGCAGTGGCGGAACTCCAGTCGTGGCCGAGCGCGAGCATCGCCGCTCCGATCACGTTTTCGGAATCGTCGGGTACGGCCACTCGCTTGGTGTAGGTGCGCGCCAACTCGAAGAACGCGGCCCATGAGTCGCTGGGGGAGATCTCCTCGACCGCCGTGGCGTAGCCCACGGTGGTGTAGTCCTTGGCGAGCGAATGGGCGCTGCCCGAGTCGTACGGCGGGTCGGCGAACGGGGACGAGATCAGCCGGAGGTTGGGGACGAGCGAATGGTCGATTGGCTCGACCAGCCGTTCGCCGATCAGATAGGTGAGCGAGTCCTGGTCGACCAAGGCGATGTCGACGGTGCCCGGCCCACCGGCCGAGAGGGTCAGCAGCAGCTGCTCTTGGGTGGTCTGGCGAGCGACTTCGACGGTGACCTTGTTGGCTTTCGCAAACTCAGTGATCGTGCCGGGCGCGACGGCCCGCGCAGGTAACGAGAGTTGCAGCGCCGGATCGAGCACCTGCGCCCTCTGTGGCACCTGTTCGGCCGGAATGATCTGGGCGCGGGAGTCGCTTCCCGGCTTGACTGCGCAGCCTGCGGCGACCGTGGTCGCCGCAGCCGCCAGGAACTCACGCCGCGAAAGCCTCATCGAGCCATTGTCGCAGGCCTACATCCAGCACTCGAGTCGGTGAACGGCCTTACGAGACGAGTCGCAGCTCCACCGCTGACTCGACCGCTTCAGACAGCGAGGATCCACACGAGTCGCATGACAGTTCCAGCACCCCCGGCTCGATCTCCTCAACCCGCATCGACTCCGAGCATACGAGGCACGTCGGCCATGTACCGGGACCGCGGGTACGCGCCGCCGAGAGGGCTGCGGACACGACATCCTCCAGCCGCTCTCCAGTCTCAAGTGGTGAGACCGTCGCGGTCATAGCCGTCTCATCACCGCTTTCACAGACCCCAGGATCGAAACCTCGTCGGGGTAGGTCGACTGCATCTCGTCATTTTCGGGCTGCAACCGGATGCGTCCGCTTTCGCGGAAGAACCGCTTGACGGTCGCGCCCTCGTCGTCGACCAGCGCGACCACGATCTCGCCGTCACGCGCATCCTGCTGCTTTCGCACCACGACAAAGTCTCCGGGGAAGATCCCTGCGTTGATCATGCTCTCGCCCCGCACGGTGAGAATGAAGTCGGCGTCGCCGGCCAGCTGATCGGGAATGGACACGTAGTCCTCGATCCGCTCCTCGGCGACCACCGGTGAACCTGCGGCGACCTCGCCGACCAGGGGCAGCACCGTGACGCGATCATCGCGCGCGACGGCGGGCGCCGGGGCGCGTCCTCTCCCCTTCCCTCCCTCGATCACCTCGAGTGCGCGTGGCTTGGTAGCGTCACGCCGGATCAGGCCTGCGGCTTCGAGCTTGGCAAGATGCGCGTGCACCGTCGACGGCGACGTGAGGCCCACCGCCTGGCCGATCTCGCGAACGGTGGGTGGATACCCCTGAGCGTCAACATGGGTGTTTACGAACTCGAGTATCTCGCGCTGTCTGTCGGTCAAATCCACTGGTCCGGCTCCTTGGTCGAACATGTGTTCGACTCGAAGCATGCCACGGGCGCCGGACGGAGTCAAATGTGGCGAGGGAAGGTAGATATGGCGGGCCCACGTCGGACTACGTGTGACACGTGGCCTCGCACAGCTTGGGCTCTGGCGAGACGATCGCGCCTCGCATGTCCACTGCTGCCTGTCGTGCGCACGCGAGTTCGATTCACCCGAAGCGCCGATATTGCTCCTCGGCATGTCGACAGGCGGCCTACCGCAACCGACGAGGTCTGGAGCAAGAGCCAGGCCGATCGGAGCTTCGCAACTACCGTTGGCCCCATGTTCGCGACGAGCAACGTACACCCTGATGCACTGTAGAGTGCAGTTCAATGATCCATCCTGTGCCTTGCGAGCCCCCATGCGGTCATGTCGAGTTCTGAGAACGTTGCCAAGGCCGTTGCAGGCAATGTCCGTCGTTTGCGCACAGCGCATGGATTGACGCTCGATGCACTCGCAGCTCGCGCCGAGGTCAGCCGAGGCATGCTGATTCAGATTGAGCAGCGTCGGGTGAACCCGAGCCTGGCTACGCTCGTGCGCATTGCCGACGCTCTCGATGTTGGCGTCCAGGAGCTCGTCGACCTGGGTGGGCATCGCCGAATGCGGGTGGTCTCGGCCGATGAGCAGGCGGTGCTGTGGCAGTCACCTGATGGCGGGACGGGTCGGCTGATCGTCGGCAGCGACGGGCGCGAGCATGTCGAGGCTTGGGACTGGTCACTCGGGCCGTGCATCGAACATGCTGCCGAGGCGCATCCGCCCGGCACACGCGAGATCGTTTACGTGCTGCAGGGTCGCCTGACGATCACCGCCGCCGATCAAGGCACCTCGGCCGGAATCGGCGAGGCGATCGTGTTCGACGCTGAGGTCGACCACGCCTATGCCAACTCTGGGGACGAGGACGTCCGCGCAATCATGGTCGTGATCACCCCCGGGGCTGGGTCATCACGGCCATGATTATGCACCTGTAGTGCAGTATCGTGTACTCTGCCACGGTTCGCGCGATCGCCCCAGCTGAACTCGTGGTGATCGCGGCCTTTGACGAGTTCCGAAGCTGTGAGGACGCCGCCATGACTACCGACTGGCACACCGAAGATTTCCCAGACCTACGAACCCGGCCCCCGTGGATCATGGAGGAGATGATCCGCGACCAGCGGCTACTTGCCGAGGGCGCTACTGACACACCAGGCGCGGCCGAGCTCAGGGAGCTGATCGCAAGCGCAGTGCGCGATCATCGAGAGATCGTGGTCACCGGCTGCGGCACCTCAGAACACGCCGCACAAGCAATCGTCGCCCTGACTCGCGACTTGCGGCCGGATGCTCAGATCATCTCGCGCCAGGCATTGGACGCCGCAGAGACGCCCGGTGATCCTGGGCTTGTGATCGGGATCTCGCACGACGGCGGAACGAGGGCAACGCAGCTTGCCCTTGGGGCCGCTCCGACCGCGGTGACTGCGGCGATCACCGCGCGATCCGACTCAGCGGTCGGCATGGCAGCAAGAACGGTGGTCGCGACTCCGCGCCTGGATCGCTCGTGGTGTCACACCCTCGCATACACAAGCGCGATCATCGCCGGCGCAGCGTCGGTGGGGCTCACAGCCGGCCAGATCTCGGCTGCATCGGAAGTCCTCGCCGATGACGCGTTCTTTGAAAACGCACGCCGGATCGGGCGCAAACTCGTCCCGGCGTCTCGAATCATCACCGCCGGCATGGGAGCCGACCTCATCGCCGCGCGCGAGCTCGCGCTGAAGATCGAAGAAGGCGCTCGTATCCCAGCTAACGCTCACCATCTCGAAACGCTGCTTCACGGCCACCTAGCCGCCTGCGAGCTCGGCACCACGCGCCTCGTGGTGTTCGCCGGCGACCCAGCGGCGACAGCGCGGCGCAACCGCCGCGTATCCCTCGCGATCGAAGCGGCGACAGCGATCGGGATCCCGGCGACCATCGTGCACTCGAACCGCTCAGATATCGTCGTGCCAACCGGAGTCGACTCGATCTCCATCGATCCCGCAGCCTCGTCACCCCTGCTTGGGACGGTACTTGGCGAGGCGTTCGCGCTTCAGGCGCTCACCCTCGGAGCAATCGATGTCGCTGGCTGGAACCCTGATCTCATCCGACGGGAGTCCGGCCCGTACCGCACCGCGGCGCTCCTGGCCGATGGCGATCCCGACTGGTAGACGCCAAGCGACGCCCACATCTCGATCTGGAGGACTCCGATGAGCACGTATGAGAACCTGCCAAGCGACTTGCCGGTACCCGAGAACGACGGTGCAGCCGATCACCTGCCAGGTATGGCACTTCCGGCGGTCACGCTCCCTGCCGCCGACGGCTCCACAGTCGATCTCGCCGGACTTGGGGACGGACGCAGTGTGGTCTATATCTATCCCATGACCGGAGAGCCAGGCACCCCCCTCCCAGACGGTTGGGATGCCATTCCGGGCGCGCGCGGGTGCACCCCGGAGTCGTGCGGATTTCGCGACCACTTCGACGATCTCAAGCACGCGGGCGCGGAGCGCGTCTACGGCCTTTCATCCCAGGACTCTGCATATCAAGCCGAGCTCGCCCAACGCCTCGATCTGCCGTTCACGATCCTGTCCGACTCACGGCTTCGCCTCGCCGACCTTATGCAGCTGCCGACGTTCGAGGTCGACGGGAAACCGCTCTACAAACGACTGACGGTGATCGTTTCTGGAGGACGCGTCGAGCACGTCTTCTATCCCATATTCCCGCCAGACCGGCACGCCGACGAGGTGCTCAACTGGTTGCGTGCAAATCATGGGTGACGCGTTGCATCCGAGCACGGTGACGATCCACGCCGGCCGGCCCACACCGGTCCCCGATGGCCCGCTGAACGTGCCGATCATCCCGGCCTCGGCGTTACACCCTGGCGGCGAATCGGGATACGCACGAGACGGCAGCCCCGCCTGGACAGCGTTGGAGGAGGTCGTCGGACTGCTCGAAGGCGGCGAGGCGGTCGCATTCGGTTCGGGGATGGCAGCTGCGCACGCGGCGATGCGACTGTTCCCGTCCAACGCGATCATCGTGGCCCCCGAGGTGGCGTACATGTCTGTGCGCGAAAGCCTCCAGATCGAGCACGACGCAGGACGGGCGCAAGTTCGCTTCGTGGACATCACCGATACCGAAGCGGCACTTGCGGCATGTGACGGCGCGGATGTGCTGTGGTTGGAATCGCCGACCAACCCGCTGTTAGGGGTCGCTGACCTTCCAGCGCTCTGCGGACACGCCCGCGACCACGGCATCCTCAGTGTCGTCGACAACACGCTCGCGACGCCACTGGGACAGCGCCCCCTCACCCTAGGCGCAGACATGGTCATGCACAGCGGCACCAAAGCGATGGGCGGGCACACAGACCTCCTAATCGGGCTCGTAGTCGCAAAGCGAGACGATCACGCCGCCAAGCTGCGCGAGACCCGCCTACTGACAGGCGCAACCCCCGGTGCGCTTGAGACGTTCCTTTGCCTGCGAGGACTACGCACGCTGTCCCTGCGGCTCGAACGCGCCCAACACAACGCGACCATCCTCGCCGAGCGTCTTGCCGCCCATCCCGAAGTCCACGAAGTCCGCTATCCCGGACTCACCAGCCATCCACAGCACGACCTCGCCGACCGCACCATGGACGGCCCAGGATTCATGCTCACCTTCCGCGTGCGCGGCGGCGCGAGTCGCGCCGACACCGTGGTCGACACACTGCAAGTGCTCACACACGCGACCAGCCTCGGAGGCGTCGAAACCACGCTTGAGCGACGAGCGCGCTACCCCGCCGAGCGACACATCCCCGACGACCTACTACGAGTCAGCGTCGGCTGCGAACACGTCGAGGATCTCTGGAACGACCTCAACCACGCCCTAAACACTACGGCCGCCGGCTAGACCGCTTAGTACGCGACGTAACCCGGCGCGCGACTCCGTCGAGCCGCGTTACACCTCGCACCTCTTACACCGATCCCAACAGCCTTCCCCCACGACATTTGACGGGAAGGTAGATTTCCACCCTGAACGCGATGGTGGACGAGCCAACTCATCTCTCGGGCGCGTACAAGAAAATTGAACGGGCTCGGACACATCTCACCGAGCTAGAGGACGCGGTGATCGAGTACATGGCGCGCCCCCCGTATGCGAGGCGGCACACGGACAAGGGTGGAGTGCGCAAATGGTGGGTTCAGGCAGTTGACCCAGCTGTACCGGATGTCATTTCGCTTGCGCTGGGCGACATGATCCACAACCTTCGTAGTGCGCTTGATCTTCTGGTATGCCAGTACGTGCTTGCGGGCGGCGGCAAGGTCGATACCTCTAGCGTGGAGTTCCCTATCAAACAGACGGAACAGTTGGTGGCGAAAGCTCTCGACAGCCCGGAGTTCACTACTCCGAGCGAGATCGCAGGCACGCCGGTCGAGGGTGTACCGCTCACGATGATGGTGCCGATGGTTCCTGCGGGGCCGAAGCTTGCGATCCAAGACGGGGATGTGTGGTTGGAGGGGCCGCATAACCACCCCCAGCTGGATGACCCTGAGTTCGCCTATTCGCTGGGAGTGAACGAACTCGATCTTCTTCAGTACGACGAACACGACATCTGGGTCACGCTCTTCAACTACGTTTTGGCGGCGGTCAGGCAGTTCGAACCCATTACGCCAACCTGAGCGTCGGTGACACTGGACCGTCGCGTGCGAATTACGGGGTTCGACTGGGTGGATGTTGAGCGATCACGGACAGGGTTCGTCAGGGGTTCGTTAAGGATGGCGCGAGCGAGTCATGTCTCGCGTGAACTCTTCACACGGTGCGACCGAGTCGTATCACAGTCCATGCCCGGCGCAGTTTATTCAGCGTGATTTCCCTAGTAGCCCTGGCGCTAGCGCGTCGATCCGTTTCCACTTCCATTGAGCGAGGTGGCCGCGTTTGTGCGCTGCCCGTTGGACGACGACCCATTGTCCGACCCTGTAGCCGTTGACGGTTGTGGTGGCGCCTGGGCGTTGGGTCGGATTTTCTTCTTGGAACTGGCGCAGCGCCGCAAAACCTCGCTCCCAAGCCGCGCCGCGGGGATCCCATGTCCACCCGGGGAGGGCTTCGAGGCGTTTTGAGCGTTCGGGTCGTAGCGATCCTCCATAGTAGTGGGCGCGCTGTTTCGTGACCCAGCGACCAAGTGCGAATCCTTCAACGCGGATGCTCTGGGGTGGAGCACAATCGCCTGTTCGTTTGGCGTATCTCTCGAGGATCGAGAATGAGATGTCCCATTGGTCGATTCCGGTCTTCCAGATCCACTGGGGGACCTCTTCGAGTCGGGCTATGCGGTCGGGTTCGAGGACTCCGCGGTTGTATTTTCCGCGTTGATTCTGTGCCCACATTCCGATGCGAAGTTCGGATTCGACGTCGTGTTTCTGAAGGCGAGTGTGGCCCTCCCGACGGGCGAACCGCTCCACCGCCTGGTAGTGGGTGTCCCACGCGGACTCGTTGCGATTCCATGTCCACCCACGCAGCGCTTCCAGGCGGGCAGCGCGTTCCGGGGAGAGTTCCCCCTTGCGATAGAAAGCCCGTTGTCGGTCGACCCAACGACCGAGCAGTAGCTTCCCCGAGCGTTCATCGGTCGGGACTACCGCGTGGCCATTCTTCTCGGCGAACGCTTGGAGGAGGGTGAGCATTGACTCCCAGCGGGCGTCGTGCGGCTCCCAAGTCCAGCCGGGCAGCGCTGTTAACCTGGCCTCTCGTTCCTGCGTGAGTGTGCCGGCGAAGTACGCCTGACGCTGGCGGTGTAGCCAGCGGCCGAGCTGAACTTGGCCCTCTATGTGGTCTTGCGGAACCCGCGCTGTGCCTTCCCTGGCGACGAATCTGAGGAGGGCACTGAATCCCTCCTCCCACCGACCGCCATGAACATCCCACGTCCATCCGGGCAGGGTTTCGAGTCGTTGGACACGATCGGCGCTGAGCCTCGCGGAGCGATATTGCATCCTTTGAGTGGAGAGCCACGAGCCAAGGTTGACACCGGCCTCGCGCTTCTTTTGGGGGAGACGGGTGTGCCCTTCTCGCTCGACGTAGCGTTGGAGGACGCCGAACATCTCCTCCCAGCTACTCGTGGATTGCGTGACGACCAGCGCGTCGAACGCGCGAGCGAAGTCCGCGCGAACGTTCACCGGTACGTCGAGCTTGATCTTTGCCGGTCGGCGACCGGTCACATTTGTGCGGCCGAGTTCACGGCGAAGTTCGTCCAGCTCTTCACCGAGCACATCGTCGTGCGCGCGGAGTGCCTTGAGTATCTGCCACACCGGCTCGAACGCTCCGGATTCGAGTGCCGAGACCCCATCCTCTCCATCCTCGATGAACACCGGTATGACGATGGTGCCGAGCGTCTTATTCGGTGCCTTTCGGATCGCCCTTCCGACGGCTTGGATGATGTCGATTTGCGAGCGTCGCGGGTTGATGAACGCGACTCCGTCGAGGGTTGGGACGTCCACTCCCTCGGCGAGGCAGCGCGAGTTTGTGAGCACACCGCGCTCTTGATCTCCAACCTCCCGGAGCCGTTGCAGGCGCGCTTCTCTCTGCCCGCTTGGCATCTCACCCGACACGTGATCTACCCAAAGTGATCCGGATGGACGCCGGCGGGTTGGCATCCATCCATGGATCTCAGGCAAGGTTTGCGTGAATCCGCGGGCGCTCGCGATTCGGGAGTGAAAGCTCACGACGCGGCGCAGCTCGTATCTGCGCATGGCTCGTAGCAGACCGATCTGTGCTGCGACAGTCCGAGCGTCCGTGATGGTCTTTCCGTCAAGGGTGATGAATGCAGCTCGCTCGGCGAGATCACGGTAGGTGGAATCGCTGACCCCGACGACGACCACCTGGTAGTCGCTGAGCAGTTTGCGTCGGATTGCTTCGGCGAAGGTGAGTCGGTGAAGAACGGGGCCAAAGAGCTGCTCGTTGTCCATCGACGCGAGATCGAACCCGACGTCGCTCGCATCTTCCTTCACCTGTTGGGTGTAATAGCGCGGCGTTGCTGTGAGAAACAGCCGTTTGCGTGCCCGGATCTTCGACCCGTCGAGAACGGTGGCAAACACGCCGCTCTCAGCGCCGGCGGATCGGTGAGCCTCATCGGCGACTACCAAATCGAAGCTCGGTGCGCCTGCGGATTGAGCGTCGGCGATGCGTTCGCTTGACTGATATGTCGCGAAAACGACTGACCGGGCGTGGCGGCGCCAGAGGAAACTTGCGATTCTCACCGTTTCTGTGGTGACTGGCAAGCCCAACTCGGAGACTGTTGAGACGACGGCATCCTCTCCGGCGACGGTCGCATCTGAACAGACGGCGAGGTACTCGAACTCCTGAGTCGCGTTAGCGCGCCACTCCCGAAGCGTCTGCTGCACGAGCGACAACGATGGCAACAAGACAAGCGTGCGCCGCGCAGCGAGAGATTCCATGGTTCTCAACCCGACAAGTGTCTTTCCCGTGCCGCAGGCCATCACCACCTGACCGCGATCATGCGTCCGAAGCCCCTCGACGATCGAGGCTAGTGCCTCTCGTTGATGCCGTCTCAGAGCCTTGGGTCGCCGCGTGGCGGCAAGTAGGCGACTGGGAGACGTTGGCCAGTCCAGCGGCGCCACCGCTAGGTTGGATCGAAGAATCCAGCCGGCTGCGTGAGATTCGAGGGTTCTTTGGGCCGTACGACCGAGTCTGTCGGTCGTCGCGATTAGCAGTCGGTAGTTGAACAGTGGCCGCGCTGCCTCGGCCAGGAAGGTGTCGGTGTCACGCTTGGTAATCGAGTGCGCCGGATCGTACGCCTTCGCTTGGATCGCCCAAAGGTCGCCATCCGTCGTTTCAGCAACCAAGTCGATGCCGGCATCGGCACCCCACCTCCCGGGCCATTCCGCCCAAAGCCAAACCCTTCGGAACCGCCCCCGGTACTCGGGCGCGTTCTCAACGTACCACCGGCACACATGCTCCCACTGCTTGCCTCGTACACGTGGATCAGAATCCATCCGAGAGACGAACCGTGCGAACGAATCCGTAGCCATCAAATCGACTCTACGGGAGTCGCAACCGCCCCGAGTGCCTAGATCACGGGTCTTGTGCTCGCAGAGCAGCGAGTTGCAACGCCGGCCAGTGTCTGCGGTGGGGCACGACGCCGCCCGAGCGGATCTTGCCCGCGTATGGTTTCGATAATCCCGTAACCTCAACGATCGTCCGTACTGGTAGACCGGCGAGCTTCGGGAGAATTGTGTGGCGGTAGTCGAAGTCGGTGTAGCCGCTAACCGGTTGATTCTCAACGGCGTGCCGCTTTGCCCACTGTTCGCGCTGGGTTAACGCGATCTTCCCCCGCACGGATGGATCGTCCATCGGGTGCAATCCGGTCGCGCGGCGATGCTCCGTGGTTGCCGCTTGAGCGCCGCGCATCCGACTGGCGTTTGCCTCAGCGTGGCACGCCGTGCAACGACGCCGTCCAACCAGCATCTCTGTGCCACAGTCGATGCAGTTTGGGGGCGGTGTCGGAGCGAGTCGCGGTTGGGCCGTACTCGCCGGTGTGGGCCGGGCGGCGCGACGCCGGCTTCCGGTGAGCAGGGTGGGTTGGTGTCGTAGTCCGGCGCTTGAGGCGATCGTCTGGGCGATCATCTCTGCGTGTGGCGCGACGAGGCGAGCCCAGGTGGAAGCGGTCGAGGCGAGGTAATGGGTAAGCGGTGGAAGAATCCGGACTTGACCACGGCGGGTCTCGATAAAGTCCCGGCGGGTGAACACGTGGCCCTCGATGACCTCCAACACGTACGCATCGACCGCCGGTCGGAGCACTTCCATCAAGTCCGCGGCGAGTGAGTCCCGGCTGGGCGCGTCAAAATGAAGAACGCCCAACGCCGGGTCGAGTCCGACCGCGAGGAGCGCGAGCCGCGATTCCAAAACCCGCGTCGATGATTACGTGGGCATAGCCGCCATTGTCGGGACGGGTAAACCTCAAAGCGATGGCATCACCATGTCGCCCAGCTTGACCCACCGGTAAGAAATCAACGTCATACACCCGTGTCCTCCTCGCCGAGCGATCCCGAATATTGGCAGGCCAGCATAGACGCCAGGCCAGTCGAGGGGTCACGGATAGTCCGACCACGGTGGCCTCTATCTACCT
>CAWESH010000012.1:0-363326 GCA_963811675.1 uncultured Actinomycetes bacterium | reverse complement strand
TATCGGGCGCTGCGGAGCGTCCAGTCAGAGCAGGTGCTGGCCTCGAGCCCGACCCGCAGCGTCACCACCACATTCGTCAGCCAGGCTCCCAACCGGGTCGCGGTGAACGTCCACGGCGGACAGCAGCAGGTCGTGATCGGAAACGTCCAGTACATACAGCAGCCCAACGGCTCGTGGCGGAAGCAGTCACTCGGCCCCGGAGGCGGCACCCGTGTCCCCGACCCGTTCTGGGCGCCGGGAGCGATCGCCGCGCATCTCGTCCGTGAGACGGCCTCGCAGCGGGTGCTGACACTGGTCATCCCCGGCTCCCGCGCTGACCCGGCATCGGTGTTCTTCCGGCTGTGGGTGGATCCCCGCACCAACCTCGTCCAGCACCTGCGGATGATCACCGCAGCGCACTTCATGACCGAGCACGAGCACAGCTTCAACAGCGCTCCTCCGGTAGTCGCTCCCAAGTAGCCGCGGCTGCGGGTACGATTTCGCGGACATGGCATCTCTGACAGAGCAGTGGGACGCGATCGTTGCCCGCCAGCCGGACGACTGGTCGAGCCTGTATCTGCAGCTGGATCTGCGCGACGCAGCCCAGTCGGAGGAGACCGCGCTGGCGCTCAGCCCGCTCAACCCCTGGCACGAAGTCGACTGGCGCAGCGGCGTCTTCCGCTTCCGGGCGGCCCATACCTACGGCTACGGATCCGCTCCCGAGCTGTGTCGCAAGCGCCTCGGCACGCTCGACGCCGTCGGCGTCGTCGGCACCCTCAAGCTCACCCGCCTTGCGTCGGACATCAAGCCCGCCCACACCCAAGGCGTCGTCTGAATAATTGGTGCCAGGCACCAATTATTCACCCGCGTAGCTCGGCTCCGAAGGTCGCTTTGAGGCTCGCCACGATGTCCGCGCGGGCCTGATCTGCTTCGGCGTCGGTGAGCGTGCGATCGGGCGCCTGAAACACGAGGTGGAGCGCCAGGCTGACCTTGCCGGCCCCCACCTGGTCGCCGCGGTAGACATCGAACACGTCCACCCGCGAGAGCAGTGGCCCTCCGGCCGCGCGAGCCGCGGCGACCACATCCCCGGCGGCAACCTCGTCCGAGACCACCACCGCGATGTCCTGTCGCAGAGCCGGGAAGCTGGTCACGTCGCGGTGCATCACCAACGCGGAACGCGCCTCCGCCAACGTTCGCAGATCCAACTCGAACACCATCACCGGCACCTCGATGCCGAAGCCCTCAGCCACCAGCGGATGGAGCTCTCCCAGAAAGCCCGCCGCCGTTTCGGCCGATCTTCCAGGGTGCAAAAACGGCTGCGATGCCCGGGCCACATCGAGGTCGAGGTGAAGCGCCGTGTACAACGTCTCCACCACGCCCTTCAGCTCGGCAAAGCCGGTTCCGGGCCCGGTCATGACGCCGGCGATCCGCTGCGGCTGGTCGGGAATCGGGGCGTCGGCCGGCAGCGCCACGCGCGCCAACTCGAACAGCTCCACAACCTCTGCCCCCACACTCAAGTTCCGTGCCAGCGACGACAGCAGGCCGGGGAACACGAGCGTCCGCAGATGCGTCTGGTCGGCGCTCATAGGGTTGACCACACGCACGGCGCTGCGGGCGGGATGATCGTCAGGCAGTCGCAGCCGCTCGGGCATTCCGTCGTCCCAGAACGCGACCGTCACCGACTCCGACAGTCCGGCCCCGCTGAGCACCTCCACCAGCCGCCGGCGAAACTGCTCGTCCGAACCCCAGCGGCCGATCGCGTCGGCATGTGGCGGCAGCGTGCTGGGCACAGATTCCAGCCCGACCACGCGCGCCACCTCCTCCACCAGATCGATCTCGCGGGTGGTATCACCGGCCCGCCACGTCGGCACCTGCCAGCCACCCTCGACCGCGGTGTAGCCCAGCCGAGTCAGCACCCGCTCGATCTGGGCATCGGTGTAGCTCACACCGATCACCTGTTCCAGTCGCTGCGGCCGAAGTGGCAGTACCGCCGGCTGGGGCAACTCTCCGTGAATGTCGATCGTCCCCGGCACCAGGGTGGCGCCGGCCAGCTCGACCATCAACTGGGAAGCCAGCGCCAGCGCCCGCGGCGGCAGGTGTGGGTCAAGGCCCTTCTCCCATCGGCTGGAACCCTCGGTGCGCAGTCCCAGCCGCACCGACGAGGACTGGATCGAGTACCCGTCGAAGTTGGCGCACTCCATCAGCACCGTGGTGGTCTGATCGGTCACCTCGCTCCACTCCGAGCCCATCAAGCCGCCGATCGCCGACGGCTTCTCGGCATCCGCGATCACGAGCACATCGGCATCCAGCGTGCGGTTCTGGCCGTCCAGGGTCGTGACCGGCTCACCGGCTGTGGCCCGTCGCACGATGATCTCGCGGCCCGTCACCATATCCAGATCGAACGCGTGGGTCGGCTCACCCAGGCACAGCATCACGTAGTTGGTGATGTCGACCACGTTTGAGATCGGCCGCATGCCGGCCGCCGTGATGCGCGCCTTCAGCCACTCCGGCGAAGGGCCGACCTTGACGTCGGTGAACAACCGGGCGGTCCAGCGCGGACACAGATCGGGGGCGTCCACGCGGGCGGTCACATGATCGGCGATCGAGCCGGCGCCGGTCGGCGTCGGGTCGATGCCGGGCCACGGCGCCAGGTCGGTGTCGAGCACCGCCGAGACCTCGCGGGCGATCCCGTACACGCTCTGGCAGTCGGGACGGTTGGAGGTGATCTCGAACTCGATCACGTCGTCCACGATCGCCAGGTGCTCGACCAGCGGGTCGCCCACCGCCCAATCGGAGGGCAGCCGCAAGATGCCGTCGTGCTCGCTGGAGAGCTCCAGCTCGCGCTCCGAGAGCATCATCCCGTCCGATACCTGGCCGCGCAGCTTGGCCTTGCGCAGCACCGTGCCGTCCGGCAGCACCGCTCCGGGGAGCGCTACCGCGACGGTGTCACCAGCCGTGAAGTTGGTCGCGCCGCACACGATCTGGCGGGGATCGGACTCGCCCACATCCACCGTGCACAGCGACAGACGGTCGGCATCGGGATGACGGTCGCGGGTCAGCACCTTGCCCACGCGGTAAAACTCGAGCCCCTCCGGCACGCCGCGGCGATGCACCGCCTCGACCTTGGTGCCGGTCATCGACATCAGCTCGGCCAGCTCCGGCACGGGCAGGTCGAACTGCACGAAGTCGCGCAACCAGGAGACGGGAACCTTCATCCGTACTGCTCCATGAATCTCAGGTCGTTCTCCCACAGCAGCCGGATGTCGGGGATGTCATGGCGCATCGCTGCCACGCGCTCGATCCCCATACCCCAGGCAAACCCGGTGTGCGTCTCGGGGTCGTAGCCGGTCGCGAAGCCGTACAACGCCGGGTCGACCATTCCCGCCCCCAAGATCTCGACCCAGCCCTCGGCTCGGCACACCCGGCACGGGGAACCGTCGCGAGCACAGTTGAAACACGAGATATCGACCTCCACCGAGGGCTCGGTGAAAGGGAAGAAATGCGGTCGCAGCCGCACCTCACGATCGTCGCCGAAGATCGCCTGGGCGAACGCCAGCAGCGTCCCCTTGAGATGCGCCAAGGTCAACCCGTGGTCAACGGCCAGGCCTTCGATCTGGGTAAACATCGGGGTGTGGGTGGTGTCGGGCGTGTCGCGTCGGTAGCAGCGCCCGCCGGTGACGATGTAGATCGGCGGAGGCTGCACCTCCATCTGGCGGATCTGCACCGGCGATGTGTGCGGGCGCAGCACCGCCCCACCCTCGATGTAGTACGTATCGGTGTACTGTCGTGAGGGATGGGTGACGGGCGTGTTCAAGGCGTCGAAGCTGTGATGGGTGGTCTCCACCTCGGGCCCGTCCACGACCGTGTAGCCAAGGCCGACGAACACGTCCAAGATCTCGCGCCGGGTCTCCTCGATCAGGTGGGTGAACCCGCGCGGCCGCCCGCGGCCGGGCAGCGTGACGTCGATCCGGTCGCCCAGCAACAGCGCATCCAGCTCCGCGGCGTGCAGCTCGGCCGAACGCTGCTCGATCCCCTGTTCCAGCGCCTTGCGAGCCTGGTTCAGCGCCGCTCCTCGCTGCCGCCGCTGATCGGGCGGCAGCGAGCCCATCTCGCGCAGCGCCAACACGACCGGCGCCCGCCGGCCGACCAGCTCGACGCGCACATCCTCCAGCTGCGCGGAGGTCTCGGCGGCCGCAACCCGCGCCAAACCGTCTGTGAGAAGCGCATCGATGTCCATTGAGCGCAGTAGTGTAACGGTGGCGGTGGCCCACCCTGACGCCTACGACACGCTCGGCGAGACCTATGACCGGTGGTGCCTGTCGGTAACCGAGGACATCGCCTTCTACGTCGGGCTTGCCATCGACTGTGGAGGTGCCGTGCTCGAGATCGGAGTGGGCTCGGGACGAGTGGCGATCCCGGTCGCGCTCACCGGCACCCCGGTGGTCGGGATCGACACCTCTGCGGTCATGCTTGCCCGAGCCGAAGCCAAGGCCGCACCGCACAACCTCGACCTGCGCCTGATCGAGGCCGACATGCGGGCGATTCCGGAGCTGGGCCGTTTCTCACTGGTGATCGTTCCCTTCCGGGCCTTTCTGCACCTGCGCAGCGACGCCGAGCGATTGCAGGTGCTCACCCGCATCCGTTCGCTGCTGACACCTGGAGGAACACTGGCGTTCGACGTGTTTCATCCGCACCCGCTGGACATCCAGGAGACCCACGACCGTACACTGGAGCGCGAGCCGGGGATCTTCGAACGCGCCCGCTGGGACGCCGCCACGCGGTCACTCGAGCTGACCGTCACCAGTGGTGGCCAAGAGGCTGTGATGCAGCTTCACTGGGCGACGGCCGATGACTGGCGCCGGCTGCTAACCGAGGCCGGGTTCCGCGAGCTGACCCACTACGGCTGGTTCGACTTGCGACCGCCGGCGGAGGATGACGCCGATTCGGTCTGGATCGCGCGCTGACGGGCGATCTCATACAGCGCGACGGTGGCCGCTGAGGCTGCGTTCAGCGAGTCGGCGTGCGGAGTCTGCGGAATCGAGACCGCCCCGCTGCAGGCCGACACGATCTCGTAGGGCAGGCCGTCGCGCTCGGCACCCACCACCAACGTCACCGGCTGGGTCAGGTCGATGTCCCAGATCAGCGTCTCGGCAGTCGTGGTCAGCGCCAACGTCCGGCCCCGCGTGGGAAGCCGCGCGCCGATCTCGAGGGGCACGTGGAACAGCGAACCCATGGACGCGCGGACGCTCTTCCCCGCCAATGGGTCGGCGCAGCCCTGGGAGAGGCTCACGAGCGAGCCGCCGAGCGTGGCCACAGCCCGGATCACCGTGCCCACGTTCCCCGGGTCGCTCATCCGGTGCAGGTACACCGCCACTGCGGGTGACTGGGGCGGAGTCGGCAGCGATTCGGCGTTGAACACCGAGATCACCCTGGCAGGGTGCCCCAGCTCGCTGAGGTCGGCCATCACCGCGTCGGTCAGCGAGTGCACCGGCCCGCCCCGGGTGAGTCTCGCCACCAGGTCATGTGGGGGCGGTCGGTCGCTCGACACGAACGTCTCCACCGGCAGGATCGCAGCGGCGAGCGCCTCGGACACCAGGTCCTCGCCCTCGGCCAGGAACAGCCCAGTGGTGACACGGTGTTTTTTGAGATGCAGCCGCCGCGCGTTTTTGACGCGCGGGTTCGTCCGAGATGTGATCGGTGCCGAGACCACCGGTGGGCGAGAGGCTACGGGGTGGCCAAGGCCGATTTGGCGGCTTCGGCGATCACGCCGAAGGCCTTGGGATCGGTGACCGCGAGATCTGCCAGCACCTTTCGATCAAGCGTGATGTCAGCCAGCTTGAGGCCGTGCATGAACTGGTTGTACGACAGCCCGTTCTGCCGCGCGGCGGCGTTGATGCGGATGATCCACAGCCGCCGGAAATCACGCTTGCGGGTGCGGCGATCGCGGTACTGGTACGACAGCGACCGCATGACCTGCTCTTTGGCATGGCGGTAGGTGTTCTTCTTGATGCCGCGGTAGCCTTTTGCTGCCTCCAGCACCTCTCGACGCTTCTTTTTGGCGTTGACGCTGCGCTTGACGCGAGCCATCTCCACCACCTCCTTTGGACGTTATCGCTTACCCAGGAGGCGCAGCGCCTCACGGTTGTCGGCGGCCGCCACACCGGTGTCGCGGCGCTTCTTACGAAGCCGCTTGGGGCTCTTGTGTTCGAGCAGGTGCGACTTGAACGCGCGCCGGCGCATGACCTTGCCGGTGCCCGTGACTCTCAGTCGCTTTTTTGCCCCGGATGATGTCCTGACCTTCGGCATCCCGCTGTCTCCTCTTATGTTGCTTCGGTACTTGGTGCCGGTTCCGGTTCCTCGCTCGCGGGCGGGTCGGCCGGTTGAGTTTCGGTGTCGGCAGCTGCGTCGTCGTCGGCGGCTGCGTCGTTGTCGTCGGTGGGCGCCTCAGCGGCAGCCGCCTCGGCAACCTCAGCTGCACTGGCCGCGTCAGCCGCGGCGGCCGCCGCGACAGCTTCGGCTGCCTCGGTCTCCGCGGCAGTCGGCGCCAGCACCGCCTTCGACGGGCCCAGCAGCATGACCATATTCCGACCGTCCTGCAGCGGCGACGATTCGATCACTGCAATGTCCTTGACGTCTTCGGCGAGCCTGAGAAGCAACGTGCGTCCGCGTTCGGGGTGTGTCATCTCCCGGCCGCGGAACATGATGGTCACTTTGACCTTGTCCCGGTTTTGGAGAAACCGGCGGACATGGCCCTTCTTGGTCTCATAGTCGGCGACGCCGATCTTGGGACGGAATTTGATCTCTTTGATCGTGATCGTTGACTGATGCTTGCGTGCGAGCTTGGCCTTCTGCTCCTGCTCGTACCGGTACTTGGAGTAGTCCATTACCCGGCACACGGGCGGGCGCGCCTCCGCGGCGACCTCGACCAGGTCGAGGTTCTTGTCCCACGCATACTTGAGAGCGTCTTCGGTGCGCTTGATCCCGATCTGCGAGCCGTCCTGATCCACGAGCCGCACCTGCGGTACGCGGATCGCCTCGTTGATGCGGGTGGTCGGCTCCTGGGGCCGTTGGTCAACCTGGCGTCGGGGCCTCAAAACGCTTGCCTAGTCACGATCATGCTCAAATGGAATCCCCTCTCGTCAACGACAAAATGGGCGCCACTCGGCACCCACTTCACGCGCCCACGATCGTGGACACGTAGCTCAATCTCCCGATTGAACCCATCACACCGAAACGCCGGGGACGGGTGAGGGGTCAAAAATCACCCCTGCTTGGCCGCCGGGCAGTATAGCAACACCACTCGATTGGCATCCAATCGTGCGACTTCAGTAAAACCTTGGCTGAGGACTTGACCCTCACTGCCCCGGTAAGGCATGATCGCGATCATGTTCCGCGATCGCACCCAGTCGGGGGCGGCACTGGCGGCAGCTGCTCCAGAACTACGGAGAAAATCCAACACAATTGTCATAGGGCTCGCACGAGGGGGAGTCGAGGTCGCCGCCGAGATGTCACGGTTGCTCGACCTTCCACTGGATGTCATGTGCGTGCGCAAGGTGCCGATGCCCGGGTATCCCGAGCTGGCCATGGGCGCCGTCGCACCCATGGGCGAGCGCTTCACCAACCGACGGGTGGCGTCGCTGCTCAGCCGTGAGCAGCTGGACGAGGCCTACGACAAGGCCACCGCCGAGGCCCGGGCGATGGACGAGCGCCTCCGCGGCGGCTTGCCGATGATGCTGATCGGCCGCACCGCGGTGCTGGTCGACGACGGCGCCGCCACCGGCGCGTCGATCCGGGCGGCCATGGCCGCCATCCGCAACGCCGGCGCCCGCCAGATCGTGATCGCCCTGCCGGTGCTGCCGCGGCCGCAGGCCGAGCGGCTGGCACGAGAGTGCGAGCGCCTGATCACGCTGCGCGCACCCCAGCGCTTCGCCGCCGTGGGCGAGTTCTACGAAGACTTCGCCGAGGTGCCCGAGGAACAGGTGGCCGAGATCATGGCCGCGTCCCTCCCCGCCGTCGAGCTCCACACCTAGAGGTGAATAATTGGTGCCTGGCACCAATTATTCACCGCCGGCGAACTCCGTACCTTCGGGGTGAATAACGGTGCCTGGCACCGTTATTCACCCTCCGCCGGGGCCTCGTTGGTACTCGCGCTTGACCACGTAGGTGCCCTGCGCACGGGTGACGAGCACAGCCGGGTCGAGCAGGTCGGCGGCCGAGTCGTTCACGTCGGCGCGGGCAGTGATCTCCTTCCACAGCTCCAGATCGACGGTGCGGCTGGTGTTGCCCATCTTGACGATGGTGCCCTTGGCCCGCACGAAGTCGCCGGCATACATCGGTGCCAGGAACTCGATCCGGCCATAGCCGGCGAACAGGCCCTCGTCGCCATCGGTGCGAACGGCCAGCTCGGTGACGATGTCTCCGAAGATCTCGAGCCCGTGAGCGCCGTCCACCAGGTTGCCGCCGTAATGGGCGTCGGCTGCCGACAGCCGCATGCGTAGTTCAACCACCATGCCCTCGCTCATCGCTGCTCTCCTTTGACTAGATGCTTGGGAAACGCCTCGTGGGGACGGCCGTCGCGGCGCACGCCCGCCTTGGCCGCGACCAGGCAGTTGTACACGGATTCCTCGGCGGCCTCGTAGGCAGCCGCAAACAGCGGGGACAGCTCTTCGTTATCGAAGTCCTGCGACGCAGCCACCGAGAACGCCAGGGCGATCTCGCCCGACCCGTTGCCCGCATACGACCCGGCCCGGCACAGTCCCAGCAGCGGTCGCAGTGACAGCCGCTTGAGCTGGAGCGACGACAGCGGAGCGTCGGTCGCACAAACGGCGATGCACGAGCCCTCCGGAGGCGGCGGGCCGGGGGCCGGATCGAACCGAAGGCCGCCGATGTTGAGCCGCTCGCGATCGCCGAAGTTACACATCAGCAGCACCCCGACGGTGTACCCCTCGACCACCCGCGAGGCCGTTCCGATGCCACCTGCGAAGTCAAAGCAGCTCATCCCGGTGCCGGAGCCGACGGTGCCTTCGGCGACCTCCTCCCCCAGGTTCGCGAGCGCCGCGTGGACGTCCGCCGCGGTCACCGTCAGTGCGTCCCCCATGTCGCTGTCGTCGCACTCCCCCACCACCGGGATGACGGTCTTGTCCGGCCCTCCGCCGGCCGCCACGATGGCCGCCTGGTACACCGTGCCGACGGCGTGCGTGCCGCACAGGTAGACCGGAGTCTCGATCACCCCCCACTCGTCGATCTCGAGCTTCTTGGTCAGCTCACCGACGCCGTTGATGGTGGAGGTACCCGCCCGCACCGGCGCGGTCGGAGGCGCGACCACAGTCACACCGGTGGCCTCACCCGAGCCTGCCTGGGCGTGGCCGACGCGTACACCCGAAACGTCGGTGATCGCATTTCGCGGGCCGGTCGGAAACAACCCCACCGGCCCTCCTATGTCCCGCCAGCGCGTCACGTCAGGATGCAGGCCGCTCGGTGTTGGGGCGTCTCGCCCGCCTTGGCCGGGCGCAGCTCAGGATCGATCGTGTGACACGCCTCTGTGACCACGGGGCAGCGGGGATTGAAGCGGCAGCCGGCGGGAATATGCACCGGGTTGGGCGTCTCGCCGGTGAGCAATGTGGGCACGGTGGAGTCGCGCGGGTCGCGCTTGGGCACCACCGAGATCAGCGCCTTGGTGTAGGGATGCTGGGGGTTTCGCACGACCTCCTTGGCCGGCCCCTCCTCCACGATCCGGCCGAGGTACATGACCGCGATCCGATCGGCAAAATGCGCCGCCGTGGACAGGTCGTGGGTGATCATCAGGATCCCCAGGCCACCCTTGCGCAGCGAGTCGAGCAGCGCCAGGATCCCGGCCCGCACCGACACGTCCAGCATCGACACCGGCTCATCTGCCACCAGCAGCTTCGGCTCGAGCACCAGCGCCGCGGCGATCGCAACCCGCTGGCGCTGGCCCCCGGAGAGCTCGTGCGCGAATCGGTCGAGATAGAGATCGGGAGGTGTCAGCCCGGCCCGCTGGAGAGCCTCTGTCACCAGCTTCTTGCGCTCCGCCCCCGAGCCCCCGACTCCGTGGATCAGCAGCGGCTCCTCGACCGTGCGGCGCACCGGGAACCGTGGGTCGAGCGACTCGTACGGATCCTGGTAGATGATCTGGATGTCACGCCGGATGGGACGCATGTGGTTGGTGTCGAGGCCGGCGATCTCTTTGCCCTGGAACCGGATCGAGCCTTCGTCGTGCTGCACCATCCGCACGATCGTCTGGGCGGTTGTGGTCTTGCCGCAGCCCGACTCGCCCACCAGCGCCAGCATCTCGCCGGCGCCGACGCTGAAGGACACTCCCTCCACGGCGTGCACCCACTCCTTGGTACGACCCGTGAGCGACTCCACCAACCCGCGCGGAACCGGGTAGCGGGTGACCAGGCCGTCGACCTCGAGCAGGGTTTCTGCGGTAGCGGTGGTTTCGCTCACGCCACCGTCGCCCGTACTTCCGAATCGTTCAGGTGACACTGAGCGAGATGGCCCGCGCCGATCTCGAGCTGCCGCGGGTGGATCGTCCTGCACGGCTCGAAGGCCGAGTCGCAGCGGGGCGCGAACGGGCATCCGGACAGCTCTCGGTCCAGTCGCGGCGGCGCGCCGGAGATCGAGAGCACCGGGTCGTCCCCGAAGAGATCCGGCGTGGCGGCGAACAACATGCGCGTGTACGGATGCCGCGGATCGTGGAAGAGCGTGGAGACCGGCCCGGCTTCGACGATCTCACCGGCGTACATCACCGCCGCTCGCCGGCACACCTGCGCGACCACCGGGAGATCGTGGGTGACCAGGATCAGCGCCAGCCCGAGGTCGTTGGAAAGCGACGTCAGAAGCTCCAGGATCTGGGCCTGCACCATCACATCCAGCGCAGTGGTGGGCTCGTCGGCCAGCAGCACCCGAGGCTCGCAGGACAGTGCCATCGCGATCGCCGCGCGCTGCCGCATCCCGCCCGAGAACTCGTGCGGGTAGCGGTCGGCGCGGTCGCCGGCAATGCCGACCACCTCCAGCAGCTCGCGCACCCGCAGCTTCGCTCCCTTGCCGGTGGCCACGCCGTGCAGGATCATCGGCTCGGCGATCTGCTGGCCGATCTTCTTGACCGGGTTGAACGCGTTCATCGCACCCTGAAACACCATCGCGATGTCATGCCAGCGGTGCGGCTGGACCGTCTCCTCGCCCTTGGCCATGATGTCCTCGCCGTCCAGCAGCACCTTGCCGGCGATGCTGGCGTTGGGCGGGAGCAGACCCATCAACGCCAGGATGGTGGTGGTCTTGCCGCAGCCCGACTCCCCCACCAGTCCCATCCGCTCGCTCTCGCCCAAGGCAAAGTTGACGCCCTGGACGGGGTGTAGCTCACGGTCGTGCCCGAGGTCGAACCACACATGCAGGTCCTGGGCTTCGAGGATCGGCTGGCTCATAGGCTGTCGGGAGGCCTTCCCACCAGCGGCCGCAGCCGGAACCGCCGAACCGACATGTGGCCGACCTTGAGCCGCGGGTTGAGTGAATCCTCCATCGCCTGCCCCATCATGGTGCAGGCCAGGATCACGATCGTCACGCACAGTCCCGGCGGGATGATCGCCCACCAGGCGTTGTGGAACACGGCGTCGCCTTCCAGCGAGTTTTGAATCAGCTTGCCCCAGGAGATCGTGGACGGATCGCCCAGCCCGAGGAACGCGAGGTACGTCTCGGCAAACACCGCCGTGGCCACCATCAGCACCGTGTTGGCCACGATCAGCGGCATCACCTGAGGAAGTATGTGGGTGGTGATGATGCGTCTGCTGCCCGAGCCCAGGGCGCGCGCGCGTTTGACGTAGATCCGCTCCCTGACGGTGATCACCTGGGCGCGGATCAGACGGGCGGTGGACGCCCAGTAGATGATGCCGATGATGATCACGATGTTGGCCAGGTTGCGTCCGAACACGGCGGCGGCGACGATCATCAGCGGCACGTCGGGGATCACCAGGAAGTAGTCGGTGGTGCGCATCAGGACGATGTCGGTCTTGCCGCCGAAGTAGCCGGACAGGATGCCCACCGTGCCGCCGATCAGAATCGCCACCGCAGCACCGGCAAAGCCGACGATCAGCGACACCCTGGCGCCGAAAATCACCAGCGACAGCATGTCGTTGCCGCCGTCGTCGGTGCCCAGCCAGTGCTGCGAGTTGGGCGCCTCGTACGGCGGGCCGACCTGCTCGCGCGGGTTGTACGGCGCCAGCTGATGCTCGAAGATCGCCACGAAGGTGAAGAACACCAGAATGATGATGCCCGCGATCGAGACCTTGCTGCCGAACACCACGTCGCGCCAGAAGTTGGAGCGATGCGTCGAGGTCGGCTCGATGTCATCGAGCTCCTCCTCGGGCAGCATCGGAAATGCACCGGTACTCATGCCGTCACCCGTGGATCAAGCTTGAAGTACAACAGGTCGGCGATGAAGTTGGCGACGATCACGATGATCGTGAAGAGCAGGAAGATCCCCTGCAAAACCGCGTAATCGTGGGCGTTGATCGCATCCACTGTGGCGAGGCCGATGCCGGGGTAGGAGAACACGTACTCGACCACGATCTGACCGGCCACGACGTACCCCAGCGAGAGGGCGATCAGCGTCACCAGCGGCAGCATCGCGTTTCGGAAGGCGTGCCGCCACACGATCAGCGAGTTCTTGAGGCCCTTCGCCCTGGCGGTCAGGATGTAGTCCTCGCCGAGCGTCTCGAGCATCGACGAGCGCACCACCAGGGCGTACTCGCCGTACAGCCCCAGTCCGAGGACGAGCGCCGGCAGCGCGAGGTGCTCGCCCTTGTCCGAGATCGTCGTCCAAAGTGACGTCGGACCGAGGATGCCGAGCGTATTCGATTGGATTCCCGCGACCGGCAGGCCCAGCGGGATGGCGATATAGAAGATCACCAGCAGGCCGATCCACTGCGTCGGCATGGCGTAGAAGCTCAGGGCCGTCCACAGGTTGGTGGCGTCTAACCAGGTGCTTCGCCGCCAGGCTGCAATCACCCCCGAGATGATCCCCAGCACCACCGAGATCAGAGTGCCGACCACCAGCATCGGCAGCGTGTTCAGAAGCGGTTGCTTGATCTCGTCCCACACCGGCCGGTTGGTGATCACCGAGGTGCCGAGATCACCGTGCCCGAGCCGTTCGAGGTAGATCACGTACTGATCCCACTTGGACTTGTCCAAACCGTACTGCTTGATGATCGATTCGCGAAACTGCTTGGTGCAGTGCTGGCAGCGCAGCCCGGAGACTGCGCTGCCAGGTAGCGCTCGGAACAGCAGGAAGTTGATCGTGAGCGCCACGAAGATCGTGACGATCGCGAACCCCGTCCGCTTGATGATGTAGTCGGCGTTCCTCACACGCTCATGTCTGTCATGACTGGTGGGGGCTCGTGTAGTAGCACTTGCAGTAGGCGTTCAGGTCGGGCTCGAAGCCCGTCCAGCCCTTGGTGCTGGCGGTGACCAGGTCCTCGTTGACCAGCTGAATGTACGGCCGGTCCTTGGCGATCTGCTGCTCCATCTTGAAGATCAGAGCCTGGCGATCCTTGAAGTTCAGCAAGGTGGCCTGCTGCTTGTACCACTGGTCGAACTGCGGGTTGTCGTAGCCCGTGTCGTTCCAGCTCAGCCACTGCGCCTTGGTCATGTAGGACATCTGGGCGTCCGGGTCGATGTACTCGGCCCAGTCCCACATGGCCAGGTCGAACTTGGTGTAGTTGCCGGCGGTCTCGTACCCGTATGCCGCCGAGCTGTCGCCTCCGGCCACCTCGTGGATCTTCACACCGGCCTGCAACCACGTGTGCTCGACGATCTGGAACTGGCGATCGCCGTTGAAGTCGAGCGTCCCCGGCACCATCAGGTCGTAGGACATCTCGTGGGCGGGCTGGGCATACTTGCCGGTGGTCGCCGGCACCTCCCGGATCCCGTCCGAGTTCTTCGTGTACCCCAGCGAGTCCAGAATCTGGTTGGCCTTGTCGAGGTCGAACGGCAGCGGCTGGATCGATGGATCGAGCCACACCGTCGACTGGCTCGAGATGTTGTTTGCCCACGGCTTGGCGAAGCCCGCGAACACGATATCCACGATCTGCTGACGGTCGGTGGCGTATTCCAGCGCCTCCTTCACCTTGGGGTCGAGCAGCTCGCGGTTCTTGGGCTTGACCGGGTTGGCGTTGAAGGTGATGTTGGTCACCTCTGACGACGGATCCTTGTACACGACGAAGCGACTGTCGCCCTTGACCGAGCTGACCGCGTTGAACGGCACCTGATCGACGAAGTCGAGGTTGCCCGAGGTGAAGTCGGCGATCATCGTGGTGGCGTTGGTGTAGTAGGTCATCGCCACCGCCTCGGCATTGGACTTGGGGCCGTAGAAGCCCGGATTGGGCTTGAACACCGTGGTGCCCTTGGCGTCGTACTTGGTGATGGTGTAGGCGCCGCCGGCGACGGTCGGCAGGTGATCCTGGGGCTGGTAGGACTTGAGATCCTTGCCGTTGTTGCCGGTCAACGAACCCCAGATGTGCTCGGGCAGCACCCAGAACTGCTCGAGCTGCGGAAGCACGTTGGCCACGGCGGCGTCGTAGTGGACATTCAGCGTGGTCGCGTTGGGGGCGTCCATGCTGGTCACGTGCGTCAGCGCACCGGCCAGTGCGGCCGTCGCGCTGGCCTGATACTTGACGATGGTGTTCCCGGTCCAGGCCGCGTCGGCGGCGGTCAGCGGTTTTCCGTCCGACCACTTGCCGCCGGGCTTGAGCTTGAACGTCCAGGTCTTGCCGTCGGCCGAGTGAGACCAGCTCGTGGCCCAGTCACCCTCGAGCTTGGGGCCGGGGCCGTACTGCACCAGCTGCGGGTACTCCATCACGAACGCGTTGTACGACTGGGACTCAATCGCCGTGAACGGGTTGAGCGAGTCGATCGTGTTGACCGTGCCAACCCTGAGGATGCCACCGGTCGTGCTGCCTCCCCCACCGCCGTCCGCGCTCGTCGAGCCGCCTCCACAGCCGGTGGCTCCGAACACCGCGGCGAAAACCACCACGGTAGGTAGCAGCATTCGCATCCTCATTGACGATCTCCCTCTGTCGTTTGCTCGTGTGGCCGGAGGCGGGTCATCGCCCCGTCATGATGGTCGCGCCCGGGGCGCGGGGCGCGCCGGGCGATGTCGTCGATGTACGTCCCGATCTCTTTCACCGCCTGGGCGAGCCACAGCTCTCCCTTCTCGCGGGTGCCGGCGGTGGCGTCACCCATCACACCGGACTCGGTCCACCCGCTCCACGGGCCCTTGATGGAGAGCGGCCCGTCGTTCCAGTCCATCCAGGCGTGCTCGGAATCCCAGTCGGGGATCTCACGCACCGCCTTGTCCATCTGTACCAGCTCGGGGTGGATCGCCAGGTAGAGCGAGGTTTCCAGCTCGCAGGCGTGGGCGATGCCACCAGGTACCGGCGAGTCGCGCGTCTCAGCCAGGAGCTTGGCCGACTCGGGGCCCGACAGGTACCAGAACGCCGCGGCGATCGAGTGGGGATGCTCAACCATCAAGAGCCTCGCTGCCATCTCGACCAGGGGCACATTGGAGCCGTGCCCGTTGACGAACAGGATCCGGTTGAAGCCGTGGTGCACCAAGCTGCGGCCGATATCGAGCAGATGGTCGACGAAGGTCTTCCAGTCGATCGTGATCGACCCGGGGAACTGCATGTGGTGCGGCGTATACCCGTGTGTGACGGTGGGAAGCAGCAGTGAGTTAGCGCGCCGCGACAACACCGCCTGCTCGGCCAGCGTCTCGGCGATCACCACATCGGTGTCGATCGGCAGGTGATAGCCGTGATCCTCCAGGGTCGCAACCGGGATCAGGCACACGGGATCGAGCCGCGCCCACTCCGCCACCTCCGGCCAGGTCAGCTGGGCGTAGCGGTGGCTGGTGGACGGTGGCTTGGCCTCAGCCGAACTCATACACCTGCTCCTGCGAGTCGCACGGATTGCCGCGGCCATAGGTCACGCGCCCGGCGGTGACGTCGGCAATTACCCAGAAGACGGTCTTGGTGGAATTGCCCGCGCCGACGTGCCGGCACAGCGCATCGGGGGCGCCGGCGTGATCGGAGAGAGCCGCCCGCAGGCGACCCGCCGTGATGTCTCCCGCTGCGAGCCATTCGAGGGCGCGACGATATCGCACATCCGATCCGCTTGCGGATTCCGCATCCTGCTCGAAGTGCAGCATTCGCTCTGCAACGTAGTGGTTTGTGTGCGCCAGGGTGCCGCTCTCACCGGGTGTGACCAACTCGGCGTCGGTGGCCGATCCCTCCACGTTCACGACCGTTCCGTCACGGTGGCTGAGCAGGTTGTTGTACGACGACGCCCGCCGTGGGTGCAGCGCCGCAGACACTGCGTCGGCGACGGTGGGACGACGCACCATGTCGCGTACCTGCAGCAGCCGCGGGATACCGATCCGATTGTCGTTGGGCGAGAGCTCGTTGCCGGTGAGCGCCAGCCCGGCCGAGTTGAAGCCGACGCTGATCCATGGACCGATGCCGAACGTGAGCACAACCGGATCGCCGGGCACGTGCCACTCGATCGCGACCAGATCGTCCTCCACCTCTGGTCCCAGATCGTTGTTGTGGGCCACCCACAGGTGCCCGTCGACGGTGGCGGGCGCGCACGCAACCATGTCGGTGCAGCGGCCTTCCGAGTTCCCGTCGCTCTCGAGTTCTTCGATCGATGCGGCAAACACGGCCAGCGGATCGGCTCCGGAGCCTCTCGGCCACACCCTCCAGCTCCGAGACCAGCCACGGCAGCTCTTCGGCGGTGACGTCGCGGTATGGCCGTGCGGCCGCCACCTGCGAAGCGGACATCGACCCCGCCCGTGCACGCACCGCAGCTGCAGTGGCCGAGCCGATCTGGCGGCCGACATCGCGGTGCGATCCACGTACGCGGATGGTGGGGATCGGCTCCGGGGTCATTACCGGCCCACCCGCAGCACCAGATCCGAGTCGCGGGTGTAGTAGCCGTCGAATCCCACGCCGCGAATCTCGGCGACTGTCCCAGCCGGCGCCCAGTCCACGCGCTGCACGTGGATGTGGACGTCGCCTGCCCGGCGCAGCAGGGAGGTGGCGTGATCGAGCCTCATGCCGATCACGTCGGGAGCGGCGTACGGGGTCGGTCGTACCGAGCCCGCCTGGCCTCCGATCCACAGGGCGCAGGCCACGAGCACCAGGCCCGCCGCCGCCACCACCATCGCCGCAATCCGCATTCCCGAAACGATACGCGCCCGTCTCACACCCTGACAAGTGGTATAGATGGCCTCACGATGGCCGCACCAGCAACGCGGATCGCTCCCCGCCCGGTTCCGCGCTACCGCCAAGCCGCTGATCAGCTGGCGCAGCAGATCACCGACGGGGAAGTCCCGCCCCACTCACGGCTCGCCAGCGAACGAACCCTGGCCGAACAGTTCGGGCTGTCGCGGATGACCGCCCGCCAAGCCGTCGAGCTGCTGGTGCGGCGGGGCCTGGTCTACCGCCGGCCGGGAGCCGGGACATTTGTCTCACCACCCCGTGTCGTCCACACGCTGCAGCGACTGGCCGGGTTCTCCGAACAGATGCGAGCCCAGGGAATCGAGCCGGACGGGCGCGTACTGGACATGGAGCTGACCGCTGATCTGGATGCCGACACCCGCACCGCTCTGGGGCTTCGCCGCCGACAGCGGGCGTGGCTCCTGCGCCGGATCCGGTTTGGCGACGGCGAGCCGCTGCTTTTGGAGACGTCGTTCATCCCCGACGCCGTGTGTCCCGGTCTGGGCAGCCACGACATGGCCAAGCAGTCGCTGTACGACCTGATGGCGACGGCCTTCGGGGTGCGACCGGTGCACGCACACGAGTCGATCGAGCCGGCCACGCTCGAGGCGTCGGACGCACGGCACCTGGGCACCCGTCCGGGCTCATCGGCGATCTGCGTGCGTCGCACGGCCTACACCGGTGATCGCCGCCCGGTGGAGTACGCCGTCGACCTCTACCGCGGCGACCGCGCCCGATTCGAGATCGACGCTCAGGTCGTAGAGTCGCTCTTGGCCGCGACCTCGGCCGACAGCGCGTCACCCAGTTCCCCCAGGGGCATCGCCCCCAGGTCTCCCTCACCGCGACGGCGTACCGACACCGTGTCGGCCTCGACCTCGCGGTCGCCCACGACCAGGATGCAGGGGATGCGCTGATGCTCGGCGTCGGCGATCTTTCGGCCCACCGACTCGCCGCGCACGTCGATCTCCGCCCGCAGGCCGCGTTTGGTGAGTGTGTCGACGACGTGGTGGCCGTAGTCGACGTGACGGTCGGCCACCGCCAGCACCATCACCTGCACCGGCGCCAGCCACAGCGGGAAGGCACCGGCGTAGTGCTCGATCAGGATCGCGATGAAGCGCTCGAACGAGCCGAACAGCGCCCGGTGGATCATGGCCGGGCGATGCTCGCTGTTGTCGCTTCCGATGTAGGAGATCTCGAATCGCTCGGGCATCTGGAAGTCCAGCTGGATCGTGCCCATCTGCCACGACCGTCCGATCGAGTCGGACATGTGCAGATCGATCTTGGGGCCGTAGAAGGCACCGTCGCCCTCATTCAGTTCATACGCCACCCCGGCCCGTTCCAGCGCCTGCCGCAACGCGTCCTCGGCGGCATCCCACAGCTCGTCTGAACCGATCCGCTTGGCCGGCCGGGTGGACAGCTCCAACCGCATCTCGAGGCCGAAGGTGTCGTAGATCACGCCGGCCAACTCCAGGCACCCGATCACTTCGTCCTCGATCTGATCGTGGCTGCAGAAGATGTGCGCGTCGTCCTGGGTGATGTGGCGCACCCGGGTCAGCCCGTGCAGCGTGCCGGAGGGCTCGTGGCGGTGCACCAAGCCCTGCTCCGACAGGCGCATGGGCAGGTCGCGATAGCTTCGCAGGGCGTCGTCGAAGATGAAGATATGGCCGGGGCAGTTCATCGGCTTCAGCCCGAACTCGCCGTTCTCGACCTCGGTGAAGTACATGTTTTCGCGATAGGCCTCCCAATGCCCCGATTTCTTCCACACGTCGACGTTGAAGATGATCGGAGTGCGCACCTCCTGGTATCCGCGCTCGAGGTTGAGCATGCGCCAAAGCTCGGTCAGCTCGTTCCAGATGACCATGCCCTTGGGGTGCCAGAACGGCGACCCCGGCGAGACGTCCTCGAAATGGAACAGGTCGAGTTCACGGCCGATGCGGCGGTGATCTCGCTTCTGGGCCTCCTCCAGCCGCTGCAGGTACTCGTCCAGGCCCGCCTGGTCGAAGAAGGCGGTGCCGTAGATGCGGGTCAGCATCGGCTTCTCGGAGTCGCCTCGCCAGTAGGCGCCGGCGAGTGATTGGAGTTTGAAGGCCTTGATCGGCTTGGTCGTCTGCAGGTGCGGTCCCCGGCAGAGATCCTCGAACCCGTCCTGGGTGTAGAGGCTGATGTCCCCCTCCGGCAGCGCCTCGACCAGCTCCAGCTTGTACGGCTGATGCTCGTCGGCGAAGCGGCGTTCGAGCTCGTGCTTGTCGACGCCGTCAGTGCGCACGAACGGGTGCTCGGTCTTGAGGATGCGACGCATCTCGGCGTCGATCCGGTCGAGGTCATCGGCCGACACCGGCTCGGGAAACTCAAAGTCGTAGTAGAAGCCGTCGGCGATCGCGGGCCCGATCGCGACCTTGGTGTCCGGCCACAGATGCAGCACCGCCTCGGCCATGACGTGAGCCGTGGAATGTCGCAGCACCGCCAGCGCCTCGGGGTCACGCGCGGTCAGAACACGCACGCTGTCGCCGTCGGCCAGCGGCAGACGGAGATCCCGCAGCTCGCCTCCGACCTCGACGGCAACCGCTGCTTGGGCCAGTCGAGGCCCGATCGCCAGGGCGGCGTCGAGTCCGGTGGCGCCGTCGACCAGCTCGATCGCGGTGCCGTCGGGAAGGTTCACATGCATGGAGGGGAGCATACAAAGCCACCCCCACTGGTACGCTCGGTGCGTGCAGGCGGTCACGATCACGTTGGCATTGGCGCTGCTGGTGGTCTCCGCGATCGCGGTGCGGATCGCGCTCGACCGCACCAAGCAGAGGGCCAGATACGACGCCGAGCAGCGACTGACGGTGCCGCAAGTCGGAGCTGTCGATGGCGCTGGCATCACGCGAGGCGCTGTTTCTGGCGGCACCCGGCCCGGTGTTGATGTACGCAGCCGACGGACGGCTGGTGCGCGCCAACGGACTCGCCCGGGAGCAGCCGCTGCTGGTCTCTGACCCGCCGCCGCCGGAGCTGGTCAGCGGCATCCAGCGGATCCTCTCCGGCGACCCGTCCGAGACCGTCCAGCTGACCGTGTACGGCCCCGACCGGCGCCGGTTCGAGGCCCGGCTACGGCCGTATGCGACGCCGGAGGGACCGGGCTGTCTGGCGATGCTGGTGGACGTCTCTTCCGAGACCGACTTCCGTGAGGCTCGCAGCCTGTTCTCGGCAGGTGTGTCGCACGAGCTGCGCACACCGCTGGCGCGGATCCTGGCGCTGACCGACACCGTCGCGCTGCCGTTGAACGAGGACGAGCGCATGGCCACCATCGACCAGATCCGAGCCGAGATCGATTCCATGCGCCAGCTGATCGAGGAGATGGTGCTGCTGGTTCAGCTCGAGAGCGGCGAGCTGACCGGTATCGGCGAGCGCGCCGACGTCGACCATGCGGTGCACGAGTGCGTCGCCCGTCACCAGGCGGCGGCCGACACCAACGAGATGACGATCACGTCGCAGACCACCCGCGGCCTGGTGGCGGCGGTGCTGCCACGGCTACTGGATGTGGTGCTCGACAACCTGGTCGCCAACGCCATTACCCACGCCGGCCCGGGCACGACGGTGAGCGTCGGCGCCCGCGGCCTCGCCGGCGCCGTGGAGCTGTGGGTGCAGGACACCGGCGGCGGCATTCCCCCCGAGCACGTGGCCCGCGTGTTCGAGCGGTTCTACCGCGTCGAGGGAGCGCGATCGGGGCCCGGTACCGGTCTCGGCCTCGCGATCGTCAAGCACATCGCCGAGGAGTACGGCGGGCGGGCATCGATCGAGTCGGTGCCGGGTGATGGCACGACGATCACGGTGGTACTGCCGGCTCCCGCCGCCGTCAGGACGTGACCTCGGCCTTCTCGAGCGGTTCGAAGCGATAGCCGACGCTGTAGTGCGTCTGGATGTAGGTGTGGCTCTGCGAGCGCCGGTCGAGCTTCTGTCGCAGTTTCCGAACGCACACGTCCACCGTTCGGTCGCGATGCCGGTACGGCATACCCCACACCCGCTGTTGGAGCTGGTCGCGGCTGAGCGCCCGGCCGCGTTCGGACGCGAGCACGTACAGCAGCCGAAACTCGGTGCGGGTCAGCTGCGCATCGGTGCCGTCCAGGATCGCCTGGTGCAGGTCGGGATCGATCACCAGACCGGGAGCTTCGATCCGGGCCGGCCGTGACGCGTCCGGGCTGACCCCGCTGCGCCGCAACGACGCCTGCACCCGGGCGACCAGTTCACGCATGCCGAACGGCTTTGCCAGGTAGTCGTCCCCGCCGATTCCCAGGGCGTGCACCTTGTCGTGCTCGGATGCGCGGGCGCTGACGTTGATGATCGGCATGGTGATGCCCTCGGCCCGCAGGGCCTCGGTGATCCGCCAACCGTCGATGCCCGGCAGCATCAGATCGACGACGGCCATGTCGGGCCGGTCGTAGCGGAGCTTCTTGAGCGCGCGATCGCCGTCGTTGACGACCTCGACCTCCATGCCGGCGCGACGGAGATGCGTGGCCATGGCGTTCGCAATCACAGGATCGTCCTCGGCAATCAGCACTCGCGGCATTGCCCCGTAAGCCTACCGACAGCCTCGGCGGAGTGAATAATTGGTGCCAGGCACCAATTATTCACCGGCGACGCTCCGTCGTGAATAACGGTGCCAGGCACCGTTATTCACCCCCCGCCCGAGGGTTCGGGTTGGGGTGCGGTTCGTCGTGAGGCGCAGAGCGCGGCGTTCGTGGCAAGGATCGAGCGGCGAGCGGAGCGCAGGCGTGGCCGGAGGCCACGTTGAGCACCGCACGCCGCGTGGGACGCAGCCACGGGCGGCGCGATCCAGCCGCAATAGAACCGCACCCCAACCCGAACCCGTTAAATGGATTCGCCGCTCCGGCTGGCCTTTGGTCCCCCGGTTGAACGAACTTTCGAGTCCCCTCTACAGCCCGTCCACCCGGATTCAACCTACTCGGCTGCCCTCAGCGGCGCAATCAGGACAGTAAGGGGTGGCAAGGGGGCGCGCAAGCATCCAATTGCCGCATTTTGCGGACTTGCCACATGCGACCGTCACAAAAAGGTCGCTATTTGCGATTTACGCCATGCCGGCGCGCTCGAGAATCTCCCCGTCCAGCGGATAGCTGAGCAGCGCCCGCACCTCGTCAGGGGGCAGCCACCGCACCTCGTCCACGTCACGCGCAGGCTCGCGCACCGACTGCTGCGCCTGCATCGAGTACCAGCGCACGCGTTTGCGGCGGCCGTCGGGCAACGTGTACTCGACCGTGCCGAGATCGGCGGTGATCACCGCGCTCCAGCCGGTCTCCTCCTCGACCTCGCGGACGGCCGCGGCGACGTCGTCCTCTCCCGCCTCCAGCTTGCCCTTGGGCAGCGTCCAGTCGTTCTGGCGAGGCCGATGCACGACTGCCACGGTGCCGTCGAGGCGCACCACCACGCCCCCGGCGGCGCGCACCTGGGGTGCGGCGTCAGCCGGCTCGGCGGCGTGCGGAGACAATGCCGGCCGTCCAGAACACGAGTCCAACGCCGCCCACGAGGATCAGCACAAACCCCGAGAAGCCCCACAGGAAGCCTTTGTCCCCGCCGATCAAAATCCCGGCGATCACCATGGTCAAGCCCAGCACGCCCAGAGCCTGGGTCACCACGAACGGCCCCGGCAGGCCTGCCGGCGTGATTGCAGGCCCACCGCGGCTGAGCCGCGACGGCTCCTTCGAGTCAATCGCCCGGCTGCGTTGGGCCGCCAGCAGCACCCCACCGAAGATGGCGACGAAGTAGATCACCTGCGACCAGAAGTCTCCAACCCAGTCGACCAGCTCCGTAAAGATCACGATCAGCACCACCGCAGCCACGGTTCCCGCGACCGCGAACGCGATCGATGTGGGCCAGTCGTACAGTGACGGCGGCTTGGTGCGTGGATCGGCCACGGCGGCAGATTACACACTCCGACGGTCGATCGGCGCCCGGTCGCTATGCTCGCGGGTATGGCCGATCGCCATCGGGTCGTCATCCTCGGAGCCGGTTTCGCCGGCAGCTATGTCGCTCGCCACCTCGGCAAGCGCCATGAGCAGGTCGACGTCACCCTGGTCGACCCGCGCAACTACGTGCTGTACACCCCGCTGCTGCCGGAGGCCGCGTCGGGCACGGTCGAGCCGCGCCACGCGGTCGTCCCGGTGCGGCTGATGTGCCCGCACGCAAATCTGCTCTTGGGGACGGCGGTGGCGGTCGACGCGGAGTCTCGTTCGGTCACGGTCGAGACGATCGCCGCCGAGCGCGTGGACGTTGAGTACGACTCGCTGGTGATCGCGCTGGGGGCGATTTCGCGTACCGCAGACGTGCCCGGCCTGGTCGAACACGGGGTGGGCTTCAAGACGCTCGGCGAGGCCATCCATCTGCGAAACCACGTGCTCGAGGAGCTCGAGCTGGCCTCAGCGGTAACCGACCCAAGCGACCGCGCGCGGCATCTGTCGTTCGTGTTCGTGGGCGGCGGATATGCCGGCGTGGAGGCACTGGCGGAGCTCGAGGACCTGGTCGCCGACGCGGTCGAGCGCTATCCGCGGCTGCGCCGCCTACCGCGCCGGTGGGTGCTGGTCGAGGCGGCCGGCCGGATCCTGGCCGAGCTGCCCCCCAGCCTCGCCGCCTATGCACTGCGCCAGCTCGAACTGCGCGGCATCGAGGTTCGTCTCAACACCACCCTCAGCGAGGTCGACGCCGACGGCGCCACTCTCTCGACGGGCGAGCACATCTCCACCGGCACAGTGGTGTGGACGGCCGGTGTTCGCGCCAATCCGCTCTTGACCGAGATCGGGGTCGGCCTGGACGCCAACGGGCGGGTCGAGGTTGACGGCCGCCTGCGGGTAGCCGGACGACGGGACATGTGGGCGTTGGGGGACGCCGCCGCCGTGCCCAACCCCGCCACCCCGGGACGGGTCGACCCACCCACCTGCCAGCACGCCCTGCGACAGGCGCGACGGCTGGCCGCAAACCTGCTGGCATCCCTCGACGGAACGCCGGAGCGCACCTACCGGTACAAGATGATGGGGCAGGTGGCCACGCTGGGACAGCACAAGGGCGTGGCCGAAGTGCTCGGCCTGCGTGTTCGCGGCTGGCCCGGCTGGTGGCTTACCCGCACCTACCACCTCTATCAGCTGCCGCTGCCCTCGCGAAAACTCCGGGTCGTGTCCGACTGGACAGTGGGGCTGTTCTTCCGCCGTGATGTGGTCGAGCTGGGCTCGCTGGGACGCGAAACCCATCTGCCCGAACCCCCACACGCGAGCACGAGATCGGACGACCTGTGACCGGCTGGATAACCACCCTGGCGAAACTTGACAGGTGCCGGGCCCAGGCCTAGAGTGACCGGTCCGACAACGCGCTCCTGGGGGGTAGAGCGCAGCGGCGGACTGTGAGCCTGTAGGGCTCGGGCGCGGCAACAACCTTCCCAGGAGGAGTCGCGTCTCGAGCCTTGCTCGCAGTCGCGCAAACCCCTCCCGGGAATCAGCGGTGCAGCCAGTTGCGCAGCCGGTGCTCCACGTCGCGGTCGGTGACCCCGATCAGCAAGCAGGTCACGCCCACCGCGGCGATCAGCATCAGCCAGTCCATGGTGGTCTTTAGCCAGAACACGCCGACCACTCTACGCTCGCAATCGGACCGCACCGTGGCGAACGTCGAAACTGACAGTGTCTCTCCGGCGCGCGGCGGCCGGAACCACCGGCTACGTCGCCGTGACGCCGCCGGCTGAGGCGAACGCTGCGCTGGCGGCAGCAAGCCGAAAGGGCTCCAGGCGGAGTCTCTGGTCTCGAGCGCGATCGATCAGGGTGTTGAAGTCGATGTCGGCGAGCTGGTCTCGCTGTGCCGCTTGGAGTGCGGCCCAACCGGCTTCTTTCCCGGTGATACCGAGCACCAGTGCCTCGGTTCGGAGAAGCTCGCCGAAGGCGGGGTCATCTGTCACCAGTCTCGCTGGACTTGAACCTCAGCGCCTTCTCACCCACCCGGCCGCCAAGCTGCTTCACCGTCCCCTGTGCGACCCCCAGACGTTCCATGATCGAGACCAGCGTGTCTCGATCCTCCCGGATCTCGCCGTGCACACGTTCCAGTGCGGCGCGAAAATCGTCATCCTCGACCTGGCCCTTGAGAGCTTCGATCAGGTCAAGGGCCGCGGCAGATCCGGCGAGGTGATCGTTCAGGTATGTCCCGGTCGAGTCGGACATGGAGCGAGAGTTCCCCGTTCGTCGGCGGTCGAAACGGTGGATCCGCGTCCTCCTTGGTCGTGCTGGCGCTGGGGTCAGTGACGCGGTTGGGCTGGAGGGATGCAGAACCCTCCAACCCAACCAGCGTCTGTTGTCGTCAGGTTGTCGGGCACTCCTGCTGCGTGGCGGTCATGAACGGGAACGCGTAATCGGGCTCGCTGCCGACGTTGGGTACGAAGAACATCGCTTGGAAGTAGTGGTCGCTGCCGCACTCGGCGGAGGCGGTGTAGGTGACGTCGTACTGGCAGGACTGGCCGGGCGCCAGCGGAGCTCCGCATCCGTTGTTAGAAAGTGCGAAGTGGAGATCCGATGGAGTCAAGATCATGTAGCCGCCGGTTGAGCCGGTGCCGTTGTTGGTCGCCGTGAACGTCTTGGTGGCTGACTGTCCGGGTGGGAGCGTCCCGAAGTCGTAGGGATCAGGAACGACCGAGACGTTGTGTACCCCGCCGCTGCCGGTGAGCGTGATGCTGGTGGTGGTTGCGAGGATTCGTCCGCACCGCTTGCCTGTGGCGGTCAATGTGGCCGTGTCGCGTTTGGCCGTTGCTGGTGGGCGCGTAGACGCACGGTCACCTTGCACGTCTTCTTCGGCCCCACGCTGTGCTTCGCACACGTATCGGCGGTCTTGGTGAACGCCGCTGACCCCGAGAGCGTGATCGTCAGCGCCGACGTGGCACGACCGCCAGAGTTGGTGAGCGTGAACACCTGCGTCTTGGTCTTTCCGCCCACACCATCGACCGCGCCATAGTCAAACGTGGCTGGTGCGCGTCTGCGGCGTGAACTTGATCGCCGACGCTGAACTCCGCGTGCGCCACACCAGGCGCCACGAATACAGCCACAACGGCCACGAGCACGCCCGCAAATCGACACAGCGCTTCATCTGGAGACCCCCGAGAGTTTGGAGCCAACCCTCGGAGGGGCGACCCCGAAGGCCCTCCCGAAGGTTGAAGGTCGTGAACATCGTGACTATTTCATCGCACCCGGACCGCGTCAACTCGGATTGACCAAAACCTGGGAACCGCTCCCCGAGGCGCATCGCTTGACACGTCTCCGCACAAGGGGCGCGCCTAGTTTCGCGCTGTCCCGACGGCCACGGGCCACGGTGATCGCGACGTTGAAAAGCCCCGAAACCCTCTGGCGAGAGAGGGTTCCGAGGCTTATGGGCGGTACTGGGCTCGAACCAGTGACCCCCAGCTTGTCGAGCTGGTGCTCTCCCAACTGAGCTAACCGCCCTCTACGGGTCTCAGACCACGCGTCGAGATACTACCGCGGGCTCACGGCCGCGAGTCGCGTCCATCGGACCCGTTGCGGTGAAACACGACGAACTCGCCCGAGGTCTCGGGAACCGTCGGCGGATCTGCGTACACCTGGGTCAGGGTGGGATCAGCCCGCAGCTGGTCGAGCACCGCCGGGGGCTGGGTGCGCTTCGAGAAGACGACATAGTCGACGTGCTCGCGGCGCATCATTTCCCTGCGCCAGCGCTGGCTGGTGCCCGGGTAGTAGAACTTCAGCACCTGTGCTCGACGCGACGCTGGGTGATCCTTGGGGGTCGCCCGCGTGTGATCCTCCGGAAGTGCCACGGTGTACAACGTGTCGCGCCCCACCAGCTGGTAGGCGATGCCCTCGTCGGGCGGCTCCACATACGGCGCCAGCACCACCGGAAACGGCGTCTTGGCATGGTTGTCGAAGAAGTCGATCAGACCCGGCGTGAGCTCGTTTGACTTGGGATCCATGTACGAGCCGTGGCGGATGATGTCGGAGACGAACGTCCTGTTCTGGATCACCGGTCCCACCATCACCGCCGCCAGCAGCACCACCACAGCCACCATCGCCGGGGCAGGTCCGAGCGGCCGGATCGAGCGGTCGCGGTCGAAGAGCCTCACCAGCAGCGCGACGATCCCGATCAACGCCAGCGCCACCACCACCAGATCCGGCCCGGTCAGGAACCACACCACTCCCCGCACTGTCTCGACGTGATGGGGATAGTGCAGCGTGCCCTGTGCCCACAAGAAGCCGAACTGCTCCAGCGCGTATGACCCGACCGCCAGGCCGACAGCAGTCAGTCCCAGTAGCAGCGGGCGCTTGCGCAGCCAGTTGGCGACGATGCCGAGCACGATGGCGGTCAGCAGCATGGCCGGAGGAACCTTGGAGAACCGCGCGATCTGGCCCCCGGCGATCACCCGCGTGAGGATCACGCCTGCTCCCGGGGTGGCGATCGTCGCCAACGTGGTGACCACCATCGCAGCCGGCAGATGCCACGGCGAGCGTGATCTGAAAAGGATCACAACCGCCGCCACCAGCCCCAGCACCACCTCCGGCCTGTGGGCCAGGATCATCATCCCGGAGGTGGCGATGTCATGGCCCCGGAATGCGATCCACATGTGCGCGTACCCGCGGTACAGCGTCACCTGCTCACCGCCCTTGATCGCCACCAGATAGATCCACACATCGACGATCACCGTGACTCGCCACCGACGCGGCCAGCACCGGCCAGGTACGTGGCCGCAGCACCACCACGGCGAGCATCAGCGGCACCAACATGGCGCTGTAGGTGGGATGTAGCAGCGCCACCTCGGCGGCTGCGATCGTCGTCCATATCCACCACAGGCGCCGGTCGCGATCGTGGTACACCAGGTTCAGCAGCACGATCACCGCCGGGAAAATCACCAGGAACGTGAAGTACGGCGGCTGCTTGACCAATCCCAGCACGGCCACCCGCGACATCGCGTCCCAGCAGGCGAACACCGCAGCCGCGACCGCCACCGGCGAGCTGGCCAACGACCGGCCCGCTCCGTAGGCGGCGATCGGCACCAAAAACGCGAACGCCGGAGTCAGGCTCTGATAGTCAAGCGAGACATCACCCCCGGTGATGCTGATGGCACAGGCCTGCACCGCATGCAGCAGCGGGAAGGCGTAGCCAGCGTGCGGATGTCCGTTCCAATACGGCGAGAGCGAGTCCAAGCTCAGTCCGGGCAGCTCCAAGATCTTTCGGATCAGCCCCGCGTGAAACAGCGCGTCTCCCCACAAAGACGGCACGTACCGTGATGACACCAGTGCGAACAGCAGCCCGCCGCCGATCACCGCGACCGGCTCCAGCGGGAATTGCCTGAGCCATCGGCCGTGGGTCCCACGACAGCGTCAGGCTCGACGCCACCAACACCAGCACCATCACCCATCGGTAGGGCGCGTGCACCAACAGCGCCAGCGCAAACGGGGGAGCCCAGGCCGCCAATCCTGTGATCGGCACCAGCGCGAACAGCTCGGGAGTGCTGACCCTGGCCCTGATCCCTGTCACATTGGCCACGGCCAGCCCAGGCACTCCCAGCGCGATCACCATCGCCGCCCACAACCCCAGTTGGCTCGACCCGTGGGCGATCAGCCTGCATGCGACCAGGGCCGCCACCAGACACCCCAGTCGCCAGGCAAGTGCGACCGGAGCGACCCGAGGAAGGCGTACTCCCCCCGTCTGGGCGGGGACTGGTTCTGTGGCTGGTTCTCGCACCGAGGGACGGGGTCGCGGCGCTCACGCGGGTCGTGACGCGGCGCCCGAATACTAGGGGGGAACACGGCTGAGCCCCGCTGGTAGCCGAATCCAGGAGGTGCGCATGCGATGATGTCGGCTGCTGTCAGCGAACCGCCCCGTCACGGGCAGAGGGTTGCCATCGCACGTTCGTATGTCGGATCTGAATCGGCGGGAATTTGGCGCGCTTGGGCGCTCGAGGCTGCCGGGCCGATCCTGATCATCGCGGCGGTGCTGGTGTCGATGTGGCGCACCGTGCTTGGCAGAATCCCCAACGGGGACGCGCTCACCCTGTGGATCCCGCTGTGGACGTACCTGGGTCGGTCGCTCCATGCGGGACACATACCGCTGTGGCAGAACAACCTGATGTCGGGGGCTCCGTTTGCCGCCGACGCGCAATCGGGTTGGGGGTACTACGAGCCGATGCTGCTGTTCACGGTGCTCTCGCCGGCCCACGCGATGCGCGCGATGCTGATCCTCCAACCGCTCACCGCAGGCCTCGCCCTGTGGTGGTTTCTCCGCAGTGAAGGGCTGCCGCGCTTTGCTGCGTGTTGCGGAGGATTGGCGCTGGCACTGGCGGTGACCGAATCGTCGCTGGTAGCAGCTCTGCCGTTTTCGGGATCACTGGCATGGACAGCGGTCACGCTGGGCTGCTGCTCTCGGATGCTGGCGGCCGGCTCGTGGTCGCGCCGGATCGTGTGGATGGTGCCCGCTGCAATCGCATGGGGCCAGATCGCCGCCGCACACGCCGGCCTCGGCACGATCATGGGCAGCATCACGCTGATCAGCTACCTGATGTTTCGGGTCGTCGGCCTGATCCGTGCGAACCGCTGGTCGGCGACTGGCGCCGTGGCGTACGCCCTGCTGTTCATGACGGCGCTGGTGGGCGTCAACCTGATGTTCCTGGCCCCCCGAGTGGCCTACGTGGGTGAGACCAGCCTGTCGCTGGGATATCCCAAGCTGATGGCGCTGGGACGGATGCTGTTCGACGCGCCGGCCGTCGCATACGAGCCCGGCCTCGGGGCCGGGCCAGGATGGCCGCTGACACTCGCCTCGTCACCCGGCGCCTACCTGGGAGCCGCGGTGCTGCTGGGCGTGTGGCTCGCATTCAGCGGCCGGTGGCGATCGTTGGCGTGGCCGTTTCTCGTCACCGGCGCGGTGGTGTATCTGGCGTCGCTGGCCGTGGTCGCCGACGCCATCCCCGACGCGCTGGGACGCTCTCTGATCGTGGGGCTCTATCTCCACGCGCCGTATTGGATCGGCTACGAGCTGGTGCTGGTGCTGCCCGTGCTCGGGGCAATCGGCCTGGCGTCCTGGCCCGAGGCCGGCAACCGTGCCCGCCGGATCGCGATCGGCGGAGCGGCGGCGGTGCTCGTCATCCTGCCGCTGCTCATGGGCGTCGGGGCGCGAACACCGGTGGTGGTAACTCTCGGCATCGCCGCGGTGGCGGGGATCCTGTGGCTCTCCTCCAGCAGGCCCAAGGCGGTATGGGCACTGCCGTTCGTGCTGGTGCTGGAGTTGGGTCTCGCCCAGATCGTGTCGGTGCCGGACACTGCCACGAAAGCGGTCGGTCCCATCCCGGTGAACATCTCCCCGCTCAACCACTTCCCGCTCACCCGCCCGGTGGTGCTCACCGGCTCGCCGTTCCAGCGCCCCCTGAGCCGGCCGGGAACCGGCCGATACATCCTCACCGACACCTCTCGGGCAAAGCGTGCGGGCGAGCCGCACGGCACCGTGGACGCGGCCACCGAGCCCGCCTGGCTCCTGAACTGGGGGCTGGTGTCGGGAGCACGTAGCGTGCAGGCATATCGGGCGGTGGTGCTGCTGCGCTACTGGAAATTCGTGCGGGCTATGGGCAGCATGCCCTCCAACTACGAGCACATCCGATTCGCCGACGTGCCGCCGACGCTCGCCAACCTGCTCCAGGTCGGCTGGGTGCTGCGGCCGGAGCACGCCCCACCCGGCCCCGGCGAGATCCGCGTTCGGCATACCCGCCACTTCGTGCTCTACCACCGCGCACCACTGCCGCCGCCGGTGTCGCTGTTCACCGGCTGGACGTCGGTCGGCTCGCCTGCGGCGGCGTTGGCGCGGGTACGGAAACCCGGCTTTGACCCCACCCGCGACGCCGTGATCGAAGGTGGGTCGCAGTCGCATGCAGCGACACAGAAGGCAACGCCCGCCACGGCCCGGTACGTCCCCGGCCAAGCCGGGTCTGCAACCGTTGCCGTGGACGCCACCGCCCCGGTGCTGCTGTTGATTCGCACGCCCTACGCCGAAGGATGGAAGGCCACGGTCGACGGCCACGGCGCGTCGCTGATGCCGGCCGACTACGTCGACCAGGGAGTGCTGGTACCCGCCGGCCGCCACGTCATCCGGCTCACGTTCACCGACCCGTGGGTGATGCGGGGCGTGTGGGGATCGCTCGCGGCGATCGCAATCCTGCTGGTGATCGCCGCCGGGTTCCGAGCCGCGCGACCGGCCCGGAACCCGGCTGGATCTATCGGCTGATCAGCGTGCGGCCCACAAACGCGGCCGCCACCGCCGCCACCAACGCGATCAGGAACACCCAGAACGCAAGCTTGAGCGCACCAATCACGCCGAACACCAGAATCAGAATGATGAGAAGCAAAAGTGGTATCACGAGACCATCCTTTCTCTGACTGGTAGTTCCCCGGCTGGTTGTCCGCAAAACGCTCCAGTCATACTCCCGGCAGGAGGTGAACTGCGTGCACGTCCCCGAGCCCCTCATACTTGCCGTGATCGTGCTGCTGGTCGGTTCGGTGGCGGCGAGCTTCGTCGACAAGCTGGGAGCCCCGACCCTGCTCCTGTTCCTCGGCTTGGGCGTGCTCTTGGGGGAGGACGGCCCGGGCGGGATCAGGTTCGACGACTCGGTGCTGGCGAGAGACGCCGGATTGCTGGCGCTTGCGGTGATCCTGCTCGAGGGCGGTCTGATGGCGGACCTGCCGGATGTGCGGCGGGCCGCGGCTCCGGCGACGTTACTGGCAACCGCCGGCGTGGTGATCACCGCCGGTGTCACCGGAGTTGTCACGCGGATGGTGGCCGGCGTGGGCTGGGTCAGCAGCCTGCTGGTGGGCGCCACCGTCGCCTCGACGGACGCGGCAGCGGTGTTCTCGGCCATCCGCGGACTCAACATCCGCAGGCGCCTGGCGGCCATTCTGGAGGCCGAGAGCGGGCTCAACGATCCATTTGCGGCGCTGCTGGTGATCGGCCTGGTCGACTGGAAGACGATCCCCGGCTACGGAGCCACCGATGCGATCATCCTGCTGGTGCGCGAGGTCACGATCGGCGCCATCGGCGGCGTCGCGATCGGCTACGCCACCGTCTGGCTGCTGCGCAAGCTCCCGCTGCCCTCGGCCGGAATCGCACCGGTGGTCACGCTGTCAGCGGCGCTGGCAGGCTATGTGGGCGTGTCGGTACTGGGCGGCTCGGGCCTGCTGGCCGCCTACCTGACAGGGCTCGTGATCGGCGATGCCCGGATTCCGCACTCGGCAGTGATCAGAGGCTTTCTGCAGGGCGGAGCGTGGCTCGCACAGCTGGGGCTGTTCGTGCTGCTGGGCCTGTTGGTCACCCCCCACGACCTTGTACACGAAGGCCTCGCGCCGCTCACCGTTGCGCTCGCGCTGGTGCTGGTGGCGCGGCCGCTGGCGGTATTCGTATGCACGGCCGTGTTCGGGGTGCGACTGCGCGATCAGGCGTTCTTGGCCTGGGCCGGCCTGCGTGGCGGTGTTCCCATCGTCTTTGCCACCTTCCCGATCGCAGCCGGGCTCTCCGGCGGGGAGCGGATCTTCGACGTGGTGTTCTACGTCGTGGTGGTCTCGGTCGTGCTCCAAGGAGTCACGGTGCGCTGGGCGGCCAGGCGCCTGGACGTGGTCGATCGGCGCCCAGCCCCGCGACTGGCCGAGCTCGACACCGCCACCTTGGAGTCGCTGGGCGCCGATTTGCTCGAGGTGCATCCAGGCGATCTCGGCATCCCGCCGGAAAGCACGCTGGCCGAACTCGACCTCCCGGCGGCTGCGGTGGTGGTGGCGATCGAACGCGACCACGAGCTGCTGCTCCCCCGCGGCAGCAGCACCATCCAGGCAGCCGACGTGCTGTACCTGCTGGTGGAACGCGATCGGCTGCACGAGGTGCGCGCGGCGATCCAGCTCGCAGCCGACGCCAAGGCCTGAGTCCAGGTCAGATCTTTACGAGCGGCGCGTATCCGAGCATCAGCCTGCGCTCGGAGCGATCGTCACGGAAGCGCACCACCACCACACCGTCGCGGTCCATACCAGTCACGATGCCCTCCCCAAGCGTCTCGTGCCGCACCTCATCACCGACCGCCAACGCGGGTACCGGCCGGTCGGGACCGGAGGTCGACCGGGTCACACTGCGCGACCCGTAGGAGCCGCCACCGCCGGATCCGCCGCTTGGGGCACGCGGCGACGACCAGCTCGCCTGCGCCTGGCGGTGCCACTCGACCCGGTCGCTCGGCAACTCGCTGAGAAACCGCGACGGCAGGTTGTAAGAGCGGGCGCCGAAGATGGTGCGGCCGCGGGCGTAGGTGAGCGTCAGCCGTTCTCGAGCTCGAGTCATTCCGACGTAACACAACCGCCGCTCCTCCTCCTCGTTTCGCTCCTCGAGTGACCGCTGGTGGGGAAACAGCCCCTCCTCCAGCCCGATCACAAAGACGATGGGGAACTCCAGTCCCTTGGCGTTGTGCAGCGTCATCAGCGTGACCGCACTTCGCTCCTCCTGCAGCGCATCCTGATCGGAGACCAGCGAGATCTCCTGAAGGAAGGTCGCCAGCGAACTCTCCTCTTCCCCTCGCTCCTCGTACTCCTGGGCGACGCCGACCAGCTCCTGGAGGTTTTCCATCCGGCCCTGGGCCTCGATGGTGCGATCCGCCTCCAGCATCTCCATGTACCCGCTGTCTGCCAGGGCTTTCTCCAAAAGCGCAGATACCCCCAGCTCGGTGGAAGCGATCTGAAGCTCCTGGATGAGCGCCCGGAACTCGGCGAAGCGGGTGGTCGCAGCGGCGCCCAGAGGCCCATCCTCCACTCGCTCGATCCCCTCCCAAAGCGTCACTCCCATCATCCGGGCATGGTTCGACAGGCGATCCAGAGAGGTGGCACCTATCCCCCGGCGCGGCTGGTTCACGATCCGGCGCAGCGACACCTCGTCAGCGGGGTTCTCCAGCAGCTGAAGGTACGCGATTGCATCCTTGATCTCTGCCCGCTCGTAGAAGCGCGGGCCGCCGATCACGCGGTAGTCGACCGACTGGCGCACCAGCAGATCCTCCAGCACCCGCGACTGCGCGTTCATCCGGTAGAACACGGCGATGTCGGATGCGCTTGAGCCCTGCTCCATCAGCCGTCCGATTTCGGACGCTAGATAGCGAGCCTCGGCGTGCTCGTCCTCGGCCTCCACCACCTGCACCGCGTCGCCCTCCCCGAGATCCGACCACAGCCGCTTGGGCTGGCGCTGCGAAGTTGTGGGCAATCACGGCATTGGCAGCGTCCAGGATCGTCTGGGTCGAACGATAGTTCTGTTCCAGGGCGATCACACGGGCGTTGGGAAAGTCGTGCTCGAACTCGGCGATGTTTCGGATGTCCGCGCCACGGAATGCGTAGATCGACTGATCCTGATCGCCCACCACCGCGATGTTGCCATGCTCGGCGGCGAGGATCGAGACCAGCTTGAACTGGGCGTGGTTGGTGTCCTGATACTCGTCCACCATCACGTAGCGGAAGGCCTTCTGCCACTTCTCGCGCGACTCCGGCACGCTCTCCAAGAGCATCACCGTCTTCATGATCAAGTCGTCGAAATCCATGGCGTTTGCCTCGTACAGGCGCCGCTCATACAGCTCGTAGACGTTGGCCACAGTCTGCTCGAAAAAGGATCCGATCTGATCGCCGTAGGCAGCCGCGGTCATCAGCTGGTCCTTGGCTTTGGAGATCGCTCCGTGCACCGCCCGCGGGGCGAACCGCTTGGGATCAAGCTCGAGCTCCTCGATGCAGTTCTTGACCAGCCGGATCTGGTCGGGGCCGTCGTAGATCGTGAAGGTCGAGCGGTAGCCCAGCCGAGCCGCATCGGCACGCAGCATCCGGCCGCAGGCCGAGTGGAAGGTCATCACCCACATGCGAGCGGCAATATGTCCGCCGACCAGGTGCTGGACCCGTTCCTTCATCTCGGAGGCGGCCCGATTGGTGAACGTGATCGCGAGAATCTGGGTGGAGTCAGCCAGCTGCTGGTCGATCAGATACGCCACCCGGTGGGTCAGCACGCGGGTCTTGCCCGACCCCGCGCCGGCGATGATCAAAAGCGGCCCGTCGGTGTGCAGAACAGCCTCGCGCTGCTCTGGATTGAGGCCGTCAAGCGACAGCCCGGCGGTGTCGGGCCGGCTCACGATGGCAGTGTAGTGCCGCCGCTGATCGGGGCCGCCCGGCACGGCGGCCCCGATCAGCCCGGACGCTCAGCTGACGCGAACCGCGACCACGCGGGAGGTGCGGGTGGTCGCCGATCCGGCCGGTGCGACCGCTCGGAAGAGGTAGCGCCCGCGGGCCAGCGGCCTGACCTTGAGGGTCGTGTTGATCCGAGGCCGACCGACCAACCTCCATCCGGCGTGGGTGTGCAGCTCCACCCGCACTCGGAAGCGGCCCCGATGTGACGCCACCCATGGGGTCAAGCGGATCAGGTGCCCAAGGCGAACCCGGAGGGCACCGGCGGCAGAGCCGAAGTCGCTGGGACACGACCACCGTGCGTGCCGCCGCCACGCCGGGCGCGGACACCAGTGACAGCCGATAGGTGGTCGTCTGCCTCGGGCGCACGGTGACGATCACCACTCCGGTCGCCGACGCCGTCAGCCTGCGGCCTGCGCCGTAGGCACCGGAGCCGACTCGCGCCTGCAGCAGCACCTGCGCCCCTGCGACCGCGCTCGAGTCACCCAGCACGCGAAACGACAGCCGCGCCGACCGCCCGGAGACGATCCGGTGGACGCCCGAAACGGTGATGCTGGTGGGAAGCGCGTCGGTGACGGCGAACGTCCACTGCCCATGCCCAGTGTTGCCCGCGCCGTCGGTGGCGGACCACTGCACGGTGTGAACTCCCAGCGTGAAGTCCGCAGTCGGCTGCAGCGACGCCTGCGCTCCCGAGATTGTCATCGGCACGCCGTCAACCGACGCTGTGAACTGCGAGAGTCCACTCGCTCCGGCATCGACCGAGAAGGACACCGGGGCGCGACGATCGGTGGTGCGATCACTCGGCAGCTCGTCCCTGACCGTCGGCGCGTCGGTGTCGACGTCCACCGCCAGCGACTGCGAGGCAGTCTCGGAGGCCGCGTCGCGTGCCACCACCTTGAGCTGGTGGACTCCATCGCCGAGGGTGGACGGCACCACGCACAGGTCGTGTTTGAGGGTGGGCATGCCTGGCTGGGTGGCACTCTGCACCGGCACGTTGTAGGAGTCGAGCGCGCGACCGCTCTGGTCGTCGAGCTCGACCGAGGCGATGCCCGCGCCGGCGTCATCGGCGGTCGCGGTCAGGCACACCTTCTGAGCCTGGTTGAGCCATTTTCCCAGAGTCAGCGGGCCGGTCACGGAAACTGTCGGCACGGTGGTATCCGACAGCGTGACGGTGAGCGTGCTGATGCGCAGCGTGTTTGCCCACTTGTCACCGTAGGTGTGCTTGACATCTGACCGCAGCGCCAATCCGATCACCTGCCGGTTGGCCGGGATCGCCCACGTGTTGGATCCATCGCCGGTGGTCTGGTCGAGCTTGTCCACGCTCTCGAACGACTCCGATCGGGTGCGGGCCTTGAGGTAGACGCTGGTGCCGGGGGCGGTGGTCTTGTAGGAAACGCTCACAGACCCCTTGACGATGGTGGTGGTGAGCGGCGCATACCACGTCCACAAGCCGACGCCGGTAGCGATTGCATCGCCGGAGCCGAAGATCCGAAGCGGCGTCGGCCGGGCCACGTCGTTGGCCGCGCACACGCCCGGGTAGCTGAGCCGCGAGCAGCCCACGAACCCCGAGGCGTGCGTGAACTCCCAACCGCTGACGTCGTTGGCGGTGTTGGTGGTCACGGTGTAGGTGCCGGCGGTGGCAACGCCCGGGGCGACCAGCCCCAGGGTGGCTGCGGCGCAGACGGCTGGTAAGAGCAAACGCAGGAGGCGATTCACCCATCGATCCTTTCGGAGAGGGCACAGAGATGTGCCGGGATACAGTCGCTCCATCCTGCGGTCGATCACTCCGCGCAAATCCACACGGCATCAGTCCCGGATTCGCACCGAACTCCGTCACAACCGTGGTTACACGAGCGACTCGATGCGCGCGCCTGCCTCGGCGACCTGCAGCGGCTGCACCGCGGCACCGTCGAGATCTTCGAGACCGGCCGCCACCACCGCCCCCGACCCCTGCTCGGCCCACACCAACACCGTGGGGCCGGCGCCCGACAGGGTCGCGCCCAGCGCCGGGAGATCGGCGATCCGTTTCCGCACCGTGGCCAGCAGCGGCACCAACGCCGCCCGGTATGGCTCGTGCAGGCGATCGTCCAGCGCGTCTGCGATCAGCTCCGGCCGCTGCTGCTCGATGGCGGCCACCAAGAGCGCCACCCGCGCGCCGGTGTACACCGCGTCGAACAGTGGCACCTGCGGCGGGATCACCGCCCGCGCCTGCTCGGTCGACAGCTGGTAGGGCGGGATCACCGCCACGAACTCGACCGGCGGCGGCCCTAAGCGCAGGCTCTGCGGACCGTGAGCGGTCTTCCACGAGAGCATGATGCCGCCGGAGAGCGCGGCTGCCACATTGTCGGGGTGGCCCTCGATCTCGACCGCCAGGGCAAACGGATCATCATCGCTGCCGCTCCAGGCACGCCCCGCCAGTACACCCGCAGCGATCGTGGCGGCGCTCGAACCGAGGCCGCGGGCAAACGGCACCGCGTTGGTCATGTGAAACTCGAGTCCACCGGGATCGCCGCCGGCGGCCGCGAACGAGCGCACGAACAGGTTGTCGCCGGCGGCCTGCGAAACCTCGGCCGCACCCTCCCCCTCAGCGACGACCCGCGCCTCGCCCCCACCGACTGCGCGAATCTCGACCCGGTTTCGCAGCTCCAGCGCCACCGCCAGGCAATCGAACCCCGGCCCCAGGTTGGCCGATGACGCCGGCGCGGTAACGACCAGGCGCTCAGGCAAGCACGGGCTCCAGATCGAACGCCACCCGCTCGAGCTCCTCGATCCGCGGAGGACAGCGAACGATCTCAGCGCCCTCGGCACCCGCGGTGTCGGGATCCTTCAGGCCGTGGCCGGTGAGCACGCACACCACGGTCGAGCCGGTGGCCACGAGACCGTCACTGACGGCGTGGATCAAGGCCGCCACCGACGTCGCCGACGCCGGTTCGCAGAACACCCCTTCGTCCTGGGCCAGCATCCGGTAGGCACGCAGAATGTCGGCGTCGTCGATCGCGCGGATACCTCCGTTCGACTCGTCCACCGCCGCCAGCGCCTGATCCAGCCGAGCCGGATTGCCGATCCTGATCGCGGTCGCGACCGTCTGCGGCGAGGCCACCGGCGCTCGGGTCACCAGCGGCGCTGCTCCGGCGGCCTGCCCGGCCAGCATCCGTGGCGCCTGGCCGCTTTCGCCAAACCCTTTCCAGTAGGCGGTGATGTTGCCGCCGTTGCCGACCGGAAGCGCCACCCAGTCGGGAACTCCGCCGAGCTGCTCGACCACCTCGAAGGCCGCTGTCTTCTGACCCTCCAGCCGGTACGGGTTGATCGAGTTGAGCAGCGCCAGCGGACGACGTTCCACCAGATCTCGCACCAGATTCAGAGCATCGTCGAAGCTGCCCTGAATGGCGACCACGCGGGCACCGCAAATCTGTGCCTGGGCCAGCTTTCCCCGGGCGATTGCGCCCTCGGGAAGCACCACCACCAGACGGATGCCGGCCCGGCCGCAGTACGCCGCCGCCGACGCCGACGTGTTGCCGGTGGACGCGCACACGGCCGCGGTGGCACCCTCCTCGAGCGCCTTGGAGACGGCCATCGTCATCCCGCGATCCTTGAACGACCCGGTGGGATTCGCCCCCTCGTACTTGAGGTACACCTCCACGCCCAGCAGTGCCGAGATCCGCGGTGCGGGCAAGAGCGGCGTGTTGCCCTCCCCCAGCGATACCACCGGGGTGCTGTCGGAGACCGGCAGCCGGTCGCGATAGCGATCGATCAGTCCGGTCACAGTGCGGCTACCCGGCCGGCATGAGCACAGCTTTGAGCTCATCCTCGACGCCGGGCTCCAGAATCGCCATCACCAGATCGCCCGGCTTGAGCTCGGTCTCGCCCACCGCGATCTCGGCACGTCCGTCTCGGCTGACCGAGATCAGCCGCGAGCGGCTGGGCAGGTTGAGATCGCGCACCATCTGACCTGCCACCGGCGAGTTGGCGTCGATCGCGAACTCCACGATCTCGAGGTTCTCGCGACGCAGGTCAAGCAGCGTCACCAACTCGTGCTGGGGCAGCTCGTGCTCAATCAGCGCCAGGATCGTGACCGTGGCCGACACCGTCAGGGTGATCCCGAGCATGTCGAAATGGGGCTGGTTGCGAGGATCGTTGACCCGGGCGATCACCTTCGGCACGTGGTACTTGTCGCGGGCCACCTGGCACACGATCAGGTTGTCCTCGTCGTCGCCGGTGACCGCGACAACCAGGTCGGCGCGCTCGACCCCGGCGCGCTCCAACACGTACAGCTCGGTGGCGTCGCCGAACCGCGCGACGTGCTCGAACTGCTCCTCGAGCATGCCGTAGCGATGGCGATCGTGGTCCAGCAGCGACACCTCGTGGCCCATCTTCATGAGCGCCGCGGTCAGGTTCGTCCCCACCTTGCCGCCGCCAACGATCAGGATATACATGGTCTCATCGTCTCCCGGCTAGGCGGCGGCGCCACGACCAGGAGTGGCGCAGATCGCGTCCATGGTCGAGTCGATCGCCGCGGAGGTGGCACAGACTGTGCGCAGGCCCTGGGTGGAGTAGAACGCCGCTCGGGCGGGGTCGAGCACGCGCGTGACGACACAGGGACAATCGAACCGCCGCTGAGCCACCTGGGCGATCACGATGTTGGTGTTATCACCATCGGTGGCAACCACGACCGCGTCGGCAGTCCTCGATACCGGCCGCGATCAGCACATCCAGATCGAGGCCGTGCCCGTGAACGAACTCGCCCTGCCAAGAGTCTGGAAGCCGCTGTGCCGCCTCGGCATCCTCGTCCACCACGCTGACCTGATGCCCATCGGCAGCCATCTGGGTGGCGATCGAAGAACCCACGCGTCCGCATCCCACAATCAAAAGCTTCATGGTTGGAGCCTATCGCGACGCGCAAGCACGTGCGCGCGCTCGGTGGCGGTTCTTCTATCGTGCGCAGTCATGCCTCCGATCACCATAGGCCTGCTGGGCTTCGGCACCGTCGGCTCCGCCGTCGATCGACTGCTGCGCGAGAGCGCCGCGTCGATCGAACGCGTCACCGGCAGCCCGGTCGAGGTGGCCGCCGCGCTGGTGCGCAACCCTGAGCGGCATCCCGAGGCGCCGGCCGGTCTCTTGACCACCGATTTCGCCCGCCTGCGGGACGATCCCTCGATCTCCGTGGTGGCCGAGGTGATGGGCGGCATCGACCCCACCCGCGGCTACGTGCTCGAGCTGCTGCGAGCCGGCAAGTCGGTGGTGTCCGCCAACAAGCAGCTCTTGTCCCGCCACGGCGAGGAGCTGTTCACCGAGGCCGAGCGGCAGGGCGTGCAGCTGCGGTTCGAGGCCAGCGTGTGCGCCGCCATCCCGGTGATCAGAGTGTTGCGCGAGTCGATGATCGTGAGCGGGGTGCACCGCATCGACGGCATCGTCAACGGCACCACCAACTTCATCCTCAGCCAGATGATCCACGCCGGATCGTCGTACGCCGACGCGCTGGCCGAGGCCCAGGCGCTGGGCTACGCCGAGGCCGATCCGACCGAGGACGTGACCGGCGGCGACGCCGCCGCCAAGATCGCGATCCTGGCGTCGATCGCATTTCACAACCGCGTGCGGCTGGAGGAGGTCGACTACGTCGGCATCGACGGCCTCGACCTGGCCGATGTCGCCCACGCCGCCGATCTCGGCTACTCCGTCAAGCTGATCGCGTCGGCGCTTCGGGTGGATGCGCGCGTGTCGGCCCGGGTGCACCCGTGTCTGCTCGCCAAAGAGCACCCGCTGGCAGCGGTCGAGGGCGCGTTCAACGCGATCATGCTGCGGGGCGAGTCGATCCGCGAGGTGATTCTGATCGGCCCGGGCGCGGGCGGTGAGGAGACCGCCACCGCGGTGATCGGCGACCTGCTGGCGGTGATCGGCACCCGCGGCACCGGGTTCCTGCAACACGACGGCTACTACCGAGAGCTCAACCGGCTGCCGGTTGCCGACCTGGAGAGCCCGTTTTACCTGCGCTTCCAGGTGGACGACGAGCCGGGCGTGCTCGCCCAGGTGGCGCGGTCATTGGGCGACCACGAGGTGTCGGTGGCGCAGGTGGTTCAGCACCCCGCCGACCAGGGCGTGCACATCGTGATCCTGACCCACGCAGCCCGGGAGGGTTCGGTGCGCACCGCCGCAACGGCGGTTGCCAGCTGCGGCTTCAGCCGCTCGGCGCCGGTCGTCCTGCCTATTCTGGTGCGCTAGCGGCCACTGGCTCCTCCTCCTCCGGCTCCAGGGCGGAGCCGGGGAAGTGCGTGACGATCACCCGGCACGGCGCCTTGCGCAGGATGAAGTCCACCGTGCGTCCGAAGAACTCCTCCTGTTTGTTTCGGCCTCGCCGCGGCTTGGACGGCGCGCCGACCACGATCAGCGATGCGCTCGTGCTCGGTGGCGGCGTCCACCACCATCCGCCCGGGACTGCGGGTGTGGCCGGAGACCCCGATGTAGGAAACGCCGTACTCGGCGGCCAGCGACTCGGCCGCAGCCTGCACCTCGGCCACTTCCTGTTCGCGCTCCGGCCGCGGGGAGTCGAGCGGATCGCGCACGGGAACCACGATCGCGCTCACCCCCACCACCACCGAGCCCGCATCCAGCGCGAGCCGGCAGGCGGTGGCCATCATCTCCTCGCCGATCTGGTCGAGCCGCTCCAGCGGCACCACCACAGCGCCCTGCTGCAGCTCGGTCACCGACGCCGGCGGAGGGGCGGCCAGATCCACGGTGTCCAGCAGCGGAAGACCGGCGCGGACGCGGACGCCCGTGTACATCAGCAGCCCGCCGATCATCCACAGCGGCCCCACGATCCGCGCACCGGGATGAGTGCCCAGCGCCAGCACCCAGGCCGCGAACGACAGCAGCGCACCGGCCACCGATGTGAGCGGGATCAGACGCCCCTTGATGCGGACGTTGCCGTGCATCATGAACGCCCGCGGCATGTCCGGCTCGGTGATCCGCAGCCAGATGATCGACGCCTGCGTGATGGTGAACGCAAGCAGGATGCCGAAGCTGTAGAGCGAGGCCAGCACCAGCGTCTCTTCGCCCTCGAAGAACGATGCCACCACGATGAAGCCCGCCGACAGCAAGCCGATGGCAACGATCGCAGCCGGCGCTGCCAGCACCCGGCGGCTGCGGCGGGCAAACACCGCCGGCACCTGCACGTGGCGTCCCATCGACTCGGCCATCCGCGCGAAACCCGAGACACTGGTGGTGATCGCAAGCAACAGGATGGCCACCGCCGTCAACCCCACGCCGACCCGCAGGATGTCCTCGATCCACCAGGACGTGTGCCGGCCGATGGCGTGCACCAGGCCCAGAATCGGCGCGTTCACCCAGGTGGTCGAAAGCTGGCTGGAGTAGCCGGCCGGGGCGCTGGGATCGGGGTGCGACGGGAAGGCCGATACCGCCGCCGTCGCCACCGCCGCGTAGATCACCACCACCGTGAAGGCGGAGGTGCGGATACTGGCCGGCACGGTGCGCCCGGGATCCTTGGCCAGGCCGGTCAGCGACGAGACCTTCTCCAGGCCGGTGTAGGCCACCATCGCCACCGGCAGCGAGAACGCCAGCGAGTTCCAGGTCGGCGCCACACCGATATCGATGTTGTTGGTCAGCCGCTGGTAGTTGAAGAGCAGCACCAGGCCCAAGACGGCGAGGCTGATCTGCACCACCAGGTCGAGAATCGCCAGCACGATCCCGGCCAGGTAGGCGTTGGTGCGTCGTACCAGCCGAAGCAGGGTGATCACCGCCAGCACGCCGACCGCCGCCATCGCCGCCTGCCGATCGGACAGCGCATTGGGATGTCCGAAGGCTCCGGTCAGATACCGCGGCACGAACAGGGCCGAGAGTGCGATTGCGATCACGTAGTCGAGCGCCGCCGCCCAGCCGGCGATGAAGCCGACCAGATCGTTGAACGCCCTGCGGGCGAAGCTGGCAGCGCCTCCGGGCTCGGCGATGGTGGCGCCGCCCTCTGCGTAGGCGGCCGCCGCCAGCGCGAACAGCAACCCGGCCGCCAGGAACACGAACGGCGTGGCCGAAAGCGCGTACACCGAGGTCAGGCCAAGCGCGAAGTACAGCGAGCTTCCGATCTCGCCATACGCGATCGCAAACAACGCCGGGGCGCCGAGCATACGGCCGAGAACGGGAATCTTGCGCGCCATGCCGGGGTGAGCTTACTGCGGTGGACGCAGGGCACGCCAGCGCAGCACGCCCAGCACCAGGAAGACGGCCGCCGCCAGGAACCCCACCTGGCCGCCGCCGAGAGTCAGCGTGCGGATCAGGATGGCGACCCCGATCACGAGAAAGATCACCGCGATCCCGCGGTTTGCCCTGAGCATCAGCCGGCGGCGCCGACGGTGCCGACCATCACCCGGCAGGTGGCGTTGCGCAGGACGTAGTCGATCACGCGGCCGAACATCCGCTCCCCCGCTCGCTTGCGGTCGGCCGCTCCCATCACGATGATCTCGGAGCGGCGTCGCTCCGCCTCGCCCACGATCGCCTCGCCCACGTTGCGGGTACGCACCAGCCGCGTGATCACGGTCACCCCGTATTCGTCTCCCAGCGCAGCCGTCTCGCGCAGCTCCCGCTCGGCCTGTGCGACCTCGTCGCTCATCGCGTCGGACAGCGGCCGGTCGAGCGGCACCTCGATCGGGTAGAGCGCCACCAGCGTGGCACCCGATTCGGCCGCCAACCGCAGCGCGGTGGCGGTCATCTCGTCGGTCACCCGGTGGGCGGTCAGCGGCATCAGAATCGACCGGTACTCGACCTCCAGCGCAGGGCCGTAGCGACACCGGCGGCATCAGCACGGTCTTGGTCAGCGGCAGATGCTGGGAACGCCGGTAGAGGGTGTACACGACCAGGCCGATGATCAGCCAGATCATCCCCACCGGGGCGACGCCGTCGACGAAGTGCAGCACGATCGTGACCAGCCACGAGGCCAGACAGCCGATCAGCCCGAGTACGGCGAACAGCGGCAGATCATAGTTTCCGACCTTGTAGGACATCGGCCCTCGCCAGGGCATGTCGTCGGAGGACATGGTGCGTCTCATCTGGATCACCGCCGCGTGGGCGAGCGTGAACGACAGCATCGCCCCGAAGGCGTACAGATTCCCCAGAAACTGGGTCGACCCGTTGGGGATCATCAACAACACCGCGATCACGCTGAAGAAGATGATGGCGACATACGGCGTGCTGTATTTGGGGTGCACCCGGCTGATGATCGGCGGCAGCTGGCGATGCAGCCCCATCGAGTAGGTGAGTCTCGAAACTCCGATGATGCCGGCGTTGGTGGCGATGATCAGGATCGTCGCCGCCAGCAAGCCGACGTAGTAGCCGAGCCCCTGGGTGATGATCTTCGGCAACCCGAGATTGTCCACCAGTCCCGCGACCGGATCGCCCGCGAACCTGCAGGCCAGCTGCGACGTCGGCTCGCCCAGCGTCACGTGCTTGGCGCAGGCCAGCGTCGGGTCGTGCGAGTCGGCCACCATCGCCGCCGTCGGCCGGCTGTACCGGCAGCGCCGAGAGCGCCACCGACGGCAGGAAGGCGTAGATCGCAAACACCGCGATCACCACGTACATGATCGCGCGGGGTACGTGCCGGGCCGGGTCGATCGCCTCCTCCGACATGTTGGAGACGGTCTCGATGCCGGTGTAGGCCACCATCGCCACCGGGATGGCAACGATGAAGTTGCTCCACGTCGGCACGGTGCCGAGGTCGACGTTGCTGCTCAGAACCGACGGTGAGAACACCACCACCAGGCCGATCACCACCAGCAGCGCCTGAGTCGCCAGGTCGGCCAGCGCCAGGAAGATGTTCAGCCCGGCGGCCTCCTTGACCCCGACGATGTTCAGGATCACCAGGAACAGCACCACCAACGCTCCGCCGTAGATGTCGTTGGGGTGCCCGATCAGGTCGCCGCCCGGCCAGAACTTGGCCAGGTAGTGCGGCACGAAGATCGCCGAGATCGCGATCGTGACGGTGTAGTTCAGCATCTGCGCCCAGCCGGCGAAGAAGCTGACCGCCTCGTTGAATGCGTGCCGGGTGAACGACGCCGAGCCGCCCGCCTCGGGGAAGCGGGCGGTGGCCTCGGCATAGGTCACCGCCGTGAAGAAGAAGATCACGCCGGAGATGAAGAACGCGACCGGCGTCAGACCCGAGCGCGTACACCGTCACCAGACCGAGCGCGTAGTAGATCGACGAGCCGACGTTCCCGTACGCGGTCGAGAACAGCGCCGCCGTCCCGAGCACGCGGTGCAGACCCCCGGCTTGGCGGCGCTTTACCGGCATAGCTGCCTGTTATACCGCGTGACGGCTGGTGACTACCGAGTCAGCAGTGGAATGATCAGAATCGCGACGATGTTCGTGATCTTGATCATCGGGTTGATCGCCGGACCGGCGGTGTCCTTGTAGGGATCGCCCACCGTGTCGCCGGTGATCGACGCGGCGTGCGCGGGAGATCCCTTGCCGCCGTGTGCCCCGTCCTCGATCAGCTTCTTGGCGTTGTCCCACGCCCCACCGCCCGACGTCATCGAGATTGCCAGGAACAGGCCGGTCACGATCGTTCCCACGAGCAGGCCACCCAGCATCTGGTAGGAGATCAGGCCGACCACGATCGGCACCGCCACCGGGATCAGGGCGGGCAACTGCATCTCACGGATGGCCGAGCGCGTGACCAGATCGACGCAGCGTGCGTAGTCGGGCTTGGCGGTGCCCTCCATGATGCCCGGGATCTCCCGGAACTGGCGGCGCACCTCCTCGACCACCGCGGCACCGGCACGGCCGACGGCGTCCATCGCCAGCGATGCAAACAGAAACGGCATCAGACCGCCGATCAGAAGGCCGGACAGCACCCACGGATCGTTCACCTCGAACACCACGGGGTGGCCCACCTTGACCGCCAGCTCGTCGCTGAAGGACTGGAACAGCACCAGCGCGGCCAGGCCGGCTGACCCGATCGCATAGCCCTTGGTGACCGCCTTGGTGGTGTTGCCGACCGCGTCCAGTGGATCGGTGACGTTGTCGCGCACCTCGTGGGGCAGGTCGGCCATCTCGGCGATCCCGCCGGCGTTATCCGTGATCGGGCCGAACGCGTCCAGCGCGACGACCATGCCGGCCATCGAGAGCATCGCCGTGACAGCGGTGGCGATCCCGTACACACCCGGCCAGCTTGTCGGCGGTCAGGGTGCCCACCACCAGCACGATCACCGGCAGCGCGGTTGCCTGCATGCCGACGGCCAGGCCGGCGATGATGTTGGTCGCATGGCCGGTGGTCGACTGCTGGGAGATGCGCTGGACCGGGCCGAAGCGGGTACCGGTGTAGTACTCGGTAATTCCCACCAAAAGCGCGGTGATAACGAGCCCCGTGAGCGCACACAGGTAGATCCTGGTGCCGTCCGCGGGAAGCCCGCCGGACACCGCGTGCACGACCGGGATGAACAGCACCGCCGAGAGCAGCGCGGATACCAGAACGCCTGTGTAGAGGGCGGTCATGATGCTGCCGCTCTTGGGCAGCCGCACCATCAGCGTGCCCACGATCGAAGCCGGGATGGCCAGGGCGCCGATCAGAAGCGGCAGCACCACAGCGTTGTGGACGCCACCGTCGCCGAGCTGCGCACCCAGGAACATGGCCGCGACGATCGTGACCGCGTAGGTCTCGAACAGGTCGGCTGCCATGCCGGCGTCGTCGCCCACGTTGTCGCCGACGTTGTCGGCGATCACGGCAGGGTTTCGGGGATCGTCCTCGGGGATGCCGGCTTCGATCTTGCCGACCAGGTCGGCGCCGACGTCGGCCCCCTTGGTGAAGATACCGCCGCCCAGCCGTGCGAACACGGAGATCAGAGAGCCGCCGAAGGCCAGCCCGACCAGCGCCTTGGTGGCGTCCAGGTCTGAGCTGCCGTTCTGCTTGAGGATGCCGTAGTACCCGGCCACTCCAAGGAGACCGAGGCCCACCACCAGGATGCCGGTGACGGTGCCGCCCTTGAACGCGATCGACAACGCCGGGGCCATGCCCTTACGGCCGGCCTCCGCTGTGCGCACGTTGGAGCGCACAGCCACGTTCATGCCGATGAACCCGGTGATCGCCGACAGCACGGCACCGATCACAAAGCCGATGGCCACCTTGACTCCGAGGTCGCCGGACCAGTGGCCGGCGGCTGCAATCACGATGGTGACCACCACCGCAACCACTGCGATGGTCGTGTACTGCCGCCTCAGATAGGCCGCGGCACCCTCCTGGATCGCTGCTGCGATCTCCCGCATGCGGTCGTTGCCGTCGGGCTGTTTGAGCACCCACCGGGTCAGCAGAAGACCGTAAATGACGGCGGCGACACCACAGACGAGCGCGATCGCAACCGCGTGACTTGCCAGGAAACTCACAGCATGAACTCCTTAGAAGGTCGGATACAACCGGCGGATTGTAACAGTGGCTTCGGCACCACCAAGCGGTTGTCGGGCCGCTCGTATCGCCACCACAGGCCGCCGGGCAAGATCTAGAAGCGCGCCCCCGTGAGCGCGGTCGCACAGGTATCGGAGGGTTGCGCCCCAATCTTGGGGATGGCCGCAAACAGCAGGTCGCGCAAACGCTCGTTGTTCTCGGTGAAGACCTTCACGACACCCTCGTGGCTGACCGGCTCGACGTCGGGATCGTCCTCCAGACCGACGTCATAGTCGGTGATCAGCGAGATGTTTGCGTAACACAGCTCCAGCTCGCGGGCCAGCCAGCCCTCGGGATAGGCGGTCATATTGATCACGCCCCACCCCATCGCGGAGAACCAGCGAGATTCCGACCGGGTCGAAAACCGGGGGCCCTGGATCACCACGACCGTGCCGCCGTCGCGGATATCCAAGCCCTGGGCACGGCCGGTCTCCAGCAGCGTGGCCCGCAGATCGGAGCAGTACGGGTCGGCGGCGGAGACGTGCGTGGTCACCGGGCCGTCGTAGAAGGTGTCGGCGCGGCCGCTGGTGCGATCGACGAACTGGTCGCATACCACGAAGGTGCCGGGGGGCAGATCCTTGGTGAGGCTGCCGGACGCGCAGGGCCCGATCACGCGCCGAACTCCCAGCTCCTTCATCGCCCACAGATTGGCGCGGTAGGGAATCGCATGCGGCGGGAGCTGGTGGTTGCGTCCGTGCCGAGGCAGGAAGGCGACTCGCTTGCCGCCGACATCGCCCACCACGAACCGGTCAGAGGTCGGGCCGTACGGGGTGTCCACCGTGACGTCCTCGGCGTCCTCCAGGAACGAGTAGAACCCCGAGCCGCCAAACACCCCAATCTCCGCGTCGCTCATACATCCCCTCTCGGTGTCCAGATCTTTGGTCGCTCAGCCGCCTCGACCGCCGGTTCTGATTCCGCAGGTGGCGGCTGCCGTTCAGGGGCAGGCGGTTCCAACCCGCGGGAGTATGCCATCTGAAGCTCGGACAGCGCCTGGCGGTACTCCAGCAAGGCGGCCGGCGGCAGCAGCCGCTCGAGCACCGGCATCAAGGCCCGCACCGCCTCGATGGCCTGCTCGGTCTGCACCAGGTCGACTTCGATGTCGGGCTCGCCGGTGAGGCCGGTGCGGGCGAACCCGACGCTCAGCAGCATGGTGACGCTGGAAAGGATCACGTCCCCTGCAGCCGGGACAGCGTTCTCACCAGGTGGTTGCTCGGTGCTCATCCCACCTCCCCGGCGACTTGTGCCAGCCACTCTCCGGCGGAGGCATGGGTGCGCTCGACCACTCCCGGCCACAGCTCGCGAGGGGTTGCTCCCGCCGTCAGCTCGGTCGAATACACCTGTGCCGGCGACGGGCCCTCCAACGGGACCGAGGTAGGGCGCGATCCCCAGCTCAGCGGCCACCTCGGTGACACCCTCGAGCAGCGCGTCGATGCGGGCGCGGGCCGGCACCGAGCGGCCGGCGTCGAAATCGATCAACTCGCCGTCCATACCCCAGCGAATCGCCCGCCACAGGTTCTCCTCGAGCAGCCGCGGAGCATACGCGGGCAGCGGACGGCCTTCGTCGTACATGCGGGCGAACCGTGCGGTCAGCGCCACCATGAGTCCCGCCAGGGCGACCGCTTGACCGAACTCCGGCTGGGCATCGCAGATCCGTGTCTCGACCGTCGGGAACGCCTGATGAGGCCGCACGCTCCACCAGATCTCGGTGTGCTCACGGATCGACCCGGTGGTGACAAGGAAGCGCACGTACTGCTCGTACTCACTCCAATCGGCAAGGTGATCGGGTATGCCGCAGCGGGGAAACATGCGTGTGAACACCTGGGTACGGGTGGAATGCAGATGGGTGTAGCGATCCTCGATCCAGGGAGAGCTGGCCGAGATCGCAAGCAGCTCCGGGAGCACCGAGCGCATCGCCGAGTTGACCGCGATGGCGCGGTCGGCGCCGCGAATGCCGGTGTGGGCGTGGATGCCGAAGGTGTTGTTTCGCCAGGCGACGTATCTCAGCGTCGACTCGACCAGGTGGTAGTGCGGCGTGTCGATCACCTCCTGGTCCTGCCAGCGGGCGAACGGGTGGCATCCCGCGGCGGACAGGCGCATGCCCAGCCGGGTCGCCAGATCGAGCAGCTGAACCCGCCGGCGGGCCATCACCTCGGCCGCCTCGGCGAACGTGTCGCACCGGCCGGTACGGATCTCCACCTCCGAGCGGATCAGCTCGCCCGCGACCGAGCCCGCCAAGGGCCCCTCGCTCGCGGCTTCGGCGAAGCGCTCGAAACCGGGCACCATGTCCAGGGTCTCGGGGTCGAGGATCGCGAACTCCTCCTCGACGCCGATCGAGAAATCCTGGCCCTGCTCAAACCCCTCGCGTGCTGCTTCCAACGCCGCCAGGGGATCGATGATCTTCGGCGTCTCGCCCATGCGTCGCCACGATAACGGACGCGGCGACGCGGCGGGTCAGCGCCGGTTCAAGTGCGCACTGATGCGAACGCGAAGCTCGTTGGGGCTGAACGGCTTGGTCACGTAGTCGTCCGCTCCCAGGGAGAACCCCGCATCCACGTCTCGGTCCTGGGCACGGGCGGTGAGCATGATTACCTTGGTCGAGTTGAACCGCTCGTCGGCCCGCAGCTCGCGCAGCACGTCGAAGCCCGAGCGCTTGGGCATCATCACGTCCAGCACGCACAGGTCGGGATGCTCGGTGCGGGCGACGTGCAGCGCGGCGTCGCCGTCGGCCGCCGTGAGCACGCGGTAGCCCTCTCGTTCCAATCGGAATTTGACCAGCCGCAGCAGATGCGGCTCGTCGTCGGCGACCAGCACGGTCGCGGTTTCGGATTCCATCGATCAGCCTCCTTCAGGCGTGTTGTTCAAGAAGTGGGAGCAGCACCGTTACCGCGGTGCCGCGCCCGAGTTCGCTGTCGATCGTGAGCCGGCCCTGGTGGGCCTCCACGATCGCGCAGCAGATTGCCAGGCCCAGCCCGGTTCCCGGGATTGCCTGGTCGGTCGCATTGCGGGCTCGAAAGAACCGTTCGAACAGGCGCGGCAGGTCATCTGGCGGGATGCCGATTCCAGAGTCGGACACAACCACGTGGGCCTGCCGTCCCCGACCTGTGTCGTGGATCGACAGGGTGACCTCGACAGTGCCCTCGACCGGAGTGAATTTGGATGCGTTGGAGAGCAGGTTGGCCAGCACCTGGCTGAGCCGCTCGGTGTCCACCTTGGCCATCACGGGTTCCTCGGGCAGCCGCGATATCACCTGCAGCCGGCGGGCGTTCAGGGTCAGTGCCTGATCTCGGATGGCACCGCTTACCAACGGTCGCAGATCGGTCGGCTCGGCACTGATCGAGAGATTGCCGCTCTCGACCCCCGAGAGTGTCAGCAGATCGGTGATCAGCGCCTCCAACCGCCGGGCGTTGTGGTCCACGATCCCCAAAAACTCAGCTTGCTCCTCGGTGACGCTGCCCGCGGCCTCGGCCGCCAGAATCTCGACATACCCGAGAATCGCTGTCAGCGGTGTGCGCAGCTCATGCGACACGCTTGAAACGAAGTCGGTCTTGATCTGGTCGGACATCCGCAGCGCCTCGAGCTGCATCGCCAGCGCACGGTTGAGCGCCTCCAGCTGTGCCAGGAAGTCGGCCCGTTCGATGGCGACCGCCGCTTCGGCGGCGAACAGCCCGGCGACCGCCGCGGCTCGATCAGACAGGTGCATCACCGGGCGATCCCAGCCGACCAGCAGCACCCCCACCACACACCCGTCGCGAAGCACCGGCTGCCACAACGCCGACACGATCCCGGTTGCCTCAGCCAGCCGCGGCGAAACATCGTCGTAAAGCGCCAGATCGGCAATGAAAAACGGCTCCCCCGACGAGAACACGTCGGCGGTGGCCGATCCCGCCTCGTCGACTGCGACCCTCAGTGGGCCCGAATGCCGACCGCCGCCGGCGACACCTGTGGATACCAGCCCCGACCGGGTATCGGGCTCCATCAACACCGCCAGCATGCCGTCGCAGACCTCCAGTAACGCTTGGCAGATCGCATTTCGAGCGGCGCTCGGATCGGTGGTTCGCGGCAGCCGCCGCGCCACCTGGGCCACGGCAGTGAGGTCGGCTGCGTACTGGTATGCGAGCACGTCGGCCTCGTGCTGGGCGACGTTACGCTCGGTCACGTCGCGCATCACGATGATGCGGGCATCTCCCGCCGGCGGGATCGCGCGCTCGGTCACTTCGAGCTGCCGGAGCGAGCCGCTGCGGGTCATCCCCGAGCGGATCTCGCCTCCGTCGCTGCCCAACAGGCGATCCAGTTGCAGGCCTTGAACCTCGGCCAGGGTGTAGCCGAACACTGAGCTGAAAGCCGGGTTGACCTCCACGATCGACCCGCCCACCACCACCGCGACGGCGTCGGACACGGCATCGGCGAGCAGGCGATAATGGCGGTCGCGCCCATGCGGGTTAGCAGCATGCATCACTCCCCCGGCAATCGACGCGCGCGGGGTGCGGTTGAGGCGGCACCGGCCCGAGCGAAGACACCCCAGCGCGCCGCCTTGCAGCCGCCGTAACCCGCTAGGTCAGGTGAAAGTACAGCGCGTGCAGCAACTCGACCACCGGACTGGATCGATGCACCGTCACATCCGACGGGGTGTCGATCAGCGAATCCGCGTAGTTGAAGATGATCTTCACGTCCGCATCCACAAGCGCGTTGGCCGCCGCCTGAGCGGCGGCTTCCGGCACCGCCAGCACACCAACGATGATGTTGCGGTCCCTGACCGTGTCGTTGAGATCAACCATGCTCTGAACACGCATGTCGCCGATCCCCTCGCCGATCTTGACGGGGTCGGTGTCGAACACCGCCGTGATGTTGAATCCGTGATCTGCAAACGCCGGTGACTTGGCGATCGCCTGGCCAAGTGAACCCGCGCCGATCAGCGCGATGTTGTGCTGGCCGGAGGTGCGCAGAATCTTGCGGATCTCAACGATCAGGTAGTCGATGTTGTACCCGACGCCACGCTTTCCGAACTTCCCGAAACCGGACAGGTCACGGCGGATCTGAGTCGCATTGACGTTCGTGTACTCCCCGATCTCCTGTGAGGAGATCGAGTCGCGACCCATTTTCTTGGCCTGGGTCAAGACCTGGAGGTAGCGTGATAGACGAGCGGCTACACCGACCGTCAAACGTTCTGAGGGCAAGGACTCTCCCTTACTGGTGGACACTGGCAACACGGTCGGAGAGTCTAACGATCGATTTGGGCCGCCGGACCCACAACCCACGATTCAAATGATTCAAGCCGGGTTCTGCGCGCGCCGCACCCGGCGTTCCAGATCAGCCAGGTCGACGTGAAACTTGAAGGCTTTGCTACCGGCCACGAACACCACCGGGATCTGTTGCCTGTAGGCAGTTTCGAGAGCTGCGTCGCCGTCGATTTCGATCACTCGGATATCGAGATCGAGGCGTTGCCGCTGGGCCTCGATCTGGGCCTTGGCGACATCGCACAGATGGCAGCCCGCGCCGCTGTAAATCACCACTTCGACGGTCATGCCACCGACGCGTAGGCGTCCCGAGTGAGGTAGTCGGGGTATGCCACGGCCGGGCTGTAACGGGCCGCCGAGGCGATCATCGCGGCGTTGTCCGAGCACAGTGCCAGCGGCGCCGCGCGCACCTCCGCGCCGTGCTCGGCTCCGGCCGAGCTGAGCGCTTGGCGCAGCACGCCGTTGGCCGCGACCCCTCCCACCAGCGCCACCTGGGTGTGCCCGGTGGCGTCCAGCGCCTGCACCGTGCGGGTCACCAGCGAGCGCACGATCGCGGCCTGGTAGGACGCCGCCAGGTGTGGCCGGTCGGCCGGATCGGGATGCTCCGCCAGCGCGTGGCGCAGCGCCGTCTTCAGTCCGCTGAACGAGAAGTCGTACCCCGGCCGGCCGAGCATGGCAGTGGGGAACGAGTAGGCGCCGGGGTCACCACCCTCGGCCAGCCGTTCCAGCTCCGCCCCTCCGGGGTAGCCGAGGCCGAGCAGGCGGGCGCCTTTATCGAACGCCTCGCCGGCCGCGTCATCCAGCGACGCGCCGATCGGGTCGAACCGCCCCGGCGCATCGACTTCGGCCAGGATGGTGTGCCCGCCAGAGGCCAGCAGGCACAGGAACGGCGGTTGCATCGGGTCGGGCGCCAGGTACAGCGACGCGACATGGCCGTGCAGGTGATTCACCGGGATCAACGGGAGTCGACGGGCAAATGCGATCGCCTTGGCGGTCGCCAGCCCCACCAGCAGCGCGCCGATCAGCCCCGGGCCTTCGGTCACGGCCACCGCCGAGATCTCATCCAGACCGACTCCGGCCTGCTCGAGCGCGGTCTCGATCACGGGCGTGGTCAGCTGCAGGTGCCGGCGCGAAGCGACCTCCGGCACGACGCCGCCGAAGCGGGCGTGCAATTCGGCCTGTGACGCGACCACGTTGGAACGCACGACTCCGTCGCTGTCGATCACAGCCGCGGACGTCTCGTCACACGACGTCTCGATCCCGAGGATCAGGCCGTGCGCCACTACTCGACGTGATCGCGCCACATGATCACGGCGTCCTCACGGTTGTCCGTGTAGTAGCCGCGCCGGACCCCGGTGCCGACGAATCCAAGCTGTTCGTAGAGATGGATCGCGGCGGCGTTCGAGACCCGCACCTCCAGGGTGTAGCCACGGTCGGCATCGTCCTCGGTGGTGGCGAACAGGTGCTCGAGTAGCGCTCGTGCCACACCCCGCCCTCGAAACGGCGCGTCTACCGCGATGTTCATGACGTGCCACGCGTCGACGTACTTGGCGACGATCACATACCCCAGCATCTCCTCGCCCTGGAAGGCGCCGACGCAGAACCCTCCGGGCTTGGCCAGTTCACCGGCGAACATCGAACGAGACCACGGCGTCGGGTAGGCGCGCTGCTCAATCTCCTGGATGCCGTCCAAGTCGCTGGGAGCCAGCCGGCGGAACTCGACCGCTGTCATCATGCCGCTGCCCCCCTTGCTGTCGCCGCCGCGAGGTTGCGCTCGGCATCCGGCACACGCAGATACACGGGCTCGGGCTCGATCGCCGAGCCGATCAGCGCCGCATGATGGCGCGCCCAGGGAACATGCAGCGGCGAGTCGTCGGGCGCAATCACCGCGTCATGAAAGACCGCGCGGTGCAGCACCGCGCCGTCGCCGGCAAGCGTGGCTCCCACCGGCAGGAGACCGGCCAGCGCCTGCGGCAGCAGTGCCTGAGGCGTAATCCCGGCGCCCGCGGCGAACACCTCGCCGCGGCGAGCGTCGATGCACGCCACCGTCACGCCGTCGCCCTGAAGCAGCGCGTCCAGTGTGGACACGCCCAAGACCGGAATGCCCAGCGCCATCCCCAGCCCTCTGGCCGTCGCGATCCCGATGCGAAGGCCGGTGAACGTGCCAGGGCCACACCCGACCACAATCGTGGTCACGTCGTCCAGGGTGAGCTGGGAGCTGTCCAGCAGGTGGCGCACATCCTCCAGCACATGCTGGGCGCTGCGGGAGCGGCCACGGCTCGCGTTTTCGCCCGCGACCTCGCCGTTCACCGTGAGACAGGAAGTGGCGACATCCGTCGCGGTATCAAGGGAAAGGATGATCAAGCGCAGCGGCCACGTTGGAATCGAGCGTATCGAGCACGATCAGCCTAGCATCGACCCCTGTGATCCGGATGGTTACGCCTATTCGAGCGGGCGGTAGAACGCCCGCCCCAGCGTCGGGCCACTCCACGAAGCAGATGCTGGATTCGAAGTAGGGCTCGAGGTCGGCCCACTCCTCGTGGGTGACCCCAGAGGAGCGGTAGAGATCAAGATGCGAGACCGCACCGTGCGGCGACGAGTACCGATGGCCGACCGTGTAGGTGGGGCTGGTGACAGCGTCGGTCACGCCCAGTGCCGCGCAGGCTGCCTGCACGAAGGTGGTCTTGCCCGCTCCCATCTCGCCGCTGACACCGACCACGTCCCCGGGCTCGAGCACCGCTGCCACGCGGGCTGCCGCTGACTTGGTCTGCGCGAGGCTAGAACAGGCCCAGCTGAGCGTACTCTGGCTCGTGCTCCACCACCGGCTCGGGATCGTGCGTCGCGGGAGCGGCGGGTGGCACGGACGCCGCCGGGGGAGCGTTTAGCAGCTCGGGCAGGCGCCGGATGTCGTCTCGCAACGTGTCCAGCATCGACGGCGTGTAGAGCGCCGCAGCGGGGTGGTAGATCGGGAAGATCACCAGATCGACACCGGCGATGCGGTGGGGCTGTGCGCTTCCTCGCACGCGCGTGATCCCATGTGGCCGGCCGGTCAGGAGCTTGGTGGCGAAGTTCCCGAGCGTACAGATCACCTGGGGCCGGATCAGCTCGACCTGTTTGAACAGATGGCCCTCGCAGGCTGCGATCTCCTCTTCCAGCGGATCGCGGTTCCCCGGAGGGCGGCATTTGAGCACGTTGGCGATGTAGACGTCGGAGCGGTCCAGCCCGATCTCACCCAGCAGCGTGTCCAAGAGCTTCCCGGCCTGTCCCACGAACGGAACGCCCTGCTTGTCCTCGTGGAACCCCGGTGCCTCACCGACGAACATGACCGCCGCGTCAGGGTTGCCACTGCCCACGACAACCTGGGTCCGACCCTGGGCGAGCGCACATTTGGTGCAGCCGCGCCAGTCGGAGGCGTGTTGTTCGAGCTGGAGCCGTCGTGTCGCTACCGCGTCACTCACAACCGTGATTCTCGCACCGCCGCCGGACGGGTGGGCTCAGCCGAGCGGATCGACTCAACCGCAGCCGCAGGAGCCGCCGCAGCAACCGCCACCGCCGCCGACCATGGCACCCTCGGGGCGATTGGTCGCGAAGGAGGACAGCAGCTTGGTGACAGTGCCGCCGCCGCAGTCGGGGCAGTTGACCGAGACCGGCGTCGTCAGCGGCACGAGTTCCTCGAACTCGGTGGAGCAATCCGCGCACAGATACTCATAGATGGGCATGCGCATGAGCATATCGAACGACCGCGGGACGTCCGACCGGCACCCCCGATCGGCCGAGGTTCTAAGCTCGGGCGAGTGCATCGCGACACCACCGTGATCGGAGCCGGCCGAGTCGGCCGGACCGTGGCAGCTCGCCTCCCAGGGGCGCGTCTCGTCGGGCGCGGGCAGGCGCCGCAGCTGGACGGGTGCCGGCGGCTGCTGATCGCCACCCCCGACGCCGTGATCGCAGATGTGTGCTCCGAAATCGCCCCGCGGCTTGATCCGGGCTGTGCCGTGATCCATTTCTCGGGGGCCACCAGCGTGCACGCCCTGGACGCCGCGCCGGGACCCAAGGCGTGCGTTCACCCGATGCAGACGATCGACCCGGCTCGCGGCCCCGCCCAGCTGGAAGGCTCATTCGCCGCGATCTTCGGAGACCAGCAGGTGGGGGCGTTGCTGGCGCGAGAGTTGGGGCTCACGCCGTTCCCGCTGGACGACGCCGCCAAGCCCGCCTACCACGCCGCCTCGATTTTCGCCTCGAACTATCTGGTGACCCTGACGGCGGTGGCGGTGGGGCTGCTTGAGCGCAGCGGCATGGAACGCGGCGATGCGCTCGCGGCGCTGCGTCCGCTGCAGCTGCGCACGATCGAGGTCGCGGGCGACCCACCCACCGGGCCGATTGCCCGGGGCGATGCGGCCACCATCGAGATGCACCTGGCGGCGATCGGGCCGGAGCTACAGCCGCTCTATCGCGAGCTGGGAAGAGCAACGCTGCCGCTGGTGGATCAACGGTCGGCTGATGCCGTGCGAGGCCTGCTGTGAGCGTTGGACTGGTACCGACCATGGGTGCGTTGCACGACGGGCACCGCGCGTTACTGCGGGCCGCTCGGGCCGAAAACGACCGGGTGGTGATGAGCTTGTTCGTGAATCCCACCCAGTTTGGCGACAGCCAGGACTTCCTGTCCTACCCGCGCAACCCCGAGCGCGATCGTCAGATTGCACTGGAGGAGGGTGTGGACGAGGTGTATGCCCCGTCGCCCGAGGAGATGTATCCGGAGGGCTTTGATACGACGGTGCGGGTCGGTGATCTGGCGACGCGGTTCGAGGGCGTCCACCGCCCCGGCCACTTCGACGGCGTCGCCACGGTCGTGGCCAAGCTGTTTGCCCGGGTGCGGCCCGACGTTGCCTACTTCGGCCAGAAGGATGCTCAGCAGTTGGCGGTGATCCGGCGCATGACTCTCGATCTCGACCTGGGCGTCGAGATCCGATCGATTCCGACGGTGCGGGAGCCCGACGGCCTGGCGGTGTCGTCGCGAAACGTGCATCTCACCGCTGACCAACGGCTGCAGGCAGTGTCGCTGCACCGTGCGCTGGTGGCCCGCGACCCAGCGCTGGTCGAGGGCGCAGTCGACTATCTCGCGGTGGTCGACCCCGACACGTTCCTCGAGGTGCCCGACCTTCCCGGCGCGATCGTGATCGCAGCCGCCCGGTTCGGCCCGACCAGGCTGATCGATACCATTCCGGTAGAGCGTTGATGAAGGTGTCACTTCCGGCCCTGGCCGAGATGAAGATCACAGGCGAGCCGATCGTCATGATCACGGCCTACGACCATGCGACTGCGCGGATCGTCGATCGCTGCGGGGTCGATCTCGTGCTGGTCGGCGACTCGGCCGCCAACACGGTACTGGGACACGACCCGGTGTCCACGGTGGGCGCCACCATGGACGAGCTGCTGATCCTGACCCGGGCTGTGGCCCGCGGCTGCGAGCGCGCCTTGGTGATTGGCGATCTGCCCTTCATGAGCTACCAGGTGTCCAACGAGGAGGCGGTGCGAAACGCCGGGCGGTTCATCAAGGAGTCGCGCGCCGATGCGGTCAAATTGGAGGGCGGTGGCGAGTCGGTGCGCCGGGCCGCCGCGCTCAAGGGCGCCGGCATTCCGGTGATGGGACACGTCGGCTTGACACCGCAGACCGCCACCATGCTCGGTGGCCACAAGGCCCAGGGGCGCGAGTGGCATCAGGCCCGCCAGGTGTACGAGGACGCGGTGGCGCTCCAGGCAGCGGGCTGCTTTGCGATCGTGCTGGAATGCGTGCCCGCGACCGGTGGCCGATGCGATCACGCGCCGGCTGACGATCCCCACGATCGGTATCGGTGCGGGTGCAGACACCGACGGCCAGGTGCTGGTGATTCACGATCTGCTCGGCATCCGCCCGGCGGCAGAGGGCGCGCCCAAGTTCGTCAAGCGCTTTGCCGAGGTCGGTGACGTGATCGCAGCCGGCGTCTCGGCCTACGCCGCCGAGGTTCGCTCACGCAGCTATCCCGACGAGGCGCACAGCTACACCATGTTGCCGGAGGAAGTGTCGGCATTCGAGGCCGCCATCGCCGGGTCACCCAGCGACGAGAACGTGCTCGCCGACTGGTGACCGACCGCTGGCCGTGAGGCGCGACGCGTAGAATGCGCGCCATGCCAACCTTCCTTCACACCATGTACCGGATCACCGATCCCGAGCGTACCCGCACGTTCTACGAGGCCCTCGGATTCGAGTTCCGCCGCGACCTCCCGATCGTCCGAAACGGCGAGCTGGAGGCGACCAACTACTTCTACGCCATGCCCGGAGAGAAGCCCGAACTCGAGTTCACGCTGAACCACGACGGGCGGTCGTATGACAACGGCACCGGGTACGGCCACATCGCGATTGGCGTCGAAGATCTCGACGGCACCCTGGACGCCCTCAAGGCTCAGGGGATCGAGCCGGAGCGAGCGCCCTACACGGTCAGCGAGGGTGGAAGCCGGATCTGCTTTGTGCGCGATCCCGACGACTATCGCGTGGAGATCATCGAGCGCACCTAGTGCGTGAATAACGGTGCCAGGCACCGTTATTCACGACCGGTTTAGCCGCAAGTCACCATCTGTCCTCGGGGTGACCCAGGCAGGTCGAAAATGTGTGGTGCTGATGTCCGGCCGAATCAAACGAATCGCGCTCGCGCTGGTGGTGTCCATCGTTGTGTTCGTGGTGGTTTTCCTGATCTACGCGCTTGGCGTTGGCTCCGGATCAGGTCAATCGTAATTCGCACCAAACGATCCCTGAGTTGAGCGGCCGACTCGACTGATGGTGAATAACGGTGCCTGGCACCGTTATTCACCGTCGGCGAGCGCGGCCAAGATGGCACTCGAGGTCGAGACCCAGCCGAACAGCGTCTCGATCACTGTCAACGACGCCTCGTGATTGGTGCGGCTCAGTCCAGCGCCGATCGGCTCTGCGGCGCAATCTTCGAGCAGGATGCAGGAATAGTCGCGAAATGTCGCGTCGCGGATCGTCGACTCGACGCACACGCTGGTCGTGCAGCCGGTTACAACGAGGTGCCTCACGTTGAGTTTGGCCAGAACATCGTCCAGGTCGGTTTCGAAGAACCCGCTGTACCGGTGCTTCAGGACGACACGATCCCCGGGCTCGGGTGCGAGCTCGTCCAAAATCTCCGTGTTCCAGGTGCCGTCCACCAGCACACGCCCTGGGTCGCCCGTGGGAGCCACGATCTCATCGCCGATTCCCAGGTGGCGGTGTTTGAGCAAGTGCGGGCCGTCGGCCGGGCCGACATCCGACAGATCCGGCGCGTGCGCCATCCTCAGATAGATGACTGGAATGCCGGCCTTGCGCGCTGCCCGGAGTACCGGCACAGTGGCGGCGGCCGCCTCCGAGATGCCGCTGATATCGATGCCTGCTCGATCGAACATGCCACCGACGGCACCGAAATCGTTTTGCATGTCGATCACGAGCACCGCCGTTCGCGCCGGATCAAACCCCACCGCTTCTGGTCGGGCGTCAATTGTGATCATGCGAACGATGATACCGGTGGGGGTCGGGTCGGATTTGCCGGAGAGCCGGTCCAGGAACCGTGACAAACTCGTCAGATGGGCCGACCCAGCCGATCATCGTATGACGTCATCGTGGTCGGAGCCCGCGTTGCAGGCTCGACCGTCGCCGCCCTGCTGGGTGACAGCGGACTGAGCGTGCTGCTGGTGGAACGCGTGCAGTTCCCCAGCACAACCATCTCCACGCACTTCTTCAGGGGAGCGGGGCTGGTTGCGGTGCTCGATCGGCTGTCGCTGCTCGGGCCGGTGCTGAGTCTTGGATGCCCCCCTCTGCGCCGCGAGTGGAACTTCGGATTCGGCTCCCCCGGTCCCGACGAGGGTCCGCCGCAGAGCCCCGGCGACGCGGGGTTCTGCCTCTCGGTTCGGCGGGCACCGCTTGACCAGTTGCTATTCCGGCGAGCGGCGGGCTGCGAGACGGTCGAGGTTGCACAGCCGGTGTCGGTGCGAAGCCTGCTGTTCGAGGATGGACGAGTGGTCGGCGTGCGACTCGACGACCGCGGCGACGAATACGAGGTTCACGGCCGCATCGTGATCGGCGCCGACGGGCGCCACTCGGTGGTCGCACGCGAGGTCGCGGCACCGGCTGAGCGTGCCGTCGAACCGCTGCGCACGCTCTATTACCGATACGTGTCTGGGTGGCGCGGCCCCGATGGGGTCTCGCCCGACGCCGCCGAGTTCTCGCTGAACGGCGACGAGATGGCCTACGTCTTCCCCTGTGATGACGGCGTCGCCTGTGTCGGGGTGAGCGCGCACCGCGACGCCTTTTCGGCGTTTCGCTCGGCGCCTGACCGAGAGCTCGACAGCAGGCTGCGGGCACACGCCGGCTTCGCTGCACGGCTGGGGGCCGCTGAGACGGTGGGCCGCGCGGCGGGAGGCCCGCCCGAAGCCAACTGGGTGCGGACGCCGTTCGGGCCCGGGTGGGCGCTGATCGGAGACGCGGGCCTGCACCAGGACCCCTGGACGGGCGAAGGGATGGACAACGCCGCCACATCCGCGGTGTACTTGGCCGAGGCGATCACCGCGTGGCTCGCCGGCCACGTGAGCCAGGCGGACGCGCTGGCGGGTTTCCAGACCCGCCGTGACGAGCAGCTACTGGACGGATTCGAGGAGTGCACGTCGCTGGCACGCGACCTCTCACAGCTGGCCGACGCAGGCGCCGCCCCCTGATCCAACGGGCACGGCGCCCGCCACATCGCTAGTAGACGGTGGTTTCCACCGCCTCGACAATTCGCACCTGCGGCGTCCCCATCAGCGCGGGAGCCGCCTGCTGGGATTGCCACAGTCGCTGAAGCGCAACCTGAAACCGCTCGGCCTCAGCCGAGGTGTCGAACTCGAGGTCGACGGCCACGTACTTGGGGTCGTCCACCGGCCGGTACACCCGATAGCTGCGAACGCCCGACCGCTGCCTGCTCACCGGGTCGCGATCAAACGCGGCCTTCCACACGTCGAAGTCTGTGATCGCATGTTCGAGTCGAAGAACTGGCACGATTCCCCCTCCTTCATATTGACTACTCGATACGAGTAGTGATTTCTTGGCTAGAGTACCAAATATGCCTGCGGCGGACAAATCACCACGGCGATACGAGTCGCCGAGACGGCGCGAGCAGGCTGCGGCGACCCGCGAGCTGATCTTGGACGCGGCTCAGGCTCTGTTCGAACGCGACGGCTATGCGGCCACCTCGATGGCGGCCATCGCCGCCCGCGCCGGCGTCTCGCTGAAGACTGTGTACCTCGGATTCGAGACCAAGAGCGGTCTCCTTCGGGCTGTCTGGCACCGAGTGCTGCGAGGCGACCGAGACGACGCCCCGGTAGGCGAGCAGACCTGGTACCGGCAGGTCATGGATGAGCCGGATCCCGAGCGCCAGCTGCGCCTGAACGCCCACAACTCGCGGACTGTGAAGGAGCGAGCCGGGGCGATCATGGAGGTGATCCACGCTGCCGCCCCGGGCGACCAGGAAATCGGCGAGCTGTGGGGGCGGATCCAGTCCGAGTTTCACGCAAACCAGCGCAGCGTGATCGAGAGCCTCCAGGCCAAGGGCGCACTGACACCGGGCCTCGACATCGACTCCGCCGCAGACATCCTGTGGACGCTCAACCATCCCAGCGTGTACCGCCTGCTTGCCGATGACCGCGGTTGGACGCCCGGGCGGTACGAGCGGTGGCTGGCCGACATCCTCTGCTCCCAGCTGCTGGCAAACCAGCCGCCGGTTGACGGTTAGTCGCGTTCGGCCAAGAAGCCGCCGACCACCGCATCCACGATCTCGGGCCGCTCCAGCAGCAGCATGTGCGTCGCGCCGGGGACGACGCACAGCTGGGCACCGGGAATCGCGTCGCGAATCGCGACCGCGTGCGAGATCGCGATCACATCGTGATCGGCGACCATCACCATCGTGGGGCAGCCGATCCTCGTCAACGATTCGGCCGGAATGTCGGATTGATTCGCCCACATCGCCTGTATCCGCTCCCACACAGCCTGACGGTGTTCCGGTCCGTCCGGGGATAGGCGGTCGTAGTCGGCGAAGAGCGCGGAGAGCGCCGATTCGCCGAACGCCTGCTCGGCCTCATCCCGCGGCACGAAGGCCGAGTCCGACGCGGTCAGATTCCCGCTGATCGCCGTCAGTGAGCGAACCCGATCGGGATGATCGCGTGCCAGCAGGATCCCGATATTGGCCCCGTCGCTGAACCCGAGCACGTCGACCCGTTCGAGACCGGCAGCGTCCAGATAGGCCACCGTCTCGTCCGCCATCCGCTCGTAGTCGAACGGTTCTCCGTGATCGGCCGTGCGGCCGTGGCCCGCACGCTCGGGGGCATACACCGCGTAGCCCAGAGCCAGATCAGCGATCTGGGGTCGCATCGTCTCAATCGAGCAGAATCCGCCGTGGAGCAGCAGCACGGGGTCGCCGATCCCATGCACCTCGTGGTAGATCTGGGCGCCTGCGACATCGAGGTACGGCACGCGCGCCATTCAACCACACCTGGTTATAGTCACAAGCCGCAATGGCAGCCGCGGCCCTATGGGAGATGGCATGACTGTGAAGATCGAGAGCCTCGGCCCCGCCGCGGTCGACCCCCGTGCCCAGCAACACATGGTGCCGATGCGCGACGGCGTCTCGCTCGCAATCGACGCGTATCTCCCCGACGGGAATGGCCCGTGGCCGGCGGTGCTCGTACGCCTGCCCTACGACAAGAACGGCCGCTACTGCTGGATGCCGTTCATCTCGCGCTACTTCACCCAGCGCGGTTACGCCTTCCTGCCACAGGACGTTCGCGGCAAGTTCCGTTCCGAGGGAGAGACCAACGCCTTCGTGCACGAGATCGAGGACGGCTACGACACGATCGAGTGGATCACCCACCAGCCCTGGGCGGACGGGACGGTGGGTATGTGGGGTGACTCGTACTACGGGTTCACCCAATGGACTGCGGTCGCTTCCGGCCACCCGGCGCTGAAGGCGGTGGTGCCACGTGTCACCATGGCGGATCTGTTCGACTGGCTGGGAGGAGTGACGCCGCTGTACGGAGCCCACTACCTGGCTGAGTTCTGGTCGGACAACCGCAACCACCACTGGACGCCCGACTGGAGCCACCGGCCCCTGAGTGAGGTGTTCGACCCCGGCTTCGAGGCGATCGGATCGCGCTCAATCGCCGTTGACCGGATCCTGGACGAGTCGCGCGGCGCCCCCGGTGTGGAGCTCTATCCCGACGGCCATCCCTTCGACCGCCTGCGCATCCCCACCCTGCACGGGGTGGGCTGGTTCGACAACATCACGCCTCCCCACATGCTCGACTACGAGCGGCTGATGGCCGACCCGGCCACCGCGCCCTTCCAGTACCTCCACGCCGGCTCGACCGACCACGAGAACTATCAGTTCGAGGCGGTGCCGATCCCCGAGTCGCTCGACCACGACAAGCACGACGATGCACTGGCGCAGATGCTGCCGCGCTACATCACGCCGGCAATCGACTTCTTCGACGCGTTCTTGTCAGGCAAGGCCGACCCCGAGTCGATCCCCCGGGTGCGCTGGCACCTCGGCAATGACGGCTGGCACGACTCCCCCACCTGGCCCCCGCCCGGCGCCCACGAGCGATTGCTCCACCTCGACCACGACGGGGCGCTGCGAACCGAACCGGGCGCCGCGGGAGAGATCCGCTGGGTGCACGATCCGCAGAATCTGGTGCCGTCCACGATCCAAAACCCGTTCGCCTTCCTGTACGAGTATCCCGACGAAGCAGCGGTCGCCGGCCGCGACGACGTGGTGGTGTTCACCAGCGAGCCGCTGACCGCCCCGTTGACGCTGGCGGGTCGAGTGGTCACCCACCTTCGAGTGGCGAGCGACGCACCGTCGATGTACCTGCACGTCAAGTTGGTGGACGTCTCGCCCGACGGAAGCTCGCACATCCTGCTCTACGGCCAAGAAGCAGTGGATCGCCCCGGCACCGGCACTGCCGCTGAGGTGTATCTCGGACACACCGGCCACCGCCTGATATCGGGGCACCGGCTTCGCCTCCAGGTCGCCGCCAGCGACTACCCGCTGTACGTCCCGCATCCAGGCACCGCCGAGAGCCCGTGGTTCGCCGTCGAGACCGCCGTCAACCACCACAGCGTGCTCACCGGCGAAGCCACGGGATCGCGACTCTCGCTCACGGTGCTGGCGTAGCCTCGGCGAAGCGCTTGACGAAGGTGAGCGCGGTGTCTGCAACCTCGCGCCAGCCCGAATCGATCGTCAGCGCATGCCCGCGATTGGGCATCTCGACGATCTCGGTCACGCCCTCGTTGCGCTTCTGCTTCTTGAAGGACGCGTTTGCGATCGCCCACGGCACGGTGTGATCCTTCTCGCCGCTGATGATCAAAAGCGGCCCGCGCTCGGGATTCTTCGACTTCACCTTGGCTTCGGTCCACGGGTTGAAGTTGGCCGTGGCCGCCTGAAACAGCGGAGCTCCCGGGGCCGGCACCGCGAACTCGTCGTACAGTTGCTGGGCCTCTTCCTCGCTGACCGCGTTGGCAAAGCCGTACCGAAACTGCTCGTAGGTCAGCGGCACGGCCTTATTGCGGTTGCCGGGGTTGCTCAGCACTGGCCGGGCTGACTTGAGCGCAGAGATCGGCAACGGCAGCACACCCTGAAACGGCGCCGGGTCGATCGCCACCGACACGGCCGAGAGCGCACGCCCGGCGACGATCTGGGTCAGCAATCCGCCGAACGAATGACCGATCACAGCGGGCTTGGTCGTGAGCTTCTTGATCACTTCCTCGTAGTGGTCTGCAACCTGCCCGACCGTCTTGTGGGCAAACACCTCGGGATGCTCCTTGGCCTCCGCCACCGTCTCGGGATCGTCCGGCCACCCGGGAGTCAGGGCGATGTATCCCGCCTCCTCGAACATCGCCGCCCATCGGTCCCAGCTGCTCGGCAAAAGCCACAGGCCGTGAATGAACACGACCGGAGTCTTGCCCGACGCGTTTGCGCGCTCAACCTGCTCGTCCTCGTGGTGCGTGGTGGTTGTGGCCATCAATCCCCCCCGTTTGGTGTTGTCGAACCGACCAAGTGTACTGATCTTGTGGGGAATCCCCCGCGGGTTCCTGCACGGCTATTCTGCTGTCCCGTGAGTTCCAGCCCAGCCCGCGTGTGGTTCGCCGCCACCGCCCTCATCGTGCTGGCCGGACTCGCAATCCAGCTTCCGGTGGCCGCCACCAACGACCATGGCGTGTTCCCCACCGCAGTGGGCAGGATCTTCAACGTTTTTTGCTTCTTCACGATCGACTCCAACGTGATCGTGGGCGTCACCTGCCTGCTGCTGGCACTCCGTCTGGAGCGCAGCTCGACCGTGTTTCGGGTGTTCAGGCTGATGGGCCTGGTGGGGATCACGATCACCGGGATCGTCTACCACGTCGCCATCGCGCAGCTGGTGGAGTTCGACGGCTGGGCGCTGGTGGCCGACCAGATCACACACACGATCGTGCCGATCGCGGCGGTGATCGGCTGGCTGATGTACGGGCCGCGCGGGATGGTGTCGTGGCGAGTTGCGGGCCTGGCGCTGCTCTACCCGATCGTGTGGATCGTGTTCACACTGATTCGAGGCCCGATCGTGGATTGGTACCCGTACCACTTCATCGACGTACTCACCATCGGATACGGCAAGGCGGCGCTGAACAGCGTCTGGATCGCTCTCCTCTTCCTGGCCGTCTCTGCCGGATATCACCAGCTCGACGGGTGGCTGGCCCGGGTGAGCGCGCGGCCCTAGTCGCCTGCGCCGGCCGACGCGGCCGCCACCGTGCTCTCCTCGTCGACGTACTTGCGGCCGCGCGACCACGACGCGACCGCGGCAATCAGACAGGCGGTGATGGCAAAGCTGAATGCCAGGTGTAGCCCCGTCCGAAACGGCCCGCTGATCAGCTCGGGGAAGAAGCCGCGGCCGGAGATAACCGCCACGTTCGCCGGCGAAAGGTGACTGAGTACATGCGCCCCCACCAGGTGCTGGATCGGGTTGTAGCCGAGAAACGCCGCAAACAGGATCGACACAGGAGGCAGGTTGGCGGCCTGATGCGCAGCGCCCGGCGGAACCCCATGGGCGATCAGGCCGGCCGACATGTGCGCGGGCAGAGTGGTGGCCAGACCGGCGATCATGAGACTGAAGAAGATCCCGATCGAGAGCACCTGCGCCGAGTTCTGGAAGGTCTGGTTCATGCCGCCGCCGGCGCCGCGATCGGCGGGCGGCAGGCTGTTCATCACACCGGCACGATTGGGCGACGCAAACACACCCATGGACGCCCCCATCAACAGCAGCACCGCCGCGAAGGCCGGATAGGGAAAGTTGATCGGCAGCAGCGCCAGCAAGACGAACGACGCTGCACTGCCGAGCATGCCCCCGGTTGCGAACGGGCGCGCGCCGTAGCGGTCTGAGAGGTAGCCGCTGATCGGTCCGGCCAGGATGATCCCGACGGTCAGGGGGAGCATGTAGATGCCCGCCCAAAGCGGCGTCGACGCGAAGCTATAGCCATGCAACGGCAGCCAGATGCCCTGCAGCCAGATGATCAGGATGAACATCAGACCACCTCGGGCGACCGCGGACATGAAGCTCGAAAGCGTCCCGAACGTGAACGCTCTCACCCGAAACAGCGAGAGCTTGAACATCGGGTGTGCGACCCGCGACTCAACCACCGCAAATGCCACCAGCAGCAGTGCTCCCGCGGCCAGCTCGGCGATCACCTGTGGGTTTTGCCAGCCCATCGGGTGTCCTGCGTAGGGCTGGATCCCACGGGTCACGCCGATCATGATCAGCACCAACCCGCCGGCGAAGGTGAGGTTGCCCAGCCAGTCGATTGGAGCCCGCCGGTGGATGCCGGTCTCCTCCAGCTTGAGATACGCCCACACCGTGCCGAACAGGCCGATCGGCACCGAGATCAGAAACACCAGCCTCCACGAGATCGGCGCCAAGAGGCCACCCAGCACCAACCCCACGAACATCCCCGCCACCGCCACCACGTTATTCAGGCCAAGCGCCATGCCCCGCTGGTGAGGCGGGAACGCGTCGGTCAAGATCGCTGCCGAGTTGGCCAGCAGAAAGGCCGCTCCTACGCCCTGGACAATTCGGAAGCCGATCAGCCAATCGGCGCCGGCGGTTCCGGTCATCCAGTCGATCGCCAGCAGCAGCGACGCCGCTGTGTAGATGACGAAGCCGAGGTTGTACATCTTCACCCGGCCGTAGATGTCCCCCAACCTGCCGAAGCTGACCACCAGCACACTGGTCACAATCAGGTACCCGAAGATCATCCACAGCAGGTAGAAGCTGTTGCCGGGCTGTAGCGGATCGAGCTGGATTCCCCGAAAGATGTCGGGCATCGCAATCAGCACAATCGAGGAGTCAAGCGTGGCCAAGAGCACGCCCAGGGTGGTGTTGCTGAGCGCGATCCACTTGTACCGCTGTCCGCGTCGGGTCTGGGATGGAGAGGTCTGCAAAGCTTCCGTGGACGTCAGGTTACCAAAGGTCGGCCTTGCAGGTAAACTCTTCCATCCCTCACGCGGCGTTCGGCAGGAGCGCGAGGAAGCGGACCGTTACCGGAGGATCGGCGCATGCCTCACGCTGTCACCCAGGCAACCGACGAAATGTGTGACGACATCGTCACCGCGCTCGTCACCAGGCAACTCGATGACCCGACCTGGCGGTGGGTGTTCGGCGAGGGTGATGACCTCCAGCAGCGGCTCACGACCTGGCTGCACGTGTGGATCGAACCTCTGATCAAACTGGGTAACGTCTGGCGTGTCGACGATGCCATGGGGATCGCGATCTGGGTGCCGCCGGACGACGATGTCGACCTGTACGAGATCGACACGCTGGCGTGGCCGACAGTGGTGGCGATGGCCCAGGATCCCGACCGATACCACCGCTTCTGGGATTGGATCGATGCCACCGGCACGCTCGGCGGCTACCGGCTGATGGATCTGTACGTGGATCCCGCTCATCGCGGGCGGGGGATCGGGTCGGCGCTGGTGAACCACGGGCTCGAGCTCGCCCGTCGCGACGGCGTGCGAGCGTACGCCGTGGCCCCGACCGCCGATGCGGTCGAATACTTCGAGCGGTTCGGCTTCAGCGTGGCGTTCGAAGGAGAGACACCTGGAGGCGGGCCCACCGCCTGGGTGGTCGTCGCCGGACGAGACTCACGGGGGCAGGGCCCGCCGCGACTGCGGTACGCTGATCGCGTGGACGACCGAGGCCTGCCCCAGTGACGCTGCCGGAGAGCGGCCGTGTGGCCGTGGTGACCGGCGCTGCGGGAGGGCTCGGACGTGCGGTGTGCGAGTTGCTCGAGCGCGACGGTGCGACGGTGATCGGAGTCGACCTCGCCGGAGACGACTGTGCGCATCTGGACGTGGCAACCGACGACGGTTGCCGCGCGATGGTCGAGCTGGCTCTGGAACGTCACGGCCGGCTGGACACGCTCGTGCTCAACGCCGGGGCCCAGTTCATGGCGCCGTTTGCGCAGTTCCCCAACGACCAGTGGGACCGATTGCTGGGCGTGATGCTGACCGGCCCGTTCCTTGCCATCAAGCATGCCTGGGCACCCCTGACCGAGCGCCCCGGCGGCCGCATCATCGTCACCGCCTCGAGTTCTTCACTGGTGGGTGAGGCATTCAAGCCGGCCTATGTCTCGGCCAAGCACGGCGTCGCCGGCCTGGTGAAGGTCGCCGCGCTCGAGGGTGCCCGGTTGGGCCTGACCGCCAACGCGGTCGCACCGGGGTGGATGTGGACGGGCATGGCCGAAGGCCAGATCGATGACCAGGCCCGGCTGCACGGTCGCACCCGGGAGGAGGTGCTCGCCTCGATGGACGACAACAATCCCGCCGGCCGCATGATCGAACCGCGGGAGGTTGCCGAGGTGGTCGCGTTCTTGGCCGGCGACCGAGCTTCAGGCGTCAGCGGCACCGTCATCCCGGTCGATCTCGGCTCACTGGCGTAGACCCCGGCGAGCGCCAAAGTGGCTTCGCCTTCAGCCGATACCTCCTAACAGGAAGACCACTTTGACGGCGCGATCCAACCGGGTCGCGGATCGGCGTGGTTCGCGAATGTCCCACACCATCCATCAAGCAACCATCGAACTACTCGACGACGTCGTCGCCGGCGCCCTCCCGCGCCACTGCGATGACCCCGTTTGGAACTGGATATTCGGTTCGGGCGAAGATCTCGGGTCGCGAATGACACCCTGGCTCGAGGTGTGGATGGATGCCCTGATCAAGCTCGGCGACGTGTGGTGTGTCGGCGATGCCGTGGGTATCGCGGCCTTGCTCTCCCCGGATGACGTTCTCGACCTTTACCAGGCCGAGGTGCGGACGTTGCCGATCTTGAACCAGGCGGCCGAGCATCCCGATCGGTACTGGCGGTTTTGGGACTGGATCACCGACGCGACCCCGCACCCCGGATACCGGCTGCTGGAGCTGAGCGTGGATCCCGGTCGCCGGCACCAAGGCATCGGCTCGGCATTGGTCAGGCACTGCCTGGACATCGCTCACCGCGACCGCGAGCCGATCAATCTGGTCGCCGCGTCGCAGACCGCTGCCACCTACTTCCAACGGTTTGGCTTCCAGGTCGTGCGCGAAGGACAACCACCCGGAGGCGGCCCGACCGCCTGGGTCATGGGCTCCACCGGGGACGGCGTCGGCGAAGCCTTGTACTAAGGGTTACTATTGGCCGTGACCCCAGTGGTGTAGTTGTGGATGCCCCGCCCGATCAACCAAGTAACCATCGACATGCTCGACACGGTCGTCGACGCCTCCGTCCGCCCACTCCTTGACGATCCCGTTTGGGTCTGGATCTTCGGTGCTGGGGAAGATCTGGAGCAGCGACTGAAGCCCTGGCTCCGGGTGTGGATGGAGGGCTTGATCAAGCTCGGCGACGTCTGGTGCGTCGGCGATGTTGTGGGTTACGCGATGTTGCTCCCTCCGGATGACGGTGTCGACCTGTACGAGATCGAGATTCAGGCGTCGCCGGTCTTTCGCGAGATGGCCAGGTATCCCGATCGATACTTGCAGTTCTGGGATTGGGCCGCTCGACGCGGCTCCGCACTTGGGATATCGACTGTTGGGGCTGGCCGTGGATCCCGTCCACCGTGGCACAGGTGTCGGTTCGGCGCTGATGCAGCACTGCCTGGACATTGCCCACCGTGACGACGAACTGATCAACCTGGTCGCCCCGTCGCAGACGGCGGCCGACTACTTCAGTCGATTTGGCTTCCAGGTCGTGGCCCAGGGAGAACCGCCCGAAGGTGGCCCTCCCGCCTGGATCATGCGCGGCTGACACGCATCAGACACCGCCGACATCGGCAGCAACCGCGGCCCCGGCCGACCGTGCCGCCCCCACCGAAGCCGCCACCACCAGCGCAATCGCGACCACCTCTGTGGGCGACGGGTGCTGGCCCAGCATGACCACGCCGATGATCGTCGCAAAGGCCGGTTCGAGACTCACCAGCACCCCGTAGGTCGCGGTCGCCATCCGCTGAAGTGCCGCGAACTCGAGCAGGTACGGAAGCGCCGTGAGGATACCGACCCCCACCATTGCCGCCACCACCTTGGCGTGGATCGCGGACGCGTCCAGCGACGCGGGCACAAACGGCAGCAGCAGCACCGCCGCCATCAGCGTCCCCAGAGTCAGACCTTGGCTGGACGGCAGCACGGAGCCGATCCGCTTGGCGAGCATCGCGTATGCGGCCCAGAAGATGCCGTCGATCACGGCAAACGCAAGCCCGGCCGGATCCAGCGCCGCGCCCCCGGGCAGGCCGCCGAAGAGTGCGACTCCGGCGGCCGCCAGCCCGACCCAGGCGACATCGCGAGGACGGCGTGAGCCGAACAGCGCGACCGCCAGCGGGCCGACGAAGGAGACCGTCACGACCACTCCGATCGGGATGCGATCGACCGCGAGATAGAAGACCACGTTCGGCTCGCCGCGATCGCACCCCGAGTGCGAGCACGATCCCATGACGGTGAGCAATCTCGCCGATCCGTGGCCGCGCGACGACGCACAGCAGCAACCCCGAGACCAGCGTGCGCACCCACGCCGTGCCGAACGGACCGAACGCCGGCAGCAGCCAGACTCCGAGCGCACCGCCGACCTGGAACGCGATCATCGCGCCCATCAGCAGCACGGCGGAGGGCACCCGGTCGAACGCTCGATCCGATGGCCCCCAGGGCGGACTGTTCGGCGATGTCAGCCATGGCAACGGTATCGCGGCGCTTGCGATTACCTGTCGTTGCGTCGGTGTTAAGCCGCTTGACGAGCGCGGATTGCCGACGTAACGTGATTACCAGACAATGTCGATGGGCAACTTGAGAACATTAGATTTTGTCGATGGGTACGCGCGGCACATCGCCCGATCGCAGCAACGCGCCGGCCCCGCCGAACACGTCCGTTGCCGCCCCGGATACGCTCTCCGAACGCACCGGCGCGCCGTCTCCCCCGAGTGCCCGCCGAAACGAGGTGAAGCAATGTCGACGTTTGCACGTACCCCCGACGACACCCCCGAGCTCGCGGCCGACGATCCGCGGCTCGACCTGTGGTTCTCCCAACGCAGCCGGCGCTGGGACTTCAGCCGCTGGAGCTCGAGGAGCTCGTTCAGGCGCTGGCCGCCCGACCGTACCTGTGGGAGCACCTCGTCCAGCACTCCACCAGCGAGCGGTTCTACGTGCAGCTGCACCTGGACGACACGCTCGAGGTGTGGCTGATCTGCTGGTCACGCCAGCAGGACACCGGCTTCCACGATCACAACGGCAGCCGCGGCGCGGTCGCGGTCACCGACGGCTCGCTCGAGGAACGGCGGCTCGCGCTCGGCGGCGGCCCCATCACCGTCCGTCGTGTACAGCAGCGGGACGGTGTTCTCGTTCGGCCCGAGCCACATCCACGACGTCAGCCAGACCGGTGCCACCGTGGCCACGTCGATCCACGCCTACTCGCCCGCCGCTCGGCGAGATGGGCTTCTACGAGTTCACCGCCAACGGCCTGCTGTCGCGGCGCAGCGGCGATGCCGGAGAAGAGTTCTGCTGATCCCGAGGCGCGGCTATGGTGGATCCCACCACCGAAAGGCAGCATGACCCGCTGGACACCTGACCCGACCTTCTACCCCTCCCCGCGGATGGCTCAGGCCGCTCCGGCCGAGGGCCTGGGGTACGTGGCCCTCGTCGACCCCGACCAGACCGACCGGCCCGACGCGCTCGGCGTGATCGATCTCGACCCGCGCTCCTCGGAATACGGCAACATCATCTCCACGCTCGAGATGCCCGACATCGGCGACGAGCTGCACCACTTCGGCTGGAACGCGTGCAGCGCCGCGCTGTGCCCCTCATCTCCGCGCCCGCACGTCGAGCGTCGCTACCTGCTCGTTCCCGGCCTGCGCTCGTCGCGCATGCACGTCATCGACGTCAAGCCCGACCCGCGCGCTCCCAAGATCGTCAAGACGATCGAGGCCGACGCAGTTCAAGCAGCGGCGCAGGCTACACCCGCCCGCACACGATCCACTGCGGGCCCGACGCGATCTACGTGTCAGCCCTTGGCGGTGCCAACGGCAGCGAGGACGGCGGCGGCATCATGCTGCTCGACTGCGACTCGTTCGATCCGCTGGGCGCCTGGGAGGTCGACCGCGGCCCGCAGAAGTACGCATACGACTTCTGGTGGCACCTGGGCCACGACACGCTGCTCTCGAGCGAATGGGGCACTCCCGCGATGTTCGAGTCTGGTGTCGTTCCGGAGCGTCTGCTGGGTCGTGAGTACGGCCACCACATGCACGTGTGGGATCTCAAGAAGCGCCGCCATGTGCAGGCACTCGATCTCGGCGACGCCCACCAGATGGTGCTCGAGCTGCGGCCGGCGCACGACCCGCGCAAGGCCTACGGTTTCGTCGGCGTGGTCGTGTCGGTCGAGGATCTGTCCGCGTCGGTCTGGATGTGGCACCGCGACGGGCCCGACTGGGTGATCAAGAAGGTGATCACCATCCCGGCCGAGCCGGCCGACGGCCGAACAGCTGCCCGATCTACTCAAGGGCTTCGGAGCCGTTCCGCCGCTGGTCACCGACATCAACCTGTCGCTCGACGACCAGCGCCTGTACGTGTCCTGCTGGGGCACTGGAGACTTCATCCAGTACGACGTGTCCGACCCATTCAACCCGGTGGAGACCGGGCGCGTGCGGCTGGGTGGGATCGGCTCGAGAGCCGCACACCCCGCCGGCGGCCAGCCGCTCACCGGCGGCCCGCAGATGGTCGAGGTCTCGCGCGACGGCAAGCGCATCTATCTCACCAACGGGCTCTACACCAGCTGGGACAAGCAGTTCTATCCCGCGGGAGTTGACGGCTGGGTGGCCAAGCTCGACGTGCCCGACGGTGGCGGTCTCGAGCTCGACACCAGCTTCGTCACCGAGGGCCTGGACGGGCGCATCCCCCATCAGATACGGCTCGAGGGCGGCGACTCCTCCTCGGACTCGTACTGCTTCTCGTGAGCACGGGCGACCTCGCCGGTATCGCCGGGTTGGGCGCGTTTCACGGCATCAACCCGGCGATGGGCTGGCTGTTCGCGGTGGCGCTGGCGCTGCAGGACCGCTCGCGGCCGGTCGCTGGTGCGGGCGCTCCCGCCGCTGGCCGTCGGCCACGCCCTGTCGGTCGGGCTGATGGTGGCGGTGCTGGTCGGGCTCGAGGCCACCGTCTCGGCCACCACCGTGCGGATCGCCGGCGCCACCGCCCTCGGCGGCATTCGCGATCTGGAAGCTGGTGAGCCAGAAACATCCTCGCTGGGTCGGCTTTCGAGTCACCCCGCTCGAGCTCGTGCTGTGGTCGTTTCTGATGGCGAGCGCCCACGGCGCCGGGCTGATGCTGATGCCGTTCCTGAGCGGGTCGTCGGCCGCCACCGATCCGATCGCGGGGATCCACGCCGGCCTGGCGCCGGCTGCGCTCGCGGTCGCCGTGCACACCGTCGCGATGATCACCGTCGCCGGGCATCGTCGCGGTCGTGGTGTACGAGACGGTCGGGGTCGGCATCCTGCGCTCGGCGTGGATCAACGTCGACCGGCTGTGGGCCGGTGCGCTGCTGATCGGCGCCGGCGCCACGCTGCTCGCCTGATGCCCAGGGACGCTACTCGCCGTCGTAGTAGTCGACGGCATCCCCCGGCGGAAGAACAGCCGCACCCCACCACCTCGCGGCAGCCGCTCCGGCCGCTCCGACCTTGTCCGAGTCGGGGTAGAACACGATGTCGGGCTCGCCGTTGGTGCTGGTCGAGAGAAACCGCGCGATCGCTGCGAGCGGTTGATGATCTGATGACCGCCGTCCTCGCCCGCGGGCAAAGCGCACCACCTCCCCCATCTCCAGCTCTCGTTCGCCCTCAGGTGTGCGCAGCGTGAGCTCGCCGTCGAGCACGACCACCAGCTCCTCTTCGGTGAGGTGGAAGTGGTACGGGTAGGCGGCCTGACCGGGATCGACCTCCCACAGGCTCAGCCCGATCCGCTCGCTGCCGAGCTGGTAGCCGATGCGCGCTCTGCGCGCCCGGAACCCGGGGTGCTCGCGCGGTTCGTCGAATTCAGGGTGATTGATATTCGGCATGGTTCTCAGGATCATGCCGAATTCTCCCCGACCGGTGCGCTCGCTACTGTCAACCGCGTGATCAAGTACCTCGGCTCGAAGCGGCGGTTGGTACCGCTGATCCAGCGGATCGTGGGCGAGCTGCCGGTATCCACAGCGTGCGACCTGTTTGCCGGCACGACCCGGGTTGGCCAGGGTCTGCGCCGAATCGGGATCGAGGTCGTCTCCAACGATCTGGCGAGCTACTCCCAGGTCATGGGTCAGGCCTACATCGCAGCCGATCAGTCGGTGGACAGAGAGGCGCTTCGGCGCCTGCTGGCAGAACTCTCACAGCTCCCTCCCGCTCCCGGATATTTCACCCAGACCTTCTGTGTCGACGCCCGCTTCTTCACCCCCAAAAACGGCGCGCGGATCGATGCCATCCGCGCGGCCATCGACGGGTATCCACTTGGGGAGGTGGAGCGGGGCCTGGTGCTCACCTCCTTGCTCGAGGCCGCCGATCGTGTCGATAGCACCACCGGCGTGCAGATGGCCTACCTCAAGGCATGGGCGCCGCGGGCGGCCAATCCACTCGAGCTGCGTGAACCCGAACCCGTGCCGGGCCCTCCCGGCCGGGTACTGCGCGAGGACGCCAATGCCCTCGCCGGAGCACTCGACGTCGACCTCGTCTACATCGATCCGCCGTACAACCAGCACTCCTATTTCTCGAACTACCACATCTGGGAAACGCTGGTGCGATGGGATCGCCCCGAGGCCTACGGGATTGCCCGCAAGCGGGTCGACTGCCGCACCACCAAGAGCGCGTATAACTCACGCCGACACGCCTCGCAGGCGCTCGCACAGCTGCTCGAGACGGTAACGGCGCCGTGGCTGCTCGTGTCGCTCTCAAACGAGGCCCATCACGACACCGACCGGGTGTGCGAGCTGCTCGCCGAGCACGGCCACGTGGGTGTGGTGGAACTCCAGAGCAAGCGGTACGTCGGGGCTCAGATCGGGATCCACAACCCTGCCGGGGAGCGGGTCGGTCAAGTCTCACACCTGACCAACAGCGAGCTGCTGCTGCTGGTCGGCCCCGACCGGGCGGCCATCGATCGGGCCCTGGGTCGCGCTGCCGAGCCGGCCGCGGCGTGAGCGGACAGGTTGTCATCCGCGGCCTCGAGCCGCACGATGCCGCCGGCTGCGACGCCGTGGTGGCATCGCTGCCCTACCACTTCGGCGACCCCGACGGCCGGGCGGAATGCGCCCACGCGGTTCGCACCGAACCCGGACTGACGGCCGCCGACGACGACGGAGTCGTAGGTTTCCTGACCTGGCGTGCGTGGTTTGACGGGATCCGCGAGATCACCTGGTTGGCCGTCACCTCCGATCACCGCCGCACCGGGGTCGGCGGACGGCTGGTGGAGACGTTCGCGGCCGACGCTCTCAGCCATGGAGCGCGCTACCTGGTGGTGACCACGCTGTCGGCCTCGAGCACCGAGCCAGGCGTGACCGACGGCTATGAGGGCACCCGCCGCTTCTACCACAAGCACGCGTTCGTGTCGTTGTGGGAACCCAAGGGCTGGTGGAACGACGAGAACCAGGCGCTGGTGCTGCTGCGCGACCTCAATCGCTGAAGGCACGATCCAGCCCCGCGAGGGCGCCTACGAACGGCCGCTCGATCGTGTCGGAATCCAGTCCGGGAACCGGCTCTGAATCGGTCTGAGAGAGCGATCCCGGTCGACCACCTGCTGCGCCGCCCACTGGGGCGGATTTTCCGATTTGCCAGTGTCGGGTATATCCTGCAAAGCGTGATCCAACTTACAACACACCCCGCATGAACGATCCTCAAGCCCCCACCGACGCGTTCAGCGCGATTCCACCGACGATCGAGTCGCTGACGAGCCTCGACCACGAGCTGATTCTGGCAACCACCGTGTGTGCGATCGTCGAGCATGGCGGCGAGCTCTTGATGGTGCGCCAGCTCAACCGCGAAGGCCAGCCGCGCTGGAACTTCCCGACCGGGTGGATGGATCGAAGCGACGAGGACGGCCATGTGCAGCTGCCCGAGCACGTCGTCAATCGGAACCTGCTGATGGAGACGGGGTACGCGGCAAGCCAGGCGACGCTGGTGGGACAGGCGCTGGTGCGCGAGCACGACGCCGAAGGCAAACGCATCGGCACCTCGATCCGCCTGAACTATCTGTGCGGTCAGCCGCGTCAGACGAGCTATGCAGTCAACGATCCCGACATCGTCGCGGCACCGGAGTGGTTCACGCCCGACGAGGTGGAGGCGCTGATCAGCCGCGGCGAGGTCAAGGGCCGGCTGACCGAGTCGGCGTTCCGGCACTGGCAGGAGTTCCGCGCCAACGGCCGGCTCTCCTGCGATCTCGTCGACGTCCCCAACTGACCCGCGGGTGGGTGCGCGAGTCGAGATCGAGTACTGCACCCGCTGCCGCTGGCTGCCGCGAGCGACCTGGATGGCGCAGGAGCTGCTCACCACCTTTGAGCAGGAGTTGGCTGAGGTGGCGCTGGTACCCGGATCCGGCGGGGTGTTTGCGATCCGGGTGAACGGCGAGACGGTGTGGTCGCGGGCCGAGGCCGGCGGCGGATCGCCCGACCCAACCGCGATCAAGCGCTCGGTGCGCGACCTGGTCGCACCGGACAAGAGCCTCGGTCACACCGACCGGGCCGCGACCTGAAAGGCTAGGTGCCTTCGAAACGCGGTGGGCGTTTCTCCCGAAACGCAGCCACCCCTTCGGCGAAGTCCGGCCCGGCGGCGGCCTCCGATTGAAGCTGCGCCTCCAGCTCGAGCTGTTGCTCCAGCGTCGCCGAGGCCGCCTCGTCGAACAGGCGCCGGTGCAGCGCAAAGGCGGCCGAGGGTTTGGCTGCCCATTCGGCGCCGAGTTCCGCCGCCCGGTCGGGCAACAGCTCCGGCTCGACCAGCTCGGACACCAGTCCCCATGAGAGCGCCTCGGCTGCTCCCAGCACACGACCCGACGCCATCCACTCCAGCGCACGAGCGGGACCGAGGATCCGGGTGAGGAAGTAGGTCGCTCCCGAATCGGGTACCAGTGCGATGTTGATGAATGCCGGCACGAACCTCGCGGTGGTGGATGCGATCCGGACATCGGCGGCCATCGCCAGTGACACGCCCGCGCCCGCAGCCACACCGTTGACGGCGCTGATCACCGGCTTAGCCAGTGACCGCAGCGCCAGCATATTGGCGTTGTAGTGCCTTCGCACCAGCTCGCCCACGTCCGCGTCGGCGGCGATATCGGCCAGATCCTGGCCGACGCAGAAGCCCTTTCCGGCCCCGGTGATGACGACCGCACGGACTTCCGGGTCGCGGGCGTCCTTGAGTGTTTGGGCGATCGCGGCATGCATGGCGTCGTTGATGGCGTTGAGCTTCTCCGGCCGATTCAGCGTCAGCGTGAGCACTGCGGCGGCGCGGGTTGCCAACACTGTGTCGTTGGGGGGTGACACCGGTATCACCAGTTTAGAGGGTCGCCGACTGCTCGTATGGGGGATCAGCTTCTGACCCAACTTGCCGAAACAAGGCCGTATGGGGCGTCTCCGAATCGTGATTTTCGCGGTATTTGCGCTGATGGCAGTGATGCCGGCGCAGGCCTTCGCAGCCAAAATGATTGCGCGAAACGCGACCCACGTCACGCTCAGCGTGCGGACGATGAACGGCCAACAGGTGGCCGACGTCACCTTTCGCGCCGGCGGCCGCATCCACCACACGCTGGTGTGGGGTGCTCGCGACGGTGTAGCGCACCCTGATATGGGCATGCCACAGCAGCTGTTCAAGGTCAACTACTCGGGTGGCTACGGCAGCGCGTTCCAGTCCGGCGCCTGGCAGAGGGTGAACCAGCACAATCAGTGCCTCAAGTACCAGGGTCGAGGACCGAAGGTGCACCTGGCGGTCGCCGGATGTGCGATGCCCGACGGATCGTATTGGCTACTCCAGTCGTGGTTCGGCTCAGAACTCCCCGACAACGGCTGGATGCCCAGCGACGGCCACGCCGACCATGAGCTGTGGATCTCGCACTGGAAAGGCGACCTGCCCAAGTTCTGGCTTAAGGCCGACTGGATCTACGGCAAGCAGTACGACCACCTGTACGGCCAGCTGACCTACAACGGTGATCCCGTCTACGGAGGCTCTTCCACCGGGCGCGGAGCGCCCACCGACAGCTTCGGCCGGCTGGTCACGATCGACACGCTCCAGCCGCCGTGGAAGGGCGGGTTCAAGCAAGCCGGCGGGTGGTATCGCTACAACAGCTTCCTGGTGCACAAAGGTACCGGTGACTTCTGCGACGGCATCTACCCCAGTATCGCCGGCGTCAAGACAACGCTCCGTCGCGGGCAAGGGCCGCGCCTATCGCGCCACCGTGAACGGCCCCGGTGTCACGCCGATCGTGTACTGGCAAGGGCCGCCGCCGGGGCACTACGACGCGGGACTCGCGTCCTACGATCTCACCCCGCCGAAGCTGACCGTCGGTCGAGCGCCCTACACCTGGGCGAAGGACAACGACCTGAATAAGGATCAGCTCGCACTGAACGGCAACCACGCGGTTGGTTGCGGCCGAGTTCACGCGGCCAAGCCACCCGGCTGACCACCGCTACTACGGCCGGTGATCGGTTACCAGGTGCAGCACCGGGCGGGTGAAGCCGCCGGCGATGTCCTCGATCAGCGCCTCGGCCACCTGCGGCGGTAGCAGCGGCCCAGGGGTGGCGTCGGGCGCGTGCCACTCGTGATTTCTGGGATCGACCGGCGGAGCCGGGTCGCGGCCGACGATCGTGGCCTGCAGATACAGAATCAGCTCGTGGCGATAATCACCACTCTCCACGAACAGGTTCTCGCTGATGTACAGCAGCCGCCCCACCTCGATCCGCAGTGAGGCCTCCTCCAGCAGCTCCCGCCGCAGTGCCTCCGCCACCGTCTCGCCTGCCTCCACACCGCCGCCCGGAAGCCAGTAGAACACCGGCCGATCGGTGTGGTGGGTGCGATCCAGCAGCAGCCTGCCGTCGCCGTCGACGATCACCGCCCGAGCGCGGACCGACATCTCCGGTACCCCTCGCTCACCCGGCAAGGAGCCGCTCCTGCTCGTACACGGGCAGCACCCGCCGCAGAAACTGACCGGTGTAGCTGGTGGGGTCCTCGGCGACCTCCTCCGGCGTTCCGGCCGAGACGATCTCTCCGCCGGCGTCTCCTCCTTCGGGCCCCAGGTCGAGCACCCAGTCGGCCTGCTTGATCACATCCAGGTTGTGCTCGATCACCACCACCGTGTTGCCCGCGTCGACCAACCGCTGCAGCACCTGCAGCAGCTTCTCGATGTCGTAGGTGTGCAGCCCGGTGGTGGGCTCGTCCAGGATGTAGAGGGTGCGCCCGGTCGCCACCTTGGAAAGCTCGGTTGCCAGCTTCACCCGCTGGGCCTCTCCGCCGGAGAGCGTGGTGGCGGGCTGCCCCAAGCGCATGTAGTCGAGCCCCACGTCGTGCAGCGTCTGCAGCCGCCGGCGCAGCTTGGGAATCTTTTCGAAGAACTCGAGTGCCGCCTCGATCGGCATGTCCAGCACGTCGGCGATCGACTTGCCCTTGAACTTGACCTCGAGCGTCTCTCGGTTGTAGCGGCGGCCCTGGCACACCTCACAGTTGATGTAGACGTCGGGCAGGAAGTGCATCTCGATCTTGATGGTGCCGTCGCCGCGACAGGTCTCGCAGCGCCCGCCTTTGACGTTGAACGAGAACCTGCCCGGCTTGTACCCGCGGGCGCGGGCGTCGGGCGTGGATGCATACAACGCCCGGATGTGGTCGAACAGGCCGGTGTAGGTCGCCGGGTTGGAACGCGGCGTGCGGCCGATCGGCGACTGATCGATGTCGATCACCTTGTCGAACGCCTCGATCCCGTTGACCGTGCGGTGGGCGCCGGGCTTCATCCGGGCGCGATTCAGGCGATTGGCCAGCGCCTTGTACAGGATCTCGTTGACCAGCGTGGACTTGCCCGACCCGGACACTCCGGTGACGGCCACGAACTTGCCCACGGGCAGTTCCACGTCGATGTCCTTGAGGTTGTGCTCGGAGGCCCCGGTGACGCCGAACCAGCCGGAGTCGTGGATCCGCCGATCGGGCGTGGGAATCACCCGCCGGCGCGAGAGGTATGCACCGGTCAGCGACTCCTCGTTGAGGCTGACCTCGGCCACCGTGCCCTCGGCCACCACCCGCCCGCCATGCTCCCCGGCGCCCGGTCCCATATCGACGATGTGATCGGCCGCCCGGATCGTGTCCTCGTCGTGCTCGACCACGATCACGGTATTGCCGAGATTTCGCAGCCGCTCGAGCGTCTCCAGCAGCCGCGTGTTGTCGCGCTGGTGCAGTCCGATGGACGGCTCGTCCAGGATGTACAGCACGCCCATCAGGCTCGAGCCGATCTGCGTTGCCAGCCTGATCCGCTGGGCCTCGCCGCCCGACAGGCTGGCGGCACCGCGATCGAGCGTCAGGTAGCCCACACCGACGTTGGCCAAAAAGCTCAGGCGCTCGCGGATCTCCTTGAGGATGCGCGCGCCGATCGCCTGCTCCGTGGCGGTCAGCTCCAGTTGATCGACGAACTCGATCGCCGAGGTCACCGACTTCCGAGTCAACTCGGAGATGTTGATATCCCCGACGGTGACGGCGAGGCTCGTGTCCTTCAGCCTCGCCCCCTTGCACAGCGGGCACGGCTTGAGCGCCATGTACTCCTCGAGCCGCTCCTTCTGATAGCTCGACTCGGTCTCCTTGTAGCGCCGCTCCAGACTGGGCAGGATCCCCTCGAAGGCCAGCATGTAGCTGCGCTTGCGGCCCATGCTGTTGCGATAGGAGACATACAGCTTGTCGCCGCCGGTGCCGTTCAGAAACAGCTCGCGATGCTCGGCGGGGAGATCCTCCCAGGGCGTCGCCAGATCGATCTCGTAGCGCTCGGCGATGGCGTTGATCACCTGCTCGTAGAAGCTCGAGTTGATCACCGTCCACGGCACCAGCGCGCCCTGGGCGATCGAGAGCGTGGGATCGGGCACCACCAGGTCGGGATCGATCTCCCGCTGCATGCCCAGCCCGGTGCACCGCGGGCACGCGCCGTGCGGCGAGTTGAACGAGAAGATTCTCGGAGCCAGCTCCGGCAGCGAGATGCCGTCCTCGGGACAGGCAAACGTCTCGGAGTAGGTGTGGGTGGCGCCGTCCACCTCGCTCACCTCGACCAGACCCTCGGCCAGCCGCAGCGCGGTCTCGATCGAATCGGTCAGCCGGGTGCGCAGCCCGGGCTTCATCGCCAGCCGATCGACCACCACCGAGATGGTGTGGCGGATCTGCTTGTCCAGCTCGATGGCGTCCTCCAGCATGCGCTGCTCGCCGTCCACCTTGACCCGGGTGTAGCCGTCGGCCCGCAGGCCCTCGAACAGATCCTTGAACTCACCCTTGCGTCCGCGTACCACCGGTGCGTCGACGGTGAAGCGCGTGCCCTCCGGCAGGGCGAGCACCTGCTCCACGATCTGCTCAGCCGACTGGCCGGCGATCTCGCGACCGCATTTGGGGCAGTGCGGATGGCCGATGCGGGCGTACAGCAGCCGCAGGTAGTCGTACGTCTCGGTGACAGTACCGACGGTCGACCGGGGGTTTCTGGTGGTGGTCTTCTGATCGATCGAGATGGCGGGCGAGAGCCCGTCGATCGAGTCGACATCCGGCTTGTCCATCTGCCCGAGGAACTGGCGCGCGTAGGCCGACAGCGACTCGACGTAGCGCCGCTGACCCTCCGCGTACAAGGTGTCGAAGGCAAGCGACGACTTCCCCGACCCCGACAATCCCGTGATCACGACCAGCCGGTCACGAGGGAGCGTCACCGTGACGTCCTTGAGATTGTGCTCCCGGGCGCCCCGGATGACGATCTGTTCTTGACCCACGAGCTTACGCTAGCAGGTGACCGTCAATCGAACAAGTGTTCGCCCTGGGTGGTCAGCCCGCGGAAGCCGGCACGCGAGTGGCCTTGCGAGCCGGCTCGCGGGCGGCGGTGCGCATCGGGATGTGCTGGTCGAGTCCCATGATCAAGCCAAACAGCAGATCGGGATCGGGCAGCCGGCGCAGCCCGAACAGCGGCATCCGCCGCCCGGACGCGGTCACGAACAGTCTTCCGTAGTGAAGCCTGCGACCCCAACCCTCAGTGCGAGCCTCGACCGCGTCGATCGATGCCAGCGGCAACACCGCGATTCGGCGCGAGAATCCACCGCCGACCATGATCAGACGCCGATCGGTGACAACCAGACGCCGGGTGTGCCAGCGAGACACCGCCCGCACCAGCCCGACCAGCCACCGCGATGCCAGCAGTCCCAGCAGGATGGCGAACAACGCTCGCGCGGGGCCCAGCGGGTGAACGCTCGCGATCCCATAGGCGATCGCTCCGAAGGCCACGATTGCGGCGGCCGCGCCCGCGAACGGCCGCACCAGCACGATGCCGTGCTCGCGCGTGACCGCGTGGATGTGCTCATCGGCACCAAGCAGATGTTCGAGTTGCGCCACTGCAGCAGCGGGATTCGCTTTGGCACGCCCGTTCTCCTGCCCGCCGGGGTACACAATCGCGGCCGACTTGCCGATAGTCACCTGGTGCTTTTCTCCTCCCCCAATCCGATCGACCCCGATGAGCCGCTGACGCGGTTCCTGGAGATGGTTCCGCCGCTGCCGACCACGGTCACCGCGCTCAACGCCTCGGTGGGCTCTGCGGAGCTGCTTTTGGCCTCGGTCGACCGCGGAAACCTGATCGGATACGGCCCCCAGTCGCTGATGGAAGACGGCCTCGACCTGGTCGTGGAACTGCGCGACGGCAACGGCGCCGGCCGCGACGTGTTGCTGCAGGTGAGCAAGTCGTTCTACCAGGTGGACGGGCAGACGATGCTGTACCTGAACGTGGTGGGATTCCAGAGCCGCGCGGGCAAGCGCGAGGTCTCCCGCGTGCAGATGGACGGTGACGCCTACGCCACCGTGCTGTGGTCGTCGCGGCTTCCGGTGGGCGACGAGGTGCACGTGTGGCTGGCCGACATCTCCGAGTCGACGATCGCCTTTCTCACCGAGCTGGCGTGCAGCGCCGGTGACGAGCTGATGATCACCATCAGCATCGGCGAGCGGCCGGTGACGATGGAGGCTCGCGTCCGCCGGGTCGACACCGCCCCGCTGGCACGCTACCGCGTGGCCGCCGATCTGTCGTTCCTCCACGAATGGGATCGCAGCGCCGTCGGCCGGCTCAGCGCAGAGGACAACCCGATCGCCGACATCGACCCGCAGCGTCAACCCGACATCGGCCACGCCCGCGCCCAGAGCCGGGCTGAGCAGCACCAGCTGCAGGCGCGGCTGGCGATCCGGCGGTTCAAGCAGACGCGCCCGGTCGACCCCGAGTAGCCGCTACTGCGCGGCCGCGGTGGCGTCCAGGTCGCGGCGCAGCTCCTTGATCTCGTCGCGCAGCTTGGCGGCGTACTCGAACCGCAGCTCCTCGGCCGCGGCGAACATCTCCTCCTCGAGCTCGACCACCAGCTTCTCGAGCTCCGAGCGATCCATCCCCTGCGTCTTGGCGCCCCCGCGACGGCGTCTGCCCGGAACGTTGGGGGACGTGTCCAGCGACAGGAACTCGGCGATATCAGAGACGCCCTTTTGGATCGTCTCGGGCGTGATCCCGTGCTCCTCGTTGTAGGCAACCTGGATCGCCCGGCGGCGGTCGGTCTCCTCCACCGCTCCCGCGATCGCGGCGGTGATCTTGTCTGCGTACATGATCACCCGGCCGTTGACGTTTCGCGCGGCTCGCCCGATCGTCTGGATCAATGCGGTCTGGCCGCGCAGGAACCCCTCCTTGTCGGCGTCCAGGATCGCCACCAGCGACACCTCCGGCAGGTCGAGACCCTCGCGCAGCAGATTGACACCCACCAGCACGTCGTACTCACCCAGGCGCAGCTCGCGGATGATCTTGATCCGCTCCAGCGTGTCCACCTCGGAATGCAGGTAGCGGGTACGGACACCGGCCTCGAGCAGATAGTCGGTCAGGTCCTCGGACATCTTCTTGGTGAGCGTCGTCACCAGCACCCGCTCGTTGGCCTCGGCCCGCTCGGTGATCTCGTTTAGCAGGTCGTCGATCTGGTGGCGGGTGGGTCGCACCTCCACCTCCGGATCGACCAATCCGGTCGGCCGGATGATCTGCTCGGCGATGTGGGTCGAGTGGCGTAACTCGTAGGCGCCTGGTGTGGCCGACACGAACAGCAGCTGCGGCGCCCGCTCCAGGAACTCGTCGAACCGCAACGGCCGGTTGTCCAGCGCCGACGGCAGCCGGAACCCGAAGTCGATCAACGTCTGCTTGCGCGACCGGTCGCCCTCGTACATGCCGCCGATCTGGGGCACGGTCTGGTGCGACTCGTCGATCACGATCAGGAAGTCGTCGGGGAAGTAGTCGAGCAGCGTGTGCGGCGGTGTTCCGGCCTCGCGCCCCTCCAGCGGCCGCGAGTAGTTCTCGATGCCGTTGCAAAACCCCATCTCGCGCAGCATCTCCATGTCGTACTCGGTGCGAGAGCGCAGCCGGTGGGCCTCCAGCATCTTGCCCTGGGATTCGAGTTCGCCCAGGCGTTCGCGCAGCTCATCGTTGATCCGCCCGAGGGCAGCGTCGACCTCGGAGCGCTCGAGCGTGTAGTGCGTGGCCGGGAAGATGGCGAGATGACCCAGCCGCTCGAACACCTCGCCTGTCATCGGGTCGAAATGCGTGATCGACTCCACCTCGTCGCCGAACAACGAGATCCGATACGCCGTCTCCATGTTGGCCGGCTGCATCTCGATCACATCGCCGCGCACCCGGAAACGGCCGCGACCCAGCACCACGTCGTTTCGCTGGTACTGGATCTCGACCAACTTGCGCAGGATCTCCTCCCGCGGCCGCTCGTCCCCGGCCGAGAGAAACAGCACCATGCGCGAGTACGACTCGGGCGAGCCGATGCCGTAGATGCACGACACCGAGGCCACGATCACGACGTCTCGGCGCGCGAACAGGGCCGCGGTCGCGGCGTGCCGCAGCCGGTCGATGTCGTCGTTGATCGATGAGTCCTTCTCGATATAGGTGTCCGACGCCGGCAGGTAGGCCTCCGGCTGGTAGTAGTCGTAGTAGGACACGAAGTACTCGACGGCGTTGTGCGGCAGATACTCACGAAACTCGTTGCACAACTGGGCGGCGAGAGTCTTATTGTGGGCAATCAGCAGGGTCGGCTTCTGCACCTCCTCCAGCAGCCGCGCGACAGTGTGAGTCTTGCCGGTGCCGGTGGCGCCCAGCAGCGTCTGGAACCGGTCTCCGCGATTCACGGACTCGGCCAGCTCTGCGATCGCGCGGGGCTGATCCCCGGTGGGAACGTAGGAGGCGGAGACTCGCAGGTCGGGCATGTCCGCATTGTACGGTTCGGGCTGCGATGGTCGAATCCACTGCTCCAATCACCCTGCCCACCCCGCCGCTGAGCGACGGTGTGATCACGCTGCGACCATGGACGCAGGCGGATATCCCGGCGCTGGTGGAGATGTGCAACGACCCCCAAACGGTGCGATTCACCACCGTACCCACGCCCTACACCGCGACCGATGCCGAGGACTGGCTGACCACCCATGCGATCAACCTGGCCTCCGGCGAGAGTGTGTCGTTCGCCGTCGTGGATCGGCTGAACGAAGCGCCAATCGGAAGCATCGGCCTGCATCTGCTCAACTCCACCGCGGTCACCGGCGCGGCTGAGGTGGGATACATGACCGCGCCCCCGGCGCGAGGCCGGGGTGTGATCACGCGCGCGGTGCCGCTGGTGTGCGAATGGGCGTTTGCGCGTCTGGGGATCGAGCGTGTGCAGCTGACCACGCACCTCGACAACCCCGCGTCACAGCGGGTTGCCGCGAAGTGTGGCTTCACCCGGGAAGGCGTGCTGAGGCGCTACGGGGTGCAGCGGGGCGAGCGCGTCGATCTGGTGATGTTCTCGCGCCTGGCGAGCGACCCGGGCGGGGATCAGCGGTAGCCAAGCTGCTCGGCGTACGCACGCCGATAGAGCTTCTGCAGACGCAGCACATCGGAGACGTAGTCCCGGGTCGCCGCAAACTGGATCAGCGGCGACTGGCGTTCCCTCAGCCAGCGATCGACGTTGGTCTGGCCTGCGTTATAGGCCGCCAGCGCCAGCGCCGTGCGCCCGTGGTAATGCTGCCGCAGGTGGTCGAGATACCAGCTGCCGTAGCGCACGTTGAGGTCGGGGTTCTCGAGATCATCGGGGATCTTGAAGTGCTTGCCACCGGTGCGGATCGCGATGCCCTTGGCCGTCGACGGCAGCAACTGCATCAGCCCGATCGCGCCCGCCGATGATTCGGTGGTCGGCTGAAACCGCGACTCCTCGTAGATCACCGCCGCCAGCAGCGCGGGATCGAGATGGTAGATCTTGCCATAGCCGGTGATCGTCGACTGGTAGTGCAGCGGGTAGCGCAGATGCACGTACCAGTTGGGCTGTGTGTGTTGCACGTACACCACGCCCGCGATCAAGGCCGCCGCCGCGATCAGCGCGATCATCAGCAGGCGCCTCATGGCCGGCGGCTGCGCTCGATCACCGACTGCACGAACTGGTCGAGCTGATCCAGATCACCGTCGTTGACATAGACGAAGTCGCTGCGCGCAATCTTCTGGGCCTCGGGCAGCTGATGAACCATGCGCGCCGCGGCCCCGGGTCGTCGCAACTCGCGCAGCTCGGCCGGGGCGGTGATGGTCACGATCGCGTCATAGCGGTGCTCCAGTCCCGCCTCGAACAACGTCGGTGCCTCGTGCACCAAGAGCGCCGTCCCGCGGTCCAGCTCACCGTCACGCCAGCGTTCGAACTCGACCGCGATCATCGGCAGCAGCAGCTGTTCCAGCCAGCGGCGCTCGTCCGGATCGGTGAACACGCGATCGGCCACCAGTGACCGATCGACGCTGCCGTCGGCACGCACCACCTGCTCGCCGAAGTGATCCGCGACTGCGGAGCGCACCTCAGGGGAGTCGTACAGGCCGTGGACGATCTCGTCGCTGGAAAGCGTCGCCGCACCGTGTCGGCGGAACGCCTCGAGCGCCTCGGTCTTGCCGGCACCGATCCCGCCGGTCAGGCCGACGACCCGCAGCGGGCCGCCGCCCACCGCTACTCCTCGACTGGGGCCGGCTCGGCCTCGGCGTCGGCTTCGGGCTCGCCGATCTCTTCGGCGGCCTCGGCGACACCATTCTCGGGGCTGTCTGCCTCGGCTTCCGCCTCCACCTCAGCTTCGGCCTCCGCTTCGACCTCTACTTCGGCCTCTACCTCAGCCTCGGCTTCGGCTTCGGCTTCGGCGTCGGCCTCGACGGCAGCTTCGGCCTCCAGCTCAGCCTCTACCTCGGCTTCGGCCTCGGCCTGCTCGTCGGCCTCGGCCTCAGCCGGCTCCGGCTCGGCCTCCGCGGCCTCAGGCTCGGGTGCGGCCTCCTCAGCCTCCTCTGGGGCTGGAGGAGTATCGGCGCCCGGCTCGAGTTCGACCTCATCCGATTCCTCGGCCACGTCGTCGGCAAACACCTCGTCCGACAGGCCCAGCTGAGGAACGGGCACCGTCGAAACCGACGAGCCGGCGAGCCCGAGATCGATCGTCTTGACCGGCTCTCCCGGCTCGACGCGGCGCAGCGACAGTGACAGCCGCCGCCGCTCTGCGTCGATCTCGATGATCTTGACGTTCACCGCGTCGCCCTGGTTGACGACCTCACGGGGGTTCTCGACGTGATGCTCAGCCAGCTCGGAGATGTGAATCAGGCCTTCGACGCCCGACACGATCTCGGCGAACGCCCCGAACGTGACCACTTTGGTGATGCGGCCGGTGACGACGTCGTTCTGGCTGCATTCGTCGATCACCTTCTGCCACGGGTCGGTCTGGGTCTGCTTGAGGCCCAGCGAGATGCGCTGCCGATCGCGATCCACGTCCAGCACCTTGACGTTCACCTTCTGGCCGATCTCGAGAATCTCCGACGGGTGGTTGACATGGCTCCAGGAAAGCTCGGAGATGTGGATCAGCCCGTCGATGCCATCGAGATCGACAAACGCGCCGAAGTCGACGATGTTCGAGATCACGCCTTCCACCTCGACGCCCGGCGACAGCCGGTCGAGGATCTGCTGGCGCTGCTCCTTGCGCTCCTCCTCGAGCACCGCCCGGCGGGAGAGCACGACGTTGTTCCGGCTGCGGTTGAGCTCGATCACCTTGCAGCGCAACGTCTGATCGCGATACTCCTCGAGATCCTGCACCCGGCGGATGTCGACCAGCGACGCGGGCAGGAAGCCACGCACGCCCAGGTCGATGATCAGGCCGCCCTTGACCACCTCAATCACGGAGCCCTCGACCGGCTCGCCGCTCTCGGCGGCGGCTTCGATCCGCTTCCAAGCCTTCTCGAACCGCGCCCGCTTCTTGGACAGGATCAGACGGCCTTCGGTGTCCTCTTTCTGGAGCACCAGCGCGTCGATCTCATCGCCCAGGGCGACCTCTTCGTCGGGATTGACCGAGCGCCGGATCGAGAGCTCGGCGATCGGGATCACGCCCTCGGACTTGTACCCGATGTCGACCAAAATCTCGTCTTTGTCCACGCGCACGACGGTGCCGGATACAACATCGCCTTCGTTGAAGTTGGTCAACGTGCGGTCGTAATCGGGCACCATCACGCCGTCCACCTCGATCATCCAGGTGTCAAGCGCTTCGTCCTGCTCGTGTTCGGTCGATTGCATTAGTGGGGATCAGTCCTTTGAAGGTATGGGTCGCACGCACGCGCCCGCAGCACGGGCTGGCCGAGCGTCGCGGGCATTATACAAGTGTGGCGCGTGATCACCGGCGGTGGCCGAGATCACCAGCTGCGGATGACTCGCTTTCCGGCCAGGATCGCCGCCGTGAACGGTGGCAGTGTGAGCTTCGGATAGCCGTTGAAGGCCACCGTGGCCGGCGCTGCGGAGGGGTTCACCGCGACATCGCCGGACGGATACTCACGCGTCCACGCGGCTCCCTGGGCGATCGGCTCGCCCGCATCCTTGTCGCCGAGGTTGATCTCATAGAGCGGGTTCAGCGGGCCGCGCACGCCGTACACCGACAGCTGGGTCTGTACCAGCAGGTAGCCGGCCAGACCGTACACGCGTTGGGCCCTGGTCAGGCGCTGCTGGTCATCCCACACCACCGGAGCCGCCCGGTAGCCGAACGCCACGTGGAAGTAGTCGAACAGCTGCGTCCAGGCCGGGCCGGTCAAGCAGGGCAAATCCCCGGCCCACGCTGACCGAATCGGTGCTATTGATCTGGCCGCTATCGATGATCGAGGGCGGGCCGTTCTGGGCAGCCAGCCGAAACCCACTGGTCTTGATCACCGCGCGGGTCACCTCGAGCGCATGTCCGAGGTAGTTGCGCTGCACCTGAGGAGTGATCGGCCGGCCGGCGTGATCCACCGGCACCGCATCCCAATCTGGGTCGTTGTCCGCGTCGATCACGTTCACCCCGGTCCAGCCGTCGTGCTCCAACTCGCTCGCCACGCGCTGTGCCCACAACGTCTGGTAGTTGAGATTGGCGAAGTTGAGCAGGATCTCATCGGGATGCCCGACCGGGTGGACGACCTGGCCGTCGGCGGTGTGCAGGATCCACTCCGGCCGGTTGCGCGAGATCCACGTCCTCGAGAACACCGCCTGAGGACAGCCGTTACAGGCGTACATCAGCGACCGCGCATGCCACAGCTGAAGCGTGGGGTTGATCGAGAGCATCTGCTTTGTTCGATCGCCCCACGCGCCGATCCCGAATACCGCTGACTGTGAGCGGGCCAGGCAATCCGCCGCCCGCTCGGTCGGTGGTGGGCTGAGCCGCACCGCCATGGCCACCGCCGGGCGGTCGGTGTTCTCACAGGTCGACGTCGGAGCCGACGCGCCGCGCCCCAGGCAGCCGGTGGCCACCGCCGCCATGACCACCGCCGCAGCTGCGGCGGCTACTCGGCGCCGCATTCCTTGCAGTGCCCCTCTGCGGTTGCGATCATGCCCCCGTCGGGTGGCGTGATCACCGCCACCACCGGCAGCTCGAGTTCTGAGCCACAGCGGGCACAAAAGCCGCCGGTGGGCGGATGGTGGTCGAGTGCGAACCGGATGTCTGCGTCGATTCCCACGCCGTTTGCCGACACCACTCCGTCGTGCTCGCGCACCCGTCCGAACTCGAGCCGGACGCTGCCGCTGTGCTCGCCGTGGACGTCTCGCACCATGCCGACGCCGACACCCATCGCGGCATCCAGCTGATCGGGCGCGACCGCCGCCAGGAACAGCTCCACCTCGAGGTGCTCGCGATGCTCGCCGGCGTCGATCCACAGGTATGTGCCCTGCTCGTCGCCGCGCCGGGCGGGAAGCGCGTGCAGGGTGCCCGAGATCTGGATCCATCCGCTCACTTCGCATCCAGCCAGGTGGTGCCGACACCCGTGTCGATGTCGAGCGGCGGATCGAGCGGGTAGGCGCCGGTCATGTGCTCGACCACGATCTGCTTGACCGCGCCGACCTCGCCCTCCACCACCTCGAACAACAGCTCGTCGTGGATCTGCAGCACCAGCCGAGATCGCCGTCCGGCATCGCGCAGCGCGGTGTGACAGCCGATCATGGCCACCTTGATGATGTCGGCGGCCGACCCCTGCATGACGGTGTTGACCGCTAGCCGTTCACCCAAGCTGCGGGTCTGATAGCCGGACGCGCGCAGCTCGGGAATCGGTCGGCGGCGCCCGAACAGGGTGCTGACGTAGCCAAGCTCCTTGGCCGATGCGATCGTGCGGCTGATGAACTCATTCACGTGCGGGAACCGCGCCAGGTAGGTGTCGATGTAGGCCTGAGCTTCCTCTCGCGAGATCGAGAGCTGCTCCGAAAGGCCAAACGCGCTGATGCCGTAGATGATTCCGAAGTTGACGGCCTTGGCGCGGTTTCGCTCCTCGCGGGTGAGCGACTCGGCCGGCTTGCCCAGCACCTCGGCGGCGGTCACGCGGTGGATGTCCTCACCCCTGGCAAACGCGTCCTTGAGCGCGGGCTCGTCGGACAGGTGGGCGAGGATCCGCAGCTCCACCTGGGAGTAGTCGGCCGACAGCAGCCGGGCACCTTCCTCAGCCACGAAGGCGCCCCGGATCTCGCGCCCCAGGGGGGTGCGGATCGGGATGTTCTGGAGGTTCGGCCGGATCGACGACAGCCGCCCGGTGGCGGCGGTCGTCTGGCTGAAGGTGGTGTGCAGGCGGCCGTCGCGCTCGTCAACCAGCCCGGGCAGCGGCTGCACGTAGGTGTTGAGCAGCTTGGACTGCTCCCGCCAGGCCTCGATCACCGCCACGATCGGATGGAGGTCGCGGATCTTGGCGAGCACCCGGGCGTCCGTCGAGTAGCCGGTCTTGCCCTTGCGATCGGCCGGCAGCCCCAGGCGCTCGAACAGGATCTCGCCGAGCTGCTTGGGAGATCCCAGCGTGAACGGGCCGCCGGCGAGCTCGTACGCGCGCTCTTCCAGCTCGTCGACCTGGTCGCCGAGCTTGGCGGCGATCTCGGCCAGCCGGTAGATGTCCACCCGGATGCCGGCGGCTTCCATATCGGCCAGCACTGCGATCAGCGGCAGCTCGATGTCGCGGTAGAGGCCGCCCATCTCGCGCTCCTCCACGCGACTCAGCAGCTCTGGGTGCAGGCGCAGCGAGGCCGCGGCGGTGCGCACCGCCGCGGCGGTCTCCTCGTCGGCACCGACCTCGATCTCGACTCCCAGCTCGCGGGCGAGGTCGTCGACCGCATAGTCCGACCGGCCGGGATCGACCAGGTAGGCGGCCAGCGCCGTATCGCCGCCGGCTCGAGTCCCGCCAGGTGCAGCCCGTGGGTGAGCACCCGGGTGCGGCCCAGCGCGGACACCAGCTGGGAGCCGGTGGCTTCGATCACCACCACCGGCAGCGTCCGGGGCGGCGACGGCGTAGCGGTTCTCGCCTGCCGGTGCGACCCCGACCTCTCCGCTGATCGCGGCCAGCTCGGACAGGTCGCCTTCGCGCCACTCGGTGGGTGTCTTCTCGGCGGCGGCGGGGCCGCCCCGGGAAGCGCCTCTTCCAGCTCGTCCATGCGTTTCAGCAGCGCTCGGAACTCGAGTTTGCGAAACAGCTCGGCCATGCTCGAACGGTCCGGCGGCTCCACCACCACGTCGTCGAGATCAAGCGTCAGCGGCACGCTGCGATCGATGGTGGCAAGCAGCTTGGAGTTACGGGCGACGTCGGCACCGTTGCGCAGCGACTCCCGTCGCTTGTCGCCGGAGACCGCGTCCAGGTTTCCGAGGATGCCTTCCACCGAGCCAAACTGGATGAGGAGCTCTGCGGCGGTCTTCTCGCCGATGCCGGGCACCCCGTCGATGTTGTCCGAGGTGTCGCCCTTGAGCGCGATGAAGTCGGGGATCTGCTCGGGTGTGATGCCGTAGCGCTGGCGAATGCGGTCGGGCGTGTACACGACCACGTCGGCCACCCCGCGCGGGGTCATCATGATGCAGACCTGCTCGGAGGCCAGCTGGAACGCGTCCCGATCGGTCGAAACCACACACACGTTGTGGCCGGCCTGCTCGAACTGGGCCGACAGGGTGCCGATCACGTCGTCAGCCTCCATCCCCTCGGCGCGGACGTTGCGATATCCGAAGGCGTTCACGATCGGCTCGAAGTACGGCTGCTGGAGCTTCAGCAGCTCGGGCGTCGGCTTGCGGTGCGATTTGTACTCGGGCGACAGCGCGGTGCGGGCGGCGGAGCGTTCGTCCCAGGCCACCAGCACGGTCTTGGGGCGGTAGTCCATCAGCAGCTTCATGAACATGTTGGCGGTTCCCAAAAGCGCGTTGGTGGGCTGCCCCTCCACCGTCTGCAGCTCTTCCGGCAGCGCGTAGAAGGCGCGATAGGTGAGCCCGTTGCCGTCGACCAGGAAGACGTCGCAGCGACGGGCGGGCTCGTCGTCGAGGTTGATGTCCTTGGGAGCCTTTTGCTTGACCGTCGCCATCGGAAACGACAGCGTATCCGAGGCTCGCGAGATAGGCTTCGCCGCCCATGGCCGGCGTCAATCCCTCAGCCTCCTACAGCCTCACCATGCGCATCGAGCTGCCCTCGGGTCCCGGCACCTTCGCGCGGGTCGCGGCAGCCATCGCCGAGGCCCATGGGGATGTCGGCGCAATCGACCTGGTGCGGGTGACCAAGGCGGTCACGCTGCGGGATATCACGGTCTCCGCGGCAGATTCCGATCACGGCCAGAGAATCGTGGACGCGGTTCGGGCGGTTCCCGGCATCCAGATCGTGCACGTGTCCGATCGAACCTTCCTGATGCACCTGGGTGGCAAGATCGAGGTGCACAACAAGGTGCCGGTGAAGACCCGCGACGATCTGTCGATGGCCTACACGCCCGGCGTCGCCCGCGTGTGCATGGCCATTTACGACGATCCCGACAAGGTACGCGCGCTCACCATCAAGCAGAACTCGGTGGCCGTCGTGACCGACGGCACGGCCGTGCTCGGGCTCGGCGACATCGGCCCCAGGGCGGCCATGCCGGTGATGGAAGGCAAGGCGATGCTGTTCAAGGAGTTCGCCGGCATCGACGCCTGGCCGCTGTGCCTGGATACCACCGATACCGACGAGATCATTGCCGTGGTCAAGGCCATTTCGCCGGGCTTCGGGGGCATCAACCTGGAAGACATCGCCGCGCCGCGCTGCTTCGAAATCGAGGGCCGGTTGCGGCGCGAGCTGGATATCCCGGTCTTTCACGACGACCAGCACGGCACCGCAGTGGTCGTGCTGGCCGGACTTCTGAATGCCGCCCGGCTGGTGGGAAAGCCGCTCAGCGAACTCAAAATCGTGCTGGTCGGTGTGGGCGCCGCCGGGGTGGCGGTGACCAAGCTGCTGCTCGAAGCGGGCGTCACCGACATCATCGGGTGTGACCGCGAGGGCGCCCTGCATCCGGGCAAGAAGAACCTGACGGCGATCAAGAAGTGGTATGCCCGCCGCACCAACCCTCGGAAGTTCACGGGCACCGTTGACGAGGCGCTGGTGGGCGCTGACGTGTTCCTGGGGCTGGCCGGTCCGGGAGCCGTCTCGGTCGAGGCCGTGCGTTCGATGGCCGACGACGCGATCGTGTTTGCGATGGCAAACCCCGACCCCGAGGTGCGACCCGAGGACGTCGAGAACAGCGTGGTTCGGGTGATGGCCACCGGCCGCTCCGACTATCCCAACCAGGTCAACAACGTGCTCGCGTTCCCCGGGATCTTCCGCGGGGCGCTCTCAGCCTCGGCCACCACCATCAACGAGGAGATGAACCTGGCGGCTGCGCGCGCGATCGCAGCGGTGATCACCGAGGACGAGCTGCATGAGGAGTACGTGATCCCGTCGGTGTTCAACAAGGCCGTGGTCGAGTCGGTGGCGCTGGCGGTGGCCGAAGCAGCAGTCGCGACCGGGGTTGCGCATCGCTCGGCGTCGGCGGCTGCCGAATCGGCCGCCTCGATCTACCGCTAGTTGCTAGTCCCTGCTGCCCCACTGCGGTGGACGCTTGCCGAGGAACGCTTCGATCCCCTCCTGGGCGTCGCCCAGGGTCGCGTTTTGGGACATCACCGACTGGGCGAGGTCGTAGGCCGCCGGCTCGGACAGGTCAATCTGGTCGTAGAACGCCCGCTTGCCGAGCCCGACTGTGACCCCGCTGGCGGTTGCGATCCTGGCCGCCAGCTCGTCAACCGCCGCGTCCAGATCTGCGTCTGCCACAACCCGGTTCACGAGGCCCCATTCCAGCGCGGTTGATGCGTCGATCAACTCACCGGTGAGCAGCATCTCCATCGCCCGCTTACGGCCCACGGCACGGGATAGCGGCACCATCGGGGTGGAGCAGAAGAGCCCGATGCGGACTCCCGGCGTTCCGAACCTGGCCGCTTCCGAGGCGACCGCCAGATCGCAGGTCGCGACCAGCTGACAGCCGGCGGCCGTGGCGACGCCGTGTACCCGGGCGATCACCGGCTGTGGCACGTTGTGGATGGTCTGCATCAGCTCGGTGCACACGTCGAACAGCTGCTGATAGTCCTGCAGCTCTCGTCCGACCATCTCGCTGAGGTCGTGGCCGCTGGAGAAGGCGACGCCCGCGCCCGAAAGCACGATCGCACGCACCTGCGGGTTGTCGGCGACCGAGCGCAGCGTGCCGGTCAGCTCCTGCATCAGCTCCAGGCTGAGCGCATTTCGCCGCTGGGGTCGGTTGAGCGTGATCCGCGCGATCCCATCGTCGACCCGCACCAGCACCGGCCGCTCTGCGGTCACCGGTTGCTCTGTCTCGGTTGCCATCTGCCAGACCCTCCCGTCGGTCGGATCAGGCCGAATCGTACCCGCCGGAACCTACCTCAGTACTTGTCCATGTACTGGTCGAGCTCCCACTGGTGCACCTGCTCGTTGTAGAGCGCCCATTCCTCGCGCTTGAGCCGGATGTACTCGGTGAAGATGTGGTCGCCCAGCGCGGACTGCATCACCGCATCGGCTTCCAGCTCGTCGATCGCCTTGGACAGGTCGTGGGGCAAGCTCTTGATGCCGAGCTCTGCCGACTCCGCCTCGGTCAGGTCATAGATGTTTCGGTTGACCGGTTCGGGCGGCGTCAACGCGTCCCGGATGCCGGACAGCCCCGCCTCCAGCATGCATGCCAGGGCGAGGTAGGGATTGGCGGTGGGATCAGGCGTGCGCAGCTCGATCCGGGTGGAGCGGCCGCGCTTGGCCGGCACCCGGATGGCAGCCGACCGGTTCCCCGGCGACCAGGCGATGTACACCGGCGCCTCATACCCGGGCAGGAGCCGCTTGTAGGAGTTGACCGTGGGGTTGGCGACCGCGGTGATCGCCGGCAGGTGATTGAGGATGCCGGCTATGTAGGAGCGAGCCTCCGATGAGAGCTGGAGCGGATCTGACTCGTCCAGGAACGCGTTCTCGTCCCCCCGCGCCAGCGACTGGTTGACGTGCATCCCGGATCCGTTCTCGCCGTGCAGCGGCTTGGCCATGAAGGTGGCATGCATGCCGTGGTGGGCGGCGATCACCTTGACCACCATGCGGAAGGTGATCAGGTTGTCGGCAGTGGTCAGCGCGTCGTCGTGGCGGAAGTCGATCTCGTGCTGGCCGATGGCGACCTCGTGATGTGCGGCCTCGAGGTGAAAGCCCATCTTCTGCAGCGTCAGCTCGATATCGCGGCGGCAGTCCTCGCCCCGATCCATCGGCGCCACGTCGAAATAGCTTGCGGCGTCGTGCGGATCGACCGTGGGATTGCCGTCGGCGTCTGTGCGAAAGAGGAAGAACTCCGCCTCGGGACCCACGTTCATCTTGTAGCCAAGATCCTCGGCGCCCTTCAGCACACGCTTCAGATTGGAGCGCGGATCGCCGGCAAACGGCGTGCCGTCGGGATCGGCCACGTCGCAGATCAACCGAGCGGTGCGTGCATCCTCGGTGCCGCGCCAGGGCAGCACCGCATAGGTCGAAGGATCGGGCAGAAAGTACATGTCGGACTGCTCGATGCGCTTGAACCCGCGGATTGACGAGCCGTCGAACATGAGCTCGTTGTTGAGCGCCTTCTCGAGCTCCTCGACCGGAATCGAGACGTTCTTAACCGCGCCGTAGGGCTCGGTGAACTGAAGCCGCATGAACGCGACATTGTCGCGGCGGCAGCGCTCCATGACCTCCTGATTATCCATCGAGCTCCTCCGGGGCTGGCGGGTGAAGGCGAGAGTGTAAACGCTCGCCTCGGCTACCTCCGCCGGTCACACATTTTCGCTGGCGATCGCGATCTCCTCGGTCACTTCGACCAGGTCGCGGTTGGCGTTGTAAACCTGCATCTGGCGGTCTGCTCCCGAGCCGTTTTCGAGGATCCACTCGATCCGGGCGAGCTCCTCGGTGCAGCCGAGCTGCTTGGCGATCGGCTTGAGTTCGCGCAACCGCCGTTTGGCCAATGTCTTTGCCGGTACCTTCGAGCGCTTGCCGGCCGCCAGATCCATCAGCGGAGCGTCCAGCCCGTAGCGTGCGGCCAGCCATTTGTTCTCCGACATCAGGATCCGGTGAAACACCGGCACCGGCTCGCCGGCCTCGAACTGATCGACCAAAAGCTTCACCAGGCAGTGCACGTAGGCGGCCAGAGCCGTTGCGTCCTCCACCCGTGTCTGGACATCCATCACCCGGATCTCGAGCGTGCCGAAGCGGGGATGTGGCCGCACATCCCACCACAGGTGGGTGTAATCACCGATCGCCCCGGTGGCCTCCATGAATCCCACGGCATCGGCATAGTCCTGATAGCTCTCGAAGCGAGGTGGCAGGCCGCTGCGCGGGAAGGCCGCGAACACCGCCGAGCGGGTGGAGTAGAGCCCGCTCAGCTCACCCCGCCAAAACGGCGAGTTGGCCGACAGCGCAAGTAGCACCGGCAGCTCGATCAGGACACCCTCCATCGCCGCCAGACAGGCTTCCGGTGAGGGCACGGCGACGTGGACGTGCATGCCGAATACGAGCTCGCGGCGGGCGATGTACTGGAGCATCTCGACCAGCTGGCGGTATCGGTCACGGGCCGTGATCTTCTGGTGTTCGTACAGCGAGAAGGGGTGGGTGGCCGAAGCTCCCAGGCGCATGCCGTGCTCGCGCGCCCGCTCGGCGACCCATCGCCGCAGGCCGCGCAGCTCGGCGTCCGCCGCGGTCACATTGGTGCAAACGACGGTGCCGGACTCCAGTACGCACTGCATCAGCTCTGGTTTCAGCTGGTCACTGAGGTCGGCGGCGGCCGCCTCGTCCAGCAGCTGCTCGACGCCGGAGACCAGCTCGAATCCCTCCGCGGCGAGCAGCATGTACTCCTCCTCCACGCCCACCGTGAAGGCTGGGCCGTCGCCAAACCGGTGGTCGAGCACGCTCGTCCGCGCCCCGCCCTTGCTGTGAGACTGAGCCGCCACGCCACTGGTTGTACCATGTCCCCGCGCCGAAGTGGCGGAACGGTAGACGCACGCGACTCAAAATCGCGCGGCCGAGAGGCCGTGTGGGTTCGACTCCCACCTTCGGCATCCCGACGCACCCACAACGCCAGAGGTTGGGACATGAATAACGGTGCCAGGCACCGTTATTCACCCCCACGGGCTGTCAGCCCGGTCGGAGCACGTCCACCTCCGCCGCGTCAGGCAAACAGCTCGCGGAGGTGGTCGTTCAGGTAGATGCCGTCGGGGTCGAGCCGGCGGCGCACGTCGATGAACGCCTGAGCACGCGGGTAGCGCGCGTGCAGCTGCTCGGCGGTGAGGAAGTGGAGCTTGCCCCAGTGCACCCGCGCGTCGAACTCACCCAGCAGCCGATCGACGTCTCGCAGGTAGTGCCAGTAGTCGGTGCCGGGCTTTCCCGAGACGCTCAGCACGAGGGTCGGCTGGCCGTACTGCGGCGAGAGGTAGGCGCTGTCGGCGGCCACGGTGCGGAGCTCGAGCGGGAAGACCGCGTCGGGCTGCGAGCTCAGCATCAGCTCGCGCATCGCGAGCACCACCTCGCGGGCGCGGTCGAGGTGGACGAAGTACTCGAGCTCGTGGAAGTTCGGCTCGAGCGACTCGATCGGGTACAGCCGGTAGCCGCGATCGACCACATCCCCGGTTGCGGCCTCATCGAGCGTCTTGACCCACGCCATGTCGGCGGTGTTGACGCCCTCGGATGATTCCAGGCCGTACATCGCCGCCGACCCGGCCGCAGGGCACCAAAAGCACGAGAAGTGGCGGTGGCGCGCCACCTGCTCGTCCCACTCATCCATCAACCGCTCGAAGCTCCACCACTCGATCCTCTGCGCCAGGCGGTAGCTGGGCACGACCTCGATCTCGACCTCCGTCATCACGCCCAGCATCCCAATCGCGACCTGCGCCGCGGCCAGCAGATCGGGCGTCGATTGGTCGATCACGACCACCTCGCCGGTGCCGTCGACGATGCGGCAGCTGCGCATCGAGGCCGAGAAGCTCTGCAGGTGGACGCCCGACCCGTGGGTGGCGGTGCCGATCGCGCCGCTGATGCCCTGCGTGTCGATGTCGCCCTGGTTGGCAAGCGCGAGGCCCGCGGCCCACAGCGGCTCGCCAAACGCCCCGATGGCCGTCCCCGGCAGGGCCTTGATGCGCCGCCGGACGGCATCGATCTGCGTGATCCCGGCCAGGTTGGCGAGATCGAGCATCGTCCCATCGGTCAGGTGCACGGGCGAGAACGAGTGGCCGGTCGCCACCACGCGCAGGCTCCGGCCGGCGGCGATCGCCTCGCGCACGGCGGCCTGCACCTCGTGCTCGCTCGCCGGGGACACGCGCCGAGCGGGCGTGCAGGTCTGGTTTCCGACCCAGTTTGTGAACGTCGTCACCGCATCCGCTCCAGCCAGTCGCGGATCAGCGCGTGGAACGGCGCGGAGCGCTCGATCCGGCCCAGCCAGTGGCCGGCCAGGTCGAGGGTGGCGATCGTCGCGCGGGGAAACTCGTCGCGCAGCGCCCACGCCGCCTCGTACCCGGCCAGCGAGTCCTGGCGTCCGGTCAGGATCACGCTGGGCTGCATGAAGCCAGGCCCGCGGTGGGCGAGGGGATCGGGCAGCAGGTAGTCCGACCCGAGCCGCTCGAGGAACGCCTGATCGGCGAGCTGCATGGCGGGTATCTCGTGCTCCCGGATCTCAAGCACCGCGCGGCGGCTCTGTTGCACAAGCCGGTCGGGGATCCATGCCTCGTCGGCGGACAGGTCGCCAAACGCGCCGGGCTGCTCCACCAGAGTTGCGTGCGGCGGGGTCTGGCGAGATCCGTCCGGAGCCGGCAGGTCGGGCACGATCAGCCCTGCGCCCAGCAGCCGTTCGGGGATCGCGCGCACCAAGCCGAGCGTGAGGTATCCGCCGTAGCTGTTTCCGGCAACGGCGAACGGCTCATCACCGAGGATCGCCTGCAGCGCCTCCTGCAGCACCGAAACCACCTGGGCCTGGCTCTCGAGCCACGGCGGTGCTGGGGTCCGGCCGTGACCCGGCAGGTCGACCAAGATCCGCCGCCACCCGGAGTCTTCTTCAAACACGGGCTCGAGGTCGGCGTCGAGGTAGCGGTGGTCGCCCGACCACCCGTGGATCAGAACGATGGGCGTGCCTTCCCCGCGGCTCTCGAAGGCGATCGGGATCCCCTGGACGCTGACGCTCTCCACGACACCCGAGGATTCCACATACGTCACCTCTCTGCCGGAAACGGCCCCGAAATAGGCGACAACCCGCGTTCGCCGGCTATCAGGCAGACGGTTGGCCGATGGCTGCCAGCACGGCCTCGTCCTGCCCGCGAACGCAGCTAACAACCTCGTCCTCGGCGACGAATCCAAGCGATTCGTACAGCGTCCGGCCGGCCGGAGTCGAGAGCAGGATCGACTGCGTCGTCTCGGCAGTCCAAAGCCCCGCCAGCGCCGTGGAGAGGAGCTGCCGCCCGGCACCGCGGCGCTGGTGGCGCTCGGGCGTCATCATCTCGGCCACACCCACCGTCCCGCCACTGCGACACAGCCAAACGACGCTGACCGGCTCATCGCCGTCCCATGCCAGCCACACCGGCGCGGTGCCACTGTGGTAGGCAATCTCGATCGTCGCTGACAGCAGCGCCGGGTCGATGTGGTGTGCTTCCGCCGTCACGCCGATAGCCGCGCCGATCTGGTCGGTTGTCGCTGGTGCGATGCGAAACGGCCCCGGCACCGGCGTCGGGGGGACACCGGCGCGCATCAGCGGCTCCCGCGTCACCGCGATCTCGAAACCCTCCCCCACCAACGACGCGCGAACGTGGTCACTGACGAACTGCGACGTGAACACCACTCCCGGCAGATCACCGAGCGCTGCGAGCAGGCCCGCGACACTGGCCGTCGTCGCCTCGGGCTCCAACCCACACATGTTGAGCTCGCCGTGTCGTACGCCCGAGATCGCAGCAAACCACCCATCACCGCGCCGCGCCCGCGCAGGGTCAGCCGCCGCGTAGAACCCCAGCTGCAACTCCGCGAAGACTCTCCACACGTCTGACATCCGACCGATCATCCCATCTCGCCCGGGCTGGGCGCGGGAGTGAATAATTGGTGCCTGGCACCAATTATTCAAGGGGGGAGAGCTGGGCAGACGACGCGGGGGTCAAGAACGCGACGGCCACCCAGCGCCCTCCCGTGCCTCGAGCCTACGTGGACTCGCGGTACAAGGCTAGATGCAGCACGCAACACTTTTCGCGTTGGGCTACGGCTGAAGCTCGAGCGTTGCCTTGAACGTCGCGCGGTCATGCCGTTCATGGGGACTGGATCGGTTCAGGATGCACGCCGCCGCTGGAGCCCGGCTGGTGAAGCGCTGACTCCCGTAAGCTTCGGATGGAGTGAACTCCCAACCCACAATCCAGCGCGCCCCCGACACGTTCACGATCACCGCCTCCGGGGCCTCGATCGAGGTCGCCCGTGACGACACCCACGTGCGAGTGTCGGGCCGACCGGCGGCAGACGCGAAGGAGACCGCCTTCACGGTGGCCCGAAGCGACTACGACATGTTCGGGGGGCGCGTGTGCCAGCACCTGGAAGCAGGAGCTGTACGAGGCGGATACGCACGCCAGCCTCGGAAATCCGATGAGCGCGCACCTGCAGATCGACCGCACCGCACCGCGGGCGCTGACAGCCACGCTGAGCAGCCCCACCGGGGGGTTCACAATCGAGCACCTGGACGGGTTCGAGCTGATCTCCGCCCTAGCAGCGCTGATGAGCTACCAGCCGCCGGCTCAGCAACTCTCACCTTGACCCGGTCGCGGTGAGATGGTTTAGTCGACTGTATTAGTCAACTGTCTGACAGCGACTCCAAGGAGCGTCTGCTCGACGCCGCCGAGCGCGTGCTCGCCCGTGACGGGAGAACCGGGCTCACCACCCGCCGGGTCGCGCAGGAGGCCGGAGTGAACCACGGCCTGGTGCATTACCACTTCGGATCGCTGGAAATGCTCACAGCGGCGAGCGCGCAGCGATACCACCAGCGGGTGTGGGAACGACGACAGGCGATCCTGTCCGAACCCGGGCCGTTCATCGATCGGTGGCGGGCCGCTGATCGACGATCTCCGGCACGACCTGGTGTCGGGCGATGCCCGCATCGCCGCCGAGCTGCGAGCGATCGGGTTCGATCAGCCACACGTGCGCGCACGAGGTCGTCGCCGCCACCGAGCGATGGCGATCCACGCTCACCGACGCGTTCGCATCGGCCGCGGCCGAGTATGGGCTGACCGCCTCGGCGGTGCCACCGATCGTGGCCCTGGTGACGACCTTCACCACCGGCCTGGCCGATGAGCGGCTGCTGGGAATCGACGACGGACACGCCGAGCTGCTCGAGTGGGTCGACGGGATGATCGTGTCGGTCGCAGCCGCTCCCGAGACGCTGAAGGGTCACGCACCGAGCGCGAAGCGGCGGCCGAGGCCGAGATCGTCCTGGGCCAGTCGCCCCAGCAGGATCCGCTCGATACACACCCGCTGCTCACCGGTGAGCGCCGTAAACGAGCACCCGACCACGGTCTCTCCCGGCGTCGAGCCGGCACGCACCGCCGAGATGATCACCTCGGCCTGGAGCGGCACATCGAACAGCCGTCCGGACAGTCTCAGATGATCGCCCCGCCACAGCTTGCCGGCCACGGTCAGCCCGGCGGCTTCCCGGGAGATGTCTGTGAGCGTCGCATGGATGCGGGCACCCGCGGCGGCCTGACGGCAGTTGACGGCGGTCAGTGTCACCCACGCTGCTGCTGGTGCGCGAGGGGTTCCCCGGCGGTCGGATCGGGAGTACATGAGCTTGTCATCGGCTTTCGCGGCCGGCTCCTCAATACCTGGTCGCCGGGTGGTACGTTGCGGCGATGCAGATCGGCATCCTCACCGGCGGCGGCGACTGTCCCGGACTGAACGCCGTGATCCGGGCGGTCACCCGGAAATCGCTCGACGCCGGCCACGATGTGATCGGGGTGCAGCACGGATGGCGCGGCATGGTCGAAGGCCAAACGCGCGTGCTCGAGTCACGCGATATCGCCGGCATCCTGCCCCGTGGCGGCACGATCCTGAAGACTTCCAGAACCAACCCGTTCGAGATCGAGGGTGGTGTCGACCGTGTGCGGGAGAACCTCCGAGGCCTCGACGCGCTGGTGGCGATCGGCGGCGAAGACACCCTGGGAGTGGCCGCCCGACTGCACGCCGAGTACGACGCGCCGGTGGTGGGGGTGCCCAAGACGATCGATAACGACCTGTCGGGCACCGACTACACCTTTGGCTTCGACACCGCGCTTGCGATCGCAACCGAGGCGATCGACCGGCTGCACTCCACCGCCGAGTCGCATGACCGAGTGATGGTGTGCGAGGTGATGGGCCGCCACACCGGGTGGATCGCGGTCATGAGCGGCATCGCCGGGGGCGCCGACGTGATCCTGATCCCGGAGATCCCGATCACGGTGGAACACTGCTGCCGGCTGATCGAGCAGCGCCACTCCAAAGGCAAGGATTTCTCCATCGTGGTGGTCAGCGAGGGGTACGGGCTGACCTTCGAAAGCGGCGAGTCCCGCGGCCTGGTCGCGGCGGCCGGCCACGACGCGTTCGGGCACGCCCGCCTGGGTGGGGTCGGCACAGCGCTGGCAGCCGAGATCGAGGCCGTCACCGGCTTCGAGACGCGGGTGACCACGCTGGGCCACATTCAGCGCGGCGGCTCACCCACCCCGCGCGATCGCGTGCTGGCGACCCGATTCGGCCTCAAAGCGGCGGCCATGGTGCAGGAGGGCACGTTCGGCCAGATGGCGGCACTCCGCGGCGACGACATCGTGGCGGTGCCGCTGACCGCCGCGGTCGCCGAGCTGAAGCTCGTCCCCAGGTCGCTGTACGACCAGGCCGCCGCGTTTTTTGGCTAGATCAGCGGCTGTCGCCGCGGAGCATGTCCAGCGACGCCGAGATGCCGTGATCACACGACCCACCGGCCGATCACAGCGGCGTCGACACCTGAGCCTTCCAGCGCCATCACCTGCTCGCGCGTGCGGATGCCGCCCTGGGAGATGACGGTCTTCCCGGCCGGTACCTCCTCCAGCAACGAGAACGTGTGCTCGAAGTCGGGCGCGCCCTCGTTCTGACCGTTTCTGATCAAGAAGGAGTCGGGGTCGAGCAGGTCCAACACGTGTTCGATCTCGTCTTCGCTGGCGACCTGCACGACCACGTCGAGGCCCATCTCCCATGCCACCGACTGGAGATCATGAAACAGCCCATCGTCGTCGTCGAGCGCCTCGGCGATCAGCACCACGCCCTGGGCACCGTCCAGTCGCGCCTCATACAGCTGGTAGGCATCCACCAGCAGTCCGCGATGCAGCACCGGCAGTGAGGTCGTGGGCGCCGTGCCCCGCAGCGTCTCGTCGGTGTCCACCGCGATCCCTGCGATCCCGGCCCGGGAGGCCTCCTCCAGCACCTCGGTCGGGTAGGGCTCGCGGGCCCGCAGGATGAACGCGATCTCCTCCCCGCCCACCCACTCGGTGAACGGCCGGATCGGCTTCAACTGCTCGACAGCGGCTTCCAGCTCGGCCAGCGGGCGGACGCCGCGGCGCTTGTCCACCGCACGTCGCGTCTCGGAGATGTGGCGATCAAGCGACGGCATCGACCGACGCTTCCTCGATGATCGCAACCGCCGAACTCGTTCCCAGCCGCTGCGCGCCCGCCGCCAGCATGGCAGCGGCGTCCGCGGCGGTGCGAATACCGCCGGAGGCCTTGACCCCCACCGATGCGGGCAGCGCCGAGCGCATCGTCTCCACCGCAGACACTGTCGCGCCGCCTCCCACGAAGCCCGTGGAGGTCTTGGCGAAATCGGCGCCGGCCTGGACGACCAGCTCACAGGCGGTGATCAGCTGATCGTGCGACAGCTGTGACGACTCGACGATCACCTTGACGCGGGCGTCGGCGCGGTCGTCATGAACCGCCGTGACCACCGCCTCCACGTCGGCCAGCACCGCCGCACGGTCTCCCGCGCGCAGCGCCGGCCATGCCATCACCATGTCGACCTCGGAGGCGCCGTCGCCCACCGCCGTACGCGCCGATGCGACTTTGGCCGCGGTCGAGTCAAGGCCGTGAGGGAACCCGACCACGGTGCACACCGCGGCGTCTCCGTCGAGCCGTTCGGCCGCCCGTGCCACCCACCATGGGTAGATGCATACGGCTGCGAATCCGAACCGTTTCACGTCGTCGCAGGCGCCGTCGATGCGAGCGACAGGTGCCGCAGCGTCAAGCAGCGTGTGATCGACAGCGGACGCAAAGGTCTCGATGGATAACGGCGGCATCCAGCGCATATCGTAACTCACACGCCAAGACGATCGAGCTGTGACGAATCCCGGCGCCAATGGGGACGCACCCGCACCGTCAGATCCAGCATCACCTGACCGCCGGTGAGCTCTTCCAGACGCGGCCGGGCATCGGTTCCGATGTGCTTGACCATGCTGCCGCCCTTGCCCACCAGGATTCGCTTCTGCGACTCGGTTTCACAGATCAGCCGCGCCACGATCCGGGTGTGGTGGCGCATCTGCTCGAACTCCAGCACCTCCACGGCAACCGCGTGGGGCACCTCCTCCCGGGTCAGCCGCAGGGCGGCCTCACGCACGATCTCGGCAGCCCGATCACTCTCGTTCTGGTCGGAGGTCATCTCCACCGGGAACAACACCGGCCCCTCCGGTAACAGCGAGACCAGATCGACCAGCAGCGCCTCCACCCCGTCGCCGGTGAGCGCGCTGATCGGGTGCAGCGAGTGGAACTCGCCCAGCTCTGCCGCCGCCGCGATGGCCGGCGCGATCCCCGCCGCGCGCATCCCGTCAACCTTGTTCACCACGATCACACAGGGCGGGCTTCCCTCCCGCAATACCCGAGCCGCGATGTGGCGGTCGCCGCGTCCGATCGACTCCCGCGCGTTCAGCATCAACACGACCGCGTCGGCGTCGGCGAGCGTCTCGTCGACCGCCCGCTGCATCCGCTCGGTGAGCCGGTCAAACGGTTTCTGGAATCCCGGCAGATCGGCCAGGATCAGCTGATAGCCCGTCCCCTGAAACCACTCCCAGGGCGCGCCGCCGAGTGGTCTGAGGCCGGTCCGAGACGGCCACGATGTGCGCACCCACCAGCTGGTTGACGAGCGTCGACTTGCCGACGTTGGGGCGACCCGCAAGCGCCACGAACCCCGACCGGTGTTCGCTCACAGGGTGAACTGCTCGGGCAGGAGCTCCGACAGCGTCGCCGCCACCACCGCCCCACCGCGGTTGTAGACGACCACCATCTCCGGCGAGAACTCCGCCAGTACCTGCCGGCACGCCCCACACGGCGGCGCCGGCCGCTGCCCGGCGTGGATCGCGACGGCATCGAAGCTGGTGGCACCGCCGGTCACGGCCGAGAACACCGCCGTGCGCTCGGCACAACAGGTGAGGCCGTAGGAGGCATTCTCGACGTTCACGCCCGACACCACCTCGCCGCTTGTGAGCCTCAGCGCGGCTCCCACCCGCACCCCCGAGTACGGCGCATGGGCGTTGACACCGGCCGCTTGGGCCAGCCCGTACAGCGCCAGCTCGTCAGGTGTAGGAGGCCGCACCACCCGAACCTTACCGGTCAGGAGGGAAAACTCGGGTGGCGCAGCACCACCGGCCCCGACCTGGGCCTGACCACCACCACGCGCAGCGGGGGCTTGCTGTGCGACGTCGCCGGCGGGGGTGTCGCAGTGCCGCTTGTGGTGGGAGCGGTGACGGTCGCCGGAGGAGTGGTCGAATGCCGCTTGTGGTGGCGATGGTGAGGGCGCCGCTTGGGATGCAGGTGCGGTGGTCTTGTGATGCGGCGGCGCGGACCGATGCACGGGCTGGGAGGGCGACGGTTTCGGCGCCGGGTGAGTCACAGATTGTGTCGGCCGGGGACCGGCGTCGGCGTCGTGGTCAGGGCTGGTGAGCGTCGTATACAGGTTGAGCAACGCCAGCAGAAACACCAGCAGGGCCACCACCACCCGCGACCACCGAAACCAGCGGGTCGCAGTGATCGGCTGGACGCGATCCCACCACGGCACACGATCCGAAGCGATCACCGGGTGGTCGAAGACCCCTTTGACCCCGACCGGCTCGCCCTTGTCTCGGCTTTCGTGTACCGCGGTGGCCGCGGCCTCGAGCGCATCGAGGCATCCCGCAAGCGATCCAAACTCCCGGCCTGATGCCGCGCTGACCCACTCGCTGATCTGCGCAGGCAACTGCTGCTCGTACACCGTCGCCGAGTACAACCGGGCGATCAGCACCTGACCGTCCTGCTCGGGGCGGAGCACGGCCGGAGCGTCGGGTTGCCCCAGCAGCGGCAGCTCGAGGAACGGTGTCGGTCCCGGCCCGACCCCGAAGTCGGAGGCCTCCGCCACGTCGGTGACGAACCCGCCGGCAGAAACGGCCTCGAGCAGACGACCGAATCCCAGCGCCAGCCGGGCGGCGTCGACCGGGCTGGGTCGGCGCATCGCCCGCCACCGCTCCAGCGGCATCCCCAGGCTGGGAGGCAGCACCAGGAACGGGTGGCCGTTGTGGTCGCCAAAATCGAGTACGCCGATCACCCCGGCAGTGCCGATTCCACACCACCGCGCGACCGTCTCGGACAGCTGCTCGTGACCCCAGTCACCCGGCAGGAAGACAATCCGCACCTGGGCCGCGCGGCCCGCATGCGTGTCCAACGCGTCCACCGGGCCGAATGGGCGTGATCGCAGGCTGACCGGGCTGGTGAGATACCGATCGGCGATCACCTCGGCGGTGCTGGTTACGGGCACGGACATGAGCACAACCTACGAGAGCCGCGCGTCTCGACACTAGCCCCGACCGGTCACAAAGCGATCACAACTCTGCCCGCAGAAATCCGGCTAGCCGAAGATCTGGAAGATCGCGGCGGTGACCATCGCCCCCAGCACCCCGCCGTAGACGACCTCGAGATTGGTGTGCACGCCGGCCTCGACCCGGGTCTGCACCACCAGCAGCGCCATCACGAACGCAAGCGTCGAGATCAGCACCTGATTGTCATCCCCCTGGGTCACGAACGTGATCGCCGCCCAAGCTCCGAACGCGATCGCGGCGTGGCCTGACGGCAAACCGCCGCGCAGGGGTGTGCCGCGGGCAAAGTAGGCCTTGGTCGAGATCACCAGCAGGATCACCACCGCCATCGCGATCACCGTGATGTGCACCGAGGAATCCTGGACGCTTTGGATCGCGCGTCGGCTGGGCTGCTGCAGATGCGTTCCCAGCACCAGGTAGGCGACCAGCACCGCTGTCACCGCCGCGACCAAGACCGTGCCGGCGGCGACGTCCTTGGCGATCCGAGCGCGCGGGTCGAACGAGTTGGTGGCCACGTCCAGAGCCATCTCGACGGCGGTGTTGAACATCTCGGCGACAATCACGAACCCGACAGCGAGAATCAGCACCAGCATCTCGAGCCGGCTCACGCCGAGCACCAACCCCAGCGGCAGAACGATCAGGGCTGCGCCAAAGTGAAGGCGCATGTTGCGCTGGCTGCGAACGACGTGGATGACGCCCTCGAAGGCGTTGTTGAAGCTCTGGACGAGGTCACCGGACCCTCGTGCGGCCACCCGAAACGGCGCCGCCCGGCGGGCTCTGCCGGCCCTGTCCTCGCCGCTATGCAGGTGATACGGCAACGTCCGCCACCTCCTTCACCAGCACATCCTGGCGGTCGAGCATGGCGGTGTCCGAACCTTCATGGTCGTAGCCGACCAGGTGCAGCGCGGCATGCACCAAGCAGCGTCGCCACCGGAGTGCCCTCGTCGGCTGCCACCCGGGGGCAGATGACGACGTCTCCCAGCTGGCGCGGCAGTCCCGGTGCCAGCTCGCCGGCGCCGTCGATCGGAAACGACAGCACGTCGGTGGGCGTCGGCTTGTTGCGATGGTCCGCGTTCAGCTCGGCCATCTCCTCGGGCGAGACCAGCGCCAGTCCGATATCTCCGTCGCGAATCCCCTCTGCCGCCAAGGCCGCACGTAGCACGGTGATCGCGGCGGCCTCGTCGAGCGTCCAGCCGCTGCGGTTGGAAACCGTGACGGCAACCGTCACTCGGGCCGGTCCCGGCCACTCTGCTCGCCGTGAACCTTGTAGGCGTTCACGATCCGCTGCACCAGCTTGTGGCGCACCACGTCGGCGTCGGAGAACCGCACGAACTCGATATCCGGCACCTGGTCGAGCACCTTCATCACGTGTACCAGCCCGGATCGCTGCTCTCGCGGAAGGTCGATCTGGGTGATGTCGCCGGTAACGACGATCTTGGAGCCAAACCCCAGCCGGGTGAGAAACATCTGCATCTGCTCCGGGCTCGTGTTCTGGGCTTCGTCGAGGATGATGAATGAGTCGTTGAGTGTGCGGCCGCGCATGAACGCGAGCGGCGCGACCTCAACCATGCCTCGATCCATGTACGTGGCCAGCCGCTCGGCGTCGAGCATGTCGTGCAATGCGTCGAACAACGGCCGCAGATACGGGTCGACCTTGGCCAGCAAATCACCGGGCAGGAAGCCGAGCCGTTCGCCGGCCTCGACCGCGGGCCGGGTGAGAATGATGCGCGCCACCTCGCGCTCCTGCAGCGCCGCCACCGCCAGCGCGATCGCCAGATAGGTCTTACCGGTGCCCGCGGGCCCGATCCCGAAGGTCACGGTGTTGGAGCGAATCGCGTCGACGTACCGCTTCTGGCCGATCGTCTTGGGAGCGACGGTCTGGCCCCGATGCCGCCATACCACGTCATGCAGCACCTCCAGCGACCCGCCGTTTTGGGTCTGCAACAGGTTCACCACCGCGTCGACGGTCTGCGGTGAGACGCTCACGCCCTCGGCCACCAGCTGGGACAGCTCGTCCACCAGCGTGCGGGCGCGCTCGACGGCGGCGTCCTCGCCGTCCAGGGTCAGCTCGTTGCCTCGCAGGTATGCCTCCGCTCCCGACCGCTCGCGCAGCGCATCGAGCATGGCATCCTGCTTGCCGCCGAGTTCGGCGGCGAGGTCGTTCGCGAGCGAAACGGTCAAACGCGGCATGGGTGCATGCTAGTCATTGCACCCGCTGTTACCAGTGAGTCAGGAGCCTTCCAACCGGGCCCGTACCAGTGCTGACGCGGCCCGCCCGTCGGCCCGCCCGCCGGACGCCTGGGTGACCGCCCCCATCACCTTGCCCATGTCCTTCATGGAACTCGCTGCGGTGCTGGCGATGGCCTCGTCCACCATCGCCTCGAGCTCCTGGTCGGTGAGCGCAGCAGGCAGAAACTCGTCGATCACAACGATCTCGCTCTCCTCCGCCTCGGCCCGATCGGGCCGCCCACCGGCTCGATAGGCCTCGGCCGCCTCGATCCGCTGCTTGCGCTCCCTTCGCAGCACAGCCTCTGACGCCTCCTGCGAGAACTCTCCGTCAGGAGCGTCCTTCTCTGCCTTCTGCAGCGCTGCCACCAACATCCGCAAAGCTCCCACCCGCTGCCGGTCACCGGCTTTCAGGGCCGCTGTGCTCTCGGCTTTGATCTCGTCGATCATGCCACCACCTCCACCAGTTCCCCCTCGGGGCCGCCCACCTCGACCCGGGTGTAATCGGCGGTGTATCCGCCGCCGTTGTGCTCGACCAGCACCAGCTGGCGCGTCCCGCGCAACGCGAGCCGATGACGCGCGCCCTGCCGGTCGGAGAGGGCTCGCAGCCGGCGCGAACGGTCGGCCTTGACGGCCGGGGGCACCGGATCGCTGGCGGCGTCCACCGTGTCCGGACGCGGTGAGTACCGAAACACGTGCACCTTCGAGAATCCGGCCAGCTCCACCGCTGTCAGCGTGTTCGACAAACGCCGGCTCGTCCTCGGCGGGGTGACCGACGATCACGTCGGTGGTGAGATTGAGGCCGTCGACCGCCGCGCGCGCCCGTTCCATCCTGGCCAAGAACCCGGCTCGGTCGTACCTGCGTCGCATCGCCCGCAGCACGCCGTCGTCGCCGGATTGCATCGGCACATGCAGGTGCGGTGCCACCCGAGGGTGGCTGAACGCCGCCAGCAAGCCGTCGGTGAGATGGTTGATCTCGATCGAGGACAGGCGCACCCGCTCGATCCCGTCCACGTCGGCCACCGCCACCAGCAGATCCGCCAGTCGCATCCCGGCGGCGCGATCCCGAAAGCAGCCCAGGTTGATCCCGGTCAGGACGATCTCACGATGCCCCTGGCCGCTGCGCCGCTGCACCTCGCGCAGCACTGCCCGGGAATCACGGCTGCGGCTGGCACCGCGCACCGCTGGGATCACGCAGTAGCTGCACGAGAACGAGCAGCCGTCCTGCACGCGCACATACGCCCGGGTGCGGGCAAACGCCGGCGCAGCACCCGTGCAGGCCAGCGCGCCGATCGCCTCGGCGACGATCTCGGGAGTCGGCTCCGCGCGGGCTGCCACCACGGTCACATTCGGCTCCAGCCCGTCGAACGCGCCCTCCAGGTTGGCGGCACAGCCGGTGACGTACACCCGCTCGGCCGAGCGAGCGGCACGGCGCACCGCCTTGCGCGACTTGGCCACCGCCTCGGAGGTGACACAACAGGTATTGACCACCCGGACGGCCGCCGCGTCGGACTCGACGTGACCGTCGCCGATCAACCGCTCGCGCACCGCCTGGGCATCGGCCAACGACACCTTGCAGCCCAGAAACTCGGTGGCGAAGGTGGTCACCCCAGAAACCCCATCTCACGCAGCGTCAAGGCAGCGGCCACGATCGCCGCGGTCTCGGTGCGCAACACCACCGGGCCGAATGTGGCGACGGCCACTCCGCGCGAGCGAGCCAGCTCGAGTTCCTCCGTGGAGAAGCCCGGCTCGGGACCGATCAGAAGCGTGGCCGACCGCCGCCCCACGATCCGATCGGCCAGGCCGCCCGAGGCGCCTTCCAGATTGAGCACCACCGCGTCGGGTGAGAGCACATCCGCGAACCGAGCGATTCCCAGGATCTCCGGCACTCGGGACTGCTTCGATTGTTTGGCGGCAGCCTCGGCCACGCGCTTCCAGCGCTCCATCCGAGCGGGCGTGAATGAGCCCTTGATCAGATCCGATCGCAGCGCCCCCACCGCGCCGACGCCCAGCTCGGTCAGCTTCTCGACCGCTGCGTCCGAGCGCGCACCGGGTTGTGCGATCCACACCGTCACCGACGGAGCGCGAGCCACCACCGCCACCTCCTCGATCAAGATCAGGCCCCGGGCCGAAACCCGCGCCATCCAGACGTGGCCACCGTGGGCCACCTCGCAAGTATCGCCGACCCGCATGCGCAACACATCCGTCAGGTGGTGCTGGTCGCCCGGCGACAGCTCAGCGACCCCGTCGGACACCCGCTCGGCGAAGAATCGGTAGCTGTGCCGGCTCACCCCGTGCGGATCACCTCGGCCGCCCAGTCGTCGATCTCGACCCGCTCCTGCCCGCCCACCGATTGAGACGAGAGCAGACCCGAGACGATCACCACCTCGGGTAGGTCGGCACGCTCCAGCAGCCGCTGGATCAGGTCGAGCTGGAGGTTTGCCAGCCACAGCGGCGCCGGGGGCAGCGGATCGGTCAGCACGTCCGCTCGCTCGACGGTGAAGCTGACCGCGTTCACGGCGGCGTTATCAGCGGCCGCCGACACCGCCAGCGGATCCAGGTCGAAGGCCGCCACCGGACCGAATCCCAGCTTCAGCGCCGCGATCGAGAGCACCCCCGAGCCACACCCCAGGTCGAGCAGCGGCTGGGGATGCGAAGCGCTGCAGAAGTTCGAGCGCAGCCCGGGTGGACGGATGCGCCCCGGTGCCGAACGCCGACCCGGGGTCGATCACCACCGCGATCTCCTCCGGCGACAGACCACGGCGGACCGATCCACAGACCACCCACCCGCACCGGACGGTGGAACTCGCGCCAGCGCGTCTCCCACCCGGCCTCGACGGCGCTGCTCGGTCAGACCATCGGCCGGCGGCTGCTCGGCGTAGCCCGACAGCACCACCCCCTCGGGACCGTCCTCCTGCTCGATGCCGCCGGGAAACCACTCCAACATCTGCAGCAGGGCGACATCAGCCTGGTGCGCTTCCACCCGCATCGAGTATCGCCTCACCGAAATGCGGCCCGCAGACGGCCGAAGAAGCCGTTGTCACTCGCGTAGGTGGTGTCGTCGACGGTGCCCTCGAACTGTTTCAGGATCGCGCGCTGCTCGTCGGTCAGCCGCAGCGGCACCAGCACGTTCAACACCACTCGATGGTCTCCCCGCCCGCGACCGCCCAGCACCGGGATGCCCTTGCCCCGCAGTACCAGCATCTCGTTGGCCTGGGCGCCGGCGCGCACCTCGAGCGGCTCGGCACCGTCGATCGTCTCGACCGAAACGGTCACTCCCAGCGCCGCCTGGCTGAACGGCAGCTCGAGCACCGACACCAGGTCGTTGCCGTCGCGCTGGAAGCGTGGATCGGTCGCCACCGACACACCCACGTACAGGTCGCCGGGCTGTGCCCCGGGCTCGTCCACATGCCCGCGGTCTGTCAGCCGCATCCGCTGCCCGTCGGCGATGCCGGGGGGGATCTCCACCTCGATCGGCGACCGCACCCGCCGCACCCCGCGCCCTCGGCAGGTCTTGCACGGGTGGGCGATCTTCTGACCGCGGCCACCGCACGCCGCACACGCGCCGGTCTGAACGAACTGACCGAAGGCCGTCTGGGCAACGTGCTGCACCCGCCCGGCCCCTCCGCAGGTGGGGCAGGTCTCGACCGCTGTGCCCGGCTCGGCGCCGACCCCCTCGCACACGTCGCAGGCGGCCACCAGGTCGACCTCCACCGTGCGCTTGACACCGAAGGCGGCCTCGACCAGCGTCAGGTCGACCTCCACCTGGGCATCGCTGCCCCGGCGCCGGCCTCTGCCCCCGGCGCCGCCGAAGATGTCGTCGCCGAAGAACGCTCCCAGCAGGTCGCTGAGCGACGAGAAGTCCATGAACTGCTCGGTGTGCAGCTGGCTCTGGGACACCCCGGCGTGCCCGAAGCGGTCGTACCGGGCGCGGGTGTCGGGATCGCTCAACACCTCGTAGGCCTCGGCGGCCTCGCGAAACTGCTCGCCGGCAGCGGGCTCGGGATTCACATCCGGGTGCAGCTCACGCGCCATCCGCCGAAACGATTTCTTGATGTCGGCGTCGGTGGCGTCTTGGGCGACGCCCAGCACCTCGTAGTAGTCGCGCTTGGCCACGCGCCGATTGTAGATCGACGCGTGGCGAGCGCTGCCTACTCACCTCACCATTGGTGAAAGCCCCGGCCGAAGTGATGGCCGTGATGACTCACCCGCGCGGCAAGCAGCGCGAGCGCGGTCACGGCCATGAGCAACGCCGGACGTCGAGCGATGTACTTCATCCCATACCCTCCTAAACCTCGAGAGCGGTGCTACCAGCGAACGTCCTGGAGGGCCTCTGCGGCCCGCCGGTACAGCTCTGCTGCTTTCACCGTCTCCCCCCTTTTCTCGGCCACATCACCGAGTGCCACCCAAGAGCCGGCCAGATGGCTGACCGTCTCGACCGCTTCGAAACAGTTCGCCGCGGCCGCAAACGAGCGCTCAGCCTCGTCGATGCGATCCAACGCCATCTGAGCGCGGCCGATCACGATTCGAGCGTTCCCTTCTTCTTCTCGGTATTCCAGGCGAGAACCCAATAACCCGATTGCGCGATTTCCGCTCTCGATCGCGCCTTCGTAGTCGCCGGTGTGGAGCTTTGCCGACGCCAGAGAAGAGGCTGCAAACCCGGCATCGACGCGGTTGTCCTGCTCGACCGCGATCCGGAACGACTCGGTCAGCAGCGGCACCGCCTCGTCCGGCTTGCCGGTGATCGCCCGCAGCTGGCCGAGGTTGTTCAGCAGCTTGCCGACGTACTCGTGGTCGGACACGCGCTCGTACAACACCTTGGAACGTTCGGCGTACTCGCGTGCCAGCGAGTACTGGTTCTGGCGCTCGGCCACCAGCGACGCATCCAGCAGCGTCTCGGCCAGCACCCGGTCGTCGTTCAGCGAGCGGGCCAGCTCGAGCGCCTGGGTGATGTCCTCGGACGCCGCCGTGAAGTCCTTCTGGCGCCGGCGCACCTTGGCGCGGACGTTGAGGATCCGAACCCGCAGCGCATCCGACGGCTCGGGCGCACCCTCGGCCAGCTTGGCCGCCTCATCCAGCGCCGCGGCCGCGGTGGCCAGGCTGCCCATCTTGTAGCGAACCAGCCCGACGCGGTAAAGGACGCCGCGCGCGATCGGTGTGCGGTCAGGCTGTCGGCCAGCACGCCGGCCTGCGCCAGTGCAGACAGCGCCTCGGGCATCTGCCCGATCGCCTGCAGCGCCCACCCCCGCGCCTGCGCGTGGCGAAAGCGCAGGCGATCGTCCGCCGCTGCGCTCGGCGGCGGTGTCGGCGTCGGCAAGAATTGCGAGCGCCTCGTGATCACGATGCGCCTCGATCTCGGCCTCTGCCCGCGCGACTGCTGCTTCGCAGGCCGCGCGGGCAGAGACTCCGCTTTCCCCTTCAAGCGTGACGCGATCGACACCCAGCGCTTGCGCAAACCAGGCGAGGGCCGCATCTGACGGCTTGGTCTTCCCGAGCTCGACCTGGCTCACGTACTCCTTCGTGAAGCGTGAACCGCCCAGCTCAGCCTGGGTCAGGCCAGACGAGATGCGCAGCGCGCGTACGCGCACGCCGACCCCCGTGGGCGTGCTAACGGTACGGGCGCTCCTGCGATTCTCGCGGGTTTGGCCGGGTGACCCCATGCCCTCAGGTTAGCGCATGATCCCGTACTTGACTAGATCTCCTGCAGATGTCTTCACTGATCCAGAATTTTTGGCTTAAGCATCAGGATAATACGGGAAGTGAAGCGACATTTATCTAGAACTTGATTTCACCCATTTTAGGTACTTGACTCCGGCGGGCCCAAGCGAGTAGATTGAGCCTACAACGCGAAACGGCACAGCCGAGAAAGCGATGCCGAAGACAAACTCCTCAATCGGTGGGCCGCCGAACGAGAAACGAAACGTCTTCTGGGGTCTCATCGTTCAACTCGGCGCCGGGGGTCGGAGTCGAAGCGCGGTGGTGAGGACTGGAGCCCCTCACCGCCGCGCGATTCCTTTTTAAGGCCATCGCGCGCACACTCATGGCGACCATCGCCGCGGCCATCAGGTCGTAGGCAATCGCCCCGGCGAGTGACGGCGAATCCTGGTGGGTCGGCCACCAGTATCCAGCCGCCCAGCAGCAGCACCCACCCCGGCGAGAGTCCCGGCCACGCCAGCGCGCACGGGATCACGAGCAGCACGAAGTAGTGATCCCAGACCACCGGTGAAGCCACCAGCGCCCCCGCGATCGCGGCAACGAACACGGTCGCATCGTCACTGCGCCGCACCACCATCGTTGCAATCACGAGCAGCGCCGCTGCCACCGCCACGCCCTCCCCCACGGCCAGCGGCACACCGGCCGCGTGCAGAAGTCCCGCCGGCGAGTAGCCGTCGGCGGCCTCGTGCGACGTCACGTACGAGAGCAGGTGAAGGTAGCCGCGCAGGCCGGCGAATCCGATCGCCGCCCACGTCCCCATCGTGAAAAGCACCCCGGCGACCGGCGCCGAGAACCCTGCGAACGGGATTACCAGGACGGCGACCGGCGGTGGGTAGACGTAGGCCGAACGGATCAGGTCAAACCGGGCATACGCGCCGTCATACGGCGAGTGCCTTCAGAGCGGCGGCGGGCAGCCACACCGCCCACCGCAACCCACCGGGGCTCACGCCTCGCATACGCCGTGTCGACACGGCCGGCGGCGTACCGCCAGGACGAACAGCGCGGCCGCGATCGCCTGGTAGCCAATCAACGCGATGAGACTGCCCGAAACGTTCTCGTGCGCGATCAAAACCCAGCCACCGAGTAGCAGAAACCACGGTGCCGCGAGCCGTGGCCAGCCGAGTGCGCACGGAATCAGCAGCAGCGTGAAGTAGTGAGCCCACACGATCGGGGAGGCCAGTAGCGTCGCTGCGACAGCTCCCAGGAACGCGACCTGATTGCGCGATCGCGCCGCCGCGACCAGCGCCGCGAGCGCGGCGGCCACCCCGATCAGCTCACCGGCGGCCAGCGGAACACCCACCCGGTGCAGAAGTGCCGCCGGTGAATAGCTGTCGGCTGCCTCCGACGCGGTCACCCACGAGAGCAGCCGCGGATACTCACGCAGCCCTGCGAAGCCGATCACGGCCCACGAACCGGCGATCATCCCGGCGCCGACCACCGCGGCCACCGCCGCCGCGCGCAGCCGGCCAGTGAGCAGGAGCCACACCGCAAGCGGCCAGCAGAAGAGCTTCGCGGCGATTGCCAGCGCGACCAGGCAGCCGACCGCCGAGGGCGAGTCGCGCCACCGCCAGGCCGCTGCCATGACCAGCATGATGAGCACGCTGAGCGCGCCCGCGAGCTCGGCGGCAAGCACCGGGTGCGCCACGAGTGCAAGCGCGTAGCAGCGCCCGTCGCGGACACCCAAAAGCCACAGCCCGGCCACCGTCCCCGCCACCATGATCGTGGTGAAGAGCGCCGCGGCGGCCGGCTTTGGGAGCACGGTGAGGGGGACGGCCAGGAATGCGATCGGAGGCGGATAGATGTAGGCGCTGCCAATCTGGCGAAGCTGCGCGTAGGCCCCCGCGTACGGGGATTGGCCGTGGAGCACCGCCCGGGCCGCCGGCAGAAACGCGTACTCGAGATCGACCAGGCGCCAGGGCCGGGACACGCTCACCACCAGCATGCCGACCACCGCACCCGCCGCCGGGAGCCAGGTCAGCCAGAAGCGCGCGGCTCTCGTCACGGCCCGGGTGATCGACGCCGCCAAACGCCGATTCAGCCCCGGTCGCTACTCCTCGTACATGTCTTCGACGAACGCCGACAGCGCCGCCGCAGCGCCGCGCACCGACCGGATCGCGGTCGCGTAGTCCATCCGCATCGGCCCGATCAGCGAGACGGTGCCAAGGTTTTGTGTGACCAAGCCGTAGTTGGCGGCAACCATCGCCAGCGCATGCATGTGGGGCACCGCGTTGTCACTGCCGACGCGCACGTACAGCCGCCGCGAGTCGAGCGCGCCACGCAACATCTCGAGCAGATCCATGCGCTCCTCGAGCACCCGCATGAGACCGTTGATCTCGGCCAGATCGGCGAATCGCATCTCCTCCAAGAGCCGCGCGGCGCCGCCGATGTAGAGCATCTGCTCGCCACCCTCGACCAGCTCGGTGAAGGCGGGGCGCAGAGTGTCGATCAGCTGCCGCTCGACCGGCGAGAGCCCCGGCTCCTCCAGCCGGGTCTGAAGCGTACGGGTGCCGGCCCGGACGCCCCCGAGCTGCTCGTTGAGGAACTCGCCCGCCCATTCCACCAGCTTGGGATCAACCGCGGCCGGGAACGGGAAGATCTTCTTCGTGACCCCGCCGGTGGAGGTGATCACAACCACCATCACCACCTGCGCCTGCAACAGCAGCACCTCCACCCGCCGGATCTCAGTCGTATCCAGCGGCGGAGCGGTGACCAGCGCCAGCAGCGAGGTGACGTGCGACAGCATCTCGGTGGTGGCGCGCAGCGCCGAGTCGATCTCGGATCGGGTGGCACTGAGATCCACGGGCAGGCTGGCCGCTCCCAGCGGCTGCTGCAGCAAGAGTTCGGCGTACAGCCGGTACCCGGCGTCGGTGGGCACCCGCCCGGCCGAGGTATGCGGATGGTTGAGCAGGCCGCGCGTCTCCAGCTCGGCGAGCTCGTATCGCACCGTCGACGCCGAGGCGTCGATCTCGTTCTTCTCCACCAGCGTGCGTGATCCCACGGGGTGACCGGTGGCGATGTAGGACGCCACCACATCGGTCAGGATCTGCACCTGCCGGGGAGAGAGTTCGGGACGCTGGCTCATCGCACCATCGAGACGACCACTTCGTCGGCGACGTGGCGGCCGCGGTCTGTCAGCCACATCATGCCGTCGCCCCGGCGCACCATCCCTGCTCGCTCCATCCTCGAGACGCCGGATTCATCCAGCACACCGGACACCGAAGCCACCTGTACCGGCCGATCGAGGCGCAGACCGAGCATCAATCGCTCCAGCTCGCGCTGCGACGCGGTCAGCAGCTCGAGCTCGGTCTCGGGGGCGGCCCCCGACTCCACCGCCTCCAGGTACCGCGGCAGGCTGGGCCGCACCTTGCGCCGTTCCAGACCGACGGTGGAGACGGCACCCACGCCGATGCCGAGGTAGTCGTGCCCGAGCCAGTAGCCGAGGTTGTGCTGGGACTCGTGCCCGGGCCGGCAGAAGTTGGCGGTCTCATACCAGCGGTAGCCGGCGGCCCGGAGCGTCCCCACCACCACCTGGTAGAAGTGCTCCATGCTTTCGGCGACGAGTTCCAGCGCGGCACCGTGGCGGTGTGTGAAGCGCGTGCCGGGCTTGGCTTCCAGCTCGTAGTAGCTGATGTGCTGAGGCTCGAGGCTCAACACGTTGTCGAGGTCGAGCTTGAGATCGGCCTCGCTCTGACCCGGAACCCCAAACATCAAGTCGAGGTTGAGGTTTGAGATGCCCGCCGCTCGCAAATGCCGCACTGCAAGCCGAACGGTGTCCGGTTGAGCCAGTCGTTCGAGCGTCTCCAGGTGGGTGGCGTTGAAGCTCTGCGCCCCAACCGACACTCGTGTCACCCCACCCTCGACCAACACTCGAGCCTTTGCGGGCGTGACCGTCTCGGGATTGCACTCGATCGTGATCTCACCGGCCGCCGGCAGGCCGGCGAGCAGCCGGGCGAGTTGCACGTCGTCCAGCAGGGTGGGCGTGCCGCCGCCGATGAACACCGTCTCCAGCGGAGACCGAACGGCCGACAGCTCGGCCAAAAGCGCGTCCACGTACCGTGCCTGCAGGTGCTCGTTGCCGGTCACGGTGACGAAGTCGCAGTAGCCGCAGCGGTGGGCGCAAAACGGCACGTGCACGTACAGATGATCGACCCGGGCGCTCACGCCGACTCCCGGTTGATCTCGAGCACCGCCAGGAATGCCTCCTGGGGCACCTCGACGCTGCCCACCTGCTTCATCCGCCGCTTCCCCTTCTTCTGCTTTTCCAGCAGCTTGCGCTTGCGGGAGATGTCGCCGCCGTAGCACTTGGCGGTGACGTCCTTGCGCTTGGCCTTGACCGTCTCGCGGGCAATCACGCGCGACCCGATCGCAGCCTGGATGGCGACGTCGAACATCTGCCGGGGAATCCGCTCGCGCAGCGTCTCCACCAGCACCCGCCCCTGGCGCTGGGCGTTGTCGCGGTGGGTGATCAGCGACAGCGAGTCGACCCGTTCGCCTGCCAGCAGCACGTCCACCTTGACCACCTTGCCCTCGCGGAACCCGAGCAGGTCGTAGTCGAACGACGCGTAGCCGCGGGTGCGACTCTTGAGCTTGTCGTAGTAGTCGAGCACGATCTCGGCCAGCGGGATGTCGTACACCAACTGCACCCGCTCCTCGCTCAGATACGCCATGTGGTGGTACTCGCCGCGGCGCTCCTGGTTGAGTTCCATGACCGTGCCCACGTGCTCTTTGGGGGTGATGGTGGACGCCCGCACGTACGGCTCCTCGGTGGCCAGGATGTCGGCATCGGGCATCTGGGCCGGGTTGTGCACCTCCACCCAGCTGCCGTCGGCCACCTGGGCGCGGTAGGCGACGTTGGGTGCGGTCACCAGCAGATCGAGCTCGTACTCGCGCTCCAGCCGCTCGCGCACGATGTCCATGTGCAGCAGCCCCAGAAAGCCGCACCGAAACCCGAATCCGAGCGCCCGCGAACTCTCCGGTTCGTACGACAGGGCGGCGTCGTTCAGCTTCAGCTTCTCCGAGTGCGTCGCGCAGCTCGGGGTACTCGTCGGAGTCGGTCGGGAACAGGCCGGCAAACACCATCGGTTTGACCTCGAGATATCCCGGCAGCGCTTCGGTCGCACCCTGCCTGGCGTGGGTGAGCGTATCCCCCACCCGCAGCTGCGACACGTCCTTGAGCCCGGTGATGATGTAGCCGACCTCGCCCGCCGCCAGATGCTTTGCCGGCCGCATCCCGGGCGAGAAGAAGCCGAGTTCCTCCACATCAAAGGTGGTCGTGGCGGCCATCGCCCGCACCCGGTCGCCGGGATGAAAGCTGCCGTCGACCATGCGTACGAACGCCACCACACCCCGGTACTGGTCGTAGATCGAATCGAAGATCAGCGCGCGCGGCGGCGCGCACGGCGTCACCGGACGGCGCCGGGATGTGGTCGACGATCGCCTGCAACACCTGCTCCATGCCGGCCCCGGTCTTGGCCGAGATCCGCAGCACGTCGTCAGGTGAACCGCCCACCAGTCCCGCCACCTCGGCCGACACGCCGTCGGGGTCGGCCGACGGCAGGTCGATCTTGTTGACGACCGGGACGATCTCGAGGTTTCCCTCGATCGCCAGGTAGGCGTTGGCCAGCGTCTGGGCCTCGATCCCCTGGGCGGCGTCCACCACCAGCAGCGCGCCCTCGCAGGCCGCCAGGCTGCGACTGACCTCGTAGCTGAAGTCGACGTGCCCCGGCGTGTCGATCAGGTTGAGTTCGTACATGCGCTCGTCCGCCGCGCGGAACATCACGCGCACGGCTTGGGCCTTGATCGTGATCCCGCGCTCGCGCTCGAGATCCATCGAGTCGAGCAGCTGAGCGCGCATATCGCGCTCGGCGACGGTCTGGGTCATCTGCAGGATGCGATCGGCCAGCGTCGACTTGCCGTGGTCGATGTGAGCGATGATGGAGAAGTTGCGGATGCGCGAAAGCGGCATGTATGCAGGTTACCGGGCGACCTCGCAGAGGAACGGCGCCGCCGCCCGCAGCACGGCATCAGTCTGCAGCAGAAGCCCCAGATGACCAGCGCGCTCCACCGTGGCCGCAACCCCTCCGGGGACAGCCGCGGCCGCGCGTGCGGCATCGCCGGCGGGATCCTCGTACTGCCCCACCACAAACAAGGTCGGCACCGTCACCTGAGGTAGCAGCGGCCACACTCCCGGCCAGTCCGACCAGGCCTCCAGCTGGCAGCACACCATATTGAGGTCGGACTCGATCAGCTGGAGCCACAGCCAACTGGGTAGCTCCAGCCCCTCCGCCCGCGCCAGCGTCCGCACCACCGGCACCAGCCCCGCCCCACGCAAGGCCCGCACAACACCCGGCCGGCCCGCCGGGTCCTCGATCGCACCAACGGCTACCAAACGGCCGATTCTGTGCGGGTGTCGCACCGCCAGTTCCACTCCGACGCACGCCCCGTCGCCGTGGCCGAGAAACGAGCAGTGTTCGATCGCCGCGGCGTTCAGCACCTGCAGCACATCGCCGACATAGTGCTCGATGCGATGGGCGGCCAGACCCAGCGGCCGATCGCTCAGCCCGTGCCCGCGAGGGTCGATGGTGACGACTGTCATACCCGCCAGGCCGTCGAGGTAGCCGGCATCGCGCCACACCCGCATATCGCCGGCCACGCCGCTGTGCAGCACCAGCGCCGGGCCGTCGCCCTCGACGCTGTAGTGGATCCGGATCCCGGAGGAGTCCACCGTCGGCATCCCCCGAGCCTACGGTAGTGCCGACCTAGATTGTGCGACTCGGTGCAAAGCCCGCCTAGCGGCCGCGCGTGACCAGCGTCTGCAAAATGCCGACGTCGGCCAGTCGCAGCATCCTGCCGGCCGCGATGAAACAGGCCGCGCCGACACCCAGCCCCAGGCCCAGGCTGACGATCTGCGCCACCAGCGACTGTCCCAGAAGCTGATCCAGCACCCACCACAGCCCGTAGGCGGCCACCACCAGATACACCGACGCGACCGCGATCCGGCCCACCTCCCCGGCGATCGCACCGAACTCCAAGCTGCCGACCCGCCGGCGCAAAAGGATCGCCAGCACGATCGCGTTGAAGGCCGTCACAATCGAGGTGGCGAGGGCGATCCCGGCGGCTCCGTACGGCTGGTACAAGGCCAGATCGAGAACCAGATTCAAGAACAGGTTGACGGCGGCCACCATGGTCGGGATGCGGGGCTCCTGTAGCGCAAAGAACGCACGCGTGAGCAGCAGCGCCAGACCGTTGAAGATCAGACCCAAGGAGAACGTGGTCAATGCCAGCGCCACCTCATGGGTGTCGTCGGTGCTGAATACGCCGTGCTGGAACAAGAGCCTCGTGATCGGATCGGCAAACGCAATCGAGATCACCGACGCGGGCAACAGCAGAAAGATGATGGTGCGCGTCCCCTCGGACACCCGCGCTCGGAATCCGGCGAAGTCGCCCAGCGCCACCAGTCTCGAGATCTCGGGAAAGAGCACAGCCGAGACAGCCACCGAGAACAGCCCTTGGGGAAGCATGAACAGCCGAAATGCGTAGCTGAGCTCGCCCGGAACGTCCCCCGACGACGCCAGCGAGCCCACGGCCAGGTCGATGGTGAGGTTGATGTTGATCAGCCCCAGCCCGATCGTGACCGGGATCATCAGCTTGAGGATCCGCCTGACGTCGGGATTGTCCCAGGCCAGTGAGAACACCAGCCCTCGCCGTGCACGGCCGCGCAGCAGGGGCAGGGGGATCAGAAACTGGATCACCGTGGCCACCAGCACTCCCCACGCGTAGGCGTACACGTTGCCCCGATCGGCCAGCAGGAACCCGATGATCACCAGGTTCCAGATCACCGGCGCAAACGCCGGTAGGCCAAAGATGTTGTAGGAGTTGAGGATGCCGGTGACCACACCGGTCAGCCCCAGAATCACAACGATCGGGAACATGATCTGGGCGAGCGACACCACCAGGCTGTTGCTGACCCCTCGGCCGGGCACGAAGATCTGCATGAACCACGGCGCAGCCAGCATGAACACCGCCGAGATGGCCCCTAGAACGATCGCAGTCATCCAGATCACGATGCTTGCGACTCGCCAGGCCTCAGCTTCGCCGCGGGTCTCGCGCAACTCCACGAACACCGGCACGAAGGCGGCGCTGATGGCATTGTCGGCAACCAGGCTGCGGATCAGGTTGGGCACGTTGAAGGCGATCACAAACGCGCTGTAGGTGGTGCTCGCCCCAAAGAAGAAGGCGGCCAGCATCTCGCGCACCAATCCGGCCACCCGCGACACCAGCGTGGCCGATCCGAATGCTGCGGTCGAAGCGGCCAGCCGCCTGCGGGTGGGATCTGATGCCATCGGCGGCTGAGTCTACAGACCGGGTTTGCTATCATCCCCGCGCTCGGCAACGGGCGTGTTGCCCTGCAATCTCAAGGATGGTTCGTGGCGAACTCTAAACAGCAGGCCAAGCGGGTCAGGACAGCGGCGCGACAGCGCCTCGAGAACCTGCACTACAAGACCCAGATCAAGACGCTGTTCCGGCGGTTGGCGGCCGAGGTAGAAGCCGGCGACACCGAGCGCGCGGCCGAGACCCACGCGACCCTGCAGGGCTTGGTCGACCGGGCTGCCGCCCACCACGCCATCCACAAGAACACCGCCGCTCGACGCAAGTCGCAGGCCCAGCGCATCATCGCGGGCCAGACGGCCTCCGTGTAACCAGCCCCAGGAAGATCAGTACCACTCCCAGGGCCTGGCCGAGCGCGAACAGCGTGTAGCTGTTGAGGCGAGTTGCGCTGGCGGTCAGCGCGACCACGCCGACGCCGACCGCGACCAGCAGCGGGCGCCAGTCGCGCCGCCTGCGGGCCGACAGCACCGAGCCGACCAGCACCACCACCGTCCCCACCGAGTTGAGCACGATCGCCAGTGCGATCGGCGGAGTCCCGACAAGTGCGCCGTTGGGTGGGGCGGCGCCGGCGGCGGCCAGCTTCTGGTCGTCGACCTGCGCGGCCAGCACGGCGCTGACCGCCGCGAACGTGAGGAACAGCATGGTGGCCGCCGTGACCCGGGCAACTCGCCGGCCCGGCAGCACCAAGAGCAGCTCTCCCACCGCCAGATAGGCAACCACCAGGATGCCTCCGGTGAGGTAGTACAGCCGAAACACGGGAGCGGTCCATCCGCGCGCCGCCCCGTACCACAGCGCCGCGTCGGCGATTGCGAACAGGCCAAAGGCAATCGTCCAGGCAATCAGCGGCGCGCGCAGCGCAGCTCGGTCACGGGCGCGGCGCGCAACAGTCACCGTGCACGCGATCGATACCAGCGTGGCCACCGCGGCCGCCGCCGTCTGAGCGTTCATCCCGTCGCGATCTCTGCCAGCGCGAGCTCGAGCTCGAAGCGTGCGTTCAACCGGCTCCCGCCCTTGACCGCCAGATCCAGCTGCGACAATCGCACGATCGCTGTACCCAGCTCGGCCGCCCCGAACCGCTGGGCCTGCGCCACCAGCTTCTGCGTCGGGTAGGGCTTCATCCCCAGCTCCTTGGCCACATCTGCCTGAGTGGCGCCCCGCTCCAGCAGGCTGGCGGCCCGCCACACCTTGCGAACATGGGCGGACAGCTGGGAGACGACCCGGTTGACGTCGCCGGGGGCGTCGATGTCGGCAACTGCCAAAGCGATCATCGAGGCCGAGTCGCCCCTGCCCCACGCGTCGGTGATCTCCCACGGCTTGATCTCGACCTGCGGCGGCACCAGCGCCTCGACGTCCTCGACCTCGGGCGCCTCTCCGCGCGCGAACACGATCAGCTTTTCAACCTCCGGCGCGAGATCGCCCATGTCCTCGCCGACCAGCTCCACCAGCCTGCGGGCCACCGGCACCGAACAGCTGACCCCGTCGGCGGCGAACCGCTTGACCACCCAATCGGCGGCCTGCTTTCGGTCGGGAGCATCGAAGAAGCGGGCCTCGCCGACCCCCTCGATAGCCTGCACCAGCGGGCTTTTGGGATCGATCCCACCTCCACCGAACAGTGCCAGGCAGGTTTCTGGGGTGGGCGATTGCAGATACACGGCGATGGCGGCGGCGTCCTCGTCGGAGAGCGCCTCGGCGCCGCGCACCAGCACCAGCCGCGGCCCGCCCAGCAGATCCAGCGCGTTGCACGAGGCCACCACGTCCACGCCCTCCTCCCCCACCGAGAGCTGCTCGATCGACTCCTCTTGGAATCGATCACGCAGCCGGGCGATGGCCGAGTCCACCTTGGGCCAGTCGCTGCCGCAGATCAGGTAGACAGGCTTGAGATCCATCGCCGCGTCAGCTCGCCGAACGTACCGTCCCGCCTGGTCGCGTGCCACCGGCCGCGAGCCTGCGAGAGCGCTCCACCAGATCGGCGAAGGTGGTGGTCTCCAGCACCGATCGAAGCATTCCCCGGGCCTCCAGCCACACTCCCGGCAGGGCTTCGGCTCCCGGCGGGTAGGACACATCCTCGGGGCGCACCCCAGCGACCGCGGCGATCGGCCCGTCGACCACCCGGATCACGTCGGCCAGCGTCACTTCTGCCGGTGCCCGCGCCAGTCGATAACCACCGTCCGGCCCACGTTGGGAGCTGACGATGCCCGCGTGCTTCAGCTCGCCCAGAATGTTCTCGACGAACTTGGGAGGCAGGTCCTGCGCTCGGGCGATGGCCTCGCCCTTGACCGGCCGCTCGCCTTCATGGGCGGCGAGCACCAGCACGGCTCGCACGGCGTAGTCGGCCTTTGCAGAGAGTTTCACACGCACATTCTCGCATGCCGACCCGATGTACGAGCACGGTGCCGAGAGCATCCCCACAAGCGCGACGTCTGGCGGTCGCAGCGACCGGAGCTGTCGAACCTGGCGCGGATAACCAACGTATGGTCGTCGACGATCTCGATCTCTACGCCACATCCCCTCATGGTGTGAGCTGCGAGTGCGATCGGTTCAGGAGCACAGAGCCGAGACCCACAGCAGATACCCGGCCAGAACATTTGCAGGCGCGAGCAGCAGCGCCCCGGCCGGCGGCACGATCGACCCCACCACCGTGGCGGTGATTCCAAGCCACAGGATCGGGGCCACCACCGGCAACGCCAACAGGTTCGCGGGCACCGACAGCGGCGCCAGCCGACCGAAGTGCCACCACGCGATTGGTGTGGTCACCAGCGTGCAGGCCACTGACACCGCCACGGCCGGGCCAAGCCGCGACGGCAATCGCGGCGCCACCTCGTAGATCGCGATCACCGCGGCAAACGACAGCTGAAATCCGGGGTCGAACAGCTCCAGCGGATTGAACGCCAGTACCACTGCGGCGCCGAACAGCAACAGATGCCAGCGAAGCGTGGGCCGTGATACCAGCCAAGTGGCGGCGACCAGCAGCCCTGCCACGCCCGCCCGCACGATCGACGGGCCGGCCGCCGCAACCAGCACGTAGAGCGTGACCAGGCCGGCCGCCGACAGCCGTGCGGGAACGCCGATAACACCGGCGAGTCCGAGGCCCACGATCACCAGCATCGTCACCAGCGCGACGTTCTGGCCGCTCGCAGCGACCACGTGGTAAAGACCACTGGCCCGCAACCGGTCGCGGTCGTCAAATGGAATCGCGGCGGCATCTCCGAGCGTGATGCCCGCGACCAGGCCGCGGCTGGATTCGGTGCCTCCGCCGCGGTCGATCACCCCCAGCGCCTGCCGATGAACGGTGTCGATCACGCCCCACAACCCCCCGCGACGGCCGATCTCGACCGCCCGCCGGGCTCGCAGGTCGAGGTGCGCTCCCTGGGTTGCGTAGTAGGCGGCCACGACGTCGTCGATCGGACGCAGCTCCCCCGAAACGCGGTACTCGCCGCCCTGTTCGAGCGGTGTCGAGTGGGAGACCAGCACCACCGTCTCCCCGGCCCCCTGCACTGACGCCAGCGCTCGTCCCGATCCCGGCTGAGCGGTGACGGTGACGACACCTGAGAACGCCCCCGGTGCGAGGGCGCGGTGCTCGAACCGAGCGACCCGCTGGGTTCCGAACACCATCGCCAGCACCGCCACCGACAGGCAGGCCACCCGCATCCGGGGTCCGCGTCCCGCGAGCAGTGCGAACGCGGCCCACACCGGCCTGCCAAATGCCGCCGCGGACAGTCCCAGCACCACCGCGGCCACCAGCCTGGTGGGCTCGGCCGGCCCCCGCACCGTGATCACAAGGTGACGTGGCCTCGCAACGCCGCCAACCGAGCCGGCCCGATGCCGGAGACTTGGTCGAGATCGGCGATCGATCGAAAACCGCCGTGGGTCGTGCGGTAGTCGATGATCCGCTGGGCCAGCGACGGCCCGATCCCGTCGAGCGTCTCGAGCTGTTCCAAGGTGCCCGAGTTGAGCGACACCGGGGCCGACGGCGTGCCGGCGGCACCCGTGCCGATCGCGGGCTGCGCCTGGCCTCTGCGCGGAATCACCACCTGCTCGCCGTCGGTCAGCCGAGCTGCCAGATTCACTGCAGAGACGTCGGCCGAAGGTAACGGCCGAGCGCGCTTGACGGCATCGAGCACGCGGGCGCCCGAGGGCAGCCGGTACACACCGGGATGACGCACCGCCCCGGCGATGTCGACCACCACGATGATCGGCCCCGGCTCGGCCGCCGAGGCCTGGGAGTCGCCGGTGGACGGAGACGACGAGGAGTACGAGGCCCGCTCGACGCCTCCGGACTGGTGCTCGTGCTGCCATCCGATGGCCAGGATGGCCAGCCCTGCGAGCACTGTCACCAGCAGCTTGGGTGAGATTTCGGGGAACACGGCGAGCAGCTTCCCCTCTGGCATAGTCACGACTCCAGGCGCAACCCGCGCCGGAGGCGTGCCGACTAGCGCACGACCAGGTTCACAAGCCGGCCGGGCACGACGATCTCCTTGACCGCCTGCTTGCCGTCAATATGCCCAATCACGTTCGGCACCTCGCGGGCCGCGGCCACCACCACGTCGCGATCGGCGTCTGCCGGCATCACCATCTCGCCGCGCAGCTTGCCGTTGACCTGAACCGCATAGGTGACCTCGTCCGAGACCAAAAGCGCCGGGTCAGCCTGCGGCCAGGGTGCATCCCACAACCGCTCTCCCCCCAACCGCTGCCACAACTCGCAGGCCACATGCGGTGCGTAGGGCTGGATCAGGGAGACCGCGGTGGCCAGCGCAAAGCGGCGCTGCTCGGGCGTTGCCTGCGAGGCGTTTTGGACGTCGCCGACCAGCTCGTGCAAGGCCGACTCGGCGGTGTTGAATGCAAACCGGCTGCCGACATCGGCGGTCACCTTATCGATCGCCCAGTGCGTCTTTCGCACCAACGCGGCACCCGGGCCGTCGGCGGGCACCGACTGCGGCAACCCCGGCCCCAGCTCGTCGACCGACTCGTTCACCAGCCGCCACAGTCGCGCCAGGAACCGGTGGGCACCGGCGACACCACCGTCAAACCACTCCGCGTCCTGATCCGGCGGCCCCAGGAACAGTGAATACAGCCGGGCGGTATCGGCGCCGTACTGGGCCACCATGGCATCGGGACTCACCACGTTGCCCCGGTTCTTGCTCATCTTCGCGCCCTGGTAATAGATCATCCCCTGCGTGAACAGGTTCGCGAACGGCTCGGTGAAGCCGACGTAGCCGAGGTCATACAGGGCCTTGGTGAAGAATCGCGCGTACAGCAGGTGCAGCACGGCATGCTCAACCCCGCCGATGTACTGGTCGACCGGCAGCCACGCATCCACGATCTCGCGGTCAAACGGTGCCTGGTCGTTACCCGGGTCGGCGTAGCGCATGTAGTACCAGGACGAGTCGACGAAGGTGTCCATCGTGTCGGTCTCGCGGCGAGCCTCGCCGCCACACGAGGGACATGTTGTCTGCACCCACTCCTCCGCCGCAGCCAGGGGCGAGCGGCCGCGCGGGGCGTAGTCGTCGATGTCGGGTAGCACCACCGGCAGCTGATCGTCGGGTACCGGCACCATGCCGCAGTGATCGCAGTACACGATCGGGATCGGGCATCCCCAATACCGCTGCCGCGACAAGAGCCAATCCCGCAGCCGGTAGGCGACGGTGCCCTGGCCGCGGCCCTCCTGATCCAGCCAGGCGATGATGGCCGCGTGTGCTTCGGGTGCGGCGACGTCGTCGAAGCGGCCGGAGTTCATCAACACGTCGTCATCGGAATGCGACAGATACGGGCCCTCATCGAGGTCAGGCGCGCCGTCTCGGGGGCGGATCACGGGACGGATCTCGAGCCCGAACCGGTGGGCAAACTCGTAGTCGCGATCGTCGTGGGCGGGCACCGCCATCAGCGCGCCCGTGCCGTACTCCATCAGCACGTAGTCGGCCACCCATACGGGGATCCGCTCGTCGTTGACGGGATTGATCACATAGCGGCCGGTGAAGACACCCGTCTTGACCTTCTCGGAGGCCCGCTCCACCGCCGAGAGCCCCGCCGAGTGGCGCACATACTCGGCCACCTCGGCCTCGTGCTCGGTGCCCCGCGCCAGCTCCAGCGCCAACTGGTGCTCGGGTGCGACCGCGAAGAAGGTCGCGCCGAACAGCGTGTCGGGGCGAGTGGTGAACACCGGCAGCTCGTCGTCGCCGCCCTCCAGCCGAAACACGACCCGGGCGCCGTGCGAGCGTCCGATCCAGTTTCGCTGCATGGTCACGACCCGCTCGGGCCATGACACCTCGGACAGGTCGTCCAGCAGCCGGTCCGCATAGGCGGTGATCTTGAAGAACCACTGCTCCAGACTGCGCGACTCAACCTCGCTACCGCAGCGCTCGCAGCGGCCGTCGATCACCTGCTCGTTGGCCAGCACCGTCTGGTCGACCGGGCACCACTTGACGGCGGCCTCGCGCCGATAGGCCAGGCCGGCCTCCAGCAGCCGCAGGAAGATCCACTGCGTCCAGCGGTAGTACTCAGGCTCTGCGGTCGAGAGTTCCCGCGTCCAGTCGATCGACCACCCCATGCGCACCATCTGCTTGCGGATGGCGGCGATGTTCAGCCGCGTCATCTCGCGCGGGTGGCGACCGGACTTGAGCGCGGCGTTCTCGGCCGGCAACCCGAAGGCGTCATACCCCATGGGGTGCATCACCCGGTCGCCGTGGCGACGGCGAAAGAGCGTGACCACGTCCCCCATCGTGTAGTTCTTGACATGCCCCATGTGCAGCTCCCCCGAGGGATAGGGCAGCATCTCGAGCACGTAGCGCAGGCTGGTGGTGTCGTCGCCCGGGCCGGGGTTGGGGGTCTCGAAGATCCGCTCGTCCGCCCAGATCTTTTGCCAGCGGGCCTCGATAGCGGCGGCGTCGTAGCGTTCCAATGTCCCTCCCTTCCCCCAGATCCCGATGATTGAGCGGGGAGTCTATCGAGGCCGACCGAGGCCGTCGCTACGCTCGATTCGGTGGCGGAATCTGCGACATGGATCGACCTGCTCGATCCCGACCGCGCGGAACTGGAGGACGCCTGCTCAGGGCGCCTGCACGCCCGTGCGCTCGACCAGCTGCTGGCGCCTTCGGATCCCGCTCGCGAGCCGCGACCGACGATCGAGAGCCACGGCCCGTATGTGTACGGGGTATTCCTGGTGCCGGTGGTGGATGGCGACCGCGACCGGGTGTTCTACCAGGAGGTGGATGTGGTCATGACCCCGGACCTGATCGTGTCCGTGCGCAAGACTCCTCCCGGCGACCCGCCGCTCGACATCACCTCAGCCCGGTCGGTGTACGAGCGCCAGGGGCTGCGTAAGCCGGGCATGCTCGTTTTCCACCTGGTTGACGACATCGCCGAGCGGTACCTGGATCTGATCGACGCCTTCAACGGCGAGATCGACGAGCTCGAGGATCACGTGGAGAACTGGGCGGCGGCACAGGTGCGGGCGCGCCTGACCGGCCTCCGGCACGACCTGCTGCACATCCGCCAGACGCTGGGCCCGACCCGAGACGCGGTCCGGAGTGTGGTCGACAACCGCATCCACGTGGACGGGCAGGGCCTGTTCGACCGCGACACCTCCCTCAGCTTCGGAGGCGCGTACGACAAGTTGCTGCGCGCATCCGAAGGGCTGGAACTGTCGCGCGACCTGATCGCCGGAGTGCGCGACTACCACCAGGCCAAGGTCGCCGAAGATCAGAACGAGGTGGTCAAGAAGCTGACCGTGATCGCTTCGGTGCTACTCGTGCCCACCTTCATCGTGGGCCTGTACGGGCAGAACTTCCATTCGATTCCCGAGTTGCGCTGGCACGCGGGGTATGCGTTCTCGTGGTTTCTGATCCTGATCACGACGGTTGGTCAGCTGTGGTGGTATCGCCGGAGGGGGTGGATCTGAGTGTCTCCCGCCGAAACCACAGGAAGTGGATTGCCAGTGCAGCGGCGATCACCAGCGCCCACCCGATGTTCACCTTCGGCGTGAGTACGGTGGGGAAGTTCCAGGACACGATCCCGCGCTTGATCACCTGCTCGTTCCAGCCGTCGCCGGCCGCCACCAGCGCGCCGTAGGTGAGCATCACCGCCAGATAGATCGAGAGCGTCGTTCGCAGTCGGGGGACTGACACCAACCGCAGCCCGCGCGAGAGCAGCAGCGCGGCCAGCACCAGCTGGGTGCCCGCCAGCCCTTCGTGCAGCCCTCGATGCACCGATGCCAGGTGTTCGCCGGGGGTGGGCTGCGCCCCCCGAAAGATTGACCGCAGCCCTGGGATGTCGGTCACATAGAACCCGAACAGGGCAACGATCCAGGGGATCGCGAACACCAGGATCGCGACCGCGATCACAATCCGCGCAGTGTCTCCCCGCAACCGTGCACACGCCCACGAGGCCGCCGGCGCGCGGACGACCACGACGGTGACCAGCACCAGAGCGATCCCGGCTCCCAGAGCCGCCGGCAGGTTGCGGTACCGCGCGGTGAGATCGTCCTGGGAGACGATGCCCGGCAACGCCAGGGTGACGCATCCGATCGCGGCCGCGATCGCGAGCGGTCTCAGCCATCCGTCCAGCCACCGCCACATGACCCCCAGCATCGCCAGCGCTGCAATCGCCACCGGGTAATCAAGCTCGACCACGGTTCGGCTGATCGCCCCGTTGGCCCCAGTTTCGGTGAAGTGGTAGGTCGCTCCCGGTGGCAGCCGCCAGTACGTGACCATGGTGACTGCGAGCGCGGGAACGAACACCAGCCACACCAGCCCCAGCTCGCGCACACCCCGCCCATCGTCGCGGCGAATCACAACGCCCGCCACCGGCCTGGGGAGGGTGACTCGGCACGACCCTCCAATACCAGCCGCTCGAGGTGTGACAGCGCCTCCACCAACGCGAAACGCTGCTCGTGAAAGCTCAGCGAGTCACCCGGCCACAGCACACCGGCGACGGCGAAGGTCGTGTCGGCGCCTGTACGCAGCGCCGCCACGTGCTCGTCCAGACGCTCGCGATGGTGCTCGGCGATCTCGTCGGCGCGCTCCAACGCTGCAGTGATCGGGGAACCGTGCCCGGGGTAGACAATCGACGGCGCCAGCCGCTGAATCTCCTTCAGCGACTCCAGATACCTCCCCAGCGGGTCGGGAGCGGTCTCCGGCCAGCGGCCGACGTTGGGGGTGATCTCGGCCAGCAGCAGATCGCCTCCGAACATCCGGCGGCTATCCTCGCCGACAAGCACGATATGACCGTCAGCATGCCCTCCCAGCACCCGCACCACGAATTGCTCATTGCCCAGTTCGATGCGCTGGTGGTCGCTCACCAACTGGGTGGGGGTGGCCGGGTGCACGGCGCTCCCCGAATCGGCCTCGGCCGATCGTTCGGCCAGCCCGCGAGGCATACCGTGTTCGATGAAGAAGCGGACGTACGGCTCGGCCAGTGCGTCGGGCGCCCACACTGCGGCCGATATGCGCGCGTCCAGTTCGCCCTGCACCACCGCCGCCGCGCCGGTCAGCTCCACCAGTGCGGCGCTCGCACCGAGGTGGTCGGGATGGAAATGGGTGACGATCACGCGTCCCACCGTCGGGTTGCCCAACTCAGCCAGGGCCAGCCGCCATCCCGCCAGCGTACGGTCATCTCCCAGACCGGCGTCGATCACCGTCACCCGATCGCCCTCGTCCACGACGTAGCAGTGCACGTGGTCGAGTGCCCACGGCAGACTGTGGGTGACGCGGATGACCCCGCCGCCGAGGTCGTAAATCCCAGGTGCAGCGGTGCTCCGAGACGGCGTGTCCGGTTCGAGCACCGGGTGATGATAGCGCTGTGAGCAATCGCCTCTGCCTGCTGACGGCCACCGCCCAGAGCCGGCTGCTGCGCTCTGGGGAGATTTCGGCCAGGGAGCTGATGGCCGCCCACCTCGAGCACATCGATCGCGTCAACCCGGCGGTGAATGCGGTGGTCACGCGGGTGGGCGAGCGCGCCCTGGCGGCGGCAGACGCCACCGATTTGCGCCGTGCTCGCGGCGATGAACTGCCCCTGTTGCACGGCCTTCCGATCGCCCACAAAGACCTGGTGGACACCGCCGGTGTGCGCACGACGTATGGGTCGCCGTCGTTCGCAGACCATGTGCCCAGCACAGACGCGCTCCTGTCCGAGCGGCTGCGCGAGGCCGGCGCCATCATGCTGGGAAAGACCAACACACCCGAGTTCGGGGCGGGTTCGCACACGTTCAACCCGGTGTTCGGGGCCACCCGTAACCCGTGGGCCACCGATCGCTCGGCCGGCGGCTCCAGCGGCGGCGCAGCCGCAGCGCTGGCATGTCGAATGGTGCCGCTGGCCGACGGCAGCGACCTGGGCGGCTCGCTGCGAAATCCGGCGGCCTGGAACAGCGTGTACGGCCTGCGCCCAACCCCGGGACGAGTGCCGTCGTGGCCAAACTCGGCACCGTGGATGCCGTTCGCAGTGGAAGGCCCGATGGCCCGTACCGCGGTGGATACGGCGCTGCTTCTGTCCGCGATGTCCGGCCCCGATCCGCGAGCGCCCCTGTCAGCCGGCATACCTCGGTTCTCCCTCCCAGCGACGCTCGATGCCGACCTCAGCGGACGTCGCGTGGCCTGGAGCCCGACGCTCGGTGGACTGCCGATCGAGGCCGACGTGCTGGCGGTGCTCGAGCCCGCGATCGACACGTTGGCCGGTCTGGGACCGACGGTCGAGGCCGCCGAGCCCGATCTCTCGGGAGCCGACCTGGTGTTCGAGACGTGGCGGGCCTACCTCATGGCCCTGGGCTTGGGCGACCTGCTGGCGGCAGACGGCGACCGCATGAAGGAGACGCTTCGCTGGAACATCCGTCGCGGCTTGGAACTCACAGCCGCCGACCTGATGGCCGCCGATCGCGCTCAGGTGCAGCTTCGCACCCGCGTCCAGGCATTCTTCGAGGACTACGACTACCTCGCCTGCCCGGTCACTCAGCTCTCGCCGTTTGCCCTCGAGAGCGAGTATCCAGCCGAGGTGGCGGGAGTGCAGATGGGGACATACCTGGAGTGGATGCGGTCCTGCTCGCGGATCACTGCGACCTGTTATCCAGCGGTGTCAGTCCCGGTCGGCTTCACCGCGACCGGCCTGCCGGTTGGCCTCCAACTGGTCGCCAGGCCCTTCGCAGAGCTCGCGCTGCTCGAACTCGCCCACGCTCTGGAAGGTGCTGTGGGGGTGGTCGACACGCTGCCGCCTGCGGTCACCTGAACGGCGATTGCGATCCGGGACGCAGCCAAATCCGTATCGAGGTGCGACAATTCAGTTCGTCAGGAGACTGTAGGACATCCCAGTGAAACGAAAGGATGCGAATGTTTTTCAAGCGACCAAGCGAGATGCCCAGCACCGATAACGCCCTTCCCGGCCGCGACCAGGCGATCGCTGTCCCCGACAAGCACACCGTCTTGGGGACGCCGCTTTTGCCGCCATTCCCTGAGAACGTCGAGTACCTGATCGTCGGCATGGGTTGTTTCTGGGGCGCGGAGCGGATCTTCTGGCAGACCCCGGGTGTGTACACCACCGCGGTCGGATATGCCGGCGGACAAACGCCGAACCCGACCTATCGTGAGGTGTGCAGCGGTCGTACCGGCCACACCGAGGTGGTGCTGGTCGCCTACGACACCACCAAGATTTCGACCGAGGAGATCCTGCGCCGCTTCTGGGAAGGCCACGACCCGACCCAGGGCATGCGCCAGGGCAACGACGTGGGGACGCAGTACCGCTCAGCGCTGTACTGGGTGACTGAGGCGCAGCGCGAGGCGGCATTTGCTACCCGTGACGCCTATGCCAAGGCGTTGGCCGAACGCGGCCTGGGCGAGATCACAACCGAGTTGGCCCCGGCCGGGGAGTTCTATCCGGCTGAGGACTATCACCAGCAGTACCTCCAGAAGAACCCCGGCGGCTACTGCGGTATCGGTGGCACGGGCGTGTCCTGCCCGATCGGCACCGGAATCGCCGCTGCGTGAGCGAGCGCCGCATCGGCCGAGCCGCCTTCCTGGGCGTCGTGGCAGCGGGAGCTGCCGGGATCGTCGTGGGAAGCCGGCTCGACCGTGAGGTCAGCGGGCCGCTGAACGACATCGGCGGGATCGTTCCCAACGCTGTCAAAGACGTCTTTCCCAGCGGCTGGAGGATCTACTCGATCAACCCGCCCTGGCCAACGTTCCACCCGGCCTCCTATCGGTTCACCGTCGGCGGCCAGGTGGAACATCCCACCACCTTCACCTGGACGCAGTTCACCGCCCTGCCGACCGCCCACCAGGTGACCGACTTCCACTGCGTGACCGGCTGGACGGTCGGTGGCGTGCACTGGGCCGGGGTGCGCATGCAGACGATCTGGGACATCGTCAAGCCCCTGCCGAGTGCTCGCTACGCCAACTTCGTCTCCCTCGAGCAGCCCTACACCGACACGCTCACGCTGAAGCAGACGACGCTCCCCAACGTGATGCTCGCCCACAGCATGGACGGAAAGCCGCTGGAGCGCGAGCACGGTGCGCCGATGCGCCTGGTGATTCCTGAGATGTACGGCTACAAGGGCGTCAAGTGGCTCACCCGGATCGAGTTGATGCCGACCCTGGAGGCGGGGTACTGGGAACGAAACGGCTATGACGTGGACGCCTGGGTGGGCCGCTCGAATGGCTACTAGCCGGCCTCAGTATGTGCTCCGGTTCGTGGCGGTCGAGCGGATGCTGCACTGGCTCTTGGCGATCACATTCCTGCTGATGATGGCCAGCGGCCTGGTGCTGTATCTGCCGTCGCTGTCCCAACTGGCCGCCGATCGAGTGTTCTGGAAGACGATCCATCTGTCCTCGGCGGTGGTGTTCTGGGCCGGCCTGATCGCGCTGATCCCGGGCAACAGCCGCACGCTGCGAAGCACCGCCCGCGAGATCGACCGGTTCGACGACGATGACCGCCGCTGGCTGCGGTGGGCGGTGGTGCGCGCCGGCGACGAGCCGCCTCAGGGGCGGTTCAACGCCGGCCAGAAACTGAACACCGCCATCGTCTCGGGTCTGATGGTGGTGTTCACGCTCAGCGGGACACTGATGTACCTGCAGGAGCGTGATGCCAGCTTCCGTGGCAGCAGCGCGATCCTGGTGCACGATTGGGCGACGTGGATTGCCGTGCCCCTGGTGGCGGGCCACCTGTATCTGGCGCTGGTGCACCCGGCAACCCGCCACTCGCTGCGCGGAATCACGCTCGGCACCGTCCGCCGCGACTGGGCCCGCCGCCACCACTCCAAATGGAACCCCGATGAATAACGGTGCCTGGCACCGTTATTCACCACCCCGCCCGACGTGAATAATTGGTGCCTGGCACCAATTACTTCATCCGCGACAAGCGCCCTGAGGCCCAACGGGCCAGCCTCAGTAGCTTGAGTCGGGGCCGCCGGGGTCGGTGGGAACAGCGAAGGGGTTGCTCCAGGCTGTGCGGCCGTGGGCGTCTTCGACCTCGACCCGGGCGTAGGTGCACTGCTCGGGGAAGCGCATCAGCGCCGCGGCGATCATGCCGTCGGCGTCCCGCTCGGTGACGCTGCCGCGCCACGACATCACATCCGCGTCGGCATCCACGCGACCGCCGTCCCAGGGCCCGGAGCGCAGGGTCACCTTGCGAGCGCCCGAGCAGCGCACCTCGACCCCCTCGTCGGCCACTCGCACCGACCCGATGTCCGGACCGGTGGTGGCGTAGAACGCGCCGGATCGGAGCGCGTCCAGCACCCCCTCCCGGGAGCGCTCACGCGCCCGCACCATCGTCCAGGCGAGGTTCGAGTCCTGTCCGGGTGTGTGGCAATCGTCGCTCGCAATCCCCAGGCAGGCGCCCCGCGTGTGGTGCAGCACGGCGTCCCAGAACTCCGCCGAGCGGCCGTTGCCGTTGGCCAACTCGCTGCCTCCGTTCATCAGCTCGATCGCCGCTCAACGATGGGGCCTCCAGATAGGTGGACGCCTCCAGACCGCTCCAGTAGGGGTGCGCCAGGAAGGCCACTCCGCCGGCGTCGACCGTGAACTGCGCAGCGGCCTCGATCGAGTCGAACGGCTGGTTGGGATCGGGAAGCTGTTCCGCGCCGAGCGCGAGAATGTCGGCCTCGAGCCCACCCACCGGCTGCGCGGTCAGCTCGCTGGACGGGATAACGAGCATCTCCGACCCTGCGAACGACGTGACGAAGTGATGGTCGGTAATCGCCAGCACGTCGAAGCCCGCATCGGCGTAGTGGGCAACCAGCTCGGCCGGCGTGGCGTCGCCGTCCGAGTTGACGGTGTGGGAATGCAGCTGGCACCGCAACCAGTCGCCATCAAGCTCGAACACGTTCGCCACAGAACCCAAGCTACAGGATCAGGCTGTCAGCTCGCTGCGCAGCTGATCGAGCTGCTCCGGGGTGTTCGCATTTCGCAGCGACTCCGGATAGGGCAGCTCGGCGGCGTCGATGCGGTTAACCGGGACACGCTCGGCCAGCAGTCCGACGCGGCGCTCACCCGAGACCAGCAGCTGCTCCACCAACTCCCGCAACTCCAGTCGATACGCGGCAGCCAGGTAGTGGTCGCGCCCCGCCACTGTCGGCAGCGCAATCTGGGCACCGCCCATCGCTTCGACCACGGCGGCCACGAACTCCGCCCGCAACAGCGGAACGTCCACCGCAGACACGAACGCAACGTCCGCCCTGCCGTCCACCGCGCGCATCCCGGCGGACATCGCTTCGAGCGGCCCCTGGTCGGGTTGGGCGTCGACCGCGACTTCAACCTGCGACGGCAGCGGAGGGAGCTTCTGATCGGCAGCGGCCACCACGATCACCGGATCCGCCACGTCGCACAACACCGCTGCGATGTGCGCCACCAACGGGGTGCCGTTCCACTGCAGCAGGGCCTTGGACGAGCCCATCCGCGTGGACTTCCCCCCGGCCAGGAGCAACGCCGCCGGCACGGGCTAGGCGATCCGCTCGGGACCGGTGTAGATGTTGAAGCGGTTGTCCCGCAGAAAGCCGACCAGCGTGATGCCGAAGCGGCGAGCGGCGTCCACCGCCAGGCTGGAAGGCGCAGAAACTGCACAGATCACCGGAACACCCGCCATAGCGGCCTTCTGCACGATCTCGAAGCTGGCCCTGCCCGACACCAGCAGCACCCGCCCGGAGAGCGGCAGATCGCCTGCCAGGAACCTCTCGCCGATGATCTTGTCGACGGCGTTGTGGCGGCCGACGTCCTCGCGCAGCGACAACAACTCGCCGTCACTCGCAAACAACGCCACGCCGTGCAGCCCGCCGGTGCTCTCGAAGACCTTCTGCGCCGCCCGCAGCGTGTCTGGCAATCCCAGCACCGTCTCGGGTTGGAGCACCGGGCCTTCGGCGACGCGCTCGGCATGGGTCTCGATCATGTCCAGCGACGCCTTGCCACACACGCCGCAGCTCGAGGTTGCGTAGAAGTTGCGCTCAGGGCCGAGCGACGGTAGCTCACGGGTGAGCGTCACCGACACCACGTTGAACTGCTGCTGATCGGCCGGAACCGAGCAATAGCGCACGTTTCGCACATCCTCCACGGCGGTGATCAACCCTTCGGAGCGAAGAAAGCCGACCGCCAGCTCGAAGTCGTTGCCGGGAGTGCGCATCGTCACCGCGATGCTGCGCTGGTCGCGACCGGGCTCCTCGACGCGGATCTCCATCGGCTCCTCGGTCGCCAGCCGATCGTTTCGGCGCTTGCGCGAATCGCCCTCGATCGCGATCACCGCGCCGGCGGTGCTGCTCCCCGGGCGGGGCGGCGCCGGATCGGGCTCGTCCGGGATGCCCCAGTCGTCGGCCACCGAATCGTGTTGATGAGCCATCTCAGCTCTGAGTGTAGCCGTCCCCTGACGTCGCCATTTTCACGAGCAGTTGCTCGGAGATGGCATCGGTCGGACAGGTATCGGCGCAGGCTCCACACGAGACGCAGGCCGAGTCGGCGAACCCCGAATCGAGGCCCGCGGTGACGTTGGAGTGGAATCCCCGGCCGGTGGCTGTGAGCGCGAACGCACCCTGGATCTCGTCGCAGGCCCGCACGCACCGCCCGCACGAGATGCACAGCTCATGCTGGAACACCAAGTAGGGATGCCGGGTGTCGACATCGCGGGTATGCGTGACGCCTGTCCACCGCGCCTCGGTGACGCCCAGCTGGGCGGCCACCTGCGCCAGCTCGGTGTGCGGGGCGGGCGCTACCGGGAGCTCGGACAACACCAGCGACACCACATTGGCGGCGATCCGGCGGGCGCGCTCGGCCTGGGTGTGAATCTTCATGCCGTCGCGGCAGACGGTGGTGCACGACGCCACCGGCCCTCGCGCTCCCTCGATCTCGACCAGACACACACGGCAGGCACCAAACGGCGCCATGCGATCGTCCAGGCACAGCGTCGGAACCCATCGATCGGCCAGCTTGGCGGCCTCCAGGGCAGTGGTTCCCGGTTCGACCTCCACCGGCACGCCATCGACGAAAACTTCCATTCCTATGTGACCCCCAACTCGTCCGGGAAATGCTTGATCAAGCTTCTGATCGGAGCCGGCATACCCCCGCCGTGAGCACACAGACTCGCGACCTCCAGCGTCTCCAGCAGGTCCTCCAGCTCGACCCGGTCGACGGGGCCATCGGCCTCGACCATCTCCAGCGCCCGCCGCAGGCCGATCCTGCACGGGAAACACTTGCCGCAGCTCTCACTGGTACCGAAATGTAGGAGGTGGCGGGCCAGCTCACGCATGTCGGTGCGATCGTCGAAGGCGACGATGCCGCCGTGCCCCACCATGCAGCCCTCCGCCGCCAACTGGTCGAAATCGAACGGGGTGTCGATCAGCGAGGCCGGCAGGATGCCCGCCAGCGGCCCGCCGATCTGCAGCGCCTTGAGCGAGCGGCCGTCGCGCATGCCACCGCCGATGTTCTCGCAGATATCTCGGATCGTGATGCCGAACGACACCTCGTACACGCCGGGATTCACGAACCGCTCATTCAGGCAGATCATCTTGGTGCCCGGTGTGGCACCGGGGCTGAGCGCCTGGTAGGCGGCTGCGCCATGGCTGGCAATAAACGAGGCGTTGCAGAGCGTCTCGACATTGTTGACCACTGTGGGCAGGCCATGGTAGCCACGCTCTGCGGGGAACGGCGGGCGGGCCGAGACCGTGCCGCGGAGTCCCTGGATCGAGTTCAGCAGGGCGGTCTCCTCGCCCACCACATACGACCCGGCGCCCTCCTCCACCCACACGTCGAACGAGAAGCCGCTGCCGTGGATGTTCTCGCCCAGATGGCCGGCCGCTCGCGCCGCCACGATCGCCGCATCCAATGCCGGCTTGGAACGCGGGTACTCGGAGCGCACCAGCACCAACCCGCTGGACGCCCCCACCGCGTATCCGGCGATCGCCATACCTTCGATCAGCAGACTGGGATTCTGCTCCATCAGGTACTTGTCGATGTATGAGCCCGGATCGCCCTCGTCGCCGTTGACGACGATGAACTTGTGTGCTCCCTTGGCTCCCCGGGCGAACTCCCATTTCATGCCCGCGGGAAACCCGGCTCCCCCGCGGCCGCGCAGGTTCGCCTCCTTGACCACGGCCACCAACTCCTCCGGACTGGTGGCGAGGGCGCTTTTCAGCCCCGCGAAATCGCCCTCCCGTAGCAGCACCGGCTGATCGAGTGCGCTCTTCCACTCCGGCTCGTCGGCGTCCACCGCCTCGCCCGCCAGCACTCGCTCCAGCGCGCCGGGGCCGGCGTCGACCGCGTCGCCATCGCGAAATGCCGGGCTGGCGTGGCAGAAGCCCAGGCACACGGTCTCGCCGAGCGAGACCGCTCCGTCGTCGGTGACCGCGCCGAAGTCCAACCCGAACTCCTGTTTGACGCTTTGGACATGCTGGTCGAAGTCCGCCGCCCAGCAGGCTGTGCCGGTGCACACGCGGATGTGGCGGTCGCCCCGGGGCTGGATCAGGTCGTCGTAGTAGCTCGAGACGCCGTAGACGGCGGCTTCCGGCATGCCGGTGAGTGCGGCCGCCGCACGACGGTCGTCATCGGTCACGTGACCGTGATCCTCGACCGCATCCTTGAGCACGTCCAGCGCGGTGGGAGCACCTTCACCTCGGCTGCGCCGGACCAGCAGCTCGATCACGTTCTTTGACATCGAATGGACAGTAGACCACGGCGAGGTCGAACCGGCCCCACCGCCCGCACCACCAGCCGGTCGCCCATTCCTACGGCAAAAGTATGTGCGGATCCGCCTCCCTGGAGAGCTACTGCAATGTATTTCACTTGACTGAATCGATTTGCGCTCGGACGCTTGTGATAGCCATTCCTTCCCCTCCCGAGGTGTCAAGATGCGATTGCGTACCCGACGAATCTTCCTGTCCGCGCTCATGGCGGTATGCCTGATCGCCGTCTCCGCGACTGTGGCCATGGCTGCAGCGCCTGTGATCACCAGCCTCAGCGCCACCTCCGGCCACGTCGGCCAAAACGTCACCATCAACGGTTCGGGCTTCTCCGGCTTTGCCGCCGGCCAGGTGCAGGTGCTGTTCCACGGCGGCGTCCCCGCGACGTTCACGATCTCGTCCGATACGCGTATCATCGCGACCGTTCCCGGTGGCGCAACCTCCGGCAAGATCAGCGTGGTCACCCCCTCCGGCACCGCGATCGCACCCAACAGTTACAAGGTCAAGGCCGCCAGCCTGAAGCTGACCGGATTCAGCCCGACCACCGCACCGATCGGGGCCACCATCGTCATCACCGGCACCGACTTCACCAACGCTGTCAGCGTCCAGATCGGATCCAAGACGCTGGTCAAGGGCACCGACTTCACGGTCAAGTCCGACACCGAGATCGATGCTGTGATCCCGGCCGGCTCGGCCACCGGGCGAGTCGTCGTCAGCACTTTGACCGGCACCGTCACGAGCACCGGTCGTCTCACCATCCCGGTGCTGCGTCTCTCCAAGTTCACCCCCAACACGGGTGCCGTGGGAGCCGTGATCACACTCACCGGAGCAGGTTTCACGGGAGTCACCGTCCAGTTCAAGAGCGCCACCACCCCGATCACCGTGATTCCCACGATCACCAACGACAAGCTCATGACTGTGGTCGTCCCGGCGGGCGCCAAGTCCGGCAAGCTGACTGTGGTCTCCCCCACCCTCGGGACGTTCACCAGCCAGGCGCGCTTCCTGGTCGCGTAGGCCGATATCATCGCGGTGCCGATGGAGTTCATCGTCCACATCACGGTCAACCTGCCCCCCGACATGCCGGAGGCGCGCAAGCGTGAGTTGCTGGAAGCCGAGAGCGTTCGCGGCCACGAGCTGATCGAGATGGGTGCCCTGGTCAGGATCTGGCGGCTCCCAGGGCGGGTGGCCAACATCTCGCTGTACCGCGTGGCCGACGCAACCGAACTGCACAGCCTGATCAGCTCGCTGCCGCTGTTCCCGTGGTTCGACGTGTCGGTGGAGGCGCTGGCGACACATCCTCTGGAGCAGTAACTCCAGCACATGGGATAGTCACAGCCGTGTCCTCCAACACGACGGTGTTCTCGGCCGTGCTCCGAAACCGCGACTTGCGTCGTGTGCTGCTGGCCTTTCTTGCATTCAATGCTGCCGAATACGCCGTGTGGCTGGCGATGCTGGTGTACGCCTACGACCAAGGTGGTGCCACCACCGCCAGCCTGGTGGCGGTGTTCCAGCTGGTGCCGGCGATGTTGTTCGCCCCGCTCGCGTCGGTCATGGCCGACCGCCACCCACCGGTGCGCGTGCTCACCGCCGGCTACATCGCCCAGACGATCGCGATGGGCGCCACAGCAGCGGTGATTCTCGCCGGCGGGGCACCACCGCTTGCATACGTCTGTGCGGCCGTGGCCGCCACCGCCGTCACCATCACCCGCCCGACGCAGGCAGCGCTGACCCCCGCGCTGGCCCATACGGCGCAGGAGCTGACCGCCACCAACGTCGTCTCGAGCTGGGTCGAGAACTCGAGCGTGCTGGTTGCGACCGCCGGTGCCGGCGTGATCATGGCCGTGTCGGGGCCCGGACAGGTATTCGCGCTGATGGCGATCGGAACCGCGCTCGGCGCGCTGCTGGTGACGACGGTGCACGGGCCGGAGGCTGCGGCCGGCAGCGACGAGGAGGGCCCGCTGGAGCAGGTCGCGGCCGGAGTGCGAGTGCTGGCCCACGAACCAAACCCGCGATTTCTGGTGCTGCTTTTGGGAATGGAGTTCGTGATCACAGGTGCGTTCGACGTGCTCTACGTGGTGCTGGCACTGGATGTGCTGGACGTCGGACCAGGCTGGGTCGGATACCTCAACGCCGGGTTCGCTGCCGGCGGGGTGATCGGCAGCATGCTGGCGGTGGTGCTGATCACACGCCGGCGGCTGGCGCCTCCGATCGGCCTGGCGGTGTTGGGCATGGGGATCGGCACGATGCTGCTTGGCCTGGGCACCGTCGGCGATCGCAGCGCTGCTGCTGCTGGTGGTGATCGGCAGCGGTCGAGCCGTGATGGACGTGGGCGCTCGAACGCTGCTGCAGCGCGTGTCGCCGGCCGACGTACTCGGCCGCGTGTTCGGGATGCTCGAAGCGATCATGATGGCGGGTCTGGCCATCGGCGCATTGGTGATCCCACCGCTGATCGCCCTCGGTGGCTCAAAAGCGGCGCTGGTCGGCTGTGGCGTTTTGATCGTCGCCGTGCTGCTGATAGGCCTGCGCGCGCTGGTGCGAGTCGACCGTTCGGCCAAGGTGCCGATCGTCGAGATCTCGCTGCTGCGCATCACGCCGCTGTTCGCGACGCTGCCCCCGGTGCAGCTCGAGGGTGTCGCCCACGCGCTCGTCCCGGTCGACGCCTCCGCCGGCACAGCGATCATCCACCAGGGCGACGAGGGCAATCGCTACTACGCAATCGCCTCCGGAGAGGTCGAGGTGGAGCGCGACGGCGTCGCCGTCGCGCGGCTGTCACGGGGAGAGGGCTTTGGTGAGACCGCGTTACTCCGAAACGAGCCCCGCAACGCCACCGTGACTGCGGTCTCAGACGCCAAGCTCTACAGCCTCGAGAAGGACCCATTTCTGACTGCGATCACCAGCCACGCCCCGGCTCAGCGCGCGGCCGACACGGTGGTCGAAGTCCGCGGCACTGGTGAATAAAAGGTGCCTGGCACCTTTTATTCACCCATGGAGCTAGCCGGGCTCGAACCGGCGACCTCCACGCTGCCAGCGTGGCGCTCTCCCAGCTGAGCTATAGCCCCATTCAGGCGCGGAGTATATCGCTGCTGGGGGCAATCGCGAGCCCGCGCTGATCGGCCAGACGCTCGAGCACTGCCACCGTGTCTGCGTAGGGCACGCCTGACAGGTGGAGGTCGCGGCCCTCGAAGTCGGCCAGGATCTCGGCAAGCGCCGCAGCGTACGCGGAGGCGTCACCGGCCGCCAGGGCATCGAGTGCTCGACCGGTGCGGGCGAAGGCGCCACCGGCCGCCAGCATCACCGAGACATCGGGGAGTTCGCCGAGAGCGACCTCGGCCAGTGCGCACACGTATGCCGAGGCGGGTGTATCCGCCGGCTTCGCCTCGGTCACCGCCCTGCGGGCAATCGGCTCCACCCCGTCACCCGCCAGAATCGCCATCTTGAGCGCGCCCAGCAACCGGCCCCAGCTCGAGTTGCGGGTGAGATCGTGGGATGCCAGGTAGGCGTCGCGGGCGACGATCAGCTGCGGCTGGGCGTTCTCGCCGGCCAGCAGGCTGCGATAGGCCTCCGCCTCAGCTGCCAGAGCGGCATTGAGTTCGGTGCCGGCCGTCACAATGGGCGCCTGCCGGCGAAGCCGTCCTCACGCGAATGCCAAAACTCGATTCGTTGCTCGCCCACCATCCAGCACAGCAACGCTTCCTGCCCGCCGATCTCGCTCGGGAAATCGAGCAGCCCGCGGTCGATGTCCTTGATCTCGACGCCCAACTCGTCCAGCTCGGCCATGATCGCTCGCAGCCCCTCGTGGGCCTGCTCGAGCGCACCCCGCAGCTCGGTCAGCTCGGGCCGGTCGAAGTCACCGCCGTTACCACCGATCGCAATCACCACCGCGTTCCAGCGTTTCTCCAGCTCCCGGCTGGAAGAGCGTTCGGACACCATCCGCTCGGCCAGGTCGCGCACGCTGTGGTCGAGCAGCGCCTGTGCCTGTTCGGGAGTGAACAGACGCGGCTCGCTCATCCCGCCGCGAACGTCTCGCTCGGTACCTGTCCCCAGAGCGACTCGAGCCGGTAGAACTCGCGCGCCTCGGGAGTAAAGATGTGCACCACGACGTCCAGGTAGTCGATCAGGATCCAATCGCCCTGAGCCTGCCCCTCGACCCGCTGTGCAGCCCGCTTGTCATCCCGCTTCAGCGATTCGCGGATAGCGTCACTGATCGCCTGCGTCTGGCGGGGAGTCCGCCCCGTGCAGATGATGAAGTGATCGGTGTAGCTGACCACGTCCCGCATGTCCAGAATGACAATGTCGGTCGCAAGCTTTTCCGCCGCCAGGGCGGCGATGCTATGCGCAAGCTGAACCGTACTCTTCAGGCGGGGGGCTCCATTCGACGGGAGGCAGCCTAGCAAACCGCCTCACTCGGGATCGCGAGCCGTCTCCGGTCGTCGTGATGTCGAGCGTTCCAGCGCGGTCACGGGCAGTCGCAGCTGCGCCGTCGTTCCCACACCGGCGGCGGAGTCGACGGTGAGCGTGCCCCCAGCCCGGCGGACGCGCTCCTCGGCGGCCCGAAGCCCGAAATGAAAGTCACCGTCACCGGGCTTCGACGGTGTGTGCGCATCGAAGCCGCAGCCGTTGTCGGCGACGAGCAACACCACCGCTGAGTCGGCCATCCGCACCGACAGTTCGACCGACTCCGCCTGCGAGTGCTTGCGGGCGTTCTCGAGCAGTTCCTTGGCTGTTCGGTACACCAGCCGCTCGTGTTCGGCCGAGAAGCGCTCCGGGGTGACGTCCAGCTCGACGGCGAAGCCGGCGTCTCGTCCGATCCGATGCGCAATCTCCTTCAGCGCCGGCCGAAGTCCGTTGTCGAGCGCGGGCGGATACAGGTCGAAGCTCAGCCTCCGCGCCCGCGCGATCGCCTCCTGCATCAGCTGGAGGGGCTCGCCGAGATCGAACGGCTTACCTCCCACGGTCGGCTGCTTGGCCCTCGCCATGTCCAGCTTGATGGTGGCGGCGGTCATCACCTGGATGGTGTCGTCGTGCAGTTCGGTGGCGATCTTGGCGCGCTCCCGCTCCGCCGCTTCGTCGACGGAATGCTGAAGCCGGTCGCGATCGGCCTGAGTGCTCTGCAGCTGCAGCACGGTGGCGCGCAACCGCACCGCCACTTCGCTGACGACGAAGATCACCGGCACCAGCACCACCACATAGCCAACCACGTTGAGCGCGACCAGACCGGCTGATTCGTCGGCGTAGTCCGCGATCGTGATCACCGTGAGGGTGAGCACTGCAGACCACATCGCCACCCGGCGTCCATACATGACACCGCCCAAGGTCGGCATCAGCACGGCCCAGGCGGTTCGCCCGGCCAGGGACGGCCCGGCGTTGATGTAGACCGCCACCAGCCCCGAGAAGGCAGGAAGTCCTCCGAAGAGCACCACCGCCTGCCACGAACTGAGCTTGGTCTGATGAGAAAGCCACCACACCACCAAGATGTTCAGCAGCACCCGCGATGCGATCACGGGAACCCACGGCGTCCCACTACCCGAGTTGATCAGCACGCCCACGATGCTGAGCGCGAACCCCATGGTGACCAGGTACTGGACAACCCGGATCTTGACCCGGGGATCGTCGTTGACGACTCCGGCGACTACCCAGTCGAAGGCATGGGAGGAGAGTCGTGAACCTGGCTTGAGTTCAGGAGTATGCGCCGGATCTGTACGTCGGGGGTCCATACTGTCGGCTGGAGCCACGCCGATCACCACCACCTGCGGTGGTCAGCAGGGCGTAGTCTGTCATGCCGGCAGGATCGCGGCAACTGCCACGATTACGGGTAGAGTCGCTCGCGGTCGAGTACGTCGGATACGGCGGCAGGCATGAGAGACGCGACCTCGCCGCCCCGGTGAAGCGCGGCCCGCACCTCGCTCGACGACAGTTCCACCGGCTCCATCTTGAGCACCACCACGTCGGAGTCGCTTGGGTCGAAGTTCGGTCTGGGCGCAACCACGACCGTCGCCAACTCCCGAATCCCGGCGGGGTCGTGCCAGCGATCGAGCGTCTCGAACTGGTCGGCGCCCACGATCAGAAACAGCTCACCCTCGCCCGACAGACGCCCCAAGGTGTCCACCGTGTAGGGCGAGTCACCTGCGCCGAGCACCGCCACCATCACCTTCGCCAGAGCTGCGAATGCTGCCTCGGCCAGCCGGCCGCGCACCTCGGCCGGACAGCTGCGACGCCTCGCGATGCGGAGGGTCGGCGTCGACCACCACGATCAGGCGGTCAAGGGCGAGCTGCTCGATCGCGGTGGATGCGACGGCCACGTGGCCGTTGTGCGGCGGGTCGAACTGGCCGCCGAACACTCCGATCCGCGTCACTCAGATCGCCTCGGCTGGTAGGCAAGCCGGTGGGTGCCGATCAGAATGTCGTCCCCGGGCTTGGCTCCCGCCTCACGTAGCGCGTCGTCGATTCCGAGCTTCTCGAGCTCGACCACCAGCCGTGCCACAGAACCCTCATCCTCCGCATCGAGCGTCTGCGCCCGGCGCTCGATCTCCCCGCCGGCGATCCGTAGCTCTCCCTGGTCGCGGAGGATGCGATAGGTGGGACGAAGCGGTGCCGCGGGGCGGTACTCCAGATACTCGGCCAGCTCGGGTTCTTCCGGCACCAGCTCGGGAGTCTCCAGCTCTGGGACAATCTCGAACAACCGCGCGACCAGCTCTGCGATGCCATCGCCTGTAACCGATGAGCACGCCAGATCGGCTTCCGCATCGACCACCAGTGCCGCTCGCTCCGGAGGCGGAATCTGATCAATCTTTGAGAGCACGATCAGCTGCGGTCGCTCCGCGAGCCCTCCGCCGTGCAGCCGCAGTTCTCGGTTGATCGTGTCGCGCCGCTGCCGGATATCCTCGGCGCCACCCTCCGCGTCGATCAGATGCACGAGCAGGCGGGCGCGCTCGAGATGGGCCAGAAAGTCGTGGCCCAGCCCAACCCCGTCGCTGGCGCCTTCCAGCAGGCCGGGGACGTCCGCCACGGTCAACTGGCGGCCGTCGGGACTGTCGACCGTGCCCAGCACCGGAGCGATGGTGGTGAACGGGTAGTCGGCCACCTTCGGTTTGGCATTCGAGACGGCCCGCAGCAGCGATGATTTGCCGGCGTTGGGAAATCCGAGCAGGGCGGCGTCGGCCACGAGCTTGAGGTGCAACTCCAGCCATCGCTCCTCCCCCGCCTCGCCGACCTGGGCAATCTCCGGCGCCCGGTGACGCGCGGTCGCGTAATGGCGATTGCCTTTGCCCCCCCGACCCCCACGGGCGAGCGTCGCCTGTGCGCCCGGGTGGGCAAGGTCGGCGATCAGCGCGCCCGAATCTCGGTCGAGCACCTGCGTCCCAACCGGCACCGCCAACTGCTTCGACTCACCGCCGCGACCGTGCTTGCCCGATCCCTTGCCATGCTGTCCCCGTTCGGCCCGAAAATGCGACGCGAACCGAAACGGCGTGAGGTCGCGCAGGTCGGGATCGGCGACCAGGATCACGTCACCGCCGTCGCCACCATCTCCGCCGTCGGGGCCACCGCGGGGAACGTATTTTTCGCGGCGGAAGCTGACACAGCCGTTGCCCCCGCGTCCGCCTCGCACCTCGACTGTCGCGCGGTCTGCGAACACCGCTCGGCCTCTCTACGCTGCTACGCGGTGAGCGCGTGCACGTTGATGTACCGCTTGCCGTTGCGGCGGGCGAACTCGACAGTGCCGTCGACGGTCGCAAACACGGTGTCATCGCCACCGATGCCGGTGCCCGCCCCGGGATAAAAACGGGTGCCGCGCTGCCGCACGATGATCGCGCCGGCCGTCACCGTCTGGCCGGCGAAGACCTTGACCCCCAGTCGCTGTGCGTGGGAGTCGCGCCCGTTCTTGGACGAACCGAGACCTTTCTTATGCGCCATCGGTTGCCTCCTCTACGGCAGTGGTCGCCTCAGCCTTGGGCTTGGGCGCAGCCTTCTTGCGTGGGGCGCGCTTGGGCTTGGCCGGCGCGCCACCGATCGATTCGATCGCGATCCGAGACAGCTCAGAGCGATGCCCGCGGGTCTTCTTGAATCCTCGCTTGGGCTTGAACGTGAACACCTTGATCTTCTCGCCGCGCAGATGCTCGACCACGGTCGCGGTGACGGTGCCCTCCAACTTGGAACGATCCGTCTGGACATCCTCGCCCCCCGAGAACAGCACCTCGGGCGTGAAGCTCTCACCTGCGGCATGCGGCTGCCGATCGACCAGAAGCTTCTGCCCCTGCTCGACCTTGTACTGCTTGCCTCCGACTTTAATCACGGCGTACATGAGCGCGCGGAGTCTAGCATCATGAACCCAGAATCTTCCCCAGCAGACCGCTCTTGCGCGCGGCCGCGGGAGAGGGCGCCGCGGCGTCGGCGGCTGCGGACGCAGGCTCAGGCGACGGCTCTGGAGCGGGGGGCTCCACCGGCTTGGGTGCCTCCTCCACCGCGGGAGCGGTTTCTGCGGCCGACTCGGCCGGCTTGGCGGCGGCTGGTTTGCGCGTGGTCGTGCGCTTGCGCGGCGCTCGTTTGGCCGGCGCAGGCTTCTCGGCCGATACCGCGGCCGGCTCCTCGGCCGGGGCGTCGGTCTCGGCCGGAGCCGGAGCGTCCCCATCCAGCGTGACGTCGCCGGCATCGGCTGCGGAGGCGGTGGAACGGCCTCGGCCGCGGCCACCCCGGCGACCGCGACGGCGTTTGGGGGCGGCGGCCTCCGTGTCGCCTTCCGCACTCTCGGCTGCCTCGCCGGACTCGGTGGCAGCGGGTGCCTCAGCGTCGCCGGTCGTGGTCTCAGCCTTGGGCTTGCGAGTACGGGTGCGCTTGGGCTTGGGCTTCTCCTCGACCGCCTCAGCGTCGGTGCCGACCTCGGCGGCATCCACCACATCGGTGTCAGCCTCCGCCTTGGCAGCCTTGGAGCGCGAACTCGACCTCGGCTTCGCCGCCGCCTTGGGCTTGGCAGGCGTACGCCGACCGCGACGGGGTCGCTGCTCGAGTTCGAGCCGCTCGCCGATCTCGCGATCGAACTCAGGAAGCTCCAGCCCACCGGGCTCGACCGGCAGCTCGATCATCTTGGGAGTCGCGTCCACCAAGCTGGCAAACGCCACGGTGCGCGTCACCCGGTCGATCTTGACTCGCAGATCCTGGCCGACGTAGCCGATCGCCCCGCCGATCACCACCGGATAGGCGTCGACATAGGCGAGCGCGTCGGTGGTGTTGTACATGTGCGGTTCGGCGATCTTGACGCGAACCATCGCCTCCTCGGTGACCGTCGGCTTGCCGGCGAGGATCTCCTCGCGGGCACCGTCGGCGATCACGTCGATCTCATCCAACGCCAGGTGTGAGTGCGGCTCGAGCGAGTAGAACTTGCCGGTGTCGCGCTCCAGCTCGAGCAGCTTGGCGCCGCCCGGGCCGACCAGCAGCGAGGCGACCTTGGAGTTGACCTTGATCAGGAACGCTTCCGAGCCGGAAGCGCGGGCGAGCTTTCGCAGACGCCGCTCGGCCTCCACCGCCATCGTGTCCTCACTCAGGACGACACCCTCCCCGCCGCAGGTGGGACAGGTGCGGGTGAGGATCTCGCGGACACCCTCGGTCACGTTCTGGCGGGTCATCTCGACCAACCCCAGAGGCGAGATCTCGACCAGATAGGTCTTCGTCCGATCCTTCTCGAGTTCGGCCTGCATCACCTTCAGCACTTCGGTGCGGTTCTTGTGCGAAGCCATATCGATGAAGTCGACCACGATGATGCCGCCGATGTCGCGCAGCCGCAGCTGCCGGATCACCTCGCGCGCAGCCTCGATGTTGTTACGCGTGATGGTGTCTTCGAGCCGCCCGCCGCCGCCGACAAACCGGCCGGTGTTGACGTCGATCACCGTGAACGCTTCGGCGAAGTCGAACAGCAAGTAGCCGCCGGAGGGCAGATCGACGCGGCGATTGAGCGTCGATCGGATGGCCGCGTCGACGCCGTGGGCCTCGAACAGCGGCGTGGACTCGGAGTACAGCTCGATGCGATCGACGAACTCGGGCTGAGTCGTGCGCACCCAACCCAGGATGCGGCGGTATTGACGCGGCGAGTCGACCAGCACCTTGTCCACATTCCGGGCGAGCAGGTCGCGAATCACGCGCAGTGACAGGTCCGCCTCAGCGTGGATCAGCACCGGTGCCTTGGCACCCTCGACCCGTGCGTGCACATGCGCCCACAGATGTCGCAGGAACCGCAGGTCGCGCTCGAGATCCTCCTCGGTCGCGCCGGCCGCGGCGGTACGCACGATGATGCCCACGTCCTTTGCCTCGAGCTTACGAGCGGCATCGCGCAAACGGTCGCGTTCACCGTCGGGCAGCCGCCGGCTGACGCCAGAGCCCTCGCCGTCGGGAGACAGCACCAGGAATCGGCCGGCCAGGGACAGCTCCATGGTGACACGGGCGCCCTTGGTGCCCATCGGGTCCTTGATCACCTGCACCAGCACCTTCTGGCCTGGCTTGAGCAGATCTTGGATGCGGCGCTTGCGGCGCTCCTTGGTGTCGAGCCCCGGCAGGACGACATCGTCCTGGTGCAGGAAACAGTTCTTGGGGAGACCGATATCGACGAACGCGGCCTCCATCCCCGGCAGCACATTGTCCACTTTGCCGAGATAGATGTTGCCGACCAGCGAGCCCTTGCCGCGGCGCTCGATCAGGGCCTCAACGGTCTGGCCCTCCTCGAGTACGGCGACGCGCAACTCCGACAGGTCGACGGAAATCAGGATGGTCTTGGTCTGGTTTGAGATAAGTGTCACTCTGGAACTCCTACCGGCCGGTCGCGCAACGTGATTTCGGTGCGCACCAGGCGGTTGATGGTTGGGGTCGCGCCGATAGTGGCTGCAACCGCTTGAACAACTTCCTCCGGACGGGCGCTGCCCGTCTCGGTTGGCACGAGCTCGAATTCGAGCCGGCCGGGCCCGAACGCCACCTGGGCGCACGAGCTTTTGACATCAACGTGCTTGTCCGGCTTGTCCGGAATCACACGGGTAACGATCGCCTCGGGAGCCTCGGCGAAAACTTCAACAGCGGTGGCCCAGTCGAGATCGGAGTCGACCTCGGCCACATACCCCACGGAACGCACCCGCGAGGCGGCATGCTTGCCGTGGCATTCAGAGACGTCCACCACGGACAGGCCACGCGGCAGCTGCTCCGCCAGCCGCCCGGCCACGACCTCTGGGGAGATCTCCCCCACCAGTTCGACGTCGGCCAGATCGGCAGCCGATTCCACGCCGACCGCCCGGGGGACGGCCAGCGAAATCACCGGCCGGGGCTTTGGCCCTCGCGACAGAGCTATTTCAAATCCTGCCCGCCGCAACGCGGCCAGGAATGTATCAACGGTTTCGAGGTGTGACAGGAATCTCGCCCTGCCGGCCACCGCGAACACTATTCGGTAGTTCAACGATTGATCTCAATTCGTACGGCACGCTCAGCGCACCAATCTGTTTCGGACGGGCCCGTAGCAGGCACCGCAGTCGACGCATCCGTCCCACCGGCAATCGCCGGTGGTAACGGCCGACTGGCTCTGCCACCACTCGTCCAGTAAGAACTCCTTGGAGATACCTGACTGCACGTGATCCCACGGCAGCGTGTCCCACTCTCCAAACTCCTTTGTCGCCTGCTCGTCAATCGACGAGCCGGCTGCCTCAAACGCGCGTTCCCAGGCCGATGCCTGGTACATCTCGGTCCATGCGTCGAAGCGTGCTCCGCTTCGCCACGCCGACTCGATCACGTCGGCCAATCCTTCGTCGCCGCGCGCCAGCGCGCCCTCCAACATCGAGGTGCGCAGATCGTGCAGCGACAGCCTGATCTGCTTGGTCGGCATCGCCCGGCGCATGTACGCCTGCTTGGCTGCCAACTGCTCGCGAGCCTCCATCCCCTCCCACTGAAACGGCGTGTGGGGCTTGGGCACGAAGTTGGACACACTCACGTGCACATTGAAGCGACCGCCGCCGGTGACCCGTCGGCCGATCTCGCGGGCACGGATGCCAAGATCGACGATTCCCTGCACCTCGGCGTGCGTCTCGCGCGGCAGCCCGATCATGAAGTACAGCTTGACGCTGCGATACCCCGCGGCAAACGCCGCTTCGATCGCGTTTTCGATCATCTCGTCGGTGAGCGTCTTGCAGATGATGTCGCGCATCCGCTGGGTGGCCGCCTCGGGGGCGAGCGTGATCGAACTCTGGCGAGCATTGGCTGCGGCGGTCAGGGCCACGGGGCCGGTATCGACGCGATTGGACGGCAACGAGAGATGCAGATCCGGCATTCGCTGTTTGATGCCCTCGATCGCCGGCACCACATCGGTGTAGTCGCTGGTCGCCAGCGACGTCAGTGACAGCTCGTCATACCCCGTGCAGCTGAGCTGCTTCAAGCCGGCTTCGATGACCTGCTCCGCCGGCCGCTCACGCACCGGGCGATACCACGTTCCGGCGTGGCAGAAGCGGCAGCCCCGAGTGCAGCCGCGCATGACCTCAACCGACGCCCGGGAGAAGATCGCCGACGAGTACGGCACGACCGGCTCGGTGGGCTGCGTCTCGATTCCGAACTCTGTGTAGATCGCACGCTTGACCGGGTGGCGGGTGCGGCCGGGAAAATACAGGTAGGGGTTCTCAGACAGCGCCTCCAGCCTGGCGGCGCGAGTCGAGTGGGCCGCGATCGCGTCCAGCACCTGCTCGAACGCTTCCTCCGACTCTCCCATGAAGATCGCGTCGAAGAACGGCGACAGCGGTGCCGGATTGGACGCGCTCGGCCCTCCGGCGACCACGATCGGATCGCCCTCGTCACGATCCTTCGCGCGCAGCGGGATCTGGGCCAGATCGAGCACCTCGAGCACATTCGAGTACGTGAGTTCCGCCTGCAGCGTGATTCCGAGCAGATCGGCGTCGCGCACCGGCCGCCATGACTCGAGCAGGAACAGCGGTAGCTGCTCGCGGCGCATCGCGTCGGCCATGTCTGGCCAGGGGCAGTACACCCGCTCGGCAGCGATCTCGGGGCGGCGATTGATCTGCTGGTACAAGATCTGGAGGGCCTGATTCGAGATCCCCACCTCGTATGCATCCGGGTAACACAACGCCACCAGCACGGTGGCGTTTCGTTTCAGCACCTCGTTGGCCTCGCCGCCGATATACCGTGACGGCCGTCGCACAGATTCGAGCATCAACTCGATCTTGCGGTCCATCACTGATTCCTTCGGCATCCTGGGCATGGTACCGCAGGGTTAGCTGCGCAACTCTTCGACCCGCGTACGCAGGTTGGTGAGATCGGCCACCGCGCCCCGCTCGAAGTACTCCTCGGCAGCCTTGCCGATGGCCCGTGTGCCCGAGTAGGCCACGGCGCCCTTGACGATCCAGCCTGCCAGCGGCACCAGGTCGAGCAACTCCCGCGCCACCGCCCGCAGACCGAACCCGGCGCCCACCACGCCAGCCAACTCGACCGCGCGATCGGGGCCGAGTTCGTGGCCGTAGCAGGCGGCGATCTGCATCACCAGGCGCAGCTCCAGCGCAGTCAACACCGGCATGTCCACCCCGGGAATCCATACAGCCGCAGCCACCACGCCATTTTGCTTGGCAGCGGTATCGATCAGGCGGGCGATCACGATCGGGCGAATCGCCGGCAAGCCCGAGGCCAGGCCGGCTGCGGCGTCGCCGGCGACCGCAGTGACGGCGGTTCGCAGGCGGAGATCGGGGAAGGCTCCGGTGCGCGAGCCGATCACGTCGCCAGGTTTGATGCCTCGCCTGCGAGCGGCCTCGATCAGCACCTCTCCGGGCACGTCGATGCCCTCGAGCACAACCACCACCGGCCGGCCGCTGGCCGCCACCACGTCGAGATCATCACTGGTCTCGCGGTCGAGGCTGGTGGTGACCTCACCGGCGTACACCACGACCGCGGCCTCACCCATGCGCTCGGAGTCCTCGGGCCGCAACCGGCGAAACGCGAAGGCCTGCACCAGGTTCTCGTCACCGCCGCCCTCCAGCAGCGCCGCGCGCGCCCTGGCGGCCGGGGCGGCCCGACCGCACACCAGCACCGGGCGCGGCGTCTCCACACCCTCACGTACCTCGCGGACGACTCCCACCACCGTCTGAACCGTCGCCACCGCCGCCCGCTTGGGGGTCGGCTGCTGATGCTTGGACTCGAGCGTCTCCTGCAGATTCATGCCAGCCGCGGCTCGTCCGGGATCGACGCGTGCACATGGATCGCCTGCAGAACGCCGATCGACATCAGACCGACCAGAACGTGTGATCCGCCGAAGCTCATGAACGGTAACGGGATGCCCGTGATCGGTGCCAGCCCGATGGTCATGCCGATGTTGATGAAGACCTGGAATGTCATGGCACTCACGATACCTGCCGCGACCAGGCTGCCAAAGGTCGATCTGGACAGCGTGATCACCTTGAGCCCTCGCCACAGAAGCAGCGCATACAGCGCGATCAGCCACGCGGTACCCAGGAAACCGCGTTCCTCGCCCACCACGGCGAACACGAAGTCGGTGGAATGCTCGGGCAGAAACCCGAGATTGGTCTGAGTGGCGCCCGCGGCGCCTGTGCCGACCGCCCCCCCGTGGGAGATCGCGATCAGCGATTCCCTCAGGTGGTAGCTGTCCTGCTGGTTCTCCTGGGGATGAAGGAAGGCCGTCCAGCGGTCGCGCTGGTACTTCTGCAGCAGCTGCACGCCCACGCCCGGCAGCACTGAGAACACGAGCGCGATCGAGATGCCCAAGGCCACCGCCATGTACAGAAAATGCCTCCAGGGGGCGCCGAATACGAACAGCATGCCCATCATCATCGTCAGCAGCACCAGCGTCGTTCCGAAGTCGGGCTCCAGGAAGACAAGCAGGGCCGGCAGCCCGATGTAGGCGATCGCCACCCAGGTCAGGCGAGTCGGTGACACCAGTCCCCGCCGGGCGGCCAGCACCGACGCCAGACCGACGATCAAAAACAGCTTGGCGAACTCCGACGGCTGGAACTGAAACGGCCCGATGGAGATCCAGCGGGTACCACCCTGGACGGTCGTGCCCAACACCAGCACCACGCCGGTCGTGACCAGCACGAATCCGTACAACGGCCAGCTCAGCCGGCGCAGGAACCCCGTCGGGATGGCTGCGATCACCAATAGGGCGATCCATCCGACGATCATGTACAGCAGCTGATGCGAGTACAGCCCACCCGGGTCGTCGCGGGTGGCGTTTCGCAGGATCCAGAGGCCAAAGGCGCAGATCGAGGCGGCCGTGGCCAGCATCACGTAGTCGAGGTGGCGGAAGTAGTTCTGCATCAGCGCACGGGATCGGCGGTGGAGGACGGGGTCACGTCGGTGACCTTCTGGTGGAAATACTTCTGGAACACCTGCAGCGCCGCGGGGGCCGCCGCCACGCCGCCGTGGCCGCCGTTCTTGATCATCGCCACCACCACGATCTTGCGGTTGCCGTCCGAGGCCCACCCCGACCACCAGGCGTCGTCAGGGGCGTTCTGGATGGAGCTGGTCTGGGCGGTGCCGGTCTTCCCCCACACGTCGAAGGGGGTGCCGTTGTAGGAACCGAACACGGCTCCCGATGTGCCGTCCGAGTCGTGCGTGGCTCCGTGCAATCCGAGGGTGACCTCGTTCAGGAACTCAGAGCTGAGATGGAGATTTCTGACCGGCTTGGTGTCGGCCCGACGCACCACCGCGTTGTCGTTGGCCGGATCGAGGATCGAATCGACCACGTGCGGGCGCACGATCTTGCCGCCGTTGGCCAGCGCCGAGTAGGCCACCGCCTCTTGCAGCGGAGTCACCTGCAGGTAGCCCTGGCCGATCGCCATATTGATGTCGTCACCGGGGTTCCAGGTCTTCTGGATCACAGCGTCGTTGGGGGTGACCACCAAGCCGCAGCCGTTGACGTACCCGTTCTTCTTCTTGCCCGCCCGGATGCAGGGCAGATGGTGAAGCTTGTAGGCGCGGTCGGGCACGACCCCGGCGGAGCTCAGTAGATCGAAGCCGGCGGGGGCGTGGCCGAACCCGAACTGACGAAGCGTGCGCTGGAAGCTCTCACGGCGTCCGTTCGAATCCTGGTACTGGCCGTAGAACGCATCGCCGACCCGGTAGAAGAAGGTGTCGCAGGAGATCGTCAGCGCCCGTTGCAGGTCGATGTTGCCCGCCGCCGGGCCGAAGTTGTGGAACACGGTGCCGCCGCGATCGTGGTTGAGGGGCGCCACGAACTGGCTGCTGCAGTCGAGCGTGCTGCCCGGCCCGAGGATGCCCGCATCCCAGGCCGCAGCTGCAGTGAACGGCTTGAAGGTCGACCCTGCCGGATACTGGCCCGAGACCGACTGGTCCAGCAGGGGCGAGGACAGGCTCTGATTCTTGGCCACCGCTGCGGCCTTTCTCAGCACCGATGCCTGGCCTCGGTAGGGCGGCACCCAAATTGTTGGCTTGTAGGTGGGAAGCGTGGCTTGGGCCAGAATCGCCCCGGTGTCGGGGTTGATCGCCACGATCGCGCCGGCGTCGGCCTCATAATCGCCGTTGCCCTGAGCCACGTTGATGCCGTGCTGAATCGCCCGCTCGGCCACCTTCTGCAAGCCGCTATTGATGGTCAGCTTGAGCGTCGATCCCGGCTGTGCGGGAGCGGCGAGATAGGAACGTCCCACCGGGTTTCCGCTGGCGTCGAACACCTGCGCCACCTTGCCGTCGGTGCCGCGCAGCCAGCGGTCATAGGTCAGCTCGATGCCGCCCTGGCCCATGGTTCCGGTACGCGGGAGGTAGCGCGGCCGGTTGAATCTGCTGTGCAGCCACTCCTTCGTGATCGGCCCGACATGGCCGAGAATGTTGGACGCATCCATGCTGAACGGGGTGTAGGCCCGCTGGTAGGTCGCCAGGAACTCGACCCCCGGGTACTGCCCCATGCGCTCCTTGACGTACTCCACTTCGGGCTTTGTCACGACCGCGTTCAGCACCACCGGGTGACCGTGGTTCTGCTTCTGACCACGCCAGTACTGGGTGACGATTCCGTCTGGCCCCTTGAAGGGGATCTGGAGCACGTTGGCCAGCCGGAACATCACCGCACAGCCCGGCTGTTGGGCCATTCCTTGCTGGTGGAGCTTGTTGATGCCCTTGCAGTTGACCCGCGGCGGCAGCGTTCCCGGGTTGATCTGCACCGCCAGCGTGGGCGAGTTTGTGACCATCGGCTTGCCCTCGGCGTCGATCACGAGGCCACGCTGCGCAGGCAGCACCGAGTAGCGCGTGTTCTGTGCGGCGGCGGCGATGTATTGGTCGGCGTGCAGGATCTGAAGCGCCCAAAGGCGGGTCACCAGCACGCCCAGCAGCACCGCGGCGATGATCCCAAGCGTGGCCGCCCGCAACGCCAGCGGCAACGGTTCGGGCTCGAGTTCGCGTCTAGGCGGTGGCGATTCCAGCATCTCTCACCACCGATTCCGGGAACATCCAGCTGAGCAGCGGCGCCAGCACACAGGCCGCCAAGCCGGTCTGGATCACGACGGGCAGGATCTGGTTCCACCAAAGGTAGGAGATCGGGACGTCGACCCCCAACAGCCGGTGCAAGACGGCGCTGCCGATCTGCACGCCCAGGCAGGCCGCCACCACCCACGGCACCAGCCGCAGCGCGTGGCGCTGGTGCGGAGGCGCGACCGGCCCGCCCATCGGATCCTCGGACGTGGCCGCCCGGGCAACCAGGGCGGCGGCCAGCACGTACACCAGCGACGCGGTACCCAGGGGCACGAACACCATCGCATTCAACAGCAGCCCGCCGAAGAATCCGGTGACGGCCGCGGTTACCGGTCCGCGCCACAGCGCCAGAGCGACCACAACCACCAGCACCAGGTCGGGGCCCGAACCAAACGGCACCAACCCCGGCGCGGTGGAAAGCTGGAACAGGGCCAGCACGAACACCAGTGGCACGATCTTGACCGTGTCCCACAGGGCGGCGGGAAGCGGCGTCACTGGGGCGGCACCTTGACCACGATCACATCACCCAGGGCCTGAAAGTCGGCGAAGGGCTCGACCGTGATGTTCTTGCTCGGCCCACCGAAGTCGTCGTCGGAGACCGACAGCACTCGTCCGATCGGGATCCCCGGAGGAATCCGCGAGGGCAGTCGCGAGGAGTTGATGCCGGCGGTCGTGACGATCCCACCGATGGGAACGCTGACCGAGAACTTGACCATCGTCAGGTCGAAGATGTCGGCGCTGCCTGCCGACGGCTGCAGGATGCCCTGCGCCCCTTCGGTGTTGAGCACGCGGGCGGTGTACCCCACCCCGCTGCTCTGATCGGTGATCAGCCGCACGGGGCACGCGTTGGCGCCGCAGCCGGCCATCACGACGCCCACCAACGCGCCCGAATACACCTGATTCTGGGACTTCGCGTTCTTCACCAGCGGGGCGACCACGGGGTCCCCGGCGGTGATCCCCGCCGACGTGCCCTGGTCGATCACGATCTGGCTGTCGGTCGGATCGCTGCGACTGACGACCGTCGCCCCGACGGTCTCAAATCCACTGGCGTGCTTGTACTGAAGCAGCGCCTCGGCCTGCCTCAACCGCTGCTGGTAGGTGTTGGCAAGCACGATCTGCACGCTCAGCTGCTGCTTGAGCTGTTGCACCTGAGCGGCCTCGTCGCGCGCATTGATCAGGCCGGTCGTCCAGCTCCACGCGTCCGCGAACGGCTGGGTGATCTGGTGCACGACCCCGGCGGCAGGCGCGGTGACCGTGCTAACCGAGCGTTGGACGTCGCCGACCGCTCCCGTCGATCCCTGTCGATACGACAGCGAGAGAAGTACGAGAGAGGCCACTACAAGCAGGCCGACCACGGCCCGCCGACGGATGACACGGTTCTTTCCCAGCAGCATGAGAGATCGGACGGGGTGGGGCGTGAGTCTACCGGAACCGCCTGCAAATACGGTTCATGCGGTTGGAACTCTGTTGGAGTGCGCTAGAAGGTGGAGCTTTTGAGACCGGCCGCGATCACCAGCAGAACCAGCGCTGCCAGCACCAGTCGGTAGACGACAAAGACGGTGTAGCTGTTGTTGCGCAGATAGGCCAGCAGCGCCCAGATCGCAAACATGCCGACGATGGCGGAGGTGGCCGTGCCGATCACAAATGGGCCGGTGGTGCCGGCCGGGAATCCATGCCGGAGATCGCGCAGTGACTTGTACAGCACCGCGCCGCCGACGATCGGTGTGTACAGGTAGAACGAGAACTTGGCGGCGTCGTCGCGTGACAGCCCCAGGAACCGACCGGCGCTGATGGTGATGCCTGAGCGGCTGACGCCCGGCATCAGCGAGAGCACCTGGGCGACGCCGACAACGAACGCCGTACCCAGTCCCAGCTGCTCCATCTTGCGGGTCACCGCGGTGCGATCGGCGAATCCCAATAGCAGCGCTCCCGCCGCCATGAAGATCGCGATCTGCCACGGCTGGCCCAGCTCACGCTCGAAGAAGCTCTCACCCAGCGCGCCGGCCAGCGCGGCGGGGATCGTGGCCACCAGGATGAACCAGCCCAAGCGCTCATCGGGTGTGGAGATCGAGCGGCGCTTGACCGATCCGGCCCACGCTTTCAGCAGCACCCACAGCTCCGAGTGGAAGTACACCACCACCGCGATCAGCGTACCCAGGTGCAGGGACACGTCGAAGGTCTTGTTGAAGCCGGGGTGGTCGCCCAGGTAGTGCCAGTTGAACAGCCACGGCACCAGGATCAGGTGGCCGGACGACGAGATCGGCAGGAACTCGGTGAAGCCCTGCACGGTGCCCAGCACCAGCGCCTGCCAGTCGGTCAGCTTGGACGAGTCGGCACCGACGCCGGTCGCGGTGAAGGCAATCGTGATCAGCGCCAGGGCGCCCAGGACGATGGCCGCGATACGAATGGTCGAGTCGCGGTGCTGCTCGGGCGCGTCGCTCACGGGGCAGGAGGATACAAACGCGCCCGGCTACCCCGTGCCGGTCAGTCGTGAATAACGGTGCCAGGCACCGTTATTCACCACCAGCGTCCCGAGATGAATAATTGGTGCCTGGCACCAATTATTCACCGAAACGGAGGCGTGGGAGAACCACGTCGAGTACCGCACGCGGCGTGGGACGCCGCCACAGGCCCAACGGGCCAGCCTCAGTAGGAATACGAGCGGCGGTTGTTCTTGCGGCGGCCGGAGTTGTACGTCTGGTTGGCGCGGTGGATGGCCTCGAACTCCTCCAGCGAGCGGCCTGACCCGATGGCCACACACGTCAGCGGCGAGTCGGCCATGTGCACCGGCATCTGCGTCTCGGAGCGAATCCGATCGGTCAGCCGCTGCAGCAGCGCACCGCCGCCGGCCAACACGATCCCGCGGTCCATGATGTCGGACGAGAGCTCAGGCGGTGTCTTGTCCAGCGTCTGCTTGACCGCGTCAATGATCTGGCTGAGTGGGATCTCCAGCGCGGAGCGCACCTCGGAGGAACTCAGCACCACCGTCTTGGGCAGCCCCGACACCAGGTCGCGACCACGGATCTCGGCCTCGACCTCCTCGGGCAGCTCGAAGGCCGACCCGATCTCGAGCTTGACCTCCTCCGCCGTCTGCGATCCGATCATGAGCTTGTACTCGCGCTTGACGTGCTCGATGATCGCCTCGTCCAGCTCGTCGCCGCCAACCCGGATCGACTGGCTGACCACGATCCCGCCGAGCGAGATCACAGCCACCTCAGTGGTACCGCCGCCGATGTCGACGATCATGTTGCCGGTCGGCTCGGACACCGGCAGACCGGCACCGATCGCCGCAGCCATCGGCTCCTCGATCAGGTATGCCTGGCGGGCGCCGGCCGAGTACGTGGCCTCCTCCACCGCGCGCTTCTCCACTCCGGTGACGCCCGAGGGCACGCACACAACCACGCGCGGATGCGCCCAGCGATTCTGGTGGACCTTCTGGATAAAGTGGCGCAGCATCTGCTCGGTGACATCGAAGTCGGCGATCACGCCGTCTTTCAGCGGTCGGATGGCCGAGATATTTCCCGGAGTGCGGCCGAGCATGCGCTTGGCCTCGACGCCCACGGCGTGCACCTCGCCGGTGCGCTGGTCGATAGCGACCACAGATGGCTCTGAGAGCACGATTCCGCGGCCGCGGACGTACACGAGTGTGTTCGCCGTCCCCAAGTCGACAGCCATGTCACGGCCGCCAAAACCGGTGAGAGAGTTGAAGATGCTGATCGGGGCTCCTTTAAGTTCGCTGCAAATTCAGCGAATACAGTCTGACGATTCTAGACGATTGGCGGGGATTCGCCGAAGGCATCGAATCGCGGCTCAGGCGGACAGCGCGGTCAATGCCCCGAGCAGAGCTCGCAGCGGCAGCCCGACCACGTTCAGGTAGTCCCCGTCCACCTTGGTCACCAGCGCCGCTCCCCGGCCCTGAATTGCGTAGCCGCCTGCGCGCCCTCTCCACTCCTCCGTGCCGAGATACCAGGCCATGTCGGCGTCATCCAGCTGGGCAAATGTGACAGTGGTGGTCTCGACTGCGTCGATCGCCCGAATGCCGTCGGTGAGGTGGATCCCCGAGTGAACCCGATGCCGCGTCCCCGAGAGCCGCCGCAGGTACTCCTCGGCTGCGGCGCGGTCGGCCGGCTTGCCCAGGATCGCACCGTCGAGCTCGACGACGGTGTCCACTCCCAGTACAGCTGTGGCGGGAGCAGCCACTCCCAGGGCCTTGCCGCGGGCGTGAAGCCGAACCAGCGCCTCGGCCGCAACTCCCGGTTGGGGCTCCTCCCGGTAGCTCGACTCCACCACGGTGAACGCAACCCCCGCCTGTTCCAGGATCATCCGCCGCTGCGGAGAGCGGGATGCCAGCGCGATCGGCCCCAGCGCGAACGCTGCGGCGATCGGGCTCACACCAATTCGGCGGGCGTGAAGTAGATCGCGATCTCGCGCTCGGCCGACTCGGCGGAGTCGGAACCGTGCACGACGTTCTCGCCGAGCTCCAGCGCGAGGTCGCCGCGGATCGTGCCCGGCGCCGAGTTGAGCGGATCGGTCGCGCCCATCATGGTGCGCACAGTCGCGATTGCCCCGGGCCCTTCGAGCACCATCGCGACGGTCGGGACCGGAGGTGATGAACTCGACCAGCTCCGGATAGAACGGTTTGCCCTCGTGCTCGGCGTAGTGGGATGCAGCCTGCTCGTGGGTGACGCGCAAAAGCTTCATGCCGAGCACTGCGAATCCGCGCCGCTCGAACCGGCCGATGATCTCGGACACCAGACGCCGGCGTACGGCGTCAGGCTTCACCATCACGAACGTGCGCTCGACTTCAGCCACGTGTACGCGTCGGCTCTTCTCGCATCGATCGCGACGATTTTGCCGGCGTGGCGGGAGCCGGCGGTGTCGGCGGCGCGGTGGTCACGGGTGTCTCGCAATGCGGGCACAGCCGCCAGCTGGCATCCAGTGGCGTCTTGCACCGGCGGCAGGCGCTCTTGAGCTTGGTGCCGCAGTAGGGGCACGAAAGGAAGCTGGGATCGGCCGGGTTTCGGCAATACGGGCATGCCTGATCGGCTCCCAACCTCCGCTCCATTGCTCGGATCTCGAGTTCGCGCTCATGCACGTCGGCCAGGTACTCCGGCGGGCGCAGCAGCATGTACACGAACACACCGACGAACGGGAACAGCGCCGCCGTGGCGATGCACACCCCGACGATCACCGGGTCCTCGATCCGACGGCGAGCGTCCTTGGCCGTCCAGAACACCAGCGCCAGGTACAGCGCGATCAGGAAGATTGCGAACAGCCGCTCGCCCGCAACCACATACCCCGAGTGGAAGAAGGAGTGGACCCCGGAAAGCGAGTCCGAAGTCGAGGTGACGGCTGATGTTGCGAAGAAATCCACGCGCGGTCAGAGGGAGTCTACGGGGACGATCGGATGTTTACCAACCCGCAGGCATCGGTGAAGCCCCCAGGTGATCGGCCAGGTCGTGCAGAAGATAAAGCGAGCCGCATACGACCACCGCTCCATCGCGGCCGGCCTGAGCGATCGCGGCGGCGCGGGCAGCGACCGGATCGGCGACTGCGCGACCGCCGGTGATGCGCGCCAGCTCCGCGGCGCTCAGCACCCGCTCGTTGCTCGACTCGGTCGCGATCACCGTGTCGGTGACCGATCGCAGGCTCTCGACCATCGACGGCACGTCCTTCTCTCCCAGAGTCGAGAACACCACGACGGTACGGCGGCCTTCCAGCAGCGGCGGCAGCTCTGCCACCAGCCGGCGCATCCCGGCGGGATTGTGCGCACCGTCCCAGATCTCGAGGGGATGGCGGCCCCGCAGCTCCAGCCGCCCGGGAACAACCACGCGACCCATCGGGTCGGGATCGACCGGCCGCCCCAGTGCAGCCTCGACCGCCGCCTGTGCCACCGCCCGGTTCTGATCCTGGAAGCCTCCGGCCGCCACCACCACCCGAGTCTTCCCCGCCTGCGGCGCCGACCACCCCGCCTCACCCACGATCAGCGTGGCTCCTGGATGCACCACGGCCAGCTTCTCGACCGCGATCGCCTCGCGCGTGTCACCGAGCAGCTGGGTGTGTTCCAGATCGATGTTGGTCAGCACCACCACGCGGCTGCGGGCGAGCACGTTGGTGGCATCCAACCTGCCTCCCAACCCGGCCTCCACCACCGCCCACTCGACGCCGGCCTGGGCAAAGGCCAAAAGCGCGGCGGCGGTCAGCGCCTCGAACTGGGTGACGCCGTCTGAGACCGCGTCCTTGACCGCCAGCACCGCCTCGGTGTAGGCGTCCGGGCCGATCTCGGCGCCGGCCACCCGGATCCGTTCGTGGAACGTCGAGATGTGAGGTGAGGTGTACGCCCCCGAGTACACGCCCTCCGCCTCCAACAGCGCCTCGGCAAAGCGGGTGGTCGAGGTCTTGCCGTTGGTGCCGACGACGTGGATGGCATCGAATCGCTGCTCGGGATGCCCGAGCTTTTGGAGCAGGTCGTGCATGCGTTCGAGCCCGAACTGCATACCGAACAGCTCGAGCGACGAGATGTAGGCGTCAGCGGCCGTCGATCTCGGCAAGACGGAGCTCGATCTGTTCGGCTTCAGCGGCGAAGCGGGCCTGCTTGGTGCGTTCCTGTTCGACCTTCTCCGGCGGCGCCTTGGATGTGAACCGCTCGTTTGCGAGCATGCCGGCGGCGCGGTCGCGCTCGGCCGCCGCCCGGGCCAGCTCTCGCTCGAGCGTCGCGCGCTGGACAGCCGCGTCCTCGACCGCCGCCTCCACCAGCACGGTGGACGTGGCGGCCACTGCGATCTCGGTGGAGCGTGGCGCCAGCGCGCGCACCAGCGCCTCACCGGCGAAGTCTGACGGCAGCACCAGCCGCACGCCGGGCTGGGAGCGGGCCGCGCCCACCGCGGCGATCACCTCGGCCATCACCGACTCGGCCTGATCGTCTCGCAACCCGGGATCCGTCTTGGGATACTCCGCCAGCATCAACAGGCCATGCTCGCCCTCGAGCTGCTCCCAGATGGCCTCGGTCACGAACGGCATGATCGGATGGGCGGTGCGCAGGATCCGTTCCAGCACCCACAGAAGCGCCGACCCGGCGTCCCCGCGGACGTGTACGTCGTCGCCGTACAGGCGTGGCTTGAGCGCCTCGATGTACCAGTCGCAGAAGTCGTACACGAACGCGTACAGCGTCTTGGTCGCGGCCGAGAAATCGTAGGCGTCGATCTGCCGCAGAATGTCGCCGAGCGCCGAGTTCCAGCGCGACGCGATCCACCTGTCCTCGATCGGCGCCGGCAGGCCCGGGAGCTGACCGGCTGCAGCCCGGGTTCGGCCTGGCCGAGGGCAAACCGCACGGCGTTCCACAGCTTGTTGGCCAGCTTCGCGCCCTCCTCGATCGCACCGCGATCGAACCGGACGTCCTGGGTGGAGGACATCTTCAACAGGCCGTACCGGGTGGCGTCGGCGCCGAACTCGTCGACCAGCTCCAGCGGGTCGATGCCCGTGCCCAGCGACTTGGACATCCGGCGACCGTCCGCCGCCTGGATGGTGGAGTGGATCAGCACGTCGGTGAACGGGATCTCCCCCATGAACTCGATCCCCATCATCATCATCCGCGCGACCCACAGGTTGATGATGTCGCGGGCGGTCGAGAGCACGTCCCCGGGGTAGAACTTCGCCAGCCGGGGATCGTCGCCGTCCGGCCAGCCGATGGTGGCAAACGGCCAAAGGGCAGACGAGAACCACGTGTCCAGGACGTCGGCGTCTCGCTCGAGCTGCTGGTGAGCCGCACTCCGCGCAGCGGCTGGGCTCGTCGGCGGCGACCGTCACGTGCCCCTGTCGGCAGTACCACACCGGGATTTGATGGCCCCACCACAGCTGTCGCGAGATGCACCACGGGCGCAGGTTGTCCATCCAGCCGAAGTAGGTGTTCTCCTGCGACTTGGGGTGGAAGCGCACGCGCCCGGAGCGCACCGCCTGGTTGGCGGGAGCCGCCAGCTCGTGCATGTGCATGAACCACTGCAGCGAGATCAGCGGCTCGATCGTGTCGCCGGTGCGATCGCAGTGTCCCACCTCGTGCTCGTAGGTGCGCTCCGAGACGAGGGCTCCGGAGGCCTCCAGCGCGTCTCGCACGGCCACCCGAGCCTCGGCAGAGGTCATGCCGGCGAACTCGCCCGCGATCTCGGTCATACGACCGTCGTATCCGATCGCCGACAGCTCGGCCAGGTCATGCCGGCGGCCGATCTCGAAGTCATCCACGGCGTGCCCGGGCGTGACCTTGAGCGCCCCGGTGCCGAAGTCGCTCTTGACGTGGTCGTCGGCGATGATCGGCACCACCCGGTCCACCAGGGGCACGATCACGTTTCGGCCCACCAGGTCGCGGTAGCGCTCATCGTCGGGATTCACCGCCACGGCGGTGTCCGCCAGAATCGTCTCGGGGCGCACGGTCGCCACCGTCATCGCTCCGTCGCCTTCCACCAGCGGGTAGCTCACCTCGTACATCACCGCCTGCTCGGTCTGGTACTTGACCTCGAGGTCGGAGATCGTCGAGGCGCACGTCGGGCACCAGTTGATCAGGCGGTTGTCCCGGTAGATGTAGCCCTTGTTGTAGAGCTGGACGAACATCGTCAGCACCGCATGGACGTAGCCGTCGTCCATGGTGAAACGCTCGTGGTCGTAGTCCAGCGAGCAGCCCAGCCGCTTGAACTGCTGGATGATGGTTGCGCCGGTGGTGGCGCGCCACTCCCACACCCGCTCCAGGAATCGCTCACGACCGAGATCCCAGCGAGTGGTGCCTTCGGCCCGCAGCTGCTTCTCGATCACGGCGTGCACAGCGATCGAGGCGTGATCGGTGCCGCAGATCCACAGCGTCTCGAAGCCCTGCATCCTGCGCAGCCGGATCAGCGTGTCCTGGGTGGCGCCGTTGAGGGCGTGGCCCATGTGCAGCTCGCCGGTGATGTTGGGCGGCGGTAGCGCGATCACAAACGACGGTTTGGACGATTCCGGGTCGCCCGCGAACACGCCTGCCGCCAGCCACGCATCGAAGATGCGGGACTCGAAATCGGAGGGCTGGTAGCGAGCGTCCATGTGGTCACGTCATCCTAACGAGCGCGGTGTCGTGACCGATCACGAGGGCATGCATCCCTCCCCATTTCAGGCGTTCGGGACTCAGGCAAGCGCCCCGGCGTCACTCTTGAGTCAGCACCCCGACGTGCTCATCGCGATGTACGTGGGGCTGTGTGCGCTGGTCGTCTGGGCGGCGTACCAGGTACGCAACCGCTGCCACTCGTGCGGCGTCAGTGCCCGCCCGCTGCCACTGCGCCTAACTCGTGAATAACGGTGCCTGGCACCGTTATTCACCACCGACGCGTCGCATGAATAATTGGTGCCTGGCACCAATTATTCAGGCCGACTCTTGATCGAGCTCTTGGGTCACGTCGAGGTCTGGCCGCCCTCGGTCACGAGGGTCGGATCGAGATCCTTCTCGATCGTCTCCTTGGTGACCACGCACTTGTTCACGTCGGTGCGCGACGGCAGGTCGAACATCACGTTCAGGAGTGCGACCTCGATGATCGAGCGCAGGCCGCGAGCGCCGGTCGCCCGGTGCAGCGCCTTGTCGGCGATTGCGCCGAGCGCGTCCTCGGTGAACACCAGGTCGATGTCGTCGAACTTGAAGAATCGCTGGTACTGCTTGATCAGCGCGTTCTTGGGCTCGAGCAGGATCTGGATCAGGTCTTCGCGGTCGAGCGAGTGCACCGCCGACACCACCGGCAGCCGGCCGATGAACTCGGGGATCAGCCCGTAGGAGATCAGATCCTCGGGCATCACCTGCGGGAACAGCTCTTCGGTGACGCCGTTTGATCGGGAGCGCAGGTCAGCGCCGAAGCCGACCGAGTTACGGCCGATGCGGCGCTCGATGATCTTGTCCAGGTCGGCGAACGCACCGCCGCAGATGAACAGGATGTTGGTGGTGTCGATCGACAGAAACTCCTGGTGGGGATGCTTGCGCCCGCCCTGCGGCGGAACCGACGCGACGGTACCCTCGAGAATCTTCAGCAGAGCCTGCTGGACGCCCTCACCGGACACGTCACGGGTGATCGACGGGTTGTCGGCCTTGCGGGCGATCTTGTCGACCTCGTCGATGTAGATGATCCCGGTCTCGGCCTTCTTGACGTCGAAGTCGGAGGCCTGGATCAGCTTCAGCAGGATGTTCTCGACGTCCTCGCCGACGTAGCCAGCCTCAGTCAGCGCGGTCGCGTCAGCGATCGCAAACGGCACGTTCAGGATCCGGGCGAGCGTCTGTGCGAGCAGCGTCTTGCCGCAGCCGGTGGGGCCGAGCAGCAGGATGTTGGACTTCTGCAGCTCCACCTCGCCCTCGCTGGCGCCGGCCATCTGGACGCGCTTGTAGTGGTTGTACACCGCCACCGCGAGCGTGCGCTTGGCCTCTTCCTGACCGACCACGTAGTCGTTCAGGACGGCGTAGATCTCTTTCGGCCGGGGCAGGTTGTCGAGATCGAGCTGGGCCGGTGTGGTCAGCTCCTCATCGATGATCTCGTTGCACAGATCGATGCACTCGTCGCAGATATAGACGCCGGGGCCTGCGATCAGCTTCTTGACCTGTCGCTGAGACTTCCCGCAGAAGCTGCAGAGCAGCTGTTCGTTTGTGTCGGTGGGGCGTGCCATGGATCAGTGTTTGGCGATCACGCGGTCGATGATGCCGTACTCCTTGGCCTCCTCGGAGCTCATGAAGTAGTCACGTTCGGTGTCGCGGGCGACCTTCTCGATCGACTGGCCGGTGCTGTCGGCGATGATCTGGTCGAGGCGCTTGCGCAGATCGAGGATCTCGCGAGCGTGGATCTCGATGTCGGTGGCCTGACCCTGGAATCCCGACGAGACCTGGTGAATCAGGATCTTGGCGTTGGGCAGCGCCATCCGCTTGCCCTTCGCGCCGCCGCCCAGAAGCAGCGCGCCCATGCTCATCGCGATGCCGACGCAGATGGTCTGGACGTCGGGCTTGATGAAGTTCATGGTGTCGTAGATGGCAAGACCGGCATACACGCTGCCGCCGGGAGAGTTGACGTACAGCGAGATGTCCTTGTCAGGATCCTCGGACTCCAGATGCAGGAGCTGGGCCACGATCAGGTTCGCGATCTGATCGTCGACCGGTGTGCCCAGGAAGATGATGCGCTCGTTGAGAAGACGGGAGTAGATGTCGAACGACCGTTCGCCTCGCGACGTCTGCTCGATCACCATCGGGATCAGTGGGCTCACGCACGCACTCCTTTATCGGTCGGCCGGCTGCGCTGAGCCGGGTGTCCAGATCTCGGTTGGTTTCTCACTTGAGGAGGGAGAATCCTTCTCCGGCGTCCACAGCTTGTCCCTCGCCGAGGCCGTCTCGGGGGTGATTTCAGTGGCCTCAGAAACCACGATATCCAGGGCTTTTTGCATTCTCAGATCGGTTCTGAGCGCAGTCAAAACGGCGGGGTCGGCAGTTAGCCGTTCCACCGCCTCGTCGGGACTTTCATCGCCTTCGGAAGACTGCTCTCGTACCCATTCTTCGACCATCTCGTCCGAAACCTCAATCGCTTCTGCATCTGCGACGGCCTCGAGCGCCAGATCCTTACGCACCGCGTCATCGGCTTGGGCGGTGATCATGCCGAGCAATTGCTCGCCGTCCTGCCCGGTCACGCGCAGGTAGTCCTCGAGGTCGATGCCGCGCTGCTGCAGGTCGCTGACCAGTCCGCGAACCATCTGGCGGGCCCGGCTTTGCACCATCTGCGGGGGCGGGGGTGTACTGAGTTCCGCCGCCAGAGAGTCCAGCACCGAGCTTCGAAACTGCCCGTCAGACCAGGCCTGGACGCCCTCGAGCAGCGTCGCGGTGATGTCGGCCTGCAGCTCGGACAGCGTGTCGAACTCACTCACCGCGGTGGCCAGTTCGTCGTCGATCGCGGGCAGCACCCGCTCCTTGACGTCCTTCAGCTCCACCTCGAAGCTGGCTGTCTGAGCTTCGCCCGGATTCGGACGGGACCGTCAGCTCGATGGTCCTCTCGTCACCGGCGCTGAGGCCGATGATGCCCTTCTCGAGGTCTTCGACCAGCCGCCCCTCGCCCAGCTGCACGCCGTAATCGGTGCCCGAACTCTCGTCAAACGGCTTGCCGTCGATCGTGCCCTCGTAGTCGATCACCACGAAGTCGCCCTCGGCTGCCGGCCGCTCCACCGGGCTGAGTTCGGCGACGCTCAGCCGCAGACGCTCGATCTCGGCGTCGACCGCTCCCTCGGGCACCTCGACCGGCTGACGAACGCCCTCGAGCCCCTTGTACTTCTTGACCTCAGGCGGCGGCTTGACCTCCACCTCGGCTGTGAAGGAGAACGGCGCACCTTCCACCGGCTCGTCCGCCCAGTCGATGGTGGGCCGATCGATCGGATCGATCCCGATCTCGGCCACCGCCCGCGAGTACCAGCCGGTGAGGTGATCGCGCAGGGCCTCCTCCACCAGCGCCTCGCGCCCGATCTGCCGGGCGACCATCGCGGCGGGTGCCTTGCCCTTGCGAAATCCCGGAACACGCACGCTTGCCGACAGGTCGTGCAGCGCATGGTCAAACGCGTGGTCGACGTCGTGAGCGGGAACCTCAATTTCGAGGCGTACGCGATTTTCGGCGAGTTCGGAGACCTGAGTCTTCATAATTCAGCAACGAGCCGGGCCTACCGGCGCCGTCTCCACACCTTAGTCGGGCGCCGCCGGAACCGCCACAACGGCACCGATCGCACCCATGCGGGCGAGAGGACTCGAACCTCCACGGCCAAGGCCACTGGATCCTAAATCCAGCGCGTCTACCAGTTCCGCCACGCCCGCGCAACGATCTGAGCATACCCGCGCTGGCTAGCGGCTGTAGGTGTACGCGGTGCTCAGCCCCAGCAGCTGCGGCACGGTCACCAGCTTGTAGCCGCGGCTGAGCAGCGTGGGGATGATCGTGTTGAGCGCCGCCACGGTCTGTGAGCGGTTGCCGCCACCGTCGTGCATGATCGCGATCGCGCCGTTGTGGGCGTTACTCAGGACGTTTCGGGCGATCGCTGCCGGCCCCGGCAGCGACCAGTCGCGGGGGTCGATATCCCACTGGATCGTGAGCATGCCCAGCGAGCGAATGGTGGCGACCACCGACGGGGGAGCCTCCCCGTACGGCACCCGTGCGATGCACGGTGTGTAGCCGGTGGCAGCGATGATCGCGGCCCTGCCCTTGGTCATCTGAGGGCGCGTGTTGGCGGCGGTCAGCACCGGATGGCTCCAGCTGTGGTCTCCGATCGCGTCACCGGACGCCAGCACCGCCCGCGACGCGGATGCCCGCGGCCCGACCTCATCGCCGACCTCGAAGAAGGTGGCGTGCACGCCGTAGCGGTTGAGCGTCGCCAGCACCGCGGACGTGTACGCCGACGGCCCGTCGTCAAAGGTCAGCGCCATCGCGTGGTTGGCCGACGGGCCGAAGAAGCGGTACGACTGGCCCTTTGGGACACAGCCGTTGGCGTGGAAGCGGTCGTAGTGCCAGACGGCGAACCCTCGTGGGGCCTCGTCGCGACAGGGCGCAGCGGCGGGACACGCGGTGGTGCCGCGCCAGACCGTGTCGACGTGGAAGTCAGCCTGCACGGGTGCCACCAAGCCGATCGACGAGGCCGCAAACGTGACGGTCATCTGGCGCTTGTCGAGCCGAGTGATGGTCGCAGGCACGAAGCCTGCCTTCGGCCCTCCGGGGTTTACCGGAGAGCGGTAGAGCGCCCGGCCGCGGAGGCTGGTGCCGGTGATACAGAGCCGCTGCTGCTTCACCGGGCGGCCCTTCGGTGCCACCACCAGGCACGCGGTGCGAGCCGCCGATCCGGCGCTCATGTCGACCAGCCGAAACGGACGGCCGGTCTTGAACGCCCACCGGATATCCCCCAGCGACTGGGTCATGTGCACCGTGCGCAGATCGAGCGGGCCGGGCGTGTCTGCGGGATCGACCACCTCCACCGACGGCGCACCACCCGCAGCCGCAGCGACCGGCAACGCCGATGCGTGGGCACGCCCGCCGGTGGCCGCTACGGCCAGCGCGAGCCCACACAGAACGATCACCAACCCCCTCGACACGCGCGGCAGTGTAGCCCCGAACTTCGGCGAAGGGCTGTATCCTTCGACCCACGTGGTGGCCGTAGCTCAGCTGGTGGTAGCCCCTGGTTGTGGTCCAGGAGGTCGTGGGTTCGAGTCCCACCGGTCACCCTCACGAAGACTCGACCGTCTCCGTCGCCTCAGCCGCGGCGTTTAGGATGGACGTTCAGGGCCCGTAGCTCAGGGGATAGAGCAGCAGACTTCGAATCTGCGTGTCGGCGGTTCGAATCCGTCCGGGCCCGTGGCATGTGGAACCAACCCGAATCGTGCACGCGCGCGGTCACATACACGTGATTTGGCTGGGTTTCAGGCCGTCGCGACGAGCGGTGTACAACCCGCCGTCGAGCATCGCAACCGCGGTGAACGGCCCAGGTCGAACACAGGTGTAGACGGCGGGGAGCGAGAACGACCGAGTCCTCCCCGGCGGGTAGTTGACGTCGAACCAGCCACGGTTATCCCAGTCGCCGACGGTTTTCCCGGCCCGATCCAGGATCTTGAACTCCCACCGTCCCGATCCGCCGATGCAGCGGTGATCACTGACGTTTCGCATGACCAGGGACGCCACCGGGTCGGCCGAGCGCACCGCATCCCAGCCGGTGTCTTCTCGCTGTCCGAGAGCGGGCGGACGAACCTCGATCGCCATCTTCAAGTCACCCGCAGCGCAAGGTGGCGCGCCGACGGTGGTTTCGGCGTGTGTCGTTGGGTTGGGAGGCAGCGCCTTCTGGCCTGAGGAGAGCGTCCCGCTCACCGCGATGAACGCCATCGCCAAGAACCCGATTGCTCCGCCAATGACGAGCTTGTCCCCCCACACGTCTGATCGTCTCCGTCATCCGAGTCCCGCCTCGGAAAGTCTCCTCCTATCGCTCCCGCGCCGCAACCCATGCGCTGCCCGGCGGCCGGCGAATACAGTTGCGCGATGCCGAAGCGGACGCTTCCCGAAGAGCCGACCACCGTCACCCCGGCCCAGCTGCGCTTCATCTCCTGGGTGAGCGCGGTGCTGGTCGACATCGTGGTGCTGAACCTGTTCGTCGAGTTCGCCCACACGGTGGTGATCGACTCCTTCTACATCTCGGTGCTCACCGCACTGCTTTTGAAACTGATGGTCGACGCGGTCAAGGGCCTCGAACAGAGCGTCTCGGCCTACTTCTCGGCAAAGCCGGGAACGGGCTGGAAGGTCGTCCGGTACACGGCGGTGTGGCTGATCCTGTTCCTCAGCAAGTTCGTGATCCTGGAGGCGGTCAACTTCGTCTTCGGAGACCACGTCGAACTCGGCAGCTTCATCGAGATCGCCGCCATCATCATCACCATGCTGGCAGCCAACGCCGCACTCTTGCGGTGTACCGGAAACTCGGCGACCGCGGCGCTACGACGCCGTCGGCATGAGCCGTCGGCGCACCCGCGAGCGCATGGGACGCTCATAGCCCACGAAGATCGTGGCGCTGAGCGTCAGCGTGACCGCGAGGATGCCGGCCAAGACCAGGATCGAAGGGATCCCGCCCGAGAACAGCCCCAGGTACACGGCCAGCCGCATCACCAGGACGTGCAGCAGGTAGAAGGCAAACGAGATCTCGCCCAGGAACACCAGCCACGAGCCCCGCAGGTGCTGTGAGATGCGGCCGCGCTCGGCGGCGAACACCAGGATCGTGAACGCGAAGAACGGCAGGTAGTAGCTCGCATACCGAAGCACCGCGGGCGCCGCCGACGACAACACGACCGCAGCCGCCAGCAATCCCAGGGCAAGCGCCCTCCCCCGCCGTCCACCATCCCGGGCCGCCTCGGAGCCGGTCGCGGCAACGCAGGAAGATCAGACCGCCGCACACGCCCACCACGAACTCCGCCAACCGCACCGGCGGGAAGATGTAGAGCGCCCACCCCGCCAGCGGTGAGCCCTGCAGGTTGAGCGCCAGCAGCACCGTCCACGCCCACACCCCGACCGCGACCGCGGCCAGCAGCGGGGTGCGACGACGGGCCAGCACCAGCAGCACAAACGGAAACGAGAGGTAGAAGAACGCCTCACACGAGAGGCTCCAGGCCGGCCCGTCGAACCCCAGGGCCGCCAGCCGGCTGGGATCGAACGGGTCGCGGATGGGCAGAAACGCCTGGGTCAAGGTCACCTGGGAGACCGCTGTGGCTGCACCTGCGACGCCGACACGCAGCCACTCCCCCATCACCGCGACGGCGGCGATCAGGAATGTCAGGATGTAAAGCGGGTAGATGCGCGCGATCCGCGAGACGTAGAAGCCGCGCAGCGCCGGTCGCTCGGTGTTCGTCAGCCGATCGGCGTAGTTGTACGCCAGGATGAACCCCGACAGCACGAAGAAGAACGACACGCCGCTCCACCCTTCCCAGAACAGCCGGTTGAGCCCGGAGTCATGGGAGTGCCGACCCGACGAGGTGAAGTCCACACAGTGATGGAGAAACACCGCCAGGCAGGCGAAGAACCGAAACGAGGTGAGTGCGCGCAGCTGCGGCCGGACCACGCGTCGCGGGGACGGTGGTGAAACCGCAGGGGTGAACACGATTGGACGGGGTCGCGGGGGCGCGACCTCGGCGCTGGTCCGGGAGCCAGGCACGATGACTGAGGATCGGAATCGACGGGAATTTTTCGCACCCCCGTAGGGGTGAGAGGGCCGGCAGGAGGTGAGCGCGCGAAGCGGTGGGCGCTCGCCAGGCATACTGAACGTAGTCGGAGCCGGCCGGCTGATGTTGATCCGATCAGAATGCGTGGGAGGAGGCGAGCGAGATGGTGAGGTTGTGGACGATCTCTGCGGAGGCCGGCGTGGGCGGTCGGCAGGTGGCGGTGGCGGTTGCCGAGGCTCTGGACATTCCGATGCTCGACCGGGCCGCCCTGCTCGAGCTGTCCGGCGAAGGTGAGACGCTCGAGCAGGTGGACGATCGCCTGCACGGCCGGCTGCAGACGCTGGGGCTGGTGTATGCAGCGGGCTTCGGCGCCGCCGAAGCGCTGGAGGAGCTGACCGCGCTCAACCGGCTGTCCGAACGCGGACGCGACGTGCTTGAACAGCTCGGCCACGAGCGCTGCGTGATCTACGCCCCGTCGGCAGTCGCGTTGGTGGAGAATCCCTCGGCGCTGCATGTGCGGCTGTGGGCCCCGCTCGAGTGGCGGATCGAGAGCTACGCCCGCGAGCACGTGGTCAACGCCGAGCAGGCCCGCGACCAGGTGCGGCAGCTCGATCGGCTCCAGCACGAGTTCGCCCACCGGCTGTCCGATCTCGACTTGGACGATCTGCGCCGGTTCACGGTGGCGATCAACGCCAGCCTGATGGGACGCGACCAGATCGTGGCTGCGCTTTTGAGCGCAGGCGGCGCCGGCCCAGCGGTGGGAGCCCCGGCCGCAGCCGAGGCTCCCAGCCAAGGTGAATAACGGTGCCTGGCACCGTTATTCACCTCAGTGCGCGGCGTGGATGATGCCGAGCAGCCCGTGGGCCTCGTCGTCGGTGCCGGCCGAGAACAGCAGGCCGTGTGAGTCACCGGTGACGCCGTTTCCGAACCGCAGCCCCCACAGACCCTCGATCGCGATCAGATGGCCGTTGGGTCGCCGCAGCGCGCCGAGCCAGTTGCCGTTGCTCGGGTTGTAGGCGTTGATCATGCCGTCTCCGAAGTTACCAACCAGCAGGGCGTGGCTGAACTTCCCGAAGTTCCCCGGGGCCTTCACCAGCCCCCAGGGCGCGTTCAGGGCGCCCCGCTTGATCAGCCGATGCAGCAGGAAGCCCTTGCTCGAATACACGTCCACGAACCCGCGTCCGGGCCCGGCGATCTCGTCGCTCGCAGCTGCGTCCTGCTTGGCGTAGGCGACGTACAGGCGGCCGCCGATGTTTTGGATGTTGAACGGTGCGTAGCCGTGCGGCAGCTTTGGGTCATTGAATGACCCCGGCAGGTGTGCCCAGCCGAAATGGCTGTTGAGCACGTCGATGCGACCGTGATGGAAGTCGGCCGCATACAGGAACGAGCCGCGGTGGCGGACATGTGCCAGCGCCAGCCCCTTGTAGATCGCGCCGGCTGAGTGCGCGACCACGACTGCACCTGTGATCGGGACGATCGTCGGAGTCCAAGCGGTGATCTTGCCGGCTTCGGAGTCGAACAGGAACAGCGCCGGATCGGTCGTCATCCCCTGGTGCAGCTTGAATCCTGTCGTCGGGTTGAACACCTGGCCGGTCGGCGCACCACCGGGAATGCTCACGACCAGCGGTGCGATGCTGATGGGCGTGGTGCCGACAGCGCCCGGGTAGATGGTGGCCAGGCCGGTACCGTTGTCCGACACCCAAAGCGGCGTCTGCGGACCGGCCGCAAGACCCCACGGATTGACCAGATTGGTGTCGGTGATGATCGCGTGTCCGGGCTGATCGGCCACCAGATTCGTCTGACGGTAGGCATTCGCCGCCAGTGCCGAAGCGGCGGTCAGCGCAAGCACCACGACGGTGATGCCGCCCACCACCAAGCTTCTTGCGAGTCGACTCATCAAGACCCTCCCCCGCATCTTGCGCGCCACCCCACCGGTGACGCGTCACGGGAACGGATACGGGCCACGCCGAGGCCCGGTTTGTGTGCCTGCTCACACCGGACGCTGATGCATACTGCGGCCGAGGTCGATGCAGCCGCCCCGCCAAGATCAGCCCGCCAACCGCCCATCGAAGTTCCTGGTGGCCTCGATCATCTGCGTGGCGATCGTGGTGATGTTCGTCGTGGGGTTCGTCTACAAGCTGCGGTAACTGCACTTGTCACGACATAGACTGGTGCGGTGTGGAAGTGGCTAATCCCTGTGGTGGTGGCGCTCCTGGCCGGGGCGGGGCTGTTGTTTGCCGCCTTGCAGGATCCCAGCACCAGCGTTGATCCGCTGACGGTGCCGGGAGGATCGACGCAGGTGACGATTCCCGCCAACGCACCCTGCCAGGGCACAGCTCCACCCAAGGACGGCTACCAGCACGTGATCTGGATCGTGCTGGGGACGCGCGACTATAAGGACGTCATGAGCCCCGGCAGCCTGGCCGGCAATGCCAAGTCGTACGCGACTCAGTGCGGGTCGGCGGAGCAGTATGTGAGTGCCGCTCACCCAGCGCTTCCCAACGTGCCGGCGCTGCTGGCGGGAACAACCGCCGGAATCACCCGACAACAACTGCCCGTGTCCCCCCGTCAACCCCAACCTGTTCAACCAGGTTCCAAACTGGAAGGTCTACGTTGGGGGTATGCACGGGCCATGTTCGACCATCCCCAACCGTAACTATGACCCCCGCACCAACCCGCCGACGTGGGTCGGGGTGCCGACGGCAACCTGCCGCCGCCGGGATGTGCCGATGGGTGGAATGTCAAACGGCGCCTTCACTCGTGATCTCAACGCCGGCAAGCTACCCCGCTTTTCGATGCTGGTTCCCGGCCTGTGCGAGAGCATGACCTTCAAGAGGGAGTGTGCCGGAGGCTCTCCCGAGATCTCCACCTTCGTGGCGCTGGGCGACCATTGGCTCGGCCAGCGGCTCGACCAGATCGTCGCCAGCAAGGCATACAAGTCCGGGTCAACGGCGGTGTTCGTCACCTGGCAATCCGGTAGCGGCTCCGACTACGTCGACTGCGTCGCACGTCCTGGGAATCCGTCCTGCCGAGTTCCGATGATCGTGATCGCGCCGTCGGTCACGCCCAACACGATCTCGGCCCTGGCGCTGTCGCACTACTCGCTTTTGAAGACCACCCAGGAGCTTCTGGGCCTCAAGCATCTGGGTGCCGCGCGCAGGCCCGGCACGCGTGACATGCGGGCATCGTTCTCTCTGTGAGGCGCTGGACAGTCGTTGGGGTCTCGGTGGCGGCCATGGGGCTCGCGCTGCTGGCGGCGGTTTGGGCGATTCACAATCGCGGCCACTCCTACCCGAAGGCCTCGGGGTCGCTGCCGACGGCGGCACTGACGTTGCCACGGCCAGAGCCCGGCCTGGCCACGCCGCTGGTCACGACCGAGGGCACCCGGTTCGTCAAATCCGGCCGGCCGATCGTGTTGCAGGGGTATGACCTGAGCGTCACCGGCCCCTCGGTGTACTCGCGGGCGGCCGAGTTGAACGCCAACTTCGTGCGCATCACCGTCCCCTGGAGCGAGGTCGAGCCCACCCGACCGAGCGGCACTGCGGGGCACCTCACTCACCATTGGAATACCGCTGTCCTGGCCGAACTCGACCAGGAGGTCGCCGATCTGGGCACTCAGGGAATCCAGGTGCTGATCGACTTCCACCAGTTCCACTGGTCGCCGTACTACGCCAAGGTCGAATGCAAGACCGGTGTCGATACCTGCCGGGCGACCGGGGTGCCGGCGTGGTACTACGCCGGTCGCTATCCCGAAACCCGCCGGGGAGAGTCGTCCGCCAAAGCCGACTTCTGGGACGGCCAGCGAGATTCGTCCCTCTACTACTACGCCGCGTTTGCCGAGATGATGGCCCGCCGTTACGGCCACCAGGCAAACGTGATCGGGTACGAGATCTTCAACGAGCCCCACCCGGGGCATCTGCCCGACAACACCGCCACCACCAACCTGATGCTGTCATGGCAGAACCAGATCTACCGGGTGATGCACGCGGTGGATCCCCAGCGCACCATGTTCGTGATGTGCCGCGGCGGCGGCGAAGGCGTCGGTACGGCCGACCTGGCCCAGTTCGGCCAGGGTGCGAAGATCGCCCTCGACTTCCACGACTACTACAACGGCGCGCCCGGCACCGGGTTCGACGCGGCCGGGGACAACTGGGTGCCGTCGTGGTTTGACAGCCACAACCAGGGGCTCGATCCGGTCAAGGGATACGTCGGCAGCGAAGCAGCCCAGCAGAAGGTGCTGCAGGTGCCGCTGGACGCCAGCCGTAAAGTTGGGATCCCGCTGCTGGTGGGTGAATGGGGTATCCACAAGGACGATGCCCACGCCGACACCTACACCTCCCAGATGCTCGATGTGATGGCCCATGAAGGAATCTCATGGACGCGCTGGATTCTCGCCCCGGGCCATGGGTTCAATCTGCTCGACCCGATTCGCCCACATGACCCCAGCCCGCAGGCCCAGCAGCTGGCCCAAGGGATAACGCCCTAGCGTCGTCGAGCGCTGACGGTCTCCCACAGCAGCGGCAGCTCCATGCGCTCGCGGAAGCACAAGAGCAGCGCCGCGTACACGACGCTCGCCACCACCATGTAGGCGATGAACGCGGGCAGCGTCTCGCCGGCGGTCAGACGTACGGCGGCGCCGATCCCGCCGAAGCACAGGATCGCGCTGGCGGCCACCGCAGGGAAGCCGCGCCCGAAGGGGTCGACCTTGAGAAACGCCCGCACCTCGATCAGCGGCGCGATGTTGTTGAAGAGAATCGCCGCCGCCCAGGCGACAGCCGCTCCGGTGATCCCGATTTTGGGGATCAGGACGAGACTGATGCCGATATTCAGGGCGAGTGCCACGATCACGTTGAAGAGGTTCCACAGGCTGCGTCCACCCATCAGCAGCACCACGTCGACCGGCCCGATGCCGGTGGCCACCAGCATGGCGATGGCCAGCACCGCCAGTGCCCTGGCACCGTCGGCGTACTGGTGGCCGAACACCCGCAGCAGCACCGGGGCAAACAGCGCCAGCGCGAAGTACATCGGCCAGGCCAGCATCATCAGCCAGCTGGTCGCCACCTGATACACGTCCCTGGCCCGCGTGCGGAAGCCGCCGGTCATGAGTTCGGAGAGCTTGGGCGCGATCACCTGGATGATGGCCATGTTGACCACGCTGCCGGCGACCAGGTATCTCGTCGAGGCGGTGTACACCCCGGCATGGGCAGTGTCCTTCAGCGACCCGACCATCAGCGTCCCCACCCACAGGATCGTGACCTGAAACACGCCGGTGAGGCCGCGCGGCGCGGTGAACTTCCAAAACTCCTTGAATAGCGGCCAGGCCGGCGTGGGCGGCACGTGTGGCCGTCCGCCGCGTTCCTCCACTCCCCGCACCAGGGCAAATAGCCACAGCAGTGCCACCAGCAGCCCGATCGCAATCGGGATCGACCAGGCCGCGGCGATCGCCGCCGGCCGGGTGGACACCACCAGCACCGCCACCACCAATCCGAGCTGGAGCGCCGACTTCCCGATCCGGTCGACCAGCGCGTTGGGCACCATCGTGCCGAACCCGCGGGTGGCGGCGATGGCCACGGTGTATGCGCATGAGATCGGCAGGAACACCGCCATCACCCGGATGTAGCCGGCAACCTGGGTGGCATCGCCTTTGCGGTAGTTGGTGAAGAACTCGGAGATCGGCTGGGCAAAGACGAATGCCAGTACGGCGAAGAGCAGCCCAGCGATCAGCCCCGGATAGATGCCCACGCCCAGGCTGGCGCGGATGTCGGCGATCCGGCCTTTGACTTGGAACCGGGGGATCATCCGGGTGAGCCCGGTGTCGGCGCCCAGCTCGCAGGTGTTGGACAGGATCAGAAAGAGCGCGATCGCCTCGAAGAATGCGCCTGCCTTGCCGGGCAGCAGTGCGCGTGTCACCGCCACCACCAGCAGGAACTGGAACAGCCCGTTGACCAGCGCGCCGACCAGATTGATCGCGCCGCCACGGGCGACCATCTTGAGGTCGTCGGAGCGCTCGGCGGCGGCCGTGTCCTGGTCCTTGTCGGCGATTGCGGTCAGGTGGCGGCCACTCCGGGTTGTGACCACCCGAAGTCTTCGCCGAGGTACTCGTACAGGCGGCGGTTGGGCTCTGCGAACGTCGCTGCAAGCTGCTCGCGGGTGGCGGGGTTCATGTCGGCTGACAGGCGCGCGTTGTGCTTCACGTAGGTGTCCTGAAGCACCGGCTCGAGGCCAAGGAACGAGAACACGTCGCGCATGCCGGCGGCGGGGTCGGCGGAGAACCGTTCGGTCTGAAGCACCAGCATGCGCTCGGCCGGCACGTGTACACCCCAGGCCGTGAGCTGCTTCAGATACATGCCCCGGTCGACGTAGGCGTGGTGCTGGTGGTGGTAGCTCTGATAGCCGGGGTGCTTGATCATCCGCTCCTCTTCACCGCCCAACCGTTCGGGCTCGAGCTCGAGCGCGCGCTCAAACGTGTCCGCTTCTTCGAATCCCCGAGCGTACTCCTGTTTGTAGGCCGAGTATGCACGCTCCACCGGGTCGCGCAGCATCGCAATCACCCGCACATCGGGCAGCGCGTCGGCCACCCGGGCAGGCACCAGCGGGTGAAACAGGTAGTACGGCGCCCCCTCGCCGGAAATGGGACCGCCGTCTCGGGCAAGTGGGAAGTGCGCGCGATACCAGTTCAAGCTCTTGTCCGGCTCCTTGTCGAAGTAGTGGACACCTTTCGACGGGGTGGCGCCCTCGACCTGCGGGTGGGCGATCAGGTGGCGGTAGAGCGACGTGGTACCGCCACGCTGGGTGCCGATCACGAGGAAGTCGGGAAGCCGCCGCCGCGATGCCGTCAGTCTCCGCGGTGACAGCAACGCAGCCTTCCCCAGCCGCGAGATGGGAGCGGGGATCCGTGAGTAGTTGTCGTTGGTTACACCGCGTTCCCGTGTCATCACGCCCTCCCCGCCGGTGTGAGCACTTCGATCTCGCTCCGCTGCGACGATCCGGCCGGGCTCCACCATGCTGTACCCAAACCGGGCCACCCGCTCGTCAAACCGCGCCGCGGCCCGGTCGGTGTCGTATTTCTTTGCCCGGTTCCAGCTGCGATTGGCCGCCCACCGGCGGAAGTAGGCGTCGTTGACGTTGGATCGCACCGCCATGTTGGCCGGGTGGGGATCCAGGCCGACATAATGCTGGGCCTCGGCCAGCGTCTGATCGGGATCGACCACGAAGTCCTCGTAGCGGATCACCAGCACGCTGGGCAGGTGGCGGGCGTCGGACACCAGCAGCTCGTGACACACCAGCCAGTGCTCCACCAACGAGGTGTAGGAACTCCAACTCCACTTCTGGGTGGCGCAGGCAACCGCGATCGGGTGGCGCATGACGATGATCTGCCGCGCCTCGGGGTAGAGCGCCTGCAGAAACCGGGTGCGGATCAGATTCGGCGGAGACTTCTCGATCAGTACGGGTTTGGACATGTCCCAGTGCAGCGCCCATTCGGTGTCCAGCCGCCGCCTGCTCGCATCCGACACCAGTGCCGACGCTTCGGTGAGATGGGCGGACTTGTCGAACCCGAACTTGCCCGGGCCGCCGTGGACGTTGCCGGGCGGGTAGACGCTCTGGAGGTGCTGTCCCTCGTCCTCGGTCGCGTCGGTGCCGCTGAACCCCGCGGCCTGCGGGTGCTGGGCGAGGCAGCGCGCAAACAGCGTGGTGCCGCTGCGGTGAAGGCCGCCGACAAACACGTGCCGATGCTCGGTCATCGTCATCCCCACCCGGTCACGCTGATACTGGCTGGGGTTCCTGGGCACGCCGGCGCGATGGGAGCTTCGGCCGCAGCTTGGGGAGGTCGTCGTCGGCCATCGCGCGGTAACAGATTGCAGCGGCGACCATGATCAGCGGCATCCGTTCGGTGAGCTCGTAGTACGGAGACTGGATCATCGCTATCAGGATCACCACGTGCGCCCAGAATGCATCCGGATTCCGGTATCTGGCCGATCGCACGAGCGTGTAGGCAAACCAGATGAAGAACAGCGCCAGCGCCGGGATGCCGTGGGAGTACACGAGCAGGAATACCTCGGATTCGGTGCCGATCGCACTTTGACCGGCAACCGTGTTCTGGGTTGGCGCGCCGTAGCCCAGCACCGGGTGGGCCAATACCTGCTGGGTGGCGGCCTGATCGCGCTGCAGCCGTCCGGTGTCTCCGGTTTGGTGGCTGAAGCGGCTGGTCGCCAACCCGCCCAAGGGGGTGGCCACCAGCAGCACCACGATGCACACGGTGGCACCCACGATTCCTCGCACCAAGCGGAAGTCTCGGTTTGCGCTGAGGCGGACGGCGGCGTACATGATCCCCACTCCCAGCGACAGCCACAGGCCGCGGTTGAGCGAGAACACCACCGGCACCACGGCGGCGAACATGCTGATCACGAGGATGCTGCGCCATGCTCGGTGCTGGGTGGTCGTGACCGCTGCGATCGCAAACGGGGTCAGGATCGCAAATGCCGACCCCCAGGCGTTGGTGTAGGCGAAGAACGTCTCGGGCCGTCCGATCGGGAATCCCAGAAAGTGCTGTACCTCGGCGAACTGCAGGTGGACGTGTGAGTACACGTACTGGTTGTTGACAACCGACTTGGGAAGCACCGACTCGGCGAAGCTCTTGAGCTGGAAGTTGGGCGCGATCACTCCGAACCAGCCGCCCATCACCACGATCACCCAGTAGGCCGCCAGTGAGTTGGTGATCGACCGGGTCGGCAACCGCCGCCGCGGGATGTTGTAGATGAAGAGCAGCAGGATCGCTCCGCAGATGAAGAACGACAACCGCCAGCCCCACGCAAGCAGCCGCTGGCCGCCCTGCACCTCGAAGCCCGAGGCGATCATCCACGCGATCATCAACAGGAAGACACCAAACCGCCGCGGCGCCAGCACCCTCCAGCGCCCGAGCACCATCGCTCCCAGAAGCGGCGCCACCAAGATCGGCCACATAAACATCGAGAAGCCCAAAAGCCACCACAGCGGGAGCAGGCAGAAGAGGGCGTAGGCCTGCCAGCCGCGCGGCAGCGTGTGCCCATCGGGGCGGGCGTCGTTGATTCGCTCTGCCGGCATGAAGCTCATGAGGCCTCGGATTCGCTTGGGCGCAGATAGCCGTAGCTCAGAAGCAGCGGCCAGGTGACCGCGGTGACCGCCCGGCGAGTCGAGGCTCCCATGCCGGTGCGCCATGCATCGTCGACCCGCACCCGCTGGCGACCGTGCGCAAACCGCATTGGGTTGCCACGCAGAGAGTGCTGGGCGAGCACTTCCACCTCGCCGTCGCCGAGCTGCTGGAGGGCATCTTGGGTCGCGGGAAGCTGCAGCTGTTCGAGTGCCCGCTCGACCTGCTCTCGGGGATCGCTGGCCAGCGCCTCGTACCGCATCCGTGCCGTCGGAGTGCGCAGCCGTCGCAGCAACTCGAAGGCGAGGTTGCATTCCATCCACCGGATCCCTGCCGACACCGGGCTGAACTCCTCGAAGTGGGCCTCATCACCACCGGTGACCTCGGGCCGCACCACCTTCTTCATCCACGAGAACACCACGCCGCGGCTGTCACGCACGAGATGCACCACCCGCAGGTCGACCGCTCCGGATCGGCGCAGGAAATAGGCGTACGGCGGGTTCTTGGTGGAGTCCACCACCACCCGGGCGTCCGCGACGGCGGCGATCGCGGAGTACAGGTTGCGGGTGATGTCGGTGTAGCGCCGCAGCCGCTCGGCGTGTGCCGGGAACAGCCGGGGCGCGGCCAGCATCGGGATCCTGCTGTGGCGCAGCACGGCGGCTTCCAACCCCAGCACCTCGTCCAAGTCGATCTTGTCCCAGCCGCCGAACGCTTCCCGGCCGACGGCAACCCAGAACGGGCACTCGTCGAAGGGCTGACCACAGCCACACAACTCGTTGCCACTCACCCCCGCCTGCCATACGTACCGCAGCTCACCGACGGCCACCATCTCGGGCAGACGGCCGAGCAGGTGCGACAGGAGCGTCGAGCCGCTGCGGCCCCAGCCGCCGACGTACAGCACCTGTGGCGGGGTCATGACTCGTGCCCTGGAGTCAGCGCTTCGGCGTGCTTGGCGATCTCGGGCTGTGACTGAAAGAGGCCTTCCACAAGCTGTTCGAAGCGGGCCGTGGTTGCCGCCGGGTCGGCTTCGGAGACCACTCGTGGAGGCAGCACGTCGCCGCGCAGAACGACGCCGATGTGGGCGCGAAACTCTTCCTCGGTGGACGCCAGCAGGATCGCGCCGTCAGCGGCGATGCGGTTGCAGAACGCCACCTGGTGGTCGTCCACGTGCTCGCCCAGCGCGGATGATCGTGGCATCACGATCGGAATCTTTCCGAGTGAAGCGGCCAGCATGATGGTGCCGGGGCCGCCGTGACAGACGACCACGCTCGCGTCCTGCACCATCGACTGCATCTCGGTGTATCCCAGATACGGACTGTGCTCAGCCCGCTTGGGCGTCTTCGAGGTGCCGGTTTGCATGACGCAGCGTGCAGTCGCGCCGCCGGTCTGCTCGAGCCAGCCGTCGACCCAATCGGCCATCCGATCGAACGGGTGCACATCGGTACCAACGGTCGCGAAGATCAAGGGAAGGTCGGTCATCTCAGAAACACGCCTTTAGAACAGTCTGCCGATCAGCTGGGAGCCTGGATAGAACTGCTTCTGCTCCTCCCACTGCACCAGGAAGAGCGAACTCAGCGGCCTGCACAGCCGCCCGGTGAGGGTGGGAGAATCGATCCGGTCATACACCTCGAGATACACGGTCTTGATACCCAGTAGCCTTCCGACCACGAAGAAGGGGAATGCCACCCCGGCCCCGTCGGACACAATCACATCTGGGCGGCGGCGACGCAGTTCTCGCGTTGCCAGCCGCATGTTGCGAAGCGTGTTGGGGATGTTGCGCGTGGTCGGATAGTGCGCCCACACGACGTCCTCGGTCTCGAGCAGCGACTCAGAATCGGGGAGTTGGAAGGTCACCCAGAAGCGCTCGTGCTTCTCCCACCACGGCTGAAGCCGGTGGAGTTGCGTCAGGTGCCCGCCGGACGAGCACACCAGCGCGACTTTCACAGCACGCCGATCTCGCGCGGGTCGCGCGGATCCCGCTCCTCGTTTGGCCAGGGTGCCGGCTGGGTACCCGGCGAGCCGGCCCGATAGGAGCCGCCGTACTCGTTGCGACCGTCGGGAGATGCCCCGGTGAAGATGAACGCGAGGCCGGGAGCCGGGCAGTTGTCGAGTGCTCGCCGCAGTGCGACGACCGCCGAGCGGCTGTCGCGACCGGCGCGGGTCACGACCACCACTCCGTCGACCTTGGTGGCGAGCACCATGGCGTCGCTCACCGGCAGGATCGCGGGGGCGTCGACCAGCACCACGTCGGCCCGTCCGGCCAGTGCCCGCAGCAGCTCTCCCGCGGCGCGGGTGTCGAGCAGTTCGGCGGCGTCGTAGGGCGCCCGGCCGGCCGGCACGACTTCGAGGATTCCGTCCACCGGAGCCCGGCCGTTGGTGCCGGCGTCAACGCCGACTCGGCGGACATCAACTCCGGTCAGCACATCGGCCAGCTTGGCGTTGCCGCTCAGCACATCGGCGAGGCCCACCGGGGCGTGTAGCCCGAAGTGGTCGGCCTGCACCGGGTCGCGCAGGTTGGCATCCACCAGCACCACGTGCTTTCCGGCCCGTGCCAGCACCAGCGCGAGGTTGGCGACCGTGGGCGAGGTGCCGTCCTTCTCGGCGGCGGACGTGAACATGATTATGCGCGCACCGGTGGCGTTGAGCGCACCGGTGAAGTTGAGCTTGGCGATGCGATACGCCTCGGTCGACGGCACCAGGGCCGGCACCGGGTCGAGCAGCATCACCAGCTCACCACCGGCCTGCCGTGGCGGCGTGGGGATCTGTGCCAGCAGCGGCAGTCGCAGGCGGCGGCCGATCTCGTCAGCCGATCGCACGCGGGTGTCCAGCACGTCCTGAAGGAAGGCCAGCATGATCCCGAAGACGAAGCCGATGAAGGCACCGATGGCGATCGTGCGGGCGGGCTTCGGCTGAGTCTGGACGGGGGCGCTCGCCGCGCGGGGAAGGGTCGACGTCGACTTCTCCGGATCGGTCGGTGGCCTTGATCCCTGTGATCTTGGCGACCGAATTGCGTTTTGGTCTCGGCCCAGTGCTGCTTATCCGTCAACGTCGCGTTCAGCGGCGGGTTCGCGATCTTCAACTCGAGGAGCTGAAGAGCGTTCTCCTTGGCATCCAGCACTGGGTTAGGCGAGTTTTGGGCGAGATATATTGGAAACTGAGCACTGTAGGCATCCGCTAACCGCTGGGCGTTGAAGGCACTCGGATTGCTCACCGTGAACTGCAGACCATTGCCAGCTGGGATCGGTGCAACCGCCGTGTTGTGCACCAGCTGAGCGGCAGTCACTCTCGGGGTCACGTGTGCGGCCTTCACCACCTGGGCGGCGAAATCTGAAGACTGGGCGAACGGGACGTACTGGAGACCCCAGTCACTCGCGCTCCCCTTCGTGTTGCTCGTGGTCGCGACTCCGGGGTTGTAAAGCACCGAGGACGTCGACGCAAACTCCTTGGTCTGATGCATGGAGTACAGGAAGCCGGCAACTCCGAACAGAATTGTGACCAGGATGACAATCCACTTCCGTCGCCAGATCACGCCAAAGTAGTCGCCCAGAGACACCGTCTCGAATGAACTGTTGTCCACGTGCCGTCCTTCCAGATATTCGGCGGTCCCACTCACGTCGCGCTGCCACGCGAGTTACCGGGAATTGCCGGTTAAGTGCCGCCTCAGGGCGCCCGTCCAGGCGACGCTCCTTCGTTCACCAATGGTACCCCGGCGGTCGGTCGCGTCAAGCGAGGAATCGCTCAGCCGCATTGAATACAGGTTAAGCCGCGCTGCTGTAGGTTGCGCCGGTGAGAGACGCAGGTGGGTGTTTTCGTGGGCTGGTCGCCGAGTCACCGCGTGTGCACGCGGGCATCGGCCCGACCCCGCAAGGCTTCCGCGTGGTCGACGAGCTGCTGCCGCTACCCACCGCCAAGCGTGTGCACCTACTCGTGCCGTCCGGCTCTCGAGCCGCCGCAGCCGCTGCGCTAAAGCAGTTTGGGACGGGGTCGGGACGCTCGGCAAGGCTCTTGACCGCCGCCGCGGTGGGCGGATCACGCACCGGCCTGACCTCGGCCCTGGTGCGCGCCCGGGCGCGCATCTCGGTGGCAGACGACACGCCCGCAGACGACCTCCCACAGCTTGTGCTGAGCCACTATCTGGCGCAGATCTTCGGTACCGAGACAGTCGAACTGGCAGTGCGGGTGGGATCAGATCGCCCCAATGCGAAGCCGGTTGTCAAGGTGATGACCGCGGCCGGCGAGGCGCTGGGGTTCGTCAAGATCGGGTGGAACGAGCTGACTCGGGCGATGGTCGCCCGAGAAGCGGAAGTGCTCGCGCAGCTCACCGCCACGCCGTCGAGCAGCTTTGACGCCCCCGCGATCGTCCACGCCGGGCCGTGGCAGGACTTCGAGCTGATGGTGGTGCGAGCGGTGCTGACGGATGCCGCCGTCCCGGGCAGTGCACCGCCGATCGAGGCGGGCCGAGAGATCGCGGCGATCGGAGGACGGACGCGGGCAGCACTGGCCGACACCGACTGGTGGGGCTCGGTGGCAGAGCGATTGGCCGGCGTCGAGCACGCCACCCTGGGCCAAACGATCGCAACGATCACCGAACGCCACGGAACGCAACAGCTGGACGTGGGCGGAGCTCACGGCGATTGGACTCCCTGGAACATGGGTCGCAGCGACGGGCGGCTGGTGGTATGGGACTGGGAGCGCTTCGCCACCGGAGTCCCGGTCGGAATCGATCTGGTGCACTTCGGTTTCATGGTGGCGCTTCGCCAACGCCGGCGGTCACCCGCCGACGCCCAAGCGCATGTGCTGGCGACGGCGCCGGCGATGCTCGATCAGCTGAACGTCCCGGGCGCGCTGACCCCGCTCATGCTCCAACTCCATCACGTCGAAATGGCGCTTCGCTTCGCCGAGGCCCGAGCCCAGGGAGTCACAACCCGCCACGACCTGTTCGCCGAGCGACTGGTGAAACTGGTCGAGCTGTGACCCGATTGCGCTTGGCCGACCGCACGATCGCCGGTAGCATGGGAGCAACCGCATGAACGTCTCCATCTCCAGCCTCTCGTCCCTTCTGCCGATCCTCACGGTCGTGCTGGTGGCGCTGTTCATCGGTTTCGTGCTCGCCCGTGGAGACGAGGCCACCGCCCGTCGCCACAGAGCCCAGCGCTGACCGACCCAGGCGGACGCCGTATGTCGGAGTACGCTTGGGCCGCCCCGGGGGCGTAGCTCAGGGGACAGAGCGACGGACTTCTAATCCGTTGGTCGCAGGTTCGAATCCTGCCGCCCCCACTCCCCAACCAAGCCGTTCGTAGCAATCCCGGTTTCGGCTGGTCTCCTACTCGGGTCTCGTGTGGGTCTCCCAGCCGCAGAGGGCCCGCGGGACTCGTCGGCTATCCTCGCGAGCGTGGACATCGACGACCTCATCATGTGGCTCAGTGACCATCGCGGTGTCCGGTTTCTTAGCAAGGCGACGGTTGAGGACTTGGAGCGGTATCGCTCCTATCGGTTAGCCGACGACCCTGCGTGGAGCCGCAGTCGAGTGGACGCAGTGGTTCGTCATATGACGGTTGACCCACGCCTTACCGCTCCTGAAGCGCTTCGCTTGACACGCGACGCCTGACACGGCCAAAACCGAGCGTGACGCGGCCGCGAGCCTACGACACCGAGCGGGAACCGCCCCGCTCGACCTCGGGTGCTACCGGATCCGAGGCCAAGGCGATGCGTCGAGGCTGTCGAAGATGCCTTGCGGCGGTGGGGTAGCCCGAAGGTCGTCAAGCGTCCGGTGGGTGAATCCACCTCCGCCGCTTGAAGCGGGACTCCAGGTTCCATCTGACTCGCGGTACACCATATTCTCGTCGAGGTAGTACCCCGTGCCCGTTACCTCGATGGCAAGTAACACATACGCCATTTCCCCGCCGGGCTTGAGCCGGGTCTCGACGTGGTGGGTTAGCGACGCTGGCATCGACGACAGCGCCGCTCCGTCGGGGGTCGGGAATCCGTTCACAACAACGAGTATGGACCGCGCCCCGGGTGTGGCGATAGGGGTCGGGGGTGGCCCGCGTCCGCGTCAAGCACGGGATCCGGCCTGAGCCGTCTGCCGAGGAGCAGACCACATCAACGGTGACCAGGTCCCGTCGAATCTCCTAGGGCTCTCGGGTCTCGCTCGGGTCTCTCGGGTCACAAGCTGCGGTAAACCAGGGGAGATTCGCCGCACGACGGCCGAACAGGATTGGCTCAACCATCCGGCCTCGGGTAGAGGAGGGTAACCCACGGGAGGCCCTGGCGGAGACTTCTAATCCGTTGGTCGCAGGTTCGAATCCTGCCGCCCCCACTCCCACTAGCCCGCTTGCAGACTCAAAACGACTGTTCGGTTTGAGGTGCGAACAGAGGCCTGGAGAGCCGGATCAGGGCAAGCGTGCCTTCAGCAGCTTCGTCACAGTCTCACGGGGAAGCGCCGGCGAGCGGTGCCCATCGCGCCCGATCATCTCCTGATTAGCGACCAGGGCGTTGATCACGGCTTCCTCGGTCGCCTGAACGACGCCCGCAAAGATCGCATCCATCCACTTCCACTGGACGAAATCGAGAACTCCGACCTCGGGTTCGGCGGCGTCGTCCAGGGGGAGCCCCGTGCTGAATGCGCCAGGATTGGCCGTCGACAACGCGAGGAAGAGATCGCCGGAGAAGTGCGAGCCGGTCGTCCCTGTCCGCGCCAGTCCGAGCGGCACCCGCCGGGCGAGAGCCTTGCACTGTCCGGGAAGCAGCGGCGCATCGGTGACGACCACAGCGATCACCGAGCCGGCCCCGGGCGTGAACCAATCGTCATCTTCGAAGGGATTGTCGGCGGCCAGCGCCGCGCCCATCGGCACACCTGCGATCGTCAACTCATGCCGCGAGCCGAAGTTGCATTGCAGGAACACACCGACCCGGTAGGTGTTCGACCCGCTCGCAACGACGCGCGACGCCGTGCCCGAGCCGCCTTTGAAGGCGTAGCAGTTCATTCCCGTACCCCCGCCCACCGAGCCCTCCTCGATCGCACCAGAGCGGGCGGCAGAGATCGCCGCGATCACGTGCTCGGCCGACACGTGGCGACCGTTGGTGTCGTTCAGGTACCCGTCCCACGTCTCCGCCGCGACCGGAAGTAGCCACGCGCGCGCGATCTCCGGAAACCGCTCGACCATCCACCGGATCGTGGCCTCCTGCGCGATGCCCACCGAATGCGTGTTGGTAATCGTGATCGGGAGCGACATCGTCCCCGACTCCTCGATCCACGGCACACCGGTCATCTCGCCATTGCCATTCAACGAGTAGAAGCCTGCGGCACATGGGTCGGCCGGGTTGGATCGTCCGCGCGGGAGAATCGCGGTGACGCCGGTGCGTACATCATCGCCCTCTATCAGGGTCGTGTAGCCCACCTCGACCCCGGGCACGTCGGTAATCGCGTTCAACTCGCCCGGGTCACCGTCGAAGGAGATGCCGAGTGCTCGCGCCCGCGGCTTCCCGGATGGCGTTGCCAGGTGACTCGTGGGGTGCGGATTCATGGTGGCGGGCTCGTTCCTTCGGCGGACGACGCGGACTGAGTGAGAAGGCATGCTTGGATGTAGGCGAGTGTAATGAACGGGCCGGGAGCTGCGGTCGTTCGGTTGAGGAGCACGTCGATCGGCGGTGCGCCGAGCGCGTAACCCGATCGTAAGCGGGCGGTAACCGGGGGCGTGCATGATCGCGTCATGAACGCCAACAAAAAGACGCTTGCGATCGGCCTGGCGACTGTCCTGGGCACTGCAGCGGTGATGGTTTCGAGTTGGAGCTTGGCGGTGGGCGCTTCGGTGCCGAAGGGATCCGGCGAACTCCAGCTGACGTGTCGTCGCCTCTCTCCCGAAACGAACGCCGCAGCCTCTGCACACCTCGTGGTGAGCTGTCATGTCCGCAAGGCCGCTTCTGCGGGTGTGTTTGGGCGGGTAAGCGGGTGGATCGCAGTTGGGGGTGATCCGGTGATGGCGTTTGACCCGGCCAACCCGAGCAACCGAGTGGTGCTCGCACACGGATACGGCGATCCGCTGGCATGGTCACGAGACGGATCCAAGCTTCTGATCGTGCGCCCATCATCCGGGCTGTATGTCCTGCGCGGCGATGGCGGTCAGGCCCGGGTAGCGCCAAAGGGCACAGCTAACGGGTCGTTCACACCAGACGGCTCGCACGTCATCTACGAGACCAGCGGCATCATCTATAAGGTCAGCTCCAGCGGCGGCAAACCACGCATCCTCGCCAATCGCACCGCCAAGACCTCCTACCTGTTCCCGGGTTTCACAGGCGGACAGCTCTCGCCAGACGGCACCACGATCGTGTACATCCCCATCCCCACAGGGAAGGGGGCAGCCGAGACCGCACTTTCGCTGATCCAAAGCAACGGCACCCACCGCCGACCTCTCGTGTCGGTGCGCAGAGTCGTTGCGCTTACGGGACACCCAGATGCGAATCAGATCGCCGCGGTTGCGTGGTTTCCCGACAGTCGCAGGATCCTGCTGATGGCGCTGAACCAAAGCGCCACCCACTGCGCGCTGCTGAGGATCAACGCCAACGGCACCAACCTGCGGCGCTGGGGCACCCCAGGCTTCTGCCCGATGCGCGCGGCCATATCACCCGATCAACACCGCGTCGCGTTCACAACCTCGCAACTCCCGCTCGAGGTAACCACCACCACGCTCAACGGCCGCCACCCGGACAAACTCCGCGTCTCCCCCAACGGCGGCGGGCTCTCCCTCGCTTGGGACTCCCGCCGATAGCGACGCCTGCCCCGGCTTCAGGTCGGGAACGACCGCCAGGCGGATCGTCCGGCTCGCGCCTGAATCGCGGCTCGCTGAACTGTCGTTCGGTGAGCTTCGCGTTCAGGCCGTCTCGCAGGACACAGAGCATGCCGCTAATAGTGGCAGATCGAGCGGAAGTACGCCGGCCGGCCGCCCTCGCGATCCCGGTGAGTCAGATTGGAGACGGGTGGCAATCGCCTGCATGATTTTTGCGTCTGTCTGGCCGTAGGCGTAGAGTCAACGCGTCCGAACGTCTCAGTCCCCGATCTTGGCTGAGGCCTGCGGTCCGCGAACAATGCGACCGTCGATGGTCGGGGATGGAGTTGAATCATGGGTGCTGGTGCCGGATCGGCGATCAAGTTCACGAGCGGCGGCGATTTTCACGAAGAGGTGGATCGCCAGGTGAAGCAGCTGCTGGCTGACCGCGGCCTGGTGCGCCGGGCCTACCTGCATCTGTGGGCCAAGGCGGCGCTCGTGCTGATGTGGGCGGCTGGCCTCGTACATCGCTGCTCGTTTTCGTCGCCAAAGGGCCGCTGCAGGGCCTCGTGGCATCGGTCAGCCTCGGCCTGGCGGCCGCCGGCATCGGCTTCACGATCATGCACGACGCCAATCATCAGGCATTCGCTCGCAGTCCGGTGGGTCAACCGCGTGATGGCGCTCTCGCTTGACCTGATCGGCGGCTCGTCGTACGTGTGGTCGGCCAAGCACCTCGCCCACCACACCTACCCGAACGTGACCGAGCACGACCCCGACATCGACAGTCTGCCGTTCGCACGCTTCGATCCCGCCCAGAACCACCGCCCGTGGCACCGCTACCAGCACATCTACATCTGGGCGCTGTACTCCATGGTCACGATCCGGTGGCAGTTCATGTCGGACTTCTCGTTCCTGCGTAAGGGCCGCGCCGGTAGCAGCCTGCTCCGAACGCCCAAGGGCCGCGCGCTCGCAACGCTCGTCGGCGGCAAGGGCGTGTTCCTGATCTGGGCGGTCGTGATCCCGCTGATCTTTCACCCGCTGGCGTGGGTGTTCGTGTTCTTCATCACCACCTCGATCGTGGCGTCCCTTGCGCTCGCGCTCGTCTTCCAGCTATCGCACTGCGTGATCGAAGCCGAGTTCGTCGATCCGGCCGCCAGCAGCGGCGAGTCGTACTCGTGGCAGATCCACCAGATCGAGTCGACGGTTGACTTCGCCAAGGGCAACGGCCTGCTGCGGTTCTACACCGGCGGCCTGAATCACCAAATCGAGCATCACCTGTACTCGCGGCTCCCCCACACCCTCTACCCGCGAATCGCGCCGATCGTGGAGGCTGCTGCGGGAGCGCACGGGATCACCTACACCCATCATCCGACGATTCGACAGGCCATGCGGTCACACACGCAGTGGCTGAAGATGATGGGCGCGCGACCAGCCGCCAACGGTCTGAAAGACAGAGCCGGCCGCACATTCCCCTCGGGGTCATGCGGCCGGTGCTGTCTAGCGATATCGGTACGTAATCCGGCCGCGATCGAGGTCGTATGACGACAGCTCGACCTTTACCCGATCCCCGAGTGAGATACGGATGCGATAGCGCCGCATCTTCCCGGAGACGTACCCGGTCGTCTGGTGGCCGTTATCGAGTTGAATCCGAAACATTCCGTTTCGGAGCGACTCGGTAATCTCACCCTCCAGCTCGACTTTGTCTTCTTTGGCGCTCATGGCGCCTCCATCATGCGAGTGTTACGCCGGTCGCCTCAGGTCCTTTCTGACCTTCGCGCGGCTCGAACGACACCTTCGCGCCTTCGGGCAAGCTCTTGTAGCCACTCCCGGAGATCTCGCTGTGGTGGACAAACAGATCCTTGCCACCCTCATCGGGCTGAATGAATCCGTAGCCTTTCTGGTCGTTAAACCATTTCACCGTTCCAGTTGCCATATGACACCCCCTTCCTTGTGCTCACGAACGAGTCAGGAAGGCAAAGCGCGCAACCGTCGAACGTCCTACTTGGCGCCAGTCTAGCAGGGCAGTGCGGATGGACGAGCGAACGCCGTCGGTAGACTCATCCCGATGACGGAGCCGCGGCAGCTCGACGTACGCCGCCGCACCGGACTCTCAGAGGCCGACGCGCGGCGTCTGCTAGCGGCCGCGGGCGATCGCAGCCCGGCGCCGGCAGGGCGTTCCTACCGCAACATCGTGCTCGCGAACACGCTGACGCTGTTCAACCTGATCCTGCTCGTGTTCTTCGTCGTGGTGGTGGCTGCCGGCCGGCCGGCAGACGGGCTGTTCCCGTTCATCGTGGTGGCAAACTCCGCCCTGGGAATCACCCAGGAGATCCGCGCCAAGCGCGCCCTCGAAACGGCCGCGCTTCTGGTGGCTCCGCGCGCGCGCGTGGTCCGTGACGGCGGCGAGCGCGAGGTGCAGGTCGAAGAGGTTGTCGACGGCGATCTGATCACCCTGCGCGCGGGCGATCAGGTGGTGGCCGACGGCGTGGTCGTCGAGTCGACCTCGCTGATGCTCGACGAGTCGCCGCTGACCGGCGAGTCGGTTGCAGTCGAGCGCACGGTCGACGAACGCGTGCTGTCGGGATCGTTCGTGGTCGAGGGCGGCGGACAGTTCGTCGCGGAGCGCACCGGCGCCGAGAGCTACGCCGCCAAGATCTCTGGCACCGCGCGCGAGCACCGCGCCCAGCGCTCTCCGCTCGAGCTTCAGATCAACCAGCTGCTGAAGGTGCTGGTGGGCGTGATGGTCCCGCTGGGGGCGGCCTTCGTGTACGTCCTGATCCGCCATGATCTTCCGTTTCGCGAAGCCGCGGGGATCGCGACGGCCGGGATCGTGACCCTCGTTCCGGAGGGGTTGATCCTGCTGACCAGCATGACCTTCGCCGTCGCAGCGGTGCGCCTCACCCGCCAGGGAATGCTGGTGCAGTATCTGAACTCCGTCGAGTCGCTGGCCAACGTCGACACGGTGTGCCTCGACAAGACCGGCACGCTCACCGACGGCGCGCTGTCGCTGCACACCGTGATCGCCCACGACGGCGAGGACGAGAGCGCGTCAGACACCTCCTGGACGGCTTCGCCCACAGCGTCACAGCCGCAAATCCGACTGTCGAGGCGATCGCCGACGCCGTCACCACACCGGCATGGAACCCCGTGCACCGGTGCCGTTCTCGTCACGGTGGAAGTGGAGCGCGGCTCAGCGCGAGGTCGGTGGGGAGTGGTTGGTGCTGGGCGCTCCCAGCGCCCTGTAGATCCCGCTGGGTGCGGCCGCCACGCACGAACCCGAGGGTCGTCGGGTGCTCGTGTTCGGACAGGTGCTGACCCGTCACTGACCCCGCCGATGACCCGGGACGCCCACCGATCGCGCCGCTGGCAATCGTGGTGCTGGAGGAACGACTGCGGCCCGAGGCGGTCGACACGGTCGCGTTTCTGAAACAACAGGGAATCACGCTCAAGGTGCTCTCCGGCGACTCACCGGTGACCGTGGCGGCGGTCGCCGCCCGTGCCGGGATCGAGGCGCGGGTGAGGCCCGATCGCGGGCGCCGACCTCCCCGATGACCCGCGAACTGGCCGCGTGGTCAGCTGCGAGAGCGTGTTCGGACGGCTCACTCCCGAACACAAGCGGGTCATGGTCGAGGCGCTGACCGCACGGGGGGCGTACGTCGCGATGATCGGAGACGGCGTCAACGACGTGCCGGCGATGAAGGCATCGCGGCTCGCAATCGCACTGGGCAGCGGCAGCCAGCTGGCCAAGAGCGTCGCCGACGCGGTGCTCGTCACGGACTGGTTCGCAGCCATCCCGCGCGCGATCGGGGAGGGCCGGCAGATCATCCGAAACGTGCAGCGCGTCGCCAAGCTGTTTGTCACCAAGTCCGTGTTCGCCGCATTCGTGATCATCACCTTTGGCCTCACCACTGCCGGCTTCCCGCTGCTCCCCCGGCACCTCTCGCTGGCGGGGGTGTTCACCGTCGGCATTCCCGGATTCGCGCTCGCGCTATCGCGGGACACAGCCCCGCCCGACAGCGAGTCGTTTCTGCGATCGGTGGCGCGGTTCTCGATCCCTGCCGGTGTCGTGACCGGCGCCGCAACGCTGGTGGCCTACCTCGCGGTGGCCCCGGTCAAGGGGTACACGACCGCCCAGGGCCGTACCGCGGCGGTGCTCGCATTCGTCGCCGTCGGCCTGTACGTGCTTGCTCGTGCTCGATGCTGACCGGATGCAGGCCAGCAAGCGGCACACCGCGTTTGTGCTGGGCCTCACCTCCGCGCTCGCCGCCGGGTTCCTCACCGTGTGGTCGTGGGGCGCGGCCCGCGACTTCTTCGCCCTCTCACAGCCGAGTGTGTGGCTGGGACTCGTGGTCGTCGTCGTTTTCATCGCCGCGGTGTGGCTGCTGAGCAAGTTCGGGCTGTCGCCGTACGCGGCGGACCGAAAGCCGCCCGATCAGGCGGCGATCCGCAGCGGCACCGGGGTCTGAGTCACGACAGCTCCCCCACACGATCCGCTCGAGTGCACGCAGGCACTGCGGGTCGAACTGGGCGCCGGCGTGGCGGTTGAGCTCGGCGAGTGCCTCACCGACCGATCGCCGGTCGCGGTAGGGCCGATCGGCGGTGATCGCCTCGAAGGCGTCGGCCACCATGATGATTCTCGACTCGAGCGGCACCGCCTCGCCGCAAAGGCCATCCGGGTAGCCACAACCGTCGAGCCGCTCGTGGTGATGCAGAATCCACTCGGCCTCCTCGTACAGTTCCGCGGCCGACACGATGTGGCAGCCGAGAGTCGGGTGGGTCTTCATCACCTCGAACTCGTCGGTGGTCAGTTTCCCGGGCTTCTGCAGAATCGCATCGGAGATACCGATCTTGCCGACGTCGTGCAGGAGACCCGCCAGGCGCACCTTTGCAACCCGCTCGGGCGGCATTCCGATCTCGGTGGCGATCAGCGCGCAGAGCTCGGCGACGGTCTCGCAGTGGCTGTGGGTATACGCGTCCTTGGCGTCCACCGCTCGGGCAAGCGCGCTGGCCAGTGTCGTGACGTGGTGCTTGGGCCCCCGGCTGCGGCGTCAAGCACGGCCTCGAGGTCGACGGAGTAGACCAGCGCGCCGCGGTGAGCGCGCTTGGCCTCGATCAACGCAAGATCGGCCCGCCGGATCAACGTGTCCTTGTGGTTCCCGCGGCGGCTTCGGCCACTCCGGCGGTGGCCGCGACCACCGGCGCTCCGGCGACCGGGTCTCGAAGCTCGTCGCGGAGTACCTGGGCGAGATAGAACCCGTCCATCGCAGAGCCGCCGGCCAGGATGACCGCAAATTCATCGCCGCCGATACGGCAGGCGACATGCTCGCCCTGAACTGTGCGCCGCAGTCCGTCGGCGAGCGCGCGAATCACCTCGTCACCGGCCTGGTGCCCGGCCCGATCGTTGACCTCTTTGAGTCCGTCGAGGTCGATCATGACCAGTGCGACGTCGCCCTGCGCGAACTCGGAATCGAGTCGCTCGTGGAAGGCTCGGTGGTTCAGCATGAGCGTCAGACTGTCGGTCAGAGCCGCACCGCGGAGGCGTTCCAGCTCGATCGCCTGGGCCTCGTCCAGCGTTGTCTTGTACCGCACAATTCGCGCCCCGGCCAGCACGAGCAGCAGGCCAAGCACCGCGGTGAAGAGCGTCTCGCCGAACACCACCGTCTCCGAGCGCCGGGCCGCTTCGAACGCGGCCACCGACCGCGTGCGATGACCGGCGGCGGCGTCGGCGATCTCGACCACCATCCGGGTCTGAACCCGGCGGAGGGCGGTGCGGGCGCGGTCGGTAGCCGCGAAGTTGTCGTTGGTGATGGCGCTGCGGCTGAGCGCGTTCAGCTGTCTTCGCAGCTCGGGCAGCTCTCCGCGCAACCGAGCGGCGGCCTGGCGGTCGACCGTCGACCCCGTCGCGGCAATCTGATCGATCGAGTTGGGCAGCCGAGTAAGCGCGAGTCGGAAGCTGGGCGGCCTTGCCCGGAGATTCCGATCAGCTGGACGTCGCGCTCGAGCACGATCAGCCTTGCCAGCGCGATCCGGCTGCGCTGATACGAGTCGTCCAGCCTGGCCGCGCCGGCGGCGCTGTCGGTGGCATTCCGAGTCGAGAGCGCAAGCCACGCCGACGATGCCGAAAGCGCGATCAGCACCGCCGCGGCGAGCAGTAACAACGTCCGCGGTCTCGGCGCAGACGAAGGCAAACGGGTGTGGGACGACACCGGAGTCATGCAGGTTACGACACGTGTTTGTAGTACTGGAGCGAGGCGCTGATGATCGTCGCGCGGGCGTAGGCGGGAACGTGCACGATCACCGTCACGTGCACTCCGGATCGGGTGACTCGCTTGGTGACTCCCGAGTCGTGCCACTGGTAGTACACGAGCCCGACGATCCCGTGCACGCTGCGCGGCACCGTGAAGGTGTAGCGCAGATCGGCAGAGCTGGAATGGTGGCAGTGCACGTACAGCCGCGTCGAGCCCGAGTACTGGGCATGCGCATAGCAGTCGCCCTTGATCGACCGCGACGACGTCGAAACACCCGCCTTGGTGGGGTGCACGTAGCAGCCGAACGCCGCCGGCACGAGCAACAGGCTGAAAATCACGACGATGGGAGCAAGAAAGCGCTTGATAGGACGTTCCTCCAAGCGTGCGGGGTGCTCTCATCATGAGTGCCGACGGGTGCCCGCCACGTCCCCCACATGGGCGATCCGTCCGAACCGTGTGTCGGCGGCTAAATCACGTAGTCGCCGACGATCGCGCGAAACTCCGCGCAGCGCGTGTAGTCACGCTGACGGGTGCGAACGTAAGCGGACAACGCCACGGGGATGGCGACGACCGCGATCACTGCTGCGGTAGTAACGGAACGACGATTCACAAGAACGGCCCTCGGGGGAGTCTTTTTGCAAGCCTTGGTACTTAATCGGCCGCCGCGCTCCGTTCTTGACCAGTTCTGATGCACGACTGATGACCGGCTTCGACCGATCCGGCTACGCTTGCCGGCGATGACCACCACCGCACGCGTCAAAGAGGCCGCCCGGAACGCCGTCGACTCGGCCAAGCCGTACGTCCCGACGTCGATCAAGCGCCCGGTCAAGAAGGCCATTCCGAGCCGCTATCACCACCTCATCGATCCCGACTGGCACCGTCGCACGATCGGGAACTTCGAGCTGTGGGACGAGCTCGGCCAGCTGCAGTTCGACTTCATGGTCGAGCACGGCCTCAAACCCGAGCACAAGCTGCTCGACGTGGGCTGCGGCCCGCTGCGCGGTGGGATCAAGTTCATCAACTACCTGGAGCCCGGCAACTACTACGGCGTGGACAAGCGGGCGGACGTGATCGACGAGTCAAACCGCGTCGAGATTCCCCAAAACGGCCTCGGCTCCGCGCCGGCCCACCCTGCTCGCCATCGAGGACTTCGGGTTCTCGCGGTTGGGTCAGAAGTTCGAGTTCGCGCTGGCCCAGTCGGTGTTCACGCACCTGCACCTGAACTCGATCGTGCGCTGCCTGGTGAACATGGACACGCGCTGGTCGACGGCGGCGTGTTCTACGCCACCTTCTTCCTCAACGAGCAGGGCCGGGCGAACCTGGAGGATCTCAACCAGACGTCCGAGGTGGTGACCCACTTCGACCACGACTTCTACCACTACGACGTGGCGTCGTTCGAGTGGGCATGTGAGGGCACCGGCCTGGTACCCGAGTATCTCGGGGGCTGGAACAACCCGCGCAACTCGAAGATGATGTCCTTCACCAAGCAGGGCTGATCCTCGCAGCGGCGCCGGCCGCCCAACGCGTAGACTTGCGCCGACGGGACGTGGCGCAGCCTGGTAGCGCACCTGCTTTGGGAGCAGGGGGTCGCTGGTTCGAATCCAGTCGTCCCGATAGGCGTCTCCGTGATGGCGGTCATACTGTGCTGATCGCGACCGTCCCATCAGGGCGTCCAATCAGTACGGGAGGATCTCGCCATACCGGACACACCCAATAACGCTGCGCTCGAAGCCTTCGGATGGATCAACTCCGCGGTCAACAACCTCGCCGAGTCCATCCACGCCGCCCGCCAATCAGGCGCGCTCACCGAAAGCGAGGACGCCGGCCTTCAAGCCGCAGTCGAAGCGGTATCTCCGCCACTCGCCGAAATCGAGCGCCAGATCGCAGCGATCAGAAACCGCCTGATGACCTAGCGAGACGGCCATCTCGGCACCGTTTCCCAGTGCTGGGCTAGCCTCACTCGCAGAATGACATCGCGCTCCGTCTCAGTGTCTGCGTGGTCGACCCGGCTGGGCAGTGAGCGGCGCACCGGCCAACTGCTCGTGGCGTTTGCCGCGATCCTGTGGTCAACCGCGGGTGTGATGCAGCGTGAACTGTCGCTCGGCACCGGTACACAGCTTGCGTTCCGAGCGTTGTTTGCGATGCTCGCGCTGTTGGTGTTCACGGTTGTGGCCAACCGGGGTGCGGTGGTGGCGCCGTTCCGGGCGATCGGCTACCCGGGAATTGCGCTGGCCGCGTCCATGGCTGCAGCGTCGGGTCTCTTCATCGCAGCACTCAACCATTCGACCGTTGCTCACGTGCTGTTCGTCCAGGCGTCGTCGCCGATGATGGCCGCCCTGATCGCCCTCGTGTTTCTCGGCGAGCGCGTATCGCGGCGGTCACTGGTGGCGATGCTGGTCGCGCTCGCCGGCGTTGCGGTGATGGTCGGAAACCCCGAGTCGTACAGCCTCATGGGAGACGGCTTTTCGGTGCTCATGGCGCTGTCGTTCGCAATCTCAATCGTGATCACGCGCCAGCGCAAAGACATCTCGATGCTGCCGGCCACCTGCCTGGCGCAGCTGTTTGTGCTGGTCGCGGCCGCACCGTTCGCGAGCACGGCCAACATCGACGGGAAGGATCTCGGCCTGCTGATCGCGATGGGGGTGCTCCAGATGGGCTTCGGTCTCACCCTGTTCACGGCAGGCGTGCGCCTGATCCCTGCCGCCGAGGTCGCGCTGATCACGTTGCTCGAGGTCGTACTCGGTCCGCTGTGGGTGCTGATCTCGATCCACGAACGGCCCGATACCGCCACCCTGGTGGGAGGGGCAATCGTGATCGCTGCGGTCGTTGTCCAGGCCGTGGGCGACCCCCGCACGGTGGGTGAGGTGCGAGCGGCCGGGCCGTGACCAGACTCGGCCGCTTGACTATTCCGACAATCGGAGTAGCATGGTGGCATGAGTCGTGTTGGGGGAGACAGGCTGAGGGGGAACTTGGATCTGCTGGTGCTGGCCGTCTTGCGCGAAGGCCCGGGGCACGGGTACGACGTCGGCCAGCGCCTGCAGCAGAAAAGCAGCGGGGCGTTTGACCTTCACCAGGGCTCGCTCTACCCGTCGCTCTACCGGTTGGAGCAGGCCAAGCTGCTCGCGAGCCGGTGGGAGAAAGGCGACGGCGGACCGCGCCGCCGCGTGTATCGCCTCACGGCGAAGGGTGAGCGGGCGCTGGGAGGCGAGCGCCAAGAGTGGCGAAGCCTGGTCGAAGCCGTCACCGCCGTGATCGGGCCGGATCCGGCGGAAACGACATGACCCACTGCTCGGATCCTGCCTGCGGTGTGTGCGGACGTGGGATCTCACCCGATGAGAAGGACGGCTTGTGGGTGTGCTCGGGACTGCTTCGACGTGCCCGAGACGATCGACGGCTACCTCGATCGGCTCAATCGGGCGCTGCGCGGGCCGGTCACGACCCGCCGCCGGGTCTCGGAGGAGGTGCGCCTCCACCTCGAGGAGCTCGCGGCAAACGAAGGTGAGGCAACCGCGCCTGCCGACGCGGAGCGACGAGCAACCCAGCGTATGGGCAGCCCCGAGCGGCTCGCCGCAGAAATGCCCCACCGCCGCTGGAACCCGTGGATCGTGATCGCAGCGACGATCCTCTTCGGCGTCGTCGGGTTCGCGTACTCGACGCAGCAGCCAAAGCTCTACGCCTCGACGTCCTCTGTGCTCTACAACCCGAGTGCCGCGGCAACGTCGAGTTCGTCCAACGGCGCGGCGAACAACTGGGGAGCCACCTACACGCCGTTCGCCCAGTCCACCGATGTCGCCACGCAGGTGCTCCAGAGTCTGCACCCGAGCATTCCCGGTTTGACGCCACCCAGCTCTCCAACGAGACTGCGGTCGCGGCGATTCCGACCGGGAACGGCCTGTCGTTCACCGTGACCAATGCGAGTTCACTGAACGCCGTGCGGCTGGCAAACGCTTACGCCGTGCAGTTCCCGATCTACCTCGCCAAGAACACGCCGGATCCGGATGCTCGCCAGACTGCAGCAAGGCCTCGCCGCGGTCAAGCTGAAGCTGGCCACGGTTACCTCGACGACGCCTCGCCACGGTCGCCAAGTGGCAAGCCTCGCGTGTGGCCTTCGAAGCTGCGATCACCGTGCACATCCAGACCGAGATCTCCGATGTGGCGCGAATCACGTCCACGGTCGTGCGCACGGCGTCGGCTCCCACCCAGACCCAGCCCCAAGCCGGCCCGCACGATTGTCATCGGCGCACTGATCGGATTCCTGCTCGGCTCCATGCTGGTGCTCGTCCTGTATCTCCGCGATACCGGTACCCCCGCCCCACCCCGCGCCCTTGCGGGCTAGAGGAACGGCCCCTACACCCTCAGCTTGCGCGTCTCAGACGCGTGCCACTCCAGCTCCATCGCGTCAAAACGAGCCGCAGCCTGTGCGAGCAACTGGGGATCCTGGCGAATCACACCGAGTGCCCTGAGCGCGAACGGCTCCACGTAGGTGCCGGGCAGAAGCCACGCCTGGGCCTCAGACTCGATCCGTGCCGTATCGCCAAGGGCAACCAGTGAGTCCAAGAGCGCCGCGGCGCTATCGAACCCGTACGGCGCAAGCTCGACCGGGCCGAGCGCGTCGACCAGTTTCCCCAGGTCACCGAGGTCGTTGCGAAGCAGCGCCAACCGAAGCTTGGGCGACTTGTACTCGCTGAAACCCTCCATCCCGATCGAGTCGGCCTCCTGCTCGAGGCGGCGGGCCTCGCTCGCGTCTCCGCCGTGCGCGCCGGCCAGGGCGCACACCAAAAGCGAGGTCACATTTGCCCGGACAGGGAGTGTTCGAGTTGGCTTCCACTGCCCGTTCGGCCGTTGAGGTCAGATGTCGCACTGCATCCCAGCGACCCGCGAGCGTCTCCACCCGAAGCCGCATGTAGACGCCGTGCAGCCGATGATGCACGGTCAGGCCGTCGACCATCTCGGAGAGCATCGAACTGGTCTGCAACGCCGCCGGCACTCTGCCCTGAACGAGAGCGATCTCGATCGCCTGCATCAGCGCAAAGTGACGATCGTCCGGCGCGGAGATATCGGCGAGCAGATCGAGACGGGCCTCGACCAATTCCCGCACTCGATCCAAATCCCCCGATCGCCATGCCGCCGCGGTGAGGGCCGCCAGCGCATGCGAGCGCAGCTCGGGGTCACCGAGCCGCTCCGCGACGGCCTGGAGCGCACGTGCGGACTCTTCGTCGCTCGTTCTCAGCGCCAACGCGGCCAACGCATTCGGATACGTAGGAGAACCCTCTGGGGACAACTCGATTGCGCGCTCGACCCACCGGTCGAGCTGCGCCGGGTCATATCGCCGAATCCACATACCGGATCGCCGCACCGCCTGCAGAGCGAGTTCGGTGTAAAGCTCGGCCTGGGGGCCGCCCAGCTCGATCGCATGCTCCATCGCTTCCAAGAACCGCGGCCCATCGAACTTGAGCGCGTTGGCGTGGCCGATGGAATGCCACAGTTCCGACTGCTGCGAAGGATCCGACTCGAGTTCAAGCGCTCGGTGCAGCAACGAAAGGCCCTCGTCAATCTCGTAGCGCCTGATCGCCAGATCGGCAGCGTGGCGCGACCATGCGATCGCCTTCCCGCGCAGCCGTTCGACCACCTCGTCTTGGCCGTGCCAGGCAAGGTCGATGTCATCCGGACGAACGGCCTCCGCGTAGTGATAGGCAAGCAGCGGCGCATGCTCCTCGCGACCTTCCCCCTGGCGTTCGAGCCAGTCCGCGAATGCGGCGTGGCGATGCCCCCGCACCGCCTTGGGCAGGCTTGCATACGCAACCTCGCGAGTGAGCGCGTGCTTGATCACGTACTCGCGCTCGCCGGCGAGCGAGGAACCCTGACGACGGCGAACGAAGTCTCGTTCCTCGAGCAACCCGAAGTCGGGCTGAGCGCCCTCGACCAGCTCGTACACCGGACCTGTCCAAAACACCCGCCCGATCACCGACGCAGCCTGCAGCGCCGACTTCTCAGCGGCGGGCAGAAGATCGATCCGCGCGGCCAGCACCGCCTTGACCGAGTCGGGCACATCAAACCCCGGCGGCAACTCGCCGAATGACCATCCGTCTGCGCTTCGGTGCAGCACATCTCGATCGATCAGTGTGGCAACCAGCTCCTCGACGAAGAACGGGTTTCCCTCCGCCCGCTCGAGGATCAGGTCGCGCATAGACGCCGGCGCCTCGACCCCCAGCAGCGAGTCCAGCAGCTGCCCGGTGCCGGCCGGCGGCAGCGCCTCGAGCACGAGTTGTGATGTCTGGCGTCGCGCTCTGACCCACGCGGGACGGCGGTCGAGCAGCTCTGGTCGCGCGGTCGTGACCAAAAGCAGCGGCCCCTCAACCTGAGCGACCAGCGTTTCGAGCAGATCGCAGAGGTCGTCCTCGGCCCAGTGGAGATCCTCGACCAGCAGCACGATCGGCCGTTCCTGGGCGAGGGATTCGATGAACCCGACCCACGAGTCGTGGAGCCGCTCGCGGGCGGCCAGCGGGTGGAGGTCCTCGGTCGGGCTGATCCCGAGCGTGAGACCTAAAAACGGATGCTCGGCGAGCGCCAGCTCGACGGCGTCCACCGAATCGCTTTCGAGAATCCTGAAGTGCTCCTTCAGCACCTCGGCCAACGGCCAGTAGGTGATGCCCTGACCGTAGGAAAGGCACCGACCGGTCCGGCGCAACGGCTCAGGCGCGCTGTCGGCGAGCCACTCCCACAGCTCCCGCAGCAATCTGGTCTTGCCCACGCCGGGATCGCCGAGGATCGTGATCAGGTGTGACTGGCGATCATCCGCGACCTTGCGATACGTCAGTTGCAGCTGCTCCAGCTCGGCCTCGCGGCCGACGAAGGCCCGATTCAGGCCACCCACTCCACGCGACCGCATCAGCGATAGCGCACGTACAAGCTGTCGGCACGCGACTCCGCCCGGTTTCCCCTTCGCGTCCACAGTCATCAGGTCGCCGAACTCGAACGCGCCCCGTACGGCCGTCACTGTTCGCTCACCGACCAGAATCTCGCCGGCTGAGGCGGCCTGCTCGAGCCGAGCGCCCACGTTCACGGCATCGCCCGTGACGAACGAGCTGCCCTCTCGTGGACGGCCGACAACGACGTCGCCGGTGTTGACCCCGATGCGAAGCGCCAGCTGCTCGCCGAACACCTCGGCAAGTCGATGCCGCATCGCGAGCGCCGCATGCAAGGCGCGCTCAGCGTGATCCTCGTGTGCTGAAGGGGCACCAAACGCCGCCATCACCGCGTCGCCGACAAACTTCTCGACCGTCCCGCCGGCACGCTCAATCTCGGCGGCCATGGTGTCGTAGAAGCGGTCGAGCAGGGCACGGATACGCTCTGGATCCTCAGCCCCCGCAAGTGCGGTCGAGCCGACCAGGTCGGCGAACAGCACCGTCGCCAGCTTGCGTTCCTCGCCGGGTGAAGCGATCTCGACCGGTGCCGCACACGCCGAGCAGAAATGGGCGTCAGCCGAAACTACGGCGCCACAGTGCGCACACGTCGAGATTGTCACGATCGCGACTCTAGCCGCTGAACGGCGTGAGAGTCTTGCGCGACAGCCCGATCGGCCGCCGACCGCCGTCAGCTGGGGCGTTTACCGCAACGCTTCCTGCGCCTCGGCCAACTGCTCGACAGGTACCTTGATTGCGTACGGCGAGCTGGCTCCCAAGTACGCCCTCGCCCCTCCCGGTTCGAGTACGACCGGGATGCTGACCGCCTCCAGCCGCTGCCGAGTCAGCTCCGCTTCCCACTCGTTCTGGGCCGTCGCGACGGCCACCCATTGCGTTTCGTCAGTCATGGCCGGCTTTGAGCCTACCCCAGCAACGCGGTCTACGCATCGCCGGCACCCGCGAACGCTGGACCAGACAAACGCCTCCCGGAGGGTCTCCACTCGATCCGGGAGGCGTCTGGTGGTACCAGCGGCTGCTAGCTGGCGCTAATGGTCTGGCCGTGCTTGCGAGCGCGGGTTGAGCGTGGCGTCTGCGTCCGCGACGTGGCGATGTAGAGCAGTGAGAACACGAGCCCGACAACCAGTGCGCCGATGGCCAGGTTCGTCCACTGCGCGGCATGTCGCGGCGGTCACCGGTGTCTGCGCCTGCGGCGCGCGGGTGGCAGCGTGCGCGAACCGCACCGACTGCGTACCCGGGCCGTTGGGCGGCATCGGAGCCTGAGTCGGCTGAGCCGCAATCGCGGTGGGCGTGGAGTCGAGCGCGCGGACGTTGTACCACTGGCTCGGCTCATGAGCGGCCTGCGCCGCCGGAACCGCAAGTACAAGCGCGGCACCCGAGATGACGAGAGACCGCTTGAGTGTGGTGATGGCGTTCATGGTGTGTGTCCCTTCCGCTGGTCTGAACTTCTGTATGCAGACTACGGACAGCCGGTACCCGGTACCGCTTCCCGGGAGGCACTCCAAACGTCACCGTCGATACACTCGTGCGCCCGCCGGCGGCCTCGGAGGCGGGCATGCAAACGCCTCCCGGAGGGTCTCCACGATCCGGGAGGCGTCTGTGGTACCAGCGGCCGCTACAAGGCGCTGATGGTTTGGTGTGAGTTATGCCTGAGGCCGAGGCGTGCCCGGGATCTGCGTCCGCGAAACCCCGACGTAGAGCACCGAGAACACGAGCGCGACAATCAGTCCGCCGATGGCGAAGTTGATCCACTGGACGTGATCTTGGGTGGTCACGATCGGCGCCGACTGTGGGCCACGCGTCGCGGCGTGCTGGAAGCGCTGCATCTGCAGGCCCACTTCGCTGGACGGCGCTGCGACGGTTGCCGCCGCCTGAGCGGGCTGCTGCTCGCTCGACTGTTGAGCTGCCTGTGCTGCCGGCACCGCGAGCACCAGCGCGGCACCCGAGATGACGAGAGACCGCTTGAGTGTGGAGATGGCGTTCATGCTCTGTCCCTTCCGCTGGTTTGAAAACATGCAAGCAGGTTATGGCCGGGCGGGCACCGCCACCGCTCCCCCGGAGCCACTGAAAACGTCACCTTCGATACACATCGTTTAGGCTGAGAGCCATGCCGGCGTGGCCGATTCTCTCCCCGCTCTCAGATGAGGACGCTCGAATGGTGCTGGCCGCGGCTCGCCGTCGCACATACCGCCGCGGCGAGGTCGTGTTTCACCGAGACGATCCCTCAGACACGATGCACCTGATCGCGTCGGGATGCTTCGCCGTGCGTGTGATCACACCGGTCGGAGACGTCGCCTCCCTGTCCCTGCTGGGCCCCGGTGAATGCTTTGGCGAGCTGGCCCTGATCCGCCCCGAACACACGCGCAGCGCGACCGTTGAGGCACTCGAGCCAAGCGAAACCCGGGTGCTGTCCCTCCAGCAGTTCACCGAGCTGCGGCGGCAGCACCCCCACCTGGATGCCATGCTCGTGAGCCTCCTGGCCGACCGGGTGGCCGAGCTCACCAACCGGCTGGTGGAAGCCCTCTACACCCCCGCCCCGCAACGCGTCAGCCGGCTACTCGGCGACCTCGCCCAGCGCTACGCCGACGAGTCGGGTACCGCCACCATTCCTCTCACCCAGGAAGATCTCGCGGGACTCGCAGGCACATCGCGGCTAACCGTCAGCCGGGTACTCGGGGATATGCGAAAACAGGGACTTGTCGAGGTTCGCCGCGGGCGCATCACGATGCACGGCGACCCATCCGGGTAGCCACCATCTAGGAGATCACGGGACGGTGAGACCGCCATGGATCGGCGCGGCGATCCGCTGCCTCGGCCTCGGCCGGCACCAGCACGTCTCGCACCGAATCGGGAGCCGCCCGATTGTCGCCGCCAAGCCGCGCCAGCACTCGATTGATGACATCTGCGAGCGGTGCTCGGTCGAGGAAGAAACAGCCGGCGATGAGGACGCCCGGCGAAGAACTCTGGGCGACGTAGGCGACCCGCACCTCGCCGATGATCGCTCCCTCGAGGAAGCGCGACGTGAACATGAAGCGATCGCCGGCACGGAGCCGGTCATCGGTCGTGGTCAGCCCCACTCCTGATTCCGACAGATCGACGATCGTGGTTGCGATCGACTCGCCCGGCACCACCCGGTCAGATACCGTCGCCCGCAGACGTCGCTGCCGCCCGCACCGAGAGTCGCGCGGCTCGCCGCTGATATTCCTCGATCGCAACATCCACGATTCGCAGCGTCAGCGACGCGCGTGCCGGAGACCGGTATTCGGCCGAGTCCACCATCGCGGACACGGTCTGGACGCCGCGGTCTCCCACCAGGCGGCACGTAATCTTCATGCCGTCGGCGACCGCCAAGCGGGGCCCGCTGGCAGCGACCGTGTCGCCGTCGCTTGCGATCGTCCACAACTCGATCGTGTCGCCGCGGTCGGTTTCGACCTCGATCACCGAACTCGCGACCAGCGCCGAAGCCGCCCCGGCCAAGTCCGATGAAGTCCCGTTGCTCACAGTCATGCGCCGTCCACCTCTCCTTGCGGCCAGCATCGACCACGATAGGCGAGCGCTTTAGTCCCGAGTTCCCTCGAATGGGTGAATATTGGAGCCAGCGCGGCCGGCCACTACCCTGCGGTGCATGGCACCCACCGCCGACATCACCACCTACCCGATCGATCAGTGCGACGCGTTGTGCTGGACATTCGGTGCCGGCGAGCGCGTCGTGCGTACCTCGACCGCGATCGCGATCGGCGGTGGTTGTCTGCTGGTCGATCCAGTTGACGGAGATGGGCTCGACCAGCTGATCGAGCCGCTCGGGGCCGTGATCGGAGTCTGCACCCTGCTCGACCGACACCAACGCGACGCCCGTAGGCTGGCCGACCGCTACGGCTGTCCCCGCCTGGTGCCAAGCACGCTGGCAGGCAGCGGGGAGCCGCTGGTGATCGACGGCGTCCAGGAACGGGCGATTCTGGCAGCACCGGGCTGGAACGAGTCGGCTCTGTGGCTACCCGAGCGAGGCCTGCTGGTGAGTGCAGACGCGCTCGGCACGACACCCTACTTCCTCGCCGACAGCCGCGAATCGATCGGCGTTCATCCCGTGCTTCGCCTGCGCCCTCCGGTCGGGAGCATTCCGAGGGCTTGCGGCATCGGCGATCGCCGTGGGACACGGAGCGCCAGTGACCGCAGACGCCGGGGACGCCCTGGCACACGCGATCGACACTGCCCGCTCGGGGCTTCCCCGGGCCTGGTGGAGAGTGGCCCGCTCAGCGGTCGCGCGCCGCGCGTAGCGGGTCAGGCGCTAGCCCGGCGGCACGTTCCACGACCGGATCACCCGTGTCTCGCGCTCGTGGCCGAGGATCGAGATGGTCGCGGGATCCAGCGCAAACAGCCGCCCCGCGTCGGCCTCCAGGCCGAGCCAGCGCGCGGTCAGCACTCGCAGGATGTGCCCGTGGGCGAACACCGCGACCGGTGCCGGCGAGGCCACCGCCTCTGCGATCACCCTATCTGCCCGGACACCGACCTGGTCGACGGTCTCCCCTCCCAGCGGCCCCTCGCCCCACAGCGACCAACCAGGCCGCTCAAGCCGGATGTCGGCGGTGGTCCTGCCCTCGTACTCACCGTAATCCCACTCCAGCAAATCGTCACGAACCTCAGCCTGGGCACCCAGACCTGCCAGCCGGCACGTCTCCTGGGCCCGCCCAGCGGGCTCGTGAACACGCGTGCGAACCGCCACCGGGCGAGCGCTCGCCGGGCGGCCTCGGCGCCGCGCTCGCCGTTGGCGGTGAGTGGGATGTCGGTGCGGCCGGTGTGCTTGCCGCTGAGGCTCCACTCGGTCTCACCGTGTCGCACGAGCACCAGCTCGGCAGCGTCGTCACTCATCGCGGGAGCTACGGCACCCAGCGCTCGGCCAGCGGTGTGATCTGCAGCTCATGAGTGGCAGCGCGGGCACCCTGGTTTGCCAGGAACGCCACCCCGCGGGCGATGTCGTAGGGATCGGCCAGCTGCTCCTGGAGAACACCGGGACGTCCTCCACCGGCAATCGGCTCGATGCCGGCATCGACGATCACAAGCGCCACCTGAATCCCGTGCTCACGCAACTCAAGCGCAGCAGCGTTGGAGATCGCACGCACCCCGAACGAGCCCGCCGCCCACAGGCCGCGCCCCGCCATCGCCCTGCGAGCAGAACCACCCGTGACCTGAACGACGGTCGCCGGACGGCCCTGGGCGAGCAGCCAGCGACCACTTCCCGACAAAAACGAGAACGCGGCGCGGGCAGGCGCGGCAGCCCACGCGTCAAACCCCTCGAGGTCGGCCTCGGCGATGACTCCTCCGCCGAAGGGGCCTTGCCGTGAGCCGCCGTAAGCCGACGCGGCGTTGACCACCAGATCGATCGGCCCGTTGGCCTCGGCGGCCTCCGCCAGCGCGGACTCGACAGCGGCTGGATCGGTGACGTCTCCGGGCAAGGCCACGGCCCCGGCCGCGGCAATCCCCGCCAGCGTCTCGTCCGACCGGGCCACCGCCGCCACCGCCCAACCATCCGCCTGCAGCACCTCGATCACCGCGCGACCGAGGTTGCGGGCGCCGAACACCAAAGCGCTACGACCTTGTGGTTGAGCCGACCCAGGCATCCACGGCACGATAGCGCGTCGGGAAACGCACAACGCCCCCGATCGCGACCTCCCCTGAGGATCGCGGTCGGGGGCGTGTCTTGGGCCTAGGCGACGATCGTGACCACGCGGTCAGGAGTTGCCGGGCTGAGGCCAACCTGACCAGCCAGATGCCGAGTCTGGACATGCCAGGAAAACTGTCCGGGGGCGACGTAGGCGCCGGTGTTGTCCTTGCCACACCAGCGAATCACGTGCTTGCCCGCAGGGACGTCGCGAGCGCGGAGCGACTTCACCTTGACCCCGGCGGCCGAGATCGTGATCTGAACCAGCACGTCGTTCTTGGCTGTGGTGACGTACGGCAGCTTGGTGCATGTGGCCACGCCACCTGCACCCGACAGGCTGAAGGTCGTCGGCAGGGCCGGCGAGCTCGTCAGCGCGAATGCTGTGGCGGGAGCCGCCAGCAACGCAAGAGTGGCAGCAACAATCACGGGCTTCTTCACAATGACCCTCCGGGAGACGTTTCGACACCAGTAATGTGTCAAATGTACGAGCGAGCGCCCCGGGTGTCGAGAGCCCTTCGCACAGAATTAACGTTTTGGCCTCTCCCCCGGCTCAGCCGCCCGCCGTGGGCAGCCCCAGCGTGGTCTTGATCTCGTTGACGGCTGCGGTCTCCGCATCGCTGACACGCTCACCACTCAACCCCAGGAACCCTTCACGATGGGCCGCAGCGACCCGCTCTGCGAGCGAGACCACGAACTGCTTGTACTGCTGCACCTCATCCGGCGTGGCCTTGGCATCGAGCACCGCGACCGCATCTGTGAGGTGCTTGAGAGTGGCCTCGCGCAGCTCATCCAGCGAGTGATGGCGGGTGTGATCCATCGCCGGCTTGGTCGCGGCGATCTCGTCCAGCAGCGCACTCTCGCCGTGCTGCTGGCGAGCCTCGGTGTATGCCTTGGCGATGCCAAAGCTCTCGCGGAAGCTCCCGCCGCGCTGCGCTGCGGCGACCATCAGCCCGGCCGCCGGAGGGGCCTCCAACACGGTCTTCCATTCGTCCTCGGTGAAATCAGCCTTGGTGGTCATGACACGGCTCCTTGGGTCGTTGTGTCTCGGATCTTACGAGTTTGGCAATGCCGGCCGGCGGGTAGGGCTGGGGTATGGGGGAGTCGGGAATGGGCGCCGGGTATGTGGCCGGTCGCCGCCGTCACGAGGAGGCGGCGGCGAGCGACCGGCCACACGCCCGGCGCCCTTCTCCCCGCGGGTGCGGAGGCCGATCTGCACCGCCCCCGCTACACTCGCCATTCGATGTCTGCCACAGCGCTCGAAGCCCGTTACCGCGCGCGTAGCCTGTGGCTCGAAAGCCTCCCGGATGCGCTCACGCCCCGCGCAGCGCTGCCCGGCGACATCGACTGCGACGTGGCCGTGGTGGGCGCGGGATTCACCGGCCTTTGGACGGCCTTCTACCTGAAGTCGCTCCAGCCCGATCTGCGGGTGGTGGTGTTGGAACGCGAGATCGCCGGGTACGGACCGTCGGGACGAAACGGCGGGTGGGTGTCCTCCGGGGTCGCCGGAAGCGCAGCGGCGTACGGCCTTTCCGACGGGGACAGCGCCATGCTGCGGGCACGCGAGGCGACCGAGCAGGCGGTGGACGAGATTGGCCGCGTCGTTGAATCGGCCGGAATCGACTGCGGGTACTCCAAGCAGGGCAGCATCATCGTCGCCACCAGCGAGCCTCAGCGCGAACGGCTGGCCGGCTACGCCGGTCGCTCGCTGATCGACGCCGATGCGGCCGCTGAGCACATCCACATCCCAAACGTGCTGGCGGCCTCCTACTCGCCGCACGGGGCACGGGTCGACCCAGCCCGGCTGGTGCGGGGCCTGGCCGACACGTGCGAACGGCTCGGCGTGACCGTGTACGAGCAGAGCGAGGTGCTGGAACTCGGCCCGGGCACCGTGCGCTGCCGGCAGGGGACGGTGCGCGCCGATGTGGTGCTGGGAGCGACCGAGTCGTACACCACGCAGCTTCCCGGCGAGCGCATGCGCTATCTGCCGCTGTACTCCCTGATGATTGCGACCGAGCCGCTGCCGGATGCGGTGTGGGCCGAGCTGGGGTGGCGTGACGGCCTCCTGGTCGGCGACGTGCACCACCTGTTCTTCTACGCGCAGCGCACGATCGATGATCGGATCGCTATCGGTGGCCGCGGTGCGCCGTACCAGTTGAGTCAGCCGATCGCCGAGCACAACGAGCGCTCCGAGTCGGTCAGGACGCGGCTGGTGGCAGCGCTCGCGCGACATTTTCCGGCCGCCGCCGACGCCGCCGTCACACACCACTGGGGCGGGCCGCTGGCGGTACCGCGGGATTGGAGCATGAGCATCGGCTACAACCGCGAACGAGGATACGGGCGGGCCGGCGGATACTCAGGGCACGGCGTGGCGGCTGCAAACATCGCCGGTCGCACCCTCGCCGACCTCGTGCTCGAGCGCGACACCGATCTGGTGTCACTGCCGTGGGTCGATCACCACAGCCGGCGGTGGGAGCCCGAGCCGCTGCGCTATCTGGCGTCGCGGACAATCATTCGCGTGCTTCACGACGCCGACGTGCACGAGGACGCCACCGGGCGCAGATCTCAGCGGACGCGGCTGGCCGCGCCGTTCATGCCACCAAAATAGGGTCGGAGCCTAGCGGTGTTCTGACCGCAGCGACTCGACGCGATCCACCAGCCGGCCGATGCCGACGTCATTTGCAGATACGTGCCAGATCTCCGCGGGCATCCGGGCGCTGCCGGATCGTGCCAACTCACGCGCCGACTCGATCCCGCCTGCAGCCATCACACGGCCGTCGGCGAAATGCACCTCGACTCGATTTCGTCTTCGCATGCCACCATTGTTGCATTTCTCGCGGACGAATCCACACCCAACTGGTGAAGATTTTGTGAGGACGTGGGTTCTCACAGGTAACGAGGCTCCGCAAACACCCTCCGCACCATCGGTTCGAACACCTCCACCCCAAGCGACTCGTAGCCCGGATCGAAGCAATTCTGGTCGTACAGCTCGCAGAACTCGGCGCACACGTCGAAGTATTCGTGGTCGCGGTAGCGATCACGGCCATCGGGGTCATCGCCGGTATGACGCCCGTAGTAGTACATCTGGAACAGCCCGTGATGCTTGACCGCCCAGCACACCTCGGGGCGCACGTACGGCTTCAGCACCGCCGCCACCATCTCACCGTGGGTGTAGGGCGCGAGGTCGTCACCGATGTCATGCAAAAGCGCCGCCACCACGTACTCCTCGTCGCGTCCGTCCCGCTGCGCCCGGCTGGCTGACTGCAACGAGTGCTCATAGCGGCTGACCTGATACCCGGCGAATGCGTCTTTCAGCTTGTCCAGCGCGTCCAGCAATCGGTCAGGGTACGCCGCCATGTACTCGTGCTCGTATCGCGCCAGCAGGTCGTAGTCGGCCTTGGTGCCATCGGCCATCGTGGTGAAGCTGACTGTCTCCATGGCTCCCCTTCGCAAATCGGTGCTTATGTACTGTACACTTGTACCACTCCTACCGCCTACCGAAGGTTCGCACATGTACGACGTGATCGTTGTCGGCGGCGGGTTCGCCGGCGTCACCACCGCCCGGGAATCCGCAAGCGCCGGTCTGGACACCATCCTGCTCGAAGCCAGGGATCGCATCGGTGGCCGTACCTGGACAGCTCCCTGGAACGGCATCGACATCGAATACGGCGGCGGTTGGGTGCACTGGCATCAACCCCACACCTGGTCGGAAATCACCCGCGCCGGCCTCGCTGTCGACCTCAGCGCCGACGCCGACATCACGGGATGGTTCGTGGGCGACGAGCGCCGCGAAGGTACCGTCGCCGAGCGCGACGCGATCGCCCAGCGAGGCTGGGATCAGTTCGTAGACGGAGTCGACGAGGCCCTCCCGGCGCCGTACGACCCGCTGCTTCGAATCGACCTGCTGGAGCGCTTCGATCGCCTGTCGGTAACCGAGCGGATGGCACAGCTTGACCTCGACGACGAGCAGCACGACGTGTTGGCGGCAGAACTCGAGTCAGTGGTTCACGGGCCGCTCGACGACGGCGGCGCAGTCAGCATCCTGCGCTGGCACCAGTTGTCGGGGGGAAGCCTCAAGCTCACCCAGTACACGGGCGGACGGGTCACGCTGCCCACCGGCACCGGCTCGCTGCTGCGGGCGATCGCCGGTGGCGCTGAGTTCCAGACGCGGCTCGAGACACCGGTGGCGGCAATCACCCAAACCGCGTCAGCGGTCGAGGTGCAGACGCGCTCGGGGGAGATCCTCGCCGCCCGAGCGGTGGTGGTTGCAGTGCCACTCAACACGCTCGGCGCGATCTCGTTCGAGCCGGAGCTGTCGCCGGGTAAGGTCGCCGGGATCGCGCTCGGCCAGGCGTCGCGCGGGATCAAGATCTTCATCCGCGCCCGTGGCCCTCGGATCGGGCAAAACACGATCCGGCCCGGCCACGAGTTCGGGTATCTCGATAGCGAGATCCTGGGAGACGACGGCTCCCAGATCATGATCGGATTCGGGCTCGACGCCGCCCAGTGCGACGCCTCCGACCTGCGCGGGGTGCAGCAGGCCCTCGACCGCATCATCCCCGGATACGAGGTGCTCGATGCGACCGCCAACGACTGGCTCGCCGACGAGTTCTCGCAGGGCACCTGGGCGATCCACCGTCCCGGCTGGTACAGCGACCACCATGCCGAGATGCGCCGAGCCGAGGGTCGGGTGCTCCTGGCCGGCTCCGACCTCGCCAACGGCTGGGCGGGATTCATCGACGGAGCAATCGAATCGGGCCTGCGCGCCGGCGCCTGGGCGCGCACCACCGCCGGCGCGAGATCGTGATCGCGTCGGGCAAACGATCCAGCCGGCGGCGGGCCGAGATCGTGGAGGCCACGCTGCGCGTGATCAGCCGGTCGGGAGCCGATGCCGTCACCCACCGGGCGGTCGCGGCAGATGCCGGAGTCTCGCTGGCGTCGACCACCTACTACTTCGATTCCAAGGACGCGCTCGTACAGGAGGCACTCGACCTGGTGATCGATCGCTCGACAGTGCTGGTTGCCGCCCACACCGCCGTCGACGGCCCAGTCTCACACGATCAGCTGGTGGAGCGGCTGGTGCGGCTGACCGAAGCCCAACTGGAGGACGCTGACGCCCCTCTCGTGGCGCAGTTCGAACTGATGATCGAAGCCGGCCGCCGGCCGCAGCTGCGTCCTCTGGCCGAGCGCTGGGAGGCTGTGTATATGCAGTCGCTGGCGACACTGGTGGCGGCGTCGGGTCTGCCCCGACCGGATGAGGCCACCCGGATCATCGTGACACTGCTCGAAGGCAGCCTGCTGGCGCAGCTGTCATTGCCCCGCCAGGATTTCATCGACGCCGATCTGCGCCCGATGCTCCGGCGGGTCGTGGCGAGCCTCGCCTGATCTCCAAGATGTGACGTAGACTGGCGGCGAATCCTGGTGAGCGGATTCACACCCAGCGGGCGTAGCTCAACGGTAGAGCATCGGCCTTCCAAGCCGTTGATGGCGGTTCGATTCCGCTCGCCCGCTTCTTCGCTTCTGAAAAGCGCGTTGTGTGGGGCGGCTCAGGCGGGGTCGCCCGCCTGATGCTCGGCCATGAACTGCTCGGGGCCGACCTCCGCTGCGGCCGGGTCCATCCACATCACCTGCCAGCCGTGGCCGTCCAAGTCGAAGAAGCTGCGCGAGCGCATGAAACCGTCGTCCTGCAGGTCGTCGTGATCCTGACCACCCGCGGCGATCGCGGCGTCGGCGACCGTGTCAACCTCGTCGCGGTTCGCCACGCTGAAGCAGAAGAGTGCCAGTGCGTGGGTGGTGGGGTCCGCGATCGGCAGCTTGGAGAACTCGGCGAACCTCTCGTGCGTGAGCAGCATCACGACGGCCTGTTCGCCGATCGGCATGCACGCGCCGGTCTCGCCGTCGGTGAAGCGCGGGTCGTAGCTGAACCCGAGCTGCTCGAAGAACGCCTTGCTGCGTTGTATGTCCCGGACGGGGAGAGTGACGAACAGCATGCGATTGGCGTGTGTGGGGGTGACGGTCACGCTGGCCTCCTTCGGAAGCGGTCGGTGTCTGTGCAGGGATAGACCGGCGGCGGCGGGGGAACTCATCGGTCAACGGCGACATCAGCGTCGAGCGACGAACCGCCAGGCGGAAACCTCAGGGATTCCCCCGATGCAAGCGACGCGCATCCCGTTCAGGATGGGAGCATGAGCATGCGCGTCGCAAAGACCATCCTTGTACTCGGATCTCCCGTGTACCTGCTGGTACTCGGGCCATTCGGGATCTTGGGTGTGCCGGTGATCACCTTGCTGCTCGGCGGGTCGGTCTGGCCTGGTCTGTCCCGAGGGCGGCTGGTGCTGCTGAGCACCGTCACGATCGTGACCGAAGCTGCGGTGTACACCGTCGGCGTGTTTGAATTCTACGGACTGGGCGGACCGACCGGGGCGTGGTACTGGGCCGGTCCGGCCGCGGGCCTGGTGGTTTACATCGCAGGATGCTGGCTCGCGATCCGGCGCCCCTGGACGTGGCCGGCGATTGTTACCGCCGCCCTGCTCACGGTGGCGGCGATTGGGGCGTACGCGATGGTCACCGGCGTTACCTTCGAGTCGTGAGCCGAACTCCTACCGCAGAGTGAATTCACCCACTCCGATGGCGTCCAACGCCGCTGCCCCCGGTGACACTCGCACAGGCAGCGTCTCCCCGGCGAGGTGTCGTTCGAGCTGCGCCGGGTCGCCGCTGACCCCGATCCACTCAAAGCCATACCGCTATTTTCAGAAGTGCTCGCTCTCGGGCGACGAGTGCGACTGGCCAGAATGCGTCCAACCGGAACGATCCGACTTTCGCGTCCGGTTCGAAAGCGTCCGCCAGGAGAGTTGGCAATTCATCTGGTTCATACACCCTGATTCATGACCACCAGTGACCGCCCAAACCTGCTGTTTGTGTGCAGCCGCAACAAGCGCCGTAGCCTCACCGCCGAGCACCTGCTGCGCAGGTCGACGGCCTGCCATGTGCGCTCTGCCGGCACCGAGCCAAGTGCCCGCGTCCAGGTGAGAGCAGCCGACATCGAGTGGGCCGACTTGGTGTATGCGATGGAGCAGACCCACGTCGAGCGCCTGCGCGACCGCCGGTTTCGGGCCGCGCTCGGCGACACCCCGGTGATCTGCCTCGACATCCCTGATGAGTACGACTACATGGATCCGGAGCTGGTGGAGATGTTGACCGCCGCTCTGGCCGAGTATCTCGATGAGTGAGCCGGGGCCGCGGCGATGAGTTTCGAGACATGCGACAGTCCAACCAGCACACCAACTTCGGGGAGCGCGCATGTCAAAGCTCAAAGTCAGCATCACCATGTCCGTCGACGGGTATGTCGCAGGACCCAACCAAAGTCTCGAGAACCCGCTGGGCGAGGGCGGGATGGCACTGCACGAGTGGGCGTTTGCCACCCGCAGCTTCCAGGAGGCGCACGGCTCGGGCGAGGGCGGCGAGACTGGGCTCGACGATCGGCAGGCCGCCGCGTGGAGCGAGAACACCGGCGCGACCATCATGGGCCGCAACATGTTCGGGCCGATTCGCGGCCCCTGGGGCGATCACAACTGGAACGGCTGGTGGGGGGACGACCCGCCCTACCACACACCGGTATTTGTGCTCACGAATCATGCTCGCGACGATCAGCCGATGGACGGCGGCACGACCTTCCACTTCGTCACCGATGGAATCGAATCAGCTCTCGAGCGCGCGGTCGAGGCCGCCGACGGTCTCGACGTCTCGCTGGCCGGTGGCGCCAGTGCGGTCCAGCAGTACCTGAAGGCGGGCCTGGTCGACGAGATGCGGCTGCACGTGGTGCCCAAGCTGCTCGGCCGCGGCGAGCGCCTGTTCGACGGCCTCGACGGCGGACCGACCGGCTTTGAATGCGTCGAGCTGGTCAGCTCACCCGCTGTGGCCCACTATTCATACGTGGGCTAGACGGTTGACCGATATCTCCCGCGCGCCTGACCGCTGTGGATGGCGGTTTGAGGCCGGCGGTGGTGGTGACTGCGCCTGCGAACGGTCGTCTCGCTGTGTCCTCAGTCGCGCCATACTCATGGCATTGACGCTCCCTGCGTCCGTGCGAGTCTCGGTTCTCGCCGCCCAGGACATCACGGAGATATCGATCAGCCGTCTAGAGGGAACCCGCCGCCACGGTTGAAATGAATGTGGATGGCCGGCGCTGAGCCCAAACCCCGCGGGAGCCGTAACTCCCTGGTCGAACGCCGTGCGCGCAAGATCGCCAACGCCCGCTCGGTGACGCTCGGTTTGGCCACGACCTTCCTGCTGCTCGCGTTGGTGGGAGCGGTGTTCATGCGGTTCGCCGACCCGACCAACTTCCCGACACTCGGGGACGCTGTGTGGTGGGCGCTGCAGACGATCACCACTGTCGGCTACGGCGACATCGTCCCGACCTCCACGACGGGCAGAATCGTGGCCGGTGTCGAGATGGTCACCGGCGTATCGTTCATCGCATTCCTCACGGCGACGGTCACCAGCACAGTGATCCAACGCAGCGAGGAAGGCGCCAACGAAGCCGAGCGGCTGCAGCGCGAGGAGAGCACCAAGACGATCGTTGATGCGCTCGGCCGGACGGCGCAGGCCGTTGCCGACCTGGATGCACGTCTCGACCGGATCGAGTCCAAGCTTCCCGGGTGAGCGATCGGCGGCGGTCGTGCCGCCCGCACCCACGCGTATAGTTGCGAGATGGAGCCACCCATCCCCGGCCAGCGACGACGTGCACTGCAAATCCGGTTGGGGGTCGCATTGGTGATTGCCTCGTGGCTGCCGATCGCGCAGACCGTGATCTGGCTGGGATCGATGTCCGGCAGTCAGGCCACCGAGCTGCGCGCAACCATCTGGGGTATCCAGGTCGTCGTCGGCTTCATCGGCGTGCTGATCGCAGGCCGCGAAACCATCCAAATCGCAAAGAGCGTCGGTTGGCGCCGATCCCCCGCGGTGGTCTGGGGTCTCCTGCGCTCGCCGAACGCGCCGCCTGTCCCCTAAAGGCCCTCTGTGGCCGCCAATCGACCGCCGGCCACCGCCGCTTTGAGCGCGTCGAAGTCTCGCTCGTTCTGGTCGGCGTAGGTCTCGGCAAAGTCGGCCATCGCGCGGTCGAGTGAATCCCCACCACCCATATAGCTGGCGATCGCCACCGAGTCGCCTGAGCGCGCGTGCGCCCGAGCGAGAGTTTGGCCACACAGCCGGCCGTAGGCCGTCATCAGCGTGGGATCCATGAACTCGATCAGCGCCGAGCCCTTCTGATCCCACAACTGGCGGATGTAGAAGTCGCGCTCGACGCCGTCGGGAGCGGTGATCCGCTCCCAGCCGAGCATGATGTCGCTGGCAGCCTGCATCAGCCGTTGCCCCTCGACCACCCGCTGGCCATGGCTTGCGAACTGGCTCTTGCCGAGGAACGGCTCGAGTACCGAAGGCTGTGCCTCCTTGACCTGGAGAAACAGCGGATCCTGGTTGTCACGTCCGAGCATCAGGACAATCCAGGCGCGGGTACCGACACTGCCCACACCGACCACCTTGCGGGCGGCGTGCACGTACCGGAACCGCTCCAGCAGGTGTCGCCGATCGGAGGGCAGCGTGCGCCGGTACCCTCGGATCGCGCCTCGGACGAACTCGCCGATCGCGTCGGCGTCGGCCCCGCCGGCGAGATCCTCGATCGGCACGATCAGCGGCGGGTCGCCGATGATGCGCGGTTCACCGTCCACCATCTCGGTGAGCTTCCCGAACGCCCGCATGCTGTCCTTGGAGCGGGTCTTGGCCAGGTTCTTGTCGAACCGCTTGAGCTGTTTTGCGTTGCTGATCTGGCGAACGAGTGGCGTGAGCGCGTCGACGTCGATCCGCGAATACCACAGGTCCATGGTCGGCGTGCCGGCCAGTTCCCGCATCTCCTCGCGATACGCCTGGGTTACGGCAAGGTTGACCTTACGGCGCTCGGCGTCACTGAATCCGCGGTCGCGGCCACCGACGGCAAAGCTGGTCACCAGCCGTTTGATATCCCATTCGAACGGGCCCGGCAGCGTCTCGTCGAAATCGTTGACCCCGAACACCAACTGCCGATCAGGGGCGGCGAACGCGCCGAAGTTAGAGAGGTGACCGTCACCGCAGAGCTGTGCGTGCAACCCGGTGCGAGGGCTTCCCGCGAGATCAGCCGCCATCAGGTAGGCGGCGCCGCGATAGAACGTGAAAGCCGACACCATCATCCGCCCGTGCCGGATCGGAATCAGATCAGCGACCCGCGAGGTCGCCTGCTCCTCCAGCATCTCGATCGGGTCGCGCCGGCCCGGCGCGGCTTCCCATTGGGCGTGGACACGGCGCGGGACATCCGCGCGGGCGGCCTTGCCTCTGGCAGTGCGCTCATCCAGCGACAGGTGGGTAACCCGGCCGGCGGCGGTCGTCTTTGGTGCTCTCGATACGGTCATTGAATTCCTCCCATTCGCCCTACTATGGAGGCTACTGCGACGGTTCGCAATAGGCAGAGCGGTATTGCATAGGATGGCACATGTGAACCACCCTCTGCAGACCACTCCGGAGGAGATGCGTCGCCAGGGATACCGGGCGGTGGATGCTCTGGTCGAAGCACTCGCCGCAGAGCGCCCGATCCTGATCGAGCAATCACCGGCGACGATGCGAGCCCGCATCGACTCGCCGCCGCCCGCCGCCGGCCGCCCCTTCGATGATGCGTTGACCGAGCTACTGAGCCACGTCGAGACTCGCGCGGTCACCGGAGCGGGCGGGTACCTCGGCTTCATTCCCGGGTATGCGAACTGGCCCAGCGCACTCGCCGACCTGGTCGCAAGCGCGCTCAACGTCGACTGCTGCTGGTGGGCGGGAGGAGCCGGTCCCACGCAGGTCGAGCTGACCGTGCTGGGATGGTTCGCGGAGTGGGTCGGCTATCCCCGCGACGCCGACGGGATCCTGGTGTCGGGGGGTTCCGCCGCGAACCTGACCGCACTCGGATGCGCCCGCGAGGCGCGAGCCGGGAACATGCGAGACGACCTGACCGTCTACGTGTCCAACCAGAGCCACTCCTCGATCGCACGGGCCGCCCGGACGCTCGGTTTTCGGCCAGAGCGAGTGCGAGTGGTGGCCACCGACCGATCGTTTCGGATGTCCACCGAAGCGCTGGAGCAAGCGATTGAAGCGGATCGTCGCGCGGGTCTCACTCCCCTCGCGGTGTGTGCAAACGCCGGGGCGACCAACACCGGAGCGGTCGATTCGATGGCCGAACTCGCAGCCATCTGCCGGCGACACGGAGCGTGGCTGCATGTGGACGCCGCCTACGGGGGCTTCGCCGCACTGACTGAGCGCGGGCGCGCGACCCTCGCGGGGATCGAGCAAGCCGATTCGATCACGCTGGATCCGCATAAGTGGCTTTACCAGCCGTTCGAATGTGGCGCGCTGCTGGTGCGCGAGCGCGGCCTGCTCCAGCAGGCGTTTCGGATCATGCCGGACTACCTCCGCGATATCAGCACCGACACCTCGGTCAACCTCTCCGACCGCGGGCTTCAGCTGACGCGGGCATGCCGTGCCTTGAAGATCTGGCTGTCGATCCAGACGTTTGGGGTAGACGCCTTCCGCCAGGCGATCGACACGAATCTCGACCTGGCACAGGAGGCCGGGCGCAGGATCGAGTCATCACACTCACTCGAGCTGATGGCACCGATCCACCTCGGCGTGGTCGCGGTCCGCCGCCATCCACCCGGGCTCGACGACGAGGCTGAGCTGAGCCGGCTGAACGACGCACTCGCACGAGAGATCGACCGCTCCGGCGACATCCTCATGTCCACCACACGGCTCTTCGGCCGCACCGCCATCCGCATGTGCTTCCTCAACCCGACGACCACTCAAGCCCACCTCGAGCGAGCTCTCGACCTGCTCCAGAACGCTGCCGCCGAGCCCGAGCCCGTGGACAGCCTGCCGGCCCTCGACCGACACCCCGATGTACGTTCTGGGTGGTTGGGCCGAACCACCAGCTCTGCCGACGAACTGGCGAGGATCGAGCTGTTCTCCGGCCTCGACGACCCCGCCGGGTTTGCCGCCCGCGGCCGTGAGCAGCGGCTGGTGGCAGGCCAGCCGTTGATCGAGCAGTGGGACTCCGGGCGGGAGCTGCATGTGATCGTGGAAGGGTCGCTGCAGTTTTCAGATAACGGGCGCATGCTGGGAACGTTCGAGCAGGGAGAGTTCGTCGGCGAACTCGCGGCCCTCGACTGGGGCGCCGGCTACGGCACCTTGCGGATCGCGCGGGTCGAGGCGATCACCGACAGCCGCGTGCTGAGTTTTGAGCCTGCCGACGTGCGCGATCTGATGACGATCTCACCGGCAGCTCGGAGCCTGATTGAACGCGTTGCCCAAGAACGGCTTCAGGAGGCGAGCGAGCGTCGGTAGATCAGCCGACCGATCGGACGGTGTCGGCGAACGACACTCCGGCGAGGTCGGCCACCAGCTGCTCGTAGCGCGCGGCTCCAACCGCGCCCTTGACGCGGTTGAGCAGCTCCTCTCGCCGGTTCGCTTCCCAGGGCGCGACGACCGCGCTCACCCGTCCCCTCACCGCATCGGATGCAGCACACAGCCGCGCAGCACGCTCGAGGTCGCCGTGACCACCGGCGGCCGTGGCCATGATGTCCATCGACGCCGCCGCGCCGATCTGATCGCCAAGTCGGAGCTGGAGGCCCAAGGCATCGACCGCGTCCTGCTCTGCCGCGACGTGGTCGTCACGTGCGAGTGACAGCGTCGCCCGGCCGACCAGGGCGCGGGCCTCTGCCCATGGATCACCGACCCGCCGGGACAGTGCCAACGAACCTTCCAACCGTTCCTCAGCCGCTTCGACATCTCCCCGCTGCGCCTCGAGCTTTGCCAGTTCCGTGGCGGCTGACGACACATATGAGCCCGGCACGATCCCGCTACCGGCAACCTCGCTGGCCTCCGAGAGCAGTGCGGCTGCAGTGTCGTCGTCATGGACACACCGAGCGGACGCCGCCGCGGCGTCGAGTGCGCATACCAGCATCATCGGTGCCTCCAACTCGCGTGCGAGCACCAGACACTCCGACGCGACCTCAGACGCCCGCTGGTATTGCCCCGCCTCCGCCTCCACGGTGGCAAGCACCCACAGGAAGTACGGGGTGAACCACCTGTCGCCCAGTTCGCGAACGACCGCCAACCCCTCCTCGCCAAGCTTCCGTGCCTCCGACAGATCGCCCCGCCGGAACGCTGCGAGCGCAAGCGCGAACAGCGACATTCGAAGCCCCTGGTCCTCACCCGCGCCGAGAGCCATTTCCAAAGCTTCGGTGGCGGCCGCCACCGCCAGCTCGGGCTCGCCTTGGAGCGGGTAGATCGATCCCAACGTCGCCAGCCCGTCCGTCAAGCACCAATCATCGCCCGCCGCGCGAGCGTGTGTAACGCTCTCCTCGAGCAACGCGCGTGCCCCGGTCGCGTCGTCACTGAAGAACGCAAGTATGCCCATGATGCTCAGTGCCCTCGCCGTCCTGGAGTCATCGCCCTGTTCGCGGGCGAGTTCGAGGCACTGCTCCAGCAAAAACTGCCCACGCTCGCCGTCACCGATCAGTGTCCACATCAGACCCGCACCCCACAACGCCCCTGCGCGCACGCTCGACCGGTCGCCTTCACTCTTGGCGAGCAACGGCTCCAGCCACCGCACACCATCCCGATACGGGCCACGGACGAACCAGAACATGACCAGGCTTGAGCCGATCCGCAACCCTTCCGGCACATGCTCGGGAGTGTTGGAACACCACTCGAGTGCCGTTCTGAGGTTCTCGTAGTCGGCCGCCACCCGCTCCAGCCACATGTGCTGATTTCGGCCGGTCAGCTCCGGTTCGGCGCGCTCTGCCAGCGCCAGATAGTAGAGCGCGTGGCGATGCTCCGGTCGCTCGCCCTCGGCCGACTCCCCGAACCTGGCCCGCGCATACTCGCCGATCGACTCGAGCATGGTGAAGCGGCCGTCCAGCGGGCGCACGAGGCTCTTGTCGACCAGCGACTGGAGCGCATTGAGATCGGCGTCACACACCTGCTCGGCGGCGTCCAGCGTCCAACCGCCCGTGAAGACGGCCAAGCGCGCGAACAACCCTCGCTCACCCTCGTTAAGCAGCGCGTAGCTCCACGCGATCGTCGCCTCCAGTGTGCGTTGGCGTTCGGGCAGGTCCCGGGCCCCTCCGGTCAGAAGGGACAGCCGCGAGTCGAGCCGCTCGACGATCTGGTCCAGGCTGAGCAGCTTCACCCGCGCGGCGGCGAGCTCGATCGCGAGCGGTATCCCCTCCAACCGCCGCACCAGATCGGCAAGCACAGCGGGATCTGCCTCGAACGTCGGCAGCACCGCGCCCGCTCGTTCGCGGAAGAGGGTGGCAGCTGCTTCGGCATCCAGTTCGCGCAATGGAAACTCGCGCTCGGCGCGAATCCGGAGTGATTCTCGGCTGGTCGCGAGCACCGCCACGCCCGGGCAGTCTTCGAGGATCTCGCCGACAACGCCGGCGGCATCCACAACCTGCTCGAAGTTGTCGAGCACCAGCAGCACCTCACGATCTCGGAGGTGCTCGCGGGGGTCGGTCGTTGAGCCGAGTGCGGCGGCGATTGTCGACTCGACCAGACCGGCATCGGTCACCGGCGCCAGATCGACGAACCACGCACCGTGCTCGAATGCATCGAGCAGCGATCGTGCAGCCTCAATCGCGAGAGTGGTCTTTCCCATACCGCCTGGGCCGATCACCGTGACCAGGCGGGTGCCAGGAGCCCGCAACAGGCCGAGCAGCTCCTCGAGCTCACAGGCGCGCCCAACCAAGGTGTCGCCCGGCTGGGCAGATTGGTGCGATTGAGCGTCTTGAGCTGGGCGAACTCATCGTCACCGACCTGGTACAGCCGCACCGCGCCGACGTCCTTGAGCCGATGGCTGCCGAGGTCGCGGAGGCCCTCTGACCCCACCAGCTCGCGGGTGGTCTGGGAGACGAGCACCTGCCCGCCGTGACCGGCCGCGCCGATCCGGGCGCCACGTGCACGTCCAACCCGACATAACCATCGCCGGTCATGAGCGGCTCGCCGGTGTGCACTCCGATCCGCACGCGCACCGGGCCGCGCAGCTCTTGCTGGGCGTCTTGGGCAGCCGCCAGCGCATCCGAGGCGCGCTCGAACACCACGAAGAAGGCGTCGCCCTGGGTATCGACCTCGATCCCGTTGCGGCGCTCGAAGATCGCCCGCAGCACCCGTCGATGCTCGGCCAGAGCTTCCGGGTAGGCCGGCCCGAGGTCTTTCAGGAGCGCGGTCGATCCGGCGATATCGGTGAACATCATCGTGACTGTGCCGGAGGGCAGCGTTGGCATCGCCACTGAATTATCCCTGTAACCATCCCGCGGCGCATCGCGTACCCTCCCGGGGTGGCCAACACTGAGTTTGTTCCATCCAGTTTCGAGGTGCCCATCGGGCTCACAACGCCGCAGTTCAGCCTGACGCCGCTCGGGCCCGAGCACAACGAGGCCGACTACGCCGCCTGGACGTCGTCGATCGACCACATCACGGCCACGCCGGGATTTGCCGACCGCGACTGGCCGCACACGATGAGGCTCGATCAGAACCGCGACGACCTGATCGGGCACAGCGGGACTTCGCAGACTCGGCGCGGATTCACCTACACGGTGCTCGATCCCGACGGCACGGTGATCGGCTGCGTCTACATCTACCCGCTCGAGGACGTCGCCCCACGCCGCCGACGTCCGCTCCTGGGTGACCGCGACCCGCGCAGAGCTGGACGCACCGCTCTACCGCGCGGTCACGGCGTGGCTCGACGCGGACTGTGGCCGTTCGAGCGCGTCGAATACGCCGCCGCGGCGACGCGCGCTGATGCCCGCCGCCGGCCGGATCGTGTCGGTCGAGGCGTGGCCGGTCAACGTTCCGCTGGACGCACCCTACGAGTTCGCAACCGGCGTGTACGGCGGGATGAGCCGCACGGTCGTGCGGGTCATCACCGACACCGGCCTGATCGGTCTCGGTGAGTCGCCGTCGGTTCCGCGACGCCGTCGACCTGTGGGAGCAGGCACCCGACCTGACCGGCCGCGACGTCACCGCGGCTTCTCGCGCGAGCTGGCCGCACACCGTTCACCCGCCCGGCGCCTCGCGAGCGACGCCCGAGATGATCGTGCGGCGTCCACAGGTCGCGATCGAGATGGCGCTGTGGGACATCGCGGCGCAGGCCGCCGGCGTGCCGTTGTGCGAGCTGCTCGGCGGCCCCGTGCGACGGAGATCGACCTGACCGAGTACTTCGCGTTTCGGCTGCCGGGACCCGGCGCCGCGGGCGAGCGGACCGGTGCCGAAGTGGCCGCCTACTGCGCCCGGATGGTGCGCGAGCACGACTCGCCGGTGTTCGAGGGCAAGCTGGGCGTGCGTCCACCCGCGGAGGAGCTCCCGATGCTGCGCGAGGTGCGCGCGGCGATCGGCCCGGAACGCCGGCTGCGGGTCGACGTCAACATGGCGTGGCCGCCTGAGACGGCTCGGGCAACGCTGCCCGAGCTCGTGGCGATCGGCGTCGAGTACGTCGAGGAGCCGGTCGCCGGCCTCGACGCCATGGCCGAGCTGCGGCGCGCGACCCGATCCCGATCTCGGCCCATAGCACCGACATCGCACGGCCGCCGCCCTGGGAGCACCCGACGCGCTCGTGCTCGGGATCGCCGGCTGTGGCGGCATCGGCCCCACGCTGCGGTTTGCCGCGGCCTGCGCCACGGCCGGCGTCGAGTTTCGCTTCTACAGCGGCGATCTGGGCATCGCCACCGCCGCCGAACTGCATGTCGCCGCGGTGGTCGAGTCGATCACAGGGCCGCACCAGACGCTGCTGCGCTGGTACACCGACGACGTGATCGAGGGCGGCCCGCTGCGTCCACACCGCGGCGGACTGCCGGTGCCCTCCGGCCCCGGACTCGGTGTGGAGCTCGACCACGACGCGCTGCACCGGGGCGTCGAGCGCTTCGAGCGCGACGGCGAGTACGACTACTACGGCGGCCCACCGCTGCCGCGGTTCTAGACGGCTACCGCCGTTCGCGTCAGCGGAAACTCGAGCCACGGCATCCACCGCGACCACGCGGCGCGCAGCCGGCCGTCGGCGATCACCGTCTCGAGCGCGGCGTCGAGCGCCAGTCGCAGCTGATCGTCGCCGCGGCGACCGCGACCCCCCACGCGTTCTGGGTCGCCACCGTGAACGCTCAGCCGCAGATCGGGCTCATCGCCCAGTGGCACCATCACCACGTCGTCGTCGACGAAGCCGTCGATCGTCCCGGCCCGCAGCGCACGGATCATGTCGCCGTAGACGTCTTCGGAGCCGGGAAGGGCCACCGTCACGGCGCCGGGGAACGTCTCGGCCAGAGCGAGATTGGTGCTGCCGTCGATTGCGCCGATACGCTGGCCGGCGAGATCATCCGGCGACGCGGCGGGATTGTCGGCGCGCACCACCAGCGACTCGTCGAAGACTGCGTACGGCCGAGAGAAGTCGGCGAGCTCGCGACGTGCAGCCGTGATCGCCCTGGCCGCACCACACCGCGTCCACGCGGCCGTCGGCGATCGCCGGGTAGAAGTCGGCCCAGGCCAGCACGCGACCACTCGAGCTCGACGGCCGAGCTCCGCAGCGACCAGCGCGGCCGCCGCCGGCTCGTAGCCGTCGCGCCGCCCCGCCTCGTCGATCAGACAAAACAACGGAAGCGCATCGAGGTCGGCGCAGCCCAGGTCAGACGGTCTCGACTCACCGACCCGAACGTACCACGTCACGGGGACTCCCACTACGCCAAAACGTGGAGTGGCAGATCGCGCTTGTGACTGTACGGTGCGACGCATGGACTCAACGCCGAGGGCGTCGTCCGCGTGGTCATCGCAGAGGACAATGAGATGCTCCGCGACACGCTCGGACTCGCCCTTCAGGAGGCGGGCTACGAGGTCGTCGGCGCCGCCGCCGACGGAGTCTCGGCCGTCGAGACCGTGCTGCGCGAGGAGCCCGACGTGACGGTCATGGACATCCGCATGCCCGGCATCGACGGGATCGAAGCGACCCGCCGGATCCGCGAGTCGCGCGGATCGCGCACGATCGTCCTGATGCTGACGGCCTTCGACGAGCCGACGCTGATGCAGAACGCGCTCGACGCGGGTGCCGCCGGATTCCTCGTTAAGGGCATACCGCTGGCTCGGCTGGTCGACGAGATCCATCATGCGCACGTGCTCCGAACGTGGGATTCCACGGAGGACGAGGCGATACACCGACGCCCGCCTGCGTATCGTCGCGTATGATACGGCGATGCTCCGAAGGCTCGCCGTACTTCTCGCCGTAGGTGTTCTCATAGCGGCGTTCCCGGCAGTCGCCCACGCGGGCCTCGCGCCCGGATCCAAGGGTAAGGCCGTGCTCGCGCTCCAGAAGAAGCTGATCCGGCTCAAGTACCTCGCCATCGCCGGCCGCAGCGGCGTCTACGGCCCGCGTACCACCCAGGCCGTCATGGCGTTCCAGGGCTGGCGCGGGCTGACCCGCGACGGCGTCGCCGGTCCGGCGACGTTCAGGGCGCTGGCAAAGGCCAGCATCCCCCACCCGTGGTCGCGCACCGTCAGGCACATGGAAGTGCACAAGGCCAAGCAGGTGCTGCTGCTGATCGCCAAGGGCATGGTCGTGCGTGCGATCCACGTGTCGACCGCCTCACCGGGGCATGTCACCCCCTCCGGGCATTTCACCATCTATCGCAAAGAAGCCATGAGCTGGTCGAAGCCGTTCCAGGTGTGGCTGCCGCTGGCCTCGTACTTCACCGGCGGATACGCGTTTCACCAGTATCCCGACGTGCCCGGCTACCCGGCCTCACACGGCTGCGTGCGGATCGCCCAGGGAGACGCCAGCGTCGTGTGGTCGTGGGCGACGCTGGGCACTCGCGTTCGCGTCGGCTGACGGCCGCTTCCGTAAGTCCCCGGGCATTCGTCCGATAACTCGGCCAGCGTGGTGGCGACTCGATCGCTAACCTCCGTCGTCGTTCGAGTCCCAAGGGGAGCCCGTGGCACCGGACATCTTTCAGACCGCGTTTCGATTGATCGCGTTCGACTGGGACGGCACGGCGGTGACCTCGCGCGCCGACCGGCCCACCGAGCTCGCCGAGGCGATGGAGCAGCTGCTCATGGCCGGAGTCGCGCTGGTGGTGATCACCGGCACCAACGCCAAGAACGTGTCGGGCCAGATCGCGCCGCTGCTCTCGGTCGAGGCCCGAAGCCGGCTCTATCTGATGGTCAACCGCGGGTCAGAGGTGTACGCCTACGACGCCGAGGGCGAGCTCGATCTGCTGTATCGCCGCGAGGCCACCGACGATGAGAACGCCGCTCTCGACCGTACCGCCGAAGCGGTTCAGTCAGAGCTTCGCGACGCCGCGGCATCGAGGTCGGGATCGTGTCCGACCGACTCAACCGCCGCAAGATCGACCTGATTCCCGAGCCTGACTGGGCCGATCCGCCGAAGTCGCGGATCGGTGAGCTGCTCGCCGCCGTCGAGGAGCGGCTGCAGCCGCTGCCGGGCGGGATCGGCGCCGCCATCGACCTGGCCGGACGGCTCGCCACCGAGAACGACCTGGCCGACGCGCGCATCACCAGCGACGTCAAGCACATCGAGATCGGGCTCACCGACAAGTCCGACTCGATCGCGTTTCTGATGCAGCGGATCGCACCGGCGCGGGCGATCCGGCCCACCGAGGTGCTGATCGCCGGTGACGAGTTTGGCCCGATCGCCGGGTTTGAGGGAAGTGACTACCGCATGGTCACGCGGCTGGCCGCCGGGGCCACGCTGATCTCCGTGGGCAAGGAGCCGAACGGCACGCCGACCGGCGTGATCAACCTCGGCGGAGGCCCGGCGCAGTTCGTGCAGATCCTGCGAGACCAGGGCACGCGCGCCTCCAGCGGGCTCGAGATCCAGCCGCCGCCGGTGCGGGACAGCAGGGCGCCGGACGGAACGGACGGCTGGCGGATCGTCAGCGAGGGCTACGACCTCGCATCCGAAGCATCCCAGGAGACCCTGTTCTCGCTGGTCAACCGGTACATGGGAGTGCGCGGCAGCGCCGACGAGCTCAACCCTGGCCGTACCCCACGAGCGTTCGTCGCCGGGCTGTTCGACGGTGAGAAGCCGGGTGTCGAGGATCTGGTGGTGATCCCCGACTGGGTGGCGACCGAGATTCACATCGACGGGGTGCCGTTCACGCCGTGGACGTGGACGGTTCGCTCCCACCGGCGCACGCTCGACCTGCGAGCGCTGCGGCTGGATCGAGAGCTGGTGGTCGAGGATCCGCACGGGCGGGTGCTGCAGCTGAACTCCAGCCGCGTCCTGAGCCTCGCCAACCCGCACCTCGGCGGCGATCCAGACGTCGCTCGTGCTCGTGTCCGGGTCGGCCTGCCGAGTGGCGGTGCGGGCCGGCGCGTGGGTGCGCCAGAAGTCGGGGGAGCTGCCGCACGTGGAAATCACCGCCGCCGGTGACGCCGCCGGCGTGGACATGCTCCACACCCGCACCCCGGGCGCTCGAGTCGCAGTCGATCTCGGCCACGCGCTCGCAGCGCGGCTGGGTGACGAGCCGATCGAGGCCGCGCCACGTCACCGACGAGCAGTTCTCCGGCCGCGAGTTCGACGTCGAGCTGACAGTGGGCAGCACGCTCACGATCGAGCGGCACGTCGCCGTCTTCACCGAGCGCGAGGAGCCGGACTCCGGCAGCCGCGCAGCCGACGCCGCACGGACATCGCTGGCGATGGGCTGGGAGGCGCTGATATCGGCGCACACCACCGCCTGGGCCAGTGCGTGGGCGCGGTCGGATGTGGAGATCGACGAGCCCGCGGCCCAGCTCGGCATCCGGTTCGCGGTGGCACAGCTGATCGCGGTCGCCCCGCAGGTGGGCAGCCGCACCTCGGTCGCGGCCAAAGGGCTCACCGGCGAGGGCTACAAGGGACACGTGTTCTGGGACACCGATGTGTTTCTGATGCAGTTCTACGCCTACACCATGCCCGAGGTGGCCCGCGAGATCATCGGCTACCGCGTGGGAACGCTTCCGGCCGCCCGTCGAAACGCCGAGAACGCCGGGCTGAAGGGCGCCTGGTTCGCGTGGGAGAGCGCCGCCAGCGGCGAGGATGTCACCCCCGCGTTCGTGATCGGTCCCGGCGGCCGGCGGATGGCGGTCAAAACCGGCGAGCAGGAGATCCACGTCGTCAGCGACATCGCTTTGGCAATCGAGATGTACGTGCGCGCCACGGGCGACCGCGACGTGCTCGACGACGGCGCCGCAGAGCTGCTGGTCGAAGCCGCGCGCTTCTACGCCAGCCGGGGAGTGGTCACCGAGCGCGGGTACGAGATCCATCATGTGATCGGCCCCGACGAGCTGCACGAAGACGTCGACAACAGCGCCTACACCAACTACCTCGGTGCCTGGACGATGCGGTGGGCGGCCGAGCTGGTCGACGCGGGCGTCGCAGCGGCCGAGTCCGGGGAGCCTGGCCGACTGGCGCGACCTGGCCGACCGGATGCTGATCCTGCGCACTCCCGACGGCCTGATCGAACAGCACGAAGGGTTTCTGTCGCTGCCGCTGGCCGGCTCTGACCCAGCCGACCGGGCCGAGATGGCATGGCAGCGAGACCGGATGGAGTGGCGTGACGTCAAGCAGGCCGACGTGGTGATGCTGATGGCGCTGCTGGAGCGCGAGTTCAGCGTCGAAGAGCGGCGCGGGAGCTACAACCTGTACGAGCCCCTGACCCGCCACCTGTCGTCGTTGTCGGAGGCCGTGCACTCGCTGGTGGCCCGCCGCGTCGGGCTTGACGCTGCCGCCGACGACTACTTCACCCGGGCGGTTGCGATCGACCTGTTCGACAGCCGCGGCAACCGTCCCGAGGGCCTGCACATGGCCACCCAGGGTGGCCTCTGGCAGGCGGTCGTGCTGGGCTGCGCGGGACTCTCGGTGATCGACGGCGTGCTCCACCTCGACCCTCGCCTGGCGACCGGCTGGAACCGCCTGCGATTCTCGCTCACCCACCACGGGGTGCCCGCAACCGTGACGCTGACCGCGACCACGGCCACGGTGGAAGCCGACGGCGGTTCCATCGATGTTTCCCTGCCGGGGGTGCGCACGACCGCCCGCGACGGGCACCCGGCGGAGCTGGTGCTGCGCGACGGCGGCTGGCACCTGCCGGGGTGACCGGCCGGTAGCATTGGTCCCGATGCCGCCCACCAAACTCTTACTCGCGTCGCCGCGAGGCTACTGCGCAGGGGTGGATCGGGCTGTGGACACGGTGGAGCGCGCGCTCGAGCACTTCGGCGCGCCGGTGTATGTGCGCAAGGAGATCGTGCACAACCACCACGTCGTGTCGGAGCTGACCGACCGCGGCGCCGTGTTCGTCGACTCAGAGCTGGATGTCCCCGAGGGTGCCGTGGTGGTGCTCTCGGCCCACGGAGTCGCTCCCGAGGTGTATAAGCGCAGCCGGGAACGACAACTTCACGTGCTGGATGCGACCTGCCCGCTGGTCACCAAGGTTCACGCCGAGGCACGAAAATACGCCGCCCAGGGATATTCGATCGTCCTGATCGGACACGAGGGCCACGAGGAGGTGGTCGGCACGATGGGCGAGGCGCCCGAATCGATCCAGCTGATCGGCTCGGTGGCCGAGATCGATCAGCTGCAGATCCCCGATCCGCACCGGGTGGCCTACATCACTCAGACGACGCTTTCGGTGGACGAGACGCTCGAGATCATCGGCGCGCTGCGAGAGCGGTTCCCCACGGCCGTCGGTCCCAAGAACGACGACATCTGTTACGCCACCCAGAACCGCCAGAACGCCGTCAAACAGCTCGCCCAGGACGTCGACCTGGTGCTGGTGATCGGTTCGCGCAACTCGTCGAACTCCAACCGGCTGGTGGATGTCACCAGAGAGCTGGGTGTGCCCGCCCATCTGATCGACGACGAGACCGGGATCGATCCGGCCTGGTTCGAAGGGGTCACCACTGTCGGGATCACTTCCGGCGCGTCGGCACCCGAGTCACTCGTCACGCGGGTGGTCGAGTACTTCCGCGAGCTGGGAGTCACCGAGATCGACTCGCACGAGCTGGTGGATGAGAACGTCCACTTCCAGCTGCCGACGCAGCTGCGCCGCGCCATCGGCGCCTAGCCCGCCGGGTTATCGCAGCGCGAGCAGCGAGTCGATGTCGATCGCGGGCCGTCCGCTGGTGGCGAGGTTGACGATCCGGATCGTGTGGCTGCCGTCGATCGTCCAGCCCCGGGTGAAGACCACGCGCCGGCGCAGCAGCGTCGTTGGAGTGGAGATCGACCGTCTTTACCAGCTTGCCGTCGACGTAGACGCGAGCCTTGCCGCGCAGCGCCGACTTGGAGGCGACCCACGCGATCTGGCGGCCGGTGAAGGTCAGCTTGGCGGACGCGTTCTTCTTGGAGGTGCTGTTGATGGTGCCACCGGAGGTGCCGGGCGAGCGCAGCCGGTTCCAGCCGGCGCTGTACTTGATCGCGCCGTTGGTGTTCTGGAACGTCACGATCCGGACGGTCTTGCCGGCGATGAATCCGGGCGTGTTGTCCGAGCAGTCGGTGGGCTGCACCGAGAAGTGATAGACGCGGGTGCCGGGGATGATCGCGCGGCCGACGGTGGTGTTGGTGGGTCGGGCGGGCACGATGCCCGTGACCGCGCCGGCGTTGATCTGCTGGTGCACGCGATAGCGGCAGATGCCCGAGAGGTTGTCGTGTCCCCGCCAGGCGAGGCTCACCGGGCACGGAGCTCCCGACCGTCGAGCCAACCGTCATGTGCGCGTTGGGTAGCGTCGAGAGGGTCGGAGCGGTGGTGTCTGCACCGAGTCCTGGAAGTGGGCAAGGCCCTGCTGGTCGACCAGGCCGACCCGCGTGAAGTCGCCACCGGCGTAGGCATCCTGGCCGTAGCCGAGCACCGGCCACACACCGAGCACCTGGTTGAACGAGGGCGCCCAGGTGAGGTCGACCTTGCCGGACTGGAGGTCGAGCGCGGCGGCGTGGTTTCGAGCCTGGGCACCAACCCTGCGGAAGTGCCCGCCCACCAGCAGCAGGTTGTGGTAGATCGAGACCGACTCGGCGTCACCGTCAGGCGACGCCGTCCACACCAGCTTGCCGTTGGAAAGGTTGTACTTGGGGATGTGCCCGCCGCCGCCACCACCGGCCGCGTACAGCGACGACGAAGTTGCGGCGAAGCTGAGCAGCTCGTACTTGGGATGTGACGCCCACGGGGTGATCGCCCCGGTACTGGACGAGAGCGCCGCGAGGTGCGGGCTCTTGTTGCCACCGACCAGCGTGAACAGCCCGCCGACGATGATGCGCGAGCTGTTGGGCGTGATCAGCAGCGCTCGCACCGCGTGGTTGGGGCCGTTGTGGGAGGCCCAGGGCAGCAGCTTGCCGGTCGTGCTGATGGCAGCCAGGCGCTTGCGATGCGCGTTGCCGATCTGGTTGAACTCTCCGCCGAGAAACACCCGCGTGCCCATCGTGACGATCGCATACACCGATCCGCCGTTGGCGCGGGGAGCCCAGTTCAAAACGGTGCCCGCGCCGGCGGCTGAGATCGCTGCCACGTGGGCGCGGCTCTTCCCGCCGACGAGTGAGAAATCGCCTCCGGCGTAGACCGTGCCGCCACCGGGTCCCATGGCAAGCGTGCGCACCGTCAGGTTGGCGTTGGGATTCCACGGCAGCAGCGCGCCGGTAGCGGCGTCGAACGCCGCCAGGTGGTTGCGTGCAGTCTCGTTGACACCGAGCGCAGAACCGGCCGGGCCGCACCGAGGTGAACGCGCCGCCGATGTAGACGACGCCGTCGGATCGGACGATCGAGTGCACCGTGCCGTTGGTCTGGTACGAGTTCGCCAACGTCTGCTGAAGCGCCGCCATGGCCGACGCCGAGGTGGCGGCGAAGACGAGGGCTGCCAGCGCGAGCACGGCCACGCTGCGGCGAAGCAGCCCGGGTGTCACGGCAGGAGTCATCGAAGCATCATTCATGAACGCTGACACAAGTGTCCGCAGGTTCGGGACCTGAGTCAAATTTCAACCCGCGGTTTTGTTGGGATGCGATGAGCGAGTCGATCAGCGAGTTGCCAGCCGCCAGGCCCAGCGAGGGCGCGACTCGGCATCGATCTCGAGTTCGCCGGGAGCGAACAGCTCGTCGTCGGCGTCGATGTGGCGGGCGAAGTCACAGGCCACCAGCCGGGCCTCGATCAGGCTCGGATGCTCACGCTGACAGTCGACGCAGGCGTACACCTGCTCGAGCGTCAGGCTGAGCGCGCGAGCGGCGGCGGAGGGTGAGCCGTCGTGGTCGCGGATTGCCAGGAGCACGTCGGCAACCTCGAACGGCGAGTCGCACAGACACGGCGCGGCGTCGCCACCGAGGTCGTTGCGCAGCTCGATCAGCGAAGAATCAAAGGACGGGAGCGAGGAAGGCACAGCGGGCCCTTCGTTGGGACAGCACAGGGGAATGCCGTCGTTGGGGACGGCAGCGCCGAGGGGAGAACAGCGCCGACACCTATCAAGTACTGACCGTTGCCGGTTGCCGCATCCCCCTGGGTGGGGATCCGACACCAACCGAACGGGGGGTATCGGCCGACTAGCCGACGGCGATGTGCAGCTGGTCGCCGGGCTGCAGCGTGACCGCCAGCGTCTCGGCCGCGATCCAGTCTCCATACCGGCGGAAGGCCTCGGTCACCTGTCCGTCGTTCTCGGGATAGGTGATCACGATCCGGTCGGTCAGCTCCAGCTCGGCGTCGGCCCGCATCTGGTTGATCGTCCGGATCAGATCCCGGGCGATGCCCTCGAGTGCGAGCTCCGGCGTGACCTCGGTGTCGAGCACGACCGCGAAGCCCTCGCCGTCGACGACCGAGAACCCTGGCCGCGCGCGCGTGCGCAGCTCGAACTCGCCCGGCTCGAGCCGCCAGTCGCCCACGTCCACACCGCCGTCGACGAGCGCGAACTCGCCCTCTCGCAGCAGCCCGCGGATCACACTCAGGTCGCGGCCCAGCTTGGGGCCGAGCACCTTCAGGATCGGCATCACCTCGACCTCGGCGAACTCCTCGCTCGACTCGGCCAGGTGCACCTGCTTCACCCCGAGCTCGCCGGCGACCAGCTCGAGGTGACTCGCAACCGCCTGCCGGCGGCGGGGGTCGTGTGTGACCACGGTGGCCGCCTGCAGCGGTTGGCGCAGCTTGATCCCCGCGTCGTTTCGGGCACTGTGGCCGAGCGTCACCACCGACCGCACCGCGGCCATCTGCTCCAGAAGCGCCGCGTCGGCGAGCGTGTGATCGACGGTCGGATAGCCGGCGTGGTGAACGCTCGCAGGGGCGCCGGGGCAGGCGCCGCGCACCAGGTTCTGCCACAGCTCGTCGGCCAGAAACGGCATCACCGGGGCGACACAGCGGATCGCCTGTACCAGCGCGTACCACAGCGACTGGTAGGCGGCGCGCTTGTCGTCGGCATCCTCCGACTTCCAGAATCGCGGCCGCGACAGCCGCACGTACCAGTTGGAGAGATCGTCGACGTAGGCCTCGAAGGCCCGCACCAGCCGCGGCGAGTCGTACACGTCGAGCGCGGCGGTGCACTCGCCGATCAGCTCCTGGGTCGCTGCCACCAGCCACCGGTCGAGCTCGCGGGTCGTCGCCGGGCCGCGCTTCGAGCACCGCCAGATCGGGCAGATGGTCGTCGATGTTGGCATACAGCACGAAGAAGGCGTAGATGTTCCACAGCCGCAGCAGCCGGGTCTTGACGGCGGTTGCCGGGCCGTAGCCGAAGTTCAGGTTCTGGGCGGGCGGCTGGGCGGCGTACATCCACCGCATCACGTCGGCCCCCATCTCCTCGATGGCATCGTCGAACCAGATCGCGTTGCCCCACGACTTGTGCATCGGGCGACCGGTCTCGTCGTTCACCTTCTCGTAGGTCAGCACCCGCTGGTACGGTGCCCGGCCGTCGAGCACCACCCCCATGAACAGCATCGAGTAGAACCACAACCGGATCTGCTCACGCATCTCGGTGACCCACTCGGCCGGATACCACTGCTGCCAGTACTCATTGTCGGGCAGATCGGCCTTCGTGACGCCCTCACCGGCTCCCGCGGCGTAGCCCCCAGGCACGGCCTCGTCGCGCTCCCAGCCCATCGTCGAGAACGGCACGATGCCGGCATCCAGCCAGCAGTCGCCGACATCCTTCAGCCGGTGGGCATGGCCACCGCACTCGTCGCAGGCGATGACGACCTCGTCGATCCACGGCCGGTGAAGCTCGGTCAGGTTCTCGGTACCCGAGATCGCCCGCTCCATCAGGTCGTCCTTGGACGAAACCACGGTCATGTGGCCGTCGTCACAGAAGTAGAACGGCAGCGGCAGGCCCCAGTAGCGCTTGCGGCTGATGCACCAGTCGCCCATGTTGCGCAGCCAGTCCTCCATCCGCTTGCCGTACTGGGGCGGTGTCCACTCCACCTTGCGAGCGGCGTCGATCATCGGCTGGCGCACCTCGTCGCAGCGGATGAACCACTCGTCCACCAGCCGGTAGATCAGCTCGGTGCCGCATCGCCAGCACACCGGGTAGCGATGGGTCAGCTCACCGGCCTCGACCAGCCGTCCCCGCTGGCCGAGATCCTCGATCACCAGCGGCGCGGCCTCGGCGGTGTGCTTGGCGTGCAGCCAGCCGTAGTCGTTGGTGAAGGCGCCCGCCTCGTCGACCGGCACCAGCGTCGCGAGCCCTTCCTTCTGGCCAAGTTCGAAGTCCTCGGCACCGCATCCCGGTGCGATGTGCACGATGCCGGTGCCCTCCTCCATCGATACCTCGTCCCAGGCGACCACGCGGTGCTCCACCCCCTGGGTCGCGGGCAGGTCATCGAACGGCCCGCTATAGGCAAGGCCGACCAGCTCCGATCCGGGCACGGTGCCGAGCAGGTTGCCGCGCACCGGCACCTGGTCGCGCCGGTCGGCCGCGACGTAGGCGATCCCGGCCGGCGTCTCGATCCGGGCGTACTCCGCATCGGCGCGCACCGCGGCCGCCACGTTGGCCGGAAGCGTCCAGGGCGTGGTCGTCCACACCACCAGGAACTCGTGGTCGCGCCCGACCAGCGGCAGCCGCACGTACAGCGACGGATGGGTGATGTCCTTGTAGGAGTCGATCAGCTCGTGCTGGGACAGCGAGGTTCCGCAGCGCGGACACCACGGCATCGACTTGTGGCCCTTGTACAGCCAGCCAAGATCGTGGCAGCGCTTCAGGAACTTCCAGATGTCCGAGATGTTGGGATCGGTCATCGTGTAGTACGACTTGTCCCAGTCCATCCACTGGCCGAGCCGCTTCGAGTGCTCGGTCAGCTGAGCCGGCGTAGATCGCCACCCGTTCGCGGCAGGCGATCGCGAACCGGTCGAGCCCGTACTCCTCGATCTCGGGCTTCGAGTTGAGACCGAGTTCCTTCTCCACCCCGACTTCCACCCACAGGCCCTGACAGTCGAATCCGTTCTGGTATCGCTGATCGTGGCCGAGCATGGCGTGGTAGCGCTGCCAGACGTCCTTGATCGTGCGACCCCAGCCGTGGTGCACCCCCATCGCGTTGTTGGCCGTGATCGGCCCGTCGATGAAGCTGAACCGCTGGTTGCCGCGATTTGCGTCGCGCAGCACCTCGAAAGCGCGCTCACGCTCCCACCGCTCCAACGCGCGGTGCTCCAGGGCGATGTGATCGGGTTTGGACGGAACCGGGTCAAACGGCGGCATGCGCGGGATTGTATTGCGCGCGCAGGCCGTGCCTCCCCAGGGTGGCGCCGACACCGCTGCAAGGCGTCAGTACCGCGGGGGGCGGTGGTACCAGGGGGCTATCGACCGACTAGAAGTCAGTTTCATGCCGATGGCAGTAGTCGTCGAAAGCGGCGTGCTTGGCCAGGTACGTGCTCAGCTCGGAGAAGCCGAACTCGAACCATTCCGAGAGCCAGCGCTCATCGATCTCCACATGCTTGTCATGCAGGTCGTCCATGGTCACTTCCTCCGGGCGGGGGTCGTAGCCCGGATGACGCGATTTCCGCCTCCGGCCCGAAAGTCCTTGGTCGAAGGCTCCGATGCTCTTTTGATCGGCCACAAGCACCGCGGCCTTTACCCTTTGATTACAGGTCAGACCGCAGCGGGTGTCCGAGCACACGTTCCAATGCCTCGGCCCCGTTGGCAAACGCAATCTGGGAGCGGGCTGGAAGCGCCTCGGGAAGCAACCAGACGATCTCGCTGACATCCGACGCCGCCTGCTCCCGGCCGCCGCTGACGACCGCCGTGTAATACAGGTTGAGCGTATGAGCGCCATCGCCGTACCGATCGGGAATCGCACCCACGTAGCCGGTCAGCTCGATTTCGAGGCCGGTCTCCTCCAACAGCTCGCGCTTGACCGCCTGCTCGGGGTGCTCGCCGGCCTCGATGAAGCCCCCCGGCAGGTCGAGCATGCCCATGGCCGGCTCGATGGCACGGCGGGTGAGCAGGATGGCGCCGTCGCCGCGGGTCACGATGGCGGTCGCGGTCGGCGCCGGATTGTCGTACAGCACCAGCCCACAGGCGGGGCAGTGCAGCCGCTCCTCCCCCGAATCGACCGGGCCGAAACGAAGCGCCGCCTGCGCATCGGGGACAGTGCTTCCAGCCGGTGTGCGCGCTCACCGTGCGCCCCACTCGGCGATCACGCCGTCACACAGCTCGGGCCAGGCGCCGGGGCGCATGCTCCAGCCCGAGTAGGTGCTGCGGCTGGCGAGGCATACCAGCCCCACCTCCACCGCCGGGTCGGCAAAGAACAGGGTTCCCGAAGCGCCGAAGTGCGACAGCGTGCGCGGCGAGGTGCGTGTGCCCGTCCAGTGCGGCTCCTTCGCGCCACGGACTTCGCACCCCAGCGACCAATCCGCAACGTCCCAGGTTCGAAACGACTCGATGCCACCCGCCAAACCGGGATAGGCAACGGCGGTCATCTCGGCAAACGTCTCGGGTGCAAGCAGCGGAGCACCGCGGTTCAGCAACAGCTGCACGAATCGCCCGTACGCCTCCGCCGTGGCAAATGCACCGCCGGCCGCGGTGGCTCGCCGCCGCCACTCGGCGCTGTTGAAGAGCGCGATTCCCGAGCCGGCCAGCCCCGGCTCACGCACATCCAACGCGCGCCCATACTCGCTCTCCGGCAGGCCCAGAAACGCGTCCATCCCCAGCGGCTCAAACACCGCCTCACGCACGTACGAGGCGTGGTCGATGCCGGTCGCTTGCGCGATCACCTCGCCCAGCACCGCGTAGCCCTCGTTGGAGTAGATCCTGCGCGTCGCGGGAGCACACACCGGTTCGACATCCACCGCCGACACGCCCCGGGGACCGACCTCGGGCAACCCCGAGGCGTGCGACAACAGGTGTCGCGGGGTGATGGTTCGTCGGTTCTGATCGCGATATTGGGGCAGATACTCGGCCACCGCAGCATCGAGTTCCAGCGCGCCCTCCTCCACCGCGATCATCACCGCAGTTGCCACAAGTGGCTTCGTCAGTGACGCCAGTGCGAATAGACTTGTGCTGGTAGCTGCACCTGCGAGCCTCGATTCAAGTTCACCGTCGGGCCCGAATTACGGCCGCTGCGACGCCCGGGACGTTTGACGTTTGTGTCCATGTATCTATGATTTGCAGGGGCATCGGCGCATCATCCTAGGCAGAGTGATGTGAAACGGCGCCGTTTCACCCAACAGCTTCGAGGTTATGGCACGAATCGAAACACGAGACGATGACCCTCAGATCCCGGCCGCGCCCGGTAGGTCCTCCGCGGGGCGACGAGGGGTTGGACGACTGGTTCACGCGGCGTCTTGAGGCCCAGGGAATCGCTGCCCGCGGCCGCGGTTTCCCCACCGCCCGGGTGCTCTCCGTGATCGCGCTGATCGTCGCCGTCGTGGCGCTCTTTTGGGTAATTCGCGACGCGACCGGCTCATCCAGCGACACCAGCTCCACTCCGACATCCGCCAACACACAGCCGCAGAACTCAACCGGCGGCAACCCACCCGACTCGACCGGCAACACCGACGGCGGTGCCACCAACCCGATTCCGTGGAAAGAGGTGAAGGTCACGATCGTCAACGGCAACGGCATCACCGGAGCCGCCGGAGACGCTCAGAACACCCTCACCCAGGCCGGATGGAAGATCGTCGACACGACCGACACCGACGGTGGCGTGACCGTCGACTCCACCGAGGTGGTGTACCCGCCCGGCAAGAAGGCGCCCGGCAAAAGCCGTGGCCGCCCAGCTCGGACTCGGCGCACCGGTAGCCCTCGCCGACGCCACCGGCGTTCCCGCCGACCTGACCACCGTCGCGATCGTACTGGGGCCGGAGGGCCTGCCCAGCACCACCTGACCGCAGGGGTACGCTCGCCGGCCTCGAACTGGTCTGCGAGATGAACCCCCAGCAGATGTTGGTCGAGGTGAGGGCACGCACCGTCGTCAAGGTGCTCACGATCGTGCTGGCCGCATTCGCGCTGGTCGAGGTGCTGAGCGCTGCCCGCGACGTGTTGATCCTGCTCGCCGTCTCGCTGTTTCTGGCGGTGGCCCTGAACCCGGCCGTGGTGCTGATCCAGCGCTGGCTTCCGCGCGGACTTGCGGTTGCATCGGTGTTTATCGGCCTGCTGGTGCTGATCGGCTTGTTCGTGGTGGCGCTGGCGGTGCCCATCATCAACCAGACCGACAACCTCCAACAGGCGGCGCCGGGGTACGTCGACAAGCTCAAGAAGGACCCCACCCTGAACGACCTCAACAAGCGCTACCACCTCGTCTCCAAGGCCAGCGCTGCGGCCGGCCAGCTGCCCGAGAAGGTGTTCGGCGCCGCCGACAAGGTGGTCACGGGCGTGGCCGAGACGATCACCGCGATCTTCCTCACCCTGTTTTTGATGCTCGAGCTCCCCACCCTCAGCGCCGGGGTGCTCTCGCTGCTCCCGGAAAAGCGGGCCGAGCGGGTCAGCCGGCTGGCGGTGGATGTCAACCGCCAGGTGGGCGGCTACGTCATCGGAAACCTCGCGATCTCGGTGATCGCGGGGCTGGTGACCGGGATCTCGCTGTGGATCCTGGGAGTGCCCTACGCTGCGGCGCTGGGCATCCTCATGGGTGTCTTTGACCTGGTGCCGCTGATCGGCGCGACCGTCGGGGCGATCGCCGCCATCGGCGTGGCCTTCGCCGCCCAGGGGCCGACCGCGGGCATCATCATGCTGGTCATCAACATCGTCTACCAGCAGGTCGAAAACCATGTGCTGCAGCCGATCGTCTATCGCAAGACGGTGCAGCTCTCGGCCTTCCTGGTGCTGGTCGCCGTGCTTGTCGGCGGAGCACTGCTGGGAGTGCTGGGCGCGCTGGTCGCGATCCCCGTGGCGGGCTCGATCCAGGTGATCGCCCGCGACCTGCTCGCCGACCGCCGTCGCACAACTCCTGTGCCGCCGGCGACGCCGGCAGCTGAACCAGGCTAGCCGGCGGCCTCCTGCAGGAGCTTCCACGCGCGGCTCACGTGGGCTTCGCTGGTCGCGCCGTTGCCCACCGCCAGGTGGATCGCAAACCGTCCCGCCAGCCGAGTGTGCGACAGGTACACCTCTCCGGTGTCGTTGACCGACTGCAGGATCTGCTGGTTGTGTCGCTCCAGCTCCATCTCGTCGTCCACACCCGGTGGGCGGTGACGGAGGTTGACCGTCGAGAACGGCACCGGCGCCAACAGCTCCCATCCCGGCGCGGCGGCTGCCCACGACTCGACCAGGCGGGCGAGTCGAATGTGCTCACCGATCACCGCGGCCAGGCCCTCCGCACCGTAGGCGCGCAGCACCATCCACAGCTTCAGCGACCGGAACCGCCGGCCCAGCGTCAGGCCGTAGTCCATCAGGTTGACGACCTCGTCCTGTCCGGTGCGCAGGTACTCAGGCACCAGCGAGAAGGCGGCGCGCAGTGATTCGGGGCGCGGTGTCCACAGCAGGCTGCAGTCCATCGGCACCAGCATCCACTTGTGCGGGTTGATCACGATCGAGTCGGCGCGGTCGCAGTCGTCGAGCACCCACCGCATCTCCGACACCACCGCCGCGGCGCCGCCGTAGGCCGCGTCGACGTGCAGCCACAGCCCCAGCGGCGCGCACACGTCGGCGACCTCTCCGACCGGGTCGATGCTGGTCGACGACGTCGTGCCGACAGTCGCCACCACCGCGATCGGCCGTCGCCCGGCTGCGACATCCGCCTCGATGGCGGCGGTCAGCTCGTCGACCTTCATGCGGTACTGCTCGTCGACACCGATGGGCACGAAACCGTCGCGGCCCAGCCCCAATGCGATGCACGCCTTCTCGACCGACGAGTGGGCTTCGCTGGAGGCGTACACCCGCAGCTGGGGGAGGTCTGAACGGCCGGCCATCCCCCGGTCTCGCACATCCTGTCCGGCTGCCTCCCGTGCCCCGGCAAGCGCGGTGAAGGTCGACGTCGACGCCGAGTCGGTGATCTGGCCAAACAGCCCGGCCGGCAATCCCACCAGCTCCGCGACCCACTCCAGCACGACCTGCTCGAGCTCGGTGGCGGCCGGCGAGGTCTGCCACAGCATCGCGTTCACATTCAGGGTCGCCGCCATCATCTCGGCGAGGATTCCCGGACCCGAGCCGGTGTTGGCGAAGTATGCGAGAAAACCGGGATGGTTCCAGTGGGTCAATCCCGGCACGATCACCCGGTCGACGTCGTCGATCATGGCTTGGAGCGACTCGCCGGCGACCGGCGGGTGTCGCGGAAGCGCGGCCCGGATATCCCCCGGCCGAACCCGCGAGGCCACCGGCAGCTCGATCCACATGCTCGACGAAATCAGCCGCCCAATCGGCGGCCTGATGGAGCGCTGCGCGCAGCTCGTCGTTGGACGGCCCGCTGCTCACAGCTTGTGCTCGACCGCCTCCAGCGCGGCGTCGAGCTTGGTGATCAGCTCGTCGACCTCGTCGTCGGTGATGATCAGCGGCGGCGCCACCAGGATCGCGTCCATGTGCTCGTTGCCGACCGGGGTCGGGCAGCCGTAGATCATCAGGTCGCGCTCGCGGGCGGCCCCTGCAAGCCCGTAGGACATCCCGTCCGACTCGGCGAAGCGCGCGCCCGACGGGTGACGCAGTTCGACTCCTTGCAGCAGGCCGCGTCCACGCAACGCGTGCATGATCGGATGCCGGCTCTGCAGCTCCTCGAGCATCGTGCGCAGACGTGCTCCTTTGTCTGCCGATGCCTGCACCAGGCCCTCGTCTTCGACGATGTCGATCACCTCGCAGCCGACGGCGCAGCCAAGCGGGTAGCCGGAGAAGGTGTGGCCGTAGGAGAAGCCCGCCGGCGACTCGGACACGACCTCGCGGATCTGTTTGGTCGCCACCATCCCCGAGAGCGGGATCACGCCGCCGCCGATGCCCTTGCCGAAGGTGATCACGTCCGGGGTCGCGCCGAAGTGCTCACTGGCAAACCATTTGCCGGTTCGGCCGAAGCCTGTGACGATCTCGTCTGCGACCAGCAGCACGTCGTGGCGATCGCAGACTTCGCGGACAGCTTTCAGGTAGCCGTCGGGCAGGTCGACGGCGGCGCCGGACGAGCCGGTCATCGGCTCCAGCACGAACGCGGCCACGTGGTCTGCGCCGCGCGACTGGATGGCGGCCTCGAGCGCCGCAGCGCCTTCCACGGCGGTGTCCGAGTTGGGCACCGTCGCGTACTTTTGGAGCAGCAGCTCGAACGGCGCTCGCCAGCGCGACCCGGAGAGCGACAGGGCGCCCAGCGTCGAGCCGTGATAGCTGGTGACGCGCGACAGGAACTCGATCTTGCCGGGCTTGCCTTGGAGTTCCCAGTAGAGCACCGCCAGATGCATCGCCGACTCGTTGGCTTCTGACCCTGAGGAGTTGAAGAAGCACCACTCGAGTTCGCCGGGCGCGACCCGCCGGATGCGCTCGGCGAGGTCCAGCATCGGCTGATTTCGAAACGAGAAGCGATAGGTGAAGGCGAGCTCCGAGGCCTGGCGCTCGAGCGCCTTGACGAGCCGCGGGTGGCTGTGGCCGAGCAGCATCACCATGGCGCCTCCGCAGGCGTCCAGGTAGGTGCGCCCACCGGCCTCGATGTAACAGCCGTGGGCACGCTCGGCGATCGGCAATACCTTGCCCGGGCTGGCGGTCATTGAGTAGTCGATATCAGAGATGGTCATGGTCGCGAGTCTATCGGTGAGCCCACCGCTGGGGGCGCGCAAACGGAGGGAACGCTGCTCTTCTGGCCGGCACCGTTTGAGTCATATTTTTTGTTTTTTGTTTCCGTCGGCGAAGCGCCGGTGATCGAAGGCTCTCCATCGCACACCCCCACCAGCCTGCCCCGCCACTGCCCCAACGCCAGCCAAGCACGACCTCCGGCCGACACCACCATCCACCCTCACCCCCCAACGCCAGCCGGCAGCCAGCGCTCCACCGGAGAGCTGGCTGGCTGCCGGCGGCGAGCACGACCCTCAACTACGCCAAAACCCCCAGGCCACCAAGAAACGCCACTTGGCGGTCACCGCGAATGCCAATTGCGTTTCGTGACATTCGGCCCTGGATCCCGTTGGTAGCGCCAGTTGGCGGTGTGGGGAAATCCAATTGGATTTCCCCACACCTCGTCACCCACGCGGCACACTTCCCGCGTCACACTCCCAGCCATGCCGTATTCGCTCTACAAAGCTCGCGGAATGTCCGTGAAGCAGCCTGTGTGCGCGATCTGCGTCGATCGGACGCGGGGGAAGACGCAGGAGGTGCGGCTCGGATACGGCGTCGCGGTGTGGCTCTGTCAGAGCCACGCGAGCGTCGAGTTTCTGACGAAGCGGGGCGGCCGGGACTTTGTGCTCACGATGACGCGCCTGTGGAAGGCACACGGCTGCTTGACCGCGGCGCGGAGCAAGGCGCTCTCGTCCCACATCGACGCACTACGCGCCCGCCCTGCGCGCCCGCAGCCAGGGTCGTACGCCTGGCCACGGCTGCGCGTGCACGCCGAGCGACTGTTCGCAGCCGGCGAGACGGCGAACGCCGTGGCGACACGCCTCCAAGCCCGCAGCTACGGCCTGGTCGAGCCACCCAGCGCACGCACCGTCCAGCGCTGGCACCGAGAACGGCGATGGCAGGCCAGGGGTTCACCCCAGAGCCTCCGGCCGCTACCCTGAGCCGGTGAGCCAAACCCCCGTCACAGGTCGACAATGTGCCCGCGCATTGTGGCTGCTCGGCCTGCGTGCGCCGGTCGATGACGCCCAACTGGCCTCCGCATGGCGCGCCCGCATCCGGCAGGCCCACCCCGATCGCCACGTCGACTCCGAAGACCGCGTGGAGGCCGCCACGCTGCTCACCCGCGCCCTCAACGACGCCCGCGCAGTGGTCGCCGAATGGATCGCATCCGGCCGGCCATGGCCAAGCCGCGACGGCACCGTGGTCGTGCCCCTCGAAGTGTTCGAGCCCGAGCCGTGGCCGGAGCGCGAGCCCGAGCCGCCGCCCGCACCAGTCTGCCGCCACACCGGGCTCCGCCGAGGCGACCGGGTGCGCGTCTGGCCCTACGACGGCGAACTCGAGATCGTCGCCGGCACCGACCACGATCCCGACCGCAACCAGGTGTGGGTGCACCTGCTCGGAGCCGGCGCAGCCCAGGCCGACCGGGTGCGGCTCGCCGCCTACGGATGCCCGATCTGCGGCATGTGCGCAGGGCCTCGCCAGGAATGGGTGACGATCCGCCCCTGCCCACCCTGCCTGATCGACCTGCGACGGCTCGACCAACGCCCCACCGAAGCACCCAGAATCCGGGCTGCGATCGAAGCGCGCGCCCACGCCGGGCGCACCCTCGCCGAGGAGCTCGAACACCCCTGGCTGGCGGATCGCGCCGCCGAACGGGGACGCTGGGCGCAGGGACTGCGCCGGGCATCTTCCGAAGACCTCACCAACGCGCTGCTGTCGGCCTTCAGCCGCGCCTACGAGCGCTGGTCAGAGCAGGAGATCCCGGTCTCCAGTCAGATGGACTGACCGGGCGCGCGCAGCTCGCCCTCGAACTCGATCATCACCGAACGCGCAGCCACCTCGCCCAGCGCCCACTCGAGCGCCTCCGCCAGCTCCTCCGCGGCGGTGATCCGGCGATACCCGATCCCATACCCCTCCGCCAGCTTCGAGAAGTCCGGAGAGTTGAGCTCGACTGCCACCGGCCGTCTGCCGCTCTGCAGCTGATAGTTGCGAAGTACGCCGTAGCAACGGTCGTTGACCAGCAGCGTGATCTGATGCAGCCCGTGCTGCTGCGCCGTCACCAGCTCGTGGCCGCCCATCAGGAAGCCACCGTCACCGACCAGCACCACCGTGGGTGAGCCGGGGTTGGCTGCGACCGTGCCCAGCCCGGTCGAGATCCCCGAGCCCAGCGCGCCCGACATCGGATAGGCAAACCCACCCGGCCGCTTCGCGTCCAGGTAGAGCACGCCCCAATAGCCGAGAATCGTCATGTCGGACACCACGATCGCCCCGTCCGGAAGCGCCTGATCGAGCGCCCGCAGGAGCTCAGGCTCGATCGTGAATCCCTGTGCGGCCACCTCCGTCGCGCGCCCCGACAGCGCGGCGCGGGCGTCAGCAGTACCGTCGCGGCGCCCGCGTCCGGCCCCAGCGCGAGCACGGCGTCACAAAACAGGCCGACGTCGGCGACGATGCCCTCGACGATCGGATAGTTCGCGCCCAGCCGAGCCGCGTCGATATCAACCTGCACCAGCGTCTCGGGGAACGGCACCGTCCAGTGAGCGGTGTACTCCTCGGCCAGCCGCGTCCCCAGCGCCAGGCACACGTCGGCGTTCGCGACCAAGGCCTTCACCGCCTGCTCCTCACACGACGAGCCCGCGTGCAGCGGATGGCCCGACGGGATCACGCCCTTGCCGTTGTAGCTCGTGACCACCGGGGCGTCGAGCGCCTCGGCCAGCCGCGTAACCTGCTCGGCCGCGAGCCTGCCGCCGCCGCCGGCGAAGATCATCGGCGCGCGGGCGCCCGCGCAGCAACTCCACCACCCGCGTCACCGCGGCGGGATCGGGCGCAGGCAGCGACACCGGCGTCACTCGCACCTGGACACTCTCCACCGGCGCCGCCAAGACGTCGATGTAGGCCTCGATCATCGCCGGGCCCGGACGCTGCGAGATCGCAGTCAACGCCTCGTCCACCGCCGCGCCGAGCGCCTCGGGGGTGCGGGGACGGGAGTGATAGCGCGTGACGCCGGCAAACGCCGTCGACTGACCTGAAGTCTCGTGCATCCAGCCCCGCTGCCCGGGATCGCTCAGAATCTGGGTGGTGATGTGCAGCACCGGCAGCGACGACGCATCCGCCTCCCCCATGCCCGCGAACGCGTTGAACGCGCCTGGGCCGGTCGAGGTGATGCACACCCCGACCCGGTCGGAGGTGCGGGCATATCCCTGCGCCGCGAACGCCGCGGCCTGCTCGTGACGCACCACGACCAGCTCGATGGACGAGTCCGCCAGCGCGTCCCACAGACCGAGCGCGTGCTGCCCGGGAATCCCGAAGACGATCTCGACGCCGTGGGCCTCGAACGCCGCGACCAGCGCGCCGGCGCCGGTCGCAACCGTCGGGGAGTTACTCACACTCACCCCGGGATCTTACGACGTCTGGTTCTCGCTGATGAACGCGACCAGATTGTCGATGTCGGTCGACGATCAGCGAGTCACTGAACGTGGTCGGCATCACGCCGGCGTTGTAGCCCTTGGCGATGTACTTGTCGGGATCGACGATCGACTCGTGCACGAAGTCGGGGAGCGGCATCCCGCCCGCAGCAGTGTCGTCCGCCGACAGGTTGTCGAGATCGGGGCCGATGGTGCCGGTCGAGCCGGCGGCCTTGAAGGTGTGACAACCGGCACAGCCACCCGCGCCCACGAACACCGCCTTACCGGCGGCAGCGTCGCCGGTCGCACCGCCGCTCGTTGACGATCCGCCCGACGTACTGGGAGCGCTGCTGGCCGGAGGAGCGGTGGTGCTCGCCGCCGGCGGCGAGGCGGTGGAGACGCTCAGTGTCAGCCCGATTGAGCTGGAGTCACTCGTGGTCGTACCCTGCGAGACGATCACGATCACCATCACCGCGATCCCCACAACCGTCCCGACCAGCGCAGCTATCAACACTTTGATCATAGGCGGGGCGCACTATACCGCGAGACGGCGACGGAAAGCCTCGTATCCGCAGATACCCCAACCAGGGGATGGCCGCGCGGTGCTCGATCCGCCGAGCACGGAACTCGACATGCTCGACAAACGAGACATCCAAACCCTGATGTACTGCGTGCGGCTGGCCGAGACCAGCGGCCAGTGGCAGCAGGGAACTCCGGCGCGCTCCCCCAACGAGCTCGAATGCAAGCTCGCGCAGCTGCTGCGGCGAGCCGACCACGATCGCGTCAACTCGGCGGCCTGACCACCGGCCTGCGAAAACGCGTACGACCCGCGCGGACCTTCACCTCGGGTACCCCGAGCAGCGCCCGCACCCGCGCGGCCGCGTCGCCGCCGGTCTCCGCCAGCGCGAGCCAGCGATCGACCTCGAACGTCTCGAACCACGACTCCTCGGCCTCCACGGACAGCCCGGCAGCAAGCGCCGCACCACGGGCCTCGCCCGAGGTCAGCAGCCGCACGTGATCGGGATCGCGCAGCCGCTCGGCCTCCTCCCACCGCAGCGCGCTGCCGCGGTCGTCGTCGGCGATGAAGTCCTCGAGCACCAGCCGGCCGCCGGGAGCCAGCACGCGCGCCATCTCATCGATCGCCCGCACCGGTCGATCGATGTGATGCAGCGCGTGCACACACACCACCAGATCGAACGACCCGTCCGCGATCGGCAACTGCTCGGCGCGCGCGACCAACGTCGTGACTCCTGCGCCGACGTGGCGCAAGCATCGCCTCGGAGACGTCCGTGACCGTGATCGAGCCGACCCGCGGCAGCAGCGCCTCGGCCAGCGCGCCGGTACCACCCGCCACGTCCAGCACTCGATCTTCCGGCTGCGGCTCACACCACGCCACCAGATCGCCCCAATCCCGCTTGCGTGCGGCCGCCGCGTACCGGTCGGCGGTGCGGTCGAAACGACTACCGGCTGACAAACTCCACCGCCTGTTCTCGAGTTACGACCACCCCAGCCGCCTGTTCCTCGGCCAACGCGCTCACCAACTCGCCGATCCGCGCTCCCCCAGCTCCGGTCAGCCGTGCAATATCGTCGCCGCGCAGAAGCGGGTCGGGGGGATCGGCGATGCAGCGAGAGTACCAGCCCCACCAACTCGTCGGCCGTCTCAGCGTGAGCCCGGTGGTAGCGCTGCCGCGCCCGCACCCCGCGGGTCGCCAGCCGGTCGGCCAGCGACAACACCACGCTCGCCAGCGGATATGGCTCGGTCGCCCGCAGGTACCTGTACGCCGCCCGGCGATCCAGCGGCCGCTCGCGCACCAGAAAGCCGAGCCGCAGATGCTCCTGCACCAGAACGCGACAGAACCGCACCACAGCGGTCGACGCGTGCCAGCGGCGCAACACCACCTCGGCGGTATCCGCCCCCCGATGGTCGTGGCCCATGAAGCTGATCCAGCCCTGCTCGGTGACCTGCTTGGTCTGCGGCTTCTCGACGTCGTGAAACAGCGCGGCGAGAGGCAATGCCTGAGCGGCGGACATGCCATCCCCGATCGTCTCGGCCAGCTCCGCCGAGAGCGCGTCGGCATGTCGAGGCAGGTAGTACTCAGGATGCGCCGCGATGTCGGCGGTCGCGTCGACCACCTGCAGCGTGTGCTGGAACACGTCGAGATGGTGGAACTCGCTCTGCTCGACGCCGCGCGTGACAGCCAGCTCCGGCAGCACCACATCGATCAGGTCGAGCTGGTCGAGCAAGCGCAGCCCCGCGGCTGGATCGTCGAGACCGAGCAGCCGGCGCATCTCCATGTACACCCGCTCACCGGCCGGGTCGTCGGCCAGCCCCGCCCGCGCGCGCGCCAAGGCCGCGGTGCGCTCGTCGATCTCGAAATCGAGCTCGTGGGCCAGCCGGGCGAGACGCAACAGCCGCAGAGGGTCGTCGTCGAACACGCTCTCGGAGACGATCCGCAGCACCCCGGATTCGAGGTCGGCACGACCGCCGAACGGATCGATCAGCTCGCCACCGTCCAATGGAAGCGCCATCGCGTTGATGGTGAAGTCACGCTTGGCCATGTCGTCGAGGATCGATCCGCGGCAGCCGGCGATGTCAATCGTGGTCTCGTCGCCGGTCACTCGCCAGGCGCCGTGCCGCTCCGAGAGCGGGAAGGGGGATCCGCCGATGGTGCGGGCGAGCTCCCGCGCGGTCGCACCGGCGTCGGCGTCGACCACCAGATCGATATCGGTGACCGCCCGGTGCTGCAGAAGATCGCGCAGGGTGCCTCCCACCAGCCACGCCCCCGGCACCGGTGCCTGCACCCGGATGCGTGCGAGTTCAGTCTCCGGTAAAGACATGGTCGACGCGCCAGGGTCGCGGTTCCAGGCCGGTGACGACCTCATAGTTGATGGTACCGGCGAGCCGCGCCCACTCCTCGGCCGTGACCGCCTCTGACCCGTCCCGGCCGATCAGGGTGACGGCGTCTCCCAGCTCGACGTCGCACTCCGGCCCGATCACGAAGGTGAGCTGGTCCATGCTGATGGTGGCGGCCACCCGCCGGCGCCTGCCCCGCACCAGCACGTCGGCCTGCCCCGAGAGGATCCGCGGCACGCCGTCGGCGTACCCCACCGGCACCAGACCGATCCAGGTCGGCTCGGTGGCGATCAAGCGACGGCCGTAGCCGGCGCTCTCACCCGGCTGGAGCAGCTTGATATCCGCCACGTAGCTGGTGAATCGCAGTGCGGGAGTCAGGCCGTCATCCCGCGGCGAGGTCGCAAACGGAGACAACCCGAGCACCGCGATCCCACAGCGCACCGCGTCCCATCGGGCGTCGGCCACCCGCAGAGCGGCGGCGCTGTTTCCCAGATGCCGAGTGCACGCCGGAAACTGATCGGCAACCGCTCGGAACCGCTCGATCTGTTCATCGGTGAAGGCCGCGTCGGCGGCATGCGGAACGCCGGCCGAGTCGGCGCTGGCGAGATGGCTCATCAACCCGGTGAGCCTCAGCCGTTCCCCGCCCGCAGCCAGCTCGGCTCCGATCCGCAGTGCGTCCGCGGGGCTCATCCCCCACCGGCCCATTCCGGTGTCCACCTTGACGTGAACATCCAGCGACGCTCTGGAAGCGCGCAGGCGGGTATACGCTTCCCGCGAGCACACCGTCACCTCCACGTCGCGCACCTCGTCCTCCTCGCCGGGCGCGAGCGGGCTCATCACCAGCACGGCGGCGTCAGGCAGCCCCTCGCGCAGCGACCGGGCCTCCTCCCACGTGGCCACACACAGCTTGGTGGCGCCGGCGTCGAGCGCCGCCCGCCCCACCTGCACCGCGCCATGGCCGTACGCGTCGGCCTTCACGACCGCCCACACCTCTGCCGGCCCGACCACCGCGCGCAGGTGAGCGACGTTGGCAGCGACCGCGGCCAGGTCCACGGTGACGGCCGCGCGGGAGAGACGCTGCTGGATCACGACGAGGTAAACACTGAGGGCAGGGCATCGATCACGTCACCGGCGATGATACCCATGGGCCCCACTCGCTCGGCCGCCCTCGACCCCGCCTCAGCATGCGCAACCGCGGCACACGTCGCGGCTTCCCACGGATCCATGCCCTTCGCCAGGAAGGCTGCCGCAACCCCTGTGAGCACGTCCCCGGAACCGGCCGTGGCCAGCCCCGAGCTCAGCACATCGACCACCGCCACCCGCCGCCCCCCGGCCTCGGCCACCAGCGTGTCGGCACCCTTCAAGAGCACGACCGCGTTCGCCCGGCGGGCCGCCGTGCGCACCGCCGCCAGGCGATTCTCGCGTACCCACTCCGACGTCTCGCCCAGCAGCGCGGCCATCTCCCCCTCGTGCGGAGTCAGCACCGTCGGGTGGCGCCTGCGGGCAAGCGATTCGAGCTTTCCGGCGACCGCGTGCAGGCCGTCGGCGTCGAGCACCAGCGGCGAACGCACCGCGGCAGCCAGTTCCGCGGCGTTGTGAAGTGCCTCCTCGGCACGTCCCAGTCCGGGGCCGAGCGCGACCGCCCCGGCCCGGTCGACCAACTCCAACGCGTCCGGCCACGCGTGCACCATCACCTCGTCGTGCGAGCGGGCGATGCGGTCGCACACCTCTGCCGGTGCGCCCACCCAGGCGATGCCGGCACCCGCTCGCAGCGCGGCCAGGGCCGCCAGCGCCGGGGCTCCGGTGAATCCCGGCGCCCCGCCCAGCACCAGCACAGCCCCTGCCGAGTACTTGGTGGAAAGGGCATCCTTCCGGGGCACCAGATCGAGCACCCTGGGAGTTGCCAGACCCACCGCAGGGGTGGTCTCGATCTGTGGCGGAATACCGATCGGAACAACCACCACGTCGCCGCGATAGCGACGCCCCGGGGACACCATCAACCCCAGCTTGGCGGCGTGAAAACTGATGGTCACGTCGGCCCGGGCGGCGACCCCTTCGACCTGCCCGGTGGACGAGTCGATGCCAGACGGCACGTCCAGGGCGGCCACCGCACCGCCGGCCGCGTCCACCGCGTCGATCAGCGCGGCCGCGCCCGGCCTCGGCATACCCGAAAAGCCGGTGCCCAGGAGCGCGTCGACCACCACGTCGGCGCGCCGCACGCCACGCTTCAGTCTGGCCGGAGCCACCTTCTCGTGCACCGGCACCTCCATCCGCCGCACGATCTCGAAGTTGCTCCGCGCGTCGTCCGTCAGCTTGCCGGAGACGCCGGTGAGGAACACCTCGACCGCCCACCCGGCCGCGTGCAGGTGTCGTGCCACCACGAACCCGTCGCCGCCGTTGTTGCCTGCGCCACACAGGATGGTGGCGGCTTCGGCACCTGGGTAGCGACGGATGATCTCGGCTGCCGCGGCGACCCCGGCGCGCTCCATCAACACCAGCGCCGGCAGCTTCAGGCCATCGATCGCGCGGGCCTCGAGGTCGCGCATCTCCTCGGCGGTGTAGAGCGGTTGCAGCTCCATCATCGGCCGTCCCTGTCGTGCACGATTGCGACCGCCGCCGCCATCCCCTTGGAGTGCGTCATGGACAGATCGATGTCGCCCGCCGACACACGCTCGGCCCAGGCTGCGGTGCGGCCGGTCAGCGACACTCCGGGCTTGGGCCGGCCGACGATCTCGATCTCGCGCCAGGTGAACGGCACGCCGAACCCGAGCGCCTTGCCCACCGCCTCCTTGCCCGCAAAGCGCGCCGCGAAGTGCTGAGCGGGGTTGGCGCGCGACAGACAGTATTCGCGCTCGGCTTCGGTGAACACCCGCTCGACGAAGCGGGCATGGCGAACCAGCGCCCGCGCCACCCGCTCGATTTCGATCAGATCGATTCCAACCCGCATGTCCGGTTCATACTATGCTTCGCCCCATGACGCGGTCGATACCGCTGACCGAGAATGCGACGTGGTGGCCGAGCACGTTGTTCCAGACGACCACGCTCGAGCTGCGCCGCGACGGCGAGCGCCTGCTGGTCGATCCGGGCATCTCCCTGGCCGAGATCGACGAGGTCGTGTCGGCACGGCCGGAACCGGTCACCGACGTGCTGCTGACGCACGCCGACTGGGATCACGTGATGGGCGTGGGAGTGCTGCCCGAGGCTCGGGTGACCGCCGGACGGGGCACGCTCGACCGGATCGAGTCGGGGCAGGCCCGGGAGTCGGTCGTAAAAGAGTCGGCCGAGTTCTACATCGAGTATGCAGCGCTCGACCGGCTGCGCGTTGACCAGGTCGTCGACACGCCGGCTGAGATCTCGATGGGGCCGTGGCACGCGCTGTGTCGGCCCGGGAAGGGTCATACCGACGACGGCATCGTGACGTCGTTTCTGGACGACGAGCTGCTGGTGGTCGGCGACTACCTGTCGGCGATCGAGATCCCGTGGGCGTACTCGTCGGTACTCGACTATCGCGACACGGTGCGGATGCTGATCGGCGTGATCGAACGCGAGCGACCACGATTCGTCGTCGGCGGACACGGCCGCCCGAACACCACCGAGCAGGCCCTCGCCATCGCCGACGAGGACCTCGACTATCTCGAATCGCTGGTGAGCTTCGCCGAGGCGGGATGCCCGCCCGAGCAGGCCGGCCGGATCGCCGTGCCCGTGCGAGGTGACGGCACCTACGGCGCCCAGGCACACGCCGCGAACGTCAAGCTCGCCTGCGAGACGGCCCGCGCGTCGGTTCCCGCTTGATCCAAAGGGCGCTGCTGCCGATAACGCGGACGTGCTGCGTCCCCCTCCCCGCCTGATCGATATTCGTCAACACCAGCTCGGCCCACGCGTGTTCGTCGGCGGCGTGCGCATTCACGAATGCTGGGCGGGGCTGTTCACGATCGCCGCTGGTCTCGAGCGCCCAGGTCAGCGATCACCTGCCGTATCCCAAGCTGGCAGCCGTCGCAGCCGGAGTGGCGACCTGGATGATGATCAAGGACTGGCCGGACTTCTTCCCGTCACGCCGCGATACCTACTCCTGGCGGGTGGGCCTGCACCGCCGCGGCCGGGGTCAGGCCACCGCCGAGTCGATCGCAGCCGAGCAGCTGATCGCCGACGGTGACCAGGTGGCACTGCGCCAGCCGTCCAGGTAGTCGGTCACCAGCTTTCCCATCGCGCGCGCCCCGGCGGGCTTCAGGTGTAGCCCGTCCGACCAGGTGCCGTCCTTCGGCACGGCAGACGCCCAGTCGGCAACCGTCATATTGGGGTACTTTGCGGCCTCTGACGCGATGATGCGATCGTCCTCGGCGTAGTAGCTGCGGGCGTGGCCGATGTTCAGCCACACAACCAGCGGGACGTCGCGCAGTGCTTGAAACACGGCCGCCACGTTCTCGGAGTAGAGCGACGGAGTGCCACCATCGTTGGTGCCGAGCTGGAGCACCACTGCCGGCGCGTCGCCGGCCTCGCCACTCTTGATCACGTCCAGCCCCTCGGGCGTCGAGCGGCTGACCGCGGCATCCATCCGCGGAGACCAGTGCCGGGAGAGCGAGCCGACGATCGACGGCTTGGCGCCCAGCATGACCGAGTCACCGAGCAGGAACGCCTCCCGCTTGCCGCTGCCGGCCACCGTGGACGGCAGGGTCAGCCACCGCTTCAGGTGACCGTGCTCGCTGACGTACACCGTGTGTGACGGGGTCTCGTACACCTCCGAGCGACCCACCTGACCGATCAGCTCGGCATTCGCGGGGCGCTTGGCCGAGAGCGCGTACATGCCACCCAGGTAGCGGCGCGCCCCGCCGGCGTCGCCGACCCGCATGATCGGCGCCGCCCCGATGGGACAGTGGTAGCGGACCAGCCGGGACGGAGCCACGCACCCGTTGGAGGAGTCGCGATAGGTGATCGCGACCACCCCCCCGGCCGCGATGCACGGGGTGGCAGGTCTGCTGGGTGGTCGCTGTCGACCGGTCTCCGCCGGCACCACCCGGCGGACTGGCGCTCGACGAGCCCTGACCGACGGACGAAACGACGTAGCCGCCGATGCCCACGATGACCGCCACGCCGACCACCGCCACCGCGATTCTCCGGCGGCGGATACGGGCTCGACGACGGCGTCGTTCGGCCGCCCGGCGGTCGTCAGGAAAGGTAGTGCCCACGGCGCGATCCTACTCGATCGCCGGCCGTTTCTCCCGCACAACGGGCCGTTTTGTTACTCGACCGTGACGGTCTTTGCCAGGTTGCGTGGCTTGTCGGGATCGAGACCCCGCCGGCGGGCGACGCGATAGGCGAACTGCTGCAACGGGATGATCGCAAGCACCGCCTGGAGTTCGGGTTCGGTGCGCGGCAGCCAGATGACATGCTCGGCCACCGACTCGATGCGAGTATTGCCATCGGTGGCGACCGCGATCACGTGCGCGCCGCGGGCGCGCACCTCCTCGATGTTCGACACGACCTTCTCGAACACGTGGTTGTCGGTCGCGATCACGACCACCGGCGTCCTGTCGTCGAGCAGCGCGATCGGGCCGTGCTTCATCTCGCCCGCCGCGTACGCGTCGGTGGCGATGTAGGAGATCTCCTTCAGCTTGAGCGCACCCTCCAGCGCGATCGGAAGACCGATGTTGCGGCCCAGATAGAGGAAGAACTCGTTCTCCCAGAACCGCTCGACGACCGGCAGCAGGTCGGGCTCGCGGTCGATGGTCGCCTGGGCCAGATCGGGCAGCGACCGCACCTCGTCCAGCAGCACCTGGGCCCGATCGGGGTCGATGGTGCCGCGGATCAGCCCGAGCTTGAGCGCCAGCAGATACATCAGGGTGACCTGCGCCGTGAAGGTCTTGGTGGCGGCGACCCCGATCTCGAGGCCGGCGCGGGTGTACAGCACCGAGTCGCACTGGCGGGTCATCTGGCTGCCCATCACGTTGGTGATCGCAAGCACGTGGGCGCCCGCGGCTGCGGGCTTCCTTCATGGCCGCGAGCGTGTCGATCGTCTCGCCCGACTGGGCGACGGCGATCACCAGCGTGTGCTCGTCGATCACCGCATGCCGGTAGCGCCACTCGCTGGCGATGTCCGACTCGGACGGCACCCGCGCCCATTCCTCGAGCAGATACCGGCCGATCAGGCCGGCGTGGTAGCTGGTGCCGCAGGCCAGGATCACAATCCGGTTGAGGTTGCGGATCCGCTCCTCGGACAGCTCGAGGCCGTCCAGGTGCAGCTCGCCGTGGTACAGCCGTTCGCCGATCGTCTCGGCGATCGCGTCGGGCTGCTCCTCGATCTCCTTGAGCATGAACGTCTCGTAGCCCTGCTTCTCGGCGGCGTCCTCGTCCCAGTCGACCTGCTCGACCTCCCGCTCGACCTCTGAGCCGGTGCCGTTCAGGAACACCGCGCCACCCGGTCGGGCGATCACGATCTCGTCGTCCTCGACGTACTGCACCCGGCGCGTCTCCGACAGAAACGCCGGGATCGCCGAGGCCATGAACATCTCGTTGTCGCCGACGCCGACCACCAGCGGGCACTGCCGGCGCGCCCCGACCAGCATGTGGGGATGGTCGCGATGGGCAACGCGCGATCGCGAAGTGGCCCCGCAGCCGCGCGTAGGCCCGCTGGGCCGCTTCCACCAGGTCGCCCTCGTACATCTCCTCGACCAGATGTGCGATCACCTCGGTGTCGGTGTCGGAGTGAAACACGTGGCCGGCATCGACCAGCTCGCGACGCAGCTCCTGATAGTTCTCGATGATGCCGTTGTGCACCACGGTCACACCGGAGCCCTCGCAGGCCTCGATCGGGTGCGCGTTCTGCTCGGTGACCCCGCCGTGTGTCGCCCAGCGCGTGTGCGCCAGGCCGGTGGTGGCCGAGTGCGGCGCGGTACCCACCGCATCGCGCAGCACCTGCACCTTGCCGACCCGGCGGGTGATGTCCACCTCGCCGTTGATCAGGCAGATGCCGGCCGAGTCGTAGCCGCGGTACTCGAGCCGCTCGAGACCGGTCAAAAGCAGCTCCTTGCATTCCCGGTCACCGACGTATCCGACGATTCCACACATGCGGTGGTTATACCCCGATCTCTCGCGCCACGACCCCAGCCAGGTGGTCGCAAACCGCGTCACAGGTGGCCGCGTCGGCCGCCTCAACCATCACCCGCACGACCGGCTCGGTGCCCGACGCGCGCACCACGATGCGCCCATCCTCCCCAAGCTTACGCTCCTCGGCGTCGACCGCCGCCCACACGGCCTCGGCGCCGGCCAGCGCGCTTCGGTCGGCGGCCACCGCGACCAGCTTCTGCGGGTAGGGAGTGATCAGCCGGCCGGCCTCGTCCATGCTCATGCCCAGCCGCCCCAGCGCCGCCAGCAGCGACAGCGCCGTCGCCAGCCCGTCGCCGGTGGTGTGGCGGCTGAGATCGACCACGTGCCCCGACTGCTCGCCGCCCAAGGTCGGCGCCGGTCTCGACCATGCCGGCCAGCACGTACCGGTCGCCGACGTCGGTCACCGTCACGGCGATGTCGTGCTCGCGCATCAGCCGATGGAATCCCAGATTGGTCATGGACGTCACCACCACACGTGTCCGGAGTGCTGCAGGCGGCGCCGGCGGCGGTCGATCGCGAGCACCGCGATGATCGCATCACCGTCGACCTTGCGGCCGGTCGAGTCCACCGCCAGGCAGCGGTCGGCGTCCCCGTCGAAGGCGATGCCCGCCCACAGTCCGCGCATCGACCACGAGCTGTGAAACCGCTTCCAGATGCGTCGAGCCGACCCCGCGGTTGATGTTGCGACCGTCCGGGAGCATCGCCGATCACCGCCACCGGCTCGCCCAAGGCGTCGGAACACCGCGGGAGCGACCTCGAAGGCGGCGCCGTTGGCACAGTCGACCCCGATGGGAGGGCCCGCGAGCGACGCCGTCGCCGAAGTTCTCGACCAGCCAGGCTGCATACTTCGGGAACGGCGTCGTTCAGCGCCGATGAGCTTCCGCCGCCGAGCGAGCCGGGCGCGTCCATCAACCCTTCGATGGCGCTCTCGTCACCGTCTGAGAGCTTGCGCCCGTCACCGCGGAGAAACTTGATGCCGTTGTCGCGATACGGGATTGTGCGAGGCCGAGATGACGCAACCCAGCGCGGCCTCCCGTCGGCGAGCGAGCACCGCCACTCCGGGCGTGGGCAGAACCCCCGCCGTCACCGCCCACACCGCCGGCGGCGACGATGCCCTCGACCACGGCCGCTTCCAGCTCCGGCCCCGACTCGCGGGTGTCGCGCCCGATCACGATCATCTCGCCCGCGCCCCGCAAACCGGGCAGCCGCGGAACCGAGTTCGCGCGCGAGATCGGTCGTCAGATCGACCCCGGCAACCCCGCGAACCCCGTCGGTGCCGAACAGCCGGCGTTGAGCGGGCATTACCGCTTGGAGAACTGGGGCCGCTTGCGGGCTTTCTTGAGCCCGGCCTTTTTGCGCTCGACCTCGCGGTCGTCGCGGGTGAGGAATCCCTGCTTCTTGAGATCGACCCGCAGCTCGGAGTCGGCCTCGAGCAGTGCCCGCGAGATGCCGTGCCGGAGCGCCCCGGCCTGGCCGGAGACGCCGCCGCCGGCGATCCGCGCGCGCACGTCGAAGCTGGCCTGGGTGCCGGTCACAACCAGCGGCGCCGTGGCGATCGACTGCAGCGTCTTGCGCGGGAAGTACTCGTCCAGCGTGCGGCCGTTGATCGTCACCTGTCCCTCACCGGGAACCAGGATCACCCGGGCCACCGAGTTCTTGCGCTTGCCCGTGCCGCGATACGCGACCGCCGTTTCGGTCTTGTCTGCCACTAGCTGCGCTCCTCGATCGTCACGGGGTTCTGGGCCGCGTGCGGGTGCTCTGGGCCGGCGTAGATCTTGAGTTTGGTCAGCTGCGCCGCCGCCAGCCGATTCTTGGGAAGCATTCCCTTGACGGCCTTGCGGAGAACCTCTTCGGGGCGTCGCTCCAGCTGCTCGGCGAGGGTGCGCTGCCGCAGACCACCGGGATAGCCGGAGTGCCGGTAGTAAATCTTCTGCTCGAGCTTGTTGCCGGTGACGTGCACCTTCTCGGCGTTGACGACGACGACGAAGTCGCCCGTGTCGATGTGCGCGCGTGTACTGCGGCTTGCCCTTGCCGCGCAGCAGATCGGCGATCTGGGTCGCCAGACGTCCGAGCGTCTTGGCCTCGGCATCGATCAGATACCAGTGCCGAACAACCTCGTGCGGCTTGGCGGAATAGGTCTTCAATCTTCCTCGCAGGTAGGACGGTGATCGCTCACCCGGCATGCGCACGCGCACCGCCGAGGCGAGCAGGCGAGAATCGTATCAGCCCGCACCCCGAACCGCCGCACCGACGCGGGAATGCTACCTTTTGCTTGATGCGCGAAGTACTCGATCGACCTGCGATCGATGCAAGCGGCCGGTGAGCGGGTGGCGGTGGCCACCGTGGTCTCGACCAAGCGCTCGGCGCCTCGCCCGCTGGGATCGCGGCTGGCGGTGTCCGAATCCGGCGTGATGGCCGGCTCGGTCAGCGGCGGATGCGTCGAGTCCGACGTCGCCCTGCGGGCCGCCGAGGTGCTCGCCGGCGCGCCGCCGATGCTGGTCACCTACGGGATCACCGACGACGACGCGTTCGATGTCGGTCTGCCGTGCGGCGGCGAGATCGAGGTGTTCATCGCCGAGGCAGACCCCGACGAGATCGATCGGATCGCCGCCGCCGACGCGGCCGGCGAACGGCTGGCGGTGACCACCGTGCTCGCCGGAGATGCGGCCGGCAGCAAGACCTACGGCCCGGGCGATGCGCACTCCAGTGCCGCGCGCGAAGACGAGGCCACCTTCCTGGAGAACTACGCGCCGGCGCCGGTGCTGCTGATCTTCGGCGCGGTCGACACCGCCCAGCATCTCTCGCGAATCGCAAAGCAGGTGGGATTCCGCACCGTCGTCTCCGACGCGCGCGGAAAGTTTGCAACCCGTGAGCGCCTGCCTGACGCCGACGACGTGGTCGTCGGCTGGCCGGCGCAGGCCTACGAGCGTTACCCGGCAGACGAGGCCACCTATGTCGTCACGCTCACCCACGACGCCCGCTTTGACGAGCCGGCGCTGGGCCCCGCGCTGCGATCACCGGCTCCGTACATCGGCGCCCTCGGCAGCCGGCGAGCCCAGGAGACGCGACAACGGCGACTGCTGAACGCCGGCTACACCCAGGCCGAGATCGACCGCATCTCGGGCCCGCTGGGACTGGACATCGGCGCGATGACACCGGCCGAAACCGCGGTATCGATCATGGCCGAGGTGCTGGCGGTGCGCTCCGGCCGCTCCGGAGGACGGCTCGCCGAGGCCAAGGGACGGATCCACCCCGACCCGGTACCGAGTTAAGGCTGCAGAAATCGAGTAAAGGATCATTGTCACAAGTCCGATAGAGGACTTGTGACGATCTCCCGGATCACCCCTGCGCTGTGCCTGCTCGCCTGCCTTGCGGGTGGAGCGGCCCAGCCGGCGCTGGCAGCCTCTGACTGCAGCCACGCGGCCATGAGCAAGCTGCGATACCAACCGGTGATCACCTACAGCTGCCCCACAGCCGTGGTCGGCACCCCCTCCTTCCAGGTGACGCGGGTGAGTTCGGGCGCAAACGTGCCGACCTTCGCACCCACCGTCAATGGGAGCACGGCGTCGGTCACGCTCAACGCCACGCTGGGCTCCGCGGCCACATACCAGGTGGTCGCAACCATCGACGACGGGGCCGGCGATCAGCAGATCACCACGACCTGGAAGACGATGGCTCCACCCGCCCACCCCAAGCTTTCGATGGAGTACATCCTGGCGATTCCCGACCCCGCCGCCGTGCACGACATGCTGCAGCGGATCGATGGCGCCAACCTGTTTGCGCCGCCGACCGCGGGCCGGATCATCGACGCCTCGGGTCCGATCAAGACAGCCGGTCAGATCGAGACCGCCCTGAACGGGCGCCAGGCGGCGCTGGTGGTGGGCGGCGACGCCGACTACACCTTCCCCGGCCCCCTGGGTGCCGCACTGGCGTGGTTCGCGAGCAAGGGCCACGGGGTGGTGACCGCCGGTCAGACCCACTGGGATAACAATCCTGGTGGGGTCTGGACGTACAACTCCGCGGTCGGCGTCAACACGGCATGGGATAACACCTGGGACATCTACGGCGACGGCAGCCTGATCACGGCCGACCGGATTCACGGCGGCAGCATCGCAACCGGCGACGATCCAAAAGCACTTCGTCACCGCCGGCCTGAAGAGCTTCAAGGTGATCGGGCCCAGCTCGGGAGAGGTCGCCCCCCACTTCGGGCTGAGCAGCAACATCCTGGCCTACTTCCCCAAAACCGCGACGGGCCTCTTCAACACCTATCCTCAGGCGTTCGTGACCGTCCGCCAGGTGAACGCATCACGGCTGGTCGACCTGGGCTACCGACCGTGGTCGTCCGCTCTTCCCGGCGGCGGCTTCGATCCGGCAGTGAGCCCCGGCGGCTCACTGCTGGCGCGATCACTGTGGTGGTCGATGAACCGGATCGCGCCGATCAAGACGCGCTTTACCACCAAGCCACCGAGCCACAGCGCCTGGGCGACGGTCAGCTTTGGATTCGCGGCCACCGACGCCGACCTCGACCACGCCGGCGCGCTCAAGTTCCGGTATCGCATCGACGGGGGCAAGTGGAAGTGGGCGGTGGCGAACGCCGCGGTCTTCTTCAACCTCGCCAAAGGCCGGTACCACACGGTCTCGGTGTACGCCGTGGATTCCGGCGGAAATCGCGACCCCAAGACCGCCAGCTACCGCTTTCTGGTGAACTCGTCGGCACGGTCATAGCAGCTTCTGAATTCCCGCAGTAGAGTGCGGGCAGTGGCGGACAGACGGTCGATGCTGGTAGGAGCCGTAGCCGCGGGGGTCATAGCTGTTGTGGCGGCGTCGCCGGCCTCAGCGGGGACGCCCGCAGCGCGTGCAGTGCTACCCGGGGGTGCGGTGCCGCAAGTTGCGGCAGCACAGCCCGTGGGTGAGACCGCCCCGACGGCCACTCAGAACTCGATCGTGTTCCTCAAGCCGCGGAACCCTCAGCTGCTGCGGCGGATGGCCACCCGCGCGAGCGCAGGCCACCCGCTCACCTCGGCGCAGATCAACCGCCTGTTCGTGCCCACGCCCGATCAGATCGCGCTGGTCGAGAACTACCTTCAGTCGCAAGGCCTGACCGTCACAGGTCGCAATCTGCTGTCGCTGAGCGTGACCGGCACCACCGCCGAGCAGGAGAGCGCATTCGACGTGGACGTCGGCCTCTACCGCAGCCGCGCCGGCCGAGTATTCAAAGCACCCGACGCCAGTCCTCGGCTACCGCTATCGGTCGCCTCGCTGGTGCAGGCGGTGGGTGGCCTCGACAGTTCCATGACGCTCCACCACGCAGCCACAGGCACACCGGTGCGCCCCGGTACGGTCAACCCGACGGGATGCACCGGGGCGAACAACGCCCACACGGCCTACGGCGGCACATTGCTTCCGGCCCAGCTCGGAGCACCCGGCGGGTACAACCACAACAACCTGGTCAACGGCGGTAGCGACGGCAGTGGCGAGGCGATCGCCTTTGTCGAGTTCTCCGACTACAAGAGCTCCGACATCAGCACCTATCGCTCGTGCTTTCCGGCCATCAGCTCGCCGGGAACCGTGCGAGTCAACGTCAACGGAGGCACGGCGTCGAAGTCGGGAGCAGGCGAAGTCGTACTCGACGTGCAGACGGCCATCTCGGCCGCCCCTGATGCCGCCACGTACGTGTACGTGGCGCTGAACAACGTCGCCAACAGCGTCGCCATGATCAACCAGATAGTGGCCGACCAAAGCACCACCCACGTGCGTATCGTCAGCGATTCCTGGGGCCTGTGCGAACCGGCCATGTCGGCGTCGATCATGGGCGCCGAGAACACCGCGCTGCAACTCGCGGCGGCAGCCGGGATGTCGTTCTACGTGGCCACCGGAGACGATGGGTCATCCGGTTGCGCACGAGTCAACGGATCAACCGCTGTGGCCGTTGTCGATCCCGCCTCCCAGCCGTTTGCAACAGCGGTCGGCGGAACGCGGCTGGTGCCCGTACGCCGCCCAGCCCCGAAACGAGGTCACCTGGCGAGGCGGCGGCGGCGGCGCGTCGATCTTCTTCCCCAAGCCCAGCTGGCAACTGGGGCGCACACTGACTCTCGCCAGCGGTGGCGCGAAATGTGGTAACCCGGGCGGTCAGTGCCGCCAGATTCCCGACATCTCACTCAACGCCAGCCCCAACACCGGCTACATCATCTTCTGCTCGGTCAACTCGTCGGCGTGCGGTGGGCTGACCGGATGGTTACCGGTCGGCGGGACATCCGCCTCGGCGCCGCTGATGGCCGGCATCACCGCCGACATGAACGAGTACTCGCTGTCGAACGGCGGCCCTCGACTGGGATACGCAAACCCGTTCCTGTACGCGCCCAGCACGATCTCCTCGGGCTCCTACCACGACATCACCAAGGGTGGCAACAGCATCACCGGTGGATCGCTCTATAACGCGCGCAAGGGATACGACCTGGCGACCGGCCTGGGCTCGGTGGACGCGGCCAAGTTGGCGCAGACCCTCGCCGGCAACGGCGCGCCCTCCGTCACTCCTCACACCAGCAGCCTGGTCGCGCTGACGCCCCTGGCCAACAAGACCTTCCTGGTCGGCAAGCGAATCACATTCAGCGGCAAGCTCACCGACACGACCAGCTCAAAGCCGATCTCCCATGCCCTGATCACCATCCAGCTCAGCGGCGGGCATCTGCGCGTGGCGACCAAACTCAACGGGACATGGTCGGTGAGCATCACCAGGAAAACCAAACAGACCATCCGGTGGCGGGCCGTGTACGCGGGAGCCGGCGCTCACAAACCGGCGACACCGACGCCGTATCGGCGTCTCCACATCGTCCTGCACCGGTAGACGCCTCGAAGCGGCCGGCTACTCCCACTCAATCGTGGCGGGAGGCTTGGACGAAATGTCCAGCGCAACCCGGTTGACACCCGGAATCTCGTTGATGATGCGGCTCGAGATGCGCTCCAGCAAGTCATACGGGAGCCGCGCCCAGTCGGCGGTCATCGCATCCTCGCTGGTGACAGCTCGCACCACGATCGGATACGCATAGGTACGGGCGTCGCCCTGGACGCCCACCGATCGGATCGCCGGCAGAATCGCGAAGCTCTGCCACAGCTCGTGGTAGAGACCGGCGCGCCTGACCTCCTCGATCAGCACGGCATCAGCGGCACGCAGAATCTCGAGCCGCTCACGGGTGACGTCGCCGATAATCCGAATCGCAAGGCCCGGCCCCGGGAACGGCTGGCGCCACACCATCGCTTCGGGCAGCCCCAGCTCCTCGCCGACGCGCCGCACCTCGTCCTTGAAGATCAGCCGCAGCGGTTCCACCAGCTCGAACCCGATGTCCTCGGGAAGCCCACCCACGTTATGGTGGCTCTTGATCTTGGCAGCGGTCGCGCTACCCGACTCGATCACATCCGAGTAAAGCGTGCCCTGCACCAGGAACGGCACGTCGCCGAGCGACTGCGCCTCTTCCTCGAACAGCCGGATGAACTCCTCACCGATGATGCTTCGCTTCTGCTCCGGCTCGGTCACGCCTGCGAGCTTGGTCAGGAACCGATCGGCGGCGTCGACGTGGATCAGCGGCACCTGGAAGTGGTCGCCGAAGGCCTCCACCACGCGCGCTGCCTCGTCCTTCCGCAACAGACCGTGATCGACGAAGACGCACGTCAGCTGGTCCCCGACGGCGCGATGCACCAGCAGCGCCGCGACCGCCGAGTCGACCCCGCCCGAAAGCGCGCAGATCACCTGTGAGTCGCCCACCTGAGCCCGGATCTGGGCAACCTGGTCCTCGATGAACCCGAGCGTCGTCCAGGTCGGCGGGGCGCTGCACGCTTCCAGTACAAACCGCCGCAGCATGTCCGTGCCACCGGGGGTATGCAACACCTCGGGGTGGAACTGCACGGCATACAGCCCGTGCTCGGGATCCTCCATGGCAGCGACCGCGGTGGCATCGGTGCTGGCGGTGACCGTGAACCCCGGCGGTGGCGTAACCACGCTGTCGCGGTGGCTCATCCAGGCGGTCTGTGCCGGAAGCAGCTCGCCGAACAGCACGCTGCCCTCGGCCAGCTCGACGGGAGTCTTACCGAACTCGCCCACCCCGGTGTTCGAGACCTCGCCTCCCAGCGAGTCGGCCATCGCCTGCATGCCGTAGCAGATGCCCAGCACCGGCACCCCGAGGTGGAAGAGACCCGGATCGACCGCCGGCGCCCCCGGCTCGTTGATGGATGCCGGACCACCCGAGAGGATGATGCCGATGGGGTCGCGAGCAGCGACTTCGGCCGCCGTCAGCTCGTGCGAGACGATCTCCGAGTACACCCGGCACTCCCGCACCCGACGCGCGATCAGCTGCGCGTACTGGGCGCCGAAGTCGACCACCAGCACCGGACGATGCGTGGTGCCGGCGCCCGCCGCTTCGGTACTCACCGATGCGCCGCTCGGGTCGCTACTCAACGGCTCATCCCCACCGCCTGTTCACGCTGCAGCTTCTTGCCCTCGGTCTGCAGCGCCGGAGCGAACATCACCTCGGCCTTCTGGAAGGCCTGGATGCTGTCGTACCCGGTGGTCGCCATCGAGGTGCGCAACGCGCCCATCAGATTCAGCGTGCCGTCGTTCTCAGTCGCCGGCCCGACCACGATCTGCTCGAGCGACGCCACCTGGTCGGTCTTGACCCGCGCGCCCCGCGGAAGGGTTGCATGGAACGTCGCCATCCCCCAGTGGTATCCGCGCCCCGGCGCCTCGATGGCGCGACTCAGCGGTGATCCGATCATGACCGCGTCTGCGCCGACCGCAATCGCCTTGGAGATATCGCCGCCGGTGCGCATGCCGCCGTCGGCGATCACGTTCACATACTGGCCGGTCTCGAGCAGATGCTGCGTTCGAGCAGCGCTGGCGTCGGCGATGGCCGTCGCCTGCGGCACTCCCACCCCCAGCACACCGCGGGTGGTGCAGGCCGCCCCGGGACCGACTCCCACCAGCACCCCGGCGGCGCCGGTGCGCATCAGATGCAGCGCTGCCTGATACGACGCGCATCCGCCGACGATCACCGGCACCGGAAGCGAGGCGATGAACTCCTTCAGGTTCAGCGGCTCGACCACGGTGGAGACATGCTCTGCCGACACGACGGTGCCCTGGATAACCAGCACGTCCAGGCCGGCGTCGAGGGCTGCCTGCCAATGCTCACGTACCTTCTGGGGCGTCAGCGAGGCGGCCGCCAGAACTCCCTCAGCCTTGATCTCCTTGATCCGCTGTGAGATCAGCTCGGGCTTGACCGGCTCCGAGTAGATCTTCTGCATCGCCTGGGTGGCCTCGGCCTTGTCGTAGCCGGCGATCTTCTGCAGCTCGGCGTCAGCGTCCTCGTAGCGCGTCCAGATGCCCTCGAGATTCAGCACGCCGATGCCGCCGAGCTTCCCCAAAGCAACAGCGGTTGCGGGCGACACGACACCGTCCATGGCCGCAGCCAGAAGCGGCAGTTCCAGCAGATGGGGTCCCAGCCTCCAAGCGATATCGACATCCTCGGCGTCGCGGGTGCGACGTGACGGCACAATCGCGATGTCGTCAAACCCGTAGGCCCGACGCGCCTTCTTCCCCCGACCAATCTCGATTTCCACCTAGCGCCTCCCCCAAATAGCAGACGACCCAGGACGCGGAAACCGGCCTGGGTCGTGATCAAGTCTCACTCGGAAACGAACGTTCAATCTGGTGCCAGTCTATCAGCGCGACCGGCTGCACAGCCCCGTCCGATCACGACGCCTTGACGCGTTGCGGGTGGATCTCCTGCACCTCCACGAGGCCTGCGAATCGAGCCACGTCGCGGGGATCGAACACCCCGGCACCCACCGACTGCGTGTTGGCAGCACCGCACGCGAGTGCCAGCCGCAGACATTGCTCGTGACGACTCCTCGGCCTGCCATGCCGACAGGAACCCCGCCAGCAGCGCGTCACCCGAGCCGACCGACGACACCGACTCCTGACGAGGGATCCACGCTCGGAACAGGCGGTCGTGGTGCCGGCTCGAGCGCAGCAGGGCGTAGCAGCCCGGTCTTGAGGGTGATCAGTACCCGCTCGGCGCCCATGTCGGCGATCTCGTGCAGCCCCTGCTGGAAGTCCTCGTCGGTGGTGAACTCGTGACCCACCAGCGCCTCTGCCTCCCGCTGATTGGGCGAAACCAGCGCCGGCTCGGCCTGCAGCGCCAACCGCATCGGTTCGCCGTCGGAGTCGATCACCACCGGCACCTTGCGCTTGGCGAGATCGCGCACGATATCGGCATAGAACCCGGTCGAGACCTTCCGAGGCAGACTGCCGGCGAGCACCACCGCAGACACCGCCCGGCTGAGATAGCGCAGCCGCTCCATCAGCTTCTCGAGTTCCTCCGCGGTGACCTCGGGGCCGTACTCGTTGATCTCAGTCTCGATGCCGCTGGTGGGATCGATCACCGCCGTCGAGGTGCGTGATTCCCCACCGATCCTGACGAAGTCGTTGAGCAACCCCTCGGACACCAGGCTGTCGATGATCTGAGCGCCGTTGCGCCCCCCGGCGAGGCCGGTTGCAATCACCGGCTCGCCCAGGTTTTTCAATACCCGAGCGACGTTGATGCCCTTGCCGCCGGCCATTGCAACGCCTGCCTGAGCGCGGTGCCGGTGACCCAATTGAAGGTTCGCCACAGTGAGCGTCTTGTCGACCGCCGCATTTGCAGTGACTGTGACGATCATGTGCCTGCCCCCGTCGTCGTGCCCGGATCATTGTATACGCGCGGCGAGGGCTTCTCGGATTGCCCGCAGGCACGTACTGTTGAGGGGATGTTTGGGTCGCGGGTTCGGTCTGTGGTGACTGTCACCGTCATGCTCGAGGTTGGAGTGGCGGGCTGGTGGCGTGGCGACGGCGCGCTCTGGCTGGCTGCGATGCTGGCCGCGGTCACGCTGGTCGACTGCGCGATCGGCATCGTCCGACGCCGCTCGTACGCCGACCTGGTCGGAGTCGAGATGGGAGCCGTGCTGGTTGCCATGCTGATTCGCAGCGATGACGTGGTGATGACGGCCGCGGTTGGTGCCGCGTGCGCGGCCTGGCTGGTGCGGCCCCAGAGACAGCTCACGCTTCGAACCTGATCAAGACACCCCGGCCGCAGCGCGCCTGAGCTCGGCCGCCGCTGTACGTACCGCTTGTTGCCAGTCGCCCGCGCTCTCACGCCAGGCATAGATGACCGAGCGGGCGGCGACCACCAGGCCGCCGGCGGGATGATTGGCGAAGGCGGGGGCCAGATCCTCTGCCCTGCCGCCCTGCGCCCCCACACCGGGGAGCAGAAATGGCGCCGCAGGCATCAGCTCGCGCGCCCGCGCGACCGCCTCAGGATGGGTGGCGCCGACCACCGCACCAACGGCCGAGAGACCCGAGCTGCCGACGTACGGCCGTCCCCACTCATCAATCAGGCCGGCGATGTGCTCCCACACCGTCCCGCCTGCGGCAAGTTCGAGCTGCTGTACATCGGCTCCGCCCGGGTTCGACGTCCGCGCCAGCACAAACAGCCCCGCGCCATCGCCACAGGCACGCAGAAACGGCTCCAGCCCGTCTCCTCCCAGATACGGATTGACCGTCAGCGCGTCCGCACAAGGCGGCTGGCCGTCGCGTCCCTGCAACCACGCCTGAGCATAGGCAGACGAGGTTGAGCCGATGTCGCCGCGCTTGGCGTCGGCTACCACCAAAAGGCCGGCAGAGCGTGCGTGGGCGCATACCCGCTCCAGCGCGCTCAGCCCGTATCCGCCCAGTGCCTCGAAACACGCGACCTGCGGCTTGACCGCCACGGCCTCGTCGGCGACGGCGTCGATAACTTGCGTACAGAAGCGCTCATAGCCCCGGGCACGGCCGCTGGAGCCCGGCTTCAGGCCGGTGATCACCGCCGGCGGGAGAAACTCGATACGGGGATCGAGTCCCACGCACAGTGTGCTCGCGGAGCGCTCGACCGCGTCCGCGAGGCGATCGCCGAAGTTCATGATCGCAAGGGTATCGAGGATCGGGCGGCGGCGATGCGGTCGGCGGCGGTCGCAAGCGACGAGCGCTCCAGCGGCACCGGATGCGTGCACCGCCCAGGGCGGCCGAGGGCGGCGGAGACCAGCTGCGCACACTCACCCTCCTCCGGCTCGAGAATCGTCGCCGGCCGCTGCAACGCTGCCGCCAGCGACACCAGCAGCGACTCGATCTCGAGTCGTGCGTCGCCCACGCGCGGGATCCTGCGGCGCCCGACCACGCGCCCCCCGGCGCACGCGAAGGCCTGCACAAAACGGTCATCGACGTCAGGTGCCAGCACCACTCCCGAGCGCCCGACGGCGGTGCGCAGCCGCGCCAACGTCGCGGTCACCCGCTTGACCGCCGTGAGCTGATCGCGCAACGCCGCTGCCTGCTCGAACCGTCGGTTGTGGGAGAGCGCGCGCATCCGCGGCTCGATCGAGGAGGTGGGATCCACCAACGGGTCGCCTTGCAACCAGCGGCGAGCGACGGCGATAGCCTCGTCATAGGCCACGACCGCGTCGCCACCCCGGCATGGAGCGCGGCAGCGGCCCAACTCGCCCACCAGGCACGTACCGTCGTCCACCGGGCGCGCCGGCCTGCAGGTGCGCAGCCCCAGCCCTTCGCGCACAGCGGCAGCCGCGGTCTGGGCCCGTGATCGCGAGCTGATCGGCCCCGCCGACACCGCTCCGGGATGCGGCCGCGCTGTGACCCGCAACCGTGGCACCGGCTCGTCCACCGTGAGTGTCAGATAGCAGCTGCGCTCGGGGTGGGCAGAGCGACGGTTGGCGGCCGGCCGCAGACGCCGGATCAGATCGAGTTCCAGCAATGCCGCTTCGAACTCCGAGCCCAACGGCCGGGTCTCGATACGTTCTGTCGCCGCGAGTGCGTCTTCAACCGGGCGCCGTGACGGCCCGCCGGTGAAGTACGAACGTACCCGCGCCCGCAGGTCGGTGGCCTTGCCGACGTACAGCACCTGCCCATCGCTGCCGTGGAACAGGTACACGCCCGGCCCAGCCGGAGCACCGGCCGCGAGCTTCCGACGCGTGCGGGCCGCCCGCGTGACCGGCGCACACAACCCGATCACGTCGCCGACCGTCTCGGCGCCGCGCTCCTGTGCCATCCCCAGCAGAGCGAGCAACACGTCAGCGGTGGCCTGGGCGTCGGGAAGGGCGCGATGGCACGGTCGCACGTCGGTGTCGAACCGCTCGGCCAGAGTTGCGAGGTTCATCCTGGGCACCCGGCCGGCAAGCATCCGGCGGGCGAGCATCACGGTGTCAATCACCGGCGCCGCCAGTCTCATTCCCCGGTGGCGGCCGAGCTCTGCGTCCACGAACGACACGTCGAACCGCGCGTTATGGGCGACCAGCACCGCGCCGGCGGCGAAGTGCAGGAACTCTGCCAGCACCAGTTCGGCTGTGGGCTGGCCGCGCACGTCCCAGCTTGTGATCCCCGTGATGGCCGTGATCTGTGGCGGCACCGGTCGGGCGGGATCGACCAGCCGTTCGAACGTCGATACCTGCTGGAGACCGCTGACCCGAACGGCACCGACCTCCACGATCTTGGCTGAGACCGGGCTGGTGCCCGTCGTTTCCAGGTCGAAGACCACATACTCCGCCTGTTCCAGTGGCAGGTCCAGCAGCGAACCGACCTCGTCCCACTCTGCCAGCGCCAGTTCGGCACCAGACCGCCATACGAAGCGCGCATCGGCCCGCACGACCTCATCAACCAACTGACGTACGAGCGCCGAGGGGCTTGACCGGAGGGCAAACAGACAGGTGGCCGCTTCCACCGCTGCGACCGGGGCCTGCCGCCGCGCCAGCAGGTCGTACAGCCGATCGGCGCCGTCCAGAGTGAGTTGAGCCGTCGCCATACGAACATATGTTCGCACACCACCCGGATGGACGCCACCCGCCGACCTGTGTACCACTCCGTCAGCGATTTGCAGACCGTGGTCGTATGACTTTGGGATCAGATCAATATGATATATAGCGCCTGCGAGCAACCTCTAACCACAACGAAAGGACGGTTTGTTGCATCACCTGCGCGCGACCCTCTTCGCGGCAATCGCCGCAATCCTACTCAGTCAGTTTGGCGGCACCGCATGGGCGGGGACAGTCGTCGGCCCACCATCCCCCAGCTACCAGACCAATGGTCGGGTCGAGACGATCGCGATCAGCGGCACGACCGCCTACATCGGCGGCAAGTTCACCGCGGTGCGACCGCCCGGAGCAGCCGCGGGTAGCCGCGCAGTCGCGCGCGCCCACGCTGCTGCCATCAACCTCACCACCGGGGCGCTGCTTCCGTGGAACCCCGCGCCCAACGGCACAGTGCAAACGATCGCTGTCGACGGTGGCACGGTGATCTTGGGTGGGTCGTTCACCCGGCTCGGCACGCATACCGCCGGAAGGTTGGTGGCCGTAACTGGGACAACCGGGGCGGAGCTTTGGAGAGCCAAGCCCGACGGGCAGGTCAACGACGTGGTGATTCGCGACGGGGTCGTCGCTGTCGGCGGTGCGTTCACTTCCGTGGGTCAAGCGCCTCGCCCCTACCTGGCGGCGGTGAACGAGGACACCGGAGCGCTCCAATCCGAATGGAACGCGACCACCGACGCCCCGGTAACGGCGCTGGCGCTCACTCCGGACGAATCGACCATCATCGTTGGCGGAACGTTCGACTCGCTCGATGGGGTCGGCGTGCACCGACTGGGCTCGGTCAGCGCGACTGACGGCGCGCTCACCGACTGGCGCCCCCAGTTCCCACCGTCGGTCGTGTCTCTGGGCGTCGACCAGAACGGGGTGTTTGTGGGCGGCATCGGCGACGGCGGCAACTTCGCCTCATTCGAGCTCGACACCGGGGCCACACGATGGCTGGGCGGAACCGATGGCAACGTCCAGGCGATCACGCTGTACGACGGCATCGTGTACGTCGGGGGGCACTACGAGAACTACTGCGGGGCGGCTCCCGGAACCCACCTCTGCCCCACACCGACGCCACGCTCGAAGGCCCTGGCGATCGGCTCGCTGACGGGACTTCTGCAACCGTGGCACCCCGCGGTCAACAGCGTGCTGGGGATCTTTGCTCTGGCCGGCGGATCCGGTTATCTGGCTGTTGGAGGCGACTTCACCCGCATCGGCGGCAGGCAGCAGCAAGGCTTCGCGATCTTTCCCGTAGAGCTGTCGTAACCGAGTGCGTCTGGGACATCGGCCCAGACGCGCCGCCGCCCGCCGGGCGGACTACGCGCGGCGGGCGGCGATGGAAACTCTGCGAGAGCTTGAAGGAGTTACTGCTTGACGGCAGCCTTCAGCTGGCTCCCAGCCGAGAACTTGGGGACCTTGCTGGCTGGAATGGTGACCTTCTCGGTCGGATTGCGCGGATTCACGCCCGTGCGCGCCTTGCGGGCCTGCACGCTGAACTTGCCGAAACCGGTGAACGTCACGTCGTCACCGTTCTTCAGCGCGTCTTTGACAGATTCGAGCACGGCGTCAAGCGCGGCGCCGGCGTCCTTCTTGGACAGCCCTGACCTCGACGCAACCGCGTCGATGAAGTCGGCTTTCGTCACGTGATCCTCCTGGGTCGTGATTATGGGCAGAACGTGTGAAGCGGAAACCACCCTACCACCCTTGTCGGACGGCCACAAACGGCTTGTGGAGCGGGATTCAGACGGGATCGGGCGCCGCACCGATGCCGAGGTCGGCGACGGTGTAGAGCGGCATCAACCGGACGCCTGCCGCGGCGATCGCCTCGGCTCCGCCTTCGAGCCGGTCAACTACGCAAATTGCAGCGGAAACGTCCAACCCGGCAGATCGCAGCCCAACCACTGCGTCGAGCAGCGCGCCCCCCGAGGTGACCACGTCTTCGACCACACACACCCGCTGCCCGGGCTCAAACACGCCTTCGATTCGCTTGGCTGTTCCGTAGTCCTTGGCCTGTTTACGCACGATCACATACGGAAGACCGGTGTGCACCGAGGCCACCGCCGCCAACGGCACCGCGCCCAACTCCGGCCCCGCCAGCAACTCGGCATCCGGCGCGTGAGTGGGGAGCATCTCGGCGATCAGGCGACCGAGGCCGTCCAGCAGCACCGGGTCAGTCTCGAATCGGTACTTGTCCAGGTAGTACGGGCTGCGCCGGCCCGAGCGGAGCAGGAAGTCGCCGGTCAGGTAGGCACGCTCGACCAGCCGTACTCCGAGTGCCTGGCGATCGACCTCGTCGGTCATTGACCAGCGGGTGCCGAGGCAGCGGCCAGCGCCTCGCTGGCGAGCGGAAGCACCCGATCGGCGTCGGGATTGCCCTGCGCGAGCGAGACCATCGAGCCGTCCTCGAAGTACAGGTCGACCCGGGTACGGTTGCGCTCCGTGTGCCGCCGGTAGACCAACGTCCCTGCGAACGAGGCCACGCCCACGAGCGCGGTTACCACCAGCCTGCGTTTACGCATCCGTGTCCTCCTCGACGGCGGATTCCGGCTCCGACGTCACCTCATCGTCGGTCTCCTCCGTCGAGGTCGAGGAGGCTGACCCGTGCTCGTCGAGCTGCCGCAGGAGCGTCTTGAGGTCGTAGAACACCAGCCCGGCAGTGGGATCCGGCGCAGTCGTCGCCAGCGCCATCAGATCGCCGTCGAGCACGATGAACAGGCTTCCTTCAGCGGTCGCGGCCTGAAGCTGGGCAACACCCTCGCGACCGAGATCGCGACGCACCTGGTCGGCGTGCTCGACGATGTCCGCCGCCAGCCGCCCGAGCTTGACCGCCGTCTGCCCGGAGACCGTGGATGCCTGCACCTCGCCCGATCGGTAGGCCAGCACCACAACCTCGATCTGGGTGGAGAGATCCTTGAGTTCGGCCAGCGCCGCCACGGCATCCATCGCCGCCAAACTAGCACAAGCACTGTCGGTCACGACGCCGTCGACCGATATCCTCACGCGTCATGGCCGTAAGTGACCACGGAGTGCTCCATCCGTTCAAGACGGTGGCCGCCCACACCCACCCAGTCGCAAAAAAATTCCTGAGCGATCGCGGCCCCCACCTCGCAGCGATGGTCGCCTACTACGCGCTGCTCTCGCTCGTGCCCTTCCTGGTCATGACCGTATCGCTGCTGAGCCTCGAAGCCGGCACCGTCTCGGCCAACTCCTACGTCATCCGCGAACTCCAGCACATCCTCCCTGGACAGTCGGTGCGAGACCTGGAGAAACCGGTGGAAGCGATCCAGCAGAACGCCAGCACGCTTGGCCTGATCGGCCTGATCGGACTGTTCTGGACGTCCCTGGGGTTCTACTCGGCGCTGGAGTCGGCGCTGAACATCGTGTTTCGGGTGCAGAACCGCGCGTTCTTCCACCAGAAGTGGGTCACCTTCGTGCTGGTCGTGACGTCCTTGATCGCGTTCTTCGCCTCACTGCTGATCACCACCACCGCCACCGGTGTCGTCGATCGCAGCGTCAGCCATCAGCTGGTCAGCCTGCCGCTGGTGGGGTTTCTGGCGTCCCTCGCCACCTCGACGATCGGATCGTTCCTGTTCCTGATGGCCGTGTATCGCTACCTCACCAACGTCGCCCTCCGCTTCCGAGACGTGTGGATCGGGTCAGTGGCCGCCACCGTCCTGCTGCAGATCTCGTTCCTGGCGCTGCCGCTGTACCTGCGCTATTCCGACCAGCTGATCGCGTTGCGCGCGTTCGGGGGCCTGGTGGTACTGCTGGTGTGGCTCTACCTGATGGCGAACATCATCGTGCTGGGAGCCGAGATCAACTGGTGGGTGGTCGTCGGCAAACACCAGCAGGCCGTCGAACCGGAAGAGCCGGTCGGGCTGGCGTGACCTGGCTCAGCCAGCGTGGATCGCGCGCTGCAGCGCGTCCGCCGCTCTGGCACGGTGAGAGATCGCATCCTTCTCCGCCGCCGACATCTCCCCCACCGTGCGCACCTCACCCTCCGGGATGAACGCCGGGTCATACCCGAACCCGCCGCCACCACGGGGAGCTTCAGCGAGAGTCCCGCGCAGCTCACCGCGGCCGTGGAACTCCCGTCCCTCGGGGTCGACCGCGACCAGTTCGGCGACGTAGCTGACACGGCGATCGTGCTGCCCGGAGAGTTCCTCCAGCAGCTTTTGGAGGTTCGCCGCATCATCTGCATCGGCTCCGGCAAAGCGCGCCGAGTAGACCCCCGGCGCGCCCCCCAGCGCAGCCGCGATGATGCCCGAGTCATCGGCCACCACCCACCCGCCCACACCCACGACGCGATGCACGTGACGGGCCTTGATCAGGGCGTTCTCGCGGAACGTCGATCCGGTCTCTGGTGGCATCGATCCGGTGTACGGCTCGATCTGGAAGCCGTCCAGCAGCCGGGCCAGCTCTGCGGCCTTGTGCGAGTTGTGTGACGCCAGCACCATCCGCACGGCGTCAGTCCCTGGTCAGCACCGACGCCTGCTCGGCCGCGAGTGTCTCGATCCCACCCGCAGCCAGCTCGAGCAGACGATCGAGCGGGCCTTGGCGAACGGTGTCTGCTCGGCGGTGGCCTGCACCTCGATCAGCGCGCCGCTTCCGGACATGACCACGTTCATGTCGACCTCGGCGCGGCTGTCTTCGACATAGGCGAGGTCGAGCAGCGGCTCGCCGTCGACGATCCCCACCGACACCGCAGCCACTGAATCGGACAGCGGCATCGCGGCCAGCCGGCCGTCCCCGACCAGATCAGACAGCGCCAGGTGCATGGCGACATAGCCTCCGCAGATGGCGGCGCAGCGGGTGCCACCGTCGGCCTCGATCACATCGCAGTCGATCCAGATCGTGCGCTCACCGAGCATCGGGAAATCGATCACCGACCGCAGTGAACGACCGATCAGACGCTGGATCTCGATGGTGCGCCCGTCCGACTTTCCCCGGCTGGCGTCCCGCGGTTTGCGCGAATCGGTCGAGCCTGGAAGCATGCCGTACTCCGACGTCACCCACCCGGTGCCCCGTCCGCGCATCCAGCCTGGCACCGACTCCTCCACCATGGCGGTGCAGATCACCCGAGTTCGACCCACCTCGATCAGCACCGAACCCGACGCCGAAGAGATGAATCCCGGAGTGAGTTTGACCGGACGCAGTTGATCGGCCGCACGGCCGTCGACGCGCGTCACGCGGCGACGCTCAGACTGCTCGGGTCGACCCGCTCGACGTCAGTCACGGGCAGCTGCAGGAACCGGCCTGCGACATCACGAAATGCCGCGGGATCGCCGGTGCAGAGAAACCGGTAGTCGCCGTCTCGGCCCGGTCGTTGCCGGCACCGCGCCGCTCGAGCGTCTCGAACACCTCGCGTGCCACCTCCTCTGCCGACGTGATCAGGGTCACGTCCCGACCATAGATGCGTTCCAGCATCGGTCGCAGCAGCGGGTAGTGGGTGCAACCGAGAATCACCGTGTCCACGCGCGCCTCCTTGAGTACCCGGGCGTAGCATTTGGCAGCCTCATTGACCGCGCTGCCGTGAGTGTCACCGGCCTGGATCAGTGGCACCAGCTCAGGGCATGCAACCTGGGTCACCTCGATGCCGGCGTCGAGCGTCGTCACCGCTGCCGGGTATCGCCCGCTGTCGACGGTGGCCTGCGTGGCCATCACCCCGACGCGGCGGTTTCGGGTGGCTTGCACGGCGGCGTGTGCTTCCGGCGTGATCACCCCGATCAGCGGCACCGCGAAGCTGCGTTGCAGCTCGGGCAGCGCCGCGGCGGTGGCGGAGTTGCACGCAACCACGATCAGCTTGACGCCCGAGTCCGCCAGGTGTGAGGCGATCTCGTGCGCGAACCGGCGGATCGTCACTGCCGGCTTCGTGCCATACGGAAAGCGGCCGTCCGCTGAGTCGCCGAAGTAGACGAAGTCCTCGTGCGGCAGCGTCACGAGACACTCGTGCAGCACCGTCAGACCGCCGACCCCTGAGTCGAACACACCGATTGGGCGAGAATCCATGCGCGGGAGTGTAGGCGCACGACCTGACACCGGCGATAGGCTGACAGCCATGACCGATCTGATCCCCCGCAGCGTCCTTTTTGGAAACCCCGAGCGGAGCTCCGCCTCGATCTCCCCCGACGGCCGGCGACTGGCGTACCTCGCGCCCGCGGACGGTGTCATGAACGTGTGGGTGGGTGCCGTCGACGGCCACAGCTTCGCGCCGGTAACCGACGATCGCGACCGCCCGATCCGCCAGTACTTCTGGGCCCACGACAACCGCCACCTGGTGTACCTGCAGGACACCGGCGGCGACGAGAACTGGCACGTCCACGTGATCGATCTCGAGTCGGGCGAACCCGCAACGTCACCCCGTTCGACGACGTCCAGGCACAGGTGATCGGCGGCTCCCGGCGCCACCCGGGCGAGATCGTGCTCGGCCTCAATCGCGAAAATCCTCAGCTGCACGACGCCTATCTGCTGCACCTGGCCACCGGTGGCTGACGAACGCTCGCGACCAACCCCGGCTACACCCCGTGGTTGATCGACGAGGATCTCCAGCCTCGTGGCGGCACGCGCTTCCTCGAAGACGGCTCGGTGGAGGTGATCGTCGACGACGAGCTGCTGCTCGCGATTCCGCCCGATGATGCGCTCACCACCGGTGTGATCGGGTTCACCGGCGACGGCGACGGGCTGTACGCGGTGTCATCAATCGACCGCAACGCCGCCGCTCTGGTGCGGTTCGACCTCGCCTCGGGCGAGGTCGAGACGCTGGCCTCCGATCCCACCTACGACGTGCACGGCGTCGAGCTGCATCCGCTCACCCGTGAGGTGCAGATCGTGAGCTTCGAGCGCGCCCGGGTCGAGCACGTCGTGGTCGACCCCACGCTGGCCGACGACGTCGCAGCGATGGTCGCCGCCCATCCGGGCGACCTCGTGTTCGCGTCGCGCGATCACGCCGACCGACGCTGGATCACCGCCTACAACGCCGACGACGGCCCGGTCTCCTACAACCTGTTCGACCGCGATACCGGCGAAAGCCAGTTCCTGTTCCATCACCAGCCACAGCTCGCCGAGTACAGCCTGGCCGAGATGGAGCCGTTCTCGTTTCGAGCGCGGGACGGTCTCGAGATCCACGGCTACCTGACCTTTCCGCCAGACGGGCGACGGCAGCTCGCGACCGTGCTGAACGTCCACGGCGGCCCGTGGGCGCGTGACTCGTGGGGCTTCGACCCGACCGCCCAGTGGCTCGCCAATCGCGGCTACCTGTGCGTCCAGGTCAACTTCCGCGGCTCGACCGGATACGGCAAGGAGTTTCTGAACGCCGGGGACAAGCAGTGGGGCGCCCGCATGCACGACGACCTGGTCGACGCGGTCGGGCACGTGATCGACGAAGGCTACGCCGATCCGGCCAAGGTGGCGATCTACGGTGGGTCATACGGCGGCTACTCGGCTCTGGTCGGGGCGACCTTCACGCCCGACGTGTTCGCCTGCGCGGTCGACGTCGTCGGGCCGTCCAACCTGCTCACCCTGCTCGAGACGATCCCGCCGTACTGGGTGCCGCTGCTGAACCAGTTCAAGCGCCGGGTCGGCGATCCCGAGACCGAGTCCGACCTGCTGTGGGAACGCTCGCCGCTGTCTCGCGTCGATCAGATCCGCATTCCGATGCTGATCGCCCAGGGCGCCAACGACCCGCGTGTGAAGCAGGCGGAGTCAGAGCAGATCGTGGCCGCCATGAAGAGCCGGGATATCCCCCACACCTACCTGGTGTTCGAGGACGAGGGTCACGGGTTCCAGCGCCCCGAGAACCGCATGCGATTTCAGGCCGAGGCCGAGAAGTTCCTCGCCGAGCATCTCGGCGGGCGCTGCGAATCGGAGCCGCACCAGCGTGAAGGCCCTCCATCTGATCAACCTGCCGGTGGCGCCGGCCGGCCTGTTCCTCCCGCCGCTGCGCGAACGCGGCTTCGAGATCGTCGACGTCGACGTCGAGGTCGACGTCGCTGCCCGAGTCGCTCGCAGGCTACGACGCGATCGTCGTGTGCGGCGGCGCTGCCAACACCCACGAGTCCGATCAGCACCCGTGGATCGACGCCGAGATCGAGCTGCTGCAAGAGGCGCTGGCCAACGATGTCCCGGTGATGGGGCTCTGCCTGGGCGCGCAGCTGCTGACGGTGGCCACGCGGCGGAACCGTGTTTCGCTCGCAAACCGAGATCGGGTGGTTCGAAGTCGAGATGACCCCCGCCGCCCGCGACGATCCGGTGCTGGGCGGGGTGCCTGAGCGGTTCATGGCGCTGCAGTGGCACGACTACGCCTGCGACCCCGGCGCGGGCACGAACACGCTTGCCGAGAAGGCGTGTGCGACCAGGCCTTTCGTATCGGCGAAGTCGCGTGGGGCACCCAGTTTCACATCGAGGTAACTCACCAGCTGCTCATGAACTGGTGGGACGAGGGCGAGGAATAGCTGCGCGGAGGCGGCTACGACCATGCCCGATACCTGCGCGAGCTGGACGCCCACCAGGCGCTCCACGAGCAGATCGGGCGGGACATGGCTGAGCGCTTCGCGGACGTTGCGGCCGCCCGCAGCGCGGCTAGGGAACCGGGGTCAGCACCAGCTCAGCCGCGTACTCCGGACGAGCTTCCAGGCGCGTCTTCCATGCGCTCAGGTGGGCGTGCTGGGCGAGGTCGATCCCCATTCGCTGCATGCGCGCGATCCACGGCCAGTACCCGGGATCGGCGAGAGTCAGCTGGTCACCGGCCAGGTACGGGCGGTGCTCCAGCCAGCGGTCAAGCGCTCCCAGCTCAGCGTGCAGCTCCGGCAGCGAGTTACCTGACCTGCGGTGGTCGTAGTAGGCGTCGGTGAGGTCGTCGAACGCGGCCATCAGCCTGCGCACCAGCGCTCGTCCCTGAGCGTCGGGGGGCATCATCCGAGGCTCAGGGAAGACCTCCTCGAGGTACTCGTTGATGGCAGCCGACTCGGTCACCACCGCGTCATCGTGTACGACCACGGGCACCTTGTTGCGCGGGTTGAGCCGGCGCAGGATGGGATCCCGATCAGACAGATCGATCTCGTGGACGTCGTGCTCGATACCTTTGCCCTCGAGCACCAGCCGCACGCGCACGCAGTAAGGACATCGATCGGCGTTGTAGAGCGTGATCACAACATCGCCTCCTGGATTTCGTCGAAGCCGTCGAATCGGGTGTACTCGGCCTGCTCGCGGTCGAGATACCGCGCGAGTCCGGCCCGTGCGAACCGGCGCTGGGCAAACAGCGACGCGCACCTATCCGACCAGCCGTCCCCGATGTACGCCACCGACTCACTCTCGGCCAGCGCTGCCACCAGCGGCCGTTTGCACTGCTCGCCGCAACGGTCGCAACGGATCCCGTTCCGGAAGCTCACCGAGGTGCCCCGGGCGAGAACCGCACGTCGTGGGCGATCACCTCGAGGTCGCCGAGCCCTGATCGCTCGAGCACCGGACGAATCAGCGACTCGAACCCGCTCGAGATCACGACCACTCGATGTCCGGCGGCCTGAGCAGACCGCACGAACTCCTCGAAGCCTCTCCGCACCACTGCCTTGGAAACGAACTCGTCGACGATCTCGTCGTGCTCCGCGCGGATCGTCACGAACTCCCGGCGGATGCACTCATCGAGGTCGATCTCGCCGCGACGCAGCGCAGCTTCGGCCGCAGCGGTCGCCTCGGGCGCGTGCCGCGAACAGATCGCGTCGAGCATGTCGTCCTCGGTGATCGTGCCGTCGAAATCGACGACGATCGTCCAAGCCCCGCGCCGCACCCGCTCGCTCAGTGGGCCCGCGCCCACCGGGCAACCGTGTCGGCGTCGTCGCCGTGAGCGATCAGCTGCAACAGCGGCTTGGGGCTCTTGAGCGTCTTGATCGAGTCCATCGTGCCGACCGTGACTCCCTGGCGCTGACAGAACCGAAGCAACGCCTGCCGGTCGGCCGAGAGGATCCGCCACACGGTCTCCTGCCGGTGCCGGTCGAAGTCGGGATAGACGCCGACGTCGCCGGCGACGGCGCGCCGGATTGCCTCGTTGTACTGCGCGCGGTAGTCGTGCTGTTCGCTCATCGCGAAACAGTCTAGATGGTTTATCCGGATTGGCGGGTGCCTGGGCGAGCGAGAACCGAGCTGGGGCAGGACGCAGGGAGCACTCCGACTGCAACCGGCGGACAGCGACCAGGTGCGCGTCAATCCGGATAACCCATCTAATCTCTTCCGGGTATGAGCCAACCGCACACGCAGACTCACCCGCACGTTCGGAGCCCAGAGCATGACCGCCGTCCTTCGCGAAGCCTTGGTGAAGCGTCCCGACGCGGCCTTCGGCCGGGCCTTCGACGATCCGGGACTGGGATACCTCCACCCGGTCGACCTGGCGCTCGCCCAGCGCCAGCACGACCGCCTGTGCGAGCTGCTCACCGGCCTGGGGGTGACCGTCCACGAGCTGGGCGGAGAAGGGCCGACCGGCGACGCCGTCTACACCTTCGACCCGATGCTGGTGATCGGACGCAGGCGTGATCCCGCTGCGCTCCGGCAAGCCGGGCCGACAGGGTGAGGAGATCGCCTGTGAGGCGTGGGCGAACGCCCATGACATCCCCACCGTCGGCCGGATCGAGGCGCCCGGCACGGTCGACGGCGGTGACACCATGTGGCTCTCGCCCGACCTGTTCGTGATCGGGCGGTCGCTTCGTACCAACCGCGCCGGAGCCGATCAGCTTAAGGCTCTAGTAGAGAGTGAGACTTTGGTCGTCGATGTGCCGTACGCCACCGGCCCGGCGGAGTGCCTGCATCTGCTCTCGGTGATCTCGCCGGTGGCCGATGACCTCGCGGTCGTGTTCCTGCCGCAGCTCCCGGCGGGTCTGTACGACCTCCTGATGGAGCGCGGCGTGACGTTGGTCACGGTGCCCGAGGAGGAGATGCCGTCGCTGGGCTGCAACGTGCTCGCCGTGCGACCAGGCGTGGTGGTGATGGCCGAGGGCAACCCTGTGACCCAGCGCGCCCTCGACCCAGCACGGCTGTGACGTGCACACGTTCGCGGCGTCTGAGGTGGGAGTCAACGGAAGCGGCGGCCCGACCTGTCTGACCCGGCCGATCCTGCGGGGATGAAAGGGCTGACGCCGGCCGAGCTGGCGGTCGTGGCGGCGGTCGATCGCGACCGCATCGCCGACGACCTGACGGCCCTGGTGGCGATCCCGAGCATCACCGGCGACGAGCAGGCGGTACAGACCGAGGTCGCCCTGCGCATGACCACCGCCGGCCTCGAAGTCGAGCGGCTCGATGCCGATCCGGTCGCGATCGCGGCCGACCCCGACTATCCCGGCATGGAGGCCCCGCGGACGAACCTGCCGATCGTCGCCGGCCGGCTCGGCAACGCCGACTCCGGTCGGCAGGGTGATGATCGCCGGGCACATCGACGTGGTCGCCGCCGGCGACGAGCTGCAATGGACGACCCCCGCCTTCTCGCCCCAGATCCGCGACGGCGCGCTGTACGGCCGCGGCGCGGTCGACATGAAGGGCGGTGTCGTGGCAGGCCTGGCGGCAATGCGAGCGCTGCGCGAGGCCGAGGTCGAGCTGGACGCCGAGGCGGTGCTGGTGACCGTGCCCGCCGAGGAGGACGGCGGCGCGGGCGCGCTGGCAGCGATTCGGGCTGGACGTCGCCGATGCCGCCGTCATCACCGAGCCGACCCGCCTGGAAATTGTCACCGCCCAGGCGGGGGCGATCACCTTCACGCTGACGGTGATGGGCCGCTCGGCGCACGCGGCATTTCGGCGCGAGGGCGTCTCGGCCCTGAGCAAGCTCGAGCCGGTTCTGCGCGCCCTCGAGCTGAACGAGGCGGAGCGCAACGGCGCCGAGACCAACCGTGCCATGAAGGCCCTGGGACTGCCCTACCCCACCTCGATCGGGCGGCTGCGGGCCGGCGACTGGTCGTCGAGCGTGCCCGACCGGGCCGTCGCCGAGGGACGCTACGGCGTCCGCATCGACCAGACCGCGGCCGAGGCCGAGGACGGAGCTGCGAACGGTTGTGGGGGCCGCCTGCGCCGGCGACGAGTGGCTTGCCGAGCACCCGGTGACGGTCGAGATCACCGGTGGTCGATTCGCGTCCTGCGCGCGTTGGCTCCGACCATCCACTGCCGTGGATGCTGGGCGAAGCCGCCCGCGACGTGCTGGGACGCCTGCCCCCGTTTGTGGGTGTGCCGTACGGGTCGGACGCGCGTCTGTTCGTTCACCACGGTGGCACCCCGACGGTGCTGTACGGCCCCGGTGACCCACGTCTCGCCCATGCGCCCGACGAGCATGTGGAGCTCGAAGACATCGCACGTTGCGCACGTGCGCTTGCGGTTTGGGTACTCCGCGCGAGTGAGAATGTCACAAAACAGTGACAACGTCAATTGAAACCCGTGATTCTTCGATTTTGATCGGCTATCGTCGTCCTGTGCTTATGGGCATGTGGCTGGCCGTAGGCACATCAGCGAATCCGGCGGCCGGTGGTACGCACGACGCAGGATGGCGGTATGGAGCCCCGTCCGTTCTGCGACTGCACCACCCGGCCGCCGGTCGCGATACCTCACACGCCACCGGCGCGTGTCAGAGAAACCGCGCTATAGCGTGGGCCCATGCCTCGACGAGCGCAGAGCGCCGACGCCATGCTGATCGCCGCCAACCTTCTCTGGGGCGCCAACTACGCGATCTCGAAGTTCGCATACGGCGCGTGGAACCCACTGGCATTCTCGGTCACCCGATTTCTGGTCGCCGGAGTGATCTGCTCCGCGCTGGTGCGTCGCCACGAGGGACCGCCGCGGATCGCCCGCGCCCACATCCCCGTGCTGCTCGGGTGCGCGGCCGTCGGCATCACCGCCAACCAGCTGTTCTTCACAACTGCGACCGACCACACCACCGCCGGCAACGTGGTGCTGATCATGACCGCCTCGCCCGCGCTGGCGGCGTTCTTCGCGATGGTGGCCGGTCATGAGCACGTACCCGCACGGCACTGGCTCGTCGCTGGCGGTGTCGCTCACCGGCGTCGTGCTGGTGGTGATCGGCGGAGCCGAGGTGAGCGGCGCCAGCTTCGCCGGCGACCTGCTCGCAATCGGCGCAGCCCTCACCTGGGCCGCCTACGCGGTGATGCTACGACCGCTGTTCAAGCACTACTCGGCGTCGCGGATCAGCTCCACCATGATCGTTTGGGGCGGCATCATGCTGATCCCGTTCGCACTCCCGGAAACGCTCTCACAGGACTGGAGCAACCTCGGGCCGAAATCGATCGCGGCGTGGTTCTACTCCGATGTTCTTCGCCTTGATCGTGACCAACATCCTGTACTTCCGTGGACTGCGCTCAATCGGCGCGTCTCGAGCGACGCTGTACATGTATCTCCAGCCGTTCGTGGGCGTCCTGGTGGCCGCCGCGATCCTGGGTGAAAGCATCTCCCTCCTCCAAGCAGTGGGGGGATGCGTGATCATCGCCGGTGTCTCGATGGGCAACCTGATGCCGGCCGCCACCGTCCGGGAATGACAGCGCGACCGTTGCTCGCTCGAAGATCACCGCGCGCCCGTACTGCGGTGGTGTATCGGCGGGATCGGCGTACACCTCGGTGAGCGTGGGGTCAGCGCGAAGCTGCGCCAGCACCTCGGGCGATCCGGAGCGCTGGTCGAAGACGACGTAGTCGACGTTCTGATTGCGCAGAATCGCCTGCCGTGCCTGCTCGGAAGTGCCCGGCGCGAAGAACGTGGTTACCGCGGCCCGGCGTTGGTTTGGGTGGTCGCGCGGAGTCGCCCGGGTGTGCGGCTCGTTCAGCGCCACCGTGTAGACACTCGACTTGCCGACGATCTGGTAGGCGAGCCCGTCGGCCGGTCCGTCCCAGGGCGCAAGTACGACCGGAAGCGGCGTGCGGGCGTGGTTATTCAGATAGGAGACCGCACCGGGCGAGATCAGGTTCGCCGGTCCCCGCTCAGCCGATCCGTGGCGGATCGTGCTCGAGATGCGAGGAAGGTCGCGCATCAGCGGGCCTGCCATCACCGCCAGCAGCAGCAGGGCCACGGGTGCCATGGCAGGCGGCGCCGGCGGCGCCCGCAGGCTGCGATCCCGGTCCAAGGCACGCACCGCCAACCCGGCCGCGCCCGCGATGGCAAGCGTCACTGTCAGCAAATCGGGCACCGTCAGCACCCACACCACGTGATGCAGGAACCGAGGAGGCCACCCGGACGCCCGCGGTCCCGCCGCCCCCCACAGCCACCCCGCGTGCTCGAGCGCCACCGACGCCAGTGCGATCACGATCGCCGACAGCACCAGCGCACGCCGTGAGTGCAACCAGCCGACGGCCGCCGCCACCACGATCGCAGACAGGTACATCCAGGGAAGCGCATTCCAGAATCGCTCCACCTGGCCCCCGGCGATCCCCGCAGTGAGCACCGCACCGGCTCCCGGGACTGCGACCATGGCCATCATCGCGGCCATCAGCGCAGCCGCAAGATGACGACTGGATCGCGCTCGGAAGAGGATCACCACCGCCGCGAGCAGGGCCGGCAGAAGCTCCACTCGATGGGCGAGGATCACCTGGCCCGAGCTTGCCAGCGAGTGTCCGTCGAGGCTGATGAACTGATCGGGAGTACCGGGGTAGGCGACGGTGCGATCCCCGCCGTGGATGGCCACAACGTAGATCCAGGCGTCGATCGCGATGGTCACAGCCGCCGCCCCGGCGACCATCGGCCACGCCCGCGGCCACAGCAGCGCAACCGCGATCAGCATCGGCGCCAGCACCACGCTGTAGGTGGGGTGAAGTACCGCCACCTCACCCGCCGCGATCACCGTCCACCACCACCAGATCCGCTGCTCCCGGTGCCGGTAGCCCATGGCGAGCAGGATGATGATGGCGGGGAAGAGCACCGTGAAGGTGAAGAACGGCGGCTGTTTGACCAGCCCGGCAATGATCCGGGTGAGGATGTCCCAACTCGCCAACCCGGCTGCAGCTGCCGCCACCGGACGGTTGGCCAGCGCCCGCCCGGCGCCGTACACCGACACCGGCACAAAGAAGGCAAACGCCGGAGTCAGGTTGGTGTAGGCAACCGAGGCGTCGACGCCCAGTAGCCGGATCGCCGCCGCCTGCGTGGCATGCAGCAGCGGGAACGCATAACCGGCGTGGGGATGGCCGTGCCAGTACACCGAAAGCCCATCCAGACTGAGGCCGTCAAGCGCGATCATGCGGCGGATCACGCCCGCGTGATAAAGCGCGTCACCGGTCAGGGCCGGCTGCCACTGGGTGGACACAAGCGCCACCAGCGCCGCGCCCGTGAGCACCGCCAGCGGCTCGCGTGGCGGGTGCCGCACGAGCGCCGGCAGGTCCCACCGGATGACGAGCGTCGATGCCACCAACACCAGCACCAAGACCCACTCGAAAGGCGCGTGCACGGCCAGCGCCAACGCCAACGGCAGCGACCACGCGGCCAACCCGGTGATCGGAATCACCCCCAGCACTTCAACCGCGTCGAGCCGGCGGCGCAATCCGCAGATCTGTGCCAAGGCAAGCCCCGGGAGGGCCAGCGCAACAGCTGTGGCGACACACAAACCGAGCTGCATTGAGAGCGCCGCGCACAGACGGCAGACGAGTACGGCGATCACCAGGCAGGTGATGCGCCACGCCGCCTCGACCGGCGAGGGAAACGCGAACCCGGCCGGGAGCGACCGGGGGGCAATCTGATCAGAAGTCGACTCGCTCACGTGGCCGCGCGGATGATACGCGGCCGGTATGCGAGAATCCCGCCGCATGTCGTACCGCAGCCGGCCGTTCGTCCGTTGCGCGATCGTCGCCGTTCCCTGTGTGGTGGCCGCCGCGGTGGCGCTGTGGATCCTTCCCAAGGACGCGTTTGACCTCAGGATCTTCCTGGCGGCGGGCCAGGCGGTTTTGCACGGCCACCATCCCTACGCCGTGACCGTCTCCAAACTCGAATCGGGTAGCGCATTCGTCTATCCGCTGCCGGCGGCGTACCTGTTCGCGCCGATCTCAACCCTGGATCATCCCCGGATCGTGTACGACTTCGCGTGCGCCGGTGCCCTGGCCGCGGGCCTGCTGCTACTCGGCGTGCGCCGAATCAGCGTCGCTGCCCCCGTTGCCCTGTCGGCCTTCACGCTGCGATCGCTGACACTCGGTACGGTCGAGCCGCTGCTGTTTGTGATGCTCGCACTGGTGTGGCGACTGCGCGATCGACCCGCCGGATCGGGGGCGGTGCTGGGGTGTGCGATCGTGCTGAAGCCGGTGGTCGCGCCCGTGCTGCTGTTCATGCTGCTGACGGGGCGGCTGCGTGCGGCCGGGGTGACGGTGGCGGTCGCCCTGGGGCTGTGGGTCGCCGCCGGAGGGCGCTCATTGCACTCGTTCTCGACGTATGCGTCGATGCTCCATGACCTATCGCAGGCCGAGGCCCGAAAGAGCCTCTCGACCGTGCGGCTGGTGGCCGATCTACGGCTCTCGCTGAGCGTGGCGACCGTGATCGTGGCGGTGCTCGGAATCGCGATCCTGCTCACCGCCGGATTGCTCGCCCGCCGGCGGGGAGGCGGCGAGGAATCCGATCGAACCGTATTCGCGGTGGCCGTGATCGTCGGCGTGGGCAGCTCGCCGATCGTCTGGAGTCAGTACTTCCTGCTGGTGTTCCTGGCACTGCTGGTGGTGCGTGTGAACCTGGTGTGGCTGTACGTCGTTTTTGCGGCCAGCTGGTTCGTCACACCCGACCGGGTGTGGGTGGTCAGCCCGTCCCACTATCTGTCATGGCCGGCGCCAAGGCATTCGATCTGGCTGGCACAGGTGGTGCTGCTGTTCGCAGTCGCCTCGGCGATCGCGCTGATGGGCACCACCCGCGGTCGCGACGGCGACTACGCCTGAACTCGGTCACATCACCAGCTTGAAGCTGTCGATCAGGTCGGCGGGAAGCACTGGCTGGGAGTCGGTGATCAACCCGGCCGAGTGCGCCAGACCGCCCACGACCTCGGCGGCGCTCTCCCCGGCGGCGCGCAGCTTCGGCAACCGATCGGGCGCCGTTTCGCTTGGCCAGCCTGTTGGCCGTCGTTGCCGAGCATCAGCGGAACGTGCGCGTAGGTGGGCCGTGGAAGATCGAGCAGCCCGCCGAGCACCATCTGCCGGGGCGTTGACCAGGCCAGGTCGGCACCGCGCACGACGTCGGTGACGCCGTCTGCGGCATCGTCGACGACCACCGCCAGCTGATAGGCGAACAGCCCGTCAGACCGCCGCACGAGCACGTCGCCGACGTCGCGATCCACCCGCTGGCGGATCGGCCCCTGGACACGGTCGATCAACCTCGATCGCCGTCCGCGGGCATCCGCACTCGCAGCGCCGGCGACCGGGCGCCGGCCCGCGCGGCGCGCTCCTCGAGGGTCAGGTGAGCGCACGTGCCGGGGTAGCGGCGCTCACCGTCGGGGCCGTGCGGCGCCGACTGAGCGTCGAGCTCGCGCCGCGAACAGAAGCACTCGTACACCGCGCCTGCTGCGCCAGCCGGTCGACCGCCTGCCCGTAGGCGTCGTCGCGATCGGACTGCGGGCGCGTCTCGGCGTCCCAGTCCAGCCCCAGCCAGCGCAGATCCTGTCGCATCAGCTCGGTGTATTCGGGTCGGCACCGGTGCCGGTCGAGATCCTCGATGCGCAGCAGCATGACGCCGTTGCGCGATCTGGCATCGAGCCAGGCGAGCAGCGCCGTGCGGGCATTCCCCAGGTGCATCGCGCCGCTGGGACTGGGCGCGAAGCGCCCAACCACCGAGGCCAAGCTCAGTGCGCGGCCGGCTGGCCCAGGGGAGTCAGCACCTGTTCCAGACGACCCCGCAGATGTTCGAAGTCGGGCGGCAGCGACAGCGCCTCGCCGAGATGCTCGGCCGGCTCATCGGTGGCAAATCCCGGGCCCACAGTGGCGATCTCGAACAGCACCCCGCCAGGCTCGCGGAAATAGATCGAGCGGAAGTAGAAGCGATCGATCACCGGGGTGGGATGTGCGCCCCCCGCGTGCGCCCGCTCCCGCCATGCCTCGTGATCCTCCATGGTCGAGGAGAACGCCACGTGGTGGACGGTGCCTGCTCCGGGAATCCCTGCCTCGGTGGTCACGTCGATGTCATACGTCGCACCGCGGTGCGGCCCCCGCAGCTCGAAGCCACCGCCGTCGCGCTCGGTGAATCCCAATGCGTCCATCAGCCGCCGGCTGCGCTCTGGCATCGTGCCGTAGACGCGCACGCCGTCGAACCCCTGCAGCGCCATCTCGGGGGGAATGTCGTCGCGGGCGGCGGTCAGCGCCGGATCGCGACCGTCGGTGACCACCAGCTCCAGTCCAATGCCCTCGGGGTCGGAGAAGCGCAGGCGATCGCCGTCTCGTTCGGTCGCGACCCCCTCCGCCGCCAACCGCTCGGCCCAGAAGTCGAGTGCCTCGGATGAACCGACGCGGATGCTGATCCGGTGCACCATGCCGGCACCCGCCCGGCCGCGCCCGGCGCCGGGATACTCGAAGAAGGTCAAGTCGGCACCGGGACTGCCGGCGTCGTCGGCGTAGAACAGGTGGTACACGGTGGGGTCGTCCTGGTTGACGGTCTTTTTGACCAGCCGCAGGCCCAGCACGCGCGTGTAGAAATCCAGGTTCCCCGGCGCGTTTCCCGTCACCGCGGTGATGTGGTGAATTCCATCGAGCTGCACGTCATCCCCCCAAAGCGTCGCGGTCACTCGGACCGGTGAGCGATACGTTCCCTCCCGCGAAGGATAGGCACGTGTGCGCTCAGACGCGAAAGAGCAGCAGCAACGGCATCAGCACGATCAGCCAGGAGCCGACCACGAGAGCCGTGAGGATGGCAAGGTTTGCAGTCATCTGAGGAGCGGACCCGTCGCCGGGTGGCGCAAATCCTTGACCCTCGGCGTTATGAAATCGTAAGCACCGCATGAAGGTTGGGTATGCGGCGGTTACGGTACGGTGAACACGATGGCCGAACGTGTCCACCACTCCACGCACACCGAGTTCGAAGCCCGCGTCGGATACGACCGCGCGGTGCGTGTCGGCCCGCATGTCCACGTCGCCGGCACGCTCGGCATGGGAGCCGATGGACGCCCGCCCGCCGGGTCCTACGCTCAATCGATCGCGGCGCTCGAACGCATCCGCGCCGCCCTGGAAGCCGTGGGCAGCTCGCTCGCCGACGTCGTCAGAACGCGCATGTACGTCGTCGACCTGGACGCCAACCACGAAGGCGTCGGGCGTGCCCACAACGAGTACTTCGCTGAGATCCGGCCGGTGTCCACGATGGTCGGAATCTCGGCCCTGATCGCGCCCGAGTTCGTCGTTGAGATCGAGGTCGAAGCGCTGACCACCGCCTGATCCGGACGCGTTGCCTTGCTAGACTCATCGCGCTGTGGATGGGAGTGAGACGGAGCATTGCTCCGGCCCGCCGCGGCGTGCGGGCCGCATTCGTCTAGGGGCCCAGGACGCCGCCCTCTCACGGCGGTAACACCGGTTCGAATCCGGTATGCGGTACCTCTCCTGCGACCCTCGCCACCCGCGAGGGTCGCGGCGTGAATAATTGGTGCCTGGCACCGATTATTCATGCGAGCGTCGGGGGTGAATAACGGTGCCTGGCACCGTTATTCAAGGATTCGTGGCGGGCGCAACGAACGGGGGGAGATGACCGCTCGACCGATACACAGTACGGCAGTTCGCGCAGCTGCCGTGTCCGAGACGCTGTGGCTCACGCTCGCAAGCGTGGCCGTCGGATGGTTGATCACCATGCTCGCACGCGGGCGTGACTGACATCTGACAATTCCCCCAGTTGGGTGGCGTCAGCCATCTCGCCACCCGCCATGCTGAGCCCATGGCCCAGCGTCCCCCCCGTTGGCCCGGAAGCGTGCTCCGCGCCGCCATATCCCGTGCCGCCCGTGGTGAAAACCGCGAGGCGGGTCAGACCCTGCCGCTGGTTGCGGTGTTCATCATCGTGCTGATGATCACCGCCGGCGCGGTGATCGACCTCGGCAACGCCTACCGGGTGCACCAGCAGCTGCAGGCCTCGGCCGATGCCGCCGCCGCCGCCGGAGCGGGCAACCTGCCCGACACCAGCGCCGCGCTCGCACAGGCCTCCGCCTATAGCTCCGCCGACGACGGCAAGAACCCCATCATCGGCGCGGGAACCGTGACCACCACTGCCACCGCCGACTGCTCGACCAGCCGCAAGTTCTGTAACCCGGCCAACACCGTGCACGTCACCGAGGACGCGAGCGTGCCCACCACGTTCCTGCGGCTGATCGGCATCGACACCATCCCCGAGACCGTCCACGCCCAGGCCTGCTCACCGTGCGGCGCCGTTCCGCTGGACGTCATGATCGTGCTCGACCGCACCGGATCGATGACGGGCAGCAAGCTCGACTCCGCCAAGCAGGGCGTCCTGGCGTTCATGCGCACGATGGATCCGACCACCGACAACGTCGGCCTGGCGGTACTCCCGCCGGCTCCCACCTCGGCGGCCGGTTGCAGTCCGACCGCCACCAACGCCTACGACTCTCCCAGCGCTGCCTACGTGCTGGTGCCGCTCAACGACGACTACGCCTCGACCAAGGCAACCTCAACTCGGGCAGCGAGCTGATCTCCACGATCAACTGCGTCCAGGCCGGTGGCCAGACGGCCTATGCCAATGCCCTCGACGCGGCGCAGGACGAGATCGATGCCGACGGTCGCGACGGCACCCAGAAGGTCATCATCATCCTGTCTGACGGCGCGGCCAACAAAGGCCCCGGCTACCTGGCTCCCACCAGCCCGTACCGCACCAACCCGTGCCAGACGGCCGTCGACATCGCCGGCGACTCCAAGGCCAAAGGCGTGCTGATGTACTCGATCGCCTACGACGTCTCCGGGGACGGAGCCCAGGCGTGCACCGCCGACAGGGGCTCCATCGTCAACGGCGTGGCCGTTACCCGCACCGTCCCGAGAGCCCCGCGATCCAGGGAGACGACGCGCTCCAGGAGATCGCGTCACCGGGCAACTACTACGCCCAGCCCGAGCCGGTCGCGCTGACCAACATCTTTCTCGCCATCAGCGCTGACATCGCCAAGGGCACCAGCCGCATCAACGGCTGACCGTTCTCCGAAATTCGAGAGCGGTGCTGCCGATCGTTAGGCGGTAGTGCAACGACCCCAGTGGGATCGTCGCGCCCGCCCAGATGCGCGAACACCTCTCACCGACCGACCTCGATCTCGCAAGCTCCGAGCGCCCCGCTCAGCTCCTGGCGTTCCTGTTCATCGCGCTCGCGCCGTGCCCGCTGATCGGGCACCTGCTCCTGCCCGACCCGCGCCGCTCGGCCTCGCTGGAGCAGATCGCACTGCTGACCCTGCTGTACGCCGTCACCGGCCTGCTGTTCTCACGCATGCGCTGGCGGTCGACCGACGTGCGGCTGGTGGTGGGGGTTCCCGGGCTGTGCATGCTCGCCCTGCTGGGGACGATCCTGATCATGGGCGTCTCCCCCAACCCCAACGACATCTTCACCTTCCTGGCCGGGGCGACCCTGATCCCGATCGCCGTGGGACTGACCCAACGCCGCGGTCACGCCACGGTGGCTGCCGGCCTGACGGTGCTGGCAACGCTGGCCGCGGCGGAAACACGCAGCGGCGTGCACGTCGACCAGATCGTGGCGTTCACGAGCTTCGTGGCATCGGCCGTCGCCGGAGAGACCGTGGCCCAAGGACGACATCAGTACCGCTCGGCCCTGAACGGTCTGTCACGGCTCGCCTACATCACCCAGCGGATCTCCGCCACTGAGACACCCGAAACCGCGATTGAGCTGGCGATGCATGCCGCTCGCGAGCTGACCGACGGCCGCGGCGCCGCGGTCGTCTCGACCGCCGAGGGCTCGATCCAGGTGGCCTCCAGCGCACCATCGTTCAACCTCTGGAAAGCGCAGGAGCAGCGAGCCGTCGCCGAGGGGCGGTGGGACGAGCAGTGGACGCGCGAGATCGCAGCCGATCCCCCCGGCCGGTCGCTGACCGTCGTCGGCGGACGCGCTCAGGGCGGTCAGCTGCGGCTGGATCTGCTGACCCAGACGCTCTCGGAGCACCTGATGCGCCTGGAGCTGGTCGACCGGCTCCAGCACGAAGCACTCAGCGACGCGCTCACCGGCATCGGCAACCGCCGCGCCGCAATGCATGCGCTGGCCGCGCTCACGCCCGACGACGCGATCGTGCTGATCGACCTCGACCACTTCAAGCAGGTCAACGACGTCCACGGCCACGACGCGGGTGACCTCGAGCTGCAGTCGCTGGGACGATTCCTGGCTGAGCAGGTGCGCCACGACGACCGTGTGTTTCGGTTCGGCGGTGAGGAGTTCGTGATGCTCTCTGGGCGGCAGCGACTCGGCCGCCTTCATCACGCGCCTACAGGGCGACTGGGCAGCGCGCGGCCAGCTCACCACGCTCAGCGCCGGACACGCGATCCATCGCCTCGGAGACGATCCGCAGCGCGACGCTGAAACGCGCCGACGAGGCGCTCTACCGAGCGAAGAGTGCGGGACGCAACCGCGTCGAGTTCGCGGCCTGATTCACAGATTGTTGAGGTGCGGGGCTACGCGGCCAGCTCGTCATCGAGAAGCTGCGGCTCGGGCGGCGACACCGCGTCGCCCTCGAAACCGTCGGCCTCCTGAGGCTGACGTCGCCGCCACACGATCAACGCGGCCATGGCCGCCAGACCGAGAACGGCGACAACCGCACCTCCGGCAAGCGCCGAAGGTCGCGGGACGGATCCGCCCGAGCTGCTCGCCAGAGCAACCGACGGAACCGCCATCGTCAACGAGAAGGTCGCGCATGCGAACGCCGCAGCGCGGAAAGGAAAACGACCCATGCCTGTGAATATCGGCACCGCCTCTTGAGCCGCGAAAGGGTGATTCGGTGCCGACAGGTGCGGCTGCGACAATCCGTTCATGTCATCGCTCCCCCAGCCGCTGCCGAGCGAGCCGCCCGGTTCGCTGATCGACCAGCTGCTCGGCTACGCCCGGCACGTGCTCGCCGCCGACCACACGGTGCTGTTCGAGGTCGACCCGGCCACCGGCACCGTTGCGAACCGCGCGTGCAACGGCGTGCTCACGCCGGCCGAGGTCAGCCAGGTGGACACGCCGATGCCGCTCTCCGACTTTCTCGATCCGGCCGGCGTCGAGTACCTGCTCACCTCCACGGTGCCCTCGGTGCTGGAGCGGCGCTCGCCCACCACTCCACCGGGAGTGCGGGCGTATCTCGAGCGGATCGGCTCAGATCGCGCGCTGATCGTGGCCGGTACCGTTCGAGTCACCTCGAACGCGCTGTTTCTGGAGGTTCACTACAGCCGTCGCAATCGCACGGTCACCGCCGAGGACATCGCCGAGGCGGTGATGTTGGCCCCGATGCTGGGATCGGCCCTCACCAGCACCAACCTGGTGGCCGAGAACAGCCGGCTGCTGGACGAGGCACGCCGAGCCGCCGAGGCCCTGGGCGCGTCCGAGGCACTCCTGCGCGGCCTGATCGACGGCCTGCCGGGCTACGCCTACCAATGTGACGCCGACGGCGACACGATCTTCACCAGCGCGCAGCTGGGAACGATGCTCGGGGTCCCGCAAGAGCGCTGGCGAGACACGCCGGACGAGTTGTGGGCGTCACATCTCCACCCGGACGACAGCGAGCGTGTGCAGGCCGAGTGGCGCCGCGCAATCAGGGATCAGCGACCGCACGACAGCGTGTACCGGATGCTCGACGCGGACGGCGAATCGGTCTGGGTGCGCGATCGCGAATCGATCGTGCGAGACCCCGACGGGACGATGCGATCGCGGATCGGGATCGGCTTCGACATCACCGGCGAGATCGATGCGCGCCGCGCGCTCGAGCAGTCCGAACGCCGCCACCGGCTGCTGATCGAGCAGATCCCGGCTGCCACCTACGTCCGCCACCCCGACGGCGAGACGCTCTTCATCAGCCCCCAGATCGAGGGGATCCTCGGTTACGACCGTCGCCGGTGGACGGCCGAGCCGCAGTTCTGGCGCGACTACATCCACCCCGAGGATCGTGATCGTGTGATCGCCGCCTACCTCGACGCGATCGCCGCCGGAGTCGAGTTCGAGGCGGAGTACCGCGTGGTGACGGCGACCGGAGCGCTGCGCTGGCTGGTCGATCGAGCCACCGTGCTCAGCGACGAGCACGGCGAGCCGTACCTCGTTCAGGGCGTCGCCTACGACGTCACCGAACGCAAGAACTCCGAGCACGAGAACGCACGGCTGCTCGACCGCGCGCTGACCGCCGTGCGCGAGCGCGACGAGGCACTCGCGCTGCGCGACGCGGTGTTCGCCAACTCTCCGGTCGGAATCGCCTTGCTCGACACGGAGCTTCGCTATGTCCGTGTCAATCCGGCTCTCGCGGCCCTGCAGAAGCTCGATGCCATCGGACGCACCATCCACGAGGTGCAGCCTGACCTTGCCGTCGTGTGCGAGCCGCTGCTGCGCCAGGTGCTGCGTACCGGGGAGTCGCTGATCACCCACGAGATCTCGGGCAGAACCACCGCAGACCCCGAGCATGAGAGCCACCTGCTGACAAGCATGTTCCCGATCGGAAACGGATCCGACCCGCCGGTCGGCGTGGGCATGATCATGCTCGACATGACCGAGCGGCGCCGCACCGAGCGGGCGCTGGCCGAGAGTGAGCGCCACCGTCAATCGGTGGTGGCGTCGATGCTGCGCTCCCAAGACGCGGAGCGGGCGCGGATCGCGGTCGAGCTGCACGACGACACCATCCAGGTGCTGACCGCCTGCATGCTCTCCCTCGACCAGCTCACGAATGCCCTGCAAAGAGGCGATAACGCCTCGGCCGAGCGCAGCGCGCTGACCACTCGCTCGATTCTGGGAGAAGCCACCGAACGCACCCGCCGGCTGACGTTCGACATGCGCCCCCAGGTGCTGCAGGCTCGCGGCCTCTCAGCCGCGATCCGCGACTCCGCCGAGCGCGCTGCCGACGACGGCGACTTTGAGGTGGTGGTGAACACCCGGCTGGTGCGCTACCAGGAGATGACCGAGACGCTGGTCTACCGAACGGTGCGTGAGCTCCTGGCCAACGTGCGCACACACGCGAATCCCCGGCAAGTGCGGGTCACAGCGATCGACCGTGGCGACGAGGTGTACGGGCACGTGATCGACGATGGCTGCGGCTTTGACCCCGCGAGCCTGCACACCGGGGGCCAACCCGGCATGCATTTCGGGCTGGACGCCGCCGGCGAGCGAGTCCGGCTGGCGGGCGGTACCTTCGACATCACCTCGGCGCCCGGCGCGGGGACAACGGTCAGCTTCACGGTACCGGCGGGTAAGCTCGAACGACTGTGAGCCACCCCATTCGAACCGTGGCGCTGGTGGTCGGCGTGGCCGCCGTCGCACTCGTGATCACCGCCTGGAGCACGCGACCGCAGGGCTCGCTCTCGCCCGGGGTGCGACCGCTGCTGGCGTCGAGCTTCGAAGGCCCACCGACGTGGGGATTCCAGTCGGCCGTCGGCAAGGTCACGACCACCGATCGGTGGAGCCACATCGGCAAGCGCTCGCTGTTCGCGACCGCAGGCGCAAACGTTCCCGCCTACGTGACGTCGCCGCTTCCGGCCAAGGCCATCTGGGGCCGGTTCTGGTTGCGCGTCCAGCATCGGCCCGAGGCTGGGGCCACGGTGGTGATGGCGGTGACCGGTGGCGGCGCCGGGATGTTCCTCAAGCTGCAGGCCGACGGCCGGTTGGCACTGGTGCTGGGAGGCGGCGTGGTCGCAGGTCGTTCAGCCGCGCCGCTGGCACCGGGTGTGCCGTACCTGGTCGGATGGACGTGGCCCAAGCCGGTGGTGAAACTCGTGTCTGAGCACGGGCTGCAGCTCGCCCGTTTGTCGGGGCCGGTGCAGTCCGCACCGGCCACCAGGCTCAAGCTCGGAATCGCCGATCGCAACCCCACCCGTCGGGCCGTCGAGATCGACAGCGTCGAGGTGTGGCCCGGATAGCCGGCCACGCAGGGTTTCAGGTCTTTTCGCGCGACCCGTCGAGCAGCGCCGCCACCGCGAGCACAAACACGATCGCCGTCCCCAGGGTCGCCATCTCGATCAGAACGAATGCCTGCTCTGAGGCCTGGCCGGTGAGCCAGAAGTAGACGGTGGCCGTGGCGGCGAACACCAGCGCCGCGATTCCACCGAGCAGGGCCATCGACTTCGCCAGCCAGAACGCCTCGGCGGCCGGTTGGCCCGGCCCCATGCTCATGGGGATCGCGAAGCCCGCCGCGACAATGCAACCAAACGCAGCCAAGAACACCGTCACCGCGGAGGCCTTGGCGATATCCCCCAAAAGGATGACCACCATGGTGGCCACGATCATATGCAAACCGCGGCAATCCTGCCGGATCATCGCGCAACTCCACCCACCCGACCGGCCAACCCCCCACAAATGGGTGGGGTGACGGCTGCGATCAGTTGTGGGTGTGCTTCTTGGGCTTGGCGGCGGCGGCGGCTGCTCCCTGCACCCGACCCGCCTGCACACCGGCGGTGTAGCCCGACCGGTATCCCTGAGCCCGGCCCGCGGTGACGCCGGCCGCCTTGCCGCGGTGCAACCCCTTGTGCAGCCCCAGCCGAAGCCCGATCATGCGGCCCTTGGCGTAGGCGTGATTGCGTGCGCTCTGCTCCGCCGCTGTGCGGCCCTGGGCCTGGCCGGCCGTCACGCCCGCCTGGTAGGCGCTCTCACGGATCGCCGCCGGCGACGGTCCGGTGCTGGTTCCCAGCGACCAGGCCGCCACTCCCACGAACGTCGCAACCGTCGCCGAGAGCACGAATGCCAGCATCAGCCCGGCGATGCTCAGGCGTGGCAGCGACACCGTGGATCTGGAAAAGGTCTCGAACATGGCGGTTGGCGATGGAGGGATCGCCTTGAGAAGTTCTGCGCCGGCCGTGCCGATCCTGCTACGCCGCCGAGGCGTGCGAGCGCGGCGTCGATTCGCGCGAGCGACTCGCCGCTCCCCCAGCAGCTCGAGACTCTCGTACAACCCCGGCGAGACGGTGCTGCCGGTGATCGCGACGCGCACCGGGGCGTACAGCACCCGCGGCTTCAGCCCCTCGCTCTCGCAGGCCGCTCGCAACGCGGCCTCGATCTGATCTGCCTGCCAGTCGGCGACGCGCGCCGAGCTGAGAGCGCGCAGCGGCCAAGGATCGTGCAGCGTCGGGCGTCGCGGCCACCTTCGCCCAGGCCTCGGCGTCGATCATCGACCGGGCCGAACAGAAACCCGCACATGCCTTCGAACTGGTCGAGCACGCGCAGCTTCTCCTGTACCAGCGCGGCCGCCTCGCGAACCCGGTCAGGCTGGTCGGCGAGCTGTGACCCGCGCCACTCGAGGTGGTCGAGCACCGCGTCGGCGAACGCCTCCGGCGACATCGCCCGCAGGTGCTCGCCGTTCAGCCATTCCAGCTTCTCCACATCGAACACGCCCGGAGCGGCGGTAACCCGCTCGAGCGAGAACCGCGCCACCAGCTCCTCTCGGGTCATGAAGTTGGTGTGGTCGTCAAAGCTCCAGCCGAGCAGCGCCACGTAGTTGATCAGCGCGTCGGCCACCACACCCCGATCGCGGAACTCCTCGACCGACACGGCCCCGTGGCGTTTGGACAGTCGCTTGCGGTCGGGCCCGAGCACCATCGGCAGGTGGCAGTAGATGGGAGGCTGCGCGTCCAGCGCCGCATACAGCGCCAGCTGCCGGGGAGTGGACGACAGCAGATCCTCGCCGCGGATCACGTGCGTCACACCCATGTCGATGTCGTCGAACGGATTCGCGAACTGATAGGTCGGCGTCCCGTCGGTGCGCACGATCACGTGATCCCCCAGCAGCGCGTTGTCCCACTCGACGTGACCGCGAACGACGTCGGTGATCGCGGTGATGCCGGACTCGGGCACCCATCAGCCGCACCGCGAAGCTGCGACCCTCGGCCTCGAAAGCGGCGCGCTGCTCGGCGCTCAGGTCGCGACAGCGGCCGCCGTAGATCAGCGGCAGATTCTCCGCTTTTCGGCGCTCGCGCTCGTGCTTGAGCTCCTCGGCGGTGCAATAGCAGCGATACGCGTGGCCGCTCTGCTCCAGCGTCGGCGGCCGCGGCGCGGTACAGATCGAGCCGCTCGGTCTGGCGGTACGGGCCCGCGTCCCAGTCGATTCCGAGCCACGCGAACACCCGCAGCGCCTGCTCGACCGCGGCGTCGGTCGAGCGCTCGGTGTCGGTGTCCTCGAAGCGCAGCACCACCCGGCCGTCCGTCGCCGCGCGCAAACAGCCAGTTGTAGAGCATCGTGCGAGCGCTACCGACATGCAGAAGGCCGGTCGGGCTGGGCGGCATGCGAACGACGGGGCGGGTCACGGACGCACGATACGGCGCCGGTACGATGCCGCGATGCACTTCGGAGGCCATCTCTCAACCGCCGGCGGACTCGACACGGCCGTCGGTGCGGGCCCAGGATCTGCACGCGACCGCGCTGCAGATCTTCACCCAGAGCCCGCGCATGTGGAAGCACCCCGATCCCGATCCGGAGCTGTGCGCGCGCTTTCGCGAGCGCCGCTCCGCAGGCCAGGCTGGCGAGCGTGGTGTGTCACGCGACCTACCTGATCAACCTGGGCGCCACCGACCGGGCGATCCGGCGAAAGTCGATCAAGGCGCTCACCGACACGCTCGTCACCGCCGACATGATCGACGCCGACGGGGTCGTGTTCCATCTCGGCAGCCACCTCGGCAAGGGCTTCAACCGGGCGCTGCCGCGCACCGTCAAGGCGATCGAGACCGTGCTCGAAGACGCGCCCAGTGGCACCCGCACCCGGCTTCTGATCGAGAACTCGGCCGGCACCGGCGGCACCATGGGAGTCACGCTCGAGGAGATCCAGCAGGTGATCGACGCGCTCGGCCGGCACGACATCGGTGGGCGTGTGCCTGGATACCTGCCACCTGTACGCACGCGGCGTGGACATCACCGATCCCGCGACGGGTCGACGACCTGCTGACGAGGCCGACGAGCGGTTCGGGCTGGAGCGGCTCGCATGCCTCCATGTGAACGACTCCGCGATGCCGCTGGGATCAAACCGCGACCGCCACGCCAATGTCGGCGCCGGCCTGATCGGCGCCGGCATGGCCACCTTCCTGGGCCATCCCCGGCTGCAGCACCAGGCGGCGGTGATGGAGACCGCGGGCGCGGGCGACGGGCCGGACGCCGAGCAGATGGCCGCGATCCGGCGGCTGCACCGAAACGGCGTGCGCCGGTGGGCGCGTCGTGCTTGACATCGGTGCATCCCGGCCGCTGCCCGACGGCGAGCTCAGCTTTCGCTACACCCGCAGCGGCGGCCCCGGCGGCCAGCACGTCAACACCTCGTCGACCCGGGTCGAGCTGACCTTCGACCTGGAGCACAGCCCGACGCTGACCGCCGCCGAGAAGTCGCGCGCCCGGCGACGGCTGCGCTCGCGCCTGGACAGCGAGGGCAAGCTCCGGATCGTGGCCTCCGACGAGCGCAGCCAGGCGCGCAACCGGGCGCTGGCGACCGAGCGGTTCGAGGACGCGATGCGGGCCGCGCTCGCCCCGCCCCCACCTCGCCGTCCCACCAAGCCCACCCGCAGATCCTCGGAGGCCAGGCTGCGTGCCAAGAAGCGCGGCGCCACCCGCAAGCGTGAGCGACAGCCGCCCTCGAGCGACGACGGATGAGGTAGCGTCAGGTCGCAGATGGCGACATTCGACGGAGCCAGAGCGCTGGTCACCGGCGGCGGCAGCGGCATCGGCGCGGCGATCGCCCGTCGGCTGGCGAACGACGGCGCCGAGGTGTGGGTGATGGGCCGCCGGCGTGAGGCGCTGGTGGAAGTCTCCCGGCAACGTGATCGTCGCGGACGTCAGCGTCCGCGATGACTGCGGCGGGCGATCGCCGAGTGCGGCCCGCTCGACATCCTGGTCAACAACGCCGGCATCGGCGACGCCGACTGGGAGCGCACGCTCGCGATCAACCTCACCGGCGCCCACTGGCTGACGCGAGCTCGCCGCCGAAGACCTGTGCGCGCGTCACGGCGCGATCGTGAACGTCGCCTCGCTGGGCGGCGATCCGGGCCCACTCCCGCAGAGAGCCAGTACGGGGTCTCCAAGGCCGGGCTGCTGCAGCTCACACGATCGCTCGCCGTGCGGCTCGGCCCGCACGGGGTGCGGGTCAACGCCGTCTGCCCCGGCTGGGTGCGCACTCCCATGGCCGACGAGTCGATGTTGATGTTCGACCCCGATCCGGAACGCGGCTACCAGCGGGCGACCCGGTACGTACCGCTGCGCCGCCCCGGCTGCCGCGACGAGGTGGCCGCCGCGGTGGCGTTCCTGGCGTCCGCCGAGGCCTCGTACATCACCGGCGCGATGCTCACCATCGACGGCGGCGCGTCGGTCGTCGACGTCGGCATGCTGCCCGGCGACTGAGACATGCCCGCACCTCACCAGTCTCAGGAATCGCTGACGATCACGCGGATCGCCGGCTCGGAGGCGGGCAGCTCGTGGAACTCGGGGTTGATGCACCCCAGCGGATCCTCGCGATCCTCGTAGTTGCGCTCGACCGCCGCCGGGCACACGGCAGCGGCTGGCGCGCCGCCAGCACCGCGCCGAAGCCGTGCCGGCGACGCCGGCGCGGCGCAGCACCGCCAGATCGAGCTCGGTGGTGAAGATCTTGTGGGTGCAGCCGACGTAGGTGCGGCCGAACGCCTCGTGCGCGTACAGAAACGGGCAGGACCGGGCCAGGCACTCGGACGGATAGATCACCTTCTGACACACCACCCCGCAGCCGCGACACTCGGCGGCCTCGGCGGCCGGGGCCTCGGGCGGTAGCTGTGGCAAGCTCCTCATGCGCTCAGTCTACCGGGGAGGTCGGCGCTGGTCTACGACGCCGGAAGGCCTCCGAGCAACGATCGCCAGCACCTCCAGCGGATCCTTCGCGCGGTGGTCGGCCAGGCGTGTGATCGCCCTCGTCATCGCGAAACCACTCGGCCAGCACGGCCGTCATGCCCTCCCGCTTGGGCCCGACCACGTCCTCGAGCACGCGGTCGCCGACGAACAGCGTTCGAGCGCGGATCGAGCCCGAGCGCGTCGGTGGCGGCTCGGTAGATCGCGGCGACGGTTTGCGATAGCCCGAGCTCGCGACGACAGCACGATCGCGTCGGCCCGGCTGAGCCATGCCCTCGTCGTCCATCACCTCGCGCAGGATCCGCGGCGGGTCGAGCGTGTTGGACACATACCCGACCTTCAGCCCCATCCCCCGCAGCGTGTCCAGCAGCTCGTAGGCGTCGGGATGCAGGAAGCGGACGCTGTCCCACGCCCGGATCTGCGCGCGCATCGCGTGCTCGAGCACGTCCTCGCGCGGCTCGATGCCCTGGCGCGCGAGCGCCGCGCGGGTGACCGCCAGGTAGTCGACCTCGGTGTGGTCGACGGCGCGCGCGCTCGGCCTCGCGCCAGCAGCTCATCGGTGTCGGCGTGGAACCGCTCCAGTGCCTCCGGCGGCGCGCGCCAGCGCGGCCAGCAGCCGACGCTGGCCCTCGATCAGCGTGTCCTCACCCCAGCGAATGTCGACCAGCGTGTGGCCGTAGTCGAACAGGACGCCCTGGAACGCGGTCATTCCGACGATTCGTCGAAGCCGTGGCGCACGATCAGCCGCTTGGCCGCCGCGGCCTCGTCCAGCCGGGTCACCGGTCGGGTGTGCGGCGCGCTCTTGAGGATCTGCGGGATCGTTCGCCGCCTCCTCGACGATCTTGAGCATCGCGTCGCAGAACGCGTCCAGCGTCTCGACCGCCTCGGTCTCGGTCGGCTCGATCATCAGCGCCTCGGGCACGATCAGCGGGAAGTACACCGTGGGCGGGTGGAAGCCGTAGTCCATCAGCCGCTTGGCGACATCCAGGGCGGTGATGCCGTACTCGCGCTTGAGCCCGCGGGCCGAGATCACGAACTCGTGCATGCAGGTGCGGTCGACCGGAAGCTCGTAGGCATCGCGCAGCCGGGCGAGGATGTAGTTGGCGTTCAGCACCGCGATCTCGGACATCTCGCGCAGGCCGGGCCCCCACATGCGCATGAACGCGTAGGAGCGAACGAACACGCCGAACGGACCGCAGAACCCCCGCACCTTGCCGATCGACTTGGGCCGATCCCAGTCGCGGAAGTAGTGGCCGTCGCGGTAGCCGATCACCGGCGTCGGCAGGTACTGCGCCAGCATCTCCCGCACCGCCACCGGGCCACCGCCCGGGCCGCCGCCTCCGTGGGGCTGGGCGAACGTCTTGTGCAGATTGAAGTGCAGGATGTCGAAGCCCATGTCGCCGGGCCGCGAGATGCCGCACACCGCGTTCAGGTTGGCGCCGTCGTAGTACAAGCAGCGCCCCGCGCCGAGTGGAAGATGTCGGCGATCTCGGTGATGTTCTCCTCGAACAGCCCGAGCGTCGACGGGTTGGTCAGCATCAGCCCGGCGGTCTGCGGCCCCACCAGCGTCCGCAGATCGTCGATGTCGATGTTGCCGCGGGCGTCGGTCTTGACGTGCACCAGCGTGTAGCCGGCCATCGCCACGCTGGCGGGATTGGTGCCGTGCGCGGTGTCGGGAATCACGACCTCGCGGCGGATGTCGTCCTCCCCGCGCTCGATGAAGTGCGCGCGCATGATGGTGAGGCCGGTGAGCTCGCCCTGCGACCCCGCGGCGGGCTGCAGCGACACCGCATCCAGCCCGACCACGTCGGCGAGCATCCGCTCGAGCCGCCACATCAGCTCGAGCGCGCCCTGGGCGCCGTCGTCGGACTGGTGGGGATGGAGATCGCGGAAGCCGGGGAGGTTCACCAGCCGCTCGCTGACCCGCGGGTTGTGCTTCATCGTGCACGAGCCCAGCGGATAAAAGCCGGTGTCGATGCCGAAGGTGCGGGTCGAGAGCTCGGTGAAATGCCGCACCAGCTCGGGCTCGGCCAGCTCCGCCAGGCGCGGCGGCCGGGCGCGGGCGAACTCGGCCGGGAGCTCGGCCCGAGGGACGTCGGGGTGGGGAATCGAGGAAGCTCGGCGGCCCGCCTGGGAGCGTTCGTAGATCAGCTTCATGCGCCCACCTCGGACAGCACCTGCGCCAGCCGGTCGATGTCCGCCGCGAGTGCGCTGCTCGGTGACCGCCACCAGCAGCACGTCGTCCATGCCGGGATACTCGGCACCGAGCGCGTAGCCGGGATGGACCCCGAGCTTTCGGGCTGCGGCCACCACCTCGGCCGCCGGCCGGCGTGGTGCGCACCGCGAACTCCTTGACCGTCGGGTGGTCGAACACCGGCTCGAGGCCGATCGTGGCCTTCGCGTACTCCGACAGCGACAGGCACGCCTGCCCGACGTCGCGCAGCCCTTGGGGCCCGAGCCACGACAGGTACACGAGGCCGCACAGTCGCAAGCAGCGTCTGGTTGGTGGTGATGTTGGAGGTGGCCTTCTCGCGGCGGATGTGCTGCTCGCGGGTCTGCAGCGTCAGCACGAAGCCGCGGCGGCCCACGCTATCGACCGTCTGGCCCACGATCCGCCCGGGCAGCCGGCGCACGTGATCGATCTTGGACGCGACGAACCCGTAGTGGGGGCCGCCGTAGGACAGTGGATTGCCGGCCGACTGGCCCTCGCCGATCGCAAGCTGACACCCGTACTCTCCCGGCGCCTCCAGAAGCCCCAGCGTCATCAGGTCGACGTGGGCAACCGACACCGCGCCGGCGTCGTTGGCCGCGGCGGCGAGATCGGCAGCGGGTTCCAGGCAGCCGAAGAAGTTGGGCTGGGCGAAGATCACGCAGGCGGCGTCGGTCGCGGCTTCGGCCACGGCGGCCGGATCGGTGACACCGCCGGTGTGGGGAACCTCGACGACCTCCATGCCAAATCCGGGCGCGAACGTCCGCACCACCTCGCGCACCTGGGGGTTGAGCGTCTCGGTCACGACGATCTTGTCGCCGTCCGGTGGCTTGGCGCGCGATCAGGCACGCATCCGCGGCGACCGTGGTGCCGTCGTAGCCCGACGCGTTGGACACGTCCATGCCGGTGAGCTCGCAGATCGCCGTCTGGTACTCGAAGATCGCCTGCAGCGTGCCCTGGCTCATCTCGGGCTGATACGGGGTGTACGCCGTCAGAATCTCCCCGCGCTGGGCGACGGCATCGACCACCGCCGGCACGTAGTGGTCGTAGATGCCGGCGCCGAGGAACGACAGCTCCACCCCGGTGTGCACGTTTCGTGACGACAGCTCGGTGAGGTGCTGCACCAGCTCGAGCTCCGAGAGTGCCGGGCCGACGTCGAGATCGCGCCGCAGCCGCAGCTCCTCGGGGAGATCCGCGAACAGCGCCTCGACCGACTCCACCCCGATCGTCTGCGAGCATCCGCTCCAGGTCGGAGTCGGTCAGCGAGACGAAGCTCACAGGCTGTCCACCAGCGCCTTGTAGGCAGCGGCGTCGAGCAGGGTGTCGAGCTCTCCGGGATCGCTGATACGCACCTTGATCAGCCAGCCGTCGCCGTAGGGCTCGTCGTTGATCGTGTTCTCCGAGCCCTCGAGCGCGTCGTTGACCTCGACCACCTCGCCCGACAGCGGCGAGATCAGCGCCGACACCGCCTTGGTCGACTCCAGCTCGCCGTACTCGCTGTCCTTCGTCACCTTTGCCCCCACCTCGGGCTGGCTCACGAACACGACCTCGCCCAGCGTGTCCTGCGCATACCAGGTGATGCCGAAGGTCGCGATGTCACCGTCGATGTCGACCCAGTCGTGGGCCTCGTGGTAGCGCAGATGGTCGGGGTACACCTCGTCGGTCATGCTCAGATCTCCTTTGTGTAGAGCGGCTTCTTGGCGACGACCGCCGGTACCTCGCGACCGCGCACGTCGATCACGATCTCGGTGCCAAGCGCGGCGCGGTCGGACGGCAGGTAGGCCATGCCGATGCCGATCTCGAGCGACGGCGACATCGTCCCGCTGGTGACCTCGCCGCCGCCGACCACCGCCATGCCGGGCCGCGGGATGCCGCGGCCGGTGATGGTGAACGGCATCAGCCGGCTGAAGTCCCCGCGCGTCACGCTGTGCCCGCAGCGCCTCGGCGCCGACGAACTCCTTGGCGTCGAGCGCACACGCCCATCCCAGCCCCGCCTCGAGCGCGGTGTGTGCTCGGTCAGGTCGTTGCCGTAGAGCGGGTAACACATCTCCAGCCGCAGCGTGTCGCGGGCGCCAAGTCCGATCGGCTCGGCCCCGGCCGCCAGCAGCCCGTCCCACAGCTCGACGGCATCGCCGGCGGCCACGATCAACTCCACGCCCGGCTCGCCCGTGTAGCCGGTGCGCGCGACCAGCGCATCGACACCGCACACCACGCCTTCGGCGAATGCGAACGGATCGCTCACCGGCAGCCCCACGAGGCTGAGAGCGAGCGGCCCCTGCAGCGCGACCATCGCGGTCTCGCGGGTGCGATCGACGATCGTGACGCCGGTGTCGGGCAGGTGCCCGTCGAGCCAGGCCCGGTCGGCGTCGAGCCGCGACGCGTTCACCACCAGCAGCACGTGCTCGTCGTCGAACCGGTAGGCGATCAGATCGTCGATCGGGCAGCCGCGCTCGTTCAGCAGCAGCGTGTACTGGGCTCGGCCCGAGCCGATCCGGTCGAGATCGTTGGTCAGCACGCCCTCCAAGAACTCGAGCACGCCGGGGCCGCGGACGTCCAGCCGGCCCATGTGCGAAACGTCGAAGATCCCGGCCGACGATCGCACCGCCAGGTGCTCGGGGATCACGCCCTGGTACTGCACCGGCATCTCGTAGCCGGCGAACGGGACGAATCGCGCGCCCGCCTCGATATGGCAGTCGTAGAGCGGCGTACGCAGGAGGCCATCCGTCGGCATGTGCGAGGGATGAGTCTAGATGATCGATCGGCACCCCCCGCGCGCCTGGCCGCTGCGATCGGTGGGTGGTCGCCAGAGGTCGTAGTGGCTGCGGCTGCGAACCGTCGTCTCGCGGTGTCCTCAGTCGCGCCAATACCTCATGGTATTGGCGCTCCCTGCGTCCTTGCGAGTCTCGGTTCTCGCCGCCCACAACATCACGGAGATGCCGATCAATCATCTCGATCATGCCCCTACCGGAAGGGCCACCCGCAGGTGGCCCTTCCTCGGAGGTCAGTCCTCTTGCAGGAAGCTGGGGATCTCGAGCGCGTCGGGAGGGATCGTCTTCTCCCGCTCCTCCGCCAGCGTCGAGCGCTCGAACGCCGGCGGGCGCTCGCGCTCGCGCGGCGCACCGGCGAACACCGAGGCCGGCCGCTCGATCGAGCGGCGGTCGAAGCCGGTGGCGATCACGGTCACCCGGATCTGGTCTCCCATCGCCTCGTCGATGACGGCGCCGAAGATGATGTTCGCATCGCCGTCGGAAGCCGAGCCGATGATCTCGGCGGCCTCGTTGACCTCGAACAGTCCGAGGTCGCTGCCACCGGTGATGTTCAGCAGAATGCCGGTGGCACCCTCGACCGATGCCTCGAGCAGCGGCGAGGAGATGGCCGCCTTGGCGGCCTCTGCCGCACGGTTCTCGCCGCCGGCCACGCCGATCCCCATCAGCGCCGAACCGGCCTGACGCATGATCGTGCGCACGTCGGCGAAGTCGAGGTTGATCAGCCCCGGCACCGTGATCAGGTCGGTGATGCCCTGGACGCCCTGGCGCAGCACGTCATCGGCGATCCGGAAGGCATCGACGATCGACGTGCGCTTCTCGACCACCTGGAGCAGGCGATCGTTGGGGATGATGATCAGCGTGTCGACCTTGTCGCGCAGCTGCTTGATGCCGCCGTCGGCCTGATCGGCACGTTTGCGTCCCTCGAACCCGAACGGGCGGGTGACGACACCCACCGTCAGCGCGCCCAGCTCGCGGGCGATCTCGGCGATCACCGGCGCCGCGCCGGTGCCCGTGCCGCCACCCTTGCCGGCGGTGACGAACACCATGTCGGCTCCCTTGAGCGCCTCCTTCAACTCGTCGCGGCTCTCCATTGCCGCCTCTTGCCCGATGGTCGGGTCGGCACCCGCGCCCAGGCCTCGGGTGATCTTCGACCCGATGTGAATACGCACGTCGGCGTCGCACATCAAAAGCGCCTGCGCGTCCGTGTTGACGGCGATGAACTCGACTCCGCGTAGGCCGGCGTCGACCATCCGGTTGACGGCATTCGTGCCGCCGCCGCCCACGCCCACCACCTTGATCACCGCCAGGTAATTGCCGCTCTGGTCCCTCACCATGCACCTCCGTCGGCCGCGTCTTGCAACGCGAATCTCACGCTAAACCTCTAGTTGAAGGTTCTGCCCCAAAAACACGTGAAGCCCGCGCGTCGGGGCACGAAAAACCGTGCACCCCCGCGAAGGCGTCTGCGAGAGAGTACTCTTCGACCATCTGGCTGTCAAGGGGAAGGTGAGACATTGAACACTCACCTTCTAGTTGAGGGTTAGATTGCTAGGAACGAAACTTGATGCCGGACGCCCCGGGACCGACACATCCACGTACTTGATCGTCGTGCGGTCGTGCGGCCCGAAGTGGCCCAGCGACCGGGTCACGACCTTCATCTTGAGGTCAAGCTGGTCAGGCGTACCCAGTCGCAGCTGCATATGGCTGCCGACCGTGGCGGTGACCGTGCCTGCCCGCGGCATCACCTCGGTGATCCGTCCGAACTGGTGGCTGAACCAGGCGGGCGTCGAGCGCAGCAGCCAGAGCGCGGCGCGCCAGATTGTGATCGGTGGTGGTCTGCGCCCACCGCCAGCTTGGCGCCGGCCGGCAGCTCCACCGAAACGATCCGTTTGGGACTCTTCTTGACCGTCCCGATCACGTGAGCATCGTCAGCCACCAGGTACGTTCGCGATCCGACCGACACCGCCACTGCCGGGTGATACATGACCACCGAGACGCTCAGCGCGTTGGGAAACTGGCGGTCGACGGTGGCAGAGCGCACGGCCGGCATCGCCTCGATCGCACTCTGGATCGACCCGGCGTTGACCGCCAGCAGGCTGTGGCCTTCGGCGCTCTGCTCGGCCATCGTCTGGATCGTTGCGTCGACCTTGGGATCGGCGCCCGTAACCGTGACATCGCGCACGTTGAAGATGGGAGAGGCGCGCACCGCGTAGTAGCCCACCGCCAGCACCACCACGCCGATCGCGGAGGCCAGCAGCACCAGTCGCCGGCGCCCGCGAGCCTTGCGCAGCGCGCGGCGGCGCATGACCATCACCGGATCGAGGTTTGCCGCAAGGTTCATCGCACAAACAGGTTCAACAGGAAGCGGTCAGATCCTCTGTCAGCCTGAGGGCGATGTCGCCGAGAAACTGGACCTCGTGCTCGAGCGTCAGGCCGAACCGCTCGTACACGCACCGGCGGGACTTCTCCATCACCGCAAGTACGTCTGCAGAGGTTGCTGCTGCCCACGTTCTCGATGAAGTTCGCATGCACCGGCGAGACCCGGGCTCCCCCCACCTGGACACCCTTCATCCCGCACTCCTCCAGCAGCATGCCGGCGGTGCGCTCGGGCTCGGGGTTCTTCCAGACACTGCCGAACGTCCGCACCTTCGACGGCTGAGCCTCCCGCCGGCGATCCTGCATCTGGCGGATGGTCGCCTTGATCGCCGCCGGGTCAGCCGGAGTGAGCCGCAGCACCGCCTGCGAGACGACCTCGCCCGCTGCGACCTTCGAGTGGCGATAGCTCATCTCGAGCTGGTCGGGGGTGCTCTCACGCGAGCCGTCAGGCCCGGCCACGGTTGCGAGCTCGAGCACGTCGCGCATCTCGCTGCCATACGCTCCCGCGTTCATTCGCACCGCTCCGCCCGCCGTGCCGGGGATGGCACAGCCGAACTCGATGCCGCTCAGCCCCCAATCCTGGCAGCGCCTCACGACTACTGCCAGCGGCGCACCGCCGCCACACACCACCGTGTCGCCGGCTCGTTCGACCGTAGTCAGCTCACCCCGCAGCTTGACCACCATGCCGTCCCAGCCGGAGTCGGCCACCAGCAGGTTCGACCCCAGGCCGACCACTGCCACCTCCAGCGCCTGATCGCGTGCCCACCTCAGAGCCTCCCGCAGATCCGCATCCGAGCCCGGGCTCGCAAACCACTTGGCCGCCCCGCCCGTGCCCAGCGTGGTCAGGCGTGAGATCGGGTAGTCGGCGCGCACGCAGGCGGGAACCGTCATGCCAGCAGCAGGTCGCCCACCCGGCGCACGTCCCCCGCGCCCACGGTCAAGCACCACATCACCCTCGCCCACTCGGGTGCGCAGATACTCGGCGGCGTCCTCGAGCTGAGGCTGGTAGGCCACCGGCATCCCCGGGCGAAACTGGGTGAGCGCGTCCACCACCAGCTTGGCGGTGACGCCGGCGACGGGGCGCTCGCGGGCCGGGTAGATCTCGGTCACCACCGCCTCATCGGCTCCCCCCAGCGCCTCTCCGAACTCGTGCGCAAGCGCACTCGTACGCGAGTACAGGTGGGGCTGGAAGCACACCACCAGTCTCCTGGGAGCCTGTGTCCGGGCGGCGGCGATCACCGCCTTGACCTCGGTGGGATGGTGCGCGTAGTCGTCCACCACCGAGTACCCGTCGCGGCTGCCGCGCAGCTCGTAGCGGCGACCGGCGCCCCGGAAGTCACTCAGCGCCGCCACGGCGTCGGTGATATCCGCACCCGCGGCGTGCAGCGCGGCGATTGCACCGGCGGCGTTGACGGCATTGTGCACGCCGGGCACGCTGAGCGACACCTGCACCGGCGTGCCGTCCGGAGTCGAAAGCCAGAACGACGTCCCGCCGGCTGCAGCCTCCAGGCCGGAGACGTGCCAATCGGCGCCGTCGGTGATGCCGAACCGCTGCACCGGTGCATGCGCCGAAAGATCCACCCCGTCTCCCAGAATTACCGCTCCCTTGGCGGGTACCGTCGCCACCCACTCTGCGAACAGCTGGCGCACCTCCTCCAGCGACCCAAACGAGGCGTGGTGATCCAGATCGAGGTTGGTGATGACCGCGATCCGGGGGCGCAGCAGGGCGCAGCTGCGGTCGGACTCGTCGGCCTCGGCAACCAGCAGGTCACCGCCGCCGGGGCCGGCGTTTCCGGCCAGCTGAGGCACCTCGCCGCCGATCAGATAGGTGGGATCCAGGCCCAACTGCTGAGCCGCGTAGGCGATCATGGCGGCGGTGGTCGTCTTGCCGTGAGCTCCGGCGACGCAGATGGAACGCCGCGCCGCCACCATCTCGGCCAGCAGCGCCGCCCGCGGAAGCAGCGTCAACCCCATGGCGCGGGCCGCCTCCAGCTCCTCGGCATCGTCGGCGATGGCCGACGAGACGACCACCTCCATGCCGGGACGCAGATGCGCGGGGTCATGTCCCTCCGAGACCGGGATCCCGAACCGCTCGACCCGCTCGGAATACGTGGAGCGGGCGCGGTCGCAGCCCGATACCTGTGCGCCCCAGGCGTAGGCCACCACGGCCAGCGCCGACATGCCGGCGCCGCCGATTCCGATCAGATGCAGATCGCGATCGCGAAACTCGGTCATCGGGCCATCTCCAGGAGCTGGCCGGCGATGACCGCGGCGGCGTCCGGCCGGGCCAGACGACGGGCGGCCGCTCCCATGCCTTCGAGGCGGGCGGGAGCCTCGAGCAGCGCGGACACCTCGCTCGCCAGCCGCTCGGCGGTCAGATCAGCGTCGCGCACGACCACGGCCGCACCGCCGTCTGCCAGGTACGCGGCGTTGGGAGTCTGGTGGTCGCCGGTGACGTTGGGCGACGGCACCAGAATCGACGGCCGCGCGGCGGCCGCGATCTCGAATACCGAGCCGCCTGCACGGGACACCACCAGATCTGCCGCCGCCAGGAACGGTGCGAGTGACTGGGCGAACTCGATCACGCGGTAGTGCGGCGGTGGCCCGGCGGGCGATCATCGCGAAGTCACGCGAGCCGGTGACGTTGACAACCGTGAAGCCGGGATCGGACTCGGACCAGGCGTCCGCGGCTGCGGTGTTGAGGCTGAGTGCGCCGAGGCTGCCACCGATCACCAGCACCACCTTTCGGTCGTCCGCAAGGCCCAGCTCGGTGCGCCCCTGCTCACGGGTGGCCTCGAGCACCGCGCGGGGCACCGGGCGGCCGGTGACCAGGTGATGAGGCGGTCGCAGACCCTCGATCGGGAACGCCAGGAACACCCGCCGCACCAGTGGAGATGCCATCCGGTTGGCGACGCCCATGTGGGCATCGACCTCGAGCAGCGCCGCCGGGACGCGTCCTGCGGCGGCGACCGCCAGCATCGGGCCGGACACGTATCCACCGGCCCCGAACACCACCGCCGGCTTCACCTGCCGGAGGATCCGGAGACACGCTGCGGGGGCGACGGTGTCGACCGCCAACGCCTTGATCACACCCAGCGACGGACGCCTCGAGATGCCCTTGACCCGGTAGCTCAAGAACGGATACCCCGCGGCCGGGACCATCCGGGCCTCGATCCGATCGGGGGTGCCGGCGAAGGTGACCTCGGCGCCCCGCTCGGACAGCTCAGCCGCTACTGCGAGTGCGGGGACGACGTGGCCGGCGGTTCCGCCTGCCGCGATCAGCACGCGCACGGCCGGAAGGCTCGGTGGAGGCGGTGTGGTTGGTTTTGGGTTCGGCTTTGGCATCGGCGGCAACAGCCCTGACCCGTCCGGCGCCGCCGCCTTCGGCGATCGAGAGCAGCATCCCGGCCATGGTCAGGAACACGACCAGGCTGGATCCGCCCGAGCTTATCAGGGGCAGCGGGACACCGGTCACCGGCAAGAACCCGAGCACGGCTCCCAGATTGACAATCGCCTGCCCTGTGACCATGGTGGTGATTCCGGCCGCAAGGTACTTCCCGAACGGATCATCGCAGCGCATGGCGATGCGATAGCCGAGCACCGCGAACCCGGCGAACGCGAAGGTGATGGCGAGGATCCCGATCAGCCCGAGCTCCTCCCCGATGACCGCAGCGATCATGTCGCTGTTTGCCTCGGGCAAGTAGAAGATCTTCTGGGTGCCCTGCCCCAGCCCCTTGCCCCAGAGACCGCCGGATCCCAGCGCGAGCAGTGCCTGCACGTTTTGGTAGCCGGCGCTTGAGGCGACCTGCCACGGATCCAGGAAGGTCAGCAGGCGCTCTTTCATGTAGGCGTTTTGGGAGATACCCACAGCCGCTCCGCCGACCATCACTGCGGTCGTGCCGAGCAACAGCCGAAACGGCGTGCCGGCGACTATCAGAACGCCCGCGACCATGATCGAGATGGAGATGGTGGTGCCCAGGTCGGGCTCGGCCAGCACCAGTGCGCACGCGACCAGCGCCACCACTCCCACCGGGTTCAGCAGCTGCCGCACCGTGGTGGGAGGGCGCCGGCGGGATGCCAGCACCTGACAGGCGAACAGCGCCACCGCCAGCTTGGCGAACTCGGACGGCTGGATCGTCAGCGGCCCGATGTCGATCCAGCGCGCCGACGAGCCGACCTGAACACCGATACCGGGGATCAGCACGGCCACCAGCAGCAGGATCGAGATCAGCATCACCAGTGGGATCAGCGGCCGCCAGCGGCGATAGGGCACCCGCGCGGCGACAGCCATGGCCACCAGCCCGAGCACCGCGTAGATGCCCTGCCGCAGGAGCGCCGCGGTTGAGTTTCCGCCCGCCACCACCGCCACTCCGCTGGATGAGCTGTACACCATGATCAGGCCGAAGGCCACCAGGCCCAGCGTCAGCAAAAGCAGCGCGTGGTACTCGATCGCCAGCCCCTGCTTGCGGGCGCGCTCGCGCAGCTCTCGCGCCTGCACCACCTCCGGTGGCGTGGGCAGGTCAGACAGGCGCCGGGAGACCCATGCGGTGGGTCGGGAGGTGCGCACCTTGAGCCGCTCAGGAGCCATCGGTGACCTCCCTCGCGAATCGGGCGAACTCGTCCCCGCGGTGCTCGTAGTCACGGAACTGGTCGAAGCTGGCGCACGCCGGTGACAGCAGCACCGTGTCACCCGTGTGAGCATCATCGGCGGCCATGATCACGGCCGCATCCAGCCCGCCGGCGCGCACGTACGGGGCGCCGGCCTGCTCGAGCTCACGGGCAAGAGTCTCAGCCGACTCGCCGATCAGGTACGACCGCGCCACCGGCCCCGCAGCCACCGCCCGGGCCAGCTGGGCGAACGAGCCGCCCTTGAGCGAGCCGCCCAGTATCAGCCGGACGCCGCCGCGATACGCCGTCAGCGCCTTGATCACCGCGTCGGGGTTGGTGGCCTTGGAGTCGTCCACGAACTGCACGCCGGATCGCTCGGCCACGACCTGCATGCGGTGGGGCGCGGGCTGGAACGTGCGCAAGGCGGCATCGATGGCGGCGTCATCGACGCCCACAAACCGGGCGGTGATCGCCGCCGCGATGGCGTTTTGGAGGTTGTGCTCGCCGCGCAGCTGGGCCGACTCGAAGTCGATGGTGTCACGGTCGGCTGCCCCGAACCACGTTCTGTCGCCAGCGCCCGGGAGCTCCAGTGAGCGCAGGAGCTGATCGTCGGCGTTCAGCACCGCCAGGTCACCTGGTACCTGATTCTCCAGCAGCCGCAGCTTGCAGCGGGCGTACTCCTCCATCGTCCCGTGACGGTCGAGATGGTCAGGGGTGATATTCAGGATCACGCCGGCGCGGGCGTGGAACGTGTCGATGTCTTCCAGCTGGAAGCTCGAGAGCTCACAGGCGATCCAGGCATCGGGAGAGATCCGGCCGGGCAGCTCGGACAGCGCCCGGCCCACGTTGCCGGCGACCTCGACCTGCACACCCCCGGCGCGCAGCATCTCGCCGATCAGCTCGGTGGTGGTGGTCTTGCCGTTGGTGCCGGTCACACCCACGATCGGGTTGGGCAGCATGCGCGACGCCAGTTCGACCTCGCTCCACACTGCCACGCCGTGTTCGCGGGCGGCGGCGACGGTCGGCTCGGAGCCCGGCACTCCCGGACTTTTTACCACTGCTCTGGCCCCCGCAATTGGCACGGCATCACCCCGCGCCACGTATTCGGCGCCGGCCGCGGCAATCCTGCCGCGATCCACCTCATCCGATGCGTCGGTGGCGATCACGCTCGCCTCAGGCCACACCCGGGCGATCGCCTCGCACGCCGCCAGCCCCGAGCGCCGCAGCCCCACCACGATGTAGCGGTCGCTCACCGGTAGGAGCTGAAGTAGAGGTAGTAGAGAACGAACCCCGACGCCCCGAAGATCGCGCTGGCGATCCAGAAGCGGACGATGATCTTGTTCTCGGTCCACTCCATCATCTCGAAGTGATGGTGAATCGGGGCCATCAGGAACACGCGTTTTCCGGTCGACTTGAAGGCCACCACCTGGATCAGCACCGACAGCGCTTCGATCACGAAGATCCCGCCGATCACCACCAGCAGGAACTCGGTCTTGGTGAACACCGCGATCCCCGCCAGCGCACCGCCCAATCCAAACGACCCGGTGTCGCCCATGAACACGTCGGCCGGGTAGGCGTTGTACCACAGGAACCCGACCGCGCCTCCGACCAGCGCCGCAGAGATGATCGCCATATCCAGGCTGACGAAGTCTCCCGGCGGCCGCAGCCCCTGCAACGCACCCGGGCCAGGTTTGACCAGGAATGCGACCAGCATGATCGCCGCATACGACGCCAGCGCGATCGTGGTCGTGCCTGCCGCCAACCCGTCCAACCCGTCGGTGAGATTGACGGCGTTGGTGGCGCCGGCCACCACCAGGAACAGAAACACGTAGTAGACAGCGCCCATCGCCAGATGCACGTTGATCAGCGGCACGTACACATCCGTGCCCAGATGCTCGCTGTGCACGACGACCCCCAGCGCCGCTGCCACCAGTGCCAGCAGCACCATCTTGACCCTGCCCGAGAGGCCCAGCGATCGACGGTGGCGCAGCTTGAGGTAGTCGTCGGCAAACCCGATCCCGGCGCAGGCCACGGTCACCGCAGCAACAGTCCAGCCCGGGCCGGTGTGCTTGCTGTAGATCAGAAACGCGATCAGCGCGCACCCGATCAGCATCACGCCGCCCATGGTGGGTGTGCCCTGCTTGGAATGGTGACCGGCCGGCCCGTCCTCACGAATCTGCTGGCCAAACTCGTTTCGACGCAGGAAGGCGATGAACGCCGGGCCGGCGATGATCCCGAGCAGTAACGCGATCACCGCCGCGCCGAGGACGTCCTTCACGGCACCAGCGCCTCGACCACGACCTCGAGGCCCATCGAGCGGCTGGCTTTGACCAGCAGCGCGTCGTCGCCGGAAACCAGCTCGGACAGCTCGGTGAGCACGCCGAAACTCGCAGTCTCGAACCAGCGCCCGCCGTAGCTGCTGAGCCAGTGGCCCCACGGCGATCACCTCGACGCCGAGATCACGGGCCAGCGCGCCGATCTGCTCGTGAAACGACGGGCCGGCGGGGCCCAGCTCGGCCATGTCGCCGATCACCGCGACCTGCGCCGGTCGCCGGCCAGCTCGGCCAGGTGGCGCAGCGACGCCTCCATCGACGTCGGATTGGCGTTGTAGCAGTCGGCGATCAGCACACCGCCGCCGTCGAGTTCGATCTGCTCTCCGCGCCACGGCGAAAAGCGCACGTCCAGGCGATCGCCGGCGATCTCCTCCGCCGGCAGGCCGAGGCCGTGACAGACCGCTACCGCGGCTGCCAGGTTGAGCGCGTTGTGACGCTGAGTGAAGTTCACCGGCACCTGCATGGTTCGACCAAAGACCGAGAACTCCGCCCGCGATGAGCCAAATCCGGTCAGCCGCACGTCGGCACCGTCCGCGTCGCCGAACGTCACGATCTGGGCTCGGGACAGCGACAGGTAGGGATCCAGCAGCCGCTCCCCGTACGGCACCACCGCAGTACCGTCCGACGAGAGCGAGTCGAGAATCTCCGCCTTGGCCTCGGCGACCGCCTCGACCGTCCCCATCAGCTCCAGGTGGGCCGGGCCGACCCCGGTGATCACGGCGACGTCGGGGCGGCAGATCTCGGCCAGGTAGGCGATCTGGCCCATCCCCCGCATCGCCAGCTCGCAGACCACTGCCTCGGTCTCGGGCTCGATCAGCCCCAGGGTCAGGGGCAGGCCGATCTCGGTATTGAAGTTGGCGGGGCTGGAGACGGTGTTTCGCACCTGCGAAAGCAGCGCTGCGAGGATGTCCTTGGTGGATGTCTTGCCGGTCGATCCCGTGATCCCGACCACGGCTGCGCTCGATCGTTGCCGCACCGCTGCCGCCACCTGCCCCAATCGCGATCAACGGGTCGGGCACGGCGATATCGCACAGCGGGTCGGTCACTGTGGTGGAGAGCGCCAGCGGCGCCCCGGCGGCATGCGCCGCTGCGACAAACTTTGCGCCGTCGGTGTGCTCGCCGGGCAGCGCCACGAACAGGTCGCCCGGCTGGACCGCCCGGGAATCGACTGCGAGCCCGGTCACGGTGCCGCGGGCTTCTGTCTCAACGCCGCAGGCTGCGGCGACTTCGTGGGCGGTCAGCGGAATCATGTGGCCGCCGCGGACAGCTCCTCGAGCGCCACCGTGCGATCGTCGAACGGCAGCACCGTCTCGCCGAACTGCTGGCCTTGCTCATGTCCCTTGCCGGCGATCACCACAACGTCCCCGCGCTCTGCCAAGCCGACCGCAAGCGCGATCGCCGCGCGGCGGTCGGGCTCGTTGGTCATGGGGTTGCCGTCCATGATCTCGGCGATGATCGCTTCGGGATCCTCACTGCGTGGATTGTCGGAGGTCACGATCGCGATGTCAGCCAGCTCGCGTGCGATCCGGCCCATCACCGGTCGCTTGCCTCGATCGCGGTCTCCGCCGCATCCAAACACGCAGATCAGTCGCCCGCTGGTGATCTCGCGAGCCGACTCGAGTACGTTCTGAAGCCCGTCAGGTGTGTGTGCGTAGTCCACCAGCACCGCGAAGTCCTGTCCGGCGTCGACTGATTCGAACCGCCCGGGGACTCCGGGCACCGCGGCGATACCGTCGCGCACAGCGTCCAGCGGAACCTCCAACAGTTCGGCCACGGTGACCGCAGCCAGCACGTTTTCGACGTTGAAGCCGCCCCGCAGCTGCACGTTCAGCGGCAGCAATCCTCGCGGAGTTCGCGCGATCAGCGAGATCACTCCGCGATCGCCGACCTCGAGTGCCTGTGGGCGCACGTCGGCCTGATCGCCGCTGCGGGCGTAGGTGATCACCGGCCCGCCGGCCTCCGCTGCCAGCCGGGCGCCGTAGGGATCGCCGATGTTGATGGCCGCGGGCGCGGTCTCGAACAGGCGCGCCTTGGACTGGAAGTAGTCCTCCATGTCGGCGTGAAAATCGAGGTGGTCCTGGGTCAGGTTGGTGAAGGCGGCGGCGGCGAACCGCACCCCGGCCACCCGCTCCAGCGCGAGTGCGTGGGACGACACCTCCATCACGCACGAGCGGTCACCGGCATCGACCATGCGCCGAAGGGTGCGCTGCAGGTCGACGCTCTCGGGGGTGGTGCGCTCGACCGGCTCCACCACCCCGCCGACGCGTTGCTCGACCGTTCCCAGCAGTCCCGGCCGCAGACCTGCGGCGTCCAGCACCGCATGGATCAGGTAGGCGGTGGTGGTCTTGCCGTTGGTGCCCGTCACCCCCACCATCTGCAACACGCGGCTGGGATGGCCGTACACGGCGTCGGCAGCCAGGGCCATGGCCACCCGAGACGACTCCACCAACAGCTGCGGCACCGCGACGTCCAGCGGCCGCTCCACGATCAACGCCACCGCGCCACCGGCCACGGCCTGTGCGGCATAGTCGTGCCCGTCGCTGCGGAGTCCCGGCACGCAGGCGTGGAGCGCACCTGGTTCAGTCCGATCCGCCCGGTAGGTGACCGAGTCGATCTCGGGATCACCGTCCCCGAGCTTTCGCAGCGGCCGGACCGCGTCGATCAGCGTTGCCAGCCTCATCAGCAACCGGATCCTAGCGAGATCATGCGGGTCTAGGGAGCCGCGTGGACGGGCTTGTCGGGAGTGACGTTGTAGGTGCGGGCATACCACGAGCCGATGTCTGCGAAGGCCGGCGCGGCAACCGTGCCGCCGAAGATGCCGTTTCGAGGCGAGTCGACCATCACCAGGATCTCGACCTGGGGGTGGCCCGCGGGGAAGAAGCCGACGAACGACGACACGTACTTGCCCTTGAGATAGCCGCCGTTACCGGGCTTCTGTGCGGTGCCGGTCTTGCCGGCCACCGTATAGCCAGGGATCTGGGCCAGCACACCGGTACCGAACGGCTCGTTGACCACGCCTGCCAGCATGCTGACCAGCTCGCGATCGATTCCCGGTGCCAGGATCCGGCGGGGGTGCAGCTTTGCCGGCCGGTTGCCGGCCACCCGGTCGATCAGGTGCGCCTGGGGCATCACTCCGCCGTTGGCGATCGCCGCGTAGATATTGGCCATCTGCATCGCCGTGACGCTGATCCCCTGTCCGATCGGGATGGTGCCCAGCGACGATCCCGACCAGTCCTTCAGCGGCCGCACGATGCCCGGCGACTCGCCGGGCAGGTGCAGCGGCGTCTGCTTGCCGAGACCGTAGCGGTAGATCCACTTCTGAAGCAGCTGCGGTCCGACCATCTTGGCGATCGTGTCGGTGCCGACGTTCGAGGACTTCTCCAGGATCTGCTTGGCGGTGAACGTCTCGGGCCCGCGCGCCTCCGCATCGGTGATCACCTTGTCGTAGAAGCGGATGTGGTTGGGGAGGTTCTTGAACTGCGTGCTGGGGGTGATGAAGTGAGCGGACAGCGCGGCCGAGAAGGTCACGACCTTCATCACCGACCCCGGTTCGTAGGCGTCCTGAACCGCCGTGTTGACCGTCACCCGCTGGAACGCCTTGTTCGGCAGCGTCGTGGACGCCGTTGTTGTTGTATCCCGGCGCCGATGCCATTGCCAGCACCGCTCCGGTACGGGGATCCATCACGATCCCGGTGGCCGACCGGGCGCGATACTGGCGCACCGTCCGGGCCAGCACCTTCTGCACGTAGGACTGGACGTTGGAATCGATCGTGAGCGTGACGCTACGGCCGTTGTGCGGCGGCTTGACCGTGATCGTCTCGAGCGTGGAATCGGGGCCGTGCACAGTGGCCTGCTCGCCTGATCGGGCTGCCCAGTATCGGGTTGAGCATGTGCTCGAGCCCGGCGCCGTTCTGGCCGTCGCCGTCGATGTCGGTGTAGCCAAGCAGCTGCGATGCGGTGGTGTAGCTGGGATAGAACCGCCGGCCCTCCGAGATCGTGCTGATCCCCGGCAGGTGCTGCTGCATGATCGTCTTGGCCACCGCGGGGGAGATCTGGCGGGCCGCCTGGACGGTTGCATAGTGGTCGGGGTGGTCGGGTCACGGGGGGTCAACTGCCCGATGATCAGTTTGACCTCCGCGGTGTAGGCCTTGCGCAGCTTGGCCCGGTGCGCTGTTGCGTGCGGACGAGAAACGCCTTGACCCGCTTCTTCAGCTTCTTTCCGGGCTCTGTCTTGGGTGGACGGATGGACTTCGGGTAGCGATACCCGAGCGCCCCGGTGATCACGAATCGCGGTGCTCTGCTTGTCTTTCACCAACGACTGGTCTGCGATCACCGTCACGGCCGGCTGGTCCTGCGCGAGCGGGTGATGGTTGCGATCGAAGATCGTGCCGCGCAGGCCGGGCACCGCAGCCAGCGAACTCTGCTGGTCGACCGCCTTGGCCGCCAGAGCCGATGACTCCAACACCTGCACCTGGACAGCACGTCCCACCACGACGGCGAAGGCAATCGCGGACAGTGCGAGGATCAGCCGCAGACGCCTGTGGCCGAGATTGTTCACCCCGGATTCGCGGCCGCCGGCGCTGGGGGCGTGATGGGGTGCGAGGGTCCGATCGAGAAGTGGTCACGCGCCGGGGGCGCGCTCTGATGCATGCCGTAGCTCTCGGCTTTGCGCGTGATCCGCGAAACGCTGCTGAGCCTGGTGATACTCGGCCTGATCAGAGCATGTTCTGCTGTTTCAGGTGCCGCACCTTGGCATTCACGTCACTGACCGTGATCGTCGAGCGCAGAGCTGCCACGTTCAGTGCCACCAGCCCGCCCAGCAGCACGGTCAGCACCGCCATCCAGATCAACCCGCTGGTTGACAGCCTGCGAACGCGTACCGGTCGGACACGGGCGGGAGCAGCCGGCGATGCCTCACGGGAGGCCGGAACCGCAACCCCGGCCCGAGCTGGTGCGACAGCACTCACTTTGCGCTGGCCCTCTCGGCGGCCCGCAGCTTGGCCGACGCCGACCGCGGGTTCTCCATCCGCTCGTCCGCCCCCGGTATCACCGCGCGGGTTGTGAGCGCGCGCAGCGCGGGGCTGTGACCACACACGCAGATCGGGAAATCGGGCGGGCAGGTGCATCCGCGAGCCTCTTCGCGGATGAACTGCTTGACGATCCGATCCTCGAGCGAGTGGAAGCTGATGACCGCCATCCGGCCACCCGGCTGGAGCAGGTCGACCGCCGCGTCGAGTCCTTCGCGAAGCGACTCGAGCTCGTCGTTGGTCGCGATCCGAAGCGCCTGAAACACCCGCTTGGCGGGGTGTCCGTGGCCAAACCGGCTGGGCGTGGGAATCGCATACTTGATCACGTCGACCAGGTCGCCGGATCGATCGAACTCCTTGGTCTGGCGGCGGCGAACGATCGCGCGGGCGATCTGACGTGAGATACCGCTCCTCTCCGTACTCCCGAAAGGTGGTGGCCAGCCGGCGCTCGTCCCAGGTGTTCAGGATGTCCGCGGCGGTGGTATCCGACGACGTATCCATGCGCATGTCCAGCGGTGCGTCGGTGGCGTAGCTGAAGCCACGTTCGACCCGGTCGATCTGCATCGACGAGACACCCAGATCCATCAGCACCGCGTGAGCGTGCTGGCCGGTGGCTGCCATGTTGCGCAGCACCAGCGCGAAATCGCCGTGCACAAAGCGGGTGGCGGCAGACGCGCCGGCTGCAAACTGGTCGAAGTACCCCTCCGCCTCTGCGTCACGATCGACGGCGATGTACGTCCCAGTGCCGCGCAGATAGGGCTCGAGCACGGCTGCGTGGCCGCCGGCCCCAAACGTGCAGTCCACCACCGTGTCCCCGGGTCGCAGCTCGAGTAACTCCGCGACCTCGTGCGCCATCACAGGAATGTGGTCGGCCACGTCCTGGCTACTGCTGTGAGAGAGATTCGGCAACATCCGCGACACTCCCCTCGATTTCCGCTTCCTGGCTTCTCCATGCCTCGAGATCCCAGATCTCGAGGCGGTCGCGCAGCCCGGCGACGACGATGTCGCGCGTGAGCTGGGCATGGGCGAGCTGAGCGGGCGGGATCATGATCCGTCCCTGACGGTCGACATCGACCTCAGCGGCTCCCGCGTACAGGTGGCGACTCATGTTTCGTCCCTGCTTGCTGAAGGGGTCGAGTCGCCCCATCTGGGCCTCGGTGAATGCCTCCCACCCGGCCCGGTTGTACACCACCAAACAGTGATCGATGCCTTTGCTGATGACCGCCCCATCCACGAAATGTCCGCGCAGCTTGGCAGGCAGGGTGACGCGATTCTTCACGTCAAGCTTCTGAACTGACTCACCAAGCAGCAACGAACGACTCTCCCATTTCGGACCACTTTACCCCACATCTCACCACTTTGCAACGCTACCGTGGGCTACCCACTCCCCCTGGGCAACTGTTCGTCCCAGATCCGGTCAACCCGCTCCGCCGGCCGGCACCCCTGCGCCGTGGCACCGCCACGACTTGGCCGTGAGTGTCCATGCTCAGCAGCGGTCAACTCGGGCGTACACACCGCCGCGCATGGCCGAAATCCTTACAAGATTCGCCTGCTTGCAGGTGCTTTTCGGTGCTAGAGTCCCGCCCCGTGCCGCCCACCCCCCCGCATACGCGGCGGACACGCTGGGTCGTTTTGCCGCTCCTTTTGCTCGTGAGCGCCGTCGCGGCCACGGTGGGTCCCCCCTCCGCACACGCAGGTCAGCTCGAGGCCAAGAAGGCCGAGGCCACCCGCGTCGAGAACCAGATCATGCAGCTGAATGCCGGGTTGACGCCGCGGTCGAAGCGTACGACAGCGCCCAGTCGCGGTTGCGGTCGGCTCAGCATCGGGTGGTCGTCAACACCCGCCTGCTGGCGTTGGCCAAAGCCAACCTGCGGCAGGCCCGCCGGCAGCTGGCCTCGATCCTGGTGTCCGGGTACAAGAACGCCAATCCCGGTGTCGAGGTGTACGTGCTGGGGGCCACGTCGGTGTCGAACCTGATTGACCGGCTCGACTTCGTCTCGCGCGCCAACAAGAGCCAGCCCGAGGTGCTCGCACAGATCCACACCAGCGAGCTGCAGATCAAGCACCGTCAGGCGGCGCTGATCGCCGACCGGCGGCAGGCCCGTCATCTGGTCAAGACGCGCGCCGCACAGGCCCAGCAGGTGCAGTCGCTCCTGGCCCAGCAGCAGACGATGCTGGAAGGCATCAAGGGCGATATCGCCCAGCTGATCGCCCAACGGCAGGCGGCCGCCAGGGCGCGCGCGAAGGCTGCCGCTGCCGCAGCGGCGGCAGCGCAGCAGGCGGCCCAAGCAGCCACCCCACCGGGTGGGGGTACGGGCGGATCCAGCGGATCCAGCGGCGGTGACGGCGGCAGCGACGGCGGCGGCACGGTCACCATCCCACCGGCCGGGACACTCGGCGAGAAGGCAGTTCAGATCGCCGAGCAAGAACTCGGAGTGCCGTACGTGTGGGGCGGCGCGAGCCCCTCCGGCTTCGACTGCTCGGGCCTCACCATGTGGGTCTACGCACAGCTCGGCATCTACCTCGATCACTACACCGGTAGCCAGTGGAACGAGGGCGTGCACGTGCCCCGAGACCAGTTGGCTCCAGGTGATCTGGTGTTCTTCGAGCCCACCCTCGGCCACGTCGGCATGTATATCGGCAACGGCGCATTCATCCACGCCCCGCACACCGGCACCGTGGTGCAGATCTCCAGCCTGTCAGACCCCTGGTATGCGTCCCAGTACCAGGGTGCCGTCCGAGTCACTGGGTAGTGTCTCGCGCGGCCGAATGGCGTACTCTTACAGCCATCGAATGCGCGACGGAATACCGCGGACGGGGGATATGATTGGCACGGGCCTACCACCTTGGGGGATGGAAGTCCTCGCTCAGTCGTCGTAGACTGGTTTCGAGTGAGGTCGCCCAACGGTGAGGGGTCACACGAGGGCAGAGGCGCTTCGGCGCTTCCAATCCAATACACACCATGTGTCGGTAAAACGTGCCGGAAAATCAGAACCGACAGCGAATCTTTGGGGTAGTGAGATCGAGTGACAGTGCACGAGGGAGTTGATACGGATGACTGAGCAGCTCGTCATCGAGCCGGAGGCCCGGCTGCTGGTGGAGCTCGGACAAGAACGTGGCGTCGTCTACGAAGACGAGATCGCCGGCCTGTCGCTGGAACTGGATCTCGATCCCGAAGACGTGCAGGCGCTACGCGATGAGCTCGTACACCTGGGCGTTGACATCACCGACCCGCCCGCCGCCGAAGAGCGGATCGAAGTGGTCGACGTCGAGATCGCCACCACCAACAGCCTCGATCTGTTCCTGCGCCAGGCAGGCCGCTACCCGCTGCTGACCAAGGACGAAGAGGTGATGCTGGCCAAGCGCATCGAGGCCGGCGACACCGTCGCCAAGCGGCGCATGATCGAGTCCAACCTGCGTCTGGTCGTCTCCATCGCGAAGCAGTACCGCGGTCAGGGCGTGCCGTTCCTCGACCTGATCCAGGAGGGCGTGCTCGGCCTCAACCGGGCCGTCGAGAAGTTCGACTGGCGCCGCGACCTCAAGTTTTCGACCTACGCCACCTGGTGGATTCGCCAGGCGGTGCAACGGTCGATCGCCAACAGCGGTCGCACCATCCGGCTGCCGGTACACGTCTCCGATCGCCTGCGTGCGATCGAGCGTGCCCGCCGGTCACTCGAGGCGAGCCTTGGACGCGAGCCCACCGAGGACGAGATCGCCCGTGCTGCGGAACTCACGTCCGACGCTGTCGCCGAGACGCTTGGCCTCGCCCGGAAAACGGTGTCGCTGCACGAGCCGGTCGGCGAAGACGGCGACTCTGAACTCGGCGACATGATCGCCGATCCGGATGCCGGGAATCCCGAGGAGCTGGCGGAGACCCACCTGCGCCACGAACGCCTGCGGGAAGGCTTGGCCAGGCTTGGCGAGCGCAAGCGGTTGATCCTGGAGCTGCGCTTCGGGCTCGACGGTCAGGACCCTCGCAACCTCGAGGAGATCGGCCGAATCGTCGGTCTCACGCGCGAGCGGGTTCGTCAGCTCGAGGCTGAGGCGCTGCGCGAACTTGCTGCGTCGGCCGACATGCAGCCGCTGCGCGCCGCCTGAGGGCGGCTCACACAGTCAGAACGTGCGGGACGACGAGCTTCCAGGCGACGGCTTCGGCGCGCTCGCGCACACGGGTGACCACGTCGATATCGACCCCGGTCAACTCGGCGGCGGCGATGTCGCTCAGCCCGCGATCGACGACGGCGATCAGCGCTCGATCGGCGTCGTGGTAGGTGAACCCCAGTTCGTCCTCGTCCGTCTGACCGCCCCACAACCCGGCGGTCGGATGCTTGGTGATCACACCCTCAGGCAGACCCAGCAGCCGGGCGGCTGATCGCACCTCGGTCTTGTACAGGTCGGAGATCGGCTCGATGTCGGAAGCGGCGTCGCCGAACCGGGTGAAGTACCCCAGAAGATTCTCGGTGCGATTCTCGGTGCCGAGCACCAGCCCGCGGACATCCTGAGCCACGTCAAAGATCACGATCATCCGGGATCGCGCGCTGGCGTTGCCAAAGCGAAGATCAGCTCCGGCCACCTCCGGCCGCACCCGCGCGAGCCCGGCCAGCAGCGGCTCGATCGAGATCGTCAGCAGATTTTCCTCGGGCAGCCCGACGGCCGCGGCGGTCAGCTCGGCGTCGTCGAGGTGCACCTGTTCGGTGTGCCTGGACGGCAACCTCACTGCGGTTACGGCGTCGGGCCCGAGCGCCCGGGCCGCGATTCCGAGCGCGACCGCGGAGTCAATTCCGCCCGACAGTCCCAGCACGATCCGATCCCGCCCAGCGTTGGACACAACGTGGGCGAGCCGCTCGGCCTTGGCCTCAAGCAGCGTGGTCAGTTCTGCATCAGACCGCATCATGGTGTCAGGCGGGCTCAGCAATTGCCTCCTCGAGAGCTTCCAGGCGGGGCGACAGCGACGGCTCGATGGTAACGGGGTCACGCAGCGCGCGCGTCGCCAGCGGCAGGTTGTCCACCTGCCTGCGAGCGCGATCCCGGATCTCCTCCAGCGACGACCCGGCAACGACCTGCCCCGCGCGCATCACCGGCTGGAGCAACGGCTCGCCCGGGAGCGCTTCCCCCACCAGCCCGATCACGTCCCGCAGGTCGTCGCGGAACACCTGGTGGCGCCCGGGCAACGTGAGCTTGCCGCGGGAGGTCTTCATCACCGGCCGCCCCTCCAGCTCGACCAGCTTGTACACACCGCCGAGCGTGGGCGCGTCAGAGCTGGTCACCAGGCTGGTACCCACGCCAAACCCATCGATGGGCGCCCCGGCGGCAATCAGGTCGGCGATCCGGTACTCGTCCAGATCTCCCGAGCAGACGATCCTGGTGCCAACCAGTCCGGCCCCGTCGAGCACCATCCTTACTCCCACCGACAACTCCTCGAGGTCACCCGAATCGATCCGCACCGCCTGGGGGGTGACGCCCGGTGAGGCCGGCGGCAGCAACGGCATTACGAGCCCCCGAGAGGGCGTCATGGGTGTCGATCACAAGCGTCGAGCGGTCGGGATGGTCGCGCAGGAACGCACAGAACGCATCCAGCTCCGAGGTGAACGCGAGCACATAGCTGTGCGCCATCGTACCGGTGGTGGGAATCCCCCACAGCCGGCCGGCCTCCACTGTCGCCGTGGCCGTCAGACCTCCGATGTACGCGCTGCGGGCCGCCAGCAGACCGGCGTCGGCCCCGTGCGCTCGGCGAAGGCCAAAGTCCACCACCGGCCTGCCTGCCGCGGCGTCGACGATACGGGCCGCCTTGGTTGCGACCATGGTCGAGTAGGTCACCTGATTGAGCAGATACGTCTCCGCGATCTGGCAGGTGATCAGGTCGCCCTCAACGCGCAGCAGCGGCTCCCCGGCGAACACCGCAACGCCTTCGGCGACGGCATCCAAGGAGCCGCGGAAGCGGAGGTCGCGAAGATGGGAGATCAGCGCGTCGGAGACGATGTGATTGCGCCTCAGATGCGCCAACGCATCCTCGTCAAAGCGCAGGCGGGTGAGGTAGTCCACTGCACGTTCGAGTCCGGCGGCGATCAGATAACCCCGCTGCGGAGGAAGCCGGCGGACACTCAACTCAAATGCGCCGGTCATCTCGGCCATGCCCTGGGCAAGGTACGAGTCGGCCATGGCCAGCTCGTACTCGTCGGTGAGCAGTGGCAGCGGCAGGCCCTGGGTCACGTTGCCCTCCGGTAGCGGGCGCTCTGCGCCAGGATCACGGGGTTGCGATCGGCGTATCGGTACAGCGTCGCGGGGCGACCGCCGGTCGCCCGCTCACCACTCTCCGCCAAGACGCCCCAACCCAACGCGATCCGCCGGAAATTGTTCGGCTCGAATGCACGCCCGATCCCGGTCTCGTAGACCCGCCGCAGCTCGCTCATCGTGAATCGCTCCGGCAGCAGGCTCCAGCCCACGTTCTGATACTCAAGCTTGGTCGCCAGCCTGCGCCGTGCGGTCGCCAGGATCAGGTCGTGATCGAACGCGAGCACCTTCTCGCCGGCGTCAATCTTGTCGAGTAGGGAGTCGAGCGGTCGCCACACGGCCTCGCGCGACTCGGACCCCGGCGCCAGGCTCACTCGGGCCGCATCGACCAGCGCGAGGTAGCAACACGAGACCACCCGGCCGCGCGGATCTCGATCGACGTCCGAGAAGGTGGCGAGCTGCTCGATATAGACGTCGGTGACTCCGGTTTCGTCCGCAAGCTCACGCACGGCCGCCTGCTCCAGCGTCTCTCCCGGGCGCAGCAGCCCACCGGGCAGCGCCCAGTAGCTCTGATACGGCTCGTACCGCCGGCGCACGAGCAGCACCTGCATCTCGTTGTCGACGAAGGTGAAAACCGCCACATCAGCGGCCAAGCCCGGATGTTCTGCTGGATGAGACACTTATAGACCTCGTGACTAGCCTATCACGCAGCGCCGCCTCCGGGAGGGCGCTAGACGGACGGAGCGAGCGAGATCGTGCGCCACGAGGTGTAGAACTCGCGAGCAGCTTTGCCTTGTTCCCGCGGGCCGAGCCCGGATGCCTTCTCTCCTCCGAACGGCGCGTGCAGATCGACCCCCGAGGTCGGCAGGTTGACGCGCACCAAACCGGTGTCGATGCGGTCGGCAACCTCGAGCGCGCGATCCAGATCCCGGGTAAAGACCGAGGTGGCAAGCCCGTGCCGGACGCCGTTGCTGATCGCCACAGCCGCGTCGAAGGAGTCGGCCACGAGCAGCGCGCACACCGGTGCGAACACCTCCTCCTGGGCCAGCTCCGCTGCCGCGTCATCCAGCTCCACGATCGTGGGCGCGACGTAGTGGCCGTCACCGTCGAGCGCCACGCCCCCAGCCAGCACCCGGGCGCCGTCGGCCCGAGCCCGCTCCACCGCATCGACCGCCTTCTGCTGAGCGGATGCGGAGATCACCGGCCCCACCTGGCAGGCAACCTGGGACGGTTCGGGTACCTGCATACGTTCGACCGCAGCGACGATCGCGTCGCGCAGGTCGGAGGCCACCGCGGCCTCGCACACGATCCTGCTGGTGGCCGTGCACTTCTGGCCGGCGTAGCCCATTGCGGCTCCCGCGATCACCGCAGCCGCACCTGACACGTCGGCGTCAGCCAGCACCAAGGCAGCATTCTGTCCGCCCATCTCACATTGGGCCGGAGCGCCCCGCGCCACCAGCGTCGCGGCCACCGACGAGCCGGTCGCCTCGGAACCGGTGAACGACAGCGCCGCCACGCCGGGATGGGCGACCAGGGCGGCACCGGCGTCGCCGTAGCCGTGCACCAGCTGTACGACTCCGGTGGGCAACTCGGCTGCCACCAGCCGATGCAGCTCGATAGCGGTCGCCGGGGCAAGCTCTGACGGTTTCCACACGCACACGTTCCCGTACGCAAGCGCGGGTGCGAGCTTCCAGGCCGGAATCGCCAGCGGAAAGTTCCACGGAGTGATCAGCCCCACCACCCCGCGCGGGCGACGCCGAGCCATCACCAGGCTGCGGCCGTCCGAGGGCGGGTACGTCTCGCCATCAGGGTCGAGCGCGGCGGCGGCGTGGTAGCGAAAGATTGCAGCGGTGCGGGCAACCTCACCGCGGGCCTCGACGATCGGCTTGCCGACTTCGCGACAGACCAGGTCAGCCAGCCCGGCTGCCTCCGCCTCCACCGCGGCGGCGACGCGGATCAGCGCGTCGGCACGCGCTTGCGCCGGGCTGGTTGCCCACTCGCGGGCAACGCCGCGGGCGACGGTTACCGCTCGGTCGACATCGATCCCGCCCGACGGTGCCACCCTGACGACGACGTCGTCAGGCCTGGCGGGATTGACGCTGACGATCTCAGCAGGAGTCGAAGCCACTACTTATTGACGTAGACAGCGAGCGCGAGCAGGGCGAGCAGCACCACGAAGGTCACAAGTGCCCACCATCGCGACGTCGATACCTTGGTCATTGACTCTCCACCGGTCGTTGGCAGCGCCAGTCTAATCTACCGGCCGCCGCCGTCGGCACCACACCAGCACGCACGGTTGGCGGGCGGGCGATGATGGCCGGGGTGGCCCCGGTGGGGGTGTGGTCGGGCGGCGTGGGGGGCAACAGCGCCCATCGACCGAGCCTGCGATCGCGGTCACCGGCGACTGGAAGCGCACCAGCAGGCACGCGAACAGGATCAGCGCGGCGCAGAGCAGCACATACTCAACACTGGCTTGCCCGCGAGTCACGGAAGGCACGATACGCGCAGGTCTGCCACGGATGAGTGCCCACGCGTCGCGAAACCGTCACCATCCTGCTCCGCCGAAGGCACCGGCCACCGACAGCGCCACCGCCGCGAGAAGCGGCATCAGCGCCGCCGGGACGAGCACGAACACCACCACCACCAACACCTTCGGCCCGGCTGCCGCAGCGCGCTCCTGCACCGCGCGGGCGCGGTCGGCACGGGTTCGCCCGGCCTCGGCCTGGAGCGTCTCGGCCAGCGGCACTCCCAGCCGATCGGACAGCGAGACGGCCATCGCCAGACCCGCGAGTGAACGAGATCCGCTGCGCGCCGCGGCGTCTCGCAGCTCGTCCCGCCGAGTTCGGCCGAGATCGACGTTGGCCTGCACCAGTTCGAGCTCCTCGCGCAACGGCCCCGTGCACGACTGCGCTGCGCCCCGGATCGCGGCATCCAGATCGATGCCGGCCGCGACACCGGCGGCCACCAGATCAAGTACCAGCGGTGCCCGGCGCTCGATCCGCTCCGTCCGCCGCCCGGCGGCCGTGCGCAGCCACAGGTCGGGGTAGGCCACACCGAACACCGCCAGCACGATCCCGGCGACGACTCCGACCACTCCCCCGATCGAGACCGCCCCCAGCACACCCACCGTCGCAAACAGCGTGGCTGCACCAAGCCGGAATGGGCCGATCTCCGACTCCGCCAGCCCGGTTGCGGCGGCACCGCGCGCGATCGAGTCGGCCGCCGCCGCCCATGGCGGCGACCAGCCGCGTGCCGTCGCCGGAAATCGTCTCCCGATCGACACCATCAGGCGACCGCTGCGCGGTCGTTGCGACCGATCGGGCTCGGGTCGAGCCGACCGTGCGACCGCACCGCAGCGAGCGGCACGCCATCGAGGCGCACCACACCGCGGCCAGCAGCATGACCGATCCGGTCACGGATCGACCGCAGCAATTCGGCCGATCAGCAGATGACCCACGAGTACCAGCATCGCCGAGAACGCGAGCGCCGCCCAGCCCAGCGGCGAGGCCAGCAGTGCGGTCAGCGCCGGGCGGTCGAGCAGCCACAGGGACGCCATCGCCACCACCGGCATGCCCGACACCAGGCGACCGGTGGCCCGCGCCTGGGCTGTGGCGACAGCGGCCGAACGGCGCAGGGCCGCGCGCTCATGCAGCGCTTCGGCGATGCCGTCGAAGAGCGCGGCCAGATCGCCGCCGAAGCGCGTGTGCAGCTCGGTCGCGCAGGTCATCAGACGGACGTCCTCGCCGTGGCCGAGCATCGCCAGCGCCTCCGCCGGGGACGCCCCCAGGTCGAGTGACCCGGCGGCTGCGCGGATCCGATCGCAGCTCGGCTCGGGGAGATCAGCGGCACTCTCGGCGATCGCTTGACGCAACGATCTGCCCGCCTTCAGGTGGGCCGCGAGCACCTGTGCCACCAGTGGAAGCTGGCGTTCCAGACGGCTCGCGTCACGCCGAGCCCGCCACACCTGACTCGCCGAACGGACGCTCAGACGGCCGAGCATCGGCCCGACTCGAGTCGCTGCAGCAGCTTGTCATCGAGCGGCAGCGTTCCGCCCCTGCCCCGGTCGCACCCGGCCACGCCGGCGACATGCCTGCGTCCCGCGCCGTCACGTGCGACATGCACGATCACATCGATGGCGGTACGCACGTGCTCGCGAACCGCCGCATGCGGGAGTTCCAACCCGGCCATCAGCACCATCATCTCGATCCGTCGCAGCGCCTGGTCGGGCGAGCCCGCATGGACGGTGGTCAGCGAGCCGTCGTGGCCGGTGTTCATGGCCTGCAGCATGTCCAGCGCCTCGGGACCGCGCACCTCGCCCACGATGATCCGGTCGGGGCGCATCCGCAGCGCGTTTCGCACCAGCGCGCGCAGCGGCACCTCGCCCCTTCCCTCCAGGTTCGGCGGCCGCGACTCGAGCCGCGCGACATGGGGCAGCGGCAGTCGCAGCTCGGCGGCGTCCTCGACCGTGACGATCCGCTCACGCGGATCGATGCAGGCCGCCAGGGCATTCAGGAGCGTGGTCTTGCCAGATCCGGTGCCGCCGCAGACCGCGATGTTGAGCCGGCTCTCCACCGCTCGCCGCAGCAGATCGGCGAGTTCGGGGTCAAGGCTGCCCGAAAGCACCATCCGCTCGAGTGTGAGCTGGCGGTCGGGGAAGCGCCGGATCGTCAGCAGCGGGCCGTCCACCGCCAGAGGAGGGAGTACAGCATTCACCCGACTGCCGTCCTTCAGCCGGGCATCGACCATCGGGCTCGACTCGTCGACCCGCCGGCCGACCGCGCCCACGATCCGGTCGATCACGTCGCGCAGATGGGCGTTGTCGCGAAATCGAACCGGCTCGCGCACCAGTGTTCCGGCCGCGCTCGGCGTACACCGCTTCGCAGCCGTTCACGATCACCTCGGTCACGGCCGGGTCGGTGAGCAGGCCGTCGAGCGGCCCGAACCCGAGCGTGTCGTCGATCACCGACGCCACCAGCCGATCGATGTCGGCCGGCGGACAACGGCACCCGATCGACTCGAGATCGTCCCGCAGGCGGCGGTCGGCGAGATCGCGCAGTGCGTGACGTCCCCACGTTGCTCGCCGACCAGTTCACGCCGGATCCGGTCGCGGTAGTCGGCCGACAACTGTTCGAATGCATCGCTCACCGCACGCACGCCATGCTCGTCGGCGAGCGCGCGAAGCGCCGTCAGCGGGCTTCGCTCCGGCCACTCGGCCAGATCGACCCGTCCGTTCGTGTACGCGGTCATGCGGCGCGGACGATCCCGCACGACGGCTGCGATCTCACACCCGACGGTGCGCGAGACCGCTCGCAGCGAGAGCTCCGCCCGCCGGTTCCAGCGGTTGACCACCACGCCCGCGGTCTCGACCGGCGCACCCCAACGCGCAGCGGCGGTCAGCAGCGTGCGCGCTGTCATCGTCGTGCGCACGTCCGGGGTGACCACCACCAGGATCCGGTCGACTCCGACGATCGTCTCGCGCGCGACGCTGGCCGTCAGCCGCCCGCAGGTCGACCACCCCGACCGGAACGGTCTCCCTCAGCTCGCGCACCACCGCCGACACCGAGACCAGCGCCGACCAGCTCGAGCGCCGGGGGATCCGGCGGCGACGCCAGCAGCTGCGCCTTGCCGGCGCCCGCGGCACGAGCGCGCGCCTGCAGTGCCCCGGCCAGCGCAGGCCCGACCCGGGCGAGATCGACCAGCGACGCCCCGGCCGGGCTCGCGGTGAGCGCGTTCGAGATCGTCCCAGCCGTGGCTCATGTCGACCAGCGCCGCCCCGCCCGAGCTGGGCGAGTGCCAGCGCGACCGCGGACGTGCCGACTCCGCCCGAGCCGCCGACCACCGCTGTGATCGAGCCCAGCTGTCTGGGCCGAGGCGCCACCCAGCCGCGGGCCGCGTCGGCGACGGCCTGGATGAACACCGCCGGGCGAGGGCGGAGCGGCGACAACCGCGCGCACGCCGGCCGCCAGCGCCGACTGGTAGGTCTCGACGCCCGGATCGACCGTCAGCGCGATCACGCCCGCATGCGGGCAGGCGGTGACCAGCTCGGCGGCCAGCTCGACCGCTGTCCGTCCTGGCTCATCACAGGCCACCAGCACCTCGCAGGACGGCGGCGACGCCAGCGCCCGCGTCGGCGCAACGACTCCCAGAGGTTCGATGCTGGGCGCCCGCCTGAGCATCTCGGTCAGTCGCGCGCCGAGTTCGCGATCGGTCGCGACGACCAGACAGCGAGTGGCACTCGCCGCACTCATGACGTCGACCTCCGTGGGTCACCAAGCCGCAGATCGCCCGCGCTCTCGGCCCGGATCGCGGCGATCACCAGCTTCGGGCCGGCAACCGCAGCGTGACCACAGCGGCGGTCGGCGTATGCGTGGCCGACACGACCGTGACGTCCGACATCACCACCGACGTGCGTGGCGGTCGCCCGGCTGAGTCAGCACCAGGTCGCCCTGGACGCCAGCGAGATCTCCGGCCGGTACGCCCGGCGTCGGTATCGACCTTGACGGCCACGTCGATCAACCCCTGGCCCGCCCGGCGTACGCCCACCTCAGCGTCCATCACCGGCGATCCCGGTACGAGCGGCAGCTGCCGCGATCCGGCCGATGGCCTGCGCCGGGTCGGTCAGACTGTGGGCAAGTGCGCGTCGAGTACTCGACCCGCCGCAGTGCCACGTCTGCTGCGGCGATGCCGATCGCCGGCGGCGAGCGGCCGCACCACCTCGAGCACCCGCACGATGGGCTGCGCCGTTCGGCGACGACGACCGGGCGACAGCACCCACCAGAACACCAGGAGCAGAACGCCGCAGCGACGCCCAGCCGATGCCGCGGCGCTGGTAGCGGCTCATCGCGCGTCGCCCGAGCATCGCCGGCACCGGTTCCCAAGCACCGGCACGCCGCACCATCCGCAGCGCGGGGCCGAGGCCATCACGTCACGCAGCGAGCTGCAGCGCGTCGCGGGTCAGCAGCGGCGCCGATCAGCAACTCGACCGCCCAGCCGACGTCGAGCGCATCGGCGACTCCGACCTCGACCCGCCCCACACGCGCGCCCACCGAGGTGAGCTTCGCGGCGATCGCGTCAGCGCGGCGGCCGCGACCCGAGACGCCCGCCAGACACACGCTGTGGTCCCGCGCCGCGGCGGCGGTCAAGACCAGCGAGCGCAGATCCTGATCGCTACGAACGAATCTGACTCGCCTGCCATCGCCGGATCTCCGGCGCGCGCCACGACCGGCGCCCGGGGTCACAAGCCACAGTGCGCTGCGCTCCTCGGCCGCCGTGACCAACCCGGCGAGCTCGGTGTGTCCCCACCCCTGCGCCGGTGGCCTCGGCCAGCACCCCGGCAACGAAGCGCGCACCGATGCCGGGCAAACGACTGCCATATTCCGCCTGGACGGGCGACGGATCTCGGCCGGATCGCGACCAGGTAGGGCGCGATCATTCGGCCGGACACTCAGCCCCGGCCTCCCGCCACGCGGGAAGTCGCACGGTGAAACATGTCCCGCGACCGAGTGTGCTGCGAACGTCGATCGTGCCGCCGTGGGCCTCTGCGAGATCGCGGGCCACCGCCAGACCGAGGCCGATACCCGGCTCCGAGCGGCCGGGAACCTGGAAGAACTCGTCGAACACATACGGGCAGGTCACCCTCGGCGATGCCCCGGCCGCGATCCTCGACCGCGACCGAGATCTCGTCGTCGGTGAGCACGCCCGTGACCGTGACGGCCGTCTCGGGCGGCCCGTACTTGATTCCGTTGGTGAGCAGGTTGGCGAAGATCTGGCGCACCCGGTTCTGATCACCCCGATCACGACCACCCTCACCGTCCCACGCGCAGCTCGAGCTGTATCCGGCGCTGGTCGGCGACCGTCTGAAGCCGCTCGACCACCTCGTCGAGGCAGTCCTGTAGCGAGAAACACCTCCGAGCCCACCCGCAGTTCACCGGATCGCGATCGCGACAGCTCGAGCAGATCCTCGACCAGGTAGGCCAGCCGCTCACACTCACCGTTGATGACGTCCAGCTTGGCCAGCAGGTCGGAATCGGTCTGGGTCCGACCGAGCGTGTACACGTAGCCCTTGATGACCGTGATCGGTGTGCGCAGCTCGTGGCTGACCCGGCCGATGAACCGGGCTCGCGCATGTCCCTCGAGCGCGAGTTCCTCGGCCATCGCGGCGAGCCGGGCTCTCGAGCCGGTCGATCTCGGCCGCTCGACTGGGCGAACAAGCGGACGCGCATCTTGGAGCCTGTTCGCATCCGTCGCTACTCCGGCTTGTACAGGCGATAACCGACGCCCCAGACGTTCACGATCCACTCGGTGTCCGAGTGCGCGGCCAGCTTCTGGCGGAGACGACTGGCATGCGAGTCGAGCGTGCGGGTCCTCCCCGGAGACCGGAAGCCCCACACGGTCTCCAGCAACTCTCCCTTGGAGAACACCCGCTCGGGCTCGACCGCCAGCTTTGCCAGCAGCTCGAACTCCTTGGCCGACAGCCCGACCTTCATCCCGCCCACCGTGACGTCGCGCGAGAGCGTGTTGACGACCAGGTCGTGCACCTGGTGGACATGGCGGTCACGCACCCTGGTGGCGCGGCTCTGCACGGCCGCGATTCTCGCAACCAGGGAGTGGTCGCAACCTTTTTTGAGTTAGCATCCTTTGGTAGAAAGCCGTTTTGCTATGGATATAGTCCCTGTAGTACGTGCCTGAGCTTGGTCTAACCAAAACATTCCTCGCGTTTCAGCCAACTTCACTGACTGCTAACCAAATGTCCGCGACGCTCCGACGCCACCCACTCCGAATTTTCACGGCACGCAAGTCAGAGGTCTGGAGGATTCTCATGTCGGGGTGCTGACGCCCGCAGAGATCATCCAGGTACCCGGTTACATGCGTCCCCGCCTTGGAGGCAGGGTTCGGGAGTGGCCTCTCAACTAGCCGTTTCTTCGTCGGAGTGTTCCGGGTTAGAGTCGGATGCGAGTCGACGACACCATTTTGGGGATCTGTCGTTCTGCCCGCCCGAGATCGGGGAGAATCGCTGAGTCATGCCCAATCTCCCGAGCGGCACCGTCACGTTCGTGTTCACCGACATCGAGGGATCGACGCGCCTTCTCTTGGAGCTCGGTGACGCGTACGTCGAGGCGCTCGATGAGCACCGGCGCGTCCTTCGCGACGTTTTCGGGGCACACGGCGGTGTGGAGGTTGATAACCAGGGCGACGCGCTGTTTGTCGCGTTCCCTCGCGCGTCCGATGCCTTGAGGGCGACCGTTTCCGCGCAGGAGGCGCTCGCGAGCGGGCCGGTACGGGTTCGGATGGGCGTGCACACCGGCGAGCCGATGCTCGCCGACGGCGGGTATGTCGGCATCGACGTGCACACCGCGGCCCGCATCGGCGCGGCGGGGCACGGCGGGCAGGTGCTGCTGTCGCTGCGAACGAAGGAACTCGCCCACAGCGACGTCGAGCTGACTGATCTCGGCGAGCACTGGCTGAAGGATCTGGACGCTCCCGTTCGGCTGTTCCAGGTGGGGGACGAGACCTTCGCGTCGCTGCGGACGCTCAGCCCCACCAACCTGCCCGCGCCGGTGAGCTCGTTTGTCGGCCGTCGGCGCGAGCAGGCGGAAGTCGTGGCGCTACTCGCGGGCGGGCGGCTGGTGACGATCACCGGCCCCGGCGGCGCGGGCAAGTCGCGCCTTGCGATCGCCGTCGCTCGCGCCGAGCTACCGGGATTTCCCGACGGGGTGTGGTGGGTTCTGCTCGCCCCGGTGCGCGACCCGCAGCTTGTGTCCGCGGCGATCGAGCAGTCGCTCAGTGCGTCGGGCGACGTCGAGGCGCACATCGGCACGCGACGGATGCTGCTGGTGCTGGACAATTTCGAGCATCTGATGCCCGCCGCCACCGCCGTCGCGGCGCTGCTCGCCGCCTGCCCGAACCTGCGGGTGTTGGTGACGAGTCGTGAGCTGTTGCGGGTCACGGGCGAGCGGGAGTACCCACTCGACCCGCTGGACGAGGGCGAGGCAGCCGAGCTCTTCTGCGAGCGAGCGCAGGTGCCGCCGAGCGCCGCGATCGACGAGTTGAGCAGCCGGCTGGAGGGGCTCCCACTCGCGATTGAGCTCGCCGCCGCGCGCGCCAGGCTGCTGACGCCGGATCAGATGGTCGAGCGGCTCTCGCGGCGGCTCGACCTGTTCCGCGGCGGCCGCGATGCGGATCCGCGTCACGCCACACTCCGTGCCACGATCGGAGTGGAGTTACGACTTGCTCGACGGCGACGAGCAGGGCGCGTTTGCCCGCTTCGCGGTGTTCGACGGCGGGGCGACGCTCGACGCCACCGAGACCGTGGCCGGGATCGATGCCGACCTGTTGCAGTCGCTCCTGGACAAGAGCCTCGTGCGGCGCACCGGCGACCGGTTCTGGATGCTCGAGACGATCCGGTCGTTCGCGGCCGAGCGGCTCGCCGAGCGCCCCGACGCGGAAGCTCTGGCCGAGCGCCACGCGAGGCACTTCCTCGCGTTGGCCGTGGCCGCGAACCTGACCGACGGTGCGGAGGGTGCTGCGGACATCGGGTCGGTCACCGCCGAGCAGGCCAATCTGCGGGCGGCGCTTGCGTGGGCGTCGCGGCGCGGGGACGCGGAGCTCGGGCTTGCGATTGGCCACGGCGCTCGAGGGATTCTGGGTGATCGTTGACCCATCGGAGGGCGCGCGGTGGTTCGCGGAGTTCCTCGCCGACGGCGATGACATCCCCGGCCAAGTGCGGGCTTCGGCGTTCCGCTCGTACGGCGGCGTGGTCAACCCGCTCGGCGACGACGACCTGGCCGAGTCGCTTTACGCGCAGGGGCTCGCGGAGTTTCGCGCCCTCGGGGACGAGGCCGGCACCGCCGGGCTGCTCGTCCGCCTCGGGCACTCGGTGTGGTACCGCGGGGACAACGAGGCGGCGTTCGTGATGGGCCGGGAGGGCCTCGAGGTCAGCCGCCGATTGGCGGCGCAGCGGACGCTTGCCCAGGCACTCGGCCTGGTGGGCGAGCTCGAGTTCGAGCGCGGCCAGCACGACCTCGGTCTCAAGACGATTCGCGACAGCGCGGACACGGCAGCCGCGTGCGGATTCGTGTGGTGGCAGGCGCGCATGCACCTACGCTTGGCGAAACGAGCGCGGGAAGCCGGCCGTGACAACGACGCGACGACCTGGGCGCTCCGCGGGCTGGAACTCTCGACGGCCCTCGACGACCGCCGGCGGATCATCCAGCTGCTCGACCTGCTCGCCATGCTCACAGCCGGGGACGGCGAACTCGAGCGCGCCGGGCTGTTGAGGGGGATCGTCGAGGCCGAGGTCGAGCGCGCGCCACTCTCAGCATGGGCGATGAGCGACCTGCCGCCTGGCACCACGGACGATCCGGCGTTCACCACCGCGGTCGCACGCGGTCGAGGAATGCCGCTCGATAGAGCGCCGAGCGGGCGCCTCCCCGCATAGCCGCGAGGCTGCTCGAGTCAAGCGCCACAAGCTCTCGCAGTTCGGGTATCCTCGTGGTTCCGCGACCTTGGAGGCTCCAGTGAGGCGTTGTGCGTGCGCGCTGTTCGTTGTCGTGGCAGGTGTGGTGGGAGGCGCGACCTCGGTGTCTGCGGCCGTGCCGACGCTGACTGCTGGCAGCCCGCATCTGGCCGGGTGGACAGGGCCTATCACCGTTTCGGTGGCCGCCGATGTTGGCGATGATCCGACGGACACGTACACCGTGCTTTGGGACGGCTCGGCCGTTGCGTGTCCGAGCCATCTGGTGGTTCGGGCAGCTGCCAGACGATGGCCGGCGCAACCCGCGCTGTCCTGCCGTTTGGCTTCGGCCATCGAAGCCGGGGACTCGTAAATTGGAGCTGGGGGACGATCTCGCAAACGTTGCCTTGAAGACCGAGACGATCAGGATCACGCCGCATCTCGGCTCGCGGGTGGTGAGGGTCGCACCGCTGACGTTCACACCGTACAAGCTAGATCACGTCACCGACAAAGTGAATGTGACGTTCATGCTGAACAAGCTCGCCAGAGTCCAGCTTCAAGTCAGAAACAAAGCCGGCAGGATCCTGCGACACTCGATCAGGACGTCCTACGTCTCCGGTCACCACATCGTCCGGTGGGCTGGCGCGCGCGACACCGGCAAGCTCGTCACACCAAACGTCCACTACTGGCTCCGACTTGTCTCTACCGCCGGCGGTGAGACCGTCACGACCGCTTGGCATCGCGTGTACGCCAAAAAGGTGTCACCCAAGCCGCCTCCCCACCCAGGTGGCGGCTGTGTTGCTGCCTATCCGACCCATTGCTTCCCAGGGGCCCAGACCTCGACTGCTCATACGCCTACGCTCGGCATTGGGATCACTTCAAGGTGCTTCCGCCAGACCCGTATGACTTCGACGGCAACAACAACGGGATCGGTTGCGAGAGCCCACCGTACTGACTCGGATACAAGTCCGTCGCTCGTACACGTCGCTGTTTCTCTTGGCGTTGGTCATCGCGTCGGCTAGCGCGAGCGGCTGCGATTCGACGTCGGCGTCTCCACCCTCCACAACCCATGTGACATCGACTGAGACGACCGCGCCGTCTTCGTCGTCGACGAAGCAGAAGCCGAAGCACACGCCCAAGAACGGCCGCACGCCCACACACAAATCAAAGACCAAACACAAGCATTCCACCATCCACATAAACGTGCCGCGCCGCCGAGTCGGGCCCGCGTGGACGGTCGGCGAGGCTCGGCGCGCGCTGAGGCGGCTCCGAGTCACGTGCGGTATCGGGTCGATGGACGGGTACTCCCGCGAGCGGTTCGGGCCGGACTGGGCCAGACGTGAACAACAACGGCTGCGACACCCGAAACGACATCCTCAACCGCGACCTCGTGCATCGCACGCTGGGAGTACTCCGACCACTGTGAAGTAAAGCGAGGCCGTCCTCCACGATCCATACACCGGCCGCACGATTCACTTCGTTCGCGGCGTCGGGTCGTCGCTCGCAGTTCAGATCGACCACATCGTCGCACTCGGCGACGCCTGGCAGACCGGCGCCGGAATGGACGCGCCGCGCGTCGCGAGACGTTCGCGAATGATCCCCGCGAGCTGATCGCCGTCAGCGGCTCCTCCAACGAGCGAAGGGCGACGACGACGCGAGCGCATGGCTTCCACCCCGCCACGCCTTCGACTGCCAATACGCCGCCGACCAGGTAATGATCAAGCACACCTACAAACTCTGGGTGACACCCCCCGAACGGAGTGCACTCGCGCACGTTCTACATCGCTGCCCATAACCGAGCAAACCGCTAATCGCCAGCGCAAACCAAGCGGTTCGACCTCGCGGGGCTCAGTCAGACGCGGGGATTGATCGCTCTTCACCGATGCGACGAATGTCGGCCTCAAGTCCTCGTAGTCGTGCCTGGAGGTCTTGGAGTTCGCCGAGGCGACCTTGAAGGTCTCGAAGCTCACGCAAGACGTGCGCTTCCGCGGTCGCGATGTCGCCGGCCGTTTCCTGCTCTGCGGCTTCAACCTCCTTCGCAATACTAATCTCGAGGAACTTCTGGGCGATAGCGGCAGTGATAATCGCGATGAATCCGATCCCAACCAGCATGACGATGATTGCAATCACTCTGCCGGCCGTGGTTGTTGGTGAGAGATCCCCATAACCAACCGTAGTCATCGTGCTGATCGCCCACCAAATGCCATCCCACGTCGAGACCTGGGCGCCCTCGGCTGAAGCGAACGCCGCACCACCCCCAGCGCAGTCATAAGCGCCAAAATCGCGGCGAACCTCACCGTCTGCCCGGTCGTCAGCCGCTGAACGACCTCAACCAGCCGCAGCAACCGCAGCAATCGCAAGAGCCGCAAAAGCTGTGCCACCTGCACGCTCGCCGGAACGATCGGTGGAGTGAAAATCACCACCAACGGCTCCAGCGGGTGTTCCAGCATCCAACGCCAACGATGCGGCGTTACCGCAAGAATGCAGACGAGTTCTGCAGCAAACACCAGCCAAATCACGATGTTCGAGCAGCTCAGCGGCGACCGCGAGCGTGGCATCACCGCTGCTGCGACCCAGCAGCATCGACGGGATCACCAAAAGCGCCGCGATCGTCACCGGCGTTTGGAACCGCCGTTGCATCCGCTCAGTGCGATCCTCAACCATCCGACACACGTTCGACACCAAACGCACGAAGCCTGGATTAGCCCCTAGCACCGGTGATTGGTGTCCACCTAAGCTCGAAACGCGGGAACTCCTCCGGGTGGTTTGACATGCGTCCAGGCCCGTGACCGCGTTGCTTAGCGAAGGGTGCTGTTCTTGCTGAGACTGGCAGGCACTTCCAGGCGGCACCGCACAGGAGTAGGAGACCACAGGCGGCGACTAGCAGGAAGGCTCGGTAGGCATCTGTCGAAACGGGTGAACGGTATCGCTAGGTATTGAGATCAACCCGCCGAAGGGCGAAAGTGACAGCCATGAACTGGCGCCCTGAGCATCGACGCGATGGCGGCAACCGGAGTGTCTTCAGCACCTGTCCGCACCGCGTGGTAGGTCAACCACACAAGACGCAACTAACTAGGCACGCAAACCAAGCGTCGGCCCCGACTGACCCCGCGGGACAAGCCACGCACCGTTTCAGTCGACGCCGACGACACCCGGCACCCCAGCCAGCCACGCCGTCCAACGAGACGGTGAATCGCGAAAGGACGACCGATGAACCGTAAGTCGCTCAATCAGACGCTCGAAAGACTGATCAACGACGCGGCCGCTGATTCGGCCCCGAAGGAGGCACTGCACCGCAAAATGCGCTCGCTCGGCGACGACGATCGGTTCGCACGGGTCAGCGCGATCATCTCCGAGCACAGACGGTGATTCCGCGTTGCGTGCCTGCGACATCGTGATCGCGGCGCTCAGCGCCAACGGCACTTCCAACGCCATCAGTTCGCCGCCGAGATCGCCCTCACCGAACGACACGCTCGCACCGAAGCGCTTCGAGAGATCCTGACCACCCTCGTCAACGCCGCGGCACAGACCGAACTCCTGGGCCAGGCACTGACCCACCTCGAAGCCTCCAACACAAGTCCCCACCACCGATCGACCAGATCGATCTCGACAGCGTCTCAGACATCCTCAACACACCAGCCGAGCGGCTCGAAACCGCACGTGAAGTTCTCTGCGGCTTCACCGCCTTGTGCTTCACCGCGCCACCATGGGTCATCCCCGCGTTCGTCTCCCAGCGCCTGCGGACAACCACGCGCGGAGTCCACCCCGGCAGCGCTCTCGCCGTGCTGTGCAACGAACCGGCATCCGGCCTTGCGACCATCGACGCCGCGCTGTTGATCGCCGACTCCCAGCCGCACGAAGACGCCCCCGGCCAGCACTCAGCGCCCCGCCGTCGAAAATCATGAGACACGCAGAAACCCACACCGGCGCGGAGCCGCTGGGAACACTAAGCGACGAGCCTCGATCGGCGCGATCGCATCCGGCGACCTTCACAGCCCTGGGGCAGCGAGTGACCACGTTCTTACTCAGTTCGGGCGTCGGTTGTATGGGCTTTGATTGGTTGGCTTGGTGCTCAGCCCGAGCTCGTTCGCGGGCCCTGCACTGCTCCCGGGGTACGGCCCAGCTTTAGTCCTAGTCACGCGAGCGAAGCGTGACCTGGGCGGCGATCCCCGCTCCCGTGTGGGCGATTCCCGTGGGCGCGAGGCCGGTCAACGCGCGCATAGGATGGCTACATGTCACCCACCCCGCAGGAGGTCGGTCGCACGCTTATCGAGGAATCGTCCGGCTACGACATCGCGCTGCCGATGACGGACGAACGGGAACTGGCGGTGCGCGGCCTAGTCATCCGCGGGCGCCGTTTCATCAAGGGCGCTCTCGTGCTCGCCGATGCCGGGCAGAACATCGAAGCGATGCTACTGGTGCGCAGCGCGACGGAGTACGCCATCACCCTAGGCTGGCTGCTGAAGAACCTTGACGACAACGTTCAGCGATTCCTCCTGAATGGGATCGACGACCGACTGCACTGGGACGCACTGCTCGCGTGCATCACGGGCGAACATAGGTTGGCGGCAGATCAGCGGCTGATGCTGCTGGAAGCGCGCGACGAAATCAAGCAGCGATCTAGCGGACACCGGATGCCGAAACTGAAGCAACGAGCTACCGAGGCCGGTGTGTCCAATGCATATGTCCGCTACGTGGCCCATTCTCAGGTGGCCGCTCACCCGACGATGTGGGCGATGGACATGTTCTTGGAGGAGTCAGCCGAGACGAACTCAATGGTTCTCCACCCCGACGTTGGGCCGGGCCGACAGGCACCGGATGCCTACTTCTCCGGCGTACACGTGTTGGGACTACTTCTCTATCAGGCTGCGATCCACGAGGGCGCAGACCAGAGGGCGGAACGGATCCACACCCTGGTCGCGCAGATCGGTGGGTCGACCGACATCGCCGCCACCTAGGCGGCCGGGGTGGAGCTGCAAGACCGCCAGGCTAAGAATGACCCTTGGATCTGCCTGCATGTGGCGCATGCACGATCGGTCTCAACTTCGATAGCGCGAGTCAGTAACTTCGAGACGCAGCCAGCTTCCGAGCGGTCGATCGGTGGGGCCTAGTCAGACTCGCGGGACTCTGCCCGTCCAACCCGGACGACGCCCCGCGGTGGCGGCCCAGGCAGGCATAGATCGCCCGGGCGAGATGGCCGCTCCTGCCTGGTTTCGCAAGCGCCGGTGGATGCGACCGCGGCGAATCGAAGTGTCACGTTGGGGGAACCCAGCCGCGGTTACGGTGTGAGTGGGTAACAGCCCATGGGGGGGTGTCGCAGGGGTTGCTGGCTTGGGATGGTGTCGAGAAGGCGGTGGAGGGTCGCCGCGGCTTGGGTGAGTGGTTCCCAGCTGTGAAGGCTGAAGATGTAGTTCACGCGTCGCGATTGCCAGTAGTACACGAGGTGGTTGCCGAAGAGTCCTCCGAGTTCTTCGGGTGGTGCGAGGAATAGGTAGCCGGAGATCCCGTTCCAGTCGCGTTGTCCGAACGAGATCGGTCGGTCGCGCTGGTCGTACATTTCGCCGTTCCGCAGCTGCTCTCCGGTTTGGTGGGTGACCTCCGATTGGGGGAACGGAAATGGGGAGGTCGAGCCGAACCATCCTGCCGCCAAGGCGATGTGGAAGAAGGAGTGCGAAGGGCGGTTCCGCTCTGGGTTGTGCGGGCTTTCACCACCCACGATGAGGTTGAACTGCGCGAAGCACACGCGGTTCTTTAGTGATGGTTTGGCTTGGATGACCCGCAGGGTCGTTCCCGCGACGTGCCGCGTCTTGGGGATCAGGCCGGGACAAATCGGCCTGATCAACTTCTGCGCTGCACACGATTTCGCAACTCGCCGGGGAATCACGACGAGCGGCACGCTCACGAAGTCTGTTTTCGTCGTGGTGCTCGGCGGCGGTCGCACGGTGCTGGTCGTGGCCGCATCGTTCGAGCCGTGGCAGCCACTGCAAAGGACAAGCAGCGGCAGGACGACGATGACGCTGAGTGCATACCCACACTCAAACCGGAGCCGACGTCGCTCTGGCATCGGCTAGCGCCATTGAATGTTGGCGGGGCCGTGCTGGTGTTGGAGTGCGAAAAGCGGTGGGCCGGCTGCCCCTGCGGCGCTGACGGGCACCACGCTCGTGCCAGCGGGATTGTCAATTGCGGCGATCAGTCGATGTCCTTTTGGCGCGTGGGCAAGCGCGGTGATCGATCCGCCGAGTTGGTGGCTGGTGGTTGTGAGGCCGGCCCATCGGACGGTCGCGATCTGAAGCGTGCTCCCCGCGGCGAGCGCCAACTGGCGACCACCAAGCCATGCGAGTGATGGCACCCCTGTGGCGTGGGCGAGGCACCGTGTTGGGCCTGACCCGGTGGTATCGACGATCGCGAGTCGTCGGCTATCTGCGATTGCCAGGAGCCCGCGGGTGGGTGAGTAGGTGATGGCTTGAGCGCGTTGGATGGAGCAGGCGCGCGGCAGGGTCTGGGCAGTGCCGGTGGTGGGGGTGACGATTGCGGCGCGGCCGTCGGCGCGGACGTAGGCGAATGCGAGTGAGTCCCAGCGCCAGGTGGGGGCGACCGGGCAGCCAGACCAGGGAGTCGCCGATCGTGGCTTCCTGTGCCCCACATGCTGTGCTGGTGGTAGGTGCCGCCGACCTGTTCGAGGTATGCGATCCGGATCGGGAGCGGAGACCAGGCCGCGGCCGTCACCCTCCCTTCCACGTGGTGGGAGAACGCGACCCGGCCCGACGCCGTTTCGACAGCTCGAAGTCGGTGGCCCTGAGCCTCGAGCGTGTAAAGCGCGCCGGGGCTGAGAGAGATGTCAGACAATGTGCCGGGGCGTGCGTGCGCGGCGTGCGGGCCGGCTGACCACACCCGCCCGCCGATCGTCACCACGAGCGCGACCGAGCCGGCCGGAAGCGGCGAGCGGGCCTGCCTCGAAGTGGAGGGAGTGGTCGGAGGGGGTGTCGTCTCGGGCTGGAGCAGAGGGATGTCGATGTGTCCGCTGGCTGCCAGCGTGACACCGGCGGTCATCACACACACAACCGCAGCCACGGCCACCAGCGCTTTGACGACGAATCGCCGATGCCGTGGCGGCTTCTCACCGAGCGCGTCAAGAGCCGTTCTGCGGGCCTGTTCTCGGCTGGCATCGCTCGAGGGTGGGAGCGCGGCCAGCGCTCGCTCGAGCTGGGATTCAAGCTCGCTCGGCATCGACCCCTCCCGGCTTCGGCTGGCGAAGATCCTCGAGCGCTCGCGCCAACCGCGAATGCACCGTTCCCGCGGGCAGATCGAGGATCCCAGCGATCTCCTGCGGCGAGTAGCCCAAGCCGTAGCGCAGAACGACAACCACACGACGTTGCGGGCTGAGCGTCGCGACCGTCTCCAGCAGCGCCCGGTCACCAGCCGCGGAGGCCCGCAGGTCGGGCGCTGTCATCTCCGCCACGCTTTCGAGGCCCACCAGGCGACGTTCACTGCGAAGCAGGTCGAGCGATCGGTTGACCACGATCCGGTGAAGCCACGGCGCGAACGGGCGAGCACGATCAAATCGTGAAAGCGCAGCGAACGCCCGCTCGAACGCATCCTGGGCGATATCGTCGGCCATGTCACTTCGCCCGGTGACAGCACGCGCCAACCGCCATGCCCCCGGCCAGTGGCGCTCAAAAAGTTCACCCGCAGCGTCACGCGAGCCGTTTCGGGCCTGTTCAACCAGCACACCATCATCAGGCGTTGGATTCACGAACTACCTACGCCCAGCCAACGATTCTGCGTCCCCCCACACTTCGTCATTGCACTCATTGTCACATGTGTTGCACGGGTTTGCACTGCCCGACGCGGGTCTGGCCGGCGCAGATCGACGTGTGCCCTGGACGCAACCGGCCCCCCAAGGCGTACACGTTCCATGCGATGGTGCGTCGTCCTCCTAGCGTTGGCGGTCTGCGGCTGTGGTCACGCTGCCACGGCGGGCTCCCGGGACTCCACACCGGCGGGCACCGTGGTGTCGGGCCACGGGATCGCCGTGACGCTGCCCAGCGGCTGGCACGTGGTCGTACTTCGCGGACGCACCGAGATCCAAAACTATGACGGCAACCGTGATCCCCGAGTCGGTAATGTACGGGCGTTTCTGGATGAGTTCAGCCAGGCGTTTGCCAATGACGGCATGCCGTACCCGAAGCTCGACGGAGCGCTCCGAATCCACCCAGGCGACTATCCCTCCGCCACGTTCGCCACAGAGGCAGACCAGCGTCGTGACATCTCCGGCGCAGCCCGATTCTTCACCGAATCCGGGCGCCGATTCGAACTGCTCGTCCAATACGGCGGCAAGCCCGCTCCCCAATCAACGGTGTCCGAGTTGAACCACGTCTTGGCGACGGTGGCGATCCAGCCAGGAGACTTCTACCCCGGCACACTCGACCCGCCCACGTTTTCACGCATCCGCGGCTGGGCAGTTGGCCGCGATGCTCCAACCCACGCGCGACCCGAAGGCGACCAGCTATGCGCCTGGGCATCCACGATCCCCTACCGCGACCCACAGGCCTGTCCAATCCCGAGCTACACCATCGATGCGCTACCGCACACCGGCATCGTGATCAGCACCGACGCCTCGCGCGACTGGTCGACACTGCCGACCGGCGATCCGCTGCCACACCATTGAGCTTGCCCGCCCGGCTCTCGCCTCCAGGTGAGGGTGGATGGCGCTACTTCGAGATCCACGGCACGGCGGCATCCGGCTACACCGTGCAGATCTACGTCTACATCGCCTCAGACGCAACCCCAACCCAAGCGATGCGCGACCGAGCGCAAGCCATGCTGGACGGCCTCCGACCTACCAACCTGGCCGGGCTAACCGGGCTTGGGGGTACACCGAAGGATGAGAGGGCGGGTTCCGACCGCGCCGACTGCCCAGACGGTGCCGGCCGTCGTCGCCGCGACGGCGGAGAGCGACCCCAGCTGGGTAGGTGTGACCATCCATCGCATGCCGGTGCGCTCGGCGATCAGCGTCGTGTGCGGCTGGGATTGGTCGCCAACCGCGAGCACCCGGCCGCCCGCCGCCACCGAGTCATAGAAGATTCCCCGACGCGAGGCGTGTGGCCCTAGGACGCGTTGCCAGCGGCGCCCGTCCCAGTGCTCCGCCAACGGGTGATCTCCTCCTCCACCGTAGCCCGCTGACAGAGAGTTCTGATCGCCGTATGCCCAAACATCTGACGTGGATGTGCCGGCAACCGAAAACAGCATGTCGAAGCTCATTCGCGTCGGTGGGCGAGCGGGGCTTGGGCTCGGCGCCCGCTTCCAGGTGGTGCCATCCCAGTGCTCGATCAGGGTGTCCGCAGGGCCGGCGATTCCGAGCGTCTGTGTCCAACCGACAGCCCACACGTCGGTCGGCGAGAGCGCGGCTACCCCTTCAAGGCTGGCGTACACGCGACCGTCGTCCGTCACGCGGCGGCGGGCTTGGGCTCGGGACGATCTTCCACCGGTGACCGTCCCAATGAAATACCAGCGTCTGCCCATGAAGGTTCCGCGCGCGAAATCCAACCGCCCAGACGTTCCGAGCGCTGAGCGCGGTGATGTCGTTGACGATGCTCGACCCACTAACGAACGGAAGCTGAGCGCGCGCCCACGTCTGCCCATTCCAGTGCGCGACGAATGCGCCGTGACCGCTGCCATTCGCCGCGCCCGCGATCCAGACATCACGTGAGCTTGTCGCGGCGACCGACTCGAGAAGCACACCACGCAGGATCGCGGGATGCACAGTCACCCAGCGAGAGCCGTCCCAATGCTCGACCACTGACCCTGAGCGCCCACCCTCATGGCCGGAGAAGTAGTCACCGACCGCCCACGCAGAGCGCTCCGCCGGTGCAGCCACACCCACCAAGCTGCTCTCGAACCCAGGCGCCAGATCCGGCACAGCGACACGCCGCCAGACACATGAAGCGGATCGTCTGACCGGCCTGTGAGAATCGGGGGCCCGTGGGTCGCTCGCCGATGCCGCGGTACATCCTGCGGCACAAAGCGCGACCAGCACGATGAAAGGCAGCAGGCGCATCCCGGCGTGTGTTAGTCGCTGCCGGCAACATTGAACGAGCGTGCCACAGCGAGCGCCTCAGCGACTCGCCGCTTCGATGCGTGGTCACCGACCATCACATTGACTTGGTAGACCTTCCCGCGGAGTCGTACCTGAGCGCCCGCGCCGCGCCCACTGAAACACTCGAGCTCTGGTTTCCGCACGGTCGTCATCGCCTTGAGCGGAGCGCGGCCCGGCTTCATCGATCCACCGCCACCCGCCCAGCCAACGACAACCACCACCGCTCCCTCGGCCGGGACGCGGTACGCCGCGATCTGGCACTGGGACGACCTCGCCCGGACGCCCTCTGTCCCCACCACCAGCATCGTCAGCGGATCAGTCACCGGAGCGTCGCGAGCCGCTTTCACGACACGCCATTCCCGCGGCATGACCACGCGGACACCCGTCGACGACACGGTGGTCGACTCACTTTGGTGCGCCCCACACCCACAGGCCAGCGCCACCAGAACCATCGAAACCACGAAAACGCGCATGACGGATATACACCCGAGAGCACCGATTGCGTCCCGCGTGCCACACGCCCGATTGCGCCCCAATCGAGTTGTGTCGCGCCGGTGGTCGGGACGCGGGCATGCCCGCTGCACGTAAGAACGACACGATGCTCAAACGTCACTGGCTATGGGATTGTCGGATCGTGGCGGCGTGCGCCGCCATCGTTGCGGTTCTGGTGGCGTCAGCGTGCGGCGGGAATGGGCGAGCGTCACTCACGCGCGCCCAGTCTCAGCGCCCGCCGTCGCAAGTGAGCCACTCAACGGCAAACGCCGCTTTGAGTCAGGTTCCCCGCCAAGAGACCCTATTGGACGTGTCTCCGGGCGAAGTGGCGGATATGAATCGACGATCCGCGTTATCGACGCGCAACGCTCGATTGGCTACCAACATCGAGCGATTCTCATGAGCGTGGTGGGCGGTGACTACGTCCACCAGATTGGCATCCTTACCGTTCGCTGCAGCCCCAGGCCGCAGACGCGATTTGTGTTCTCGACGGCAGCACGAGGATTCGGGGGGCCGGTGCTCTCTCACGACTCCACACATGTGACAACCCGGGCAGCCGTTGTCCGCGCGATCGCATCGTTGTCGAACTTCACCCGACTTCTCGATTCGAGCCCTGCCGTAGGGGGCGCCGGCCGCGCTGTCATCGACCACTACGCGATGTCGTTCGGCGGTGAAGCCGTCCAGTACAGCGCAAACATCACCGCGGTCTCGGTACCCACAAAGCACGGGTGTGCGACCGCGGCAGAAGCCACCGTCGTGGAACATTTTGCCGGGGTGATCGGCACCCACTAAGACCTCGACGGCACTGCGAACTCCACCGTAAGGCGACCCCAGCGGAATGGCGGCGCTGACCCTGGACGGGCGTACCCGGCGTATATCGGAAAAAGCGCGTGCTTTGGAGGAGGAGACATGTGGCAGCGAGTGATCGTGGGATCGGGGTCGTTGGTGGTCGCCTTGTGTGTGGCGGCCTGTGGCCGCTCGACAGATGCGTCGGCGCCGGCGATGAGCCATGCAGCGGAAGCAGTGGCAGCCGCGGGGCCCAAACTGGGCACACGGATTCTCGCCGGCTCCTCCAGCGTCGATCTAGGCGCCACCCCCGAGACGCTGTTGGCGGTTCCCGGGTTTGGAAGACTCACCGCAAGCTGCACCCTCAAGACCGGTCGGCTTTCCGCTCGTTTTGTGCTGGCACCAAACGTTCCATCAAACGCCAGCATCGTTGTGACTTCCACACCAGCCGCGGCGGTACGGGGCACGGACACCAAAAGGTCATTGTCAGCGCCAACGGGTCGCTCCGGCGCGGTGGCACAGACATGGCAGATCACGCCGTTCAGCTCCGCCTACTTCGAGGTGGCGACCATCTGGGTCACCGCTCAGCCCTCTCCGGCCGCGTTCGGACACCAAGGATGCGTCGCCGGAGCCCAAGCTACCGCAACGATCACGTCGCGGTAACCCAATTGCCGGCCCTCCCCAGATCGTCCACGGAGGCCTCAGCATCGCTGTCATGGGACAGCACTCCGCGTCCCAACTGATTGCCATCGCCCGCTCGCTCCACTAACCCATCGAAAGCAACTAACCCGTCCATCCTCTCTTGATCGACAGCGGGTAGTCATGGTCGTTTGTGTTGTGAGAATTGCCTGACACTTCGATCTCGTGTCCGACCCAACGACAAGACACAGACCGCGGTGGTGGCCCGCGCGGGTCGCGGCTCCAGGGCAACCCAATCTTCGCCCTGACCGTGGATGGTGGCCCGCGGTTGCCGCCGTCCGCCCACGCAACACGCCGTGGCAGTTTTGTCAGATCACGGTGTGGGTCGAAGAAGCGCGACCGCGGAGCCTACGCCTGATGTCCGCGGCCACTGCCGCCGCGAAAAGGACGAAGAACAGCGTGGCGCCCCACCATCCCTGAGTGACGCCGAACTGGAAGAGCACATACGCGACGGTGGCGAGGATCGTCAGTTGAACTTCGTGTCGGTGCAGGTGCTCGATCATTGGAGTATGGAGTTGGCGGACGCGTCGGTCAAACGCACTCGGCCGCTACCCAGGCCGGGCTGTCGCCCGCCGGAGGCCCAGACGCCCGAGTGAGTCGGCGAACGCCATCCAGATCGGGCGCCTCGCCATCACGAAGCCCAGCCACGACCATGGATGGTTGCCCGCGTCGCGGCTCCAGGGCACTACTTAGGATCGTCTGGTCGCCGTCCTCGGCGAACGCCCGAGGCGACGGCAGAGCGGATCAGCAACCAGGCCCCGCCAACCATCACACCGAGAATCACCAAAACGCTGATCTTCTGATCCACGAGGCCTCCAATCAGCCGCAGTTACGAGCCGGTGCCTTTCCAGTTGTTCAACGCCGCCACGAGCAGGCAGAAGAACCCGATCGGCAACGCGAATGCGAGCACGGAGGCTACTAGCGCGGCCACCGCCGACACATGCAATGCGAGAAGCAGGACACAGAGACCCGCGACGAGAACCGCATACGCCCCGAGAAGCACCTTCATGCGTCAAGAGTACGGCACGCCTCCAGCTCACGCAAAGACCCGGACTTCGACGCTGAACACCGGCGACCATGGTGCCTGGCATCCTGGGCTGAAGAGCCGCTGCGGGCGAGCTTGTTCGGGTCGTAGCTGCGTGTATCCTCGGGGTGTGTCTACTTCAGTTTCACCGGCGGCTCGAACCAGTGGGTGGGCGATAGCGTCGCTCGTTCTGGGAGTGCTTGGGTTGGTGATGATCCCGGTGGTGGGGTCTGTCATGGCGATCTGGCTTGGCGTTGGAGCCAAGCGAGAGATCCGCGAAGACCCCACGGTGGGCGGTGAAGGGTTGGCGACCGCTGGAGTGATCCTCGGGATCGTTGGACTCGTGATGGTTGCTGTTGCGATCGTCGGCCTGTTCGCCCTCGAACTGGGTATGTCCAGGCTGCAGGGCGCGTAAGTCCCTGCAGCCGCCGATGCCCACAGCTGCCCTTGAGAGGGGCCGGGACATTTGCCCGACGCGAGATACCCTGGTTCGGATGACGATCGACGATCCCAACTTGATGTGCTCGACTGGCACCCAGGCGCCCGCCGTCTCGATCTGATGGCAGGCACATGGATTGGCGTTGGCGTGATCAAAGACACGAATCGATCGCTCTTCGCCGATGCCCTCGATCCTCTCGACCAGGTGATCGGCCGCGTGGCGTCACGCACCGCCATTCCTGCTAAGTCGGCGAATGAGGCCACGGTCGTGCTCGTCTTCATGATCCCTGGCCGCATCCTGCCACCACCCGACTTCGAAGGCATGCGAACGAGCAGCTACTCGAAAGAACACCACGCCAAGCAGATGCAAGTGGCCGTGCCGGTTGATCTCAAATCGCCCGATGACCTACGCGCGTTCCTGGTCTGGTCGCTGGGTGAGGCCCCACCGCGGGCGCTCACGGCGCTCCGACGACAACGCGTCGCGGCCTCAGTGGATTGTGCGACCGAGGCGGCGCGGCGTGTGATCGCCAACGTCGATGAAGTCGTCGAGGAAGCGTCCAGGACATTCCACCGAACGTGACCGTAGACGGTGGCCAGCGTCGGTGGCGGCTCCAGGTCGCCCCGTGACCCACGATGACTGCCGGATGGTGGTCAGCGCCGGTCGCCGCTCAAGGCGTGTCAGATTGGTTGGAGAGCGGCCAGGATTGTGCGGATCGACTCGTGCGTCACTCCGGCGCCGGTGATGACGATGTGATCGGCGCCGGCGGTCACAACAGCTGCTTGTTGTCCGGCTCCGGCGAGCGTGAGTTCCTTGCCGCAACACGTTGTCGGGCGATCCTCGACGCCTGGGCGGAAATGCGGGGAATCCGGTGGCCAATGCGACGGCCCTCGAACCTTGATGTGGAACGAGCCCTCAGGATTACTGTCAGCGACCGCGAGGGTGCCTGCCCGCCCGTCCCCGAGCCGTATCGGGTCGCCGATCAGCTCGTCTGCTTGATCCCACTCCAACGTCGTTACAGACACGTCGGGGTAGACAACGACGCGCGCCTCACACCGCGCTGTGACCACACCTTCAAAGACAGCGGCGAACTCCGGCGCTGCCTCGCCGAACGTCTCGCCCAGCCAGAACGCCCGCCCCATCGTTTGCGCGGAGATCGGAGTTACCTCGCTCACGACCCGCACCTCGTCGCCAGTAGGCAACTCAAACAAGTCTCCAGCACCGGCCACAGGCAATCCGCTCGTACGTATCTTCGCTCCCCAGGGCAGGTCATGGCCGTGGACAAACGCCCACGCAGCCGTCACACCAACATACCCGGCAAGACGCGCGACAACCCTCGGAGAGCCTTCATAGCGAGTCAGCTTCGGCCCATCCCCGGCAAGGCTCTGACTCGCAGCACGCTCACCGTCAAACACCGTCACCGCATGAGGGCCAGGGCGATTGATCAAACTCTCCCACCGATACGCCCCCGTCTGCTCATCCAGCCAGATGCCACAAAGCCCACTGCTCACCCGACCCCCACCCAGGATCTCCACACTCACCAGTTGCACAGCGTCCGCCACGACACCGAAGTCTAGGCCCATCCGCGTCACAAGAATCCGCGGCGGTGGCGCGAACCGCCTCTGGATCGGAGCGGCCAGCGATGACTCATCCCGTTAGTGCGCCTGGGTGTTTTGGTAGACGAGTGTCCAGTGGGTGGAGTCGGTCGGGTTTGAGTTGGTGGGGACGATGTGGAAGGTGAGGTAGACGGGTACGTCGATGGAGTGGGTCTTGTCGACGGCGTGAATGGCTGCTTGGCGTTCGGCGGGCTTGGTGAAGTTCGGAAACTCTGCCAGCGGGTTACTTGCGTGGCCATTCCAGTTGAAGCATGTGCGGGCATGAAGCGTCGAACCTGGGCTGAGCGTGTATGCGGGTTGGTGAGTCGCGCCGCCGGGCGGAGGGGGTGCAGTACCGCGTTTGAACATGCCGTTGGACGACAAGGAGCCGTAGCCCTGGACGGTTGCTCGCCTGTTTACGGTCACGTCGTAGGACACGCAGGTTTGACTGCCGGTGATTGGGATCCGATGCGGGGATACCAGCCTGGCGTTGAGGGTGAGGTATCCCCCTGTCCACGTTCCCATGGCGGGTGGCGGCTGGACGTTGGTTGACAGCATCCCGCCGGCGAGCACGCTGGTGGTTGCGTAGTGGGATCGGTCAACACTCGCGGGAGCGAGTCCGCCGTTGTAGGCGCGGGCGAGTTCTCCGGGCGGCGATGCTCTCGAATCCGAGGCTGGTCGTGGCCGCGCCGTCTTTGAACGTGACCAACGGCTTGCAGGCCGTCAATGTCGGCCAGTTGTAGTAGAAGCTCACCGATTCCGGGGTGCCCGCGACGTGGCGGTTGAGGGCAGGCTGGTCACCGGTTGACGTGGGGATCTCGTAGTTGAACGGGCCGCCGTTGGCCACCAGCCGGCGGATGGTGGCCCCTTCGGGCCCGTTCCATCGTGCGATACAGCCCAGTGCCCAGGCTTTCTGGGGAAGGGGCCGAGTCGAGGTCGCGCCGCCATTCAGAACGTGCGTGGCAGCGACCCCGGCCGCTGCACCGAGCGCAAGCACGACCAGCGCGACGATCACCCCGCGCCGCGGCAAGCTGAATCCCAATCGCCGGCGGGGCTTCCGGTCTGGGGCGTTTTGGGTTTCGGTGCGCGGCGGCTCGAGAGAGCACGTCGGCCCAGCCGGGGGCAGCCTCATCGTTGGGTGGCACCAACTGGTCGAGCAGATGAGTTGTGATGGTGTCGATGTCACTCATGGGATACCTCGCTAAGTTGAGTCCGAAGTGTTCGCTGGGCGGCCACGAGCGTGGGCCCGACAGTTCCGACCTCGACGTTCAGGGCCTCAGCGATGGCCGCGTAGTCAAGATCCGCGTAGTAGCGCAAGAACAACACCAACCGCTGCCGCTCCGGAAGCGCGGCCACCAACGGCGCGATCCCGGTCGGCTCCGCGCTCCGCAGCCACAGCCTCGGGAACGTCCCCAGCGTCGATCGGAGCTCGTGCCTCATCGCGAGCACAGTTCACGACAATCCGCGCGATCCAAGCATCCAAACTTGCAGATTCCCGGTGGGTGGCCCGCGATCTGATCGCGCGAGCAAACGCCTCCTGCACGATGTCAGCCGCGCGCTGGTGGCGACCACTTACAGCCGCCGCGAGCCGCACGTAACGATGAAAGCCACGAGTGTAGGCCGCCTCGATCCGCTCGAGCACGTCGTCATCACGATCTGAACCATGGTCGTCCACTGACATTCCGACTTTAAGACCCCTGCCCAGCCCGAAATGATTACCCGCCACCTAAACACACCCGAAACCCGCCCCCCGGTCGCGTTGTCGCCAAGGGTTTGAAGCGCTGGTACCCTCGGCCTCAGACCAGCGGGTCAGAGGATCACGGTGATCGAGTTTTCAGAGTCATTCGGCTGCGACTACTGCAAGGACAACCAAAACCGATGGTTCGGCCGCGTGACGCAGATCGGACGCGACGAACGCAGGCGACTGATCCTGCTTTGCTGCCCTCGCTGCGGGGCGCTCTACGAAAACACGGCGTTGGGCGAAGACCGCACTCGAAGACTCACCGAACCCGAGGCCGCGCAGCTGTACCCACCGGCCTACCGCACTAGCCACCCATAACGCACGTATGCCAGCAGACTTCGGCCATCCAAGGATTACCCAGCGCGCCGAGCCCGAGCTATGAGCATGATCAGCGCCAGAGCTACGACGAACGCCGCGCCGAATCGCACGATCAGTGAACCGGAAACCGTCCCCACGACGAGAAGCACGACCAGCAAGATCGGGAACACAAGCAAACTTCCATACCGACCCCAGAACGCGCTCATGCCCGCTGTATACCACTCGCGGCAGTCACTTCAAACGCCGCCCTCGATGGTGGCCAGCGTCGGTCGCAGCTCCAAGGCTCGGTCGAGACTCCTAGGAGCTGGCTACCCGCCTACCATCAAGGTAACTGGCAAGTGGTTGTGGAGCATTTGGGTCTGGGCGTGGTCGTCCCCCGGCTGTTCGTGGCGGGAGTGCGTGCAGTACGCGAATGGGTGACCCATCGAGAGCGGGAGGCAAGCTTGCGCTGGCGAGCCTGTGCCGCCGCCTCAGCTTCGGCCAGCGTCTCGAAGGTCACGTACCCAAGGTGCGGAGTCGAGAGGGCACCACAACGAACTGGCATCATCGAAGGCTATCGCCTCGTGCATCCAGCAACGGCCAGAGTCGCTGCGCGGCCTTTACGGCGACTCGACTGCGCGTCCAGGGCCACCCGGACGCGATCCGCGTCGGTCGCGGCTCCAAGGCGAACCCGAACCCGACATCAAGGGCTCAAGTGCCGTGAAGTGTCTGCGGGAGGTGACGCGACTTCTACGACTGGTTGCTGTCTGTGGTGTACTCGTGGCAGCGTGGTACGTCGTCGCGCCCAGTCGCGGCGCACTTCGGGTGGGCGACGCGGTGGCCCAGCAATACGTAATCTGTCGAGCGGTACCAGACATAACATA